>JADJSY010000006.1 GCA_016711435.1 Lewinellaceae bacterium
TTCAATTTCAATATGAATAGAAGACGCTTCATCAAAATGGGCAGCACGGTAGCGATTGCGCTTTCAATCTCGCCCAACACATTGATTTTCAAAATTTAAGTCCAAATAAAATGGAAAAAGAATTGAAGTCCTCATCATCGGGGGCAGTTATGCCGGGCTGTCGGCGGCAATGGCGTTGGGGCGTTCGCTGCGGCGGGTGCTGGTAATGGATAGCGGGCTGCCCTGCAACCGCTTCACCCCACACTCGCACAATTTTATCACCCACGACGGCGAGGCTCCGGCGAAAATCGCCCGAAAGGCACGGAAGCAAGTGGAGCGCTACGACACGGTGCATTTCCACAAAGGGCTGGCCGTGGAAGGCAAAAAACGGAGGCAGGTTTTGAGGTGAAAACACAGGCGGGCGAGGTGTTTTTGGGAAAAACTCGTCTTCGCAACGGGTATCGGTGACCTGCTGCCCGACATCCCGGGCTTAACAGAGTGCTGGGGAAAACAGTCATTCATTGCCCCTACTGCCACGGCTACGAGTTCCGCAGCAAAAAACGGGCATCATGGCAAACGGTCAGCGGGCGTTTCACCTCGCTTTACTGGTCAATAATTTGACGAGCGACCTGACAGTGATGACCAACGGGAAATCGGATCTCGAAACGGTTCAATGGGAAAACTGCGCAAACACGGGGTCAAAGTCATTGAAACGGAAATTGCAAAACCGAGCAGGAGGGAGGGCAAATCAAAAACGTCATCTTCAAAGATGGCAGCCGGGTCGACTCGATGCGGCGTATGCGGCGGTTCCTTTGTGCAACATTCCGAGATGCCTGCTTCGCTTGGCTGCGAATTGACGGAGCAGGGGTACGTCAAAGTGAACCCTTTCAGCAGACCAACATCGAGGGCGTTTTTGCCTGCGGGGATAATTCTTCCATGATGCGCCTCGGTCGCCAACGCCGCTGCAACGGGCAATATGGCAGGGGCGATGGTGAACGCAAAATTGGTGGAGGAGTATTTTTAAAACATTAAAAATAGCATCACACATGATTTCAGCACAAAATCTCACCAAGAAATACAGTGACAAAATCGCCCTCGACAACCTGAACCTCTACATCGCCCCGGGCGAAATATTCTGCCTCCTCGGACAGAACGGCGCAGGCAAAACCACCACCATCAACTGCTTTCTCGGCTTCACAGAGCCAACAAGCGGCAAAGCATTGATTAATGGCTTAGACGCAGAACAGCCCATCGAAAGCAAACGACACCTCGCCTACTTGACCCGAAGTGGTCATGTTCTACCCGAACCTGACCGGGCTGGAAAACCTGACTATTTTAGCCGATTGGCCGGTTTTAGACACGACAAAACGAACTCCTGACCTGCCTCCAAACAGCGGGCCGGCAGGAAGCCGACGGCAAACGGCGGGTATCGGAATACTCCAAAGGCATGCGCCAAAAGGTTGGCATCGCCATCGCAATGGCAAAACAGGCAAAGGCGCTTTGCCCCGACGAACCGACGAGCGGGCTCGATCCAAAGGCCAGCAATGACTTCAGCGATTTGCTGCTGCGCCTGAAAAACGACGGCGTCGCCGTGCTTATGGCAACCCACGATATCTTCAGGGCAAAGGACGTGGCCACCCGTATCGGAATTATGAAAGACGGCGGTTTAGTCAATATTCTCGACAATACCCAAGACGTACTGCACGCCAAGGAAATTGAAGACATATATCTTCAAACCATTTAAAATGAACTGATTATGGTTTTTATAATTGCCAAACAAGAACTCCGAAACCTCCTTCGGGAAGGGCGTTTCCGCACGGCTGCGCTACTGTTGAGCGGGCTTTTTCTCCTGTCCCTTTTCGGGGCTTATGACTATTACACATCTCTAAAAAAACAGCACGTCGAAGCGTCGCAAACCGCCCGTATTTACTGGCAATACACTCTTTCTGGAAGGGCACCGCTCCAATTCTTCCCAGTTTAAAATGGCTGAAGATCAGGGCGTCGTTGCAAGGCTCGGCACCCTGACCCCGTCGTTTGTGTTGGGAATGCTGTTTCCCTTGTTCATCATCGTGCTGGGCTTCGGTTCGGCTGCGGCAGAGCGAGAAAACGGCAATCTGCGGTTGTTGCTCGCCCACGGCGTAAAGCCGTCCTCGCTGTTTTGGGGCAAATCGCTCGGCTTGTGGGCGGCGGTGCTGGCCTTTGCTTGCCGTTTTTCGCAGCCGGGGCGCTGGGGCTGCTCGTGGCAAATGCCGGGGCGAACATTGGCTTCGGTATGCCCTCACGATGCTGCTCTACCTCGCCTATTTCGGCTGTTTCATCCACCTCACGCTGCTGATTTCAGCATGGGCGGGCAGGCAAAATGTGGCGCTCCTCGGCTCGCTGGGGTATGGGTATTGGTCTGTCTCTGTTGTGCCAAAAGCAGCGGTTAATCTGGCCAAACAACTACACCCCGCTCCGACCCGGCAAGCGTACAACACTGCCATCAAGGAAGATTTGGAAGAAGGTGTGGACGGGCACGACCCTGCAGATGCCTTTACCGAAAAACTGGAGAAAGAAACGCTGGCGAAATACGGCGTGGACAGTGTCCAAAACCGCCTTTCAACTGGGACGGATTCATCATGCAAAAGGGAGAAGAACACGAGACGATGTTTTCCAAAACATAAGTCCGAACTCCTTAAAGTCTATCAGCAACAGCGGCAGGTACATCAGGCAGCAGCAGTCGTGTCGCCTTTTGTGCTTACGGGCATCCTCTCCCAGCGGCTCGCCGGCACTGACGTGGACGTATATTTCGATTTCCTCGCTGCGGCTGAACGCTATCGGGTGCAACTCGTCGGCGAACTCAATGCCGATTTGACCAATAATTTCAAATACGGCGATTGGGACGGCAAGCGGGGCAAGGCATTTTTGCCAACAACGCCCGCTTCGAGTACCAGCCGCCCACGCTCGGCAGTCTGCTCGGCGATTTGGGCAAAGCTCTGCCGGGGCAATGCTTGTTTGGTTGATTGTTAGCGGGTTGGGGCGATTTTCTTTTTCAACAGGCTCAAACCAGTTTAAAAACTCTGTCATGTTTTCACTTCAATTAAAATACGAAACCCTGCGACTCCTGCGCAGTCCCGCCTTGTGGCTCTTGCTGATTTTTTTAGTAGCAAGTGTAAGCTTTGGCATTTACAACGGCATGCAGCGGACTGCCGCCAAACGTCAGTCCGTTGGCGAGATGCTCGTCAAACAGCAAACGGACTTGGAAAAACAGAAAATGCAGGCCGACAGCATCGCCCGCAACTTAATAAAATCAAATAGCTGGTGGCTCGACCCCACCAATGTTATCGTCGTAGGTGGCATGTGGCGTGGGGCTGGGTAACTGCGCTCGAACCCGCTCCGCAAAGCCTGCTCGCCGCCGGGGTGAGCGATCTCCAACCTGACGCCTGGCGGCTCACCCTCATGGGCAAGGAGCCACGAGGTGACAGTGAATTTGAAAACCCGGTCAACCTCGCTTTCGGTTCGTTCGATTTGGCATTTGTACTGGCTTTTTTGCTGCCGTTGTTAGTCATTGCATTGTCGTTCAACCTCGTTTCGGCCGAACGGGAACAGGGCACGCTCGCGCTGCAAGCGGCGCAACCGGTGGCTACCGGGCGGCTTTTTTTGATGAAAATGCTCGCCCGTTTTTCCCTGCTTGCCGGGCTAACGCTGCTCGTGACCCTGCCTGCCATGCTTTGGGCAGGCATTCTGCTTGCCTCGGCGGCGGCGTGGCAGACGGCCGGCATGGCTGTTTTATACTCGCTTTTCTGGTTTTTAGTTGCTTTGGGCGTGAACCTCCGGGGCGGCTCCTCGGCACAAAATGCGCTCGTTTGCGTGGGCGCCTGGCTGCTCTTCACACTCGTCGTGCCGGCCTTGGTCAATATGGTTTCGGAAAAAATACACCCCGTACCGTCAAGGGCCGGCTATATGAACGCTATGCGGGATATGGATGCCCAACTCGAAGAAACCCGGGACAAGCGCCTCGGTGAATATTATAAACAGCATCCACAATACACCCAAAAACCAGACGCGGAAAAGGAATGGCAGGACTGGTACCGGGAAGACTTTGGGCTGATGGAAGGTGAAAAAACGCAGGGACAGCATCAAACTACAATATGAAGGCAAGGCGACGGCACAATCGGCTTTTGCCGAGGACTGACGGTGCTATCGCCCACATTGAGCGTCCACCGCCAACTGACCGACCTCGCCGGGACGAGCCGCCGGGCGTTCAATACTTCGGAGGATGCCCTTGCCCAGGCGCAAAAAAACTGGGCGGGCTGGTTTTTGAAAAATTCGATGCCGGGCAAAACTGACGGCGGCGGACTACGACGAATTTATGAAATTCCCCGATAAGGTGGCTGCCGCTTCGGTTCCGGGCAGTAGCGGCGGGGCGTTTTGGTTAGTGGTGCAATGCCTGTTGGCGGGAGCTTGGGCCTGGTGGAGCGGGCGGAAGCGAAGCCTAACGCATCCAGGTTAGGCTACCCCAAATGCTTTGCCAATCTGCTTCGGCGGGCTTTGAGTGCGGCATCATGTGAACAAGGCTGAGCATTTGTTCGCCTTCTGGCACCTGAAAACGCGCTTGCCTTTTCGGTCGGAGATTTGAAAGGTAGGTTCACTTCCCCGCTTGCCGTCCGATGCCAATGGCGCACCAATGCCCCGAGAGCGGTTTCCGAAACCAAATTTGAAACGTCAAAAGGCTTCCGGGGTAACCAAAAGCGGGTTTTGTTGTGGCAGTATCTGAAGATCGAACCCAGTTTTTTGAAACCGCCGTCGGGGTGCCGCCCACTTGAATCAGCGTGGCGGCATCCCGACGGTAAAATTCCCTGCCCGGGCGCTCCGATTGTCCAGTCTGACGACGCATTTGGCGGATGTGTTCCAGCCCATCCTCTTTGAGGTAATCCTCGAATTTATGAGCTTCGAGTTCGATGTATTTGCTGTTGGTGGAAAGTGTCACCAAGTGCGTTCCCGGACGGTCAAAAGTCAGAAATAGGTTGTCGATGCCTTGTTTTTGCAGGGTATTAAGGTGATCGGTGACGGTTTTCCCTAACAACGAGTGCAGCTGGTGACGCGGCTGGTAGCCGCCTCCCAGGGTTCGCCGGAAAATCCTTCGCCTACCCGCAATTGCAATTGCACAGGCTGCCCAGGTTCGACCTGCCATTTTTTAGGCAAAAGCCAAAACTCATGGGCAAAGGCAAAAAATGAGAGGGTAAAAAGTGAAACAAACAAAAGCGATTTTTTCATAGAAACATCAAGTAAAAGCGAAAATATAGAGAAAATCAGCCCAAATGTTCAATAAAACCGAGCGCTGTCGAAAATATGTACGACATCAAGCCCCAGGTTAGATTTTTTTAAAACCAACATCAATCAAAACTACAGTATTCACTGCCCAATTCTTGGGAAAAATTGCAAGACATGAGCGTTAGACCTTTACTCGTCTCCCTGATTTGCCTTTGGCAGATGACTGCGACAATCGCCCAAAACACCGAACTCAACTTCCCGCCGCCCCAAATACCGCCGGTTATCAGGGCTGTAAAAATTGTTGAAAAAATCACCCTCGACGGCTTGCTCAACGAGACAGTTTGGCAGCAGGCACAAGTCCTTTCCGGCGCTGATTTTTTCAGAATGGAACCCAAGCAAGGCGGCGATTTCGAGTTTAAAACCAGCGTTCGCCTGCTTTTTTGATGAAAAAAACCTGTACCTCGGCGTGTTTTGCGAAGATAGTCTGGGCAAAAAAGGCGTGCGGGTGCAGGACTTCCGCAGGATTTTATTTACGGCGAAAACGATATTTTCTACTTCCAACTCGACCCGCAGAACCTGCGTCGCTACTGCGTTTCGTTCCAGACCACGCCGCTCGGCACGCAACGGGATTTGCAGGTTTTTGACGACGAGACAAAGGACAATGACTGGGATGCCCTCTGGTCGGTGAAAAGCAAGGTGCTGGAAAACGGCTGGTCAGCGGAGTTTGCTATTCCGTTCAAGAGCCTTCGCTACGGAATTGCCAAAGGCGGGCGAGGCGGTTTCCTGAGGCTTTACGGCTGCTCGTTTGGCGCGCAGAACCTACGAGCAGACCGTTTTCCGCCTATTCCGCAGGCGTTTTCGCCGTACCGAATGACTTATGCTGCCCGTTTGGAAGGTCTGGAACTACCCAAACCCGCCCTGAATCTGCGTTTGAACCCCTACTTTTTGTATAATTCTGAAAAACGGACGGTCAATAGTAATGAAAATCCCCGGGGCGAGTGATCCGAAAATCGGCGGCGATGCCAAATGGGCCATCAATTCCCATGCTGTGCTCGACCTGACCTTTAACACCGATTTTGCCCAAGCCGACGTGGATCGTGCGGTAAACAACCTAACCCGTTTCAATGTGTTTTTCCCCGAACGAAGGCAGTTTTTTTTGGAAAATAGCGGCATCTACCCTTCCGACGGAGGAAGTATTTACCCCTATTTCAGCCGGACAATTGGTTTGGCCAACAGCCAGTTCAACGCCTCCGCCGTGCCAATTGATGCTGGTATTCGCTTCAACGACCGCAACGAAAAGCGGACATTGTCAGGGCTTTATGTGCATCAGCGGGCGTCAGACGACCAGGGCGGGGCGAATTTCGGACTTGCGCGTTTTCAGAAGAACTTTGGAAAACAGAACAATTTCGGGGCGATGCTCACCCACCGCTACGACGAATCAGGTGAAAATGTAAGCAGCAACCACAACACGACGCTTACCACCGATTTTTTCCTGCGCCCAAACGATACCTGGACGGTGAACGGGTTGGTAAGTGCCAGCCGGGACGAAGGCACGGGCAAAGTCGGACACGCCGGAAACCTTTACACCGGACTGAACCGCAACGACTGGTACGCCGGTTGGGTCACGAAATGGGTGTCGCAGGATTACCTGCCGGGCATGGGCTTTGTTTTTGGCAACAATGTCATCCACCACAACCCTGGCGGCTATTATATCTGGCGACCCAAGAAGGAAAAATCGCTCATCCGGCGGGCCGACCCCTGGCATTTTCGTCAATTATTACCACAATGCTTCTGACGGAAAATTGCAGCAAGCCGACCTCTATATTTTTCCGTTTACCTTTTCTTTCGAACAATTCCTTTTTGGAGGTTTCGCTGTTTCCAACCTGGCAAAAAATTGATTTCACTTTTGCGCTCCTGGACATCATCATCCCGCAGGGACGCTATTTTATACCCAGTATTCAGTACAATACAACACCGACCAAAGCCGTAAAATATCAGCCACTTCGAGCGCAAGGTTTGGCCAATTCTTCGACGGCAGGCTGCTCACACTGAACACAGGGCTGCGTCTCGCCCCCACGCCCCACGCAGCCCCTCACACTCGAATACGAACTGAACCGGGCAAGATTGCTCGGCACAAACGACACGGACAAAGACGTTCATCTCTATTCCTGTGGCATGCGCCTCGCCCTGAACCCGCAATTGCAAGGCACGGTGTTTTACCAATATAATTCTTTGAATCAAACTGGGCGTTGGAATGCCCGCCTGAGTTGGGAGTATCGCCCGTTGTCGTTTCTTTATGTTGTTTTCAACGATACGCGCAGCGATCTGGGGCTTGACCGGTTTCGCACGACGGGAGTAATTGGAAAAATTAGTTTGATGAAACAATTATAAACAGAAGTATGCCAAGAATACATCAGCATCAAGTGGCCTTTTTTCTGGCTTTTACATGCGTTGAAAATCAGGAATGCTCCCCTGTTCACGTTCCGATGGTTGAAATATCCATACTGCCACAAGGGCATCCCTGTTAAAAAACTGAAAAAAACCTCAATCCCGCAGAAACTCCAGTTCCAGATGCCGGTCCAACTTCGCAATAGAAGATGGTTCATGCGGCTCCCTGTCATCCTGCCGGTATTTCACCACATAGTCGACCGCGCCGAGTATTTCGCTGCTGATGCCGCCATAAGTCGCCGGGAAAGGCTCGCCGCTTTTATTGGCGGAAGTGCTAATAATAGGCCTTCCAAGCGCTGCAATCAGTTTTTGGCAAAATTCATCCTGGGGCAAACGGATCGCTACGGAACCGTCTGTCGCTTTTACATAAGCGGGCAACCCAACGTTTCGCTCGTAAATGATCGTCAATGGTCTTGTATGGTAAGCGAGTAAAGTCTCCAGCCGTGGATTGAGTTTGGGCACGTATCGTTTGAGCATCTCCAGGTCGGAAACCAGCAATACATAACCTTTTTCCGGCGTTCGCCCTTTGATGGCAGAAACGCGGGCAACCGCCGCTTCATTCAAGGCATCACAACCGATACCCCAGATGGTATCTGTCGGGTAACAAATGGTTCCGCCCTTTTCAAGAATGGCAGCAATATCTGAAATGTCGTCTCGTAGCAGGAACATAACCAACAATTGGCGTTTGTATTCGTTTGTAGCCTTAAATTGGCCGGGCAAAGTCAGACTTTTACGGCAAACGCCCGCAAAAAGTTAAAAGGCAAATTTGCAAAAAGTAACAATTCGTGTAAATCAATCAGATAAGGCGACAAGAACGGATGAAATTCCCATTCGTTCTTGCCGGAAAAATTGAATTATGAAGCAAATCAACCGGCATGGCATTTTGCCTGTTTTAATTACCATTCTGGCAGCATTTCTGACCCCATTGGCACTGGAAGCCCGACATATCATCGGCGGCGACATCACGTATGAATGTCTAGGCAACGGCCCCGGCAACTCCCGCAACTATCGTTTTAAAATGAAAGTATACCGCGATTGTTTGGGGGGCGGCGCCGAATTCGACAACCCCGCACAGTTTGCTATCTACCGGGGTACTTACAATGTGAATGTGCGAGATACCATTTTCAGCGTCCTGAAGCCTATGATATCCAGGTTGATCCCGGATACCCCGAATTGTGCGCTGAATATACCTAATGTGTGCGTGGAGCAGGCTACGTATACTTTTACCATCAACCTGGCGGTGCGCAACCAAAGTTACTATATTGTGTATCAGCGCTGCTGTCGAAATGAAAGTATCACCAATATTCTGAATCCGGGCGACGTCGGGGCGACCTATATGATTGAAATTACGCCGGACGCGCAAATGCTGTGCAACGACAGTCCTACGTTTGATAATTTTCCGCCCATTATTATCTGCAACAATTTTCCGATAGAGTTCGACCACGGCGCAACCGACCCGGAAGGTGACCAGTTGGTGTACAGTTTTTGCACGCCTTTTGCCGGCGGCGGCAACATTACACAGGGCAACGCCTTGTTTTCCTGCGAGGGCGCTGTTCCTACCCCGCCCTGCGCTCCTCCTTTCGACAATGTCCCTTTCAACGTACCTACTTATACGCCTGGCAACCCCATGGGCGGAAATCCACAGATTAATATCAATTCCACTACTGGTTTTATTTCCGGAACCCCCAACATGCTGGGGCAATTTGTAGTGGGTATCTGTGTACAGGAATTTCGAAACGGTCTGTTGCTTTCAACTGTCAAACGCGAATTTCAGTTCAATGTCGCCGACTGTAGTCCGACGGTGATTGCAGATATTGACGAAGATTCTATTGCCGGGCCGGGGCGTTATGTACTTGTTTCCTGCGGAAGCAATGCCGTCACATTTATCAATCAAAGCGTACAGGAGCAATATATTACCAATTTTGAATGGCGCTTCAATATTCCCGGGGCGCCATACAGCAATTCGGACGACTGGAATCCGACGGTAGTCTTCCCGGACACCGGCTTTTACACGGGTACTTTGTACCTCAATCCGGGTGACATCTGTGGAGATACGGCCTTTATTTCTGTCAATATTTATCCTAAAATTGAAGCCAATTTCAATTATGCCTACGATACCTGCGTGGCAGGCCCCGTTGAATTCACTGACCTGTCCACCGGCGAAGGTGTAATCAATAAATGGAACTGGACATTCGGGGTGCCCGGCGGAACCTCCGATGTACAAAACCCTGATTATCTGTATGGAATTCCAGGCAATCACCCCGTTCGGCTGCGTGTCACGGATGAAAACCGCTGCTCCGACGATACCCTGCAACTCATCAACTGGTTTCCGGCGCCGCCCCTCATTATCATCGAGCCGAGCAGTTATCTCGGCTGTGCGCCAGGGGTTATTACCTTCAAAAATCTATCGACGCCCATCGACAGCACCTACGACATCCAATGGGATTTTGGCGACGGCAACCAGGTAAGCGGGGTGATCAGCCCGACGCACACCTACACGGAAGAAGGTGTATACGATGTGAGCGTGGAAATCACTTCCCCGATCGGGTGTTTTATTTCCGATCTGTATCCGAGTCTGATACGGGTGGAGCCCTCCCCTACCGCCGATTTTACGTTCGACCCCGATACCCTGCTCAGCAACCTGAATAATTCGGTCAAGTTTATCGACCTCTCCTCGGATGCGAACCGCTGGAACTGGCAATTCGACCGTTTTGCCACTTCCACCCAGCAAAATCCTGTCTTCACTTTCCCGGATACGGGTTTGATGAAGGTGCGCCTGATCGTAACCCACCCGAAAGGTTGTAAAGATTCCCTTACCAGGTACCTGGATTTCCGCCCTGAAATCCGCTGGTTTATGCCAAATGCTTTTACCCCAAACGGCGACGGCGTGAACGACGGCTTTTTCGGAAAAGGGTTTCTCGAAGGTTCCACCAATTTCAATATGAGCGTCTGGAACCGCTGGGGAGAAAAGGTGTTTGAAACCAACGACCCCACGGAAGACTGGAATGGCCGGCAAATGAACACCGGTGGACTCTCTCCGGCGGGCGTGTATGTCTATGTGGTCACCTTCACCGGACCACGAAAGGAACAAATGGAATTCAAGGGATTTGCGACGTTGATTAGGTAGAATGATGAATGATGAACGATGAATGATGAATGGGCGACATCACGCTCGCCCATTCATCATTCATCATTCATCATTCATCATTCATCATTCCTAATCCGAATTGCTCACAAACGCCACCTTTTTCCCATCCGGCGACCAGGAAGGCGTATTGATGCTGCCCTGACCGCCGTAGAAATACGCAATCACAACAGGTTTGCCGCCTGAAACGGGCATTTTTCGCAGGTATACGTGCTGGTAAAACGGATGGTCGTCTGCCGCCACTTCGGGCGGATAGGACAGGAATACAATCCATTTGCCGTCGGGTGAAATATGTGGAAACCAGTTGTTGTAGGCATCATCGGTGAGCTGCACCTGCTCTTTCCCGTTGGATTTCATGCGCCAGAGTTGCATTTTTCCGGTTCGGGCCGAATTAAAATAAATGTGTTTCCCATCGGGGCTGTATTCGGAGCCGTCGTCGAGGCCTTCTGAATCCGTCAGCGGATTTGCAAATTTGACCGCGCCTGAAAATTTGTACAAATGTTGCGCTGGGGGCAGTGTGGGTCGTCAGCCTTTACCGCCGTCGGGCGACCAGCCGTGCAGGTACGAGGGGCCGATGGGGGTTATTTGTTTCGGTATTCCGCCGCCTACCGGTACGGTATAAATCATCGAACCGAATTTGGGATCGCCGCTGGAACTGCTCAGGCCCAGCATTTTCCCGTCGAAGGAAAGTACATGGTCGTTGTTGATATGTTTGACAAAATCGGTGTTCAAAACTTCCGTTTTTTGGGTGGCTATATCAAAGCGATAGATCAATCCTTCGCAGTTGTAAATCAGCGACTTATCATCGGTGTCCAGTTGGGCGCCTGCAAGGATTTGGGGTCGGAAAACAACACTTTCCGCTGTCCGCTGCCCACATCCACTACCTCGATATGGCTGCCGATGTAGTCGCGGTAGGGCTGAAAACCTGGTTTCGCTGGAATAACAATGCGCATTGTCGAACCCGGCTGTTCCACCACATCCTTGTTGGGAGCAAATGAACAAACCCGCGTAAACTCTTCCGGCAGGTCGAAATCGGGCACTTCCACCGTCCAGAATGGTTCGCCGAAACGGGCCACCGACAGGAAAAACTCCTGCCCCGGCGTTCCAGTTCGATCACATCCGGCATTTTTACGGGCGATTTCACTTCTTCTATATTGGCGCCTGCTACTTTTCGGTATTGAATGGCGGTCAGCCCGTCGCCGTGAACCGTAGCGCAGACCATCGCTGACGAAGTATCGAGACCTGCGCGGAACATCCAGCCGAATTTGCGGTGCGGGTCGACGCCCTGGCCGAGCAGTTTGCCCCGGCATTGCAGGATGACATTGCCTTTTACCTGCTTGGAGGCATAGTGTAATTCGTCTTTTTTAAACCAGATATTGGCTCCGGCGCCGCTGAGCCGATACGACTGGGTGGCGGCATCAAATTCTGTTTTGCCGGGGTGCAGCACCGGGCCGACGTCGGTGCTTTGCTCAAAAATGCCCAATGGATTTTGTGCGCTCAACATTTGAAAACCAAATAAAAAAGCGGAAGAATAGAGAAATCGAAGAATTTTCATGCGAAACTTTTTTATCCCACAGAATTACGAAGGTTTTTTCAGTTATTGCAGCGATGTTACATCTGCTACCCTATTCTGGTTGATTTGCCCCCCCGGAGTGTATTTCTAAGACAAAATATCCGGAACTATATTCTCCATGAAGCCTGATTGAAGGATGTGATAACTATTTTAAAAGAAAAGAGTAAAAAGAGAACAATGCACTTGCGAATAGAAAACATTCTGAAGAAAACCCTGTCCTTACTCCTGCTATCCTCTTGTTCCCCTGTCCTCGCGCAGGACGCAGAAATATTCCCGCCGGATTCCATCAAAAAAGAAATCATTGCCGTCGAAATCGGCACGGCTGTCCGTATCGACGGCTTAATGAATGAGGCGGAATGGAAAACGTCGGCTGCTTCCGGTCATTTTGTACAAATTGAACCCAAGCAGGGCGAGTCGCCCAATTATGAGACGGAATTTCGGGTGCTGTATAACCGGCAGTTCCTGTATTTCGGTATTTTCTCCCGCGACTCCTCCGGCAAAAAATCCATCCGGGCCACCGATTTCAAACGGGATTTTGACATCCGCCAGCACGACCAGGTGGGCTTGTCTTTTGACGGATTCAATGACCGGCGAAACGCCATGGCTTTCGGCGCCAATCCGTACGGCGTACAACGGGATTTACTCACGTTCGACGATACTTATTACGACATCGACTGGGACGGGCTCTGGCGTGTGCGTACCAGCAGAACCGACTCCGGATGGGTTGCCGAAATAGCGATTCCATGGCAGACGCTGCGGTACCGCAAGTCAGCCGACACGGTACAGCACTGGGGTTTTAATATTTTCCGGAACCGGCGCCTGACGAATGAAATCACCGCTTTTTCCCCCTACCCGCGCGCGTTCAGTGCGCAACGTATGGAGTATGCCGGCGTTCTAAAAAACCTGCGACCGCCGCCGCCGAAACCCAATGTCCGCATCCAGCCTTACATTTTGACTTCCTACGACCGTTACAAGGGTTTTGATCCGGGTATAAAACCCGAACAAACGAGGTTGAAAGCGGGCGGTGATCTGAAATGGGCCATCAACCCGAATTCCGTGCTGGACCTGACCGCCAACACGGATTTTGCGCAAGCCGACGCCGACCGGCAGGTCAATAATGTCACGCGTTTTTCCGTCTTTTTCCCGGAACGAAGGCAGTTTTTCCTGGAAAATGCCTCCCTTTTCGGGGTGGGCGTCGGTCAGTCCATCGACGGTTCGGGGGGAAGTATGCGCATACAACCATTTTTTAGCAGAACTATCGGGCTGGATAATGCCGGAAACCCGATTCCGATCGACGCCGGCGGAAGGTATGTGCACCGGTCATCCAGGCGAAATTACGGGGCCATGTTGATACGCCAGCGCGAGTTGGACGAAAGTCCGGGCACTAACTTCTTTGTCGGCAGGTTTTCTGAAAACTTCGGAGCGCAAAACAGGATCGGAGGTTTGGTGACGGTCAAAAACCAACCCGGCGGCAGCAATATCGTCAGTACGATAGACGGATTTTTTCGCCTGGGAGAGTCTAATTCACTTACCGCGATGGTGATGCATTCCAATGCAGGCGCTTCCGGCCGAAGCGGTTTTGCCGGTATTGCCCAGTTTTACAACTCGACGAATAGACATAAAATCTGGTGGACGCAATCCGTTGTGACAAAGGATTTTAACCCCGAGATGGGATTTGTGGCACGGCACGATATTCTGGGCACTACGCCCGGCATGAACTGGTTTTACCGGGGGCGTTTGTTGCCATTCAAGAAACTGATCCGCGCTTTTGAACCTGGTTTTCTGCCCGAGTTTTACCACCAGGTTTCGACCGGAAAATTGGTGGAAAGGCAATTGTTGTTTTTCCCCGTCTGGATTAATTTTCAAAAAGGGGGTTATTTCGGTTATTCCGTAAACCCTACTTATCAGGGCCTGACAGAATCATTTGAACCTTTGGGGATAAAAATCGCAACGGGCGACTATCATTATTTCCGCCAGCAGTTCTGGTATAGTACCGACCCGTCCAAAATAATCAATTTGTTGGGGCAAACGGATTGGGGCACCTATTTCAATGGCCGGCTTTTCTCCACCGATCTAACGCTGCAATTTGCGCCACTGCCGCACGTTTCCATCGCGGGGCGTTTCAATCGTAATTCTTTCCGGGAAGTAGGCGAAAACAAAACAACCCAAAGCATTGATTTATATAGTATTGAAGGGCGTTTTGCCTTGAATCCGCGCCTGCAACTGATCGGATTTTATCAAAAAAACTCCGAGAATAAATCCGACAATTACAACATCCGGCTGGCCTGGGAATATAGTCCTTTGTCTTATGTCTATGTGGTCTTAAATAAGCGCGGATTTGAGGAACTCAATCAAATACGCAAAAATGAAGATCATGCCGTACTAAAGCTCAGTTATTTAAAACAGTTTTGATCATCTGAAAAAGCTCAAAATTGTTTTCCCGTAATTCCGCACATCCACCAGGTTCGGGTGTTCCAGAAAATCATGATAAGGATTGTGTTCCAACACAAAAAGTCCATCGGGCAGCAACAGGTTTTTTTCAAAAATCAGGTTTGGAATAATATCGATGGTGGGCAGCGCGTAAGGCGGTCCCGCAAAAATATAATCGTATTGCGAGGTAGCGTGTTCGATAAAACGGAACACATCCATCTGCATAATTTTCAACTGCGCTTCGATACCCAGCGTCTGCGCCGTTTTGCGTACAAACCGCACGGCGTCGGGGAATTTGTCCACATAAGTCACATCCTCGCAGCCACGAGAAATAAACTCATAACTGTGGCTGCCTGTGCCGCCGAACAGGTCGAGCACCTTCACCGCCTCAAAATCAAGTTGATTGTTGAGAATATTAAACAGCGCCTCTTTCGCATAGTCCGTAGTCGGGCGGGTAGGCCAATTGTCTGCGGGGGGCGTGAAGCGCCGGCCCTTGAATTTTCCTCCAATTATTCGCATCTAGAGCAGTTATCCGTTATTAGTTATTGGTTATCAGTGTTGATAATCAAGCATTTGCAAAAAATTTAGTCTAAACTAACTTTGCACACCTACTTAGACAAATTAAAGCATGCTAAAAACGTCGAACCAGTAATACGATGGTAAATCGACCGCACTCTGCGGCAACTGCACCGACGAAGGCAGCGGCGCAAACCGAATGTTGCGGATGTAACGCCGCAGCAGGCGGAAGATTTCCGAATCTTCCAGCAAATTCCCGCTCAGCACCAGCGGCAATTCCAGCGGATTGAGTTTAAACTGCTCATAGGCCAATAGCACAAAATACAAGGCATCGTTGGCGTGCTGGAAAGAGAAACTATTGTAAAACAACAGATTGCGCCGTTCAAATACGGCAACCTGCACCGACTGGAACCGGAAATGAACAAAAACCTGATGGTCTGTATAATCCGCTATATGATGAAATGCCTGTAATAAAGGTACGGATAAATGGGTGCTGGAAACGATCGTCGAATGATGCAATGGAAGCAGTTTAAACAGCGATGTTTCAATTGCATACACTAAAAAACAGTCGAAGACGGGCAGCGATTCATACAAATACTCGACTGAAACGCCCGGCCGAAGCAAAATTTTGAAATAATCGGACAGGTGATCGGGGTTGAATAGCCGGCGCGGCACCAATGTGACCTGCGGTTCCGCCCAAGCCCACTGCGATTTGGCAAAAGTGTATTGAAGGGCAGGTTCCTGACCCAGGAGCATACGAATTTGATGTTGGGATTGGCCGGGCGGAGACCCCTGAAAATTCCAGGTCTGCAATGCCCATACTTTACCTGTATCGGACACAACAGCGAGCGCTAACCCGTCGGCGCCCACCACCATCCAGCGCAGGCATTGCCCGGCAGTTTCAGCGTTCAGACGCTTGTCAACAAAAGAAAAAACAGATTTATCCATGCTAAAAAAATGACCGGAAACCAGAACGGCAGCACGATCAGCGCAAAAAAGCGCGTGAATTTACTGCGAATTCAGATTTCCGGTCGTTTTTTCGGATATCGTTTTAAAAATCTCCCCTGCAACAGGTCTGATTAACTCTTGGCAACTACCGCTTGTTCGCCGATTTTACAGGAACCGTTGTAGCGCGCACCTTCCTCCACAATCATCGTTTTGGCGGTAATATTTCCTTCTATGACCGCGCTATCCATCAGGTGCAGGGCTTCTTTGATATAAAGATCGCCTTTGATTTTCCCTTTGATAGCGGCATCACGGGCATGAATATTCCCCTGCACATAACTGGTGTCGCCCATGACAAAACGTTTGTCAACTTTCACTTCACCGTGAATGGCGCCGTCGAGGCGCACATTTTCATTGCAGGCAAACTTGCCTTCAATGACAGTACCCTTGGCGATTACTGTTGTGGCCGACCCTTCTTTGTCTGTGCCATTCAGGGTGCTGCTCGCCGGACTGGTTTTCTCTTTTGTATTGCTTCCGAACATCGTTCAACGGAGATTTTAAAAATTTCTGGACAGTATGTTGTGTTTGGTGTTTAGTGTTTAGTGTTTCGGGCGCTTCGCTTTTGGCGACTGTGTGTGTTTTGGCCAAATTGCGGACAATCGCCAAAGGCGAAGCGCCCGAAACACTAAACACTAAACACCAAACACCAATCATGCCAAATCCAAACCCGTTTCCGGGCAGGCTTCCTGTAATGGCAACAAAAGTCGTAGCTTTGTAGCCACAAAAACAAATGAAATGCGTATTATTTATTGACTGTCAGTTTCATATGAATACAATAATTTTAGCCATTGAATCTTCCTGCGACGATACTTCTGCCGCAATTATTCAAAACGGGGCCGTACTTTCCAATTGTGTAGCCAACCAGGAAGCGCACCGGCTATACGGAGGAGTCGTCCCGGAAGTGGCTTCCCGGGCGCACCAGGCGAATATTGTGCCGGTGGTAGACGTGGCTATACAGAAAGCCGGGGTTCGCAAGGAAGATATTACTGCGGTGGCTTTTACCCGTGGACCGGGATTGATGGGATCTTTGCTGGTAGGCACTTCTTTTGCCAAGGCTTATGCACTCGCATTTGATTTGCCGCTGATCGAGGTAAACCACATGCACGCGCATGTTTTGGCACATTTTGCGGAGGAACCAAAACCCGCTTTTCCGTTTTTGTGCCTGACTGTGAGCGGCGGCCATACGCAGATCGTACTGGTGCGCGACTACCTGGACATGGAAATCATCGGCGAAACCCTGGACGATGCCGCAGGCGAAGCATTTGACAAAACCGGGAAAATTCTCAACCTCGGCTACCCTGCCGGGCCGCTGATCGACCAATACGCGCGCCTGGGTCAGCCGCGGTTTCCATTTCCCGAACCTGCTATTGCTGGATACAATTTCAGTTTCAGCGGATTGAAAACCAGCATTTTGTATTTTCTGAAAAAGGAAATGGCAGCTAATCCGGGCTTTATCGAACAAAATCTGAATGATATCTGCGCATCGGTGCAGATTAGTATTGTCACCATTTTGTTGAAAAAACTGCGCAAGGCAGCCCGGGAAACCGGTATTCGGGAAATCGCCATTGCAGGCGGTGTAAGCGCCAATTCGGGTTTGCGGCAGGCGCTTCAGGAAATGGGCGACCGCGAAGGCTGGAATACTTATATCCCGGCCTTCCAGTATTGTACCGATAATGCAGGCATGATCGGTGTGGCGGCTTACTATAAATATTTAAAAGGGGAATTTTGCGGTCAGGATGCTGTGCCGTTCGCGCGCTGAAGTACCGGCGGCTTTAGCCGCAGGAAAATGTAAAGCGGCAGGAGGCGGGGTCGTAAGACCCGGCACGGCAGTAACCTTGGCTTGTCAACAAACTAAGCCATTGGGTATCAACCATTTTTGAGCCGGACGCTACCGCCGTGCGGGTCTTGACGGGGCACAACCTATATCCCCTTATCCTAAATCATATAGTTTAGATGCGTTTGCCCTGCCGGATATCCGGCGGCTCAAGCCGCCGGTATGGGCAAAAAAAATGTCGAAATACCTTTGCAGATATTTCGACATGGAAAAGTGCATCATTTGGGACCCAACTTCATCGTTGGACAAACAGGGGGTAGGTGTTTTCAAAAGGTTGTTTTCAAATGGACATTCTGGCGCTCCGTTGCCGGAGACTTACACTTGGGATCGTACAGGGTGGTATGCGGTCTTTGGCGTTTGGCGTTTGGAATCGATCAATTTGTTTTCAAAAGTTGGTTTTTTGGGCACTGACCGAGTGCGCTATATTGCTACAACATACTCGTATTGATACGCTTTCAATTGGTTTGGGTGGCCCTTGGGGTAGGCATTATTTGGCTCGATGAGTAGTTTTTCAGAAAGGAAGAGCATGTTTTACTTATAATCTCATGGTTGGTTTTTCAAGGCCTTTTCCTGGATTCCCCGGGCGAAATCCTGACAGTGATCCGTCGTCGGCCCCCGCCAATTGACTTTTATCGGAGACACTGCCAGGCATAAAATCGCTCGGGTTGGGTAGTTTGGTGTTTGTTTATTTATGGGGTATGGTTTATGGGGCGGTTTCAGGGGTTGGTTTTAAGGGTGATTTCACTCGGTTTTGTTTTGTTTGTTTTCTTTTCGTTTTTGATAGCACAAAGATGCAGGCTCGACCCCTGCGCGTTCAAACACAGATTTTGAGATTACTTCCAAAGTATTTGGCAGGCAATTCGGCTTTTTTTCTGATTTTTGCCCTGTTGTTTTCGGTTCTGATTCACACTGAAACAATATAAAAACGCTTTTTTCATCAAAAAAAGCCCAGTTACCCGCCATTTCATGCACAATAGTCCTTTAGTCCGCACCCTCCAATTGCTTCGGCAGGAAGAGCTGGATACCCTGTATTTATTCGTTCAGTCACCTATTTTCAACATAGTTCGGCCGGAAGAAACCCTCGATTTATTTGAATATTTAAAAAAATACTACCCGCTATTTGATCACCAGGCCTTGCACCGTGAACAGGCAGGCAGGCATTTTTTCCCTCAAAGCAAAGATTCGGTAGCGACATTGCACCGCACTATGACGCAATTGATGGCCATTGTGCGAAAATTTATCACGTTTCAGCACTGGACGGCTATTGAGGAAAATGCGGCCCGGCAAAAGGGATCTGCCGCCCCAGTTGCCGCTTCGATGCACGATACCAGGCAACGCCTGGCCCTGATGCGGTTTTACAGCGAGCGCCTGCACCAGCAAAAAGCGCCGATTCCCGCAGCACGCCAGCAAGTGGAAAGTATAGAATCCGAAAGCAAGCGCCGCGAACGAAAAGCCGAAAACTTTTTCCTGAATTTATACCAGCAGGCCAAAAAGGAGATCGACAGCCATAAAGAGTTCAAAAACTTTGAGGAATACGAATTCACAGACTTCCACTATTTCAGGTTTTTACTGGAACAGGAAAAATCGTTTTACGAAGGACTACAGGAAAATCATTCGAGCGACCAGAATTTTCTCCACACCATGGAGCAACTGGACGAGTTTTACCTGCTCAACAAACTCGACCTGATGTGCAAACTCATGCACCACCAGCGCCTGGCGGAGATATACGACAAGGATTCGGATGAGTATCAGCGGCTGCAAACCAACCGCGATATTACCCGCCAGTTTGCCCATTTGCTGACGGAACACCACTACCTGCAAACGCCGGCCATCCGGTTGTACTGCCTGATGCTCGATTTTCTCACGCAGGACGACCCGGAGCAGGCCGACGAACTTTCCATACAAATCGGTCACTGGATGGAAGAATATCCGAATATGCTCCCCACGGCGCGTTTGCGCGATTGCAAAATCATGTGGCGCAGTTTCTGGCCCAGCCGCTACCTCGAAACCAAAGACCGCCGTTTTCTGGAGCGCCTGTTCCTCATTCAACTCGATCAGTTGCGGGTAATCGGCCCGACAGCCGGACTGCCCAGCAGTCAGTTTCAAAATATCCTGTTTACCGCCCTGAAAGTGGGGCGCGTACACTGGGCAGAAATATTTTACAACGAATTTAAAGGGCGTATCATCGGCACGCAACAACAGGAAATGATCGCCGATATTCTCCGGGCCGTGCTGATGTTCCATCAAAAAGAATTTAACAAGGCCGCGAAAATACTGCCGCATTACCTGCATTACGGCGAATTGGACGACATCTATCTATACGCCATCACTGCCACTTTAGATGCCCGCATCCGCTACGAACTGGATACACTGGATAGCGACTACGCTGAAAATATGCTTCGCGCTACCTCCACCCATATCCGCCGCGACGACGCGATGCCGATGCACCGGCGCGATCAAAGGGTGCGATTTTTCAGTTTCGTTACGGCACTCGACAAACTCAGGCAACAACTGAGCAGAAAGGAAAAAATAAGCGCCGGGCTGGCAAAAATCAGAAAACGCCTCGATCAGGAGACCGTTGTGGACTGGGAATGGCTGGAAGAAAAATATGCCGCGCTAAACCAGGCTGTAAAGTAATCAGTCCGAAGTGCGAAGTCGTCAGTGCGAAGTGGGTCACCAAAACACTAAAACCCAAAAACACCAAAACACCCTCCTAAAACTGAAAATAAATAAACGGCTGCACATCGGCAGATTTGATCTGCATGACCAGGATAACTACTGCCGTAATTAATAGTGCTTTGAAAACGAGGGGCATTGCAGTGACCGCGCGTTGCCCCCACAACTCAGCCGAAGGCGGCAGCATGTGCAAGCCGTATCCCAGCGACATCCAAAAGATTACCGTGGCATATCCGCTTAAAAAGTCAGGGAAAATTTCGGGCCGGAAATCAAAAACGATCTGGTGCAACATCGACTGTATGATATCCATGTTTTCCGCCCGGAAAAATATCCAGCAGAAACAGACAAAGTGAAACGTCCACAAACCGCCCAAGGCACGGCGAAATACCCCCGGTTTGTTGGGAAAGGTCTCTTTCCACCAGCGTTCCACCGCCAATGCGACTCCATGCAGGCCACCCCAAATAATAAAACGGGTAGAGGCGCCGTGCCAGAATCCGCCCAGCAGCATGGTGAGCATCAGGTTGATATAGGTGCGAACACGCCCCTTTCGGTTGCCGCCCAGGGGTATGTAGAGATAATCGCGCAGCCAGGTCGACAGGGAAATATGCCACCTTTGCCAGAACTCTGTGACACTGAGCGACTGATAAGGAGAATTGAAATTCGGCGGAAACTGGAATCCCAGCAGCAGCCCGATGCCGATCGCCATATCGGTATAACCGCTGAAGTCGCAGTAAATCTGCATCGCATAACCATATATGCCAAACAGGTTTTCCAGCCCCGAATACACCTGCGGCGATTCGAAAATGCGCTCCACAAAATTGACGCTGATATAGTCGGAAATCACTGCTTTTTTGAATAACCCGGTACAGATTAAATATACCCCGCGTCCGAAATCCTCCCGTTTCATCACCCAGGGCCGGTGGATTTGAGGCAAAAAGTCAACCGCACGCACAATTGGCCCCGCTACCATTTGTGGGAAAAAAGTGACAAAAAAAGCGTAATCCCAGATACTGTCAATCGATTTCAACTCGCCGCGATACACATCTATGGTGTAACTCAGCGATTGAAACGTAAAAAACGAAATACCTACCGGCAGAAAAATATCAAACGGCCCTATCGACGCGCCTGAAATACCGTTGATGATTTCTGCAAAATAATTGGTGTACTTGAAATAAGCCAGCATCCCCAGGTTGGCAATCAGGCTCCAAACCAACAGAATTTTTTTGGAGCGTTTGGTTTCAGCCTGCTCGATCCAGCGAGCCAGGTGATAATCGACAACTACGCTCGCCACCAAAAGCAGGAAAAAGATGCCGCTGCTTTTATAATAAAAAAATACCGAAAAGAGCGTCGCCCAGACGATGCGCGCGCGTTCGTGCGGCAGCAAAACCTTGTAAATCAACAGAAAACCCAGAAAAAAGAAAATAAAGACGCCACTGCTGAATATCAGCGGCGATTCCGGGTGGTAAACAAACTGATCGAGGATTTTAGAAAAATCGAACTGAAACATAGAGGGCTGTATCCAAGGGCGGGCAAAAGTATAAAAATTAGTTTATCTGTTGAGAGGTTTATAGGTTGAGAGGTTGAGGGAGATCCCGCTTGGCTTTAGTTTGGTTGTTTGGACTGAATTTTTCAGGTATTTAAAGGAAGGAGGAATAACAACTTACACATGCCTGAAAAATTCAGTCCAAACAACCAAACTAAAGCCAAGCGGGATCTCCCTCAACCTCTCAACCTATAAACCTCTCAACAGATAACCCTACCTCATCCCAAACAACAAGCTCCCAATCCGCACCATCGTACTACCCTCTTCCACGGCAATTTCCCAGTCGCCCGACATGCCCATAGAGATTTCGCGGAAATGGGGATCATTTGGGAAAAAAGCCTTTTTGATCTGTTGAAAAATCTCCTGCAAATGGTGGAATTCGCTGCGCACCAATGCTTTATCATCGGAAAATGAAGCCATTCCCATCACCCCGCACAAGCGCACGTGCTTCAGTTGTTGAAACGCCGGGCTTTGCAGCAGGGCCACAGCCTCCGTTTCATCCAACCCGAATTTTGTTTCTTCCTGCGCAATATGAAATTGTAACAGACAATCGATCGTTCGATTGGCTTTGGCGGCCTGTTTGTCAATTTCAGCCAGCAGCCGAAGACTGTCTACCGAATGAATCATCTGAACGAAACCTGCAATTAATTTTACCTTGTTCGTTTGCAAATGACCAATTAAATGCCATTCTGCGTCATCAGGCAGCGCATCCCGTTTTTCGAGCATCTCCTGTACGCGATTTTCTCCAAAAATACGTTGTCCTGCCCGGTAGAGTTCCAGCAGGCGTTCCGGCGGCTGTGTTTTGGAAACAGCCACCAATCTGACATTTTTTGCAGCGAGCAGGGAAACAAGTGTGTTAAATTTCATGTGGGCAAAGGTATGGTCGCAGCCAGATTTTGTGCTGAAAAACAATCGCTTGTCCTGAATTAGCGGCTTTTTTAAGTGGTTTGATAAAAAAATTTAATAAGTAAAGAAGCCTTAACGCCGGCAGGCAATGTGTTTTGAAGCATTTCACGCTACCTTAGCGCCCCGTTCAAACTATTCGAGCCGATTACGACCAATTATGCAGTATTTCACTTCAACATCTGCTGTTTCTTATCCCTGTATGCCTCTCCGATTTATTCCAATTTCTGTCGTGCTGACACTGTTTTTGTGCGCACAAACTGCCCAGTCGCAAGTCACCATCTGGCAGGAAAATTTCAGCGGCGCCAACCAGGGTTGGACGGCTGCATTTGTAAATTGTTTTAACAACTATTTTGCAGCGGTTGCTCCCGCAGGCCCTCCCGCAGCCCCGCCCGGCATCACTTATCCTGCCTTCCGCCTCAATGATGTGGAAGGAACCTGCTGTACGGCTAACCCGAATGACGGCGGCAATAATGTGGGTCAATGGGAAACAAATGCCATCAACATCAACGGCTATTGCAATGTCACCCTATCTGCCAACTGGGGAGCAGACGGCGATTTTGAATGTGATTATCCCGCAGCGCCTGCATTTGGATGTGTCCGTCTGGCCCGCCTGATAACGGACATGATCAGCTGGTATTTTATTACAGTATAGATGGAGGCGCCTGGACCCAGTTTTATTATGTTTGTGGCAGCGGCGCCGATCAGTCCAATCCCGGTTTTGCCATTGGTGGCGCCTCCGGCGATCCGGGTAGCAATGGTACTGCTGCAATTGCCGGTTTGAGCGGGGGAAGTGTCCGGATACGCATTTCCGGCGCTAACAAATCCAACGATGAATATTACTTTTTTGATAATATACGGGTAAGCGGCGTACAAAAACCCACGGTGAATCAACCCGCTGATGTTACCGTTTGTTCTGGTCAAAACGCCGTGATACCTGCCTTCACCGGCACCGGAACTCCTGCGCCGACCTACGCCTGGACAAACAGCAACACCATGATTGGACTGGGCGCTTCGGGTAATGGCAATATTGCCAGTTTCGCCACGCCGGCCGGCCTTACTGCCCCGCGTGTCGGTACAATTACCGTGACACCGACTTCGGCTGGTTGTCCCGGCGACCCGGTTTCATTTACGGTTACGGTTGTTCCCGGCCCTACTCCCGTGCTGGGTACCGCCGATTTATGCACCAATTCAGGTATTTTCAGTTTGAATGCCTTGCGCGACCCGCTGGTTCCCAACGGAACCTGGTCTGGTCCGGGCGTCACGGGTACCAACTTCAATCCTGCGCTCCAGAATGGGGTCGTCAACCTGACCTTTACCCCTACCGGCGCTTGTGCAGGTCCGGCAACGATGACAACCATTACGGTGTCGCCGGCGCCAACGGCCACGTTCAGCCCCACCTCGCCTGTATGTACCGGTGCACAAACCAATCTGAATGTCAGTTTACGGGAACGGGGCCTTGGACATTCAATCTATTTGCCGGCGCTATGCTGGTAAATAGTTTCACTGCCAATAGCAGTCCTTTTCAAATTCCCGTAACACCCACAGGAGCAACCACTTACAGCATTCAGAGTTTACAGGATGCGAATTGTAACGGCGCCAATGCGTCGGTGATGCAAGCCGTGAGTCCTGCGCCATCCGGCGTGTTAAGCCTTGTAGGAAGTAATAATATATGTCTGGGGCAGAATGCTACGGTGTCTGTCAATTTTTCAGGAGGTAGTGCGCCATATACATTTGTCATTGCGATCAACGGTGTCGACCAGGCGCCGATGGCTACCAATGCCGATCCTTTTCAATTTCCGGTAACGCTCATAGAACCCTCTACGATTACCCTTACAAGTGTCACGGCCGGCGGCTGCACGGGTACCGGTTCCGGAGCTGCGAACGTAAATGTCAGAACGCCACCGACAGCTGCCCTGACTCCAGGTAACACAACAATTTGCAGCGGACAGTCCGTTCCCCTGGAAATAGCGTTTACCGGCACTGCGCCATTTACTTTTGTATATAGCATCAATGGCGTCAACCAGGCGCCTGTCAGCACTTCCGATTTATTATTTACCCTGAATGTGGCGCCTGTCAGCGGCGTGAATACTTATAACCTGGTGAGTGTTAACTCATCCGGGTGTCCGGGCACTGTGGGGGGTTAGCTATGTGATTACCGTTGGCGGATCAGCCCCAACGGCTACCCTGACTTCAGGTAATACAACGATTTGCAACGGGCAGTCTGTACCCCTGCAAGTAACGTTTACCGGAACCGCGCCATTTACCTTTGTATACAGTATTAATGGCGTCAACCAGGCGCCGGTTACCACTTCTAATTTATTACACACCTTTAATGTGGCCCCCACCAGCGGGGTAAACACCTATACCCTGGTGAGTGTTACCTCTGGCGGGTGCGCGGGTACGGTGGGGGGTAGTTATGTGATTACCGTTGGCGCAACGGCCCCCACGGCGACCCTGACTTCCGGCAATGCGACGATTTGCAACGGCCAGTCCATCCCATTAGAGGTAGCATTAACCGGTACCACTCCTTTTACTTTTGTGTACAGTATTAACGGAGTCGACCAGCCGCCTGTCACTACGTCTGATTTATTTTACACCATCAATGCGGCGCCCACCAGCGGGGTGAATACGTATACCCTGGTGAGTGTCAGCGCTTCCGGCTGCCCTGGCACCGTAGGCGGCAGTTATACCATCACGGTAGGTGCAGCGCCGACCGCTACCCTTTCAGGTATGACTTCCGTTTGTCAGGGGCAAGCCGCCGATCTTACCGTAACTTTTACCGGTACTGGACCATATACTTTCAATTATACGGCTGATGGCGTTGCCCAAACACCGGTTACAACTTCTGCCAATCCTTACACGCTGAGTGTTTCTCCGGCTGTGAATACGACCTACTTACTAACAAGTGTGGATGTAAGCGGTTGTGTCGGCACCGTTTCCGGACAGGGCGTGGTTACTGTTGAAACCAGCCCCAGCGGTTTGTTGCTGAATGGAGGCAACCTGCTTTGCAGCGGGCAAAGCGATACCCTGCGGTTTGATTTTATGGGCCCCGGGCCTTACACTTTTGTGTATTCGGTCAATGGCGTCAATCAGGCGCCGATCACCACGCCAAACACAACGTTCAATATTCCGATCATACCCGCAGTTGGTATGAGCGATTATGTGCTGGAAAGTGTGGACGCACCCGGATGCCCTGGATCCGCCGGAGGTACCTATTCGGTAGAAGTGGTTGCGCCGGTTACTGCCGCCCTTTCAGGTACTGCGACTATTTGCGCCAATACCTCGACGAACCTGACGATTAATTTTACAGGAACAGGCCCGTATACGGTTAATTATACTGCAAATGGCATTGCGCAAACGCCGATTGTGACCAGTAACAGCACATTTTCATTTCCGGTCACACCCCTCTCCACCACTTCCTATATGTTGACAAGTGTCACCGCAGACGGCTGTAGTGGTACTATATCTGGCGGTGCGGTTATTACCGTGACGGATGTACCCACCGGGGTTGTTTCGGGAGGAGAACAAATTTGTACCAATGGCCCAGGTACTACTATAGATTTCACTTTTACCGGCGCCGGCCCATATACGTTTATTTATTCCGCAAATAATGTTCCGCAGCCACCCATCACGACCAACAATCCCAACTTTTCGCTTGCTGTCAATCCGATAAACGGTACCATTTACCGGTTGGTCAGTTTGACAAACGGCGCCTGCAACGGTACCGTGTCAGGGCAGGCGATTGTATTTGTATTTACACCTCCGACTGCTGTAATGTCGGGCAGCGATACTTTTTGTAATTCGGCAGACACCAGTATCATGATCGATTTAACCGGTACACAGCCATTTATTGTTGTGTACAGTATAGATGGCGTTGTTCAACCGCCGGATACTACTTTTGAAGACCCTTATTTTATCCCGATAAATACCAATGTAACGACCACGTACCAGTTAATCAGTGTTGAGTCGCCGGGTTGTGTGGGCAATGCGCAAGGTTCGGCAACCATTACGGTCAATTATCCGCCATCGTATACCAACCTTCAACTGAATTGTAATGCTGTAACGAATAATTATACCGTTTCCTTTGAAGTACTGAACGCTACCTTGCCTCTTACACTTGTATCCAGTTCCGTACCCGGAACATTCACCGGATCTCAATTTACGAGTAGCGCAATACCACAGGCACAGGGCTATAATTTTGTTTTTCACGATGCCAATGATTGTGGCGACATAACGGTGAGCGGTCCTTCTACCTGCAACTGTATAACAAATGCAGGCACCATGGATTTGACAGATACGGTAGAGGTTTGTGTGGGGGCTGTTGCTACCGCTACACACAACAATAATTTTATCAACGACGGCAACGATGTATTGCGGTTTATCCTGCATACCAACCCGGCCATACCGGTAGGCGCCATCCTGGCATGGAACACAACACCCTCTTTCACTTTCCAGCCCGGAATGCAAACGGGGGTCACCTACTACATTTCAGCAGTAGCTGGCAATCCGGATGTCAATGGCAATGTGGATTCTACGGATATATGCATCAAAATATCGCAGGGGACGCCTGTTGTGTTTTTCCCCCTGCCCACCGCTTCACTGGGGCCTAACGGCAGTGTTTGCGCCGGAAGCCAGTTTATCATTCCGGTAACGCTTACCGGCGTTCCGCCTTATTCGCTGACCTGGGCCTTAAACGGCGTACAACAACCCACGCAGGCCAATATTCCAAGCGCCAGTTTCCAGTTAGCCATTCAACCGGCTATCAATACCACCGTAACGCTGGTTTCGGTAGGTGATGCCCGCTGCACTACTTCCGCTGCGGACACGGCGGTAATAACGGTCAATACGGCGCCGCAAATACAAAACCTGAATATCAGTTGTAACCTTGCGACACAAACGTATATCATTCGGTTTGTGGCTGCGGGTACAGCGCCTTTTAATGTAAGCGGCCTGGTCGGATCATTTGTCAACGATACTTTTACCAGCGTTCCGATACCAATTATCAGCAATTATTCCTTCTCTTTGAGCGATGCCAACAACTGTGGTCAGACGCCCGCAGCCGGCATGGCCAACTGTGGCTGTCTGACCGACGCCGGGATGATGAGTCAGACACAAGTACTTGCATGTCAGACAGATAGTATTAGTGTGGCACTGGTAACAGCTGATACCTTAGACCCAAATGACGTTTTACTTTATATTCTACACGACCAGCCTGGATTGACGCCCATCGGCAATATCCTTGCCTGGAGCAGTACGCCGACCTTCGGTTTTGTGGCGGGAATGCAAACCAATACCACGTATTATATTTCCTCCATCGCCGGCAACCCGGATGGCAACGGAATGATCGATCTGAACGATCCCTGCCTGGATGTGGCGGATGGCACGCCGATTATTTTTAACGGGTTGATTGGCGCGCTTACTTCCTTTGATACGCTTGTTTGCGCCGGAACACCTATTGAACTGACGGTCAATTTTGCCGGCGCGGCGCCTTTTTCGTTTACCACTTCTCAATCGGGTGTTGCAGACCCAACCGTTTCCGGTTTGACGGATGATTCCTACACATGGATTTTTACCGCTACACAAAATACCGTGATTCAATTAGATTCGGTGAGCGACCTGTTTTGCAGCGTCGGAACGGTTTCAGGGATTGTGAATATTGGCATACATAGCAGCCCGTCTATTCAAAATGTGCAGACTATCTGTGATGAAAACACCGCGACCTACACGGTAACATTTGATGTTGCAAGCGGAGTTTCGCCTTATTTTGTCTCTGGAGATGCCGGTACGCTCACCGGGACACAATTTGTAAGTGATCCGATCGCATTTGGAACCGGGTATTCATTTTTTCTGCGCGATACATTTAATTGTACGCAGGATACTGTGAGCGGCATGTCTCCCTGCAGTTGCCCTACACAGGCCGGAAGTATGGATCAGACGCCTTTGTTGCTTTGCAATGGTTTTGCCGCAAATTTCGCTGCACCCACCGGTGGCGTATTGGGCACGGGCGATGTTTTGGTATATTATTTAGTGAGTAGCGGTACCAGTCCAGGCGCCTGGACGGTTGTAGACAGCAGCACTACGCCTACTTTTAATTATAACAGCACTGCAATAACTGACGGAACAACTTACTTTATCTTCGCAGTAGCCGGCACCGCATTGGCAGCCGGAGTAGACCCGGCAGATCCCTGTATCTCGGTTGCTGTTGGACCAACTGTTACATGGCGGCCGCCAGTTACGGCAACACTATCTGGCGATACCACCGTTTGCCAGGGAGCATCTTTTTCATTGAATGTTGATTTTACCGGTCAGGGATTTTACACCCTGAATTATACCGCCAATGGTGTCGCAAGCATGGTTTCTACCTCTGCCAATCCCTTTCCGTTGATCCCGATGAATCCATCGGGTTCTACTACTTATGTATTGACCGGTGTAACAGGCCAGGGCGGCTGCACGGGTACGGTAAGCGGCAGCGCGACCGTCAATATTTCCCAGGCGCCGCAGGCAACGGGCGTACAAACTACCTGCGATTTTGCTACAGAAACCTATATACTGACATTTGAAATCGGCAATGGCGCAGCCCCGAACCCGGTTTACACGGTGAACGGCGTAACGGGTACCCTGACGGATACCACCTTTGTATCAGACCCTATACCTTCCGGTCCATACAGCGTTACGATTACCAATGCAGACGGTTGTTCGACCACTATTTCCGGCACTGCAACTTGTGTTTGTACAACAGATGCGGGTACTATGTCGAATGCGCAGGTAGATGTTTGTTTGCCCGGACAAGCGAATGTAGCAGCCACAGGCAATACTATGCTGGATTCAAATGACGTACTGCAATACATTCTGTATGAAGACTTTACACTCCTTCCACAAGGAGTTCTTGCAACAAGTAATACCCCGCAGTTTGACCTGCAAACAGGCATGACAACGGAAACCACCTATTTCATCGCTGCTATTGCCGGCAATGGCCTTTCAAATGGTTCTGTAGATATCACCGACCCTTGTCTTTCTATTTCCAATGGAACACCAGTCATATTCCACGACGCGCCTGTTGCCAGTCTGATGGGTACGGATACGGTTTGCCCCGGTGGTAGCGCCGCTTTCCAGATTGCATTTACCGGGAATGCGCCTTTCGAGTTTGTCTACGCTATCAACAACAATAATCAGCCGCAACTCAGCGCGCCGGGTGCAACATTTAACATCACCACGAACAATGTACAGTCGTGCCAGGTCTTTACCCTGGTATCTGTGCAGGATGCATTTTGTCCGGGTACAGTGAGCGGACAAGCCGATGTCCAGGTTCGTCCGGCGATTACGGCAGCGGTAAACAGTGATATCACCCTCTGCGCCGGGAATACAACTACCCTGACGCTGGCATTAAGCGGGGGCACTTCTTACAATGTAACCATTGGCGGGGGCGCACAACCGATTCAGTTGAACAATATCGCCGACGGCGCGACATTCGATGTCAGCCCGACTGTTACCACTTCCTATATTGTAACGGCCGTAACTGCCGCCGGCAATAGCTGTCCTGTCACCATCGGGCAAGATGCTACCGTCACCATCAGTACGCTGATCGGCAACGCAACGCTTTCCGATTTTAATGGCTTCAATGTGAGCTGCGCTAATGAAAACGACGGCTCTATTTCGATCACTACAACAGGAGGTATGCCACCCATCACTGCTGCCTGGAGTAACGGCGACAGCGGATTGCAACTCGACGGACTGGAAGCGGGCACATACAGCGTTGTATTGAGCGATCAGATCGGATGCGTCGACAGTGCTACTTTTACACTCACCGCTCCTCCTGATGTTGTTGTCGATTTTTCAACGATCATTCCGCGTTGTTTTGGAGATAATAACGGTACCGTAACAATCCAGTCTATTTCGGGAGGCGCCCAACCTTATATACTCACCGTGAACGGCGTCAGTTCTACGCCGGACATGTTCCCTATTCGAATAGGGCAGTTGGGAAGCGGTACGTATACCCTGGAGGTGGAAGACGCCAACGGATGTATGAGTGAATTGGATGTGGATGTGCCGTCTCCTCCGGAATTGATTGTCAACATCGGTCCGGATCAGAACATTGCACTCGGCGACAGTACCCAGTTGGAAGGGCTGACCAATGCTGTGAATATCGATACTTTTATCTGGTCGCCGATCACTTACATGAGTCATCCCGACTCCTTGATTACGTATATTAAACCGCCCCAGTCACAGGTGTATTCACTGGTGGTGCGCGATACATTCGGCTGTACGGGCCGCGATGAAATGCTGCTGACTGTTCGGCGCGACAGCCGGATTTTTATCCCGAATATCATTAAAACGGGTTCAGCAGAAAATGAATCGCTCACGGTGTACGGCGGGCCGGAATTGGAGGCTGTACGTTTCCTGCGCGTATATGACCGCTGGGGCGAACTGCTGTACGAAGGTCTGAATATTCCGAAAAATGATCCTTCCGTGGGCTGGAAAGGCCGCTCCCGCAACAAGGATGTGATGCCAGGCGTGTATATCTATGTCGCGGAGGTCGTGCTGACGGATGGGACGAGCCAGGTACTGACGGGGGATGTAACGGTGGTGCGGTAGATTTTCTTGTGTTTGGTGTTTGGTGTATAGTGTTTGGGGCGCTCCGCTCTTGGCAACTGTGGGTAGTTCGGCTACAACTGACACAGCTGCCAAGAGCGGAGCGCCCCAAACACTATACACCAAACACCATACACCAAAGTGTGTTATTTATATTCTATTTTCATCATAACCACCGCTTGTTCCAGCTTTCTTTCTATCTTCTTCTGGAACTCCTGCAAGTTCCATTAATTCAAGTATGTTAAACCAGTTTTTCCCATCAGAAAAACCTTCTAGGGGCATCATACACCAAAAATTGCTCTTATAGCCTTCCTTTGCAATACCATCTCCAAAGGCTACAAAGCCTTGAATGGCAGGTTGCCCCACTCCAAACAGGTACTTACCCTTTTCAAGTTTTAACGGCTTTTTAAATGTGTAGGTTTTCCAACCCTTGATTTCATCGCTCGAAACCTGAACGGCTTCGCTGCTGAATATTTCAGCCACCGGTTTTTCATCAAAACTCCAAATAGAGTAGTTGATCGAAGCCTTGGTCTCGTCATGATCGGCGTGATCAAAAATATATACCGATACCGCGTTTATTTCTACATTTTCCGGGAAAACAAACTCCTGCCCGTAAAATCCGAAACTGGGGCCTTGCGCAGATACGCTTCCCCAACTGATAGTCTGGTTCTCTTGAAAATTGGATATGATCTGCTGGGAAGAGAGGTTTTGGAAAAAACCAAGCATGAGGAAAAAAAGGAATGGCGTTTTCATGGTTTTAAATTTTGGTGAAATAGGCACTAAAGTAACCCTCTTTTTTCAAATAAAAAAGCACGCCCGAAAAAACAAAAGGCGCACTTTAATAAAACTTTAAGTCGTGCTACAAGCCCCGCTCATAATTTTTTTACTTAAATCCCAGTTAATGGCTAAACTTTCACACACATCCAGCAATGAAGCCGATCCAGTTTTTGATATTCTCTTTTGCATTGCTCCCCATGATCGCCCAGTCACAGGAAGAAGAGGTTTACCGCATCTGCACCGAAATCCTGAACAATCCTGAAGATATCGAGCAACCTGATTTGCCGCCGGGTATGGTGGCCCGCGCGGTGGGTTTCAAACCCGAATTGGGCAAATACTGGCCCAATGGCCGTACCCTGAAGGTCGGCTTTATCGGAGGTTCCGAAACCGTTCGCAGCCGGGTGCGCAAATACGCGCAGGAATGGTCGCAGGTGGCCAATATTCAATTCATTTTTGTAGAAAAAGGGCAGACGGACCTGCGGGTGGGCTTTAACACCGGCTTGGGTACCTGGTCGCTGATTGGGACGGACGCCAGCCAGATGCCGCAGCATAAGCCGACCATTAACTTCGGTTGGTTCAACAAACCCCAGGCGGAAGCAGACTACCGGGCAACCATCCTGCATGAATTTGGCCATGCACTTGGTTTGCTGCATGAACACCAGCACCCGCAGGGCGGCATTCCCTGGGACAAGGCAAAACTTTACTCGTTTTACCAACGCACCCAGGGCTGGGATCAGGCGATGGTGGATCAGCAGGTGCTGGGCAATTACAAATCCGGCAGAACCCAATACAGCCGCTACGATCCTTATTCCATCATGCACTATCCGATCCCGAATTCACTAACGGTTGGCGATTTTGAAGTCGGCATGAACATGGATTTGTCGCCGACCGACCGCGCATTCGTAGCCAAAGTTTATCCGAAAAATACGACCGTGATAACCAACAAACCGGTCACAACCACAACAAATAAACCCGTCACAACTACTACCCGCCCGACAACCCGCCCAACGACAACTGCCACTACGCCTGTTACACTGACCATCCGAAATGAACTATCTGCCAATCAAAAAAGGGAACAAGTATGGATCACGGTAGACGGCGTTACAAGAACTTTTGTACTGGATAAATCCAACTACCAGGCAGGTAAAATCACATTCAATTTACCTAAAAACGGCAGCTATGAGTATGCCATACGCACCAAAACGACGTTCTTGCGCAAAGTGAACGGCCGTTTGCAGGAGGTTGTTCAAAATGGACATGGCGAAGGAGAACTGACCGTGCGCCGAAACGCCATTTTTGATTTGACGATGGGCAAAACTTATAATGAGCGCTGGTTTGAAGTGAATTTAGCCGCAGCCAGTGGAACCAAAGCGCCTTAATTAATCCAGTCTTCATAAGTCATTTCAAACCTGGTTTCTCCTTTTCCGTGCGTCCCTGCTTCCGTCCAACCAGATTTCCGGTAAAATTGATCTGCTCTGGTACCAGATTCAGTTCCCAGCCACACCTTATCTTTCGTTTGGGAAAAATACCAGTCCAGCATCGCGTCGTGCAGGCGCCTGCCTATGCCCCGGCCTTCAAATTCCGGGTGTACAAACAAGGCCCAGATATTGTTATCCTGCAGGTCGGCGATCGAAAAACCCACTATTCGACTGTCTATCTCACAAACCCAGCCTTTGCCCCGGATGGTCAGGTACTCTACACAATCCTGATCGGTCACCAAAGCCGGATCGGATAAAGTATTTTCCTTCACGGCATGCCGGACGATCTGGATTTGAAGAATGTCTGCAAGTCGGGCTTCTCTATAAATCATTTTATTATTTCTCCCAATAGCGTGATTGATGATTTCTGCCTGGCCGAAAGCCATCAATGCCCGCCCCGGAAACAATAAAATCTAACTGGCGGTATATTTTTATTGGTAAAATCCTATCAGCATCGCCGTAAATGAACCAATCCTTCTATCGATTCTTCATTTTTCCATTGAATAATAGCATCTATGGCCCATTTTAAAAAACAGGATCGGTGTCATCCAAAATCCCTTTCAGTAATCCTTTTGGGCTTTGGTTTTCATTCCAAAAAACAATATGTCAACATATTGGCATGTTTTAACAGCCCGGCTGGTATGAGCCGATGTATTCCCAATCTCCCGAAAAACCTGTAGGCAATCGGAATTTCTCTTCGGCTTTTTGCCGATGAAATAAGTATAACTTTTTGGAAATCAATTATTTTCGCTATTTCTACTGCTATCATTCCACCAAACGAAACACCAATCAGAATGGGCAGACCCGTATTAATTTGTGCAGCCAGCCTGGAAGCATACGTTTGAAGAGATTCATCTTGATTCGGTTCCAGCCATTCTATAAACTTTATCTCGTGGTTTCCAAAATCCAGGCGTTGAAATACACTTGCGTCTGCGCCCAATCCACTGATTAAATATATAGTCGCCACAGATCACAATTTAAAAATCCTTTCGATTATTTTCCCTGACCACATCACCGGATAATAATTGCGGATCAATCACCAACGACCTGATAGCGCCCAATGGTTTCGGCAATTTGAACATATATTTTGTATCCGCAGCAGACCACACCGCCTGAGGAATGGCATTGAATCCGCTGGGGAGTTTAGTACGCAATAAATCCACCGGGATATAGTGCCGCTCCAGGGTTCCATCCGCAAAAAATAACTCCAAAACAACCGGCAGAACAGTGCCACGTACCCGTTGCAGCACAATCATGGTGGCGTCCGACCCTTCATCCTGAACCGATTCGATGGCATAATCCACCTGCGAACGCGTATTCCATTGCTGCTCCCACAACCAGTCCAATTCTAACCCGGAACTGCGCTCAAAAAGGTGAATACATTCCGCTGCCGGCGGACTACTATACAAGTACCGACTTCTGATGGCTTCAAGCCCTTTCCTGAAAGCGCTGTCACCCATGACATATCGGAATTGCCGCAACAAATAGGTGCTTTTCAGCAGGTTATTCTGAAAATCCCAGGAAATGGCAGGATCGAGATGCGGCACGGAACTGCCCGCAAAAACCAGCATGGGTATCTCTGCGCGCAGTTCTCCCATTTGTACAACGGACAATTGCGGGTGGCGATAGGGAGCGGCGATTTGCTCGTAATTGCGCAAAACCGTCTCCAGAGAAGCCAGTTGATTTTCATTTTTAAAATAGAAAGCGTGCAAGGTAAGACTATCGCGGACCTGTTTTTTTTCGTGTTGCCATTCGGGGTCTGCCGCCCAGGCAAAATCGCGCACCCGCTCCGCCTGAAATTTCCAGACATGTACCAAACCGTAATTCGGTTGAACTGCCTCGCCCGGATTTTCGTAACCGAAACCAATCGTATTGACGTTCTGTAATACTCCTGTTCCCGCGACCATATATCTCTTGGGTAGCGTAATTTCCACTTTATACGTGCCGAATTCACTTGAAAAGTCCGCTTCAAAAGGAGAGCCGAGGTGCCAGCCAAGATGGTCGTACACACAAACCTGTGGATACCAGTTGGTAAAAGTGTAGTCCACCCCAGAAGGGCTGTTGCGCCCGAAGCCGCCGCTGAAAATGGGTATATCTGCCTGCCAGGCGATGGTGTACACATCCGAATCGCCGGGCAATAGGGGCCTGCTCAACTGAATTTCCAGCAAGGTCTGACTCAGGCTTTGTGGCGGAATGGCAGGATCCGGTTTTGACTCCTGTAACAGAAAGTCAATCGCAATCCCGTTCTGCTGAACCGCATACACCGCGTGTTTCGACGCCACCTGCGGCGCCCTGCCTTGCCAGGCTACGCGAAAATATACCTGCCGTAAAGTATCCGGCGAATGGTTGACATACCGGATGCGTTCACGCCCCTGCACAGCATGCGCCTTCTCATCTAAACGCAGATCTATCTGGTAATCAACTTGTTGATGCCATGTTTGGCTGTACAGAGTTCTGGAGTTTCCGATTACCAGCAGGATAACTAAACAGATCGTTTTCAGGTAATAAATCATAAATTCTTTACAAATGCTTGATTATCAGCACTGATAACCAATAACTAATAACCGATAACTAATAAGGCGTCAGCGGGTGGTGGAAGCCAACACTAATTTCATTTCATAAATCTTACCCGCTTCCAGCACCAAGCCCTGTTGTTCCAGGCTTTTAAGTCCTGTCATTTGTACGCGAAAGGAATAATCAGCAGGCGATACAAAAAAAGTGCATGCGCCGTATTCGTTGGTTACTTTTCCGTGCATTTTATCAACATCGCGGCGCAAGAGTACCGTGGCGCCCAGAACAGGTTCTCTGGTGGCGGTTTCAAAAATCTGGACGTGCAAAACCGCCCTGTTGTTGTCTGCTACACCGGTCGATTTGAAGGACAAGATTTCGCTTTCGGCGGGCTGCTGCACAGCAATGCTGGTTTGAGCAAAACACAGGGAAGGCAAAAGAGGTAAAAAGAACAAAAGGCGGAAAATAGGATGTTGGAACATGATGCGATTAAATTGGAAAAAGGAGATATACATGCTTTGCCCCTTACAAGCGCTAAACATACGAAGAGAATTAAAATCTTCGTACTACTGACACACTTCGTTTTATATTTTTTACCGCTCCCGTTGGGCTGTAGATTTCCAAAAACAGAATGTAAATACCCGGACGGGCACGGGTACCGTCGTCAAAGTCGCCATCCCAGCGCAAGGCGCCTTCCGTTCCGATGAGTTCCTGGCGTATCAGGCGTTTGACTGGAACACCTCCGGAATCAAAAATGGTCATCGTAGCGCCGTAACCTTCCATGGGCAGTTTGTATTGTATTTCCAGAAAATCCTCATAGCCGTCGTCGTCCGGCGAAAGTCGTTCCATAGGGAGTATTATCAGGTCATCGCCGCTAACGTCTAAAGGATCCAGTCGCTGTGAATTGGGCAAAGTGGGCGTTCCCGGCGCACCTGTCAGCAAGGGCGAAGCCGAGGTCCAGTTTGCCGGATCATTTGTCGGCGAACCGGAGCGGATTCGTTCCAGCGCCACGCCGTCGCGGTCGCTGCTGGAAAACAGGCCATTGTGCCATTCGTCTACGTAGTTCAGGGAGTCGACAATGACAGTCTGACCGCTTTGCGCCCAATACAAAGTCAAATTATCGGCATCGTCGGACAAAGACGGAAGAGTTTGTCGCAGTACATCGTCCGGGTAAATATTGCGATAATGATCGAGCACAAATTTCCGGTTTGCCGTAAATACCTGGTATATGCCCGGCAACAATAATTGCTCTGTAGTAAAGGCGTCCACATCCGATCCATCCCTAAAATTGGCCAGAAAAAATTCCGACCATTTAAAAATTTTCTGGCTGCGGTTGTACAACTCTACGTAACGCTCGCCATTGGTCGGCGGATTAAACAGTACCTCATTAAAGATAATATCTTGAAAATCAGGCTTTTCCGGCAGTCCGGTATAAGTGGTATCCGTAGCGTTGAAAGCATTTTCGCTACAATCCAGAACGCTGCTTTGCAGGAGCAGCGCATAAATACTTGCCATTTGCAAGGGTTCGGAAAGTGTCAGTCGAACCCGGGTGGGATCAGCGTTTATTTGCGCCGAAAGGATATTGCGACCGGGAATAAAACGGTATGCCTGCGGATTCAGGGCAGTACTTTTATCCAGTCCCTCGGAAAAAACAAGTACAACAACTGTGGCGGATTCCGGAAACGCATACAACAGCCTTGGCGCCTGTGTATCGGTAGTTTGTGCAAAAGCGGCATTTGCGGCACCCGGAGTACCACCCGGAAGCCTGGGGCAGGATGCCCAGTTCTCAGCGCCAATACATGGCAAATCCGGGTTGATACGCTCCAAAGTCCAGCCGCCATCCTCTTTATCGGGTTCGGTATGCCAATCTGTGGAATATGCGACACGGTCGATGGTTTGTCCATTCGTATGGCTGATGGTCAGCACTTCTCCGTCATTATTCAGGGCTGTGCTACTCAAAGGTCCTGCCAGAACAGTATCTGCCGCAATCGGGCGAAGTGTCGCCACATTGACAGCCGTAGTCAGTACAACCCTTGTTCCCGGATACATCAGGTGAGCGGGCAGCGGCAGCGCAGCGCCGGTTCCTTCTGAAATACGCAAAGTAGCCAGGTCGATGATTTTGTCGGAGCGGTTCAGTAATTCCAGCCACTCCATGTCAGGCAGTCCGACAGAAGGACTTGGATCAGACATAATTTCATTGATTATAATGTCGAATTCCGTTGCCGTCTCTACCCTTACATACTGAAAATCAAATATTTGTATAAGGCTTGTATTACCGTTTACATCTTTTATTCCGGTACTTTGAAAGGTGTAATTTCCTGTTGTGAGTGGTGCATTCAGGGTAAGCAAAACAGATTTGTTGTCGCTTTGCAAAAAAGCCGTCTGAGGCTCCCCTACCCCTCCTGACAAACTGTAATTAGATGTGGTATTGGCGGAAACCGGGTCCAGGTCTTCGTCAAAAATGGCCAGAACCTGCAATTCATTCACCGCCGATGTGCCGATTAAAACAGGAGGCGTTACATCCGGTAAATCGGGTAAAATGGAAATATCATCAAAAAAGAAATTGGCAATATTTGTAATGGTGTACAGGCACTGAAATCCCAAAAAACGATCGGGGCCGCCGCTGAAAGTCGCGTCCGACACCACAAATTGCGGTTGCAGCGCACCGGTCGGCGGAGCTGCTTCTGCCGTCCAGTCGCCCGAAACCGTTTTTTTGATGCGAAGCCGGATATTGGGATTGGTGGCGACCAGTGCCGCCTGCCCGATAGCGATAAGCGTTTTTACACCGGCTTCCTGCCTGAAAAAACGTAGCGCATCCTGGCTACCCGTTTCGCCGATTTCAAGAAAATATCCGTTGGCCTGTGACAAATCCGGCTGATCGGCCAGCAGATAAATGCGCAGTAAATTCTGATTGGAAGGTGAAAAATTTAACCGAAAACGCAGATTCCAGACGGCGCTGTCCGGTATATTACCCTGCACAGCCAGTATGGAAGCGCCCGCTGCCGAAGCATTTAACTGCAATTCACCGGCAGTATTGACCGTAAATGCCGCCACATCACCTGTCCAGGCTGGATTACCGGTAAAGTTTCCATCTGAAAAGTCATCGGTAATCTGGCCGCTGGCCGCCACAAATTGTATCAGGAAGGCGATTGTCAATAAAAATCGGGTACACATATAAAGATAGATTGGAATGATTTGACCCTCCTTCTCCTAAAAAGGCTACGGCGGGTAAATGTTAGATGGTTTGGTATCGGGAAGGTACGTCGTTTGTAGATTTTACCGAATTTTGCAGGATGCGATACCTGATATTTTTATTCCCAGCACTGTTTTTGATCGCCTGCCAGGAGGCGGAAAATCAACTGACCGTTGTGCCCGAGCAACTGGCTTTACGCGATACCGCCGGTCAGAAAAGTACGGAAATCCTGGTCCTTAAAAAAGGAGAAAAGGTGGAAGACCTTGGCATCGTCAGTCCTTTTGAAACAGTTGTTCAATTGCAGGGCGGTACGCTGCAATCGCCCTGGATCAAAGTAAAAACAAGCAGCGGGCAGCAAGGCTGGGTAATGGCATCGCTCATGTTGCCTGCTGAGGAGGAATATGCATCCTGGCTCGAAACCAAACGGCTAATCTGTTATTTTGGCAAGTCGCTGACGCACCGAAGGGCCGATTGCATGGCTGCTGCAAGTTTACTGACAACCGATGCCGATGTGGCTGCGCATTACCGGGAAGCCGTTGCGCTTCGGGACACCTTTATGTCGGTTCTGTTTCGCCGGGCTGAACCCAATGAAACGACTGTGCCATTAGACTATTCCTGGCTGCGCCCTATTTTGCCCGGTTTTATCGCGCAAACAATACCAAACTACATCAACCCTTTCCTTTTTGCCGATTATCAGCATTGGCTGCAAATAGCCCGGCAAAGCGTAGGCAACCAGGACGACCTGTTTTTCGAGACCTGTACAAGTATTTTTCCACCGGACAGCATCGAATCGTTTTTTCCAGCCTGGAAATTTCAACTCGATGACGCTTCATCCGCCAGTCAATTAGGCAGCGGCGTACACCTGAACATACTGGCCCTGCTGGAAAAAAACCTGGCAACCGGCGATTTATTCAACCCCGAAATACTACGTTGGAAAGAAAGTATCCTGGCAGACATTGCAGGAAAAGGTGTTGTTTATTGGCAACCAACAGAGAAAATTTTGGCTGAGTTGCAAAAAATAATAGAAGCAGGATATTCCTGCCTGGAAGCACGCGACCAGATGGTCTTGCAAACACGGCTGGGAATGTTTGAAGACCCGGTTGCGAATGGCATCCGGGTAAATATGCGCAGCGGGGAGTGAAGGCAAAGGGCAAAAGGCAAAGGGCAAAAAACCACTCGTTAGAGTGCTCCTTTGCTTTTTGCCTTTTTGTTAATCCGGCGGTGGAAATTCAATCGGTTCTTCCGAAGGAATCATCGGAACCGTGCGCTGGTATTCTATCTGGCGCTCATCATAAGACCGGTAGCGCGTCGTCGGCTGCGGGATTGCAGGTTGCAAACTCCTGTAAGTCAGCACAATCAGAAAGGCGATTAAAGCCCAGCCCAGCCACTCCGGCAGTTCAAGTTCTATGGATTCCGGGATTTCCGTCGCCTCATCATCATCGCCCAGATAAGGAGTTGCCCGAATGGGCGGAGCGGGCAAACCCGCATCAGCCTGAACCGGTCTCGATTGGTAGAACCGTTCTTCTGTCAACCGTCGTTGCAGTACTTTGATGTATTTAGCCAATTGATCGGTCAGTTGCAGAAAACCTTCTTCCACAGGTTTCACTTCAGCCAGCGTTTTTTTAAGCCCCAAAGGCTTGTAGCCGGCCAGTCCGGAATACTGCTGCCAGTGAGAAGGCGACAGCAGCACCGGAAAAACAAGAGGGTTCAGGTCATCGCCGGTAGCGATACGCCGATTGACGGCAAGGGAAATATCGCCCTGTATTCCATTATTAATCAAGGACTTATAACTCGTCAGGAACAGGTAAATATGCGCCCGTTCCTTCCGTTTTTGCATTTTTTTGAAATAATCCTCCCGACTATGATCCCTCGGCACATACCAGAAAAGCAGTATCTGCCACGGCAGCGGTAAAGCGGGCGGCGGAGCGGGCGGCTGGTCATACCACAAATTCACCTCGTCGCGCATTGGATACAACCAGTCCAGTAGCATCTGGCGGTATTTGCCATCGGCTTTATCACTGGAAATATATACGTTTATTTTTACGGGGTTCATGTTGTTATTTTATCTGTTTCTCAGATAGTTCACGATTTGACTAACCCCCGCGCTTTAGCCGGGGGGAAATGAACGGGACAAACACATATGGGTTTTAACCCAAAATGGGTGATCTGGGGTTAAAACCCCTTTGGGTTTAGTTTCTTCAATACCCCCGGCTAAAGCGCGGAGGTTAGTAAAATCGTGAGCTTGTTTTTTGAGCGTTAGTAAGTAAAACCCTACAAATTAAATCAAATTTTTCCAAATTACCTAAGTTACGTGGTGCAATGAATACACTATTCCGGTAATTTTGCCCGTTCGTCGCTTTTTTGCAGCTGCAAAACCCAAATACCCGCTTCTTCGCCCTTTCAAATTGAACGATATTACATACATCACAAAAATAAAATATGACCACTACCAAGTCACTTTTTCCGCCGATGGACTCGATGACCGCAGCCTGGAATTCCTGATTGCCGCACTTGAAAAAAATAACCTGCCGGGTTTTGATTATTTTGAATTCAAAAGAGCGGTTCACAACCTGCTTTTGATGGAATTAGACGAAACCATTGCCTTTAAAAGCGCCTTTACCACGGCCGCAACCCTCGGTGTGACAAAAGAAAAACTGATTGAAACGGCCGGTTACTACCGAAATCTTGTCAGTAAAGAAAAAGAACATTTCGATAACGCCCTTGAAAATCAAAATGTTGTAAAAGTCACGGGCAAACAAGCCGACATCAAACGCCTGCGCGACCAGATAGAACGCCATAAGGCCGAAATTGTACGCTTGCAGGACGAAATGGCGGATTACCTCAACCAGATCACACTGGCCGAAACCGCCGTCAAGGCAGAAACGGAAAAACTGGAAAAAGCCAAATCAGCCTTTGAACGCACCCACCAGGCCGTTTTGCTGCAAATGGACAAGGACGTTGAAAATCTGCATAAATATCTGTAAATGAATGGTTTGATAGTTTGGGCGGTTTGATGGTTTGAGGTGGTAACTTAAAGCCTTTGGTTACCACCTCAAACCATCAAACCGCCCAAACCATCAAACGAATAAAAAAATATACATGGAGCAAAAATCGTTTTGGAGCCGACCGGAAGGTATTACAGGCCTGCTTTTTCTGGCAGCCGGAGTTATTGGAGGAGGCGTGTTGCTCAGCGCCTTGCTGCCGACATTGATTGTACTTGCACAAAACACCTTGTACCTGGCTGGTATGCTGGCTGCATTGGCGGCTGTTGTTTTTGTTGTTCTCGACCCGAAAACGCGCAACCTTTTCTGGTACATGTACAAATCGGTCATGCGCTGGATCACCGGATTATTTGTAAAAATCGACCCTATTTCTATCCTGAAATCTTATATCGAGGACCTGGAAAACAATTTGCGTTCGATGAGCAAACAAATCGGCGCTTTGCGCGGTCAGATGCGCCAACTCAAAGGTACCATGGACGGCAACAACGCCGAAATCCAGAAGAATATGACCATTGCGGACCGCGCCAAAAAACAAAGCGATGAAAAAAATATGGCGCTTTCCGCCAGAAAAGCCGGTCGTTTGCAGGAAGCCAATGCCAAATACGATGTGCTGTACAAACGAATGGAGATTCTGTACCGGGTGTTGACGAAGATGTATGAAAACTCGGAATTGGTACTCGAAGATACCAAGGATCAGGTCAGCCTGAAAGAACAGGAATACAAAGCCATCGCAGCCAGCCACAGCGCTATCCGTTCTGCCATGAGCATTATCAGCGGCGACCCCGATCAGCGCGCCCTGTACGATCAGGCGCTCGAAGCGCTTGCAGAAGACGTGGGCCAGAAAGTAGGTGAAATGGAGCGCTTTATGGATACCAGCAAAAACCTGATGGCCTCTATCGACCTGCAAAACGGCGTTTTTGAAGAAGAAGGTCTTCTGTTGCTGGAAAAGTGGGAAAAAGAAAGTCCGCTGCATTCACCGACTGGAAAAGAGAAAAAAGCAGCAGCCATCGAAAAACCGCTCGACTTGAATACGCCGCCTAAAGAGATACTGCGCGACGAAAACGACTACACCAAATTGTTCGACTGACTTTGGTGTTGGTGTGTGGGCCACGAAACACAAAAATGAACATACTCGTTACCGGCGGCGCCGGATTTATCGGCTCACATACCGTGGTAGCCCTCACCGAGGCTGGTTTCCGCCCGGTAATTTTAGATGATTTCTCCAATTCGGAACAAGGTGTTCTGGATGGTTTGGAACAAATAATGGGTTCAAAACCAATCATATATGCGGAAAATTGCCACAACAGGGAAACGCTCCGGCGTATCATACGGGAAGAAAAAATTGAAGGCGTAATTCATTTTGCTGCATTTAAAGCCGTCGGGGAATCCATGCAAAAACCCCTGGAATACTACGACAACAACCTGGGGTCGCTCATCGTTTTGCTGCAAACCATGCTCGAATGCGGGGTATCCAACCTGATTTTTTCCTCTTCCTGCACCGTGTATGGAGAGCCGGATATCCTTCCGGTAACAGAAGAAACGCCCGTCCAACCTGCATCTTCCGTTTATGGCAACACCAAACAAATCGGAGAAGAAATACTCTGCGACACCGTAGCCGCAGGTAATACATTGAAAATCATCTCATTGCGCTATTTCAATCCCATCGGAGCACATCCTTCCGCTGCCATCGGCGAATTACCACGCGGCGTACCGGGCAACCTGATACCTTTTATTACTCAAACGGCAGCGGGACAGCGCGCATCACTGACCATCTTCGGCCACGACTACCCTACCCCCGACGGCACCTGCATCCGCGACTACATACATGTGCTCGATCTCGCAGAAGCACATGTGGCGGCTTTACAATTCTTGCTCAAAAAGGATATTGACAATTACTACGATGTTTTTAATATCGGCACAGGTGAAGGCGTCAGTGTGATGCAATTGGTCAAGACCTTCGAACAAGTAAGTGGACAAGCGCTAAATTACAAACTCGGGCCACGCAGATCCGGCGATGTAACTGCCGTGTATGCCGATGTACAAAAATCCGCCGAACAATTGGGCTGGAAAGCAAAACGCAGCGTACAGCAAGCATTGGCTGATGCCTGGCGCTGGCAACAGGCAATTGCGCAAAAGACGCGGTAGCGCAGCTTGTCGGGACAAGACATCGAAGTAAGGGGTTGTGTCAAAAGGGGCGAAGTGGAATAAGACGCCAAATTATACTTGGTTTTTTTGGTTCGAAACTTCCCGAAAGTTTTAAACTTTCGGGAAGTTGGAGGTAACGCGAAATTAAATTTTACACTAGAACCATGACTTTAATAGAATACGACTTTTGACACAACCTCATTTCAGATAAAACTCCTTTGTAAGTTCCTGATATTCATCCGAATAGTGTATGCCATCCTCATGTATCAGAAGCGACTCCCGATTAAAATCGTACGGATTTTTTTCAAATTCAATCAAAAGTCGTTCCACAGGTTTTTCCCGGCGCGACCGCACTTCTGTGATTCTGGTCCAGTACAATCCGTTGGGTACGGATAATTCGCAGAGCCGGATTCCTTCCTGTACCGGCAGCACCACCGCAAAACGCCCCCCAGGCGCCAGTAGACGGCGCACCGCTGCCAGCATTTCACCCGGAGGCAGTGTGCCCGTGTGCCGGCCCAGACGCCGCGTTTCATCCGGAGCGCGGGTGGTTTCAGAAAAAAACGGCGGATTACTGACGATCAGATCGAATGGACGCTCGGTGTTTTGTGCAAATTCCTGCACCGGTATTTCCCGGACGCGCAGTCGGTCCGCCCAGTGAGAAGCCTCAAAATTCCGAGCGGCGCGAAGCGCAGAACCCGGGTGTATTTCTACTGCCTCAATAAAAGTATCCGAATGGATTTCTGTTCGTTGTGCCAGCATCAGGGCAATGACGCCGGTGCCTGTGCCGATGTCGAGGATACGCCGGGCGCCCGATACGTTTACCCAGGCGCCGAGCAAAACGGCATCCGTTCCTACCGGATGCGTCACACCTTCCTGAATAATGCTAAATCTTTTGAAATGGAAGTCGGGCGAAGCCATGATCCGTTTGAAAAAGAGCGAAAAAGTGCCCGAAGGTAACTGTTGAACGGGAATTTGTATCAAACCGGCCCCATCGGTGGCAGCTTCATATTGCACGCGACCCAAGATATCCACAATCCTGACAAAACCCTTTTCCGCATTTTTCAGGTAAATTGTAGCGAATGCCGGGTTGGGATAAAGTTCAAATAAAGGATCGGCAAGTGTTGTTACGGAGGTAATATTTTCCAGCCAGCGCTGTTCAAACTCTGCCTGAAAAAGCGTGGCAATATCGGCATCATAAATGATGAGTGTATTTTCGTCGTTTTCCGTTTCGGCTGCAAAAGTCCAATTGTGCGAACCGGTTACGAGCATGGGTTGCGAAGTAGTATTGGCGTCAACAATGCAGTATTTATGGTGCATGGTACCTGGAAAAACGTGGCGTTGCACGTCGATGCCTTGTCCTGACAGGTAATTGAATTCAGAACCGACATCTCCTGTATTTTCTATTAATCCTCGAATAGCGACATTGTCGTTGAAACGTTCCCGCAAGGCATCCGCCTGATCATCTTTTGTAAATGTCAGCAGTGCAAATACAGCTTCTTCGTCGGCGGTTTCAATGGCCTCCGTGATCCGCGCCGTCACCTGGTCCGAAGGTGAAAACCAGGATTCAACCGGTACGCCGCCGATGATAAACAGGTGCGGTGTGTTGTTCCTTTTGTCCGGCCCGAAACGCTGATTGACAGGATTAGGTTGGGCTGTTTCGCTCCCCCACATTTCTTCAAACTCGATCTCGTAAGTGCGCGCAAGTGATTGGTCCTGAATGAATAAGGTGTTATTGTAGTCGTTTTCAATATTGGTATTGGTCCAGTTCATAGAGCCGCCCATCACCCAGGCATGGGCTGTCAGATCGGCATCGATGACCAAAAATTTATTGTGCATCAGCGCATACGTATTGCCGTACACGACCGGGAAGGGCGTGGTGGGTTGAAGCGCGTAGTTTTCTGTTTCCTGAGCCGCTACATAGCGTACACGGACGCCGCGGTTGTGTGCCGCTTTCAGGCGTCGGTCAGATCGACGCGGCTGTTGTTGTACATGGCAACGTCGATGGTTTGTTGCGCCGAGTTGATCCTGGCAATGGTTTCATTCACCGCTGCGGCAGCGCTTTGTCCATCGGGGATCAGGCCGCCTGCCGCAGATTCGTCAATGGAATGATTGAAATACACTTTAATTTGTCCGGTCGAAAGCGAACGGGTAGCGAAAGGCGTAATGGCAGAATATATTTTTACATCGTTTTGGGTAGCCTCCACTTGTATCCAGTAAATCGTGCCTGGCTGCAAGCCGGAAAAGGTATAAGAAAAACCATTGGTAATACCCGGCAAAGAAATCTCCGTCGCCGGATTGGGGGTAGTGCCATAACGGATGGTAGCGCTTGCCGGCATGTTGGTGCTCCATTCCACTCTAAAGCCATCCGTTTGGAGTTCCGATTCTGTCGGGCTTTGCAAAAAATAGAAACACGGCGCTTCCAGAAAGTCGCTTTCAAAACGCGGCAATAATTGGACGCCAAAAAAACTGGAAACAATGGCCGTCAATTGCACCGGAACCGCCGGAATATAACTACCTAGCAAGGGATGATCGCTGCGCAGGTATACCTCCGCGCTATTGCCATCGGGATCGGAAAGTATGTAGGTGCCGCTGTTGTTAAAATTTCCACCTGCATTGGCAAAAGTGACACAATTAAGTTGAATCAATTGCCCTTCCAGATCATCATTCAAATCAAGTATGGAGATGACGTGTGGCGCCGGAACAACATTTCCCGATGAAATCACCGAATAGGAAAGGATCGGCGTAATTTCCAGCAAACCCTGAAAAACCGTCGTCGGACCCGTTACTTCGATACTATCGCCAATGGTAACTGCCGATTCAAACCCCGGCTGCGAACCGTTGCCCGGATAGGCTGCAATACCCGCCGTACCGTCTTGCAGATAACGAATTCTTCCCAGTTCAGGCCCGTTTGTGACAATGCCGCGCACCGTGACGACCGTACCGGACGGCAAGGCACGGGCAGCTGCGATGTCAATAACCTGGGCTAAAAGAGAGGAATGGTAATACAGGGTAAAAGCGATGAGTAAAAAAGTTCGGATCATTTAAAGTAGTTATCCGTTATTAGTTATTGGTTATCAGTGTTGACTACCAGCTTGCTACAGCTATTTGCAAAACTTCATTTCCAGACGTCATTACCACAGAGTAATGACCTGGTGGCACATTTTCCAAATTCTGAAACAACAAAGTAGAAATTTCATGTCGGGATAAAACCGGCTGAGTAATCTCTAATTGATTACCCAAAATATCTCGGAGGGCGAAGGTAGCGTCGAAAGGCACTTTGCGATCCGGTAAAAGAATACGGAGTTCACCTTTTGTCCGGTTAAATGCGAAAATATAGCGGCTGTTGACATAAGCAGCCAGTTGAAACCAGGCAGCCGTCATATCCGGCATGCCGTATCCGCGCGCATTATCGGGGCGTTCCGCCTGATCGGCGGAGGCAAATACAGCGTCGAGGATTTCTGCGGCTGTTTTTTCAGGAAAAGCGCTCCAGAGGGAAGCGATACTTCCTACCAGCATGGGAGCGGCTACCGAAGTGCCGCTCGATACGCCCAATTGGGTGCCGGTATTCCCGGCTGTCACCACTTCTTCTCCCGGCGCTACCAGGTCTGGTTTGATCCGTCCGTCGGGGGTAGGGCCGACAGAACTGAACGCGGCCCTGCGCGCATTGTGTTGTACTGCGCCGACGGCAATCAATCCAGGCGCATCTGCCGGAACGCCGATAAAACGCCAGGATTCGTCACCTTCATTGCCCGCACTATTGCATACGATCATGCCTTTCGTTGCTGCAATGGCTGCTCCCCGGGAGCCGATCGCCGTGCGGCCATCCAATTCCTTATATTTGTGACTCAGGGATGTATCATTAAAAACGGTATAACCCAGCGAGGCATTGATGATGTCCACGCCGGCGCTATCCGCCCACTCCGCTCCTGCGATCCAGTTGGTTTCTTCCACCGGGTATTCCCCGCCGGTATCTTCCGTTTTCAACAAAAAATAGGTCGCTTCCGGGGCTGTCCCCACAAAATAACCGGGCAAATACGCGCCCATCACGGAAAGCACCGAGGTGCCGTGTTGAGCAGCCTCGTACACTGCTCCGTCGTGTTCCACAAAATCATGCGCTGAAAAAAGGCGATTGTGGTAGGCCAGGCTATCGAAAAAAGGCAGGGTATCCACATTGGTAAATCCGCCGTCCATTACGGCCACATAAATGCCTTCCCCTTTGTGACCGGCCATGTGCAAAACCGGTACTCCCAGCAGGTTGTTTTGCAGCGCAGCATACCCCCAGTAGGTGCCGCCTCCTTCTACCTGAGGCATTAAAGTCAGCGGTGTGCGCTTTTTTTCGGGTCGGTTTGTCGGGTTGCGGAATTTCAGGTGCGGCCCGAGGTACCGAACACTTTTGACGAAGGGCAGTTTGACCAGCGCGGCCGCACGGGCAGAGTCGCTGATAACGGCTGCCGCATTCAGCCAGCGGGAGACGGAATGTATTTGTGTAACACTGTATTTCAGCGCCGTCAGATAATCCGGTGTAGGCGGCAGGTCATTATCCACGATTGCTATGCCGGCGCGGGCGCGGCGTTCGAGGGCGCGGGCAGAGAGAAACTCGGCAGGGCGGCAAGTGCAGTAAGGCGTATTATTTTTATCGGTGAATTCGACCCAGTATTTGTAGAGTTTTGGATTTTGGGCAGACAGAAACAATGGAAATATCGTCAAAAAGAGGGTGAGTCTTATCATGCTATAGGTAGAATTTTTGCACAAAGAACGTTTAAAGTCAGGTTTTTGAGTGATTTGAAAAATTCGGATGACTCATGTTTCCGGTATAGCCTCAGCGCGGCGGTAATATTTGTAGCCCGTAGCAAAACAAGAAAAGCGAGGTGCAGCGCACCGGCAATATTATATTACCGGTGCGCTGCACCTCTAAACATATCATCGCCAAATATCTCTACAAATATTACCGCCGCGCTGCGGCTATCCAATCCAGGGAACGAATAATTTGGCTAGTTTCATTAAAAATTTGAAATGAATACGTTTGCCCCTTTTCTTGCCCTTTGCACTTTGCCTTTTATCTTCTTGCAAGCGGCCTTCTCACCGCCGCTTTCTTTTTCGACGGCGAATCGCCCAGATCAATCATAATGCCTGTGCTTAATGCAATGCCACGGTTCTTGATTTGTTCATTTACAATCGGGAAATTGTACAATTCCGTCAAACCCTGCGTGTAGCGGGCATCGGCAAACCATTTGCCGCCGTTGAAATTGACCTGAAGTCCCAAACCGCCCACCGCAGCGACTTCAAAACGGTTGTAATCCAGGTTATCGAAGTTCAGGTCGGTGCGAATGGGATCAAACTCAAATAAAAAGCGTGTGCGGGTGATGAGTTTACCACTCATAGCATACCCTACAGATGGCCCGAGTACGGCATATCCCTGTACAATATCATTGCCGATTTTGACTTTAGCCAGCAGCGGAAGTTCCAGGTAATTGGTCCGAATAACAGCCTCCACACCAGCCGGAATATCAATTTTGCCGACAGGAATATCGATGCTTTCACTGAATCGAAATCCTTTTTGAACCCAGTTCAATTCAGGTTGAACGGCGAAATATTTGCCAAAACTGATTTCTGCCACCGCGCCGGCCACGGCTCCGGTTGCGTACTTAAAATCAGGCGTGAGGTCGCTCAAGGCTTCTGTGGTATGTACATTCCCAAAGTTGGCGCCTGCTTTCAGGCCGATAGCCACTTGAGCAAAAATAAAAGTGTTTCCAAAAAGGGTAATCAGGGCCGCGAACAGTATTTGCTTTGTGGTTTTCATATTTGTTAATATAATTTAAATGGTTGATTATCAGTAATTTAAACTGATGGGACAAATGTGCGGCCCTCCGCTTGTTAAGTGGCGTTATGTCTGTGTTAGGGTTGAGATAAAGTTTAAAAGAAAGCGGGCAAGAGCAGTTAAAAACGGTTAATTTTTGTACCTTCGCGCGCATTTTAAACCCTAACCCCGATTTACATGATTTACGTGATGAGCCTGATTGCTTTGCATGATTTTCAGAGCATTGCAGGCAGAGCATTTTTAAAAATCATTTGATACAGATAAACGATTCAGTCCAAATACAAAAATCCACTGTTAAGAGAAGCGTATGCAAGATTCGAGGATTATTTCCATTAACATTGAAGATGAACTCAAAACAGCGTACATCGACTATTCGATGTCCGTTATTGTCAGCCGCGCCCTGCCGGACGTGCGCGACGGCCTCAAACCGGTACACCGCCGGGTTTTGTACGGCATGCTCGATCTGGGCCTGTCTTACAACAAACCTTATAAAAAATCTGCCCGTATCGTCGGTGAAGTACTTGGTAAGTACCACCCGCACGGCGACACATCCGTGTATGACGCCATGGTGCGGATGGCACAGGAATGGAGCCTTCGTTATCCTTTAGTCGACGGACAAGGTAACTTCGGTAGTATGGATGGCGATTCTCCGGCGGCCATGCGTTACACAGAAGCGCGTTTGCGCAGGATTTCTGAAGAAATTGTGGGGGACATCGACAAGGATACCGTTGATTTTCAACTCAACTTCGATGACTCGTTGCAAGAGCCAACCGTCATGCCCTCCAAAATCCCCAATCTGCTGATAAATGGCGCTTCGGGTATTGCCGTCGGCATGGCTACCAATATGCTTCCTCATAACCTCAGCGAAGTGTGCGCCGCCATTATTGCAGCGGTAGACAACCCTGAAATCACGGTAGAAGAATTGATGGAATATGTAAAAGCGCCCGATTTTCCAACCGGGGGTATCATATTTGGCCTGTCGGGTATAAAAGAAGGTTTCCGCACGGGTCGCGGTCGCTGCGTGGTACGCGCCAAAACGGAGATTGAAACGGACGACAAAGGACGCGAAACCATTATTGTCCATGAAATACCCTACCAGATTAACAAAGCCGTTTTGATTACCAAAATTGCGGAATTGGTTAATGAAAAAAGGGTACTCGGCATCAGCGATGTGCGCGACGAATCGAACCGCGAAGGTGTACGGATCGTGATCGAAATCAAACGCGACGCCGCAGCCAATGTGATCCTGAGCCAGTTGTTCAAACTGACGCCGCTGCAAACTAGCTACGGTATTAATAATATTGCCTTAGTCAACGGTCGCCCGCGTATCCTCAACCTGAAAGACCTCATCGATGAATTTGTAAAATTCCGCATCGAGGTTGTGGTACGCCGCACGCGTTTCGAGTTAAAAAAAGCCGAAGAGCGCGCCCATATCCTGGAAGGATTGCTGATCGCACTGGATCACCTGGATGAAGTCATCAAACTTATCCGCGCCTCTAAAGACGCGGAAGAAGCGCGCGAAGGCCTGATGAATAAATTTGGCTTGTCGGAATTACAGTCGAAAGCCATACTTGCTATGCGCCTGCAGCAGCTCACGGGCCTGGAGCGCGACAAGGTGAAACTCGAATATGAAGAGTTGATGAAAAAAATTAACGAGTTGAGAGCCATTCTCGCCGATGAAGGTTTGCAACGCGGTATCGTCAAGTCGGAAACCAATGAAATCAATGACCGTTTCGGTGACAAACGGATGACCAGCATTGAAGTCAATGAGGCGGATATCAGTATTGAAGACCTCATTGAAAACGAAGAAGTGGTGATTACCATCAGCCACGCCGGTTATATCAAACGCACCCCCATCAGCGAATACCGGGCACAGGGCCGCGGCGGTCGCGGCGCACAGGGCGTTCGCACCCGCGATGAAGACTTTGTGGAGCACATGTTTACCGCCACCAACCACAACAGCCTGCTGCTGTTTACGGAAAGCGGACGTTGTTTCTGGTTGAAAGTGTACGAAATTCCGGAAGGCGCCAAAGCCACAGCGGGCCGTGTGATCCAGAACCTGCTGAACATCCCGAAAGAAGATAAGGTACGCGCCTATATTATTGTAAAGAACTTACAGGATGAGGAGTTTATCAATAATAACTACATCATGTTCTGCACACGTCGCGGACAGATTAAAAAAACCTTGCTCGAAGAATATTCGCGTCCGCGTCAGGGCGGTATCAATGCGATCGGTATCAATGATGGCGACGCGCTGATAGAAGCCAAACTGACCAACGGCAAAAACGAAATCATCCTGGCCATCAAAAGCGGCAAGGCCATTCGTTTCAATGAAGAAGATGTGCGTTCGATGGGCCGTACGGCAGCCGGCGTGCGCGGCATCCGGGTCGATGACGACGGTGGCGATGCCGTGGTAGGTATGGTTTGTGTAGATCCGGCCGATACTACAACCAGTATATTGGTTGTATCGGAAAAAGGTATGGGCAAACGTTCGGCACTCGACGAATACCGCACCCAGAGCAGGGGCGGCAAAGGGGTAAAAACCATCAACGTTACCGCTAAAACCGGGCATTTGGTGGCCATTAAAACGGTCACAGACAACAACGACCTGATGATTACCACGACTTCCGGCATCACGATTCGCACCTCGACGGACGAACTCCGGGTGATGGGCCGCGCCACACAAGGCGTGAAATTGATTCGTTTAGAAGAAAGTGATAATATTGCGGATGTAACCGTGGTCACTTCGGCAGAAGAAGAAATTTTAATGCCCGGCATCGAAACGACTGAAGGTGATACTACAACGCCTGCCGAAGGAGAAGAATAAACGTAAAAGGATAAAATTGCAAAAGGTAATGAAACCTTTAAGTCACTAAATTTTCTGTAACTCATTGACAACCATTGCCTTTTGCTCTTTGTTATTTTGCCCTTTGCCAGCATTAACCAAGCATTAGAAATCTTTTAAGGAAAATTGCGTCTTGAATGTGATTTTCAAAACAATCATAACTTTTGAGCATAACATGAAAAAAGTTCTTTTCGCCCTTGCGGGCTTCTTATTGGTAACATTTGCTGCCCAGGCGCAGGAAGATGGCGCCAAATTGGCAAAACAAGCCGGTAAAGCACTGGCAGCCTACAACCAGGATCCTACCAACAACAAAGCCAAACTCGCGGAAGCCATTCAAAAAATCGAAGAAGCAATGCAAACACCTGAAGCACAGGCACTTGCATCTGCCTGGCTTACAAAAGGGGATGTGTACAATCGCCGCCTCGACAGCGACCTGACCGCCCGGGTACTGAACCCGGCTGCGCCATTTACCGGCGATAACGACGCGCTGCTTGCTTTTGAAGCATACAGAAAGGCTTATGAAAACCCGACTGCCAAAAAATACGAAAAATCGGATGCCCTGAAAGGTATTCAGACCGTACAGGCTTCCCTGATCAATATCGGCGGTTCCAAATATGAGAACAAGGAATACGAAAAAGCCTATTTTTCTTATGAGGCTTCCTTGCAGGCACACAAAGTCCTAGCCGAAACCAAACAACAAAGCGTTTTTGACGATCCTGCCATTTACAACGACCAGATGTACTTTACTGCGGTGATTGCCGCTATGGCCAGCCGTTGCAAAGACGCGATCCCATACCTCGAAGCATTAGCCAAATTAGACTCTGCCAAGGCGTTTGAACCTTTGTACAACTGCAAAATAGATGCAGGCGATGAAGCAGGCGCTGAAAAAATCCTGACGGAAGGTCGTAAAAAGTTCCCGGAAGATTCCGGCCTGCTGTTTGCCGAAATCAATGCTTACCTGAAAAAAGGCAAACTCAATGAGCTGACTGACCGCCTGAAACAGGCGATCAAGCAGGAACCCAATAATGTGGGCCTCTACGTAACCCTGGGCAACGTGTATGATAACCTCTATCAGACCATGACGAAAGAGAAAAACGATGCCAAAGCAACGGAATATTTCAACGAGGCTAAAAACTACTACGAGCAAGCCACCGCTAAAGATCCAGCAAACGTGGATGCCGTATATTCCATCGGTGCACTGTACTACAACAAAGCGGCCCTCCGCACCCAGGAGATGAACGCTCTGCCGGAAGATTTTTCTTCAGCAGGTCTGAAAAAACTGAAAGTACTGCGTGATGAAGTAATGGCGCTGTTCGATCAATCCCTGCCGTTTTTCCAGAAAGCGGAAGGAATCAACCCGAACGACATCAATACTTTGATCGCTTTGAATGAAATCTATGCGCGCAAAGAAGAAGAAACGTTGTCGGCTGAATTCAAAAAACGCCTGGAACTTGTGAAAGGCGGAGGCAAAAACGCTGCTTCTTACTTTAAAAACTAGTTATCCGTTATTAGTTATTGGTTATCTGTGTTGATAATCAAGCATTTGCAAAGAATTTAGTCTAAAATAATTTTGCACTTCTACTTAACATGAGCCATCCCGATCTTCGGCGGTGGCTCATGTTATTATGATAAACTCCGGTTAATCCGTTTCATTTGTGCGCTGAACTTCGCATAAATCCGCATTATAGATGTCCGAGCTTTCCTTTTCCATCATCACAGTTGTTTTCAACGGCGAAACCCTGCTGCCCGGCACCATCGAAAGTGTGCGGCGGCAGACGTATCCCCATATCGAATACATCATCGTAGATGGCGCCTCTAAAGACGGAACACTGGAAATTATCAGAAAGGCAGCGGAAACGATGCCCAACCTGAAATGGATATCGGAGCGCGACAAGGGCTTGTACGATGCCATGAACAAAGGGCTGCGTATGGCCACCGGCGATTTTGTGTGGTTCATGAACGGCGGCGACCACCTGCATGCAGCCGATACGGTTGAAAAAGCAGCAGCATGTGTGACGGAAACAACTGACGTGCTCTATGGCGAAACCCTGCTGGTCAACGACGCCCGGCAGCCCGCCGGCGCCATGAGCGAACTCAGCACCCGCCGTTTGCCGGCCCGATTGCGCTGGCGCGATTATCTCGGCGGTATGCTGGTCGTGCATCAATCTTTTGTCGCGCGTCGCAGTATCGCTCCTTTTTATATCGACAACAACCTTTGCGCCGACTACGACTGGTGTATTCGCATCCTGCAAAAAAGCCGCGAAAACACCCACACCGGCCTGATTCTGACAGATTACCTGAAGGGCGGGATGTCCAAACAACGGCACCGGCAAAGTTTGAAAGATCGTTTTGCAGTCATGCGGCAGCATTTCGGGCTGCTCCCTACCCTGTTGGCGCACGGGGCGATTGTGCTGCGTGCGGGGTGGCACCGCCTGCGGAGATGGGGAAGAGAAAAGTATTGAGTATCAATCCCCTTCCTCCAGTTCAAACACCTCTTCCACCCTTTTCCCGAACACCCGCGCAATTTTCATCGCCAGCACTGCGGAAGGCGCGTATTTTTCCAGTTCGATGGCGTTGATCGTTTGTCGTGTCACCTGCACCCTATCAGCCAGTTCGGCCTGGGAGATATTGAGAATGGCAAAAAAAAGCCCCGACACATTTGCCGGGGCCGTTAACCAAATCAAACTTTCTGTGAAGTTTAGTCTTACCGCATGATGGGTTGTTTTGTTTTCATAACCCGGGAAGTCAATGCTCCCCTGATTTGTACTGGCGAAAGACGTATGAAATAATAGAACGTTGCACCGGAGTCGGCGAACGCACATTTTTAACATCCAAAGAACCGTTTGCGCCGGTTCAATAGAATCCGGATCATTACAATCCCGCGTACATACACCGCACTACAACCCGTACCGGTTCAAACTGAACGGTACCGCCAATCCGTCCGGCATCGTCGCCAAAAGTATCCGTGATAATTTTGGCCCGGCGCACAAGTCCCTGGCCCTGGTACCAGCGATAACCACGCGCGCCGATATTGGGACCGCTGACAACACCGTAACTGTCTTCTAAGGAGAAACTGCAACTCCTGCACTTCTCCAGTTCTTTTACCGGAATCTCTTCGTGGTATTCCCCGACAATCGTGGTAAAATCATTGGCCTTTTCCGAAAAAACAATAGAGCCGTCTACTTTCAATACCGCGCCTTCCAGTTCCAGTTTGAAAGAGCAGGACCAGTCGCCCAGTCCGTAGGTATCGCTGTCGCCACGCGTGATTTTATCTGCCATAATGTATATGTCCGGCAAGTTTATCAGCACAGTTTGTTGTGCTGTAGCAGATAATGTATAAATAAAAATTGCAATAATAACAGAGAAACGGATACTTGAAAAGTGACGACGCATAAGTTGTGTGTTTATTTAAATGAATCAACTTACGCGCAGGAAGCCCTTTCAGGATTTCAGGAACGGCATTTTTAAAAAAATCTAACATCGTAAAAAACCAAAAAAAACATGCTGCCGTATGTTTTGGCGTAAGGCTTTACAAAACCCTGCTTTCAAAACACATCACTGAAAACACGCGCTGCACATCAACCATGTCAGCATATTTCATTTCTTCACAAGTCAATACAAAAATTACTTTTTATGCAATTCAATCATCTATTGGGCGCAGCAGCGCTCCTGGCACTGCCATTTCTGTCACAGGCACAAAGTCCGGTCAGCAGTTTTATGAGTGGTAAAGGAAACGGCGCTATCGCCCTTTCTTTTACAGCTGAGCAGTACGACAATGTCTTTTTGGTACCTACCGATGTGGAGGGTGTTCCAGTATTCAACAACGTCGATGTAAACAGTGTTTCCCTGTATGGTTCTTATGGTATCAGCGACCGCCTGGACGTAGTAGCCAGCCTGCCTTATATTTCAGCAAAAGGTAATGCCAGCCAGGCTGTACTCGATGAATTAGGGTACGAAAACACCCGCGACGGCATACAGGACCTGTCTGTTTTTCTGAAATACAATCCTTTTAATGCCAAAATTGGCAGCAGCGAACTGCGATTCATCGTTGCCGCCGGCCTCAAAACACCCCTCGGCAATTACAAAGTAGACGAAGGTTTGCAATCCATCATCGCTATCGGCAACCGCGCCACCAGTTTTAACGGTCTGGCCATCGCGCAATTCCGCACACAATCCGGCATATTTCTCGGCACACAAGCGGGTTACAGTTTCCGCAACGGTGAAGTGCCGAACGCACTGCTGGGCGAAATCAAGGCGGGTTATTCCAACAGCCATATCTATGTGGATGCCTGGTACGCCGGTCAGGTTTCTGACGGCGGCGTGAATATCCTCGGTGAAGGTTTTGTCGGCTTTTTCCCTGCCACAGATGTCAGTTATACCCGCGCAGGCATTACGGTTTATGTACCGATCGCAGGCGGCTTTGGTGTATCGGCAGGCGCCAGCAAATTCCTTACAGGCCGCAATATTGGAGAATCAACCGGTTTCTCCGGTTCTGTCGTGTATTCATTTTAAATGAAAAAAGCCCGCTTAAAACCAGTTCTATTTTAAAAATCATTTACTAAAACATTGAAAATCATGTTATTCCAACATAAATCAGTACTCGTGGCCTTTTTTGCCGCCACGGTACTTCTCGCTACTTCCTGTAAGAAAGATGAAGAAAATGTGCTACCCAGCATTGCAGCCATCGCGGTATCCAATCCCGCTTTCAGCACCCTGGAAGGCGCTGCCATTCAGGGCGGTGTAGCCGTCACCTTGTCCAACCCGAATGCAGGAGACCCTTCCGGCGACTTCACGGTTTTTGCACCTACCAATGATGCTTTGCGCGGCTGGGACTCAATACGGAGGGCGATCTGGCCGTTTTGCAAAATGATTTCCTGACCAGCACGCTTTTATACCACGTGTCAAACGGCAACCTGGCGGGCAGCAGCATCAATACAGGCGGCAGCTCGGGGTCTGCTTTAGGCCCCAATCGCCGGTTTATCACACGTGGTTCGGATAAATATATCAATGGCTCAAAAATCCTCGCTACCGACGTGCAGGCTGAAAATGGTACCGTCCACGTGATCGACAAAGTACTGCTGGCTACCGGAGCGGATATTGTCCAGTCCGCCCTCGCTTTGAAGGATGCAAAGGTATTTATCGCCCCCGAACTGTCGTTTCTGGTAGAAGCCGTTTTGTACGCTGATCTGGCCGGAGCGCTTACTGCTGCTGCAGGTAGCCCTTCCTTTACGGTTTTTGCACCCAGCGATGCGGCTTTCAAACAATTGGGCGTCGACCTCGGCGTACCATTGAATGTGCCCGCAGACATTCGTCAGTTACCAAAAGACGTGGTCACCGCAGTATTGCTCAACCACGTGATAGCCGACGGTGGAAAATTTACGTCTGAAATGAACGCCGGAAATGTGAGTCCCCTGGGCGGCACAGCGCTGACTTTCGGCGCTTTCACAAACGGTACGCTTACCATAAAAGGTAACGGCAATGCAACGGTTGCCAACATGGTAATCCCGGATGTTCAAACGACCAACGGCGTAGTACATGTGATCGATCGGGTGTTGATGCCGTAATGGTTTAGGGATGAGGAATGAGGCATGAGGAATGACCGAGCGTGATGTCGGACATCACGCTCGGTCATTCCTCATGCCTCATTCCTCATTCCACTCTACGGACTTCGCACTTCGCACTGAAGGCTTCGGACTCACCTGGATTTCCCCGGCTGTTGCGCGGGCGTATCCGTGCGGGCGTTTTGATGCCGAAATGCGGTAGGTGTAATGCCCGTAACTTTTTTAAAAGCCGTATTAAATGAAACTTTGTTATTGAACCCCACGGCATAAGCCACTTCGATGATATTGAAATCGCTTCGGGGGTGTTCTGCCAGCAAATGTTTGGCTTCTTCTATACGCAGACGGTTGACATAATCAAAAAAAGTACCCTCCGTACAGGCATTAATGATCTGCGAAACATGGTGTTTCGAGGCATTTAGCCGATGTGCCAGCGTATCCAGGTTCAGGTCAGCATTGCGGTACAAATGTTCTGAATCCATTAAATGGGAAAGTTTGCCGAATAACGAGTGAATAGCTGCCTCTGTCAGCCCCGAATTGCGGTATTTCACCCCAGGCGCAGATTCCGATATTCTGTACCCCTGAAAAACAGCGGGCTGAATATATCCTGCTATGGCAATCAGGTAAATAAATACCGTCATGGTTAAGGAAATATGGTAATCCCAGTTGCGGTTAAAAAATTCGAACCGCACCAGAATATAGTAACTGGCATAAGCCATGGCGTATCCGAACAGGCAGATATTCAGAAGAACAGCCCATCGGTTGGTTTGGCCGACATGGGGCTGTTTTCTGATGTAAATAAAGTGCCAGATACTGTAACCCGATAAATGGGCGATACTCCCCCAAACGCATAACATTCCAACCCACATGGGGATGACTGGCGGGTCGATACCCAGCAAAATAGCCGACTTTTCACTTGCCGGAAGCAGGTAATGGGGAAGATGCGCCAGAAAAAAAAGTACAAAGGGCAAAAACTGCCAAATATCTCGATAAGCAAGCGGGCGCTGCTCAAAAATAGTCCGAAAATACACCCACAAAAGAGGCCCAAACAAAAAAGGAAATGCCAGGCTGATACTACTCCAGTGCGGCCATTGCAACAGATAACCCGTCCAGTACATAACATATTCCGTCATGGTCAGGGCAAACAGGAACAATATCATGGCCAACAGGCGATTCGGGCTGTATTTGGAAAAACCAAACACCAAAGCAAGCAACAGCCCTTGTGCAGCGCTAATTAAAAAAACAATCGTCCAGGCATCGAAAGAAGGCTCTTGCATATACAAGCAGTTTAGAATGGTTTGAAACGGCTCAAAATTAGACTGCGGGAGGCTGAATAAAAGGAAAGCAGGCAGGGAGAAATGGTAAATTTTATCGGATTTACCCATTTTTATGGTGACCATGACGAGTTTGCAGTGGTTTTTCTACGCAAACAAATTAACACATGAAACATTTCTGCTTTTTCCTTTTGGGTCAGTTGGCCATACCCCTGTATGCACAAAGCGCTTTTACGCGCATAACTGACCCCACAAACCCGGTTGTTGTTTTTGCCAATACGGCCGCACCTTATAAAGGCCTGGCCTGGATTGACGTGGATGGCGACAACCTGCCCGATCTGTTTATGAGTCAACGCTTTTTATTCCACAACGATGGCTCCGGGCAATTTACCGAACTGAATAATATCCCCGGTGCGCAAAGCGGGCAAATTGCAGCAGGCTCCAGTTGGGGCGATTTAGACAACGATGGCGACCCCGATTGTATAACGGCCAGCGCCAATTCCGCTCTGCATATAAATGGTGGCGATGGAACAACTTTCTCGATTGCTACCAGTACCGTACCTGATTTGATCGGTTTTCCTGCCTGGGATTGCGTCGTGGCCGATGTCGATAACAATGGCCTGCTCGACCTGCTTTTTGTACATGCCGAGAATTTTCACAATACCGGGCCGTTCCCCTGCAAATTTTACCTGCAAACAAGCGCCGGCGTATTTGAACAACAAACCGGTTATGAATTTACCGATGGCAATGATCCGTACACTATTCCGACATGGACGGATTATGACCTCGATGGCGACCTTGATTTATTTATCGGTTCAGGGCCTGGAGGAAGTACGGGGCCGGATTATCGTTATAAAAATCTTTTAAAGGAAAACGGCCTCTTCGGGCTTCAGCGCATTACGGCAGCGCCTTTCAACCTGCTGGAAGATGGTCAGGTGTATAATTTTATAGATTATGACAATGACGGCGACATGGATGGCATGTTGACCAATTATGCCGGGGTAAAATCCCGTTTCTGGAAAAATAACAACGGCGTGTACACCCTGACCAATATGCCTTTTACTACTACAGCCAATGCCTATCTTTCCAATACATTGGGAGATGTCGACAATGACGGTGATCTGGATGTGTTGCTCTCGGTGGATGGCACGCGTCAGGTCAGGCTTTACCGCAACAATGGCAGCGGCGGCTTTCTGCCCCTGGAGATTGCAGGCAGCGCGGATACCACCACTTGCAGTATAGGACTGGCCGATTTTGATAATGATGGAGACCTGGATTTTGCTACCAACGGACCGCTGGGTGGTCGGGCATTGTTTCGCAATGACAACCTCACAAACGGACGAAACTGGGTTGCATTTAAATTAGTTGGCGTCAACAGCAACCGCTCTGCTATCGGGGCCAAGATTCGGGTGAAGGCTACTATAAACGGGCAGCCTGTCTGGCAGATTCGGGAAGTTTTGGCGCACAATTCCTTTCAAACACAAAATGATCTGCGACAACATGTCGGATTCAACGATGCAGGCAGCATCGATTCGCTGGAAATTCGCTGGCCTTCAGGGCTGGTGCAGCAGTTTGGAACCCAGGAAGTGAATCGTTTTTACAACATAACCGAGGGTGAGCCGCCGGTGGACATTTCTGTAGGAATTGTTGACCCATCCAGAGAAAAACCTTCATTTGAAGTGTTTCCCAACCCAACGCCAAATCTTTTCCGTCTGGATGGAAGATCGGCGCCTGTCCCGATACAACAGGTGCAGGTAGTGGATCATCTGGGAAAAAAAGTAGGAGCAACGATCAATTTCATCGATCTGAACCAGTACGGGATAGAGTTGAACCCGGATTTACCGGGCGGCGCCTACTGGGTGCGGGCGGTTTTTGAAAACGGTCAGATGGTTACGAGGATGGTTGTGAAGAATTGATTGTTGAAAGTTGAGGGGTGAGAGGTTGAGGGCATAGCCTTCAACTTAAGGCCTCGGAGAGGCCCAACGTTTGTAGAAACTTCACAGAAAGTTTGATTTGGTAAAAAGCCCGGCAAATGTGCCGGGGCTTGCTTTTTTCTATTTTCTCAGTGAATTGATCCAGATTGCAATTTTTTCAATGTCCTTTTTTGGAACGTGCTGCATCGGGGCCATCGGCGTATAATCAGGCCAATTTTCCGGTTTCGGGTTATGCACCAACGCCACAATCTGGGCAGTTGAATACTTGCGTTTGGCGACTTCCGCATAAGGCGGGCCGACCGAGCGTTCGTTGATTTTATGACATGCCGAGCAGGTGTGTTTGGTCAGCAATGTCAGCGCCTCCTTTTCTGAAACTGCCTTTTGTTTGGGCGCGGCTGGTTTGGCAGGCGCGGGTTTTGTTTCTTTTTTCGCTTCTCCAGCCGTAGTGGGCCGGGCCTCTTTCATCTGATTATCGGGGGTATTTACGGCCATGCCCGGATCTTCAACATCTTCTTTTTCGACCTTTTTGGGTTTTACGGCAACCAGGGCAAAATCCGCCTTGGGACCGGAAGGAATGGCATTCAGGGTATAATAGGCCGCGCCGTGCAGCAATGGCAATTGCTCTTTGGCAGAGCGCAGGCCTTCCGGTTTTATATCGTGAATCAGCCCCAAACGAAGGCTGTCCACCACGATACGCACCCGCATGCCGTCCGCGCTGGTTTTGGCCCCGCGTACGGCATTTTCCTTAAAATCAACCATCGGGCTGCCGTAAACCGGGTGGTATTTGTAGGTATAACTGGTCACCGCGTAGTGCTCCACATTTTCCGCCGTCGCTTTGTCCACCGGTTGAGTGAATTCGATTTCAAACCCGTCGGGCATGGCGCGAACGGCTTTCATTTCAAAAGGAATTTGCCCGGTCCAGATCAATCTTTCCAGTCCGTACGGTTCTTTACCGGTGCTGCCCCAGCCGCGATTGGTGCCGCCCACATACATGGCATTATCCGTACCCCAGCACATCCGAAGCACGCCGGAGCGAAAGCCGCTGCGGAAGTCAAAGGATGCGCCCTGGTATTCGCCGTTTACTTTTTCCAGAAAAACGCGGGCGATCTTCGACATGCCCTGATCGCCGACCAGCACCTGTCCGGCAAATGGGCCGAATGCGCCTTTTGTATCGTCGGTAATAATTTCTGAAGTAGAAACGCCCAGCACGCCATGCGGCAACCACACTGCCGGCGCCTTAATCTGCTGGTTCGGGTAAGTTGTATGCCCCAATTCATAAATAGTGGTCATCGGTTCATCCCTGGTATATTCCGGTTTTGAATTCGGGGCATCCCGCGGGTCTACCTGTTTATAAATCAATGGTTTGCGTATTTTTACCGGCGATTCCGGCCGGTCAGCCCAGTCCAGTGAAGCCGGGTGCCCCACAAAATCGCCGCGCTCCACGTGGGTAATAAATCCTGCACCCATCCAGTCGCCCTGGTTGTCGCCGTAAAAAAATTCGCCGTCCACGGTACCGATGCCGCATGGTGAGCGCATACCGGCAGCGAAGGGTTCCATACGGCCGTCATCGCTGATTTTCATCGTCCAGCCGCGCCAGGGAACGATGGATTTACCCGACCACCAGTCGGAATTCCCGAAACTGACATTTCCGGTTACCCAGAAACTACCGTCTGCGGCGAGTTTGGGGCCGAAACTATATTCGTGGTAATGACCTGAAATCGGCCAGGCACAAACCGTTTCATACCGATCCGCCTCTCCGTCGCCATTCCGGTCGATCAGTTTTGTCAATTCTCCGCGCTGTGCGCAATAGAGTTCGCCATTTTTAACGGCAAGCCCGAGTATTTCATGCAGGCCGGAGGCAAAACGGCGGTAATGGGGTTTAGTAGAAGCCGGGTTTTCCACAATCCAGACTTCTCCCCGGCGGGTACTGACGGCAATATTACCATTCGGCATCGTGCAAACGCCGCCTGCTTCCAGTACTACGCCTTCCGGAATCGGCACCTTGACAATACGGTAATACGAGTCTTCAGTCGGAAGAATAGGGCCAAGGCTGTCCTGGGCTTTCAAGTGACCTGCCAGTAGCAGCATGAAGAGGAAAAGGGAAAAAGGGAACTTCATATTATAGAGGAGTGAGGGATGAGGAATGAGGGATGGGCAAAAGCGACAAGAGGCAGTGATTTACATTGCTTTTTGCCCTTTGCAATTTGCCCTTTTTTCTTACCAGAGTATACTGTACGACACTTGCTGCACTACCGGCACGTGTAATACGGTCAAATTGCCCGATTGTTCGATGCTTGGTTTTACACCTTTGGGCAACTGAATATAGTACTTTTTACCATCGACCACCCAGGTGTCTTCCGCCGATTTTTCAATTTTTTCACCCGTAACGAGCCTGCAAACGTATGTTTGTCCGGCAGGGATATTGTCGAAAGTCAGCGTTCTGGTCAGCATTTTGCCGGCGCTCACCCGCACTTGATCCGATACATCCATGCCAAAACGCTGGTAGCGGAAAGCAGGTTGCCCTCCCTCATCGAGGTCATACCCTTTCGGGCGATATTCCGCTACGGGTTCGGTAATAGACGGTTTCAGATCGAACAAATCTGCTTTGGCCACCACCACGGACACATCATCAAACAACAACACAGCGCCCTCGGGGCGGGATGATCCGTCGCCACGATTGTCCCACATGGGCGAAGTATTCAGAAAGTCACCTTTCCATATTTGTGCGACCGCTCCGTTATCGAGGTCGTAGGTGTAATGCAGGTGCGAAGGATCGCCCACCTGAACGGCATGAACAATCCGTTTTCTTTTGGTTTCGCGGAAAAAATTGGGTTTGTCGTTGTACTCAGGCGATTGAGGATAGTTTTTCAGGTCAATATCCATGAAGGATCGAAACACCGTAGGTCGTCCCGCATCCAGCATAATCGGATCGGATGCCGGTACCGACAACGTAGAACTCAGCGTATGCAAAGCCGCAGGCCGGGAGCCTGGCCCTTCCACCCAAAGTCCGATGTAGGGTTCCATCCAGCCCTCCATTTTGTAATTTAACAGTTCTAAGGAGGCATCCCCGACAGGCAGATCAATTTCCGCAACACGGGCATTGCTGCTGTGCGACCAGGCGTCCGGAAATACTTCTTTGCCATTTACTTTCATGGAAGAACGTCCGGCAATTTGTAACACGAGCCGGTGGCGGCCGGCTTCTGGTATCTTCATTTTGCCGATAAAAGAGATGGCATAACCATCTTCTTTTTTCGCTACCTCCCAGGTCAGTTTTTCCGTAGTGCCATCCAGATCGCTCTTTTTCCCATCAAACTCTGAAGCACTTCGATAATTGCCATAAATCACATGGTAATCAAACGGGCCGGCCTGCACAGCGGCGCCTTGTTTGGAAACGATGCTAAAATTGCGGAAAGCCACCGGGCCATGGTCGCCTTGTATTAAAAAAGGGCCAACCGCCGCTTCCTGCTCCGAAATAGGGCCGCCGGTCGGCCCGGTTAACTCCAGGTTTTCGTGGATCAGGGCGCCGTTCAGCACCACTTTCAGCAGCTTGGCATTACTTGTTTTTTTTCCGGAAGCGTCAAAACGAGGCGCCTGAAAACTGATGTCGATGTGTTGCCAAAGCCCCGGAGCCAGACAGGCATTCAGGCGTGGCGGTACACCATCGAATAATTGTTCTCCCGGATTCCAGCGCCGGCGGGCGAAAACCCCGCCACAGTCGGCGAAAGTTGGTTTTTGCACGCCCCAACTGTCCATCAACTGCACTTCATAACGACCCTGCAAGTAAAAACCGGAGTTGGAATGAACGGCCATCATAAAATCGAAAGAGACATCCACATCGCCGTACTCCTTGACAGACAATAAGTTAGCGCGGTTTTTAGTATCTGGCAGGTTAGCCAGCATACCAGTTCCCGTCACAATGCTCATTTGATCGTGCCTGCTCATATCGACTGTTGCATCAGCGGCTATCTGCCAATTTTTAGCGCCATCTGTTTTCCAGAATGACATATCTGTAAGCGGCAGTTTTTCTTGCGAATGGGCACTTGCCGTGCTTAAAAGCAATACCCAGAACGGCAATTTTTTAAAAAGAAAGCATATGTAATGATAAATGATGAATGATAAATGATGAATGATGAATGATGAATGATGAGTGATGAGTGATGAATGATTCCCAAAACCTGAATAATATTCACTTTACCTCTCGGGCCAAATATTCATCATTCATAATTTATCATTCATCATTCCTAATCTTCCTCCTCCTCTTCTTCCATTTCATCCAGATAATCGATCATGATTTCAAAAAGCGGGCGATGTTCGGCGACAAACATATCATCTGTCAGGTCTTCCAGGTCAAACCACTGCACTTCGGCAATGTCGTCGCTTGGTTCCGGTGTCCCATCTATCAGCACACAAGCGTACAAATGCGTCATAATACTGTCGAAGGCATCGTGGTAGCGCCAGTCGTCGATTTTACAGGAACCCAGATAGGTGAGTTCGTCGATGGTGAGTTCTCCACACTCTTCTCCAAGTTCGCGCAGCTGGCATCCTCATAACTCGGATCGGTAGGATCCGTGAAGCCGCCCGGAAACCTGTACCGGGTTTCATTGGCTTTGCGGGCCAGCAGTACTTCCGTGTAATGGTTGCGGAACACGGCAATGTCGACCGTCGGATAAACGGTTGGAAAGCGGCGTATATTTGCGTAAATCATACCTGCCCGAAAATCGCGAAGGTTATTCAGTGTTGAAAGTTCCGGCACTTCCGGGAAATCTTCTTCGCGGGCCTCCAGCACTTCTGCCGCATAACGCCCGGAATAGCGATCGACAAAATTTTCCCGGGCGCCATAAAGCATTACAGTTCCCTCCGGGCGAATTTCGAGAATTCGGCGGTCCAATTCCTGGCTCCAGATACGATCATCCGGCAAATCAGGCATTTTCCTCTATCCGCAGTTTACCCTTGAATTTTTCTTCAAACATCAGCCGGCGCAACTCAAAATCAAGCGGATTGTGCAAACCCGGGGCCGGATTGGATGTTAAATAAACCGCCACAGTGCTGTGTTTTTGCTGTATCGCCGAAATGAGATTGAGGTGAACCTGATTCAATTCAAAAACCTGGAAACGACCGACAATGATCCCGGTACCACTTTTTTTGGGCATAAACGGAAGAATTTAGTTTAATCTGCCTTTGTTACCGCGACTACTACCGAGTCGCATGGGGGCGAAGGTCTCACAGATTTTTGAAAAACCCGGATTTCTGAACAATTTAGGACAACTTTTTCCAGAATCAGCGTACAACCGTTACGTCTCCGCTGAAAATTTCAGATACGCCATCAATAAATTCCACCATAGCCTGCCAGACAAAAACGCCCGGGCTGACCGGTTGCCCACGGAAAACGCCATTCCAGCCCTGCATTTCATCATTGATGGGCAGGTGTTCGGCATCGTATAAATGATTGCCCCAACGGTCGTACACCCGCAACCACCTGATATCGGCCACTCCTTTTCCAAACAAATTAAAAAAATCATTTTTGCCGTCGCCGTTGGGAGAAATGATATTCGGCGGATATAAAACGCGATTGGTATTTACCCTGAACTGTGTCATCGCCTGTGCGGTGCAACCATTCAAATCAGTAATAATCAAGGTGTACATACCATCTTCCAGCGGTTTGGCCGTTGGCGACGGGCAATCCGAGCAAGAAAGCCCCGTTGATGGCGTCCATTCCCAGGTAGTCACATTATTTTCAGGCAGGTTCAACACAGGTAACAATTGCACAAATTCACCCAATTCCAGCTCGTGTAAAGCCGTTAATGTCACTCCCGGGAAAAAGGGCGTTTCCACTTCTCTCATTTCAACCGCCGTACAACCATAAGCATCCTGAACAACCAATTCATACACACCCGGCGACAAGGATTCAAAAGACGCCTCGTCGTCGTAAGACTGGCCGCCGTTGATGGAATACCGGAAAGGCGCTTTGCCGCCGTCAATCGGGCCGAAGTCTACCGCTCCGGTACCGACATGACAATCGGGTTGCCAAATCACCGGCAAAAAATCAGGCGCAGGAGCCTCCCCTACCGTCACCTGTGCGATGGAGGTGCATCCGTTGACCTGATCGGTCACTAATAATTGATAGGTGCCCGGCGCAGCGATGGTGGATACTGCGGCTGACGCGCCCGCAATAATCTGCCCATTGGCGGTGGTCCAGGCAAAACCGGTTTGAGCAGCCGGACTGCTACCCGAGAGCGTTGCTTCCTGGCGGTTGCAATGTAATTCAGAGACCGGTGCGATTGCTGCGCCCGGCGCTGCAATGTTTTGCAACACCTGTATGATTTGTGTGGAAGAACAACCGTTTATCGTATTTTCAATGGTTAGAATATAAGCGCCGGGTTCATCTACCAGCGGCGTCAAGGTGTTTTGCCCGGTAATAAAATGCCCGGTTCCGGTAGTCCAGCCGATCTGGAAAGCGGCGCCGTTGTTCGAAGCGCCCGCATTAATCAATATGGAATCTCGCACACAGGTAAGTGGCAGCGGAACCGCGATGGCCACAACAGGCGGCGTGATATTTGCCGTCACGATGGTCGTGGCAGAGTCCCTGCGGTTCAGGTCTTCATTTACAACTACGCTCACAAAGGCCGTACATCCGTTGGCCTGATCCAATACATTCATCTGATAAGTGCCTGCCGCAGATACTTGTGGCGATGAAGTGTTCTGGCCCGAAATAAATGTTCCCCCAATCGTTGTCCATTGTACAGAAAAATTATTTGCCGGCTGCATAACCGTACCGGAAATAGGTATTTGTGTCTGCGCGCAAGTCAAGATAGCGGGTGTGTTTACTGTCAAGACTGGTATTTGTGTATTGCTGCCGACAACTATGGAATCCCTGGAAAAACATCCGTTGAGTGGGTCGGTGGCTGTGGCTATATAAGTACCGGGTTGATTGACAATCGGATTGGGCGAACTATTGCCCATGCTAATGTTGCCATCCGGAGTAGTCCAGATAAATGTGCCACCCGGAACGGGTGTTTGGGCGCTGAGTTGTACAGATACGGTAGTACATGTAAGCAATCCAGGGGTAGAAATGGAGAGGCTCGGCGCATCCAGGTTTTCGGTAACAACGACCGAATCCATGCGAATACAACCGTTGTCTGCATTGGAAGCACGTAGTACATAGAGACCCGGAGCATCCACAAGTGGGTTCAGCGTGGCAGGGTCGCCGAGTATGTTGCCTGCGGTCGTTGTCCAGAGGTAACTATATGGGGCGCCGATGCTACCTATGCCCTGGAGCATCGCCTGTGTCTGTTGGCAGGTAAGCGTAAAGGCCGGCCCGGCGTCTGCCGACGGCGCATTCGCATCCTGAAAAACCTGCACTGAATCTACTGATTTACAACCATTTAACTGATCCGTAACCAGTAATGTATAAGTGCCGGGCAAATCCACGGTGGGTGACAGGGTTGTTGCTCCGCCTGTAATATTTCCAGTAACAGAGGAAGTCCATACATACGTCAGTGTCCCCTGCCCGGCGGCTGTCCCTTGTATCGTCAAACTATTGTTCAAACAATTCAGCGTATCGGGAAGTCCGGCATCTGCAAGCGGTAAAGTTGTATTTTGAAGTACTGCAACCGAGTCGACTGCCTGGCAACCATTTGTCAGGTTGACAGCAGTCAGCAAATAGATGCCCGCAGCATTGACCGTTGGCAGCAGGGTACTATCGCCCGACGTAATATTACCACCATTGTAAGCAGACCAGATGTATGTAAAATTGCCGGAAACAGCCTGATTTTGCCCTTGTAGTGTTTGTTCAGGAGTGGAACAGGTAATCAAATTGGCCGGCAGCACCTGAATCGGTGGAGGCGTAATATTCTGAAATACGATTGCTCCTCCGGTTTTGGTACACCCGTTTACCGGGTCGGTTACAGTCAGCGAGTAGTTGCCGGGAGCGTCAACCAAAGGCGCATCTGTCGTATCGCCGCTTACAAAATGACCGTTACCTGATTGCCATTGAAAAAGAGGCGGCATAAGCGTGCTACCTGTAGCCGTAGCCTTCAGATTCACAGCCGTCATGGCACAGGTGAGTGGAAATGGCGGCGCAACAAAAAGCGAAGGCGCTTGCCTGTTTTCCGTTATTTCCAGCGAATCTGTAGAAATACAACCGTTCAGGGTATCCGTCACAAAAAGGTAATACTTCCCGGTTTCGTCGCACTCCGTCGTTGCGTTGTTCGAGTCATTGCTGATGTGACCATCGTCTGTACTCCATTGAAATACCAGGTTATTAAGCGGCAGATTTTCATTTGCCTGCAATACAACAAAAGGCGCGGCGCAGGTAATGATTCCGGGCGGACTCGCCACTGCGGGTGGCGCAAGCGTATTCGCTGCTACTATTACGGTGTCAAATGCCGTACAGCCGTTGTTCTGGTTGATAATTTGTAAAAAATAAGTACCCACTGCATTGATCACCGGATTAGGAGTGTCATTCCCGGAAAGAATATTACCACCGTTTGCGGCAGACCAGGAATAGGTGTATTCAGCGCCTGTGGACGATCCTGCCGCACTCAGATTTAACAGGGTGTCGACACAGGTAAACAGCCCCGGAGTGGCAGCCATCACAACCGGAATGCCCGCCTCCTGCATGACCGTAGCATTATAGTCGGCAGTACAACCATTCACCGGGTCGCTCACGATCAGCACATAGGTACCCGGAGCATCGACACTGATAGCGGGGCCGTTCGTGTTGGAAACAATATTGCCACCGGTACCGGCAGTCCAGGAATATGTATAAGCGACAAAAGGGAAAAGCGGTGTGGTAGTAATGCTCTGTACTGGAATGGCACAGGTTATTTGATCGGACGGATTGACCTGAACAGTTGGCGGAAGTGTATCCTGAATCACTTGAACTATATCCGTGGCCGAACAGCCATTGACAGTGTTGGTAAGGATAAGTTCATACATACCCGGCGCAGATACCAGGGGATCAGGCGTATCTGCGCCTGAAATAATGTACCCGTCAGTAGTTGTCCAGGTATATGTGAGGAATGCTCCGGATATAGGACTTGTCACATGTAGCGCTGTTGAAAACACCGAGCAGGTAAGGGTATCGTCAGCAGTGGTAATTGCGGTAACGGCAGTGGTATCTGCCGGTACAAGAACACTCGCAGTATCAGTACATCCGTTAAAATAATTGAGAACCGTCAGCGTGTACAATCCGGGCGCATTCACTTCCGGCGATAAGGTTTGTGCGCTATCCACGATATTCCCGGCTCCCGAAGTAGTCCAGTTATATCCGAAATTAAACCCTTCAGAAGACCCTGCACCGGAAAGGACAACCGAGGTTTGCTGACAGCTAATCGTATCCGCAGGCAAAGCCGCTGCCGTGGGCTGAGCAAAATTGGATACAACCGGTACTGTATCAATACTGATACAGCCATTAATCGGATCGACTGTTTGCAAAATGTAAGTACCCGGGGCGGTTATTTCAGGGCTGGGCGTATACTGTCCGGATGCAATATGACCGCCATCCTCAGCAGTCCAGACTAACAAAACAAAAGGGGGTGGCGAAAGATTGACAAAAAGCCTGATGGTATCGGAATCACAATCAATGGACTCCGGTGGATTAATAGCTGCATAAGGCAGTATTTTATTGACCACGACCACCACCGTATCGCGTGCAATACATCCGTTGTTCGTGTTGGTAACCCTTAAAATATAGGTCCCCGGCATCCCGGCTTCTGCATTTTGGTTGTTTTGGCCCGAAACGATCATACCATTTGGAGTGCTCCAAAAATATACGATCCCGGCGCCAGTACTGGATCCGGCGCCAGATAGAACAGCAGTCGACTGAACGCAAGTGATCGTATCGGCGCTGGCCTGCGCAACAATGAGACCGGTTTGAGAAGTAACTGTCGTCACAGTCGTAGAAATGCAGCCAGTTACAGTATTCGTTATCATCAACTGGTATGTGCCCGGTTGATTGACGATAGCGTTTTTATTCGTTAGGCTGCCAACAATATTTCCAGTGGTCACTACAGACCATTCATAAACCAGGTTTGCCAGACTGGGCGTGGCACTGCCAATTAGAGTCACGGTAGGCGCGGCGCAACTGAGTTGTGGTGGCGGTAAAATAATGGCCGTCAGCGGATTGGACGGGAATAGCACATTGACCGTAGCGGATTGTTCACAAACCGCCCCGCCGGGCGTTACAAATCTGACCGTCAAGACGTAAGAACCAGTGCTGTTGACAACCGGACTCAGGGTATTCGACCCAGATACGATGTTACCGTCTGATGTTTGCCATTGATAAGTGACACCCGGCCCGACAGTAGAACCTGCTCCGCTTAATGTAATAGAGCCGCCTGTACAAGGAAGAAAAACATTGGGCATTGGCGCCATAGCCCGTATGTTGGCAACTTCCACCCGAACCGTATCTGAAACGCGGCAGGTAGGTGAAAAAACAATATCGTCTACGGCAAAATCATTTCCGCTCTGCGCAGTATTCTGATTCACAATACAAATATTGGCAGAGGTGACGGGGCCGCTGTTCCAGACGGCATAGAAATTTTGCCAGGTGCAGGTCTGACTGGAAACATTAAAAATACTGCCAAGCGTGGCACCGTTTATGGAAAATTGCAACCGGGCAGGAGAAGAGGCCACCAAAGAAGTTGCCCAGGCAGTAAAAACATATTGTGTATTAGGGGAAACGCTGACGGTTTGGCACCAAACATCCACACCCGGAATACTTGAGCCATTTACGGCTAACATATTGCCCGAGCCGCTCGTATGGTCGCCACAATTGGGAAAATCAGGATGGGCAGCATTCGGATTATGCAGTACATCATACACGCCTTCCGGCCACAGATCGCCAGGGTTGTGTATATAATCGTTTGTAAATCCTGTTGTACCCTGTTCAAAATTGCCATTAACGATGAGGTTGGTCGATACATCCAGCGCTGTGGCCGTTAATATATAACTCGTTGTCTGCGTAACATTTACCGTCGGATTCAAGGTGTTACTGCCCGACATTCCAGTTGTAGGCGACCAAGTAAAACCGAGATAACTCCCTGTGACATTACCTGAAAGTTGCGCGGAAGCCGGGGAAGTACATCGCACAATATCAGGTCCGGCTGAAACACTAATGGGACATTGTGCATTGGCGTTACCACAAGTAACTACAAAGATTATACAGCCTGCAAGATGACGGAACATAGAGCGGTGGGTAATTGAAGTGACGGTTCGTGGATCAGCTGGGAGGCTAAGCAAATGTACAAATGATTTATTAAAGCGAACCGCCGGTTTTGATGGAATCCCGCTAAAAGTGGCCTTTTTATTTTCCAAAGACACCGGAGGATAAATAGCGGTCTCCCCGGTCACAGATAATACAAACGACGACACCTTCCTCCAGGCTTTCTACCAATTTCCCTACTGCGGCAACAGCGCCGCCACTGCTGACACCGGCAAACACAGCGTCTTCCCGCGCCAAACGTCGCATCGTCCCGGTCGCTTCGTCGAGCGATACGTCGATGACAGTATCCACACGTGCCGGTTCAAATATTTTGGGTAAATAGGCCGGCGACCAACGCCGGATACCGGGAATATTGGAGCCATCCGTGGGTTGTACGCCTACGATTTGCACCTGCGGATTTTGCTCCTTTAAATACCGCGATACACCCATGATGGTGCCGGTAGTCCCCATGGAAGACACAAAATGGGTAATAGCGCCGGCCGTATCCCGCCAGATTTCCGGGCCGGTAGTGGCATAATGTGCACGCCAGTTGTCCGGGTTGGCAAATTGATTGAGCAACAGATAATCTCCTTTTTCGGCCATGTTTTCGGCCAACTCCCTTGAAAATTCAATGGTTTTAGCTGCAGGGGTTAAGATCACCTCCGCGCCGTATGCTTCCATCGTCTGCACACGTTCATCCGTTGAATTGTCAGGCATAATGAGCGTAATTTCAACACCGAAAAGCCGCGCAATCATGGCCAGTGCAATACCTGTATTGCCGCTGGTCGCTTCAATGAGTTTCATGCCGGGTTTTAAATCGCCCCGTTCCAGTGCGCCCTTTATCATGCCGTAAGCGGCCCTGTCCTTCACACTTCCGCCAGGGTTTTGCCCTTCCAGTTTCCCGAATATTTTTACGCCCGGTTTTTGTACCGAATGCCGTATTTCCACCAAAGGGGTGTTTCCAATAATATCGCTGATCGTTGCCATGTGTCAATGTAAATAAAAGAGCAAAATTGAAAAGGACAAAAAGCAATGCAAATCAATGAGTTACATTGCTTTTTGCGCTTTGCAATTTTGCCCTTTACTTATATTGGCGTAAAGATACAAAATGAGGGAAATGCCACACCAGTGAACATTTTTCAGACACACTCCTTTGGCAGCATCGCTTTCCCTACCTTTGCACTTTCTTCCTGTTGCTACATAAATTTCCTGCGTATACGTCTGACCGATAAGTAAAAGAGCAAAATTGCAAAAAGCAAAATGCGCAGTTGCTTACAGACCAACATTATTATTCATGCAAAAAATCCTTATTCTTGATTTTGGTTCCCAGTACACCCAGTTGATTGCCCGCCGGATTCGGGAAATGAACGTATACTGCGAAATTGTTCCTTACCAAAAAATCCCTGCATTAACACCTGACATTCAAGGTGTTATATTATCAGGAAGCCCTTTCTCCGTCCGCCAGTCCGATGCGCTGCGCATCGACCTGGATCTCATAGCCGGCCATAAACCGATGCTGGGAATTTGTTACGGAGCGCAACTTACTGCCGATTTTTACGGCGGCGAAGTCGGGCGCTCCGAAAAGCGGGAGTATGGAAAAATCATGCTGCAACACCATGCCCCGAACGACCCTTTTTTTGCGGGTATTTCCAAACGCTCTCAGGTATGGATGAGCCACAGCGATACGATTGTGCGCCTGCCGGAAGGTTTTGAAGTCCTGGGCAATTCCGATACCATTCCTTACGCGGCATTCCGGTCGAAAACGGGTCGTTTCCAACATCCCGTTTATGGCATTCAGTTTCACCCCGAAGTGTACCACAGCCTCGAAGGCTTTGAAATATTAAAGAACTTTGTACACGATATTTGCGGATGTGCGGGCGACTGGACGCCTGCGCATTTTGTAGAAGGTACCATATCGCAGATGCGCGAACAAATTGGCCATGAAAAAGTAATCATGGCATTGTCAGGCGGGGTCGACTCTACGGTGGCCGCTACCCTGCTCCACCGCGCGATCGGCAAACAATTGTTTTGTTTCTTTGTAGACAATGGCTTGCTGCGCAAAAACGAGTATGCGCAAGTGCTGGATTCCTACAAAAATATGGGGCTGAACATCGAAGGCGTGGATGCCCGGCAGCGTTTCTGGGACGCCCTGGCCGGTGAAAGCGATCCGGAGAAAAAGCGCAAAATTATTGGCAAGGCCTTCATCGATATCTTTGAGGAGGAATCGGTGGCACACCCCGAAGCGGCCTGGCTGGGACAGGGCACTATTTATCCCGACGTTATTGAATCTGTCAGCGTACACGGCCCTTCTGTGACCATCAAAAGCCACCATAATGTGGGCGGGCTGCCGGAAAAACTAAAACTCAAAATCGTGGAACCGCTCCGTATGTTGTTTAAAGACGAGGTGCGGCGGGTCGGAAAAGAACTGGAAGTGCCTGCCGATATTCTGAACCGCCACCCTTTCCCGGGGCCGGGTCTGGGTATTCGTATTTTGGGCGATATCACACCTGAAAAAGTAAGTCTTTTGCAGGAAGCAGATGCTATTTTTATCAATAAACTGCGCGAACAGGGACTGTATGAAGAGGTGTGGCAGGCCGGCGCTATTCTACTACCCATCTACTCTGTTGGTGTGATGGGCGACGAGCGCACCTACGAACAAGCCATCGCGCTGCGCGCCGTGAGTTCCACCGATGGCATGACGGCTGAATGGAGCAGATTGCCGTATGATTTCCTGGCTGAAGTAAGCAGTGAAATCATCAATAACGTAAAAGGGATCAACCGGGTCGTATTCGATATTTCCACCAAACCGCCCGCTACCATCGAGTGGGAATGAAGAAAAGGCAAAATTGCAAAAGGCAAACAGGCAATAAAAGGAAGATATTTTGTCTTGGAAAAACTAACGGGAAATTGCCCATGATACTTCGTGTTTTTATGCCTTTGCTTTTACTGTCGACATTCGGGTGTTATTCCTTCAAAGGCATCTCCATCGATCCTGACGTAAATACATTTTACGTACGCAATTTTGAGACCATTGCCTCCAATGCGCCGCCTACACTGGGACTGGATTTTGGAGAGCGAATCAAGGATAAAGTCCGCTCCGAAACGCGTCTGCAACTCAATACCACCGAAGCCGATGTTGAGTTTACAGGAAAAATAACTGATTTTCGCGTGATACCGGTGGCGCCGAAACCGGGCGAACAAATATCGCTCAACCGCCTGGAAATCAGAATGCGCATCGGTTTTATCAATAATAAAAATGAAAAAAAGGCTGGCCCAATGAACGTGATTTCAGTCACTTCGCCGAATTTTCCAATTCGACGGATTTGCTGACGGTGCAGGACCAACTGGTTCGACAGATCGGCGATCAATTGCTGGAAGATATTTTTAATGCAGCTTTTAATGACTGGTAGTATTTTGCGTGTTTCGTTTTTGGTGTTTGGTGTTTGGGCTGCATTGTTTTAGCATACCGGATACGAAACACCATACACTAAACACCACACACCTTCAACATGACTCAGGAACGCTTTTTTCGCATACTCAACGACCCGGAACTACTGGCGAATATTTCCTACGAGGAACTCAAAACGCTGGCGCTGGCGTACCCTTATGCCCATAACCTGCGCTACCTGCTTGCCTTGAAGGCGGATAAAATAGAACACCCGGAAGCGGCCCGTACCCTGAACGCAGCGGCCATGTACAGCCTCGATCGCACGCAACTGTTTGTGCTCATGGCGCCAAAGGATATTGTGCCTCAAAAAATGCTTGAAAAAGAAGAGGTGCTCGAACTCAAACCGATTGAAACGGTTCGCCAGGAACTGGAAGCACTCAGCCCGGTTCCCAGGGAAGAAAAACAAGCGGAAGTAGCAGCTGCTGCTGCGATGACTGCTCCACCGGCGGAATCAAACGAAAAAGAAAAAACAGCCGTTTCCGAAAGCAGTACTGACATGCCGGAAATCCGCACGACAACACCGCCGCCGCCTGTTCAAAAAACGGTACCGGAGCCTTTTACAGACTGGGTAAATCGTTTTCAGCCGCCGGTTTTGGAACCCAGAAAACCACAAACCGAACAGGCGCCATTGCCAAAAACCTCGAAAGCGCCTGCCTTGCCCGCAGAAAAAGGTATTGCACAGCAATTGGCGGAACGCAGCGTTTCGGAAAACAGGGACGTAATTTCAGAAACGCTTGCCAAATTATTGGTGAAACAGGGCTACAAAGAAAAAGCCATTTCAATGTATGAACGACTATGTTTGGCGTTTCCCGAAAAAAGTGCGTACTTTGCCGCCGAAATTGAAAAACTTAAAAATTAGACAACATGTTATCCACTTTTGCGGTACTGATTGCCATCGTGAGCGTTCTTTTGATTGCAGTTATATTGATCCAAAATTCCAAAGGCGGCGGTATTGATCCCAATTTTGGCGGCCAGGCCCAGCAGCTTTTCGGTGCAGCGCGTTCTACTGACTTTGTTGAAAAAGCAACATGGGTTTTAGGCGCTTCCCTTCTGATCCTTTGTGTTGTAGCAGCACTCACTGTGGGTGGTGGCGCAACAGGCGGCGCAGAAATTCCGCTCCAATCGCAATAAGAATCCTTTTTAGGGTTTATAAGTTGATGGGTTTAAAGTTTATAAAGCCACTGGTATGAGGAGGTAATTTTTCACTTTCAAGGGCTTTTATAACCTTAAACCCATCAACTTATAAACCCATAATAGCGATCCAATCCCAGCGACTGAACCAGCGCCATCAGTTTCTCCGCGTACTGTTTATCCGTCGCATAGCCGGACTTCTCCAATCCAATTGCCCAGTTCCTGTAGTCGGTCGGCTCCAGTTGAAAAAGCGAGCGATACCGTTTAGTCTTCTTCAAAAACTCAGAATGTGCCCGATAACTGCTCCAGGCGTTCCCGTATTTGACAAAAAAGTCTTTGTGCGAATCATCGGAAAAATTGGCGCAGTGTCCCCGTTTACATTGTTTTGAAAAACATTTCATACCAAAATGGTTGTTCGTAGCGCGTGACAACCCGCTCTCGCCGGCATTGCTCTCCAGCAGCCCCTGCGCCAGGATGATACTGGCCGGAATACCAAATTTTCGCATTTCAGCCCTGGCAATGGGCGCAAACCGTTCTACGTAATCGCGACACCTCAACTGGCGGTCAGCTACCTCTTTTGAAGCGATCGTATGCCGCTTCGCATACGCCGGATCAATGGAAAAAGTCGTATTATTCAAGGTACCAGGGGCCAATTCCACTTGAAATTCTTGCTTCCTTAACCGTTTCTGCGGATGCTGCGCAACCGCCATATCCAGAAAATTAGCCCGCACGGCCTGTGACGTCGATACCGCATTTTCATCTGATATGGGTCCCAGTACGATGGAAATCTTATCGCTCCATAGCAAATAGGCCAATGCGGTAATGACGACCAATTTCCATAAAACCGGCTCTTGTATCCATTCGCCGGCAGCAGATTCAGTCATGGCCACCCTGCTGCTGTTGTAAGTGGTGTGGACTTGTTGCAAACGTGCCATATATTGAAAATCGTTAGTGGTAAATAATTTGTGTTGTCGGTAATGTTTAAATTCATTGACGGGACAAAGTAAAACATTTTGTATATTAATTACAACAAATAGTTTTAAAAATATTTCAAGAAGGATTGTTTGCGACAAAATCAATTGTCTCATTGTGTACACAGGCGCATTATCTTGCCTCGAAATTGTCCGTTTATGAAAAAAGCGATACTCGCTGTTGCCCTGTTGCTAAGCCTTGGAGCAGGCCTTTTTTTTATTCTTAACATGCCTCAAATGCCTTCCGGAAAACTAGCAATACCCGGTGGCGGCGGCGCTGAAGAAAACAAGGCCTTGCGGCGGGAGTGGGAACGCATGCGATTGGCCGATCCTGAAACCGGGCAAATTCCTATGGGCATTTCTTTGCAGGAGCGCCTGTTTGCGGCCCAACTGCCCTTGTCGACCGCCGAGCGATCCGGCCCGGACTGGGAATCGCGCGGCCCCTGGAATATTGGCGGACGCACCCGTGCGCTTGCAGTAGACGTGACCGATGAGAACAGGATCATCGCCGGCGGCATTTCCGGTGGCATCTGGCTCAGCGAAGACGGCGGCCAGAGCTGGTCGCGGCGTACGCCTCTAAATGCCCACCCCAGTTGTGTGAGTATTGCGCAGGACACGCGGCCCGGTCATACGGACACCTGGTATTATCTTACAGGCGAACTATACGGCAACAGCGCAGGCGCAACCGGAGCGTACTATCTGGGCGACGGCGCATTTAAAAGCATCGACGGTGGACTGAACTGGACGCCATTGGGCACAACCGACAACGGCAACCTGGAAGATTTTACGGAATCCTGGCAAGGCTGCTGGCGTGTTGTTACCAGTCCTGCCGATTCATTAGATGTCGTGTATGCAGCCACCCACAGTACTATTTATAGAAGTACCAATGGCGGAAGTTCCTGGACTATAAGCCTCAATTCTCCTGGTTCTTATGCTACGGATGTAGCGGTCAGCCAGTCGGGCGTATTATATGCTACCATGAGCAGCGACGGCACAAACGGCGGTTTATGGAGAAACCCGAACGGAGCGGGCTGGGTAAAAATAAACCCGGATACCAGCGCCGGTTTTCCAGCAGTATTTGACCGTTTTGTCATCGGTATCAATCCGAACAATGAAAACGAAGTGTACTTTCTGGGCGCCACGCCCGGCGCCGGTCATTTCAATGAATACTTAGGAAGCAACGACTGGACCAGTCTGTGGAAATACACCTACCTGAGTGGCAACGGCAGCGGTTCAGGCGGCCAATGGGAAAACCTTTCAGCGAATCTGCCTAATATCGGTACCGAATTCGACCGTTTTGCAGCGCAGGGAGGATATGATTTGGTGGTAAAAGTGCAGCCCGGCACCAACCATGTTTTTGTGGGCGGCACCAACCTGTACCGTTCCACCGACGGATTTTCCAGCCCAAACAACAACACGCATATCGGCGGATACAAACCGGGTACTTATCTGCCATTCTTCGAAATTTACCCCAACCACCACCCCGACCAGCACGATTTGTTGTTCCTGCCTTCCGACCCGAATGTGATGCTGACAGGCAGCGACGGGGGAATACACCGCACGGGCGACGCCAACGCGCCTGAAGTCGTTTGGACATCGCTGAACAACGGCTACCGCACCACACAGTGCTACACCGTTATTATTGATAAAAATGCCGCAAACGACCCGACCATTGTTACCGGTCTGCAGGACAATGGAAATTTTTTCGGCAACAGCGATGACCCGGCAGCAACCTGGACACAAACCGTCAACGGAGACGGCTCTTATGGGGCCATTGGGCCGGACAGGTCTTTTTATATCCTTTCCATCCAGCAAGGCCGGGTAGCCAAAGTGGCCATTGATGATGCAGGAAATGTAACGGCATTCCGGCGCATAGACCCTATCGGACCCAAAAAAGACGACTACCTGTTTATCAATCCGCTGGCTACCGACCCGAATGACCCCGAAGTATTGTACCTGCCTGCACAAAGGCGCCTGTACCGGCAAAATGCATTGGGCAGCATCCCGCTCACAGGCGAGTGGGATTCAATTGCCCAGGGCTGGATGGCCTTCCCCGATACGCTGGTGGCCAGCGCCGGCGGTAATCCGAATGTGATCTCGGCCATTGCTGTGTCGCAGGCCAATCCCGCACACCGCGTCTATATCGGTACCAGCAGAAGGTTGTTGTACCGCATTGATAATGCCCATACTGGTACGCCCGCCTGGACACCCCTGACCAATCCGTCCGTACTTAGTACGGCTTACATCTCCAGCATTGCCATCGATCCTGAAAATGCGGACCACGTCCTGGTCGCTTTTTCCAACTACAATGTTTACAGCCTTTTTTACAGTACCAATGCCGGTCAGAGCTGGTTGAAAGTGGCGGGAAATCTGGAGACAGGCATCAGCGGAACCGGAAGCGGCCCATCCGTACGAGCCGTATCTATTTTGCCACTACCCGATGGTAAACGCAAATATTACTGCGGCACCAGCCAGGGACTTTACAGCGCCGACACGCTGTTGTCGCACGTCAGCAATATACAACCGGGTACCCAATGGGTGCTGGAAGGCGCCGATGTTATCGGGCGCGTGGTGGTAGAAGCTGTCGAAACCCGCGTTTCCGATGGCCTGGTCGTTGTGGGAACACATGCCAATGGCCTATATTCCAGCAATATTTTGCCGGTTACCGGCAACAACGAACCGCTGAATACCATTCAGGTGCAATGCCGCCCCAATCCGGTGCGCGATGTCGCTACTGTTCAAATTACAGGTGTGCAAGCCGGCGGTGCAGTCTGGCGTTTGTTCGATTTACAGGGAAAAATGATGCAACAAAGCACCTTGCAGGGAAACAACGAACAGATTGATATACAGGCGCTACCGCCGGGGATTTACGTGTACGACATCCGTGGAAAAGGCTGGCAACGATCGGGGAAGATTGTGAAATCGTAGTTTCCTACTGCATGCCCAGGGCCGAAATAGTAACAACCTGGCGATACAGGAGTATCAGAAATACAAAAACAGCGGCAGTTCCAAGGGTTTTTACGATTGTGATCGGCCATGTGTAGCCATAAATCCTCCGCGCAGCCAAAGCCTGATACACTGGGAATGAAAGCGTAAGAAACAGGAAAATATGTTTGCCACCGTGGATAATACCGAACAGATACAAAAAAGGATGGATACTCAGATCCAACAGGATGTAGAAGGTAAGTGCATGCATGGCAAAAACCAGGTGCGGTACCAAATAAGGAATTTTTTGCCGGAAAAGCAGGAAAATGAAAAAGCCCCACAACGGAATCAATAAAAAAAGCCAAGTTTTTGATCTTTCAGCCGCTGCATCCATGATTTCATGTGTGAGCGTTTCTTCTGTTACACCAAGCTCGGATGACTTTGAAGCGAGCGCTTTTGCAAAATCATACTGAAAGAAATTCATCACATAATTTTGCTCGTCATAGCCCATAACAAGGTCATGTGGGCCTGTAAAATGTGCGGTCGTCGTAGGCAGGAAAAAGTAAAAAAGTACGCTGGCTACCAAAAACATCTGTATCGGTTTCATGTATCCCACGCGTCGACCGGCAATCCATTCGGCGGTCATAAAACCGGGTTTTGAAAACAACAGCCAGACACTTTTCAGCAGTTTTGAATCAAAATGAACCAAATGCCACAGGCTCTGATTCAAAAATTTTCGGATGCTGAAGTCGCGTTCCGGGATAATTTTTTTTTCACCACATTTTCGGCAATAGTCGCCTTTCAACTTTGCCCCGCAACTGGCACAAAGTTCCCGTACTTCAGCGACGGATTGATCGAACTTTTCTTCCATGCAATGGATATGTTGCGAAATATCGCAATAACCCATAAAACTGAAACCTAAAATTTTACACGCCTTTGGCCAGACCCGCCAAATACGCCTCCGCTACACGCAAATGTGCTGCTCTTTTTGTTTTGTTCATCCGGCACTGGTCACTACAATACTTAACCTCTTCCCATACTTTTTCCCATTTTTTGCGCCACGTAAAAGGCCGCCCGCATACGATGCATTGTTTTTCCGGAAGATGTTGTTTTTTCATCGTGAGGCGTTAGTGGTGAGTCATGAGGCATTGAACAATATGGTTGTAGTGGCCCTAATGCTAAGAAGGGAAAAATTTGCCCCCTTTTGATTGTCAGATTCGTACAGAACTGAAAACACGATAACCGATTCCAGACTGATAAACCCCAATAACAATAACCATAAATAACTAATTAAAATCAGGCAACGCAGATATTTTGGCATAAGGAAACGCCGCCAGGTGGGACGTGTCATAATAACTTTCCAGGCCGGAAATACACACGCCGTCTACCTGATCGAGGGCAATGCTGCCGTTTTCCCGAATCGCGTGTTCCGCGATAAACAAGTGTTCGATCTGGCCGATCACCATAATCGTATTGTTCAGCGCAATCGGAATTTCCTGCACGAATCGCATCCCGATTTTGACCTGACTTTCCAGCACAAAAGGCGCGTGAAAACCCGCCAGCCATTCGGGCGTCAGTCCGCAGGCCTCAAACTCGGAGACATCCGCATCGAACTTGGCCGAGGTGTAGTGCGCGCGTTCCACAATCTTCCGGTTCACGTGGTTGATCGTGTAAAAACCGTTTTCCCTGATGTTGTAATAGGTATGCCCCTGCTCCCCAGCGGGCGCTGGATAAATGCCAGCAAAGCCGGATCGGCGCCCAAATGAACAACCGAACTGAATATTGCCAGGTTGGTAACTCCGTCAGCGGATACTGTGCCGATCAAGTTGGCGGGTTTGTATCCGCTCACGGAATTGATGAGGTTGGCCCGGTAAAACCGCTCCAGTTGCTGTATGTCTGTTTGGCTAAAATGCTTCATGGTTGCAACAAACAACAGAGACTGGAGATAGTTCGGTATGTCAGGTCACGGATCAATCCGTTTCACCCTTTTCACAATCTCATCCCTCGACAGCGGCACCATTTTACCCGACGATTGTCCGTTTCGGAAACTCGCCACTTTAAGCGTCACCGCTTTACCATCCGGAATTTCCACCGGGCCGGTGTATTTGCGGGAATATTTATCGGGGATGGATTCATCCAACGTGTAATAAATGTCTAAGCCGTTCACCTCGGTCGTGATATTGGCGAATAATTTTCCGTTTACCATGCTGCCGGTCACGATGGGATCGAATGCGCTGCGTGCGTAGTTGGCGCCTGCGTGATCGAAGCGCTCCATATGATTTTCCATACGTTGGGTAAAGGCATCCCAGTTTCTGGCCTCTTTTTGGCTCCAGTACAGGTCGGCGATGGCCCAGGCCCTCGGGTAGGTCATGTACTCCGCCTGACGGATGGTGGGCACTTTTTCCGTCCAAAGATTGGCCTGGCCGCCCAGGATGAATTTCGGATCGATGCCCTCCGGCACCGGCTCAAAGGAATAGGCTTTTTGCAGGCGCACCGTTTTGTAACTGGTCTGATCCGGCTCCACGGCCGGTTCGCCCTGCAGCAGATCGATGTACACATAATCGTTGGGCGACATGACTACGTAGTGTCCCAGTTTGGCGGCTTCGATACCGCCTTCCAAACCGCGCCAGCTCATTACTGCCGCTTCCGGGGCCAGCCCGCCTTCCAGGATTTCATCCCAGCCCATCAGTTTTTTGCCTTTCGACTGGATGATTTTTTCCACCCGTTTGGTGAAATAACTTTGCAGTTCATGGGTCGTTTTCAACCCTTCTTTTGCCATCAGCTCTTTGCAATCCGGGTCGTTCTCCCAGTAACCGTGGTAGCATTCGTCGCCGCCGGCATGGATATAACCGAATGGAAACAAGGCAGCCACTTCCGTAAACACCTTGTCTAAAAAGGAATACACCTGTTCACTGGAAGGGTCTAAGGTATTGTCTACCAGCATTTTAAACTGGCCGTTGCCGTACCATTCGGCAAATTTATAACCCGGGCTGACTTTGATGTTCGGATCCTGGGTGCAACTCAGTTCAGGGTAAGAGGCCACCACGGCGGTACTGTGCCCCGGCACGTCTATTTCAGGCAAAATCTGGATATGGCGCTCGGCGGCATAGGCTACAATTTCCCGGATTTCGTCCTGGGTATAAAAACCGCAGTCGGTGGCGGCTTCGCCTTCTTTGGGCGCCTCATGCACGCCCCATTTGCCGTAACGCGGCACGCGGCACGCGCCGATCTGGGTCAGTTTCGGCAGCGATTTGATTTCGATGCGCCAGCCTTCGTCGTCGGTCAGGTGCCAGTGAAACACGTTGTATTTATAACGCGCCATGCGGTCGATATAGCGTTTGACATCCTCTTTGGAAAAGAAATGACGGCTCACATCGAGCATCATGCCCCGCCAGCCGAAACGCGGATAATCGGTGATTTTACAGGCTGGAATGGTCCATTTGGCGGAAACCACCTCCGCGCTTTCAATCTCCGGCGGCAGCAATTGCAGCAACGTTTGAGCGCCGTAGAACAAACCGGCCGCTTTGTTGGCGTTGATTTTTACACCCGTATTGGTGACGCTCAGGGTATAACCTTCGTCGCCGATTTCAGCATTGGGTGTGGCATTCAGGGTCAGTTGAATAGCGCCCTGTTTGCGAATGGTAAACTTAAAACCCGTAGCGCGGGAAATCTGATCGGCCAACTGCCGCGCAACACGCTGCGCCTCGGCATTGTTGCCGCCGATGGTGGTCGCTGCTGTGAGTTTGAACGGCAAGCTGCGCGTATAGGTAAACGCTACCGGCTGCGGAATAATATTGTTATTTTGGGCTGGAAGAAGGGAAGATACAAACACGAGTGCAAGTAGAACGAGATGTTTCTGCATGAAAAAGAATGATTTATTTTGTATTGATTGGTTTTTGCAACTTTGGATGTTGCGGGGCGAAGGTAGGGGAAAATTGTTATCTGTCTTCGGTTATCAGTTATCAGTTATCGGGTTTCAGGCTGGAATGGTGTGAGAAGGGTTTATCCTTTTCCCTATATCTAATACCTGTTGAGTGATCTTGTCCGGCATAAGGGAAAAGAATAAACCCTTCTCACACCATTCCAGCCTGAAACCCGATAACCGATAACTGATAACCGATAACTAATGAAGCAAAAACTCCAGCGGAATCCCCAGCCTCCCCCGCCAGGCCCTTTCCGAATGATCTTCGCCCTCAAATTTCCGGGTGATCCAGTTTTTAGCGGTATAACCTTTGACAGACATGACCTGATCGGCCTTTATTTGAAACGGTTCGTAGAGCGCATCCAGGGTAGCGGTACCGTAATCAAAGTAAAATTTATGCGTTTTTGGATTGGGCAAATATGTGCGCATGTACTGGAAAAAAGCGTCGGGGATCGGGTTGTTTTCCACCGCAAAAGTGCCCGGCCAGTGCGTGGACAGGCAGGCAGCGCCGCCAAACACTTTTGGGTATTCGCAGATGGCGTACATAGAAATCAGGCCGCCCATACTCGATCCGGCGATAAAGGTGTTTTTCCGATCCTTTTTGGTAGAAAAACGGCTGTCGATGAATGGTTTGAGTTCATGCACCAGAAAATGCAGGTAGTGGTCGGAGTTAACGGCGATCGCGAACAAACCCGATTGTGGGTCGCGTTTGGCAATATGCAGGAGAGAGTCCTGCAGGCTTTCAGGCAATGATTCAAAAGGTTTTTGAGGAAAATAATTGGAATGGCGCGTTTTGCCGGCATTCCAGACACCTACCACGATGCAGTTTCTGATTTTCCCTGCTGCGAGGAGTCGGCTCATGGTTTCATCCACGCCCCATTCCTGTTTATTCCAGGTAGTGGCGGAATCGAACAACATTTGTCCGTCGTGCATGTACAGCACCGCATACTTTTCCCGGGTGGAGTAACCCTCCGGAAGCCAGACGTCGACATGCCTGGGGCTGACGTATTTGGATGGGAAATTTTCAAAACGTTGTATCGTGCCGGATGCAGCCTGCGGTAGTTGTGCGGTAAGTTGTTGGCACAGACACAAGAACAGTGAAAAGAGCAGAAAATTTTTCATAAGTAGGTGTGCAAAATTAGTTGTACATCGCTCCGAAAGGTTTTGAGCATTCGATTTGACGACGTTTACTAAACTTAAAAAGTTTAGTAAACGTATCCTCGGCTTAGCCCATGCACAAATGTTAAGTAGGCGTACAAAATTAGTCTTGCTTAAATTTTTTTGCAAATGCTTGATTATCAAGACGGATAACCAATAACTAATAACAGATAACTACTTATCTACGGGTTGCTCCGCACCACCCGCACGGTTTCTTCAAAATCGCCGCCTTTCGTTTTTGCCAGTACGAGTTGGTGAAAGCCTTCCAGTTTTTCCAGAATTTGCAGCAGCAGCATTTTTTCGGCACTGTTCAGATTACCGGTAAGTAATTCCGATACAAAATCCATTCGTTCCACCACCTGTCCAAAAACGGATTTTCCAGTTTCCGTAATGCGCAGGCGTTTGCTTCGCCGGTCGTCGGGGTCGTCCGATTGTTCGACAAATCCGGCAGTGAGCAAGCGCCGGATGATTTCCATACCGGTTGGTTTTTCGTGGCGGTTGCGGTAAATCAGTTCACTTTTGGTCAGGGCGCCTTCGTACAGCAGAATAGCGAGGTACACAAACTCATCCATACCTCCCAGGGGAGAATCATCCAGCGCTTTTTTCGCGTAGTTTTTGGCGTAGCGGTTCAAGTACACCAATAGTTTTCCGATTTCCACCGACTCGCTTTGTACGGGGCCTTCCGTGGCTTTTCGCGTCACTACTTGCGCTTCATCCGCAGATTGCCGGGCCAGCCACACCGCAAAATGTCGGGCATCCTGCTGTTTCGGGTAGGCCCGTTCGTAGGCATCGAGGTATGGTAGTAATGTTTGCAGGAGTTCGTATTTCATAGTTACAAGTATTTGCTTTTGCCGGCCTCACCCCTCCCTCGGGGCAAACGCATCAAAATCGGCGCTAAACTTCCCGATAGTTTTAAACTTTCGGGAAGTTGGAGTGTACGCTAAATTAAAGTTTTACTTTTTTTCCACAAAAGCAAAACAGTTTTCACAAAAGTATGTTTTTGAACCATATTTTAAAAATAAAACAAAATAACATTCTTTTATGAAACAAGTTTTAACCATCGTCGGTGTGTTGACATTCGTTTTCCAGGGGATCACGCTACACGCCCAGAACACGGCTGTACTATCAGGAACGGTCAAAGATAAGATAACTCAGGAAGCCCTGACAGGCGCCACGGTGCGTATTCTGTCGCTGGATGCTTCGGATGTTGTTTCAGGCGCAACGACCGATGTCGACGGCCGGTTCAGCATCGGAGAAATCCCGCCCAAAAGTTACACCGTATCGGCCACTTACTTAGGATATTCAACGGTTACCCGTTACAATGTGGTACTGACCACGGGTAACACCGCTTTCCTGAATTTTGAACTGGAACCCGATTCCAAAACACTGGGAGAAGTGGTGGTTTCGGAAAATAAAAGTGTGCGCATCGCTTCGACGGAAACGCCGCTTTCCATACAAAACCTGAGTGTGGAAGAAATCAAAAGCAATCCCGGTGGCAACTTCGACATCTCCAGGGTGGTACAAACACTCCCGGGTGTCGGCGGCACTTCCGGCTCGGTCGGCGGATTTCGCAACGACCTGATTATCAGAGGTGGAGGTCCCAGTGAAAACGTTTTTTACCTAGACGGAGTAGAAATTCCGGTCATCAATCACTTTGCCACGCAGGGCGCATCCGGCGGCCCAATGGGTCTCCTGAACGTATCTTTCCTGGAAGACGCCACCTTGTCTGCCAGCGCGTTCAACGCCCGCTACGACAACACCTTGTCTTCTGTTTTACAATTCCGCCAGCGCGACGGAAACCCGGAGCGTTTTCAAGGCAATTTCAGGGTAAGCGCTACCGAAGTGGCGCTAACGGGCGAGGGGCCGCTGGGCCGAAAAAACGGTAAAACCACTTTCCTTGCCTCCGCGCGCCGCTCTTACCTGCAATTTCTTTTTCAGGCACTCGACCTGCCTATCCGACCCGATTACTGGGACTTCCAGTACAAAATCACGCATAAAATAAACAGCAAAACCACCCTGACAGCGATCGGTGTGGGCGCGATCGATGAGTTCTTTTTTGTTGCGCCTTCAGATGCGACTCCAGAAAACATATACATACTCGGTTCCAATCCTAACATCAACCAGTGGAACTATACCCAGGGCTTTACGTTAAGAAGATTGGTTGAAAACGGTTACTGGAACCTTACTTTCAGCCGAAACATGTTCGACAACCAACTCGATCAGTTTGCCGAAAACTACGACGGTAAACAAGATGATGAGTCCAAACGAACCCTGAAACTCAACAGCCAGGAGATTGAAAACAAACTCCGCTTCGACCTGAATAAATTTATCGGCGACTGGAAATTTTCGGCCGGAGCCATGGCGCAGTACGTCAAGTACAACAATCAGACATTCAACAGAATACGCCCGGAAATACGCGATTCGAGCGGCCAAGTTGTTCAATCTGAAGTTGTTGCCAATTTTGCTACGGATATTGATTTTTTCAAATTCGGCCTGTTCGGCCAGGTCAACCGCACTTTATTCAAGGAACGCCTGAGCGTATCGCTTGGCATCCGGGCCGATGGCAATTCTTTCAGCGACGATGGCGCTAATATGCTGCAAACCATCAGTCCGCGCATCAGCCTGAGTTACGGACTTGCCCCGCAGTGGAAATTGAATGCCACGGCCGGCCGTTATTACAAAATTGCCCCTTATACCGCGCTGGGTTTCCGCGACGAAAACGATGTGCCGGTCAATCAGAACCTGCCTTATACGTATTCAGATCACATGGTGGCAGGCCTCGAATACCTTCCGACGCCGGCGCTGCGCCTGACGCTGGAAAGTTTTTACAAACGGTATGGCGACTATTTGGTCAGCGCCCGGGATGGCCTTTCGCTGGCAAACCAGGGTGGGGACTTCGGCATTATCGGCAATGAAAAACTCAACAGCAGCGGTACGGGCGAGTCTTATGGTTTTGAATTGTTCGCACAACAAAAACTGACTAAAAACCTCTTTTTTGTGGGAGCATATACCCTGTTCTGGTCAAAATTCAGCAATGCCGACGGGCAACTCAGCCCATCGGCATGGGACAACCGGCACTTGTTGTCGCTCACATTGGGCCGGAAATTTCGCCGCAACTGGGAAATCGGTCTGAAATACCGTTTTCAGGGTGGCGTGCCGTTTACACCATTCGACCTGGAAGCCAGTCAGCGCAACTATGCCACGGTCGGTCGGGGTATCCCCGATCTCACACGCCTGAATAGTGAGCGGCTGAATAATTTCAGCCAATTGGACTTCCGGATCGATAAAAAATGGAATTACCGCCGGGCCACGCTGGATATTTTCTTTGACATTCAGAATGCGCTGCTCACCAAAAATCCTGCATATCCGCAGTTTACATTTGCACGGACCAGCGATAATTCAGGGTTTGACACTACCGACGGGCAAGCGCTTCGAGCAGATGGTTCGAACGGCAAAGCGCTTATTCTGAAAAATGAAGACGCAACGCCGACACCCAGCATTGGCATCATAGTTGAGTTTTAAAAGGAGTATGCTATTTTTGCCCGGTAAAATCTGGAACATTGAACTTTTTGAAACGTATTCTCCGCTCCTGGTATCGCAATATTCCCAAAAACGAAGCAGGCAATCCGCTTTGGGGCCGGTATTTCCGCAACCTGTTGATCCGGCTGACCCTTTGGTTTTTCGGCATCACGATCGGTATGACTTTGCTGTATACCTTATTACCGGTGCCCTTGACGCCGCTGATGTTGCAGCGCACCTGGGAGCAGGCCTGGGATACGGAACGAGATGTACGACTCGACAACTACTGGGTGCCCCTCAGAGAACTGTCGCCCCACCTGCAATTGGCCGTGGTATGTGCAGAGGATCAGGATTTTCTGGAGCACGAAGGTTTTGATTTTGAAGCTATTGAGAAGGCTTATAAATACAACAAAACCCACAAACGCAAGCGCGGGGCAAGCACCATCAGCCAGCAGACTGCCAAAAATGTGTTTCTCTGGCCCAGCCGCTCCTGGATTCGCAAAGGCCTCGAAGTGTATTTTACGTTCCTCATTGAAACGATCTGGAGCAAAGAACGCATTATGTCGAGTTACCTGAATGTGATCGAATTCGGCGACGGGATATATGGCGCTGAGGCCGCCGCACAACACTATTTCAAAAAAACAGCCAAAGAACTCAACCGGCAGGAAGCGGCTTTGCTAGCCGCCGTTCTACCCAATCCGATGATTTACAAGGTCAATCAACCGAGCTCGGATGTGCGCAAACGCCAGCAATGGATATTGAGTCAAATGCGCATGTGGGGTGGCAAAATAGATTATGAGGAGCCGAATACACCGAAAAAGCCGGGAAAATGATGTGTTTGGTGTTTAGTGTTTAGTTTTTGGTGTTTAGGGGGCTTCGCCTTTGGCATCTGTGGGAATTCAGGCCAAAGCAACTCACAGATGCCAAAGGCGAAGCGCCCTAAACACCAAACACCAAACACGAATCCTGAATAGTTTGTTAACCCGCAGAATAAGCCCGCCAGTCCTGCTACTTTTGCCGTTTGTTTTTAGCCCTAAACGCTGTTTACTCACCTTATTTATTAGCGAATCAACTTACCTTATGAAGAAGTTACTCTTCTCCACGCTTGTTTTTTGCCTTTTTTGTCAGTTTTCATCTGCCCAGTCTGCCGGTAAAAACTACGAATACAAAAACGGACAATGGTATACCGGACTTGAATTTGTCAAATCAACCTGGTATGTCAGCAACGGATTACTCACACAAAAAGCCCCTGTAAAGATAGATTCCATCATCGATTTGGAAGGGCACTGGGTGATTCCTCCGATGGCAGATGCGGGTAGTTCCAGTATCCAGGGCAATCGTTCGGCAGCGAATATGGCGAAACAATACATGGACGAAGGTGTATTTTATTTGCAGATATTGAACAATACCCAGGAAGGGCGCAAAATGATTCAACCATTGATGAATAAAGCCAACACGCCGGATGTAATTTTTACCAACGGCGCCATTACCTGTTCGCTGGGTGAACCTTTTCTCAAATTTGAAGGCCCTGCACAGGATGTTCCCAATCCGGCCGAGTGGTCACATGCTTACGACAAGATCAAGACAGGTCGCAAATTGCTGGGAGATGCATACTGGTTTGTAGATAACAAAGACGCGTTGGAGGCCAACTGGGAAAAAATCATTGCGCAAAAACCGGACGTCCTGATGATTTACCTGCTGGATGCACAAATCAATGGCGGGAAAGAAAGTAAAGGGCTTTCTGTTGACATGGCAAAAGCCGTTGTAAAAAAGGCCCATAAAGCGAAGCTGCGCGTTTATGCTTGGGTCGAAACGGGCACTGACGTTGGGCTTGGCATAAAAATCGGGGTAGATGGATTTGCAAATCTGCCCGGGCATAACTGGGACGGTTCGGGCGATCCGGCCAGATTTATTATTTCCAATGACGACCTTAAAAAATTAGCCAAGAAAAAGACGCCGGTTGCTACCCTGTTGTCACACGGACAATCCGCCACTCCACAGCCTGCGGTAAAGGAATTTCATAGCAAGATGTTTAGCAGTTTACTGCGCAGCGGTGTCAACCTGATTATCGCTTCTGACGATCCACAACGTACCCTTCGCAGCGAAATCAATTACCTGAACGGTTTATCCAAACAAAATGGCCCCGATTTACTTAGGATATTGTGTGAAAATACTGCCGGCGCCATTTTCCCCAACCGGAAAATCGGCAAACTGAAAGAAGGTTATGAAGCGAGTTTCCTGGTGCTGACCGATGATCCGTTTGCTAATATTCTGAAAATCAGGGCTTCCGCATTTAAAGTGAAGAACGGCACTTTATTGAAATAGTGTTTCGTGTTTGGTTTTTGGTGTTTGGGGCGCTTCGCCTTTGGCAACCGTGGGTAGTTTGGCCTGAATTTACCCACGATAGCCAAAGGCGAAGCGCCCCAAACACCAAACACTATACACTATACACTTATGTTAGTGTTTCCATCACCTGATCTGCCATAACGGACAGCGGCATTTCCACTTCTATTTTTATTACCGGACAAGGCAGCGCTTTCAACCATTCCAGTTCTTTAGCGCGACTTCTGATGTTTTCATGTGCATCATCGTAGGCAGCCGCCCAGGCAACGAATTTTTCAAAAACCTGATGCAGATCGCCGTTTGGTGCAAGCCTCTCCGCGCCATAACGCTTCCATTCGCGGGCCTGAATACGTGCAATACGCACATCGACAGGCGCCCAGAGATAAATGACTGCATCAAAGCGGGGAATAAATACATCGCCCCAGCCACATAATGAGCCGGATAACACCCAATTTTCAGAAGTATCCAGATCGCGGGAAAGTAATTGTCTGCGATGATCCGGGTTTCGGCGACGGCGATAAGGCAAGACATCCTCCGTAAACCAATGATAATCATCCGTATCGAAGTGCTGCCAGGAAAGTCGGGCGGCTAATGCTTTGCCCAATGAAGTCACACCGGAACCCGGCGCCCCGAGCAGGTGCAATCGTTTCAACATAGGTAAAAGGAGTTACATTGCTTTTTCCTTGCTATTTTGCAATGGTTGGTAAACTTATTCGTTTTTCTTGAAACGGTAAGAATACAAATCCGGTTCGCCTTCGTAATATCCATCCAGGGTGAGGCTGTTGTAGGCATTTTTGACGGCTTCCATCACTTCCATTACATTAGAGACTCGGTCGCCATTGACGCTGGTAATCACGAAGCCTGGTTGCATATTGGTTTCATAAACAATGCTGCCGCGGCGAATGCTCGAAACGATGGCGCCACCTTTAATGCGGATTCTGCGGCGTTCTTCCATGGAAAGATCGCGCATAACAAACCCCAATTCTTCTTCCAGTTCATCTCCTTTTACCCTTACCGTACCGATGGAATTGTTCCCGTCTTTCAGAATAAGCCCGATCCTGTTCTTTTTCCCTTTTCGCCAGTATTCCAGCGCTACCTGATCGCCGGGGCGGTATCGCCCTACATATTCCTGTAGTTCCGAAGTGCTGCGCACCCGGGTACCGTTCAAGCCGATAATGACATCGCCTTCCTCTAGTCCGGCATCCGAAGCGGCGCCGGCTTTGGCAATCCTGTTGACCAGAACGCCTTCTGCGTTGGGCAGCCCGATTTCCTGAGAGGTTTCGCTGTCCAGGTCTTGTATGCCCACGCCGAGATAGGCGCGCTGCACGATGCCGAATTCCCTTAAATCGCGGATAACTTTTTGCACCAGATTGGAAGGTACTGCAAAGGAGTAGCCTTCGTAACTTCCTGATTCCGTGATAATAGCCGTATTGATTCCAATCAGTTCGCCCACGGTATTGACCAGTGCGCCTCCACTGTTACCCGGATTTACCGCAGCATCTGTCTGGATAAAGGATTCAATACTGGCTCCACCGCCCAGGATATTGATATTGCGGCCTTTGGCGCTCACGATACCCGCTGTCACCGTACTTTCCAGGTTAAAAGGATTACCCACAGCCAGCACCCATTCGCCAACAAGTACGGAATCGCTGTTTCCAAAAACAATAAAAGGCAGTTCGCCTGCTTCTATTTTTAACAGTGCAATATCCGTCGAAGGGTCGGAGCCGACCATTTTGGCTTTATAGGTGCGTTTATCTGCCAGGGTTACCTTTATATCGGTACTTTTTTCCACCACATGGTGATTGGTTACGATAAAGCCATCGGGCGACATAATAACCCCGGAACCGGAAGAACCGGTCAGTGCGCCACCGCCCCATAAACTACTGCCTGTCTCCAGCAAAGCCCGGATATTGACAACGGCCGGAGTGACAACGGCTGCGGATTCGATAAAATTGGTGGGCGCCGAAGACTGAAACTGGCTGTTGGAGCGGTTGCTGAACAGTTTATCTACTAATCCGGTATAACGTACGTCCCCTTCCTCACTGTTCCATACGACCTGGTTCGGGCGTGCAAACTGGCTGTAAATGAATACTGATAACAATGAACTCAGCACACAGGTAATAGCAAGAGGCAAGTATTTTCTCATAATTAGTAATCCGTTATTAGTAATCCGTTATCAGTGTTGATAATCAAGCATTTGTAAAAAATTTAATTTAAACTGTTGCGACTGATATGCTTAACTATCAAAATATAACTGAACATTCAGCAAGAACGCCGTTTTTTCGTGCTTAGTTTTAAGATGGACAAAAGCCGGGGTAAATAGTTGAGCAGAAACAGGTCAATTATCCATTCTTAACTATTCTTAACAAAGTTTTTTGAATTTAAAAACCTTTTTCATGCGCAGAGCGCAGCAATTTTGACCCGGCAAAATTGCTGCCAAATCTACAAACAATATGATATTCTGGAAATACCAGGGAGCAGGAAATGATTTTATCATGCTCGACCAACGAGCAGCGCAATGGCTGACACGCGCCGACACCTCCCGAATCGAACTGATGTGCAACCGCCGTTTCGGTATCGGAGCGGATGGACTTATCCTGCTGGAAAACAAGGCCGGATATGATTTTGAAATGATCTATTTCAATGCCGACGGCCGCGAAAGCAGTATGTGCGGCAATGGCGGGCGTTGCATCGCCGCCTTTGCCCGGCACCTCGGATTGGTCGACGAGTATTGCCGCTTTATAGCGATCGACGGCGAACACGAAGCATTCATTTCAGCGTCAGATAACCCCCGGCAGGAGGCCTGGATCGAACTCAAAATGAGGGATGTTGCTGCCGTTGAAACAACGGGCGATACCTATATATTAAATACAGGTTCACCACATTATGTTTGTTTCACATCGCAGCTGGATCAAAAAGATATGGTATCGGAAGGCAGGGCAGTGCGTTATTCCGAACGTTTTAAAAAGGAGGGTATCAATGTCAATCTGGTAGAAAACGCAGATGACGGATTACATATCCGCACCTACGAACGCGGCGTGGAAGACGAGACCCTCGCCTGTGGCACAGGGGTGACGGCTGCGGCCATAGCCTCGTTTCTGCACTATAAAAAAAATCTTGACAGCATCACTGAAGTACCCGTATTGGCAAAAGGAGGTCGTTTATCTGTACGTTTTCATGCTCATGATGATGGAAGTTTCACCGATATTTGGCTTTGCGGACCGGCACAACAAGTATTTGAAGGATCTATTTATTAATTCCAAATCAGCATTATGAAATACTTTCTTTTTACACTCTTATTCAATATTACAAGTTTTTTTGCCGCCGCCCAGACAGATAGCGTTTCCACCGGCTTGTCAGCCGGCGAAAAAATCGTTGCAGCGCGTAAAGAGTTGATCACTTCTTTTCTAGCAGAAGATTATGTGAGCACCGGCCTGTGGATGGATTCATTGCGCAACCTGGAGAACATCGAATACATAGGACTGGTGTGGGACGAACGCTGGCTACTCTACTACTGGACAGAATCGTATGGCAATCTTTTTGAGGAAGTGGCCAATTTCAGTGAAATGGAGCGCACGATTGATGACCTGAGGAATCAACCGCCGCAGGACAGCATGTTTGAATGGCTGGATTTTGTATTGCACGAAAGGCGGTTCGATATGTTCCAGAGTATCCAGAAAGCCTTTTTGAATGAAGAAGAAAAAGCGTTCACTACCCTGTTACTCGAATACCTGCTCCGGCTCGAACATGACGAAGCAGAATGGGCCGCTCGCCTGGAGACGTTTTTAAAACGGTATCCGGATTCGCGCTTCGGAAATTATATCTCCTATATAAAACCCAAAATCAAAAAAAGACCTGAAAATCCTGTCGGTTTCGGTTTAGACTTTTTACTGACGCAGGGGAACTGGCGCGACCAGTTAGAACGTACCCTTCGACCTGCTTTCGGCGTGGATTTCGGCATTATGCTCTGGCAGAAACGCTGGAGTTATATGTTTCGTATGGCGATTACCGGCCAGAAACTGGGCCGTGATATTGAAAGAGCCCCGGGTGATGTCTGGCCTAAGGGAGAGTCGTCCGTCTATTTAACGCCATCACTCGATCTGGGCTTTGCGATCATCAATAAGCCAAATTTTCGATTCTCCCCTTCCGTTGGGGTCGGTTTTGCCACCCTCAAACCTACCACGATAGAAGATGACGACGGCAACACGATTAGTGAATACCCGGGGTTTACTTTCAGAAGCGGAGTGTTCAATACAAGCCTCAGTTTCGATGTTAAATTGCACGAGATCGATGAGTCCGAAGTTTTTGAAAATTCGGCCAAAGGCTACGGCGCTATTCGGGCGCGTATGGGATACCGCTGGATGAATCTGGGCAAAAAAAATCCAATATTGGTGGGCGACACGTTTTTCTTCGCGATTGGTTATGCCTTTTTCATCCGTTAAAAAAGAATAACGACTGACGACTTCGCACTGAAGACTTCGGACTAATTTGATAAAACCATAAATTCGTCCGTCCTTTGCGGCTCTTTTTGCTGATCCGACTTGCGATGTTTCAACTGTTACGCTATTACGCACCCTACAAAAAACTACTTGCACTGGCTGTATTGTGCAATTTGCTGATGTCAGTTTTTATGGTCGTCAGCATCCCGGTATTACAGCCGTTTTTACAAATACTCTTCAATCGGGAAACGCCATCCGATGCAGGCACTGCCATTGCAACAGGCAGCAGTTTTGAGGGTTTTGAAATCCGCAGCAAGTTGTTTTTCAACCAGTTAATAGCTGAACAAGGCCGGGAAAAAGCCCTGCTGATGGTGTGCGCAATGTTGGTGCTGGTATTTTTGGGTAAAAACCTGTTCCGATACCTTTCGCTGTATTTTCTCGCGCCGGTGCGCAACGGCATAGTCCGCGATTTCAGGCAAAAAATGGTGAATAAAATGCTGGATTTGCCGCTTTCTTTTTTTTCCAATGAAAGAAAAGGCGATCTGATGAGTCGTTTTACGGCAGATGTCCAGGAAATCGAGTGGAGCATAGTCGGCGTCATGGAAGCCATTGTACGCGAACCCATTGTCATAGTGGGGAGTCTTGCTTTTATGTTGTACATCTCACCGTCGCTGACTATGTTTGTTTTCGGCCTGCTGCTTTTTACAGGCCTCATTATCGGCGGCATCGGGCGCACCTTGCGCAAGCAATCCGGGGAAGCGCAAACGCGACTGGGATATATTGTTTCGCTTGTGGAGGAAACGCTGGGCGGCCTTCGGATCATCAAGGGATTTAATGCGGAGGCTTATCAGCGCGAGCGGTTTGCAAAGGAAAACCGCGCTTATGCAAGTACCCTGACGCGCATATACCGCCGCCGCGACATTGCCTCTCCACTGTCGGAGTTTTTAGGAATTACGGTAGTATCCGTGCTGCTATGGTACGGTTCAAAGCAGGTTTTTTCGGGCACCTTGTCCGCCGAAACGTTTATCACCTTCCTCTATGCTTTTTTTAACGTCATCGACCCGGCCAAATCCTTTTCTTCTGCTATTTACAGCATACGCAAAGGCATGGGGGCTGTAGAACGCGTTCAATCTGTCTTAAATGCCGACCTCCTGATCCGGGACAGTGAGAACGCGCTGGAAATCAAGGCATTTAAAGAGCAGATCGAATTTAAAAACGTCTCTTTTCAATATCAGAATGCAGACCGGGCTGCGTTGGAAAACATCAGCCTAACTATTCCGCGTGGAAAAATGGTGGCCCTCGTTGGCGCTTCCGGCGCCGGAAAAAGTACGATCGCCGATTTGTTGCCCCGCTTTTACGATGTGGGCGCCGGACAGATTCTGGTGGACGGGATCGATATTCGCCAGTTGCGCACCCGCGACCTGCGCGCACTCATGGGTATTGTCAGTCAGGAAGCCGTTTTATTTAATGACTCGGTGCGCAACAATATCGCATTCGGCAATGAAAACATAACAGATGAAGCCATCGAAGCGGCTGCCAAAGCGGCGAATGCGCATGAATTCATCGTACAAATGCCGGATGGATATCAATCTAATATCGGCGACCGCGGCAGCAAACTAAGCGGCGGACAGCGCCAGCGCCTGACCATTGCCCGTGCTTTGTTAAAAAATCCGCCGATTTTAATTCTCGACGAGGCAACGTCTGCCCTCGATTCGGAGTCTGAACAATTAGTACAATACGCACTGGAACGCCTGCTGGAAAACAGAACGGCCCTGGTGATTGCGCACCGCCTGAGTACTGTGCTCGACGCCGACGAAATCCTGGTGCTGGATCAGGGGAAAATTGTAGAACGCGGCACACATGAACAACTCATGGCAGAGGGACATATTTACTGTAAACTAGTAGAATTACAAGCTCTTTAGAAAGGTCTCGGAGTTCAGATTAATTTTTGATAATGTCGTGCATTTTTCATCGGGCGCATTTTTTGCAACAAAAACCGGCGTACCTTTGAAGCCATGGACAAGTTCCTGTTTAATCAACTTTATTTTCAATTATCAAACCATCCGATGAGACGAATGTTACTGGCCCTCTTTACTGCCCTGTGCTTCAGTTCTTCCGCCCAAATTACCATTACTGCGGCCACTTTTCCTGCGGTAGGCGATACGTTCAAAATTGCTTTTGACATGAACCCGCCGACAAGTATCAATCCGGCGACTGCTCCTGGTGGCAATCAATTATGGGACTTCACTGGCCTGGACGTATCTCAAACAGACGAAATCATTTATCAGTCCGCAGACGCAGGTGTCAATTCGATGAGTTTCCCAGGGGGAGATCTGGCCGTCATCGGCGCCAATGGAGAAACGTTTTACAATATTACCAACACTCAATTTCAGACCTTGGGTTATGCAGGCGCCGACCCTGCCAACCTCGGTATTCAGGTGATGGCTAAGTTCAGCCCGGCAATTATCGAGCGCCGCGCGCCGCTGAATTTTTTCGATTTTAACGCACAAACGGCAAATCTTAACCTGCCATTTTCGACGGACCAGTTGCCCCCAGCCTTACTTGCAGGCTTGCCGATACAGCCCGATTCTATTCGGGTGCGTATCAGCACCAATCGCCTGGAAGTTGTCGACGGCTGGGGTATCTGCCAGATACCGGGCGGTTCCTATCCTGTTTTGCGCCAGAAGCGTACAGACTACACCACTACCGGCCTGGATGTCAAAGTGCCCTTTCTGGGCTGGATAGACTTGTCTACACTCATCGGAAGTGGCGGTGGCGGTGGCCTGGGTAATTTTATCGGGACGGATACCACGCTCACTTACCGCTTTTACAGTGGAACGGAAAAACAGGAAATCGCCGTAGCCACCATGAGTAATGATCTTTCAACGGTGGAATCTGTGCGTTATTTAAACAACGAGACTGTAGCCGCTCCTGAAGTGGATGCGCCCGGCGCAGCCAATATCCAGGCCTTCCCCAATCCAGCCGTCGAACGCGTTCGTTTCGATTGCACCAACTTGCCGGCGGAAGAATACACCCTGAAGATTTTCAATATCATCGGGAAAGTGGTATGGAAACAAAATTATGTGATTACCGGCAACCGTTCGGTAATCCTCGAACTGGAAGATTTCAGAAAAGGCACTTATCTCTATAGCCTGATTGACAGCAAGGGGAACATTATCGGAACCAAAAGGTTGGTGGTTTTGAAACCCTGATTTTGGTTAAATCTGGTTAAAGTAAGTTAGAAAAAGGTGAATGCAGCGCTGCATTCACCTTTTTCTATTGTGTATATGCAGCCCAGCCTGTAACCTTGTTGTCAGTTTCAACGTCAAGTAATCATTCTTCACAACAAATCAACAGAACCACAACTTATGAAGCACACCAAGTCCTTTTTGTTCGTTCTTTCTCTGCTTCTTTCTTCCACCCTCTCTTTTGGACAACGAGAGGAAACTGTTCTGGGCGAACGGGGCTGGGGTTTCTCCGGTATATGGGGAGGCTATCACCATCAATACACGTCTTACGGTAATTCAGACCAGTTTAACCGGGGCGGTTTTTTCGGTTTTGAATTCGGAAAATCATTGACCGTTGGTTGGGGCAACTACCGCGTCACTGACCCATTTAACTGGCAAGGCGCTGAAAACCAACGGTTTGACTTCAAGTGGAACACTTTCAAACTCGGGTACGCTTTTTTACCTTATAAAGCGATTCACCCTGTTGTAAATTTTGATTTCGGAAGGGGAAAAATCAATCTTTCCGGAGCGGAAGACCGCGTTTTTGTCATGCAACCCTCCGCTGGCGTCGACATCAATGTTTTCCGTTGGTTCCGGCTCGGCCTGGAAGGCGGATATCGCTTTGTAAATGATAATGACATTGCCGCTATCCAGGATACGCATCTCAGTGGCGCTTACGGCCAGGCAAGTCTTAAATTTGGTTTCTCCTGGGGACGATTCCACAAACGCAAATCCACGAAAGACTACCGCAGAAACGACGAAGATTAGGTTTTTTAGGTTGATAAAAGGTTGATGAGGGTTGATATACAACCACTCGAAAGAGGTCCATTTTCGAGTGGTTGTATATCAACCCTCATCAACCTTTATAAACCCTCATCAACTTATAAACTCATAAACCAATAACCCCACAAACCCTTACCTTTGTCAAATGAAATTTCGCAACATCCTCCTCCTCTTATCGGTCATTCTAAATACGTCCGTATTGCATGCGCAGGAGCCTGCCGCACCGGTTATCGTATTACCGGATTCAACGGCCATGGCTGCGGCCGATTCCGGCGGAGTAGTTCCGATAGAACGCTCCGGATTCATACGCCGTTTTTTTACAGATAAATATCCCAATCCGCGCAAAGCCGCCTTCTTATCGCTGGCTTTACCAGGCGCGGGCCAGGCTTACAATAAAAGCTGGTGGAAACTGCCCATCGTGTACGGGGCACTGGGAGGTATGGTCTGGTTTGAGGTGGATAATGTAAAACAGTTTCGCAAGCTGCGGGATAATTACAAATTGCTGGTAGACGGCGACGATAATACCAATCCTACGGAAGCGCCTTATGATCGTATCGATGCTACCTCCATGAAAAAATACCGCGATCAATGGCGGAGATATGTTGAACAAACTTCCCTCGCTTTGGGTTTGGTGTATTTATTGACCGCTGCCGATGCATTTGTGGATGCGCATTTACACAGTTTCGATGTAAGTGACGACCTCAGTTTACGGGTGGTACCCAAAGCGCAAACTGTACCGATGGGAGGCCCCGTATTCGGGGTAGGTATTCAGTTGGGGCTGGGCCGATAACCAATAACTAATAACGGATAACTACTTACCATTGAGCGCTTTTATCGACAGTGAAACGGACAGCCTCGAACTGACCCGAAAACATTTTTACGATAGCATCCGATTTCCGCTTTTTGTGGTGGCCATGATCTGGCTGGTACAATTGTATCAGTGGATATCCGGTTTCGATCCCGGTATGTATGGCATCATGTCGCGCCGTATCTGGGGCTTGCAGGGTATTTTAACCGGCCCTTTGGTACATGGCAGCTGGGGGCACCTGGCATCCAACAGCCTGCCTTTGTTTGTACTCACCGCTATGACTTTGTATTTCTACCGCAAAGTAGGCATGCGCGCTTTTTGGACTATTTATTTACTTACAGGTGTATCTGTCTGGTTGTTTGCAAGGCCCGTGTCGCATATCGGGGCCAGTGGGATTGTGTATGGTCTCGTTTCGTTTATTTTCTGGAATGGTATTTTTCGTCGCAGCCTGCGCTCCATTATGCTGGCTGCCATCGTTATGATCTTGTACAGCGGGATGTTTATGGGTATTCTGCCGGAGCAGGAAGGTATTTCCTGGGAAAGCCATTTACTGGGCAGCCTGGTGGGTATTTTCACTTCTTTCTGGTTTAAAACTGAACTGGAAGAAGAAGAAGCGCACCCCGATGACCCTTTTGCGGACGAACGCAATCAGGAAAAACAATACTTTTTACCCCGCGATATTTTTGACAAAACAAAAGCCCAGCGCTTTGCCGAAGCAGAAGCGCGAAGATTGGAAGCAGAAAAAGAACAATCCTCAGGAGACGATCACCAGCGCTTTTTTCCGCCTTTCTGGAACCAAAACCAGACTTGGTGAAGTACAAAGGGCAAAACATGAGTCATCCGGATTTTTGTAGCGACTCTTAGTACGCACAGGCACAATTTTTATTGATGATTGCTTATTGACAATTGATGATTTTTGATGCAGGGTGGCATCTTCACACATCAAAAATCATCAATTGTCAATAAGCAATCATCAATAAAATTTTGCCGGTGCGTCTAAGAGTCGCTACAAAATCCGGGATGACTCATGTTTTGCCCCTTGCCCTTTGCCTTTTGCTATTTGTTTAAATCTCCAGACAGCTCATGCAGGCGGTACGTCCCAATTACCCGGCGGATTTTATTGGCCCACTCAGGATCGCGCGCATAACCAGGTTCGTATTCCCAACTTTTTTTGCCTGTTTTGGGAGAAAGACCCGCCAAAAAACATTCACTATCACCGGAAGGACAACGCAGTGCATCGGCAAACCACTTGCGACTGCGCAGAAAACCGGCAAAATCACGAACCGCTTCGCCCGGATCCGAGTATTGACTGAATGGCGTCATTTTCCCTTCATGCCACATCATAAATTTCTCCCCTTTCCAAATAGTAGTCGCCTTCATGCCAAACGGGTTTTTGGCTTTCTGGTATAAATAGCTGCTGAATCCGGCTGATTCCAGGATAGCCAGCCCGACAAAAACGCTGGCAGGGATACCTTCATTTTGCTCCAATACCATGGCTTCCCGCATAAATGCTTCCACAGTACTCTTGGGCGTGCCAAATGAATCGGAAACTACGCTTGCGATTGTTTTAAGAGAAGAAGGAAGTGGATTCTGGGCGTTGAGAACGTTTAAAGTCAGGCAATAAGCGATTAAAATAAACGACACTGAAATTCTCATAGTTGGATGGATTGTTTTGACTTCAAAGGCAATATTACGCCGGATTCCGGATTAGTCACAAACATCATGCCTTTATGGCATAAAAAAAGCCACGCTTTGCAGCGTGGCTGATGGTTATGGAGCAATCGGGAGTTTATTAGCCAAAACTAAGCGTAACATCAGGTTAATCGGGCGGAGCTGCAATCCATTACAGGTCAATGATAGAAGTGAAATGAAGCATACTTCCTGTCATGATACAACTCTTTACGCTTGGATTATTGGCTTTCATTTGGCACTGTGTTATACAGAATACTCTTAAATTTCCAGGTACTTACAATGGTATTTATTTTTGATATATTGTAATCAGGTCATTTTTGGTATCAATTTTTACGACTGCTTTATCGAAGGTGCCCATTTGATAGCCTGTGACTACCGTACGGTGCAATTCGTCATCTTTTGCCTTGTTATTGTATTCTATGACAAATACTTCAGCCGTTTTTAGCCTTAAACGAGCCTTATCCAAATGTTGGGTAGAAGGCGTGAAGGCTGAGATGCCATTAGGGATTCCCGACAATACGGTCAATTTGTGTCCCACCTCCATTTGCAGCCAAATCACGTCACCGGTCAGTTGCAGATTGATCCTTCCGGCTTCATTATTATTGATGGTATCAACAATAATGATAACGTCTGCCCGTGCGGCACTCTGTTCAATGGTGATGAAATAAGGTTCGATTACTTGAAGCGTGCTATAAGTATTCTTTACGATAGCCATAGCAGGGAAGTTTTATGGTGCAAATCTACTGTTAGTAGCCCTCTTAAAACAAGGGCCAGGAAGAAAATATTAATACTAATTCATCATTTTTTTGATAATTTAAATATTTATTATACATTTGTAATTACTTAACAATCAATTTTTTAGTAATTTTTTTTAACATAATGAATAAGGACTTAAAAATTAGAGGCTCTAACATTCTTCTTAGCCTTTATCGGCTAATCAGATCATTGACTCCATCGCAGAAACGCAATTTTAAAAAATACACCCAGTTTTGGTCAAAGGAACACGATCAGAAGTATATCCATTTGTTTGACCATATTAGCCATTTCATTACCACAGCAAGGGATGTGTCCGAATTGCCATCTGATCTGTCGGATAGTAATAAATTTGGTCCGAACGCTTCTTTAAATGCTTTGGCCAAGTACCTGTTTGAAAAAATCATGGAGAGCATCCGAAGCACCCCGGGAACCATACCGCCGCGTCACAACAGGCTGTTCCAGGCATTTCATGATATTCACTTCCTGTTTTACCAGGAGCTGTATGTTGAATGTAATAAGGTTATAAAGGAAGCAAAAAGCCTGGCTTATGAAATGGATCGCCCGGTATATCTCCTGGAATTACAGATATGGGAAGCAAGAATCACCAACAGGATGGGCAATGTACCCTGGAAGCTGGCAGAAATGCAGGAAGAATTGCAGTATACCCTGGATAATATCCGGGAAACGTATACCACCTTTTTGCAGTCTCAAAAATTATTTGCGGCTTCTAAAAAAATTGTACATGATGCGCCACCCGACATTCAACATATTATGGATGCTATCCGTGTGAAACAAAATGATCCTTTAGAGGGGCTTTCTCCCCGATTGCATTACTGGAGGCTGGTGGAAATGCAAAACTATTTTGAATTACAATCCGCCATTGACCGGAAAAGCGATCAGAAAGATTCGGTACAGGCAAGTTTGTCAAATGCCTTGTATTATTTAAAAAAGAACCTGACTTTTATTTCGGAGGAGGGAAAAATTTTAATAGAAGAAGAGCCGGTTATCTATATCAGCGCTTTGGAAAACTATCTGGCGACGTGCCTCCAACTAAAAGACGAAGAAGGGATAAGACAACTGGAATCCTCGTTTGTGGAAGATAAAAATAAAAAAGAAGAGATACACCGGTACAGAAGTATTAGTTATTACAGATTGCTCTCCTTGATCCGTTTTAATCAATTTAGTGAGGCTTGTACCTACATCAAAGATCAAAAACTGAAAGAAAACCTTCAAAAACGGCAACATCTGATCAGCGACAATCGGATGAACGCAATTCGGTACTGCTGCGTGCAGGCTTATTTTCTAAATGCCAACTTTAAAATTGCCCTGGAATGGATCAAACTTATTCTCGACAAACCCCGCCACCAATTGTTGCCCATTCTATTTCAGATCAGTGAAATACTACATATCATCTGTCTGATCGAAATAGATATTAAGCACATTGGCGTAACATTGATCGAAAACCTTACCAGAAGATACCGGCGAAATGAACCGAAAAATAAATTCATGCACGACTTGCTCATGACTTTGAGATATGCTGCCATGCCTCAACAGGGAGCTATTGTCAAAACTACCGTCAAGCATCGGGCCAAACTGGAATCACATTTTGAAAAAAATAAAGCCTTGTATATATATGGACCTGTGCTTGCCTGGCTCGATAGCCGGATATCCGGGAAATCAATTTCGGATGAAATTATCAAGTACAACCTTTAAAAATCTCCCCACATAGCGCGCACGAGGATAAGAGCCAGTATCAGCCCAATCAGAACAGACAGGATGAATAATGCCATTTTGCCTCCATCACTCTGGGTTGGCATAGCCGTTTCAATGACTGCCTCCTGCAATATTTCCCGCGCCCGCGCAGAATCTACCGGGCGTACATGCAAACGCGCTACAATCTGCAAATGAGGCAGCACGGTTTGTGAAATGGTATTAGCCAGAAAACAGTGTATGCCCTCCGAGCGGAGCCGCGCAGCAGCCATTTCTGCCTCCAAAGGAGAATAGAATTTGGCCACTACTTCCCCTTCTTCGGCCCAAAGCGGATGGCCGCTTCCTTCAAAATCAAAATCATCAAGAATATCTTCGGACTTCATAACAGCTTCAAACATCGGACTTTTCACAGAGTTTGCAAAATCTCCTTATTTATGCGTCGCCAAACACAACTTATCTTTCACCAGCTATCCGTTATGACGCCATCTTATTTTTCATTTAAATCAAAAACACATTTTATCCCGCTCGTTTTTACCCTGTTGGGGGCCATTTTGTTGCCGGCACAGGAAAAACCCAAGTGGGACGTCAGTAAACCCGCCGGCCAGGCTTACAAAGACGTGGAATTCAGCACTGTAGAAGGAACCTGGATGAGCCTGGATGTATCTCCCAATGGCTCTACCCTGGTATTCGATATGCTGGGCGATATTTACACCCTCCCCGTTGCAGGGGGAACGGCTACCTGCATCCGATCAGGTATTGCCTGGGAAGTACAGCCGCGTTTTTCTCCTGACGGCAAAAAAATTCTGTTCACTTCGGATGCCGGCGGCGGCGACAATATCTGGATGATGAGTGTCGACGGCGCCAATGCCAAACAAATTACCAAAGAAAGTTTTCGCCTGCTGAACAATGCTGTATGGCTTGATAATCAATACATCGTCGCCCGCAAGCACTTCACCAATACCCGTTCGCTGGGGGCCGGCGAACTCTGGATGTACCATACTGCCGGCGGAGAAGGCGTACAACTTACCAAACGCAAAAACGACCAGCAGGACGTCAATGAACCTTCCGCAAGCCGCGATGGCCGCTATATCTATTTCAGCGAAGACATGTATGGCGGTGGCGCTTTTCAATACAATAAAAACCCGAATACACAGATTTTTGCCATCCGTCGATATGACCGTCAGGAAGACAAGGTGGAAACCGTGACCGGAGGCTCCGGAGGGGCTTGCCGTCCACAGATATCAGGCGACGGAAAACAACTGGCTTTCGTTCGCCGTGATTATACTAAAACGGTTTTGTGTATCCGCAACCTGGAAACAGGTCTGGAATACCCCGTGTACGACGCTTTAGACAAAGACCAGCAGGAAGCCTGGACGACCTTCGGATGCTACCCGGGCTTTGCCTGGATGCCGGATGGAAAAGCCATCGTCATCTGGGCAGGTGGAAAAATCAGGAAGATAGCCCTGCCTGAAATGGCTTCTTTGGCAGCAGGCTCCAAACCGGTTGTGACCGATATTCCGTTTACCTGCACGGTGAAAACCAAAGTAGCCGAAACCCTGCGTTTTGAAAACAAGGCTTTCGACCCGACCTTTACCGCCCATGCCATTCGCAATGCCATAACCAGCCCAGACGGAAAAACCTTGCTATTTAATGCCGCAGGCCGTCTGTATAAAAAAATGCTGCCGGACGGGAAAGCAAACTTGTTGTTCCCCACTGGTAGCGGATTGCGAGAAGACGATGTGCAGGCAGAGCCGGCTTTTTCACCCGATGGCCGTTCCATTGCTTTTGTCATCTGGAACGACGAAAAAAAGGGCGATCTGCTAATCTGGCAACAGACCGGAAAAGATGCCGCTGCTTTGCGGAGTCTCATCACCGCTCCCGGTATTTACCGCACACCTTCTTTTTCTCCGGATGGCAAACAGGTTGTTTTCAGGATGCAAAATGGCGACGACGAAATAGGGCCTGCCATGACCGACAAACCGGGTATCTATGTCGTGGATACGGATGGAAAAAACCTGCGTTTTATCGCAGAAGGCGGTGAATCCCCCCGCTTCTCCGCTGATGGAAAACGCATTTATGTCAACACCGGCGGCGCATTGTTCGGCGCATTGGACAAATCCTTGAAATCTTATGACTTGAACGGAAAGGATGAGCGCATTCATTTTAAAGGCAAATACGCCAACCAATGGACGGCTTCTCCCGATGGCAAATGGCTGGCTTTCAGCGAATTGCACAAAACATATATCTGCGCGTTGCCACCTGCCGGCAAAACGGTGGACCTTGCCGCCGACACGAAAGCAGTGCCTGTTGCGCAAGTCAGCCGCGATGCGGGTTATAACCTGCACTGGAGCGGCGATTCCAAAAACTACATTACACACTCGGCGACGAGTATTTTACCATCAACTTAGACAAACGTTTTGCATTTGTGGAAGGCGCCCCGGATACCTTGCCGCCGTTGGACACCGCCGGTTTGAAAATTGGCCTGACCCTGCAAAGCGACGTGCCGGAAGGCGCCCTTGTTTTTGAAAATGCCCGCATCATCACCATGGAAAACGACCGTGTGATTGAAAACGGCGTGTTGGTGGTTGAACGCAATAAAATCACTTTTGTCGGCTCCCAAACGGAATACCAGGCAGCGCGATTCCGGGTTAATAATCCTAAAATCATCGATTGTAGTGGCAAAACCATTATGCCAGGCATGCTGGATGTACACGCACACCCCGGGAATTTCCGATTCGGCCTCAACCCGCAAAAACAATGGGAATATTACGCCCAACTCGCCTACGGCGTCACCACCCAGCACGACCCTTCGGTGAACTCCGAAATGGCGTTCTCGAACGCTGAAATGCTCAAAGCAGGGCGCATGGTGGGGCCGAGACTCTTTGCCACCGGCACCATCCTGTACGGCGCTGACGGCGATTTTAAAGCGCCCATCAATTCGCTGGAAGACGCGCGTTCAGCGCTGCGCCGCACCAAAGCCTGGGGCGCTTTTTCCGTAAAAAGTTACAACCAGCCGCGCCGCGAACAGCGCCAACAGGTCATTGCTGCCGCCCGCGAACTGGGTATGCTCGTGGTGCCGGAAGGCGGTTCTTTTTTCCACCACAACCTGACGGAAGTGGTAGACGGCCATAGTTCTGTCGAGCACAACCTGCCCGTGGCGCCGCTTTACTCCGATGTGATCAATTTATGGAGCAAAACCGGAACGCACAACACCCCTACCCTGATCGTCAACTACGGCAGCCTGACCGGCGAATACTACTGGTATCAGAATACGGAGGTCTGGAAAAAAGAACCCCTGCTCCGGTTTACGCCGAAACACGTCCTCGACGAACGCAGCCGCCACCGCACTATGGCGCCGGAGGAAGAATACCAAAACGGCCATATACTCGTCAGTCAATCCTGTAAAAAACTCCAGGACGCAGGCGTTAACATTAACCTCGGCGCTCATGGCCAACTCAACGGCCTCGGCGCGCACTGGGAACTCTGGATGCTGCAACAAGGCGGCATGAGCAACCTGCAGGCGTTGAAATGCGCGACCATCAACGGGGCCATACACCTCGGCATGGACAAAGAAATCGGCTCGCTGAAAGCCGGTAAACTCGCTGACCTGATTGTGCTTGACAAGAATCCGCTGGACGATATAAAAAACTCGGAATCAATTCGTTATGTAATGGTCAATGGGCGCCTTTTCGATGCGGCCACGCTCAATGAAATAGGCAATTACAATAAAAAACGGAACAAATTTTGGTTTGAAATGCCGGGCAGCCAGACAAGCGGGGCAGGCATGAGCCATAGCTGCCAGGAGGCAAGGTGTGTTTGTGGACATTGAGGTGTTTCGTGTTTGGAGTGGTAACTTTTTTGGCCAAGCCCAAACACCAAACACCTAATAGATCACTTGCATTTTCATATTAAACAGCATAAACGAGATAATATCAGCCGCTTCCTCCAGGATTTTGGAGGTCGGTTTGCCGGCGCCGTGTCCTGCACTGGTTTCAATACGAATAAGCACCGGGTTTTCGCCTTGCTGAAACTCCTGCATGGCGGCCGCAAATTTGAAGGAGTGTGCCGGCACCACACGGTCATCATGGTCGGCGGTGGTAATCAGGGTGGCCGGGTAAGCCGTTTTTTTAATGTTGTGCAAAGGCGAGTATTTCAACAGGCAGGGAAACTCATCCTTGTTGTCGCTGCGCCCGTAATCGGTCGCCCAGGCAAATCCGATGGTGAACTTGTGGTAACGCAACATATCCAGCACGCCCACCTGCGGGAAACAAACGCCGAAAAGATCGGGGCGCTGGGTCATACAGGCGCCTACCAGCAAACCGCCGTTGGAACCGCCCTGGATGGCAAGCCGCTCTCTGGAAGTGTATTTTTTGGCAATCAGGTATTCGGCAGCACCAATAAAGTCATTAAAAACATTCTGTTTTTGGCATTTTGTGCCTGCTTTATGCCACTTTTCACCAAACTCGCCACCGCCGCGGATATTGGCCACAGCATAAATGCCATTGTTTTCCAAAAGCACAGCCCGCGAAGCGGAGAAGGATGGCGTAATGGAAATATTAAACCCGCCGTATCCGTATAACAAGGTCGGATTAGCGCCGTCGTACGCAATATTCTTCTTGCGCGTGATGAACATCGGCACCTGCGTACCGTCCATACTCTGGTAAAACACCTGTTCAGTGGTAAACAGATCAGGGTTAAAATCCAGTTTGGGCGCTTTAAAAACCTGGGGACTCAAGTCCGACATATCGATCGAATAAATCGTCATCGGGCGCAGGAAAGAAGTAAAGGAAAAGAAGGCCTGGGAGTCTTCCTTTCTGCCGCTTATTTCACCGACAGAGCCAATTTCAGGAAGTTTCACCTCCTGGATCATCTGGCCATTTTCCCCAAATACACGAAGGGCATTGGAGGCATTGTGCAGGTAATTGCAAACAATTCGGCCTCCGCATAATACAGCGCTTTCCAGCACATCGGTACTATCTTCCGGTATCAGGGTTTCCCAGTTTTGTTCCGATGCATTGTTTGCGCTGATGAGGATCAGGCGTTTATTAGGCGCTTTGTGGTTGGTCAATACCAACAGTTTATCACCAAGGTTGTCGATAACCGTAAAGTCATGTTCAAAAGAAGTGGAAACCGGAGTGAAGTCGGATTTATCCGCCGTTAAATCCTTGAAATACAGCACATTGCCACTGGTTGATTCAAAACCCGTTACATAAAGAAAACGCTGGTCTTCGGTAGTTCCCGCGCCGAATGAACGGTTGGGGTGCGCTTTGTCGGTGTACACCAAGCGATCAGCCGATTGAGCAGTGCCAAGTTGGTGGTAATAAACAGCGCCCAATTGATTGACAGAAGTCAGTTCAGATCCTTTTTTGGGTTCGGGGTAACGCGTGTAGTAAAACCCGTTGCCCTGCCAGGCCAAACCGGTAAATTTTGCCCATTGCAACTGGTCGGGCAACATTTTCCCCTCCTGCATATCTTTTACAAAAATCGTCCGCCAGTCGGAGCCGCCTTTGGAGACGGTGTATCCAAGATAACGGCCATCTTTGGATAAAGTCGCTTCGCCCAGCGAGGCGGTGCCATCCGTGCTAAAAGTGTTGGGATCGAGCGCCACCTTTGCCTCTGCATTCAGGTTTTCCTGCACATACAGCACACTTTGGTTTTGAAGTCCGTCGTTTTTGAAAAAATAATATTTACCGGCTTTCTTGAACGGCGTTCCGAATTTTTCAAAATTATAGATCTGCTCTAACCTTTTTTTGATTTTATCGCGGTAGGGAATCTGGCTTAGGTAGCCGTTGGTAACGATGTTTTGTTTGGTCACCCAATCCTTCGTCTCCGCACTTTGATCGTCTTCCAGCCAGCGGTAAGGGTCTTTGATAATCGTTCCAAAATAATCATCCGCCACCGTCGAATCCTGGCGGGTGGGCGGGTAAGTAACTGGGATTTGTTTAATATCCATACTTGCGGTATTCGATTTTGGGTCGCCTGCCCGGTTGCAGGCGCTGTGAAACAAGAGTATCAGGGAAAGTGAGCAGAGTAAAAATTTCATTCTTTAACTATTTGATTTGGAACAGATTACAAAAAATTACACACAGGTTTTACTCAGCAATTCCGGGAACAACAACAGCCGATTCAACGGTGCTTACCGGAAAGGCGCATTTGAAATGCCTGCGCAAAACGCTACTTTTGCTGCGAATGTAGGTGTTGGCTGCATTTTAAACCATGAATCACAGACCTTCTTTTCTATGAAATGTTGTTTTGCGCTCCCGATATATTTGTTTTTGTTGTTGTTTCCGACCGGAATGATCGCCCGGGCCTGCCAGCAAACGGAGCCGGACAGCATTCCGCCCGCTTCCGGTAAACCCAGCGACTGGGACGTGGCCGTCGAGGCCGTTCAGTTGTCTGCCGACGCCCGTTTGTTCCGCGATAGTTTTGCACAAAAAGCCGAACGTCTAACGGCGCAACGCGAAATCCTCGAACGCGCTGTACAAAAAGCGCAGGCGGATACGACTACGGCCGCAGAGCAGTTAAAAACGATGAAAAATGAGTTGAGAGAAGTGCAAAAAGAAGAAAAAGAGGTCGAAAAAAATCTGAAACGGGCCAAAACAACCGCAGAATTCGCCGAGTTAGTCGCCAATATGGAAGCCCGGCAACAAAGGGCGCAACTGCCCAAAAGCCGCAAACAGGTGCAACAGATTAAAAACATACTTTATCCGCCCGAACCTGCCCCTGAAAAAGAAAAAGGAGCCAAAGACAAACCTGAAGAACCGCCGGTCGTTGTTGCTGCTGAAACACCTGTTGTCATTGCAGAGACACCTGCTCAGGCGGATAGCAGCGCCGCCGCCCAGAATCCGGTTGGGGCCAACGAAAAAAAGCGCAGCAAAGCGAAAACGGCTCAACAGCCGCCCAAAACCGTTTTCAAAACCTATTCTTCCGCTGAAGACGTTATGATCAATCCGCCGACGCCACCCTGTGTGCTGGCCTCCAATATACGCGATGAATTCTCCGGCGAAGTGCGCCGTGAAATGCAGCGCACCGAACTTTTTCGCCACACCAACCAGGCGCTCCGCAAAATATATACCGACAAAGCGCATACTATTGGGGAGGCTTCTCTGTTGAGCATAGGGCTTAATGCTGCCTTGCGCCTGAACCTCCGCGTCAATGATCCAAATGTCCGCAGAACGCAAGGCAGCCTGCAAAAAGGCGGCGTTGCCATCCTACGATTTATGGACGGCAGCACTGTTACGCTCTACAACCAACGCTCTGACGACGGCGAAATACTGCCGGAAGGCGAGGCCGTGAACTTTGAGGCGCAATTTCCGCTCGACCGTACCTTGCTCAAAAAAATACGGAATACGGAACTCGATAAAATTCGACTTGCCTGGACGAACGGATACGAAGATTACGATGTGCAGCAGGTAGATGTATTGATGCGGCAGGTGAAGTGCCTGTTTGAATGAAAGAGGGTTTGAAGATTGATGGTTGGGTGGTAACCCAAGGTGGCAAGAGTTACCACCTCAAACCATCAAATCCTCAAACTCCTCAAACCTAAATATCCAACCTCAAGCCCTACTTTAAAACAACTCGAATGATTCAGCAGAACACCCCTCTCCTACCCTATAATACATTTGGTTTAGCAGCACGGGCAGCACATTTTACGGAAGTATTCAGCGTCCGGGAATTACAGTCGGCTTTACAATCCGGCATACAGCCGGTCCTGATTCTGGGCGGCGGCAGTAATATGCTGCTCACGCAAGACGTGTCCGGATTGGTTATCAAAAACGCCATCGGAGGTATGGAACTAGTACGAACTGCCGGCAATACCGTACTTGTAAAAGTGGGCGGCGGGGTCGTCTGGCATGATTTCGTGTGCTGGGTAGTGGACAAAGGCTACGGCGGCATTGAAAACCTGAGCCTGATTCCCGGCACCGTCGGCGCTGCGCCTGTTCAAAATATCGGCGCTTACGGCGTGGAACTAAAAGATGTTTTTGTGGAATTGGAAGCGGTTGAATTAGCCGGCAGGCAGCTACATGTCTTTAACCATGCCGACTGCCGTTTCGGTTACCGCGACAGTATTTTTAAACACGAAAATAAAGGAAAATACTGCATTACTTCCGTCACTTTTGCTCTCACCCGGCAGGATCACCAACTGCATCTTTCTTACGGCGATATTCAAAAAACGCTGGAGTCAAACGGCGTGACACAGCCTGCGATTGCCGATGTCAGTAAGGCGGTCATTCAAATCCGCAGCAGCAAATTACCCGATCCTGCCGTTATCGGCAACTGCGGTTCTTTTTTTAAAAATCCGGAAACGGATCGCGCCGTATTGGAAAAAATCCGCCTCAGTCACCCGCAGGTCGTATCGTATAACCTGCCTGACGGGCGCGTGAAAATCCCCGCAGGATGGCTGATTGAACAATGCGGCTGGAAGGGAAAACGGGTGGGCAACACAGGATGTTATGAAAAGCAGGCCCTTGTTTTGGTCAATTACGGAGGCGCCACCGGCTCGGAAGTTAAAAACCTCGCTTATGCCATTATTGATTCGGTGGAAAGAACATTTGGGATACGGCTGGAGCCGGAGGTGAACATTTTTTGAGGGATGAGGAATCAGGGATGAGGAATGAGGCTGCCTAATAGTCCTTTTACGTCAGTTCCTAAAGGCACACATCCAGTATTTATCATGCTCATCTGGTAAATCCTATAAATCAGGGTAGTATCGGGTTAAAAAAAATCGTCCAGTCTTTTCGACTGGACGATTAAAACATAACCATGAAAACAATTAACCAATCAAATGTATTTTTTACCCTTTCTGATATTATACTTTGGAAAAATCGTGCCAAAATTGAAATGCGGCGATTATTTTTCAGTCAACCGGATGACAAGCAATAATTTTAACGATAATTCAAAGAAACCACTCTTCATTTCACATTCATTTTCAAGGAGTTAGCAAGAATCACCCGAAATACTCCGCCGTATTTTTTTTCGTTACCTTGAATTCCTGTCCCTGCGGCGTAATTTTGCACCGCCCAACCTTTTTTATACACTCACAATTTACAAGATGGATAAAATGATCGCCCGCTTTCCCGCGCAGCTGGAGGAAGCACTCAACATTGCTGAAAAAGTTCAGTTAAAAAAACATACCGCCCCGTTCCGTTCCATTTTTATCTCCGGGCTTGGCGGCAGCGGCATCGGTGGCGGTTTCGTACAGGATTTCGTGCGCAGCACCTGCAAATTGCCTGTGGTCGTCAGCAAAGGTTACCACGCGCCCGCCTGGGTGAATAAACATACCCTCGCGATTTGCTCTTCTTACAGCGGCAATACGGAAGAAACCCTCAGCACGTTTGAACAACTGCTCGGTACCGGCGCTAAGATCGTTTGTATCGCTTCCGGCGGCCAACTGATAGCACTCGCCAAACAACATGGACTCGATTATGTGCAGGTGCCCTCAGGCTGGAGCAGCCCGCGCGCCTGTATGGGATACTCCATCGTAGCGCAACTCGGCGTGCTGCGCGCTGCCAAATTGATCCCCGGCAAACTGTTCAACAACGTTTCTGCCGCTCAAAAACTACTGGTGAAAGACCAGGCTTCCATCCAGAAATCGGCGCGTAAAATCGCGGGATTCCTGCTGGGTAAAACGCCTGTCATTTACGTTGCCGATCAAATGGAAGCCGTTGCCGTACGCTGGCGCCAGCAGGTCAACGAGAACGCTAAAATGCTGGCCTGGCACCATGTCATCCCTGAAATGAACCACAACGAACTCGTCGGCTGGCGCGACCAGCGACCCGATGTGGCCGTTATCTGGCTCCGCAACCGCGACGATTTCCAGCGCACTTCCGTTCGCACAGATATTAACAAAGACATCGTAGAACACTATACCCAGACTAGCATTGAAGTATGGTCGAAAGGTAAATCACTGATAGAGAAGGCTTTCTACCTTGTTCACCTTGGCGACTGGGTATCCCTGTACCTGGCAGAACTTCGCCAGGTTGATCCTACTGAAATCAAAGTCATCGACTTCCTGAAAGCGGAACTGGCAAAAGTTTAATTTGAAAATTATGATTCAATTCAATTATTCCCCTTCCGACTCCTCCATTTCCGGGCACGAATTGGCAGCAATGGAACCGCAGGTAGCCGGCGCCGCCAAACTGCTGGAAAGCCGGCAAGGGCCGGGCAATGATTTTCTGGGCTGGCTGGATCTGCCCCTGAAATACGACCGTTCGGAATTCAAACGCATCAAATCTGCCGCAAAAAGAATCCAGAAACAAAGTGAAGTGCTGGTCGTAATCGGCATCGGCGGTTCTTACTTAGGTTCAAAAGCCGCCATCGAGTTTTGTGGGCATAGTTTTTACAATAATTTGCCCAAAAAAGCGCGGCGAACGCCGGAGGTCTATTTCGCAGGCACCAATATTTCCGGCACCTATCTCACCCATTTACTGGAAGTGATCGGCAACCGCGACTTTTCGGTTAACGTTATTTCCAAATCGGGTACCACAACCGAACCGGCCATTGCCTTCCGTATTTTTAAACAAAAACTGGAAGAAAAATACGGCAAAGCGGGCGCCCGGGAACGCATTTATGCAACCACCGACAAAGCGAAAGGCGCTTTAAAAACGCTGGCCACGCAGGAAGGTTATGAAACTTTTGTGGTGCCGGATGATGTGGGTGGCCGGTTTTCGGTGCTGACAGCTGTGGGTTTGCTACCCATTGCCGTAGCAGGTATCAATATCGACGATATGATGCGCGGCGCGGCAGACGGCGTGAAAGCGTATAAAAAGCCGTTTTCGGAAAATGACTGCTACCAGTATGCTGCCGTGCGCAACATCCTGCACCGCAAAGGGAAAGACATCGAACTATTGGTCAACTACGAGCCGCGCTGCCACTACATCGCCGAATGGTGGAAACAGTTGTACGGCGAAAGCGAGGGCAAAGACGGCAAAGGTCTCTTCCCCGCTTCCGTGGATTTCACCAGCGACCTGCACTCGATGGGCCAATATATTCAGGATGGCCGCCGCTCTCTTTTTGAAACGGTATTGGAAATCGGAACCCCGGAAGCAGACCTTTCCATATTCAAAACGGCCGACGACCTCGACGGGCTGAACTATTTGAACGGCAAAACGCTGGATTTTATCAATAAAAAAGCCGCCGAAGGCACCCGGATGGCGCATACGGACGGAGGCGTGCCCAACCTAGTGGTGCATATCCCGGAGGCCAGCGCTTACTACCTCGGTCAGTTGTTTTTCTTTTTTGAAAAAGCATGCGCGGTAAGCGGCTACCTGCTGGGCGTCAATCCTTTCGACCAGCCGGGCGTGGAGGCGTATAAAAAGAATATGTTTGCATTGCTGGGGAAACGATAAGTGTATCTTAGTCAGGCGGTGACTGCCGGTCACTGCCTGACTAAATAACTTGGCCGGCTCTTTTCCCCACCAAGTACATGGAAAAACACCAGAAAGAAAATATCGATTTCCCGTTTTGTATAACGCTGGCGGCTATTCTGCTCACGGCAAAAGTGCGGATATCTCTGCTTGCAATTCCCCTGGAACGCGACGAAGGTGGCTTTGCCTACATTGGCCGGCATCTTTTTTCAGAACGCCTTTACACCGATCTGCACGACAACAAACTTCCCGGCCTGTATGGTCTGTATGCATTGTTTATCCGGTTATTCGGGTATACACCTGAGGGTATTCATACCGGCCTAATGTTGTGTAATGCTATTGCTATCTGGTTGATATACAGGCTTTTCAGCAATATTTTTAATAAATGGACCGGTACCGTTTCAGCCATCATTTTTGCACTGACATCTCTGAGCGTTAACGTGAATGGTTTTGCAGCACATGCCAATCAACTGCTGATGCCATTTGCGCTCGGCGGCCTGGTTGTGCTGCATAAAGGCTTGTTGAACAACCGTTTGTTTTATTTTGGACTCGCCGGGCTATTGCTTGGACTGGCTTTTACGATCAAGCAGCAGGCAGTATTATATGGTGTTTTTTCGGGTGTCTGGATACTGTGGACTCGCATTCAGATGCGGGCAGATGTAAAGCAAATAACACGCGATATTATCGTCTTTTCTATGGGCGCTATCCTCCCTTTCACTACAATTTGTGCATATTTTCTGTTAGTAGACCGTTTGGACGACTTCTGGCTGTGTACTGTAGAACTTCCGGCACAACTGGGAAACGCCCCCAATCTGGGAGACCGTTTTAACTTGTTCCGGTTTTATTTTTCAAAAGTAACGAGGTATCTGGAGCCAGTCTGGATCATGGCGGCGGCAGGTTGGGTCGTCTTGTCTTTCATGGCATTTAGTAGAGAAGCCAGGGCGTTCGGCATTTTGTTCCCTGTTTTTTGCGCTGCGTCAGTGCTGATCGGCGTGGCGTATTATCCGCATTATTTTGTGTTGTGTCTGCCTGCCGTTAGTTTGCTGGTAGGAGTTATGACAGATGCCATGCGGTGGAGCGTTGCCGGAATAAGAGGAAACATATGTACTGCCGCTATTCTTTTTTTATTGGTTTCGTTTCCAGTCATAAATAACAAATGGTACTATTATAAACCTGATTTTCACAAGATACATCTTGATTCATACGGCGCGAACCGGTTTACGGAAATGCAGGAGATCGGAAAAGAACTGAAACAACAAACCCTGTGGGGTGAGCGTATTGGCATTCTGGGTTCGGAACCTGAGATTCTGGTTGTTGCGGAGCGAGAGGCGGCTTCTCGGCACCTTTTCTTGTATAACTTATTTTCCCAAGGTCCAAAAAGTGCTCTTTTGCAACAGCAGTACCTGAACGACCTAAAAACATCCAGGCCAAACTATTTAGTCCGGGTCCTAGCCGAAGATAGTTGGGGTAGTAATTATCAGGAAACTTCCTTTTTTAAAGAAGTTCTGGCCTATGTAGAGGCCAATTATACTTTGTATAAGCAATACGAGGGAATCATACCGGAGGAAAAGCCAATTCTCATTTATAAAAAACGCGAGTAGGCTGCCCGCCAGAAATTTGGTCTTTGGCATCTTGTTTTCATCAACCCATACTTACTATGAAAATCAACCTGAGTACCCTTTCTTTCCGGACAGTATTTTACAGCCTCGCCGGCCTTTTCCTGCTTCTTTTTATTTGCCGTTTTGCTTATAGTTTTACCGGTAAAAACGGACCCGATTTGCCGGGTCAGGCGAACATGCCAGAGTCATTCTTTGACAGTCAGGGGGATTTGAGAAAAAATTATGCCTCGGAAAAAAACACGGACATGGGTCCGAATACTCCCCCTCCTCCCCCTTCCGGAGATGGCGGAATATCCCAGAAATACGAAAAAACAGCGACGCTGAATTCCCGTACCAGTGCATTTGAGGAAGATGAATCCAACATCCGCGAGACAAGCAAGGCCTTTCACGCCATCATTCAGTACGAACAAAAATCGGGAAACCCCGGTCATCGCAATTTGCACCTGATGATCGGCGTACGACCGGAGCTGTTCGATTCTTTTTATGTGGTAGCCCAACGCATTGGGTATATCTACGTGAACAGCATCACCAAAGTGGATAAAACTACAGAATTCCGCGAATTGAATGCCCAAAAAACATCGCTGGTCAAAGCATTAGCCAATCTGACCGATTTGAAAAACCGCGCGGGCACTATCGCCGACCTGGTCGGTTTGCACGATAAAATCCTTGATATTGAGCGCCAGATGCAGGAACTGGGTGTGGAATTGGGGAATTTCTCGTCAGAAAACGAATTTTGCACCATCCGTTTTTCGCTTTACGAAAACCCGGCGGCTCGCAGCATTTCCCTGGCAAGACGTTTGTTTGACTCCTTTATGTGGACGGTTCAGTACTACATTTTACTACTGATCGGAGTGGCGCTGGCATTGGGAGTTGCCTGGCTGATGTTGGTAGTAGCGGGTAAGGCGAGTGAGTTGGGGAAGAAGGTTTGATGGTTTGAAAAGGTTTGATGGTTTAAGGTGGTAACTCAAGGCTTTTAAGTTACCACCTTAAACCATCAAACTTTTCAAACCATCAAACTATCTTCTTACACCTTTTCAATCACCATCGCCGTTGCCCCGCCCCCACCGTTACAAATAGCGGCGAGACCGAATTTTCCGTTTTTCTGTTGCAATACATGGGGCAAAGTCGTAACTATACGGCCGCCGGAAGCGCCTAACGGGTGACCGAGCGATACCGCTCCGCCGAAAATATTGGTTTTGGCGTGATCCACTTCCATCACTTTTTCAAAAGCCATGGTAACAACGGCAAATGCTTCATTTACTTCAAAAAAGTCGATGTCATTTTTGGTTAGTCCGGCCATTTTCAGCGCTTTTGGTGCGGCGATCGTTGGCGTCGTGGTAAACCACTCCGGTTCCTGTTCCGCATCTGCAAAGCCGCGGATTTTGGCAATCGGCTTGAGACCCAGGCGTATAACCGCCTCTTCACTGGCAAGTATCAGCGCTGTTGCACCATCGTTGATGGTCGAAGCATTCGCCGCAGTTACGGTACCATCCGGCGTAAAAGCAGGTCGCAAGCCGGCAATTTTATCAAACATCACTTTTTTGTATTCCTCATCCTGCAAAATCTGAACCGGGTCGCCTTTTTTTTGTGGAATGAGTACCGGAACGATTTCATTTTTAAAAAATCCGGCATCCGTTGCAGCCGCTGCGCGCTGGTAGGAATCGATGGCAAAAGCATCCTGTTCCTCCCGGCTGATCCCGTATTTCACGGCAGTGGCATCGGCGCAAACGCCCATTGCTTTTTGGTTGTACACGTCGGTGAGGCCGTCTTTAGCCAGGCCGTCGATGAATTCACCGTTGCCGTATTTGTAGCCCCAGCGGGCATTGGGAAGGTAATACGGGATTTGGGACATGTTTTCCATGCCACCGGCAACCACGATGTCATTGATACCCAGCATGATACTTTGTGCGCCCAGGGCAATGGTTTTCATGCCGGAAGCGCACACTTTATTGACTGTGGTGCAGGGAATATTGTCGGGCAGCCCCGCAAAACGGGCAGCCTGGCGGGCAGGCGCCTGGCCCAGGTTGGCACTGACAACATTACCCATCAGCACTTCATTTACCTGGTCGGGTTGCACGCCGGCTTGTTCCAAAGCGCCTTTAATGGCTATGGCGCCCAGATGGGTAGCGGAAATACCCGCCAGCACGCCGCCGAAACTACCGATGGGGGTACGAACGGCGGAAATAATATACACTTCTTTCATGGTGAAAATGGTAAAACTTGGTTAGAGGCTGCAAAAGTAGGGAGTTTGTGCGAACTGCGAAGTATGTAGGCTTCTGTTATCAGCAGAATGGTCATTTTTAAGGTATCGACCGGCGTACTACACCATTTCATATAGCACACACAATCAATTATTTACATAGAATTTTACCCATCTGACACCATCACCTCTGAATTAAATTTGAAGCCGCGCCGACAAAGTCTTGTGCGGGCGGCAGAAGCCCGCTATGTTTGCCGTCATTATAAATTTGCAACACTGATAACCAATAACTAATAACGGATAACTACTCACGATGTCAAAACTTGCCAAATTCATTGCCGGTGAAGCGCTCAACCTCTCCGTCGGCTACTTAGCCGGACTCTCGGCTTCCATGCTGGTTTCCGAGTTTTTTGTAAAAAAAGGATTGGTCAACCTGTGGGGTCTGGCTGCAAAACGGGATGCGTTGAAAAAAGACACCTACGAATGGGTGATGTTTATTGCGTCCTATTTGATCGGCCTGACCGTCATGGTTCTGGTGAATTACCTGCTGCAAAGACTGCGGAATCAGAAACCGGCGGAGGCGGCGTAACATGAGTCATCCCGGATTTTTGTAGCGACTCTTAGTACGCGCCGGCACAATTTTTATTGATGATTGCTTATTGACAATTGATGATTTATGATGCAAGAGGCATCTTCTCACATCATAAATCATCAATTGTCAATAAGCAATCATCAATAAATACGAGTTTGACCTTTTTGTGGTCGTTTTAGGCAAAATCCGGGATGACTCATGTTATTTCCCTTCCATAAACCGCACTTTTTCCAGCACTTTTTCTTCCAGCGCTTTTTTAAACAGTACAATCCGTTGCAACAAGGCATCGTCTCCCGTAGCCAGCATTTGGGCGGCTAGGATACCAGCATTGCGGGCGGCGTTGAGGGCCACCGTGGCAACCGGTACACCTTCCGGCATTTGCAGGATGGAAAGAATACTGTCCCAACCATCGATGGAATTGGATGATTTCACCGGAACGCCCACCACCGGTAAAGGTGAAATGGCAGCCACCATGCCCGGCAAATGCGCTGCGCCACCCGCGCCAGCGATAATGACGCGGACGCCGCGCTCGTGCGCCGTCCGGGCAAATTGAAACATTCGTTCCGGGGTACGGTGCGCGGAAACAATTGTCATTTCAAAAGGCACTCCGAGTTCCGTCAACACATCCGCCGCTTTTTGCATAACCGGCAAATCGGAATCCGAACCCATGATGATAGAAACCATTTATTAGAAGTGAGAGGTGAGAAGTGAGAAGCGAGAGGGTTATAACGTTTGGCTTTCGCTGTGTACTTTCAGAATGTTTTTAACGAATTCAGCCTTTTTAAAAGCATCTTCAATTGTTTCTGCGGTGATGGTCACATGTCCCATTTTCCGGAAAGGAGAAGTCAGCGCCTTGCCATATAAATGGACATGCACGCCGCTGATGGCAAGGCATTCCGCCACACCTTCGTAATGAACAGGGCCTTTGTGCCCGTCTGCGCCAAGCAGATTGAGCATCAGCGCCGGCTGTATCTGAGCGGTATCGCCCAGCGGCAGATCACAAATAGCCCGCAAATGCTGCTGATACTGGCTTGTCACAGCGCTGTCGATGGTATGGTGGCCGCTGTTGTGGGGCCGCGGCGCCACTTCATTGACCCACAACTGTCCGTCGGCACAAAGAAACATTTCCACCGCCAGCAAACCGCAAATATCGAACGCGCTGATCACCTGCTCGGCCAGCACTTCCGCTTGCGCAGCAACCAATGCAGAAATCCGCGCCGGACAAATCAACAACTCTACTAAATTTGCTTCAGGGTGAAAATCCATTTCAACAGCCGGGAATACCGCCACTTCGCCGGAGGCATTCCTGGCTGCTATGACTGCAATCTCTGTTTGTATCGGCGCCAGCCCTTCTGCGAGACAAGGCCCGGGCAATAATTTGGTTTTCAGGTCTTCTGCCGTCCGCAGGATGGCTACGCCTTTGCCGTCGTAACCGGCCGTGCGCGATTTTTGCACAAAAGGCAGGTTCCAACGCCCAGATTCGACGGCTTCCAGCAAATCCTGTTCGTTTTCAAACAACTCAAACGGCGCTGTGGGAATGTTGTTCATCCTGTAAAATTCCTTCTGCAGGCCTTTATCTTTGATGATGTCGAGCGCTTCCGGCGAAGGATGCACCGCCTTGCCCGTTCGCTTTAGTTCATGCAATGCCTCCGTGTTAACATGCTCAATTTCAATGGTCAACACATCTTTATCCCGACCGAAGGCCAGCACATTGTCGTAGTTATTAAAGTCGCCTACCGTAAATTCGGAACAAACCTGCCCGGCCGGGAAATCTGGAGAGGCATCCAGAATACAGGTCTTAAAATCCCAGGGCGCTGCGGCGAGGCAAAGCATTTTACCCAATTGTCCGCCGCCCAGAATACCGATCTTTTGTGTGGTCGAAAACATGGGGCGAAGGTATGATTTTTGCGCTTACGCGCAGTTTCCCCCTCGTAGGAATATGGGGTACGGATGACGATTTACGCGGTTTCTTTAGAGTTGACGAAAAATATAAAATTGGTCAACTCTACAAGGGAAAAATCCGCGTTAATCCGCGTCATCCGTCTAATCCGCGTTGCAATTATTCCTACGGCGCGTAAGCGCACGCACCATCCGATCTGATCCCGAAATATCCTTTTTTAAAACGACATCCTGAAACCCTTTTTCAGACAACAGCGCAGCCACTTTCGCAGCATTGAATTCATTGCATTCAAAAAACAAAACGCCACCGGGGCGCAGTTTTTCCAGGGCAAAATCCGCGATGGTTCGGTAAAAAACAAGGGGATCCCCATCGCTGACAAACAAAGCCAGCGCGGGTTCGTGGGCCAGCACGTGTTCGGGCATCAGTTCTTTTTCAGACAATGGAATATACGGCGGATTGCTGACGATGACATCCAGCGCAGAAAAAGCCTGCCAACCAGATGTTTCTAAAATATCGCCCTGTAAAAACTGAAAATTGGCGGATGTGCCCAAAATATTTTGCGCATTACGGGTGGCGACAGACAAAGCGTCGGCGCTTTTTTCCAGTCCGAATAGTTGAAGTGCGGGAAATTTTTTCTTCAGCGTGATGCCAATGCAACCACTTCCCAGGCCGATGTCGAGCAGCGAGACATGATTGTCGGTATTCAGATTTCGAAGATGCTCCAGCACCCAGGCCACCAGTTCTTCCGTTTCCTGACGGGGAATCAGAACCGCCGGATTTACCTGAAAAACCAGCCCGAAAAAATCGGCGGTTCCAACTACATACTGCACCGGTTCACCGGCTTCAAGCCGACGGATAATTTGTTGTAAATCATCGGTTTGTGCAGTTGTCCATTCCGATACAAAAACAGATTCAGGTTTTCGGTGAACCTGAAAAACATCTTCCAGCACAATGCGGGCAATGCTTGCAGCCTCCGCCAGGCTGTAACGCGACGAGATGCCCTGGATCAATACAGATTTAACGGTTGCGGGTGTCAAAATCAGTCAAAAAGAGCGGCCTGACGGAATAATTCATCTTCCTGACGATCCGAGTCCGAATAGTTGGAGGATTGTGGTTCATCAGCCAAAACCCGTTTTACGATGCGGAGTTGGTGGGTATAGCGGTCGAGTTCGCGGTTGAAAATGCCAAAATGATCCAGTTTATCTATCCGCACTTTACCCGATGCGTGAATGACATGGCAATCGGGCATAATAATCCCGACATGGGTGATCTGGCCTTTAGCGTTGTCGAAAAAAGCGAGGTCGCCGGACTGGCATTGTTCCATAAAATCAATGGCGCGGCCCTGCGTCACCTGCTGGGAAGCATCGCGCAACAGGCGGATACCGGCTATTTTGAATACCATCTGGGTCAGGCCCGAACAATCGATCCCAAACGGAGAGCGCCCGCCCCACAGGTACGGCGCATGAAGGTAACGCCGCGCTATTTTTACTACCCAGTCGATGGTGAGTTGTTGTTGGCCCGGGGTCACAACAGGGCCGGAAAATTGAAAAGACTGATCGCCCAGCATACACCGCAAGCCATCGTACATGGGCAACACGGCGCCCATGGTTAGCGGAATAAAGTGATCGGCAGCCATTAGTCCTTCCACCAAAGAAAGATTCAGCGTTTGCCGGTCGGCATATGCGTCAAACTCGCTGGGAGTCAGGCGTTTCAGTTGTTTGGCATCCACCCATCCGATATAGCCGTCCCAGGAACACAACACCTGTTTCCAGTTATCTTTCGAAACCTGCACTTCCACGGTTTCTCCGAAAAGCAGTTGTGAAACCATCTCGCTTTTATCGGAGGGCTGGGCGCGCAAAGGGGCTATAGCAACTTGACAAACGGCGTATTCCATAACAGAGGGGAGGTTTAGGAAATCAAATATTAGAAAAATATTTAAAATCGTGGCCGTTTTCAATATTTTGTAATGCCTCGTATATCAACCAGATCAGGTTGTTGACATCATCCTTATGGGCCATTTCCACCGTCGTATGCATATACCGGAGCGGCAGCGAAATAAGCGCGGAAGGCACGCCGCCATTGGAATAGGCAAATGCATCGGTATCGGTACCCGTCACGCGGCTGGCCGCTTCCCGCTGAAATGGAATCTGGTGTTTTTCAGCCGTAGCAATAATGATATCGAGCAGTTTTTGGTGAACAGCAGGGGCATACGTAACAGACGGGCCATTGCCGCAGCGCACATCGCCATGTTTTTTACTACTGATCATGGGCGTATGCGTATCGTGGGTCACATCTGTGACAATCGCCACATTGGGCCGAATGGAGTTGGTTATCATCTCGGCCCCGCGCAGACCTACTTCTTCCTGTACCGAATTGACCAAATACAGGGAGTACGGCAGTTGAATGTTATTTTCTTTCAGCAACCTGGCTACTTCCGCAATACAGAATCCGCCCATCCGGTTGTCCAGGGCGCGACCGGTATAGTAGCGCTCATTTAAAATGGTCAGTTCATCCTGAAAAGTGACCACGCAGCCTACGTGAATACCCATTTTCAGCACCTCTTCGCGGTCTTTGGCGCCTACGTCGATGGTAATGTTGTCGAGCGCCGGCGCCACAGAAGCGTCTTTATCCGTCCGGGTATGGATAGCCGGCCATCCGAAAACGCCTTCAATTTTTCCACCGTGGCGCAAGTGAATCCAAACGCGCATGGAAGGCGCAATCAGGAAATCGCTGCCCCCGTTCCGGATCACATGGATAAAACCGTCGTCGCTGACATAATTTACAAACCAGGAAATTTCGTCGGCATGGCCCTCGATCACCACTTTATAGGGCTGACCCGGATTGATGATGCCATATGCCGTTCCGTAATTATCTAATTGCCATTCATCAATGTATGGTTTGAGGTACTCCAGCCATAATTTCTGGCCCGACCATTCGTAGCCGGTGGGACTCGCGTTGTTCAGGTAACGCCGAAGGAATGATTCAGATTCGGGAGTAATTATTTGCATGCTGACTAAAATTTTGAAATAAAGGGCAGGAGCAATTTGATCTTCAAATTGGCTGCTGCTATCATCTTAAACATAAAGCGCGCCCCAACCGTCGGGATTTTCGCGCCATTCCGATAGTGTTTGTAAATCATCTTGCGATACATATCCAGTGCGAATTGCTTCCTGCACCAGTGCATCATAGTTTGTAAGTGTTTGAAAATCAACACCTTTTCTTTCAAATGCTATTTGGGCTTTGTCAAATCCGTATTGAAAAACGGCCAGTACGCCCACTACTTCCGCACCGGCGTCGCGCAGGGCATCTACTGCTGCAAGGCAACTTCCGCCTGTGCTTATCAGGTCCTCGATCACTAAAACCCGTTGTCCGGGATGCAATTCGCCTTCAATCTGGTTGCGGCGACCGTGGTCTTTGGCGCCGCTGCGCACATATACGAAAGGTAACTCCAGCAAGTCGGCCAACAGGACGCCATGCGGAATACCGGCCGTTGCAACACCCGCCACCACATCGAATGGACCGAAATGCGCTGATTTTTCCGCCAGGCATTTTTTTAGAAAAGTACGCAGTTCCGGGTACGACAAAGCAACTCTGTTATCACAATATATAGGTGATAACAGGCCGGATGCCCAGGTAAAGGGTTCGCGCGGACTTAACTTAACAGCCCTGATTTTCAATAAATTACGTGCGACTTCAGATTGCATTTCAGTAGTTAGGACACACAGGACACAAAAATAAGGGCTACTTTACCTGATCTCGTATCTTTTTACACGAGCGCAATGAATGTGCAGGAACAAATTTTACCCGTTACAGAAAACCTCCTATCATTGCCTGAAAATTGAATGATATGAGGCAGCAAAAGTATAAAATCTACATAAACGGGAGACCGGTTTTTCTTACAACTACAGAAGGAATGCGAGAATTGGGCTTTCAGGCCGATAAAACCACGCATGTTGCGCTGTATATCGGCAAAAAAAAAGTCATCAAGCAGTACCTCGACTTGCTCGACAAGAACAAAGAAGTGAAAACCGTGGTGCTGTACCACGATAATCTGGCTGCGCTTTGGAACGATTTTGTCGCCTGTTTTTCCCTGCTGGAAGCCGCCGGGGGGTATGTGGAAAATGACAAGGGCGAATTGCTGGTTTTTTACAGGCGCGGCTCCTGGGATATGCCCAAAGGGAAAATTGACCCCGGAGAATCGCCCGAACAGGCTGCCATCCGCGAGGTGCAGGAAGAAACTGGTCTTGTTAACCTGCATTTAGGCGATTTTATCGCCCATACCTACCATACGTACGAACAAAAAGGAGAACGGATACTCAAAAAAACCTGGTGGTACCGGATGCAGACCACTGATACACAACTGATTCCACAAACGGAAGAGGACATCGAAGAGATTCGATGGGTGGATCCGGGAGCATGGTTGGCCGGTGGCGTGGTGGTTTATCCGAATATTAGGGATGTTATGGAGGCGGCGCTCCGCGCCAGGTTTTTTCCCGCGGCCGACTCGACGGGGGGACAAGGGGCGGGCGCGAGCCAAACTTTTTTGCCTTTGGCGGCCCCCCCCCCCCTCGCCCCTTTTGCTTAAAATTTACAAAATTAAAATATGGCATCGCCGTATTGTCTGGAATATATTTTTTTGCAGCATCTTCGCCGCAGATTTAAATATAGATTTCACCAATCATTCTAGATAAAGATGTCAACCCGTCGTCATGCCCTGAAAACACTGCTGGCCGGCGCCGCAGCGCTCGGAACTTCACCTAAACTATCCATTGCAGGAATGGCTGATTCGATAAAGCCTGTTGAAAGAAAAGGCAACATACGCCATGCCGTTTGCCGCTGGTGTTTCAATGATTTTTCGCTAGATGAACTCTGTATGTTCGGCAAACAAATCGGGATTGAAGCCATCGACCTGGTAGGACCTAAGGACTGGGACACGTTGAAAAAGCACGGAATGTCTTCTTCCATGTGCAACGGGGCGGAAATCGGTCTGGTAGACGGATGGAATGAGCCGAAATTCCACGCCCAACTCATTAAGAATTATACGGAAATGATTCCTTTGGTGGCCAAAGCAGGTTATACCAACCTGATTTGTTTCAGCGGCAACCGCCGGGGAATGCCCGATGATGTAGGTCTTAAAAACTGCGCGGATGGACTGAAACAAATTATGTCCCTCGCGGAAAAGAACGGTGTGATCATTCATATGGAACTCTTGAATTCCAGGGTGGATCATAAAGATTATATGTGCGACAAAACACCTTGGGGTGTCGAGTTGTGCAAAATGATCGGTTCGGCCAATTTCAAACTGCTGTACGATATTTATCACATGCAAATTGACGAGGGCGATGTCATTCGCCGCATTCGCGAACACCACGCCTATATCGGGCATTACCACACCGCCGGCGTGCCGGGTCGACATGAAATAGACGAAACCCAGGAACTCTACTACCCTGCTATCATGCGGGCCATTGTCGAAACCGGCCACAAGGGCTATGTCGCGCAGGAATTTATTCCGGTAGCATCCAACAAACTCGCGTCGCTGGCAGCATCCATCGACATTTGCGATGTATAGCAAAGAATGTTAAAGGCAACATATCAGACCCAATATACCCGGACAACGCCAAATGATTCGAATGAATCTATTTTTTTCAAACAGTTGAAATTCAATCATTTAAACACATAACATGGCAGAAAAATATGATGCTATTGTCGTCGGTTCCGGTATTTCGGGCGGCTGGGCGGCAAAGGAACTCACCGAAAAAGGGCTCAAGGTCATCATGCTCGAACGTGGAAAAGATGTCAAACACGTGACGGATTATGACACCGCAATGAAAAAAACCTGGGAGTTTCCGCACCGCGGTCGGCTTACCACTGAAATGAAAGCCACGCACCCGGTTCAAAAACGGGATTATCCTTATAATGAATTTAAACCCGACTGGTGGGTAAATGACCTGGAATGCCCATACACCGAAGTAAAACGTTTCGACTGGTACCGCGGCTTCCATGTCGGCGGCAAATCCCTGATGTGGGGGCGCCAGAGCTACCGTTTGAGCGATTTTGACTTTGAAGCCAATGTGAAAGACGGCATCGCCATCGACTGGCCGATCCGCTACAAGGACATTGCTCCCTGGTACGATTACGCAGAGACTTTTGCCGGCATTAGCGGCTCGCTGGAAGGGTTGCCGCAACTCCCGGACGGCAAGTTTTTGCCGCCCATGGAATTGAACGTCGTGGAAAAAGACGTAGCAGCCCGGATCAAAGCCAAGTGGGAACACCGCCGCATGATTATCGGCCGGGTCGCCAACCTCACAGAGTCGATCAATGGCCGCGGCAGTTGCCAGTACCGCAATCTGTGCAGCCGAGGCTGTCCGTTCGGGGCTTATTTTAGTACGCAGTCCGCTACGTTACCTGCTGCCGTTGCAACCGGTAACCTGACGCTGCGGCCTTTTTCCATCGTCAACCAGATTTTGTACGACAAGGATAAAAAACGCGCCAAGGGCGTGCTGGTGATCGACGCCGAAACGATGGAAAACATCGAATATGAAGCAAAAATCATTTTTGTCTGCGGCTCTACCCTCGGTTCTACCCAGTTGTTACTGAATTCCATTGAAATGGGCGGCCTGCCCGACGGACTCGGTAACAGCAGCGGAGAAATGGGACACAACCTGATGGACCACCATTTCCGCTGTGGCGCCGGAGGCAAAGTAGAAGGTTTTGAAGATAAAATCCCGTACGGTCGCCGCGCCAACGGCATTTATGTGCCGCGTTACCGCAACCTCTTCGGCGACAAACGCGACTACATTCGCGGATTCGGTTACCAGGGTGGCGCCAATCGCGATAACTGGAGCCGCGATGTGGCTGAACTCAGCATCGGCGCGGCACTGAAAGCAGAATTGCTCGAACCGGGCCAATGGAGCATCGGCATGGGCGGCTTTGGAGAAATGTTGCCTTACCACGACAACAAGGTGACACTCGACAAAACCAAAAAGGATAAATGGGGACAATATGTGCTGTCTATCGACTGCGAACTGAAGGAAAACGAGTTCAAAATGCGCAAGGACATGATGGCTGATGCCGCTGAAATGCTCGAAGCGGCAGGTGTCAAAGAGGTAAATAGTTACGACAATGGCTCATTCCCCGGCATGGCGATCCACGAAATGGGCACCATGCGGATGGGCAACGATCCAAAAACGTCTGTTTTGAACAAGTGGAATCAAATGCACGATATACCCAACGTGTTCGTTACCGACGGCTCCTGCATGACTTCCATTGCTTGCGTAAATCCTTCGCTGACCTTTATGGCGCTCACTGCCCGCGCGGCTGATTATGCTGTAAATGAGTTAAAAAAAGGCAATCTGTAAACACGCATCACCATTCATTTATAGTCAACACAAAGTGGTTTTGAACGAGAAAGTCGTAATCACTCACTGATTATCAATGATATCTCAACTATCAACGTTCTCAACCTCTCAACTTTCAGTATAACCACTCACTCAACAATATGAACCGACGCGAACTTCTCCAGCGCAGTGCCCTCTTGTTCGGGGGTACGCTGCTCGGCGCCGATAGTATCTTAGCCAAAAATATTGACTGGGATCAATTAGATAACCTGCCTGACGACTACGCCAAAGGGATCGGGCTTTTTAGCAAAGCACAAATCAAATTGCTCAATGAAGTAGCCGAAACCATCATTCCAACCACCGATATTCCGGGCGCAAAAGCGGCCAAAGTCGGCCAGTTTATCGCAGTAATCGTTACCGATTGCTACGAACCGAACGAACAAAAACGTTTTATGGAAGGTTTGGCCAAATTAGATGCAGACAGCATCAAACGGCATGGTAAAAAATTCATGAAAATATCCGGCGCGCTGCAAACCGATTACCTCACGGAACTGGATGTGGAACAAAAGGCATTTCAAAAAGGTAAAAAGAAAGAGACGCCTGCCCATTACTTCCGGGTTATCAAAGACCTGGTATTGTGGGGATATTTTACGTCGGAAATCGGCATGACACAGGCACAACGTTTTGTAGAAATTCCGGGGAAATACACGATGATTGATTACAAAAGAGGAGACCGGAATTTTAGCGCTGAGCGATAAAACTGATGGCAAACGGATTTTTCTGTTATACGATTTCTAAGATTAGGACACGGATCAAAATCCGTTACTGATTTTAAATTGTCCCGGGCTTAAAGATAAAAAAGTCAAATTCACTCTTTTGCTTGCGCGCTTTAGCGGGGGTAATCAAAACGCACGTCCAACTCAACGGGGTTTTAACCCGATTTCACTCATTCTGTGTTAAGATCCACCCAGCTTGTCCCCCTCATTTCCCCGCTAAACCGCTGGGGGGTTAGTCAAATGGCGATGAACTTGTTTTTAAGCGCTATTTAATACCATTCCTACAAATATTACCCTTTATGAGAAAACGATTACAGCCTACCCGTAGATCAACATTTACAGCCTCTATTTATGCGCCCTGTTTTTCCTTCGCACACGCACAACCCGGCCCTACAGCTGCCGACCTGCGCCTGCAAGGTTTTGAACAACGGAAAAAAATAGAAAACAGCTCCATGCTCTCCGTTTTGTCACCCGAGAACATCGGCCCGTCCGTGTTTTCCGGCCGCGTGACCGATGTGGATGCCGATCCCGATAATCCATCCCGGATGTATGTGGCTTATGCGTCGGGCGGTCTCTGGTACACGGAAAGTAACGGCACACAATTCAAACCTGTTTTCGACCAGGAAGCCAGCATGACCATTGGCGATATTGCCGTCAACTGGAGCGCCAATACGATCTGGGTTGGAACAGGAGAAGCCAACAGCAGCCGGTCTTCTTATGCGGGCACAGGTATCTATAAAAGTACAGATGGAGGTAAAACCTGGGTTTGGTGCGGGCTGCCGGAAAGCCACCATATCGGGCGCATCCTGCTCCACCCTACCGATCCGAATACAGCGTGGGTAGCGGTGCTCGGGCATTTGTATACCCCCAATGCCGAACGCGGGGTGTACAAAACTGGCGACGGCGGTAAAACATGGGCTAAAACATTGTTTGTCAATGACATATCAGGCGCCGTAGACCTGGCGATCGATCCCAATGACCCGAATACACTTTTTGCCGCTACCTGGGAACGCAAGCGCAGCGCCTGGAATTTTGACGGCGCCGGCAATGGTTCCGGCATCTGGAAAAGTGGCGATGCCGGCACAACCTGGTCGCTGATCAGCACGCCCGACAGCGGATTTCCGACCGGGCCGAAGGCAGGGCGAATCGGGCTTTCAAGCGGACGGAAAAATGGAAAAACAGTGCTATACGCCTGCATTGACAACCAAAATCCGAAGCCGAAAAAAGAGACGCCTGCCGAAGACGTATTGACCAAAGATCAGTTGCGCACTATTTCCAAAGAAGATTTCCTGAAACTTTCAGAAGAGAAAATAGCCGCTTACCTCAAACAAAATAATTTTCCTGAAAAATACACCACACAGAAAGTCAAGGGTTTGGTGAAGTCCGATAAAATCAAACCCATTACTTTGGTGGAGTATCTGGAAGACGCCAACAATAACCTTTTTGAAACTGATTTTATCGGCGCAGAAGTCTACAAAAGTGAAGACGGCGGCAAAACATGGAAGCGCGCGCACCAGGAAGCCATTGAACGGATGCACTTTACGTATGGATACTATTTCAGCAATATCCGTTGTATGCCGGAAGACGCCGACAAAGTTTATCTCATCGGATTTCTGATTATCAGCAGCGAAGACGGCGGCAATACCTGGAAAAACATCAATGGCGACAACGTGCATGTCGACCACCATGCGCTCTGGCTCGACCCCAAACGTCCGGGGTATTTAGTGAACGGCAACGACGGCGGCCTCAACATCAGTTGGGACAACGGCGAGTCGTGGATGCTCTGCAACACACCGCCAGTCGGACAATTTTACGCCATTGCAACCGATGAAGCAGAGCCATACAATGTGTACGGCGGCACGCAGGACAACGGGGTCTGGACGGGGCCTTCCAACTACAAAGCCACTACCGACTGGCATCAATCCGGCGATTATCCTTACAAAGAACTGATGGGCGGCGACGGTATGCAGGTGCAGGTCGACTACCGCGACAACAACACTGTTTATACCGGTTTTCAATTCGGATTTTACTCCAGAATCAACAAATCGACGCGCAAAAGTAAAAGAATCACACCTAAACACGACCTGGGAGAACGGCCCCTGCGGTTCAATTGGCAAACACCCATCCACCTCAGCCGGCACCAGCAGGACGTGTTGTATTTCGGGGCCAATAAACTGTACCGTTCTTTCGATAAAGGTGATAACTGGGAGGCCATTTCAGGCGAACTAACCACAGGCGGTAAACCGGGCAACGTACCCTACGGCACGCTTACAACCATACATGAAAGCCCGCTCAAATTCGGCCTGCTCTACACCGGTTCCGACGACGGCTTGATCTATGTTTCCCGAGACGGTGGAGAGAACTGGAACAATATTTCCGGTCAGTTACCACCCAATATGTGGGTCTCGCGGGTGCAAGCCTCCGCGCATGAGCGTGGCCGCGTGTATGCAAGCCTGAACGGTTATCGCTGGGACGATTTCAGTTCTTACGTGTATGTATCGGATAATTACGGGCAAACCTGGGAGCGCATCGGCCTCGATCTGCCTGCCGAACCGGTCAATGTCATCCGGGAAGACCCATCCAATCCCGATTTGTTGTACGTTGGAACCGACCATAATCTGTACATTTCCCTCGACCGGGGCAAAACATTTCACACCTTGAATAAAGATTTCCCGGATGTGGCCGTACATGACGTAGTGATCCAGACGAAAACGCAAGATTTGCTGATCGGCACACACGGGCGTTCTATTTATAAAGTGAATATGTCGAATGTGCAGCAATTGACCCCGGATGTACTGGCTTCCGCCGTTCATCTGTTTGATATTGCCAAAACACGTTTTTCAGGTAGTTGGGGCAAACAACAACCATACAGAGACTTAAAAGATCCGGAACTGCCTGTTACATTTTATGCCGCTTCCGTCGGAAAGGCGGCCTGGAAAGTACAAATGAAAGATTCCGGTCACGTTCTGAACAGTGGCACGATTGAATGTAACAAAGGCCTGAATCAATACGTTTATAACCTCGACGTTGCGGAGCCTAACCTGAAAAAATACAGGGAAGCGCTGCAAGCGGCCCAGAAAGACAACAAAAAAACGATTGAAATCGAGAAAGCCGACACCGGGAAACATTATCTACGCAAAGGCAGCTATACCTTTACGGTTGAAAAAGACGGCGTCGTTGTTATGAAAGATTTTGTAATCGAATGAGAAGGTTTGATGGTTTGAAGGTTTGAAAGTTTGATGGTTTGAGGTGGTAACTTTAAGCCAAGAGTTACCACCTCAAACCATCAAACCATCAAACTTTCAAACCATCAAACCATCAAACAACCCAACAGCCGCCTTCGATCAACCAACACTATTTTTAACCATCACACTTTCAATGAAAAATCTGAGAATTCTATTTTTAGCTGCCCTCGTTATGGTCAGTATGACACTTACCAGTTGCCTGCACATACTGGAGGAAGTTACCTTCAAAGACAAAGGCAACGGCACATACGCCATGACACTCGACATGAGCGAGCTCAAAGGCATGATGGATATGATGAAGGGTATGGCCGGGGACAGCCTTGGCGGCGATTCTACTGCCATTCTTGGAGGCGACGCTCCGGTAGCAGCGCCTGAAGCCGACAACTCTATGTCTCAAATGGGCGAACAACTCAGCTCCGTAGCTGCATCGCTGAAAGGCATTCAAGGCGTCAGCAACGTGGTGGAAGTAAATGATACTACCAACCTGAAATTTGGCTATACCTTTGATTTTGTGGATGTTGCGGCGCTCAACAGGGCGCTCAAAATCATCAACAAAGACAAATACGACAGCAAAGTGGATGAGGTATTCAAGTTTTCAGGCAAAAGTTTTGAACGCCTCGGCGCAGGCGATTTAGGCGAGGAAATTAAAAAGGCTCTTGCTGAAGGTGGCGGCGAAGAAGGTGGCGAAGAATCCTTAGACATGATGAAAATGATGTTCGCCGACATGAGCTACAAACAGGTGTACCATTTTCCCGACCGCGAAATCAAAAAATCGGACAACTCGCTGGCCGAAATGACCGACAACAACCACACCATGACGATTCTGATCAAACCTTTCGACGAAGAACAGCAGAAGTTAAAACCGACGGTGGCTGCTACGGCGAAACTGAAATAAGTGTTTGGTGTTTCGTGTTTGGTGTTTAGGGCGCTTCGCCTCTGGCCAAACCCCGACCCCTAAAGGGGAGAACATCGCAAAGGCTTCTAACTAAAGTGCAGATTTACAATCTGCCCTTTAGGGTAAAGAAATTGTCCATTTTGCCGTGCGCGGGTCTTACGACCCCGCACTTCTTAACGTGTTTTTTTACCACAACGGACACAAAGTGGTTTCACAAAGGACACAAGGCGTAGAGTTGACCGCATTATTATGGTCATTTGTGATGATTTATGCCGCCTACAATAAATACCAAGCGGGACGAGTCAACTCTACGCCTTGTGTCCTTTGTGAAACCACTTTGTGTCCGTTGTGGTAAAAAATATTTGTGGTAAAAACCCTTCGTGTGGCTCAAGCGAAGCACCCGAAACACGAAACACCAAACACGAAACACGAAAAAAAATGCAGCACCTTTTCATGCGCCGTTGTTTCAATTTAGCCCTTCTCGGCGCCGGACACGTTGCGCCCAATCCGATGGTCGGCGCCGTACTGGTACACGAAGGGCGCATCATCGGTGAAGGCTGGCACCAGCGTTGGGGTGAAGCCCATGCGGAAGTGCATTGCCTGCGCTCCGTGCTTCCTGAAAATCGGCATCTGATCCCCTACTCTACCCTGTACTGCTCCTTAGAGCCTTGTTTCCATTTCGGCAAAACGCCGCCCTGTGTCAATCTGATACTGGAGCATAAAATCCCCCGTGTTGTTATCGCCAATATTGACCCCAACCCGAAAGTAGCGGGACAAGGTGTGGCAAAAATGCGCGCAGCCGGCGTGGAAGTGCAAACAGGTATTCTGGAGGAAGAAGGCGCCTGGCTGAACCGCAGTTTTTTTCACTGGATCAGGCACAACCGCCCCTACGTAGTGCTCAAATGGGCCCAGAGTGCCAACGGTTTTATCGGCCGCACAGGCGAACGTGTGGCGGTATCCGGTCCATTGGTACAACGCCTGGTACATCGCTGGCGCAGTACATCCGACGCCATTTTGGTGGGTACCACAACAGCCCTTACCGATAATCCAAAACTCGACGCCCGGCTTTACGGAGGAAAAAATCCTTTGCGTATTGTATTTGATATTGAAAAGAAAATTCCGGCTGAGTATAATATTTTAGATGACTCCATTGAAACATGGGTCTTCGGCCCGGCTCGCAGCGGCCATTTTACCCGGACTCATTTTTTTTCTTCCGAAGACAAAATCAACCTGCCCAATCTTTTGCAGCAACTATACCAAGCAAATCGCGCCACCCTCCTGGTGGAAGGCGGCGCGATGCTGCTGAAGCAATTTTTAGAGAATAATCTGTGGGATGAAATTCGGCTGATCGAGCATCCCGGAAGTATGGGTGGGGATGTTAAGGCGCCGGTTTTACCTGTTGGAATGGCCTTAAAAGAAACATACCGGGTGGGAATGGATAATATTCGAATCTTTTGTAATTCGAGTGTGTCTTTAAAAGAATGAACATGAAACTTCCCTAATTTTATTACCCTGCAAAATGGAAGAACAAACGCCACTGAGTCTACGGGCGGATGAAATCCGCGATCCGCGAAAATTCAGGTCAACTCTAAAGCGGGAAAATTCGCGAAACTCCGCCGCATTCGTGTCATCCGCGCGACTATTATTCCTACGAGGGGAAAATTTGTACACGCTCTGCAAGGTAAATGGAATGAAATCGCGCCGTAGAGTAGACTGATATGTCCCTCGTAGGAATAATAGTCGCGCGGATGACACGAATGCGGCGGAGTTTCGCGAATTTTCCCGCTTTAGAGTTGACCTAATTTTCGCGGATCGCGGATTTCATCCGCCCGTAGACCCGCTTGCAGAATCATTGTATAAATTAGGGAAGACTCATATTTCTAATGCATTTACAATTTCTTCACCGTTCCCGATCCCGCTATATTACTCTCTACCGAAGGTTCGCCGCTATAAAAGATATCGCCGGAGCCGGCAATATCGGCTTTTAAAACCTGTACGACATGCGCCGTTACAGAGCCGGAACCGGCAATTCTGGCGCGCATTTCATTGCTGCTCAGTTGTTTGGCGTTTACATCGCCGCTGCCGCTGATGTCCACTTGCGTTGCACTGGCAGTGCCGCCCAGTTCCATGCCACCGCTGCCGGAAATGCTACATTCCAATGAACTGAAAGTGGCCTGTGCGATTATCAAATCGCCGGAACCGGAAAGAGAGAGATTCATCCGCTCCGACTGAATGGGCGTCAGGACGGTTATTTTGCCGCTGCCCGCAACAGATAATCCATCGAAAGCCGGGCCGCTGATTTGAATTTTAATGTCTTCCGAGCGGGAGACATTTTCGCTGAAATAAATCCGCAGTCGGCCGTTGTCTATTTCTGTTTTCAGCAATGGCAACAGGTTTTTCCTGTGCCTGTACTTCCACGGAGTATTGTTCTGCTATCCGCAGTTCCACATCGCCGGAAAGATCGAGTTCCACTGCATGGAAATCGCGGGCGCTGCGGGTCTCGGTTTTCATCGGACCGGTACCTTTTGTCCCCCCGAATGAAAAATTAAAGGAACGTTTGCCGACTACAAAGATGCCGACTAAGAACATGAATATAAGCAAATAGCGCATAAGGGTGTTGGATTGGTTTTGTTTTGAAATAATGGATGTTTTTCAGGAATATTGCAGGTAAATTCGACACCGCATCTCACAAACAGGTTACATTTTATATCCAAAATTCTTTTCCATGCTCTGGCCCGTTCTGCAACTTTGTTTTTTAATCGCCGTCCACCCCTTGCCTGTACTTCCAACAAACACTTTAGATGCAGGCAAACCCGTCGTCAACTGGACGACCGAACAAGAACACGATTTTGGCGTCATGGAGCAAGGCCGCCCAAAGGTATTTGTTTTTCAATTCCTGAATATTTCTCCGGATACCATTCTGCTTCAGACCGTTCGAACCAGCTGCGGCTGCACCGCTGCGAACTGGACGGAAACGCCCGTTGCCCCCGGCGGCGGCGGTGAAGTGCGGATCGAATACGACGCTTACCAGAACGGGGACTTCGATAAAAAAATCCGGGTGTTTTTTGACCGGCAAAGGAAACCGGAGATTTTGAGGATTAGGGGAACAGTGTTGTGAGTAGTGAGTGAGTGAGTGAGTGATAGTGAGTGGCATCTCGTTGAAGAAAGAACTCAATACTCTTCTAACAAGATGCCACTCACTACTCACTACTCACTACTCACAACACCGTCCTCCACTTCAAAAATCTTGTAATCCCCCGAAAACGACGCCACAATCTCCTCCATCCTGCTCCGCTGCGTATCCGTGATAAATATCTGTCCAAAATCGCGACCGATCAGCAGGCCCACCAATTGCCGCACCCGGCGCTCATCTAATTTGTCAAAAATATCATCGAGCAGCAAAATGGGAGCCACCCCTTTGGCCTGTCGCAACACCTCGTACTGCGCCAGTCGCAAGGCCAGCAGGAATGATTTTAACTGCCCCTGCGAAGCAAATTTTTTGACCAATTGTCCATCCATATACAAGGCCAGGTCGTCGCGGTGCGGCCCCACGGTGGAACGTTGCAGGATGCGGTCTTTTTCCAGAACGCCCGGCAGCAGGACTTCCAGCGAGCCGTTTGACAAATCGGATTCATAACTGACATCCACGGCTTCTTTGCTGTTGGCAATGGCCGCATACAACTCCCGGAACAAGGGCCTGAACGTTTCGACAAATTGATGGCGCTGCTCAAAAAGCGCCTGCGCCGGCGCAGGCATCTGGTGGTCGATACTTTCCAGCAAGATGGCATCAAAACGTTTTTGCTCCGCAAAACTTTTCAGGAGCGCATTGCGCTGCTTGAGCAAGGCATTGTAAGTCAACAGGTTTTGTAAATAACCCGGCGATATCTGGGACAACGTAGCGTCCAAAAACCGGCGGCGGTCTTCACTGCCGTCCTGCACCAGCGTCACATCATCCGGGGCGATCATGACCACCGGAAACTGCCCGATATAATCCGTCAGTCGCTCATACGCCGTGCCGTTTCGCTCGATTTCCTTGCGCTGACCACTCTGGTATTTGGCCACGACTTTTTGTACCTCCTCCCCCGAAACGAAATGCCCCTCCAGCCGGAAAAAACCTGCGCCATGCCGGATCAACTGCTTGTCATTCAAGCCCGTATGGTTTTTACACAAACACAAATAATGCACCGCATCCAGCACATTGGTTTTGCCCATGCCGTTCAGGCCGGTCAGGCAATTCAGGCGCGGCGATAGCGTCAGGGACTGCTGTTCGTAGTTTTTGAACTGGGTGAGTTTGAGTTGAGATAAATACACGCGGCTGGTTGGTTGTGACGGCCAAAGGTAGGAGGATTTTGCGCTTCGCGCACGTGGGGATAATGGCGCTTCGCGCACGTAGGAATAATTGCAACACGGATTGGGCGGATGACGCGGATTTGCGCGGATTTCCCCTTGTAGAGTTGACGGATTTTAACGGATTTGCGCTGGCGCGCGTAGAGTTAATAACGCGGATTGGACGGATGACACGGGTTATCGCGGATTTTCCCTCGTAGAGTTGACGGATTTTAACGCCAGCAACCTATAATAATGTGGTGTACGCTACGGTGTACGCTACTTTTGTCATCCTGCCGGGATGTGTCCACTCTAAAGAAGGGGGAAATCCGCGTAATTTCGCGTCATCCGCCCCATGCGGTACAATTGTTCCTACATACACGAAGCGTCATTGCCTTGAAGTCACCCCGACACTACCACAGACCGCAGCCAGACTTTGACAGGATTGCAGGAAGCCAAGTGAGGCGGTGACTGGCAGTCACCGCCTCACTGCACCTGCGTCGAGATGTCTTCGGGCCATTGAAATTTCGGACAGAACACCATCTAAACAAGATGAATATTTCATCATTCGCTTCCCGGTTACCAGCGGAATCCTCATTACATTTTTTCAGCCCTACTCAAAACAAACACATGGGAGTATTGCATAAATTTCTCCATCAACGTATCTTTGAGAGATGATACAAAGCACCCATCCTTTCGATGATCTAATCAACTTTATGGCACACATGGCGCCGGAAAGTGTGGTGGCATTTCGCCCGTCTGATGCAACTATCAGACGCGTACAATGGTTGTTAGAACGCGAAAAAACACGAGTCTTAACAGGAGAAGAACGCGAAGAGTTAGATCACTATTTACTCCAGGAAGATTTGATGATTATTGCAAAGGCGCGAGCGAAATTGCAAATCAAATCATCATGAGCAGGAATATTCCGGAAGCAATCTGATCGGTCAATTGCAAAGGTACCTAACATGGCACATTTATTCACCATTATCTGCGAATACAAAGGCGGCACTTTTACCAAACAATTGGTTGCGGAAAGTCCTGTTCAGGCTTTTGAACAATGGGCAATTATTTTCAAGTCTGAAGATATTCTGTCGGCAACTGAAAAGAAGAAATTTAGCAAAGAAGTGGAATATGTATTGACAGAAGGCAACATAACGGCATTGGAAGGTCTTCAAAATGTCTGGTACGAAGGTTTTTCGTTGGATGATGATCTGCTGGAAGTGATTGTGGTGGGTATGAGTGGAGAGGTCATTGTGCCGGTATAACTGGTTCAAAAAGTTCAACGCCTCAAGAGTAAATCATTTACCTTTGTACCTGTTATGGCGAAAGATTTATTCCATGATGCGGTCAGGCGTGCTTTAGAAAAAGAAAACTGGATCATCACCGATGACCCATTAGTTATTCCGGCAGGTTTACGTAACCTACGGATTGACCTCGGAGCAGAGCGTTTGTTAGGTGCTGCTCGTGGTGCTGAAAAAATTGCTGTCGAGATCAAGAGTTTTCTGGATGATTCGCCGGTGACGGATTTTCACAAAGCACTGGGGCAGTTTCAATATTACGAATTTGCCCTTACACAATTGCCTTCAGATCGCACTCTTTTTTTAGCAGTCCCCACGGATGCTTATGAAGACCTTTTTACAGATCCATTTATCGAAAATCTCGTAACCCATTACGGACTACGGCTGATCGTGTAGGAGCCAGTAAGTGAAATAATTCAACTATGGTTACCATGAATGAATATAAGAATATTGTTCGCGATCTAATTCTTGAAATTGGTGAAATAGACCGGAGTGCTATCGACTGGCAGACAGCCATTATCACAGATGATGAGCACGGGCACTACTTGCTGATGAAAATCGGGTGGCTTCAAAACAAACGCCTCTATGGCCCTTATCTTCATGTTCAGGTACAAGATGGAAAAGTATTGGTACATCAAAATGGAACTGACATCCATATTGGGCATGAATTGAATCAGCGGGGAATTAAAAAAGAAGATATTGTACTGGCATTTCAAATGCCTTTAAAACGAGAATATTCCGGATTTGCTGTTTCATGATATGGAAATCAAACCCACTCTTTTTATCGGCTCTTCCCGCGAGGGCTTGCCGGTAGCCGAATTAGTCAAAAAACACCTGTCGGACTTTGCAGATTGCAGAATCTGGAACGAAGATGTATTTGATTACGGCAAGTCATTTTTTGAAACACTCATGGAGTTGCTGAGTTTTTTCGAATACGGTGTGATGATCGGTACGGCAGACGATTTTGTGGTGTCTCGGGATGTGGAGCACATGGAAACCCGCGACAACGTATTGTTTGAGTTCGGCATGTTTTTGGGCCGATTGGGTCGTGAAAAAGTGTTTTTCCTGAAAGAAAAGGGCGCCAAAACGCCGTCTGATCTGTTCGGCGTTGCGCTTCCGGAGTTTAGCGGGAAGGATGCGGCTGATTTGGAAGATCAGATCAAACAACGTTGTGAAAGAATCAAAAAACAGATAAGCGACCGGTCGGGCATTTTTGACGGCGGCATTTTCCCTTCCATTCCGCTGGCTTACGGATATTTCCACAATTCCTTGTTGCCGATCTGTCGCCAACTGACGCAATCTCCGCTGGTAAAAATAAATGGGCAGGAACAAACCATAGACACCTTCAAAGTACAGGTATTGATTCCGGACGACCTTCGGAGCGACATGAAAGAAAAAGTAGAAGCCGTTAAAATGCGCGATAAGTGGGTAACGGTGGAGGTGCCTACTTCTGTCACTCGCTCATACATTTTTTATGTGCAGGAAGGAAAGTTGAATCTGCAAAATCTCGTCATTATGGATATTCCGCCTACACTGAACCGTTTGTACCAGACGATTCAGGAGTTTGTCGGTTCAGGCAAAGTTGGCCGCAGTTTGAAAGAACAATTGGTGGAACAACGCGAAATTCGGCATTTTCAAAAAGTGGTGGATTATCTCTGCGAAGTCAACGCATTCACCAAGGGCAAAATAATTACGGAAATAGTGGATATTTGAGCGCTTATTTTGGTTTTGTTAATCATTACGTCATGTTTCTTCGCTTTTGTTTGCCTGCTGTGCTACTACTTTGCAGCATTTCTTGCAGCACATCAAAAAAAATGCAACCAAGTCTTGTCCTTCCGTTTCAGGAATATTCCATCAAAGACCCTGTCCAACAAGAAGTAGATGAAATATATGCCCTGCTGACATACTCGCTGGTTTATGCCAATTGGCAGTCCGGCGATATTCCGCGTACCAAGCGCAGGGGGTATAATATCGGCGCGCTGCTGGTTGACAAAAACAAACAGCCGGTTTACTATGGGCTTAATTGTATCAATTCGACGGATAATGCCACCCAGCATGGCGAAGTCAGGGCCATTACCACGTATTTGGAAAAGACCCGGATATTCAACCTGGACGGTTTTACCATGTACACCTCGCTCGAACCATGCATCATGTGTGCGGGTATGATGACCATGACAGATGTGGATCGGGTTGTTTATGGTCAGAAAGATGTGGATTTCAGCAACGGTCTGGAGCGCCTTGCGCTGGATACCCGTGCGTATGGTGGTTATGCGCCATTCAAACGCACCACCTGGCCCGATCCCGCTCCAAGTGAAATCCGCACCCGGCTCGATGAAGCCTACCGGAATTTTCTGGCTACGGAAACCGAAAAGATATTGGCTAAATTTCTGGCAAGCGCGGAAGCAGAAGCGATTTTTAAAGACGCCCATGATGCTTTTTTGAAGTTCCAGCCCAAAAACTCGGTAAACGCTGTGGTTTACGAGGGAGCCTTACAGTTTTTTAAGGACAATAAAACCGCTAAATGATGTTCTTACAGAAGAAGAAATCAGTGCCGAAATAGAATCGGTTAAAGCAACGCGTCATGCAGGAAAAGCCGTTTAAAATCACTGTTTTTCCTTCGTAGTGTGGACGGATTCCGTCAGAATGACAAAAGTAGCGTACACCGTAGAGCACACAACATTATAGGTTAATTTAGCCCGGAGCGCTATCCATTTTTAGGCAGGATTGCGACGTGATGGGGTTGAGAACTATGTCTATCATGGTACCCGGAGCTCTATCCATTTTTAGGCAGGATTTCTATGGATTAGCGGGAATCTGCCGTTGCGAAAAAGTGTCGGGGTTCCACAAGCGACGGGGTGACTGACAGTCACCCCGTCGCTACGCTTGGCATCTGCACTCCATTGGCCGGGTATATAGTATTAGAAGTCAACTCTACGAGGGGAAATCCGCGTTCATCAGCGTCATCCGCCCAATCCGCGTTGCTATTATTCCTACGGGCGCGAAGCGCCATTATCCCTCCCCCGCGCGAAGCGCCACTCAGGAAAGATACTTCCCCACAATCGGCATCCGCCGTCCCATACCGAATCCCTTGCTGCTGACGCGCAGCACCGGGGCGGCCTGTTCGCGTTTGAATTCATTGATATTGACCATACGCAGCACACGTTTTACAAGCGCTTCTTCAAAACCCATGTCGATCAGTTCACGCGGGCCTTGCCGGCATTCGATGTATTGGAACAGCAGCGGGTCGAGGATTTCGTAGGGCGGCAGGCTGTCGGAGTCTTTCTGGCCGGGGCGGAGTTCGGCGCTGGGCGGCTTGACGATGCTGTTCTGCGGGATGACTTCAGCGGCGGCGTTCAGGTAGTTGGCCAATTCGTACACTTCCGTTTTGTACACGTCGCCCAAAACGGAAATGCCGCCGCACATATCGCCGTAGAGCGTGCCGTACCCGACCGACATTTCGCTTTTGTTGGTCGTATTCAGCAGAATGTTGCCAAATTTATTGCTCATCGCCATTAGCAGGGTGCCCCGGATGCGGGCCTGTATATTTTCTTCCGTTACATTAAAAGGTTGTCCTTCAAATTGTGTTTTCAGGGCTGTTTCAAATGCTTCGTACATGGGGCGGATAGCGATAATATCGTAGGCAACACCCAGATTTTCAGCCAGTTGCCGGGCATCGTCGACCGAGTGGCCGCTGCTGAACTGGCTGGGCATAAGCAGTACCCGCACGTTTTCGGGACCCAGCGCTTTGGCGGCCAAAACCACCGTAACAGCCGAATCGATGCCGCCGGACAGACCCAGAATGGCTTTTTTAAAACCTAATTTCCGAAAATAATCGCGGATGCCCAGCACCAGCGCATCGTGTATCAGTTGTACTTTGTTTTTGGGCTGCTCCGAACTGCGCCCGCCACGCAGCACCTCGTCCAGGTCGTACACTTTCAGGCATTCTTCAAAATAGGGCATTTCATCAAAAACCAGCCCGTCAGGCGACATCACGAGGCTGCCCCCGTCAAAAATAATATCCGTCTGCGCGCCAGTGTTGTTGGAATAAAACATCGGAATGCCATAGCGTTGTACATTGGCCCGGATCACAAGAATGCGCGCTGCGGCATGGGCATAATCAAACGGCGATGCGCTCAGATTCAGGATAAAATCGGGCTTTTCGTGCATCATTTCATCCAGCGGACAAATGGTGTAGAGGGGATTTTCATTGCCCACATTCCAGATGTCCTCACAGATGGACAAGGCTATTTTTTTTCCTTTAAACGTAATCGTCTGGAAGGAAGTGGCCGGCTCAAAATAGCGGTATTCATCAAAAATATCGTAGGTAGGCAGCAGTGCTTTGTGCTGTATGCCGATCACTTCACCTTCGGAAAGAAAATAGGCAGAGTTGTACAAATCCTTGCCCGCTTTTACGGGATTGCGGGAGGGCGCGCCCACCACGATACCGATGCCCTGACTTACCTGTTTCAGCGCTTCCACCGACGCCTGCGACCGGCGGATAAAGTCGTCAAATTCCAGGAAGTCGCGCGGCGGGTAACCGCAAACAGCCAGTTCGCCGAAGCAAATCAGATCGGCGCCCTGTTCTTTGGCTGATTCTACAGCAGCCAGCATTTTCGACAGGTTTCCTTCAAAATTGCCGATGTGGTAGTCTATTTGGGCAAGGGCGACGCGCATGTGAGTTATGAGTTATGAGTTATTGGTGTTTCAGGCTGGAATGGGTATATGGGTGTACGTCAATGTTCCTTTTCGATTATTTGTTAGTTATCAGTTATTTGTTATTTGTAATTGGGTTAGGCAAGGGGAAATGACAGATATATTTTTCCAGTTTCCAGCCTGAAACACCAATAACTCATAACTCATCACTCATAACTCTTTTACCGTTTCTCCGTACAAATCGAATTCCTCCGCCCCAGTAATCCGTATATTGGCAAAATCGCCGAGCCGAATGTAATTGCCTTTGGCCGGCACCAGCACCTCGTTGTCCACGTCGGGCGAGTCGGCTTCGGTGCGTCCGATATAGTATTTACCTTCCTTCCGGTCGAAGAGGGTACGGAAAACCTGGCCGATTTTGGCTTCATTTTTCTGATAGGATATGTCTTGTTGTACGTCCATCAGGCGCTGGGCGCGTTCGGCTTTGACTTCTGCGGGGATCTCGTCCGGGAAATCGTAGGCGCGTGTGCTTTCCTCGTGCGAATATTGGAACACCCCTACCCGCTCGAACTGTTGTTGCTGCACAAATTCGAGTAATTGTTCAAAATCGGCGTCCGTTTCACCAGGGTGGCCAACCAGAAATGTGGTGCGCAGGGCAATGCCGGGTACTTTTTCGCGGATTTTGGCAATCAGTTCTTCTGTTTCAGCCCGCGTAATTTGTCGGCGCATCATATCCAAAACCGGGTCGCTGGCGTGCTGGAACGGCATGTCGAGGTAGTTGCAAATTTCCTTGCGTTCGGCCATCACCTCCAAAATCTCTAAGGGAAATTTGGAAGGATAGGCGTAGTGCAGGCGAATCCATTCGATGCCTTCCACGTCGGCCAGGGCGTGCAGCAGGCGCGGCAATTCGCGGGTTTTATAAATATCGAGGCCGTAATAGGTCAGTTCCTGGGCAATGAGCAGCAGTTCTTTCACGCCGCGGCGGGCCAGGTTTTTGGCTTCCATCACCAGTTCATCCATCGGGCGGCTGATGTGTTTGCCACGCATCAGCGGGATGGCGCAAAAGGAGCAGGTGCGGTTGCAACCTTCCGATATTTTCAGATAGGCATAATGCGGCAGGGTCGTGATCTGGCGTTCGCCGAGGAGTTCGTACTTGTAATCGGCGTCCATTTTTGCCAGCAGAGCGGGCATTTCCAGGGTGCCGAAAAACGCATCCACTTCCGGGATGGCCTCTTCGAGACTGTCTTTATAACGCTGTGACAAACAACCTGTTACATACAACTTATCGATACCGCCGGCCTGTTTAATGTTGGCATACTGGACGATCGTGTCGATACTTTCCTGTTTGGCCAGGTCGATAAAGCCACAGGTATTGACCACAATAATATTGGCATCCTCGCGGTCGCTGTCGTGCGCCACGTCGTAATCATTGCCTCTCAGTTGTGTAATCAGGTTCTCGCTGTCCACCAAATTTTTGGAACACCCGAGCGTGATCACATTAACTTTATCTTTTCTTAAAGTCTTCGTTTTCATAAATCATTGAAATACAGCAAATTACCACCTTTCTTTTTTTCGATGGCAAACTTTAACACCGCAAAGGTCGGTCAATTTGGGAAATTTTTTGGCACTCGCTTTGGTACCGTTGTTATGGCAACTACTTTTGCAGTTCTATGACACAGTCTACCCTGCTTGACCGCCTCGAAACGGATCTCCGACAATCTCTTGACATTGTACGAACCCAAATTGCCCAATTGGACGAAGCGGCCCTGCAATACCGCTCCGCACCGGAACGCTGGAACGCCCTGGAATGTTTTGCTCATGTCAATGCCTATTTGGAGCGTTATATCCCGCGGATGGAATTAGCGGTGCACAAAGCCAAAGCCCGGCAATGGAAACCCGTGGACGAAGTAAAATATACCGGCGCTGGTAAAAAATTCATCCGCCGGGCCAATCCAAACAACAACAAAGCCTATAAAGCCGCCAAATATTACAACTTTACGCATCGCCCCATGGGCAAGGATATTGTAAAAGGGTTCACGATCAATGCCGAGCGTTTGCTGCGGGTGATTCTGGCAGCCAAGGAAGTCAATCTGAACAAAGCAAAAGTAGGACGTGGAAAATCCGGCTTTTTAACTTTCAACCTGGGCAATACGCTGGAATGGTTAGTGTTGCATACGCAGCGGCATTTAGCGCAGGTGCAAACCCAGATGGAGCAGATGAAAGCGCGGGGGTGTTGCCCCTTGTAAAAAAAATTTGGCTTTAAACTTGCAGCATTCAAAACAACCCAGTACGTTTGCACCGTAACAGTACAACAGTACAGCATGAACAACCGCAGCACATTTTATTTTGGTTTCTGTTTTTTCTATTTCTTTTTTGGAAAAAGGAAAGGGAACTACCTGTGCGATTCAGTATAACTAAATAACTGAAAATCAACATACAAGGGAGTTCCTGAACATCAGGAACTCCCTTTTTTTTTTTTTCGTCTCAACCCCCTCAACCTCTCAACTTTTAGTATAAAACACTGCAATGTCAGATTCATCCCCATCGTCAACGACGATTCCAACACAGCAACCACTTGCCAGGCCCGGCGTACCGGGGCAGCGCATCGCTATCCAGGGTGTGCGCGGCGCTTTTCACGAAATTGCGGCCAGGCAGTTTTTTGGTGAAAGTATCGAGGTTGTACCCGCGCTGTCGTTTCCCATTCTTTTTGAAAAATCAGCGGATCCCCAACAAACAGACGCAGCCATACTTGCTATCGAGAACAGTATAGCAGGAAGTATCCTCGGCAATTACAACTTGTTGGAAAACAGTGATTTAGTAGTAGTTGGCGAAGTGTATCTCCGCATTCAGCAAAACCTGCTGGCTTTGCCCGGCACCCCGATGGATCAATTGCGCGAAGTGCATTCACACCCCATGGCGCTGGCGCAATGCAGCGAATTTTTTAAAAAACACCCGCGCATCCGCTTAGTCGAATCCGAAGATACCGCTGAAAGCGCCGCCCGGATCGTGCGCCACCGCGCCAAACATATTGGCGCCATCGCCAACACACTGGCCGCAGACATTTACGGCCTGACGATTCTGGCGCCTGCTATTGAAACCGTTCCAGAAAATTTTACCCGTTTCTTAGCCATACGGCGCAATACAGAGTCCACGCCGGTGCAACACGCCAATAAAGCCTCTGTTTGCTTTAATACAGGCCACCAACCCGGGAGTCTGGCTGAAATACTGACCCTCTTAGCCACGATGGGCGCGAACCTGACCAAAATCCAGTCGGCGCCGCTACTTGGCCGTCCCTGGGAATACCGCTTTTTTGCTGATTTCACTGCTTTTCCGGATAGCATAGGACACATTATCGAATCATTGAAAGTAAAAACGATGGACCTCCAGGTGTTGGGGGTTTATCTGGAAGGAAATCAGATTGGTGAGAGGTGAGAGGCGAGAAGGTGGCCGATCGTGAGAAGAATGTTGATTACATTCTTCAACCTGAGGCCACTCACGACTCACAACTCAACCTGGCCTAAAAACCAAACCAACCACCAGAGCCGCCAAACGGGACGTCTCTCACTACTCACTACTCACTACTCACTCTAATATGATTGCTGCTGCCAAACGTCTCGAATCTGTAAACGAATATTACTTCGCCGGGAAACTCCGCGAAATTGCGCAAATGCAGCGCGAAGGCAAACCCGTGCTAAACCTCGGTATCGGCAGCCCCGATCTGCCGCCCCACCCTTCCGTATTGGAAGCCCTGCACCAGGGCGCCGCCAATCCGAAAGGCCACGGGTATCAATCCTATACCGGCATTCCGGCCCTACGAGAGGCTTGGGCCAACTGGTATGCCCGTTATTACCAGGTTTCCTTAAACCCAGACAATCAGATACTTCCACTGATCGGTTCCAAGGAAGGGATCGTTCATGTGGCGATGGCATTTCTCGAACCCGGCGATATTGCCCTGGTGCCCAATCCCGGTTACCCGGCCTATTCTGCGGCCACACAACTCGCGGGGGCTTCGGTGCAATTGTATGAACTGCATAGCGACAATAACTGGTTGCCGGATTTTGAAACATTGGAAAAGTCTGATCTCTCGCGGGTGAAAGTGCTGTGGGCCAATTACCCGCACATGCCCACTGGCGCACCGGGTTCGGCAGCGGTGTTCCAGCAATTGGTCGACTTCGGAAAACGCCACAACATCCTGATTATCAATGACAATCCGTACAGTTTTATCCTGAATAAACATCCGCGCAGTATTCTGGCAGCAGATGGAGCAGCGGAAATTGCCCTGGAACTGAACTCCCTTTCCAAGTCGCACAACATGGCGGGCTGGCGCGTAGGCATGGTTGCCGGACACCCGGAATACCTGAAATCGGTATTGCGTTTTAAAAGCAACATGGACTCCGGGCAATTTCAGCCGGTACAATTAGCCGCCGTGCAGGCGCTGCAATTGTCGCCTGACTGGTACGAAGGACTGAATAACACCTACAAAGAGCGCCAAAACGTGGCTTTTCAAATTTTGGAGTCTATTGATTGTGTATTTGACAATCAACAGCAAGGCATGTTTGTCTGGGCTAAAATACCCGATCACTACGCAGATGGTTATGCCTTGAGCGACGAGTTGTTGTACGAACGCCATGTGTTCCTGACACCCGGCGGCATTTTTGGTTCCAATGGCAACCGGTATGTGCGTATTTCGCTTTGCAGCGATGTAAATACCTTGCAAACCGCCCTTCAAAAAATTCAAAGCACCCTTGTAATATGACAATTACTGTAATTGGCCCCGGCCTTATTGGCGGCTCGCTGGCCCTCGGACTACGCGAAAATGGATTTGCCGGCAGGATCATTGGTGTGGATAACAACCCCGCCCATGCCCAAAAAGCGCTGGATCTCGGTCTGGTAGATGAGGTTTTGCCCCTGGCGGATGCCGTCCGGGAAAGCAAGGTCATCATCGTTGCCACGCCGGTGGACAGCCTGACCCGGCTCATTCCGCAGGTATTGGATATTATTGATAACCAAACGATTGTAATGGATGTTGGGTCTACCAAACTGCCTGTGCTGCAAGCTGTGGAACAACACCCGAATCGAAGCAGATTTGTCGCAACCCATCCGATGGCGGGTACCGAGTATTCCGGTCCCGAGTCGGCTGTGCGCGGTTTGTTCGCAGGGAAATGTTGCGTTTTCAGTGATGCTGAAAAAAGTGATCCCGCCGCTGTCGCGTTGTGTCAGGCACTGTATGAATCGCTGGGTATGCACCTCAATTTCCTGGAAGGGGCCGCGCACGACCTGCATGTGGCGTATGTGAGCCATATTTCCCACATCGCTTCCTTTGCACTGGCATTGACCGTACTGGAAAAGGAAAAAAACGAAGACCGCATTTTTGAACTCGCCAGCGGCGGTTTTAACAGCACGGTACGCTTAGCCAAAAGTAGCCCCGACACCTGGGTGCCCATTTTTAAACAAAACCGCGATAATGTGCTCGATGTACTGGATGAGTTCATCAATACAATCAGCCGTTTTCGCACTTTATTGATAAAAAAAGACTTTGAATCCTTTGAAGAACTTATCCATCAAGCAAATGACATTCGCCGGATTATTGACCCCAGTCCTCCTCTTCAGCCGCTCTTATGATTTTAGGTTTGGTTTTCAGGCCTGTAATCGTGTGTGGTGTTTAGTGTTTAGTGTTTCGGGCGCTTCGTGTTTGGCCCTAGTTGATATTTTGGTCGAATTTTACAAATGCAAAGGCCGAGGCCCGAAACACTAAACACTACCCACACCAAGGCCTGAAAAACCAAACCCAAAATCATAAACTCCGCCAAGCGGGAAGTCTCTCACCCTCTCACTTCTCTCACTCTCTCACTTCTCTCACTCTCTTTTTACTCATGTTCACAAAAAAAGAAAATCGTCCCTTCCTGATTGCCGGCCCCTGTTCCGCAGAAACGGAAGAACAAGTCATCACTACGGCACAGGGTCTCAAAGACCTGGGCATCGACCTGTTTCGCTCAGGCGTCTGGAAACCACGTACCCGCCCCGGCGCATTTGAAGGCAATGGCCCGCAGGCACTGCCCTGGTTGCGCCTGGTTAAACAGGAAACCGGTTTAAAAACTACCATTGAAGTCGCCAACGGCAACCAGGTGTATGAAGCGCTCAAACATGGCGTAGATGTGCTTTGGGTAGGCGCCCGCAGTACCGTCAATCCATTTTCCGTGCAGGAAATCGCGGATGCCCTCAAAGGCGTGGACGTGCCGGTTCTGGTTAAAAATCCGGTGAACCCCGACCTCGACCTCTGGATCGGCGCGATCGAACGCATCCGAAATGCAGGCGTCAACAATATCGGCGCCATCCACCGCGGTTTTTCGACCTACACCAAATCCAAATTCCGCAATGCGCCGTACTGGGAAATCCCGATTGAACTGCGCCGCAGAATGCCGGAACTGCCCCTGATTTGCGACAACTCGCATATCTGCGGCAACCGCGAAGACCTGCTCGAAGTGGCCCAGCAGGCGCTCGACCTCAACTACGACGGCCTGATGACCGAGGTGCACCCTACGCCCGATGCCGCCTGGAGCGATGCCAAACAGCAAATCACGCCATTCACCTACGCCGAACTGGTTGCCAGCCTCATCGTACGCCGCGAAACAACTGACAATAAGGAGTTTCTGGAAAACATCGAAAACCTGCGTCACAAAATTGATGAAATCGACCTGGAATTGCTCAACCTGCTGTCCCGCCGTATGCGCGTAGCGGAAGACATCGGTCGCTACAAACTGCGCAACAATATTGCCATCCTGCAGGCCGTGCGCTGGAATGAAATTCTGGAAAAAGGGTTTGCAGAAGGCCGTCAGCGCGGGTTAAACGACGATTTTATTGAAAAATTCCTGGCGGCCGTACACAATGAAAGTATCGCGCACCAGCAGACCGTGATGCACCCGGTAAGTACCACACATCCCTGATGGGTGATAAGTAGCGCACATCCCTGATGGGCGATAACAAGAGTCACTCATCAGGGCAATGTCGTTGATTAAGCGTAGTGAAGAGGTGTCACTGACGAAGGAAGGAGGTGACATCTCGTAACGGTCGTTTTCAAAATGAGATGTGCCCGCGTCGCAAATGACACCTCTCCGCTAAGTCAACGACATTGCCCATCAGGGATGTGTGCTACTTATTGTTTAACAAACCGCTTCACTACAGTTTTTGACTCTGCTTGCAAATGAAGCATATACATCCCATCCGGCAGATTTTGTATGTGGATTTGAGTGCTCGTATCACTCAATGTCATTGTGTGCAGCAAAGTGCCGTTGGCCGAGTATATCCTGGCTACGGTTGGGCTACTTAAACCATCGACAAACAAGGCGTCTGTTACAGGATTTGGACGTATCTGACAAGGGAGAATATCTTCATTTTTTACGCTGGAGACGACTTCGTGCTGTGACCAGAAATAAATCCGCTTAAAATTAAATACCCAACTATTCGTCATTACATCCCAGGTATAAATAACAAATTCAGTCAGGTGATCTTCAACATCATACGTGTGAAATACTTTATCAATAAATACCCATTCATTGGTATCTGGATTCCAATAATACTCAATAAGTTCAAGCGGATTACCATTTAGGTCATAAGTAATGGTATATCTATCATAAAACAGCCAGTTCGTTATGAGGGTATCCCAGCGATATTCAATGCCTTCTGTCAGATTATTGTTCGCATCATAGGAATAGGTATAACGATCATAAAGTACCAGATTATTTGTAACGGAATCCCAGAGATAGCCGACTTTTTCTATATAGTTCCCATTCTCATCGTATGTGTTTTCATCTTTAGAATTTTCTCTCCAGTTGTTTGCTGCACTATCCCAAAGATAACTAATCTCTTCTGTCAGGTTTCCAGTTGAATCATAGGTTTTTGCAATTTTATAAACTTCCTTCCAATTATTTATAGCAATATTCCATAGATACCTGGTCTCAAGTAACAAATTTCCATTACCATCGTAGGCTTTTACACTTTTAAAGTTTTCCTCCCAAATATTTAAACTTACATTCCATTGATAACTGATCTGTTCTATCTGGTTTCCAGTCGCATCGAAGGTGTAAGAATCCCTGTAACTAAATTGCCAACTGTTGATACTTGTGTTCCATATATAAGAAATATATTCTGTTTTATTTCCGTTTGCATCGTAAGTATTTAGATATTTATAGGCTTCTTTCCAATTATTTATGCCTGAATTCCACCCAAAAACAAGCTCTTCCGTCAGATTGCCATAATCATCGTAGGTATTTATCTGCTTACCAAGAAACCTCCAATTATTCGCGGGCACATCCCAAAAACTGGAATAAAAAGAATCCTGTAAAAACACCAGCGCGTCTGTTTTATGATCGATTTTTATTGAAGGATTGCGATGGTATAATAACAAATCACTGCCTTTGTCAAAATGTGTAAACAACTCGGGGTACGCACGTTGGTAGTCAGTCAAATCGGAATATGGATTTTGACTTTGCGTAGTGGTCTGAACCAACAAAAAAGAAATCGCAGCAATGATAAAAATCGTTGGGTTTTTCATGTTTAAATCATTTTTATAACAAGATGTATCTCCTGCAAATTTGCGTCCTATACGTCGAAGTTAACAATGACGTCTGTCACTAAAAACATTGATTTACAACGATTTCCAAAAATCTTCAGTTTCCCGCATCAAACCAATATCACCCGCCAATTTGACGCAGATCATTCCGATCCAGCCAGTTTATATTTCCCTTTGTTCTGTAAAGTAAAATATATGTATCACCAACGAAGGGATACGTGGAATGATATTACGATCTATTCCCGAACGTAGCCATTCGTTCAACTTGAAAGGCCATGTTCACCTGTATTCGCAAACACCGGGCAATCTCCAGCCTGGTAGCAATCGCTATCATTTCGACAGTTCTTATTGGTTGTCACACGTACAATCGCATGAAAATAGACCCCGCAGTAGCGCCCGGCTTAGTCCGTTTCTATGTACTGGATGAAGCCTTCCCAATGGATTTTGCATGGCGTGTCGAGCCAACGGTATTGCTACAAACAAGGCTGGAAGGTAATATCACACGTCTGTCAAGATTGGAAGCAGAAAAAATCACAACGACCAAACCGAATAAAATTGAATTGACCAAAAATCTTCAAATTGTCTTCCTGTATGTAAAAAATGAATTCACACAGGAGTTGGCCAGAACGAACGCCACGACCATCAATCTTCCATTCGACATGGTTGTTCGCAGTGATTTACACGAATATAATGCCGGAAAATCATCGAGCGCTTCCTATACGGCCGGGCTTTTAACTACCGGGATACCAGTGGCAGCATTGGTAATAGCAGCGGCAGTTGCTTGTTCCTGCCCGAATATATATGCGGAAAACCCGGACGAAATTGTTTTTCAGGGCGATATTTTTCCGGGCGCCACACACCCGCAAACGGAACGGAACGACTGGCTCCCACTTACTCAACTCCAGCCGGACAAAGGTTTGTACCGGCTTCAGATGGTCAATGAAGACCCTGAGATACAATACATTAACCAGGTCGAGTTGATGGTGGTAGATCACCCGGCAGGTTCCATTGTTTTATACGATAAATACGGTCGCCTGCATGCTTTGGCGCAGCCGGAAAGCCCTGTGGCTGCTACAGATCTGGAAGGCCGGGATGCATTGTCAGATATCCTGCAAGAAGATAATATTCCATTCAGGGGAGACATAAACAACACCAATGCCCGTGCCGAAGACGGCCTGATCCTGCGTTTCAGGAAGCCATCCGGCGTTCGGGAAGCGCAACTGCTTATCCGCGCCAACACCTCTTCCTGGCTGGCTACTGCGCACGAAATGCTGCAACACGACCTGGGTAAATACGGTCCAAAAGTGCGCCAGAGATTCCTGGAAAAAGATTCGGCAGCACTGCAGCAATGGGCGCTTGAGCAGAATTTTCTGTTGTCCGTTTGGCTGGAAACAGCGCCCGGAAAATGGGAAATGGCCGACTTCTTCAACCTGATCGGCCCCAAAGCGCCCAGGCACGATGTACTGCAATTGGATTTGTCAAAAATAAGCGGCGACGAGGTACGCGTCAAACTGACTTCTGGGTTCCGTTTTTGGGAGATTGATTATGTCGCAATGGACTTTGCATTCGGGCCGCTGGTACGTACTTATAAATTGCCACTGGCAACTGCGACCGATCAGGATGGCCGGGATATTAAAGAACTGCTCCGGGCCGACGACGCTCAATATTACATGCAGCCAAAGGTCGGCGACAAAGCCGCCCTGGACTTTGTCGCGCCAGTTCTGCCTGCGAACGTGGAACGCAGTTTATTGCTGCATGCGAAAGGACATTACCGGATTCAGCGCCCACCCGTAGCGGGAAACCCCAGCCGGCGATTCCTGCGCCAATTCACCAAGGCAGATGCATTTCCCAAATACGCCCGCGAGCGCTGGAATGAACTTACCAGCCGGGATACCATTTGGGTTGCTCAACAGTACCGTTAAACGCTACACGTCATGGAAACCAATAACAACCGTTTTCTCACAGGCCGGCGTTTCAAAATGTATCAGGCGGGCGTCCTGTTGCGGGCTTGCCGGATCGCGGTACAATCTTATCCCAACCTGCGTGATGCAGGACGGGCCATCCGTGGGCTGCTGGAAAAAAACAGCAAAAACAACCGCTACCGGCATTTGCACAAAGCAGTGGTCGTCGGGGGCCGCACTTTTTCGATGATGAGTGTTTCCGGCAGCCCCTCTCCCGGTCTGGACACCATGCTCCGCAACGAACTTCACCGAAGCGTGCCGATCCCCGGATTTACCAAAGGGATGCTGCTGCTTTTTATGGCGATTACGAAAAAATGCTCGATGCGTTGCGAACACTGTTTTGAGTGGGAGGCCCTGAATCACAAAGAAGTGATGTCGGTAGAAGATATGCTGACAATTATCCGAAAATTTCAGGCGCGGGGCCTGGCCAACGTGGAACTCGGCGGCGGCGAACCAATGAACCGCTTTCAAGATTTGCTCGAAATACTACAACAAAGCGATACCCGGCAATCGGATTTCTGGGTAGTGAGTTCCGGGTACCTGCTGAATGAAACCAGGGCCAAACAATTAAAAGATGCAGGGTTGACCGGTATTTCTATAAGTTTAGATCATTGGGATGCAGACGAGCACGACCGTTTTCGCGGTTTAAAAGGTGCGTTTGATGGGGCATTAAAAGCAGCCCAAAATGCCCGCAATGCAGGGCTGGTGGTGGGACTCAACCTGGTGCCAACCCGCGACTTTTGTACCCCGGAGCACTTATGGCACTACCTGCAACTGGCCCAATCGCTCCAGGTGCATTTTATCAGAATACTTGAACCACGCGCAGTCGGGCATTATGCCCAATCTGATGATGCCGTTGAACTCACGGAAGAGCACTGGACCGTGCTGGAAACGTTTCACCGAAAAATTCAAACCGGACTGGCATACCGCGACTACCCTATCGTCGAGTATCACGGCACATTCCAGCGCCAGGTGGGTTGCGGCGGCGGCGGGGAGCGTTATTTGTACGTCGACACGGATGGCGACATACACGCCTGTCCGTTTTGCCGGAATAAATGTGGCAGCGCTATCAACGGAACCATTGAAGAAGGCCTGACGGCTCTAAAACAGGCAAGCGGTTGCCATGCCTATCATCTTGTGGAATAAGAACTTATGAAAAAACTGGTAGAACACTATTGCGAAATGCCACCCCCCATTCGACCCATATTGTGGCGTTTATGGCACCACATACTGAACCGGCTGGATGCGGATTATTCCAATATTTTTTTGAATTACGGCTACGCCAGCCCGAATGGAGAGTTCAAAGATTTGGTACTGGCCCCACACGACGAGCCGAATCGTTACGGTATACAGCTGTACCACCACGCTACTCGGGGCGCCTCACTCCAAAATAAATCAGTGCTGGAAGTGGGATGCGGGCGAGGCGGCGGCGCGTCCTTCCTGGCGCGTTATCACCAGCCGAAGGAGTACATCGCGATGGATATTTCGGAACGTTTGATGGCTTATTGCACACAATTCCACCAGGCGCCGGGCTTATCTTTTATATGTGGTTCCGCGATGCATTTACCTTTTAATGCAGACCGTTTTGATGCGGTCGTCAATATTGAATCGGCGAGGTGTTACCCTGATACCGGCGCCTTTTTTCAGGAAGTGTACCGGGTGCTGAAACCGGGCGGTCACTTCTTTTTTACCGACATGATTCAAAACAAGGATGTGGAGTCGGTACATGCAATGTTGCAAAAACCGGGGTTTTCTATACTTCAGCAAAAGGACATTCGGGAAAATGTAGTCCGTGCCCTGCAATTGGATACCGAAGCACGCAGGCGGGTTATTAAGGAGCGGGCGCCGACCTGGTTACAACAATCTTTATATGAGTTTGCAGGCGTGGAAGGCAGCAACCGGTTCAACGTTTTTTCCTCTAATGAAATGCAATACAGAAGTTATATACTGCAAAAACCAAATAAGTTACCATGAAAAAAGTATTATTCACCACCGTTTATAACAAACCGAACGTGGTAACCGATATGGTTGCCGAGCACGTAAAAACCTTCCCCCGGGCCGGAGCGGTCGTGCGGGTGAGTCCCGGTTTGCGTTTTTTAAAACAAAACGTCCCGGAAATTGAAATTATGGAGTATCCGTCCTTGGAGGATTTTAAAGAGAAAATAAAAGAAGGCTGGGATATTGTTGGGTTCAGTGTCTATCTGTACCAAATCCCGGAGATTCTGGAAATGATACAATATGCCCGGGAACAAGGCGTAAAAGAGATATGGGCGGGCAATTACGGCGCTCCGGTGCCGGCCATTGAAAACGCTGTGGACAGGGTTATCACCGGCTCTGCATTTAATGAAGTGGCTGAAATTTTCGGCTACACCATCCTTCCTGACCGGATAGAACACCCGGTCATGACGGCCACCGTAACAGCCATCTGGAAAATCAGGTTCCTGTCTTTCGGCATTTTGTACACTTCCTTCGGGTGTCCCTATAAATGTAATTTTTGTCAAACGCCCGTATTCATCAAAGATCGTTTTACAGTCAGCCTGGAAAGTATTGACCGCGTGTTGCAATACTATCACCAAAAGGGAATCCGGTACATCGCCATTTTTGATGAAACTTTTGGCGCAAATGCTGCGCATTACGACGAAATCACCAAACTCCTCGCCAAATACGGCATGATCTGGGCCGCACAGTCGCGGGTAGAGATTTTCCTGGCCAACCTCGACAAATGGTATGAACGCGGCATGCGCCTGCCCGGCATCGGCGTCGAATTTATGGATGAAGCAGTATTGCGCGATGTGAACAAAAAACAAAAAATTGCCAACATCAAAAAATGGGCGGAATTGTCCCGCAAACCCGGTATGTTTCGCTATGCTTTTTCCATCATAGGACATCCGAATATGAACCGGCAACAAACCATCGACGATGCCTACCGGCTCAAAGCCCTGGGTTTTGAAATAAACCGGGCCAGTATTCTGACACCCTTTCCAGGCACAGGCCAATGGAAATCCATCGAGCAGGAATTTGGTATCGACGAACCCGACCTGCACAAATACGACTCCCGGAACCTCGTTTGGAAACACCCGACTATCGGCAAGGAAGAAATGCTGGAACTGCTTCAGACCTTAAAAACGACATATAATTCCTCTATCAAACTATACAGGGAAGGCCTGGGAAGGTTGGTCTACGACGAAATCAAACGTGGAAAGTGGTGGTTTTTCCGCAACTACATCCTACGGAGTATTATCAGTTCCAATTTCAACAACGATACCGAGCAAGTGTACTTTCCCAATATGGAGGGGCATAAAACGCCTGCAATGACAACCAATATCATCACACCCTATAATGTGCATCATCTCTGATCCTGTAGCCATCCCGGACTTTTGCAGTGGGTTTTAATCACTGCAAAATCAGGACAACATGAAACGCATAATTATTTTAGGCGCCGGGACTGCCGGAACAATGATGGCCAACCATCTCCAACACCATTTAACTGACGGTAGCTGGGAAATTGACATCATAGACGAAAGAGAAGAGCACCATTATCAACCAGGTTATCTGTTTCTCCCCTTCGATATATATGAGCCGGAGGATATCACCAAACCTATCCGGGATTTTATCCCCCGCGGGGTTAATTTAATCAACGAACAAATCGAACGTATTGTACCACAGGAGCAATACGTAAGTATGAAAAATGGCGACCGCCTGCATTACGATCTTCTGATCATAGCCACCGGCGCCAAAACCGCCCCCGAAGAAACGGAAGGCATGTTGGGCAAAGAATGGCAAAAAAGTGTATTTGATTTTTACACTTTTGAAGGTTCACTGGCCCTGCGCAATAAACTACGGGAATGGGAAGGTGGCAAACTCGTGGTACATATCACCGAAATGCCGATTAAATGCCCCGTTGCGCCCCTAGAATTTGCCTTCCTGGCAGATTCGTATTTCAAACATAAAAACCTGCGCGACAAAGTAGACATCACTTTTGTCACGCCCCTGAGCGGCGCTTTTACCAAGCCGAAAGCCACCAACGCGCTTCAACACCTGCTCGATGAAAAGCATATCAAAATTGAAAGCGATTTTGCCATCGAAAGCATCGACAATGAAAACAAAACAATCATCGATTATGGCGGGCGTGTAGTACCTTTCGATCTATTGGTCACCGTACCGACCAACAAAGGAGACGAACTGATTGCGCGCTCCGGTATGGGCGACGACCTCAACTATGTGCCCACCCACAAAGCAACCCTGCAATCCAAAGACTGGCCCAACATTTTTGTGTTGGGCGATGCCACTGACATTGCCGCCTCTAAAGCCGGGTCTGTCGCCCACTTTGAAGCGGAAATCCTGACCGATAATATCCTGCGTTTCATCGCCGGTGAACCCCTGAAAGAAGAATTTGACGGGCATGCCAATTGTTTTGTGGAAACCGGAAACGGGAAGGCATTGCTCATCGACTTCAACTATACCCATGAACCCGTGGAAGGTACATTTCCATTCCCGGGTGTAGGTCCGTTGCGCCTACTGAAAGAAAGTCGCATCAACCACATGGGTAAACTGGCTTTCCGCTGGATATACTGGAATATGCTGTTGAAAGGCACTCATATTCCGTTCGTTTCGACCACCATGCAGGAGGCCGGAAAATCATTCGATTAACATAAAAAACTCTATCAATGGAAAAAGTAATAGCCGGGGCAACCATCAACGTCAATGAAGAAGGTTACCTCACCGATTTCTCGCAATGGAACAAACAAATCGGAACGGATCTGGCACAGGAAGCCAACATTACCATGACGCCAAGACACTGGGAAGTCATCGATTATCTGCAAAGCGAATTTAAAAAAGAGGTTCCGCTGAGTATCCGCAAAATCGGAAAAAGCGGCGTGGTCGACATCAAGGAGTTCTACCAACTTTTCCCGATGGCGCCTTTGAAAACAGCCTCCAAAATCGCAGGAATTCCAAAACCTGTCAGTTGCATTTAACTCCCTCACAATCAAACATTATCAGCCATGAGCGACCATAACGGAGATATCAAAAAAATGATGATTATCCTTTCCAAAGCAACGCTTGAAAATGTATATGCAGCGTTTGTACTTGCCAACGGCGCAAGGATGGAAGGAATTGAAGCAGAGATGTTCTTTACTTTTTTTGGCCTGGAAGCCATTCACAAAAAGAAACTGGAACACCTGCACATTGCAACGGTTGGCAACCCTGCTATGCACATGCCAACGCTGCTCGGCGGCCTGCCAGGCATGGAAGCACTCGCCACCCACATGATGAAAAAGGAAATGGAGCGCATCGATATGCCGGATGTGCATGAATTCCTCGATATTCTGAAAGCCTCCGGCGTGAAACTCTGGGCCTGCAAATTAGCCATGGACATGTTTCACTATACAAAAGAAGACCTGTACGACGACGTAGACGGCGTAATTACAGTTGGCGATTTTTACAAACAAGGAAGCGGCGTGGGCACACACATGTTGTTCATTTAATTCGATCCCCTTTCCATTCTTGTGATTTTTTACCTGAAACAGGGGTTTATCATGCTACGTTTTGGCGTTGAGTAATTCCCAAAGCGTTTCATAGGGGATGACCTCGATTGCCCAGGTTTGGCCGGCCATGTCAGGGGTGAGGTTTTTTAACGTTTCCAGTTCTTTTTTGATTTTTTTCTCCGCAGCGGCAGTAGCATAGTCTTTTTTGAGAAAAGGCGATCAGCATTTTTAAAAAACTGTCGCTGCGGCGATTCATATCATTAGCAAGCCAACGTTGCCGGTATTTTTCCAGGGCTTCTATGGAAATATCTTTTGCTCATCAAAGGTTTTTTTCGACAGATGAAAAAGTATGGACAAAAATACCAGTGGGATATTCATGCCTTCCTTATCTTTTGTTAATACTTCTATTTCATTAAAAATTTGCCATATCTAAATGCGCCTACGACTGATTCGACTTTGGTTGTATCAAGTGCGCCTATTTTTGCCAGGAGATGGAGATAACCACCCAAAAGCAGCCAATTGTCATGGTGGCTGCCATCTAATAATGAGAAACTGGGAGATTGTATAACTTTGTTATATACTTCAAGAGCTTCCTCATATCTACCAGAATAAGTACAGTTATAAAAATAAACTTCATAAATACGAAACCATCCGAATTCGCCTTCCTCTAGGATACCTAAACAATAATCAAGTAATTCCTTAATCTTGGTGCTATCAACTATCCTCAATTGGGTATAAAAAGCCAGGTTTTGAGCCTTTAAACTAACCAAAATGCTACGGTTCGTATTTTTTCTTATGTTAAAATACTCAACGCTTTGTCGCATAGATGTAAGGCATTTACGATATCGTTTATGGAAGAAAATTTAATAATGCCAATAGTGTAAGTATAATAATAAAAAGCAGAAGTATCGACTATTTCAGTCAATGGGAAGAGTTCATCAATAATATTTTGTAGCCAGTTGATGAATCTCTTGATTGGGAGAACGTTTGTAAGATAATAACTTACTAAAGTTTCATGATAATCAAAAGCCAGCATATCATATCTATGTTTTTCTTCATATTTTCGATGTAAACTTGTATAATAATGATTTTTTTCATGGTCGCCACCAGATCGTGCAAACTCGGTTCTTAACATTCTAGACACATCGGCAGCCAAATCTGTAAATTCATATTTGACCGCCTGTTCCAGAACTAATTGTAACAGATAAACTGCAGATTTTCTGGCATTCCTTGTCACAAATACAACTGCTGCTGCAAAATCCCTGTATGCTGTAAAATATGCCTTAAACCTATCATTAAAGGCTGGTTGGTTCACATCCACAAAAAAGGCCATGTTAACCAATTGATGTACCAGTTTGTTTTTGAGTTTTAAGTAGCTTGGGTTTTTCGTATCGTAGGTTTTAAAAAAATGCCTGACAAGCTCTTTTTCAGATTTAAACTTGTCTGAAATGATCGCTTCATAGAATAATTCTACCCGGTTTTGATCTTTACCCGGGTTGCCCAGCACTTCAATATTTTTGATTTTATTCCGGGTAATTGTTTTGGCTAAATCTTTTAGTGCTTCAAATTCCATAGCGTGTAAATTTGATTATGAGATAGGGTATGCAAATAAGCGAATGGGTTACATTTTGGCGTTTAGTAATTCCCAAAGGGTTTCATAGGGCACAACCTCAACTGCCCAAGTCTGGCCGGCAACATCCGGTGTCTCACTTTTCAAAACTTCCAGTTCTTTGCTGATTTTTTTCTCGGCAGCAGTTGTTGCAAATTCTTTTTTGGCAAAAGCGATCAGCATTTTTAAAAAACTGTCGCTGCGGCGGTTCATATCATTGGCAAGCCAGCGTTGCCGGTATTTTTCCAGTGCATCCACAGATATGTCATTTTGTTCATCAAAAGTTTTTTGCGACAGATGAAAAAGAATGGACAAAAATACCAGGGGAATATTCATACCTTCCTTATCTTTTGTTAACACCTCTATTTCATTAAAAAATTTGCCATATCTAAATGCACCTACGACTGATTCGACTTTGGTTGTATCAAGTGCGCCTAGTTTTGCCAGTAGATGGAGATAACCACCCAAAAGCAGCCAATTGTCATGGTGGCTGCCATCCATTAAAGCAAAACTGGATGATTGTGTAACTTTGCCGTAAACTTCTAGAGCTTCCTCATATCTGCCAGAATAAGTACAGTTGTAAAAATAAACTTCATAAATACGAAACCATCCGAATTCACCGTCCTCTAAGATATTTAAACAATAATCGAGCAACTCCTTAACTTTAGTGCTGTCTACTAATCTCAATTGGGTATAAAAAGCTATCTTTTGGATTTTTAAACTAATTAGTGTGCCACGGTTTGTATTTTTTCTAGGCTCTAAAATACTCAACGCTTGGTCGCATAGTTGTAAAGCATTTGCGATATCGTTTATAGAAGAAAATTTAATAATGCCGATAGTATAAGTATAGTTATAAAAAGCAGAAGTGTCAACTTTTTCAGCCAATGGGTAAAGCTCATTATAATAGTCGGAAGCCAGTTGATGAATCTCCTGATTGGGGGAACGTTTAGTAAGATAATAACTTACCAAAGTTTCATGATAATCCAGTGCCAGCATATCATATCTGCGTTTTTCTTCATATTTTCGATGTAACCCTGTATAATATTGATTTTTTTCGTGGTCGCCACCAGATCGTGCAAACTCGCGCCTGAGCATTCTGGACACATCGGCAGCCAAATCTGTAAATTCATATTTGACTGCCTGTTCCAGAACCAATTGCAACAGATAAACTCCGGATTTTCTGGCATTTCTTGTCATAAATACAACCGCTGCTGCAAAATCCCTGTATGCTGTGAAATATGCCTTTGCCCGATCATTGAAGGCCGGTTGGTTCACATCCACAAAAAAGGCGGTGTTGACCAACTGTCGAACCAACTTGTTTTTGAGTTTCCGGTAATTGGGGTCTTTGGCATCGCTTTTAAAAAAGTGCCGGGCAATATCCTCTTCCGATTTGAACTTGCCTGCACTGATGCCGTCGTACATCAGTTCTACCCTGCTTTTTTCTTCCCCGGGGTTGCCCAATACCTCTATATTTTTAATTTTATTGCGTGTAATGGTTTGTACCAGATCTTTTAGCACATCAAAATCCATAGTGTATTTTTTTGATAATCAACCGGTTAAGGTAAAAAAAGGCAAATCTGGCCGGATTGAAACAAGGGAAAATGTCCTTGTTTGAGGGTTTCGACTGTTAGCATATTTGCAGAGAAAATATTTCACCAGCAATCCAGACGCCTTTGGTTTCATCAGCACAAAGTTAGCAAAAAATCGCTGCCGCTGAAGGAACAGTAAAAACAAGCACTCGAAGAATGTAAAACAATCATAATCAATTTTTTAAACGCAAAAATAAATCAAAATACGTAGCGTTTATGCTCAATCTGGCCGGATTGAAATGGAGAACTTTGTCCTTTTTTGAAGGGCAGGCGCGCCGGACTTTTGTGTCAAGATTTACTTCTAACACAAAATTAAACATTCGGTTATGCCTATTATATTCCTCCTTTTCAGCCTGTTTTTCTCTTCCGAATCGACCTTCACTTCAAAAAGTGTTCATGGAAGCACCAAAGAAACAACAAAAAAAATAGATACTCCAACAGATGGACGGGAATACATTATCATGGAAGATACAACGCCTTAAATAATCAATTTCCCCAAAACTAAAAAACATTTTTTCAACAGGCCCCCGCCCGTTACCCGTGCATAATCTTTTTGATTAATAAAATAATTTGCTTCATTTATCCTCCATAGAGGTCTTCGATCAGCGAAGGCCAAAGCAAATCTTGGGCCACCTTCCTTCCTTGTTGACAGGGAAGGGAGGTTGGTCAAAATTTAATCCTTTTTTGCTTAACTTTTTTCGATTGTAATCGCGTCCAAGTATAGCAATCTTCCTTTTGCCCACAACACGCCTCATTGTTATGGGGGGTCATACCCAACCCTAATCTCCATTTATGTATACCGGAGTGCATCACTGCACTCCGGTTTTTTCTTTTTCAGGATAGTCGGTGCTACCTTTGCCAGCCATTTTGGTTTTATCACTCAAACAACACAATAGATTGCTGCTGACTGCACATGGAACTATCAACCCGCTACTCGCCTGCTGATACCGAAGACCGCTGGTATGCCCACTGGGAAAACCGGGGCTATTTCCGCTCGATACCCGACGAAAGAGAGCCTTTTACGATTGTGATTCCCCCGCCAAATGTGACCGGTGTGCTGCACATGGGGCACATGCTGAACAATACCATCCAGGATATTCTGATCCGAAAAGCCAGGCTCGATGGCAAAAACGCCTGCTGGGTGCCCGGCACGGATCACGCCAGTATCGCCACCGAGGCAAAAGTGGTACACTGGCTCCGGGAAGAAAAAAAACTGCGCAAAGCGGACATGACCCGCGAGCAGTTCATGGAATACGCTTACCAATGGAAGGATAAATACGGAGGCATTATCCTGAATCAACTGCGCAGGATCGGCGCCTCCTGCGATTGGGAACGCACGGCATTTACCATGGATCCTCAATATTATGCGGATTGTGTCCGCGTATTTGTCGACCTGTACCAAAAAAACAAACTGTACCGCGGACAACGCATGGTCAACTGGGACCCGGAGGCGAAAACGGTTTTGTCCAATGAAGAGGTGCTGTACACAGAAGAGCAGTCGCAGTTTTACCATATTCATTATAAAAAGGAAAACGGCGCAGACGGTATCACCATCGCTACCCAGCGCCCGGAGACTATTTTTGCAGATGTAGCGATTGCCGTGCATCCGAAGGATCCGCGTTACAGCCAATTGGTCGGCCAAAAAGTATTGGTCCCCCTGATTGGCCGAGCTATTCCGGTCATTGCCGACGATTATGTAGATATTGAACTCGGTACGGGCGCTTTGAAAATTACCCCTGCGCACGATCCGAATGACTATGAAATCGGACAACGCCACCATCTGGAAATTATCGATATTATCACGGACGACGGCAGAATAAGCGAGCAGTGTACGTTTACACCATTGGTTGGACTGGATCGCTTTGAAGCCCGCAAACGAATGAAAGTCTTGCTGGAGGAAAGTGATAACTTAGTCAAAATTGAAGATTACCAGACCAAAATCGGTCGTTCGGAGCGCACACAATCCGTCGTTGAGCCAAAATTATCGCTGCAGTGGTTTGTCAAAATGGAAGACCTGGGCGCACCGGCTTTAAAAGCAGTCATAGAAGAGGAAATCAAATTTTATCCGCCCAATTTCCAGAACCTGTACCGCAACTGGATGGAAAACCTGCGCGACTGGTGTATTTCCCGGCAGTTGTGGTGGGGGCAACGCATTCCGGCCTGGTACCTGAAATCGGAAGGCCTAAGCCAGGAAACCCACGTTTTTGTAGCAACCTCAGCCTCAGAAGCCCTGGAAATAGCGCGGCAAAAAACAGGAAATCCCGATCTTGGCCCCGACGACCTGCGACAGGATGAAGACGTGCTCGACACCTGGGCTTCCTCCTGGCTCTGGCCTATCAGCGTATTCAACGGTTTTGAAAAACCGGATGGCGAAATCAACTACTACTACCCTACCAATGTGCTGGTTACGGGTTGGGATATTATCTTTTTCTGGGTGGCCCGCATGATTATGGCCGGCTATGAATACAAAGGTGAAAAACCCTTTCAGGCAGTGTATTTCACCGGTATGGTGCGCGATAAACAACGGCGCAAAATGTCCAAGTCGCTGGGCAACTCCCCGGATGCCCTGCAACTGCTCGACGATTTTGGCGCCGATGGCGTGCGTTATGGCCTGATGTCGAGCGCCGCCGCCGGCGGAGATATTTTATTTGATGAAAAACTGTGTGAAAACGGACGCAATTTTAGCAACAAACTCTGGAACGCCCTGCGCCTTGTGAAAGGGTGGCAGATAACAGAAACGCCTGAGAACGAGGATATTAAGCGAAAAAACGCGCTGGCGCTGCATTGGCTACAAGAGAAATTCAAACAGGTGCTGATCGAAGGAGAAAGCGATTTTAAACAATTCCGCCTGAGTGAAGCATTGTTGAGTCTGTATAGTTTTATCTGGGATGACTTCTGCTCCTGGTTTTTGGAAATGATCAAACCCGGCTATGAACAGCCGATTGACCGCGCTACATACGAGGCTACCCTGGATATTTTTTCACAAATGATGGTGGCGCTGCATCCGTTTATGCCATTTATTACGGAAGAAATATGGCACCAGCTCCGCTCACGGCCAGACGGAGACGATTGTTGTATACAATCTTATCCCAAAGCATCGACCGCCGATCAGGCGCTGATTGTGCAGGTGGAAACAGCCAAGGATGTAATTGGGAAAATCCGGGAAATCCGAAACCAGAATCAGATCAAGCCCCGGGACCCGCTGGTCGTAATCGGTCAATCAGGGCCTGTAGCTGAAGCCCTGTTTGCCAGAAGTGGTCTGCCGGAAATGGTTATCAAATTAGCCAATCTAAGTGAACTGACTTTTTCGGAAACGGAGCCGGACAATGCCAAATCTTTTATTTCCGGTACGGAAAAATACTATGTGGTATTGAGCCAGGAGATCGACGTGGAGGCTGAAATCCAGAAAACCACTACAGAATTGGCGTATCAACAAGGCTTTGCCCAATCAGTTCTGGTAAAATTGTCCAATGAGCGTTTCGTCAACGGCGCTCCCCCACAAGTCATTGAAAATGAACGAAAAAAATTAGCAGATGCGCAAACCCGCATCGCTATTCTGGAGGAAAGTCTGGCGAGGTTTAAGTGAGAAGTGAGAAGTGAGAAGTGAGCGGTTATGAAAAGGTTTTAGATACAACCAATTCTTTGGAGCCGGGGGAGTAGGTATAAAAGCCCTCCCCGCTTTTTGCGCCAAGTTTGCCGGCAGTTACCATGTTGACCAATAAGGGGCAGGGCGCGTATTTAGGCTGACCAAAACCGTCCTGCAACACGCGCAAAATAGATAAACACACATCCAATCCGATAAAATCGGCCAATTGCAAAGGCCCCATCGGGTGTGCCATGCCGAGTTTCATCACTGTATCTATTTCTGCTACGCCGCTGACGCCCTCATAAAGGCTGTAAATCGCCTCGTTAATCATGGGCATCAGAATGCGGTTGGCTACAAAACCGGGATAGTCGTTAACCTCCACCGGCGCTTTGTCTAATTGCCGGGAAAGAGCCATAATGGATGCACAAACCGCATCCGAAGTGGCATATCCGCGAATCACTTCCACCAGTTTCATCACCGGCACCGGGTTCATGAAGTGCATGCCGATCACCTGTTCCGGGCGTTTGGTGGCAGCGGCTATTTTCGTTATGCTGATGCTGGAGGTATTAGTCGCCAGAATGGCCGCAGTAGGGGCAAACTGGTCCATATCCCTGAAAATCTTTAGTTTCAGTTCCGTGTTTTCCGTGGCGGCTTCTACCACGAGCTCGGCTTGCGACACCCCTTCCTGTAGATTGGTTTGCGTTTGCAGGCGACTCAGGGTATCTGCCTTCTGTTCTTCCGTGAGCAGGCCTTTTTTGACCTGCCGGTCGAGGTTGGCGCCAATGGTAATCATGGCTTTGTCGAGCGCTGCCGCAGCCACATCTACCAGTACTACGTTGTATCCGTATTGTGCAAAGACGTGGGCAATCCCGTTGCCCATCGTGCCGCCGCCGATGACGGTTATGTTTTTCATATATTTCAATTCTTTTTTTAAGTAGGTGTGCAAAATCTTCCGCAACTCATTGATTTACATTGCCTTTTGCATCTTGCCATTTTGCTGTTTATTTATTCCTTCCGCCAGGAAATCATTGCTGCCGGCGTTATTCCCAGGCTCGGGTGCCATTCCGAACCAACGTCTAAAGCAAGGCCATTTTTAAGCCGCAAACCGGCCCCGAATCCTGCACGTGCCACGGTGCCGGTACGCATACCGGCTCGTACAGCCAGCAGACTAATGGGACGATATTCGAACCCGGCCTTTATTTGCGCAGGTCGTTCGAGGTCTTTTTCCGTTTCAAAAGTGAATAAAAACAAGTCGGAAGGTTTCCAGACACCGCCGACCCGGAAAAGCGAAATGGGAATATCATCACCAATTTTTTGCTGAAACGGGTTTTGCAATTTCGCGCCCAGCCACACTTTGGGCAAGGCCTGCGCCAGGATGCTTACACTAAACGTTGCTGCCGTCACAGAACCATATTCCTGGGCCGATACCCGCAGCACATCCGCCGAGCCGCCGAGGAAGATATTTTCACCCAGCCGCCGCCCATAGGCCAAGCGAAAGCGTTGTTCTGCATACGCGGAAGTAGCGGAATGCATCACATCCAGGCCCAGGCCGCTGCCTTTACTCAAGCCGATAACACCCTGAATTTGAGCCGTTTGCCAGCCTGAAAGTCCGTAAGGAATAGCAGATCCCGCCCAAACGCCGGGCGAACCGGATGATGTCAGCATACCTGCCTGAGCGTCGTTGTTCAGACCTGTAGAAAGTCCCGGCAAAGCAATTCCGGCCCCGCCCATCGCCATCACGGCGGCGTTGTCAAACGGGCGCATAAATACCTGCGAATGGCCGGTGAGCGCCAGAAGAGAGCAGCAGAGGAGTAAGGTTGAGCGCATTTTTTTTGTGTTTGGTGTTTCGTGTTTGGTGTTTGGGGGTGACAACTTTTGGCTTGAGTAATTGGCTTGGTCAAAAATAACCTATTGCTTGTTTGACATCTTGTGAATCGCGAAAACACTTTTAGTCAAGTTAATTACTCAAGCCAAAAGTTGTCACCCCCAAACACGAAACACCACACACTAAACACCATTATCCGCAACCACTTTTTCATAAAAAAGCCCCGCATCCGTCATCGTCCGGTTCATGGTGTCAAAATCGACCCGCACCAGCCCGAAACGAAAAGTAGGCCCGAGGTGCCATTCAAAATTATCCCAGGTACTCCAGTGGATATAACCCCGCAAATCTACACCTTCTGCGATGCATTTGTGACAAACGCTCAGGTAATCGCGCAAGGCTTGAATGCGTTGTTGTTGATCGTCTGTGCAGATACCATTTTCGGTAATAATAATAGGTTTGGCGTACTTTTTATGAAATCTTCGCAGCACCCAGCCCAATCCTTCGGGTCGATAGCCCCACATCCGGTCGTGCGGAATTCCACGTTTTTCCAATTTTTTCAGACCGGTAATCGCATCGACGGGCAGCGGATCAAAAATCATATAGGCGTAATAACTCAGACCCCAGAAATCGCAGCGTTGGAAGGGCGCGGCAGCCCTCGACATAAACCACCAGCGCACAAAAGCCGCCACTACCCTACCCGGCCAGTTGACGCCTTCAAAGTATCCTGTATTGAGAGAAATACCGATGGGCGCAGCCGATTGTGCCCGAATCAGATCAAAAGCAAGATCATGCGCCCGTCCCATATTGTCTAATACGCGGTTGTCCGTAAAATACTGCCCTTTGCGATGCGGCGGGAAATTTCCCAGCATAAAGGCATTCATAGCGTACACATTCGGTTCGTTGAAGGTGTTCCAGTAGGCCGCGTACTCGCCGAAATGTGCGATGCATTGTTGTACATAATCCAGAAACAGGGGGATATTTTCAGCCCGCGTCCAGCCGCCTTTGGCCTCAAACCAGTTGGGATGGGCAAAATGATGCAGCACAAACATCAGTTTTGTGCCTTTTTCGCGCAATTGATCAAAAAAACGGCGGTATTCGGCCACAACTGCAGGATCGAAGCGGGCCAGCGGTTCAGGCTGCAAGCGGCACCAGTCTACCCCGCAGCGGTATATATTCCCCAGGCGAACAATATACCCTGCATCTTCTTCCCGCCGGAGTTCATGATCCGTGGTGCGTTCAAAGGTATATCCGTCCAAAGCCTGCAAACCGCGCCAGGGGTGTTGTGTAGCGGTTTCAACCTGCGCGGCGGCAGTGGAAGTACCCCAGATAAAATGATCGGGAAAAGAGATACGCATGGGAACAGAGTGGCTAGTGGCCCGAAAAATAGGGCCTTCTGATAGTTTACCAACCTGATTTGCCGTAAATAAAAAAAGACCCGTAAAACGAGTCTTTAAAAAGCCCCTCACTGCGAGCCTGACGGGAGGGGCAAACCATGAGATTATAAAAGAAAAAGGAATATGCTACGATGATCGCTTCTGTAACAAAGCTATCACCAAAAAGCCAAACACCTTCGGCAACCTGAAAAGGCAGCCTGCAATCGGGAAAAGGGATGAAAAACGGATGTAATTGCTTACAAATAACCGGATAGGATTAAAAGAACAATACAAAGATACACCTGGATTGTCGAGCAGGAGCTCATCGGGTGTTATTTATTTAAAAAAAGAAGGGGACTCAGAAAAGCAAATCAGAAAAATGTGTGTCTTATGTAAATCACCCGTTCCTTACTGGACAACCGTGCGCCGTTCCTTAAAATCGAGCCGTACCGAAAAAATATGGGAATACTGCACCTGCGATACATTACCGATATCCGTTAGGGCGTAATCGAGTTGTACGCGGCCCAGCCGAAGGCCGATGCCGAAGTTGGGTTGGAAAGAAAGTTGTTCCTTATCGGGGTCGAAGTCATCTTTTACCCGCTGAAAATTGCCCATGCCTGCCCTGATTTGCACAAAACGGTTGTAATCCAGTTCGAGTCCAAAGCGCGGGTCGATATTAAATGACTTGGAACTGATCAGCACATTGCGTTGTCCGTCGGTAGTCCATTCCAGGTCGAGCGCGGGCGTCAAGGTTGTTTTTTCACCCAATTGCAATTTATAAGCGCCGCCAAGCAGAAAGCGCGGTTTGGTGATCTCGGTATTACTAACCGGTATTTCGTTGTCCGTACTGTCAAAAACCGCTTTTTCGCGCTCTGTGAGGGTAAACGACCAGGCATTGAACGTAGTGGTCAGGTCGCGGCCCTGAATACCCAGCATCAGATTGCCTTTGCGGTATTGCATGCCGAGGTCGGCGCCAAAGCCCCAGGAATTACCGATACTGCCGATGACGCGGCGCACCACTTTCACTGTGCCACCTATGGACAGGTGAGGATTGCGCAATTTGCGCGCATAACTGCCCATAAGGGCGTAATCGGCGGCAGAAAACTCCGAGATGTTGTCGTAATTGATGGTGCCGTCCGGCTCCACCAGGTTGATGGTGTAGGGAATCTGGTCGATCCCGAGCCGGATCAGAGAAAAGGCCAAAAAAGCCTTTTTATCGCGGTTCAGCGATTTGCCGAAACTCAAAAAGTCGTACTGCCCGACGCCGCCAAACCATTCTGCGTGCATGGCTGCCAACTGCACCGGCGCATCTATTTCAGTCAACCCGGCCGCATTCCAGTAAATGGCAGTCAGGTCATTGGCAAGCGCCGTTTGTGCGCCCGACATGCCATGGGCGCGCCCGCCTACGCCGATTGCAAGAAATTCGTTGCTGTATTTTTGGCAGAAAACGGGCGAAATACCCGATAAAAACAAAAGACCAACAAGTAGAAGTTGTTTTTGCATAGTCAGAACCGCTGGCGCAAAGTTTGGAAAAGTGGTGTGTGGAATATCCTTGCAGGCTTGGGATCGCCAAGGAGAAAGGGTTGCTTCGTGTTTTTACACATAGATCACATAGACAAGAAGATGATATTGCTATGTGAACTGGGGGAGAAACTAGTGGTAAAAACACGAAGCAAAGGTAGCACATGGGCACAAAAAAATGGCCCTCCGCCCTTTCTCATTTGAAAGGACCGGAGGGCCCCCGCCTTCGGTTGTCTTTGCTCAATATTTGAGCGTTATATCTTTTTTTGGGATGTTCGCGGTTTAAGACGAGCACCCACTCACTTGGTCACAGTTTCTCAAAGTATGAACTGAAATTCCTTACTTTCAATTCGACTTGTGCGCTTTTGATAACAAACGGACAAAAGCACTTTGTTGTTCAAAGTTTTGCTTTTAAAAACGCTGTGAATTGATTCCCAGCGCACTTAACTTTAATAACGATGCAAATATGAACGAATTTTTTTATTCCGTGATATACAGGTCATTGTCAAACGTTTAAAAACAGGCGTTTTTTCATTTCCGAATTTTCAAAAAATCAGGTATTTTTTTAGCAATACACAAACATTACTGCGAAACACTTTTAATTTTTTTTATATTTCATGCAATCAACTGCCGATACTGGAAAAATGCAAAACAGGTAATTTTTTTTTCATACTACTGCCGCTTTCCCCTCAAAGCCGCCGTTCCTTTGTAAAAACCTCCGATTAAGGCATTTTAAACGCCGCAGGGTTGATGGTTTCCGCACAACGGAAATGGCCTTTCGGACAACTTTTATATCCGTGCAATCCGCAGGGGCGGCAATCGAGGGCCACATCAGTTTCTACGACCCGGGCATTTTGAGAAAGCGGCGTAAATCCGAAGGCAGGAACCGTAGAACAAAACACGGCTGTCACCGGCGCGTTCACGGCGGAAGCCAGGTGCATGGGCGCGGAATCGTTGACGTAATTCATGGCCGCGCCTTCCATCAATGCCGCCGATTCGAGGAAGGATAACTTACCTGCTATATTCAACACCTTATGTTCGGGCAATGCTTCCCGGATCGTCTCGCAAGCAGGCTGGTCGCCCGGCGCACCCAACAGGAAAACGGTCATTCCTGCCGGAAACCTTCGGATCATTTCGATCCATTTATGCGCCGGATACTGTTTGGTAAACCAGACGGAGGTAGGCGCGATGCACACATATTTATCGGAACCGGCGCTGAGTTGGCTCGCGCCGGCGTAGTCCGCCGCACTGGGATAGAGTTTTGGTGTTTGGAAGTTTGGTGTTTGCTGTTTGCTGTTTGGTGTTTCGGGCATGAGGTGCGCGATGAGGGAAAGATTGCGCTCTACTTCGTGCAGGGGTTGCGCTGCCGTCCCGAATCGGTGCGCAACCCGCCGGGAAAAGAACAGCGACAGCGGATTTTTGTCGAACCCGACCGTGTGCCGCGCACCGGACAACACCGTGAGCACGCCGGAAGCGGCAAATCGCTGGCAATTAATTACCCAGTCGTAACGCTCCCGGCGGATATCGCGCAACATCCTCCAAAGCCCCCTATACTTTTCCTCTTTTTTGCGCCAGATAAAAACCTTCCTCAGGTGCGGGTGCTGCAACAACAACGATTCGTTGCCTTTGCGCAGCGCAAAATCAATGGTTGCATCCGGAAAAGCCCGCCGCAATTGTTCGATCAGCGGCGTGGCTAAAATCACGTCGCCGATGAAAGCCGTTTGTATGAGGAGGAATTTCATGGCGCAAAGGTATATACCGGCCGGTACATAAATATTTTTTCAAAAGCACTTGCACAAGATAAAAACGGTTGTACTTTTGCATCCGCTTTTGAAACATCTATTGCAGCGCGGGAATGGCGGAATTGGTAGACGCATACGTTTCAGGGGCGTACGCCCTTACGGGTGTGGGGGTTCGACTCCCCCTTCCCGCACTTAACATGACAAAAGGGAGTGTCCGATTGGACGCTCCCTTTTTCTTTTTGGTCCCGGTCTTCTACCTTTACCAAAAGAATGATCTTTTTGAATACCAAGCCAAAAGTCAGAAATTAATGAAAAAACAATTCGCCTTCTTCTTGCTTGTTTTAATGTCCGCGGCACTCCCTGCACAGACTAAAACGCCCCTTAAAATAGGCATTGTGGGACTTACCCATACACATGTACACTGGCTACTGGGCCGGCCCGAACAGGGTGATGTTCAACTCGTCGGCATTGTAGAAACCAATAAAGACCTGGCCCAACGGTATGCCACGCAGCACGGCTACAGCATGGATATTGTTTTTAATACGATGGCCGACATGATCGCGAAAACAAAGCCGGAAGCCGTCGCCGCATTCGGAACGATCTACGAGCACCTGGAAGTAGTGGAAACCTGCGCGCCTTTGGGCATTCACGTCATGGTGGAAAAACCATTGGCCGTCAGCCTGAAACACGCCAGAAAGATGAAAAAACTGGCGGATAAACACAGAATTCTTTTATTGACCAACTATGAAACGACCTGGTACGCCACAAACCATAAAACGTTCGACATGGTACACTCGGACCGCGCCATAGGTGATTTGAGAAAAGTAGTCATACATGACGGGCATCAAGGCCCCAAAGAAATCGGCGTCAACAAGGAATTTCTGGATTGGCTGACCGATCCCGTCCAAAACGGCGGCGGCGCTGTCACGGACTTCGGATGCTACGGCGCCAATCTCATTACCTGGCTGACCAAAGGCGCCAAACCGGTATCCGTCCTGGCGCTCACACAACAAATCAAACCGGATATTTATCCGAAAGTCGACGACGAAGCCACGATCCTGCTGCAATACCCTAAAATGCAGGGGATTATCCAGGCCTCCTGGAACTGGCCATTCAACCGCAAAGACATGGAAGTGTACGGCGTCACGGGGCAGATTTTCAGCGACAACCGCTCTGACATGCGGATACGATTAGAAAAGGACAAAACGGAACGAAAAGAAACCCTGGAAGAACGGAAAGCGCCTTACAACGACCCCTTCGCGCTGTTTGCGTCACTGGTGCGCGGGGAGATCACACTTCCGGCGTATGACCTGTCTTCTCTTGAAAACAATATGGTGGTGATGGAGATATTAGAGGCGGCGAAAAAGAGCGCAAAGAAAGGGAAGGCGGTGAGGGTTAGGTAGCCATCAATTGTTTGAAAATCGTAAGTATTGCTTTGAAATACATTATAAGAAAGATTGCAATCCCCATTCCTTTGCACTGTAAAATTTACAAGGATGGATAAGATTGAATCAATAGAAGAATTTTACAAAAGAAAATTCGGGTGGCTACCGGACAACATTCGCAACGAAATCGGGCATTTCAACGTGTTTCGCCTGGAGTCGCTGATAGGACAACCTGTTCCCTACAAAAGGCGCGACTATTACAAAATCATGTTGGTCGTCGGTAACAGCAAAGTGCACTATGCTGACAAGGTGGTGGAGGTGCAAAAACAGGCGTTGTCGTTTTCCAACCCGCAGATTCCATACAAGTGGGAACACCTGGATGCCATTCGGATCGGGGCTTTTTGTATTTTCAATCAACACTTTTTCCATCAATTTGGCGATCTGAACCAGTATGAGGTGTTTCAACCACAGGGTACGCACATTTTTGAGTTGACGGACGAACAAGCAGATAATATACGCGGCTTATTCGAGCGGATGTTCGCAGAAATCAACTCCGACTACATCCACAAATACGACATGCTGCGAAACCTTGTTTTTGAACTGCTGCACTTCGCCATGAAAATGCAGCCCTCTTCTACCTTCGACAAACACCCGCTCAACGCTTCGCAGCGCATCGCCACGTTGTTCCTGGAACTGTTGGAGCGACAGTTCCCGATTGACGAAAACCACCCAAAAGTGAGCATCCGTTCGGCATCTGACTTTGCCAGTCAATTGAACATCCACGTCAATCACCTGAACCGCGCGGTGAAAGCGATAACGGACAAAACAACGACCCAGATCATCAGCGAGCGGATTTTGCAAGAGTCGAAAATCATGTTGCGGCACAGCAAATGGAATGTGTCGGAAATTTCAGATGCGCTGGGCTTTGCGGAGGTGACACACTTCAATAATTTTTTCAAAAAACACCTCGACATCAGTCCTTTGAAATTTAGAAACGCGTAAACGTTCATCATAAAAACATATCCACATGAGCCACGACAGAAGAAATTTTTTGAAGGCAGGCGTTACCCTGGGCGCATCGTTTTTAGCAACTCCGGCTTTTAGCATTAACCCTACCCCATCAAACGCAACGGCAAATGGAATAACCAAAGGCGGGAAGACAAATGTCAAACACCGCACGCTGGGCTCTGGAAAACACAGCCTTGAAGTGTCTGCACTCGGGCTTGGTTGCATGGGCATGAGTTACCACCGCAGTTTTATCCCGGATAAAAAAAGCATGATCGCAATGCTCCGAAAAGCAGTCGACATGGGGGTCACGTTATTCGACACTGCCGAAGTATACGGGCCGTATACCAATGAAGCGCTGGTAGGTGAAGCGTTGGCCCCTTTGCGCAAGAAGATACTCCTTTGCAGCAAATTCGGGTTCAATATTCAAAACGGGCAGATGGCCGGATTGAACAGCAGACCGGATCATATTCGGGAAGTAGTGGAACAATCCTTAAAACGATTGAGAACCGACCATATTGACCTGCTTTATCAACACCGGGTGGACCCAAATGTACCCATAGAAGATGTGGCCGGAACGGTAAAGGATTTAATTAAGGAAGGTAAAGTCAGGAGGTTTGGTTTGAGCGAAGCCGGCGCAGAAAACATTCGCAAAGCCCATGCTGTTCAACCTGTTACTGCCCTTCAAAGCGAATATTCATTGATGTGGAGAAAGCCGGAAGAAGATGTATTAAAAGTATGTGAAGAATTGGGCATCGGCTTTGTGCCGTACAGCCCGCTTTGCAGGGGCTATCTTTCCGGGTTCATCCATGAGCGGACAAAATTTATCGCTGCCAATGACAACCGGGCTACGCTGCCGCGGTACACGCCCGAGGCCATAAAAGCCAATTGGGTGATGATTGATGTGCTGACCGAATTTGGAAATCAAAGAGGCCTCACCGCCACCCAGGTGGCGCTGGCATGGTTGCTTGCACAAAAACCCTGGGTCGTCCCTATTCCCGGCACCACAAAGCCTGCGCATTTGCAGGAAAACCTTTGGTCGGCAGACATTGCATTTACAACAGAAGAATTGAAACAAATCACCGAAGCGGTTACGAATATCAAGGTGGTGGGCGACCGCTACACCGGAGAGCAGTTAAAACAAACCCGCAACTAATTTATCTTGCCAGGCAAAGGGTGTCTCACAGGTTTACAAGGTTTGATGAAGGTTTATAAGGTTGATAAGGTTGATAATAGCCACTCAATGAAGTATCTTCCCTCATTTTTGGGTGCTATTATCAACCTCATAAACCTTATAAACCTTATAAACCTTGTGAGATAGCCACTATAAAATCGATTTTATAATGCAAAAACGCAAACTTGGCAACAGCAACTTGGAAGTGTCGGCCATCGGACTTGGCTGCATGGGCATGAGCTTTGGCTACGGCCCTGCCGCTGATAAGAATGAAATGATTGCGCTGATACACGCCGCCGTCGAACAGGGCGTCACCTTTTTCGATACCGCCGAAGTGTACGGCCCATTCATCAATGAAGAACTGGTTGGCGAAGCGCTTGCTCCATTCAAAGGACAGGTGGTCATTGCCACAAAATTCGGCTTCAATATTGAGGATGGAAAAATGAATGGCGTGAACAGCCGCCCCGACAACATCAGGCGGGTAGCGGAAGCATCGCTCCGGCGGCTCGGAGTGGACGTACTGGACCTTTTTTACCAGCACCGCGTCGACCCGAACGTGCCGATTGAAGATGTGGCGGGAACGGTTAAAGAACTGATTCAGGAAGGTAAGGTCCGGCACTTCGGCCTTTCGGAAGCAGGCGCGCAGACCATCCGGCGGGCGCATGCCGTGCAGCCTGTGACGGCGCTCCAAAGCGAATACTCGATGTGGACAAGGCAGCATGAAACAGAGATTTTTCCTGCCATCGAAGAACTGGGAATTGGCCTGGTCGCTTTCAGTCCACTCGGAAAGGGCTTTTTGGCGGGCAAAATTGATGAACATACAAAATTTGCCGAAGGCGATATCCGCAACAGGCTGCCGAGATACACCGAAGAAGCCCGTATGGCCAATAAAGCCCTGCTGGATTTGCTCCATCAATTTGCTACAAGCAAAAATGCTACCCCTGCCCAGATTGCCCTGGCCTGGGTATTGGCGCAAAAGCCGTGGATCGTACCCATCCCCGGCACGACCAAACTGCACCGCCTGACCGAGAACAATGCCGCTGCCGACATCGAACTGACGGCGGCAGAACTGCAGGAAATTGAAACGGCTTCCGCACACATTAAAGTGATGGGTACGCGCTATACGGAGGCGATGGAAAAGTCGACGGGGCTTTGATTACCTTTTTTCAAAAAGCATACTGACGTTTCTCTTGCGGTCTACAAAGCTGCTCAGCCGATTTAAATTTTTAGTTGCTGAAATGATCTCCATCACACATCTACAAGCCGAAAACCTGCCCAGCCTGCCACAGCGGATACTCAAATACCTACTCGTCTATTGCCGCCAGGGCAGTCTTTATTTGGAAATTGACGAGGCTGCATATACGCTCGCTGAAGGGGAAGCCATCACCGTCACTTCAGGGCAAATGCACACTTTTACAGCGTTGGAAGGGAACGCCCTGCTATTGGATTTTACGCTCGATTTCTTTTGCAAAGACGACAACGACATCGAATTGGTGTTTCACAACGGCTTGTTTTGTCATTTTGGCCTGAACGAGGTCATTCCCGTGAGGGATGCATCGTATTTTGGAAGCATTTTGAACAAAATCGAAACCGAACTAGCGCAAGAGCCTTACCAATACCTCATTTCCGCGCGCGCTCATATCGAACTGTTGCTCGTAGAACTCAATCGCAGCAAAGTGGAGCGGGGCGACGAAATCTGGAAACCAGATGCGCTTTTCCTCCGCTTCCTCGAATTCGTGCGAGAAAACTACCGGGAACAACCCACCGTGAAGGACTACGCAGCCCGCCTCGGCACGACTGAAGCCAAACTCAATGAACTTTCCAAACTTCACACGGGTAAGACGGCGCAAAATGTGGTGTTCAGCCTCACCGTTTCGGAAGCCAAACGCCTGCTACGTTACTATGATCTTTCAGTGAAGGAAATTGCCTTCCAATTGGGCTTTGCCGACCCGTTCTATTTTTCCAATTTTTTCAAAAAACACACGGCCGTTTCTCCGGTAACGTACAGGGCGGCGCATCCAATTTGAATTTTACATGATTTTTCCGGTTTTGTCCATTTTCCACCAACTGACCAAGGCCGACCTTTGCAATAAAATTTGCAAAAAATGAGTACTGACATCTTCGATTACATTACCCGCAGCCGGCAAAAAACATGGCAGCCACTTATTGAAAACGGCCACCACTACAATGGCGTTTTGTTAAATCGCTCCGCTACGACGAAGCCGCGCAGCGGTCAAAAACCATCCTTCTAAAATTCGAGGCAGGGGCGAGTTATCCCTACCACAACCATCCGGCAGGTGAGGAACTCTTCGTGCTGTCGGGCGAAGTTACCGTAGAAGGAGCGCATTTGACCGAAGGAGACTACCTCTATACGCCACCAGATTTCAAACATTCGGTGCGGACGAACACAGGCTGCACCCTGCTTTTTGTCGTGCCGGAAGAGGTGGAGATTTTAGGGCTACGAGAGACTTTTTTAAAAGTACTTTGAATTTAAAAAAGCAAATTGTTATATGAAAAATGCCAAAACCTTCTGACTCCCTGTTTTACTCCGAAAACAGGTTCAAATGCCTTTACCTATCACTTCTGAAAACTGGCAAACTATCCGCAGCAACTTCCGCCATGGTTTTGCCACCAACCTGCACGTCGCTGTTGCAACGGCAGATGTGGATGGGCAGCCGAACGTCACGCCGATTGGCTCGTTTTTCCTCAACCGGGACACATTTTCAGGTTTTTATTTTGAAATTTTCACCAAAAATATCCCTCGAAATGCAGTAACCAACCCTAAAGTCTGCATCATGGCGGTGAACAGCGGGCGGTGGTATTGGCTGAAAAGTCTGGTTTTAGGAAAATTCGCCACGCCACCGATGACCAAAATTTACGGTACACTCGGCGAACGCCGCCCGGCCACGCCCGCTGAAATCGTACGGGGAAACAAGCGGCTCGGTCGCATGAAAACACTGCCCGGTGGCAAAAAACTGTTTGGCAACATGGGCTTTGTCCGGGAAGTGCATTTTCATGCTTTTGAAGAG
>JADJSY010000007.1 GCA_016711435.1 Lewinellaceae bacterium
GACAAAGCATCCGTACTCGCATTTGCCAAAAGTCTTCAGGGACATTTGACCGCTACGATCCACGGAACGGAGGAGGATTTTGCAGCATACAAAAAGAACTCCGGTGATATTTGACCTTAAAAGTGGGAAGGTTGGTTTTTAACGGCTTCCCCACCGGCGTCGAGATTAGCCGGCGATGGTGCATGGCGGGCCGTTCCCCGCCCGACGGACAGCTCGTAGCGCTGAGCGGTCAGCACCACAGCCACCTCCCGATTCACCCGTCCTTTTTGCTTTCAGGATTTGCCGGCCGAGCTGCAGGGTGAGAAGTGGTGAGTAGTTGTCGGTTGTTAGTTATCCGTGCGAATCATAGGTTTAAAGACCGGCAGTCAAAACTATTTTTTTCTACTTGCCAGCATGTTTTTTTTTACCACATAGCACATAGAACACACCAGCGTAGCGTACTCACGGGCTGTTTGCCTATATACTCTACTGTTTATCCCTCAAAGTCACATAGTTTTGACTGCTTCCAGGAATGATCGGATTATCGTTATCGGTTATGAGGAATTGATTCCGATTGTTGTCCGTTATCCGTTATCCGTTACTGTTTCGGCAGGGAGATGAAATCTCATTCCTTCACCATTTTCCTGAACCTCATTCTCATAAACCCATCCTCATAACTGTCAATTCATCCCTCAAAATAGGTCATTCAGCACCTTTTACTTTTCAACCTGCGACGTCGGGGGCCACCTTTGTTTCATTCAAAAACAAAAGTGAAAATAAGATGTACGCAGCAAGCAATTCTTCCTATACCCAGTTGAGTGATGAAAAGCTGATCACCCTGATCGCTATGAATCACCAGCAGGCATATACCGTTTTAGTTCGTCGCTACGAACGCCTGGTTCAATCGGTGCTGAGCCGCTGTTTATCTGATCAGAGGCGGTCAAGAAGTGATGCAGGATACTTTTTACGCGCTTTCCGCGCCCTGCCCCATTTCCAGGGCAGGGAGTAAATTCAACACCTGGCTGCATAAAATAGCCGTTTCCTTAGCCGTCAATCGCCTGCGGATCAAGCGTTACATGTCCTGGCAGTCCCTGGAAGATGCGCCTGTAAAGGCCGTGGACGCCTATTCGGATTTTACCACCAGCGAAAAACAGGAAACATACAAGCCAGTTGCAGGACGCCATCCGTCAGTTGAGTCAGCAGGATGCCACCGCCCTCGAGTTGTTTTACCTCCATGAACACAGTGTGGAAGATCGGCCAAATGACCGGCTGGACATCCAGCAATATTAAAAGCCGTTTGAGCCGGGCAAGGGTTCAGCTGCGGCATGTGATGGACAAATTCAGGGATTAGTTAAGAGCAATGAGGGAAAGGGGAATGAGGATGCAAAGGGAAAGCGGCAATTGTCCGAGCATCGCGTTTTGCTTTCGCTTTTGCTCATTCCTCCTACCCTTTCCTTTATTTTCCCCCATGCAAACTACCTACATCAACGCCCGGGTATTCACCGGCGCCGAAGTGCTCGAACGGGCGCATGTTACTGTTGAAAACGGATTGATATCGCATGTCAGCACCGGAGACGCGCCGGCCCCGCCAGGGTGATTGACCTGCAAAGGCCGTTCCATCGCCCCTGCTTTGATCGACCTGCGGGTGTACGGCGGCCAGGGAAAACTGTTCAACAACGAACCGACCGTAGAAACCATTCAAAAAACGTATGAAACGGTGAAAGCCGGCGGCGCCGCTTATTTTCAGATCACCCTTTCCTGTTCACCGCTCGAAACCATGTGGCAAGCCATAGATGCCTGCCGGGCGTATGTGCAGTCGGGCGGCAAGGGTTTGCTGGGACTTCACCTCGAAGGGCCGTATTTCAACCCCGAAAAAAGAGGCGCGCACCCGCTCCAACATATCCGAACACCCAATCCTGTTGAAGTGGCCGAACTCATCGAGCGCGGAAAAGATGTGGTGCGTTACATGACCATCGCGCCGGAGCGCTTCGACGACGCATCGCTCGACCTGCTGCTGCAAAGCGATATTTTGCTGTCCGCGGGCCACTCCAATGCCACGTTCGACGAAGCCATGCGCGGTTTTGAAAAAGGCATCGGCAGGACGACGCACCTGTTCAATGCCATGAGCCAAATGCAGAGTCGCGCGCCGGGACTGGTGGGTGCTACCTACCTGCACAAACCCTGGGCGAGTATTATCGCAGACGGAATCCATTGCGATTATAACTGTTTGAAAATCAGCAAAGAATTGCTGGGTGAAAAACTGTTCCTCATCTCGGATGCCGTGACGGAAAGCCTCCTGGGCGATTATCGTTTCCGTTTTGCCGGCGACCGCTACACCGACGAAGCGGGCACATTGGCCGGCTCTTCTCTCACCATGTGGCAGGCGGTGCAAAATGCGGTGCAATATGCGGGCATCCCGCTCGATGAAGCGCTGCGCTGCGTATGGCTGGTCACTTATCCCCCGCCGGTCATCGGAGCAGAGCATCGGCTGGGTAGAATTTATGCCGCGAAAGAAAGGTACGAAGCGTCGATGATCTTATTTGAGTCGTCAATCGTCAATCGTGAGTCGTCAATCGTGAGTAGTGCGTGCGAAGTCGTCACGCCCTGATCAGTAGCCTTACCCGGATGCTCATTCCTCATCCCTCATTCCTCATTCCTGATTTTGTGGTTTTCCCGGAATGCTTCATCTTCGCAGCCATAAATCTTCTTATACCATGAAACATGCCTGCCTGTTGCCCTTCCTTTTTTTGTTCGGTGTATTGTCGGCCCAAACGCCGGCCAGTCAATTGTCGCCGGATGCTCGTATCAGCCTGATGACCGTTGCGCCGGGCGAATATGTGTACAGTACGTTCGGACACAGCGCTATTCGGGTGTACGACCCGCAGCAACGGCTGGATCGCTGCTACAACTACGGCACCTTCGACTTTGAGCAGCCGAATTTTTTGCTCAAATTCTGCCGGGGAAAACTATTGTATTTCCTCGACCTCGAACCTTACCGGAGTTTTGAATACGGCAACCTGTCCGACCGCCGTGCCATGAAGGAACAATGGCTTCAACTCGATACCGTACAAAAACAGCGGCTTTTTTCGCTGTTGCAGGAAAATGCAAGGGAAGAAAACCGCTACTACAAGTACGATTTTTTTTACGACAACTGCGCTACCCGCATCCGCGATATCGTGAAGGAATCGCTTTTTCACCAGATTGCTTTTGACAGTACACAACTGCCCCTGGGCCTCACCATGCGCGATTTGTTGCATCAATATCTGACCACGCTGCCCTGGACGGAATTCGGAATCGACCTCGTGCTGGGTACGCCAGCCGACCGCCGCGCCGCGCCGGAAGCCTTTATGTTTTTGCCTGATTACGTGCACGATATGTTTGGAGCAGCCAAATTGCCCAACGGCGCCCCGCTGGTCGGCAGAGAGATATTTACCCCGCAACAACCTTTTCCTGCACCGGAGTGGAAACCCGGTTTTTTTGAAAGACCCTTGTTCGTGACCTGTTTTGTGGCGCTGCTCGGTCTGCTCAGTATGGCTAACCCGCGCACCGAACATATTTTTGATACCATTTTCTGGTTCGTGCTGGGCCTGGCAGGTCTCATTATGGCGCTGCTGTGGTTTGCGACCGACCACTCCGCCACCAAATCCAATTACAACCTGATGTGGGCCATGCCGACGCACCTGTTGGTGTTCTGGCGCCTTCGGGCCACGGACAAACTGCGGCATTATTTTATCGTTATGGCTATCCTCGCCGCACTGGCGCTTGTTTTCTGGAAATTCTGGCCACAGGCAATGCCCACAGCTGCGATCCCCCTGGCGGGGCTGGTGGTGGTGAAGGGGCTGTGGAGGCAGTGGTGGGAGAGGGATAGAAGTGAGAAGTGAGAGGGTGAGAGACGTCCCGTTTGGCGACGCGGATGCTTTGGCTTTGGTTTTTCAGGCCTGCAATCGTGAATTGTGTTTGGTGTGTGGTGTTTAGTGTTTCGGGGGCTTCGCTTTTGGCCTGAGTTGATATTTTGGTCAAATTTTCACAAATGCCACACGCGAAGCGCCCGAAACACTAAACACCACACTAAACACGATTAACGATTCAGGCCAAGACCAAAGCCAAAGCATCCGCGTCGCCAAACGGGTGGCGTCTTCTCACCTCTCACCTCTCACCTCTCCCTCTCACTTCTCACCTCTCACTTCTATCTAAACAAGTATCCCTTCAATCACCCGAAGTTCTTCCGCAGTGAACTTCGGGCTTTTCAAACACTCCAGCGAATTCTGCAATTGCTCCGGGCGACTGGCGCCGATAAGCACAGAAGTGATGCGCGGGTCTTTCAGCAACCAGGCCAGCGCCATTTGGGCCAGCCCTTCTCCGCGTTGGGTAGCCAGGTTGTGCAGCGCCCGGATTTGTTCGATGCGTTCCTCTGTGATGGCACTCTCCTTTAAAAACCCATGCGATTTGGAGGCGCGGGAATCGGCAGGGATACCTTTCAGGTAGCGGTCAGTGAGCATACCCTGCGCCAGCGGCGAAAACGGGATGCAACCCACACCTTCCTGTTCCAGCACATCCAGCAGGCCTCCTTCCACCCAGCGCTCGAACATGGAGTATTTGGGCTGGTGGATCAGGCAGGGCGTACCCAGTTGTTTCAAAATGGCGCAGGCTTTGGCCGCTTCTTCCGCCGGATAATTGGAAATACCGGCGTACAAGGCCTTGCCCTGCCGCACGATCAGGTCGAGGGCCGACATGGTTTCTTCCAGCGGCGTATCCGGGTCGGGGCGGTGGTGGTAAAAAATGTCCACGTAGTCCAGCCCCATGCGTTGCAGGCTCTGGTCGAGGCTCGAAACCAGGTATTTTTTGGAGCCCCATTCGCCGTAAGGGCCGGGCCACATCAGGTAACCCGCTTTGGTGGAGATGATCAGTTCGTCGCGGTACGGCGCAAAATCTTCTTTCAGCAGGCGGCCGAAATTTTCTTCAGCCGAGCCGGGCGGCGGGCCGTAATTATTGGCCAGATCGAAGTGGGTGATACCGCTGTCGAAGGCCAGGCGCAGGATAGCGCGGCAGTTTTCCAGCACATCCACGTGGCCGAAGTTATGCCAGAGTCCGAGGGAAACTGCTGGTAATTGGAGTCCGCTGCGGCCGCAGCGGCGGTATTCCATGTGGTTGTAGCGGGCGTCGTTGGCGAGGTATGTCATGTGTGGTTATGTATCACCGAACCCTGTTCGGTGTTTTGAGTGATGTGGCTGTATCGGCTGCTTTAGCTGCCGGAGCATGCCGAGGCCATTAGAATGCGTGGAAAAACGAACAAATGTTGCCTGTTTTGGTATCCGGCAGCTAAAGCAGCCGGTACGGATCACCGCACCATGTTCGGTGACACGCTGCGCGTTTCTTTATTATTCCGGTCAAAAAATGCGATGTTTGAAATACCCTCATGCAGGCGGACCGAACGGGAATCCTGCGACAGGAACGTGCTGCCCCGGTAATATTCCTGCGTTCGTTTGCTGCCGTTTTGGAGTGTTATAACGGCTTTAACTTCGTTTGCCTGTAACGGGACCATTGTTCCCGGCAAGGACCTGGGCGAAAAAACTTTTAACGGGCCGCGGTGCTGGGTGGCCAGGATCAGTTCCCGCTGGTTCGCGAGGTTGACCCTTGCCAGTGCGCGGGCGTCATAAGGCACATAAAAATGGCTTTCTTCCAGATCGAGCGTCTTGAATTTTCCCTGGCCCATGTTTTTTAACACCAGGCCGCAAAAAGCATCTGCACGGCCCTGAATCAATTCCATGCCGTAGTCATTGCCGACTAAGAGCAAATCGAGCAGGCCATCCTGATCGATGTCATAGGGCATCATGCCCTGCACAGGCGCTATCTGCGCCTCCACCGGCAAAGCACTGATCTGGAAACGACCGCCGCCGAGGTTCTCCACAAAACTGCTAAACATCCAGTTGGCCTGCATGATTTGTGCGCCTTTGAGGTCGTCGGGTTTGAAAACATCCTGCATGGTGGCTTCTCCCAGGGCGCCATAGGTGTTGAAGCGCTTGCGGATCATCACGAGTTGTTTAATAACATCGTCGCGGCTGTGGTAAAAATATTCGCGGCGTGTACCGGCGGAATCGGGCCAGAAACAGGAAATAAACGGGTCGTAAAAACCATTGCCGTCAAAGTCTTTGGCGTAAATGGACAGCGGCTCCCCGCTGCGGCATTTGAAATAGACGTTTTCGCCAAAGTTGCCGGCCACGTAATCCATATCGCCGTCGTTGTCGAAATCGGCGGCGGCCAAGCTGGTCCACCAGCCGGTTTTATCCGCCAGGCCCGTTTGTGGCGTCACGTTTTTAAACTTCCCGCCTTCATTTTGTAAAAAAGTCAGGGGCATCCATTCTCCGGCCAGCAACAGATCGGGTTGATTATCCTGGTTAAAATCCGTCCAAAGCGCGTCGCTGACCAAGCCGATATAGGTCAATTCGGGGCAAACCTGCTCCGTCACATCCGTAAACACAGGCTGGTCTTTGCCTTTGGAGTCGTTGCGCAGGATATAACTGCGATCCGTTTTAGGGTAAGAAACGGGGTAACACCCGTCCGCCGACAAACAAATCGAGGTCGCCGTCGCCGTCAAAATCGGCGGCTTTGACAGCCTGTCCGCAGGCCGTTTCCACCGGTAGGGCAGCGGCTGCAATGGTGAAATTGCCTTTCCCGTCGTTGACGCACAACACGTCCTGGTACAAGGGCGATCCGGCTTCGTACTGGTTGCCGCCCCGCACGATGTACAGATCGTTGTCGCCGTCGCCGTCGGCATCGAACAGGAGCGTGCCCAGTTCTTCTTCCCGCCGCATGGGATCCAATTTGTAAGCCAGGTCTTTGCGCGTAAAAGTGCCCAGTTTTGTTTGCAGCAGCCAGGTTCCCGGCTCACGGGCGCTTCCACTTAGGTACACATCGTCGAGTCCGTCGGCATTGATATCGCCCACGGATATGCCGGGGCCGTACTGCGAATATTTGTGGGGCAGCGTCACCTGGTAGTTGAAATCGATGTAGTCTGTGTCGCGGTGCATAAAAGCCAGGCCCAGCGAAGCGGGATCCGGCGTTTCAAACATACCCGCTGCGTATTTTCCGGTTTTTGCAATGGTAAATGGCAGGTCTTTCAGTCGAACCTTCAGCGTTTCATTCAGGGGGAGACTGGTGAGGGTGGCCGTACGCAGGCCTCTCCAGCGAATCACGACCGAATCTACTTTTGAGACATTACCCAGTCCGAGGTGAAAGAAATTTTCGGAAGCCGAGAGGTAACCGCGTCCCGAAAGCAGCATACCTTTTTGGGCTTTTCCGTCAAAATACGCGGTTATTTCCGTGCCGAATGCGTTGGGATTTCCTGCTTCGCCTTCAATTTGGAGGCGCAGAAAATTAGATTTTTCAGCGCCGTCATTGAGCGTGTTTTGAAACACAAAGGCTTTGTCGTCGATGTTGTTGACCACCAGGTCGAGGTCGCCGTCGTTGTCGAGGTCGCCGCAGGCAGCGCCGTTGGAGAAAGCGGGGATATCCACGCCCCATTGTTTGGAAAAATCGGTAAAGTGCAGGTCGCCTTCGTTGTGAAAAACAAATTTGGGTACCTTGATTTGCGGAATGGCCTCTTGCAGTTCCATGGGAGGCAATAAATAACTGACGGTGCTGCGGTAGTTGCCAAAGTCGTGGTCTGTTACATCTCTTGGAAAACCATTGGTCACAAATATATCGCGGTTGCCGTCGTTGTCAAAATCTGCCAGGAGGGGCGTCCAGCTCCACTCCGTCTCCTGCAGGTCGCCTAAGTATGCCACATCGCTGAATACCGGCAGACCCGATTCAGGATTAATGCCCCGGTTGAGTTGCAGGACGTTCCTGGAAAACTGGTATTCGTATCCGTACAGCTCGTTATTGATATAAGTGACGTAGTTATTGGCGTTCATAAAAAGTTTCTTCCGCTTATTGTGGTACGGCAACATTTCGGTCGTAAACAGGTCGAGCCGACCGTCATTGTTGATATCCGCCACATCGCTGCCCATCGCCGAGGCGGCCTGGTGTTTAAAAATGCCCGCGATACGATTGGAATAAACATTAGCAACGCCGGTATCGCGGATATAAATCAGGTCATTGGTGACATAATCATTGGCGACATAAATATCCGGCCGGCCGTCTTCGTTGAAATCGCAGATCAGGGAACTGTGGCTGTAACCATCCCACTGAATACCGGCCTGCACGGAAATATCCGTAAAAACCGGGTGTCCGGCTTCGGCATTCCAGTCGTTGCGGTACAGCCGGTCGCGATTGGGCGAGGAGCCGTCGGTGGCTTTTTTGAAGTACGCGTTGGGGTTGAGTTTGTCCATGTAATTGACGCCGATAAACAGATCGAGGTCGCCGTCGTTGTCGCAGTCGAAAAACTGCGCGTTGGCGGAGTGGGTCGTATCGGCAATACCGTAGGCTTCGGCCATTTCCTGGAATTTCGGAACGCCGTCGGCATCGTTGCCCTGGTTGATAAAAAGCAGGTTTTTTCTTTTTTCGGGGTCAGAAACGAAGGTATTACAGACGTATATGTCCATTTTCCCGTCGGTATTCAGGTCGACCAGATTGATACCTGCCGACCATTCGCCGGGTCTTTTTTGTGCGTTGGCGCGGATTGTGATGTCTTCAAATTTGAGATTGCCCTTGTTGAGGTACAGTTTATTTTCCACCTGGTTGCCGGTGAAATAAACATCTTGCAGGCCGTCGCCATTCAGGTCGCCGATTCCGACGCCGCCGCCGTTGTAAATAAATTCGGAATTGAGGATGCTCAGCGAATCGTATTCAGTGATGTCGTTATTGAATGAAATACCCGTTTTACCGCTGTCGAGCAGCCGGAAAAGTGTTTCCTGTTTTTTGCAACCCGGCCATAGCAGCGCGCTGGCGGATAGTGTAAACAAGAGAAAAGAGAGGTGAGGGTTAGTAATTTTCATGTGAAGTTCCTAATATAAAACGGCATTATGCCCCGGGTGTTACAAATGGGGTTAAAACCCCTAAATGGTATTCGTTGACTAACCACCGGCTGAAGCCGATGGTTATTGATATAAGCCGCTCGATGTTGATTGACCCAAAACGCTATTTCAGTAAGCCGACGGTTGTTGATATAAGCCACTCGATGCTAATTGATCCAAAACGCTATTTCAATAACAGGGTTGTGTCAAAAGTCGGATTCTACTTGAGCCATGGTTTTAGTGTGAAATTTAATTTCGCGTTACCTCCAACTTCCCGAAAGTTTTAAACTTTCGGGAAGTTTCGCACCGAAAAAACCAAGTATAATTTGGCATCTTATTTTACTTCGACCCTTTTGACACAACCTCTAAGTACAGACACCTTACTACGGGGTTTTTATAAAAAAAACTTCAATCAGGCCGTCGGAATAGCGCTTTTACTTGCCCAAGAGGAAAGTGGAAGCGCTCATTTCAAGTCCGACCAGATTCCTCACTGCGTTGCTAATGAACCGCCCGTTTTAGTGAGGCGGTGATTGTCAGTCACCGCCTCACTTGGGCGAGGCTTTCGGTTCATTCCGTTTTGATCGATGCTGAAGGCGGCGTGCCGCCTCGGAATGACACCTCGGGGTGGGTTGTTAAGTACATTTTTCACAGCCATAAAGATCAGTACGTTTGACATGTGTCGTAAGACCCGCGCACGGCGGTAATCTCTGGCTCAAGAATCAGTGATAATCCCGGGCGGGGGGGTGGTGAAGGGCCCCCCCGCGCCGCGCGGGTTACGACCTACGGTCTGCACACAATTCTAACACTTCATTTACATTGTGTATACTACACGTTTTTTTAACCACAACGGACACGAAGTGGTTTCACAAAGGACACAAAGCGTAGAGTTGACCGCATTCCGCTTAATATTATCCGTTAATCTGGCAAAAATCATCACAAATGACTAAAATAATGTGGTCAACTCTACGCTTTGTGTCCTTTGTGAAACCACTTCGTGTCCGTTGTGGTTAAAAAAACGTGTAGTATACACAATGTAAATGAAGTGTTAGAATTGTGTGCAGACCGTAGGGTCTTACGACCCCGCACATACCAGGTTCCTTCCTTCCGTCCGGGTCGCCGTCGCAATATTCAAAAAAACCTGCTTAATCCGGCATTAAAAAAGAAGGTTGATGAAGCCCGTTTCCGAAACCTCATCAACCTTTCTTTTATAAAGGGTTTCGTGTTTGGTTTATCGTATTTCGGTTAAAAAATACACGCCCCAAACACCAAACACGAAAAACCAAACACCGGGCTTAATAGCCGGGGTTCTGTTTCAGCATCTCCTCCCTGACGGTCGATTTGCGTCTGGGGGATCGGATAGTACTCGTTTTTGCTTGGCTTGAACGTAGCGCCACCCAGTGCGTTGGGAAGTTTGACGCCTTCGTAGGCCAGGTAAGTATTCATATCTGCCGCCACAGTACCCCAGCGAACCAGGTCGAAGAAGCGATGGCCTTCACCCGAGAGTTCGAGTTTGCGCTCGAAACGTACGGCAGTGCGGGCTGCGTTTGCATCTGTCCAGGGTGTATTGTACAGACCGATCACGTAGTTAGCGGCGTTGGAACCGTCGCCGGCTTTCACCCAGGAAGCCGGATTGGCTGCACGGGCGCGTACCCGGTTCACGTATTCCCTGGCTTTCTCCAGGTTATTCAACTCGATCTCTGCTTCCGCAGCCATCAGCAATACATCGGCAAAGCGGATGATAGCATAGTTCATAGAACTGTAGCCACGCGTCCAGGAGCTGCCATCCGTGAGGGTGCTTTCATTTGCCTTGGAGTAGATATACTTTTTCGGTGCATAAGGACCTGCGAAAGGCTGGTCGCGAATCCATGCCTGGCCCGGGAAATTGCCCCAGTCGAGGTATGGAATACCGCGGCGACCGACAGAGTGGTCAAGACGTGGATCGACCGGGCCTGTATCCGGTGTGAAAAGTGTCGGATTTCCGGTAGCTACCGTATCCAGTTCCGGGTCATAAGACTTGATGCCCTGGTCGGTTTTCAATTCATTCGCCGGATTCTTGTAAGAACCGTCCAGCAATGGCAAACCATTGGCATCGACGCGGAAGGAGTTGGCTAATTCGAAGCTGGGCTGGAAGAACCCGCAGCAGCTACCGGGGCCGTTGGTACCGGTGTTGTACGGGAAATTCAGTACAAAGTCAGGGTTTGCATTGTTGGTGCTACCTGTATTTGCAGCCGCCTGTACGGAGAAGATTATCTCTTCATTGTTGTCAAATATTGCATTGAACAAGTCCTGATAACGGGGCAGCAGGTTGTAAGCGGCGCCGCTGGAAGTTTTGCCGTTTGCGATCACTGCGTCGAACTGCGCTTTTGCTTCTGCAAATTTCTTCTGGAACAGGTACGTTTTTCCGAGATAAGCAGCGGCAGCCCATTTGTTGGCCCGGCCTTTTGCGCTCGGTACTTCCGGCAGGTTGTTCAAAGCGAACTGAAAGTCCGCTTCAATTTTCGGCCAGATATCGACATTGTTCGGCACTTTAATGACGTCTTCAGGAGCTAATGTTTCGTCGATATAAGGCACATCGTTGTACGATTTTTTCAGCTCGAAGTAGTAGTGTCCGCGCAGGAAACGCGCTTCTGCAGTAATACGGGTTTTGTCCGCATCGGACAGCGCCGGGTCAGTGGATATACCTACTGATTTCAAGGTGGCATTCGCCCGGCTGATACCTTCGTAAAGCGGCCCCCAGCGGTCGGCGGGAACACGGGAGGAAGTCTGTAATTCGAAGCGCTGCACGAAGTTGATGTCATTGAAGTCACCTGCATCCGTGCCTTTGTTCGCTTCTCCTCCCTGGATACTGCCGTTGGCCCAGTTGGAAGCGCCGCCGAAGTAATTGCCGCGGCCGCCCAGCATACTATAAGTACCGATCAGCAAACCTTCAATACCTTTTTTGCTGGTCACTAATCCTTCTGTCAGTTGTCCCGTTGGGGCAATCTCCAGGAACTCTTTCTTACACGCAGTAAGAATCAGATTGCCGATCAAGATGACGTTGAGGACAATCAATAGTTTATTGCTTATTTTATTTTTCATGTTTTATTTAACTTTTGAAAAATCAATTTCGAAAAAGTTTTTAAAGTCCCACGCTTACACCAAAGAGGAAACTACGTGTAACCGGGTAGTTGCCAATGTCGATACCAAATGTAGTATCTACAGCACCGCCGACGGCTGGATCAAGTCCCTGATATTTTGTTAAAGTGAAGACATTGTTGGTAGAAATGAAGACACGTGCGCGTTTCAGTTTCAATTTGCTCAAAGCATTTGCCTGCAAGGTGTAACCAATGGCCAGATTCTGCATCCGTGCAAACGAACCGTCTTCCACATAGAAGGAGTTCGGTTGTGTGTTGGTGCTGAAGTTAGAAACGTTTTCAAAGATCGGTGTTTCAGCACCGAGGTTGCTGGTCGTCCAGGAATCTTTCACCCGTGCACTTTTGGTCGCGCCTGTGAATGAAGGGTAGAAGTCAGTGTACCATTTTGAAATGTTGAAGATCTTGTTACCCAGCGAAGTATAAATATACGTTTCCACATCGAAAGAACCGACAACTACTTTCAGGTTTACACCACCCATGAATTTTGGTACCGGGCTGCCGAGGTAAGTACGGTCGGAAGCATCGATTTTACCATCAGGGCGACCGAGCAATTTGCCATCGGCATCCATACCGTCGATATCCGCATAGCGGAAACGGCCTGGGCCGGCGCCATCCTGATCAGGAGCGGCGTCTACTTCAGCCTGGTTGGCGAATAAACCCAGTACCTCGTAGCCGTAAAATGCAGAGATAGAGTAACCGATCTGGTTGCGGATCGGCGATTGGCTCAAACGGTTGGTTCCACCGGTACCAGTTTCGAAGTAATCGGTACCTGGCGCCAGGCTTACAATTTCATTGTGCAGCCAGCCACCGGTAAGTGTGAGTTCGTAACGCGCTTTGTCGCTCAAGCGGCCTTTGTTCACGATTTGCAGGTCGATACCTTCGTTCAGCATAGAAGCGATATTGACAGCAGGGGAAGCAGCGTAGCTGCCGAGTACCTGTGGCAATGGAACGGTAAAGAGCAGGTCGTTGGTATTTTTGCGCCAGAAGTCGAGGATCACGTCAAATCTGCCATTCAGCAACAAGGCGTCAAAACCGATATTGGTGGTTTCGGAAGTTTCCCATTTTGCATCCGGGTTGCCCACACGGCTTTTGTAAAAACCTTCGGCGGCGCTGGTATTGGTACCGCTGATGTCGTAGTAAGACTCGCCAAGGCCGCCACCGAAGAGGCTGAACTGGTTTTCAGCACTGATACGGGAGTTACCCATCTGGCCCCATCCGCCGCGGATTTTCAAGTCGTCGAGCCAGGAAACGCCTTCCATGAAGGATTCGCCGGTTACACGCCAGGAAGCAGATACTGCGGGGAATACACCGTAGCGATTGGATTCGCCAAATACAGAGGAACCATCCCGGCGCAGTACGCCTGTGACATAGTATTTATCCCGGAAACCATAGTTCACACGACCGAATACGGAGAAGAAAGTCGGCTGATTGAAATAACCGCTGCCCACCACACGGTTGGAAACGGTATTCAGGTTGATGTAATTCGGATCCGTAGAGAACGGGTTCAAGCCGGATGCATCTGTGAAACGGCCTTGACCGGTATTGAGCGCCTCAATACCGCCCAGCAGGTCGAGGGAAGATTCGCCAAACGTTGCTTTATAAGCGGCAGTATTGGTGAAAGCCCAGTTCATGAAGTGGGTGCTACCTTCGCCATATCTGAAGCTGGCGTTGTTCTCCGAGTTTTCATACTGCAGGCGGGAATAGTATTTGTAGAAAGAACTACCGTATGTGCCGCCTATGCTGCTGCGCAGGGTAAGGTTGTTAATCGGCTCGATTTCGAGGTAAAAATTACCCAGGCCACCGGCGCCGAAGTTGCGGTCATTGGCAGCGCCATCGCGTTCTGCCACCGGGTTGCGCGGGTTGTTGAAACCTTTCGCAGATGTACCGGCATATCCGCCGAATTCATCATATACCGGAATAATCGCAGGCATACGGAAAGCGCTGAGTATGGAATTTTCGTCCTGTGCTACACCGGCGCCGTTGCCGTTACCACCCTGGCCCAATACCTGGCGATAAGTGAACTGCAGGTTCTGACCCACACGTACCCGTTTGCCCAGGTCAAATTCCGTATTGATACGGAAAGAGTACCGTTTGAATGAGTTATACTTGAGGATACCTTCCTGGTTTTGCAGGTTCAGGCCCACATAGTAACGAGCGCGATCCGTAGAGCCGTTAAAGCCCAAAGCGTGACGCGTCATCGGCGCATTGTCCGTAATTGCACCGTACCAATCCGTACCTTCTTTATTGGCTTTCACGACCTGGTAAACCGCACCGGCGGTCGGGTCGACGTTGTACTTCGCTTTTTCTGCATTGAGATCGACCGCACCGATCACGCCTGCAGCGCCGCCTACGTTGATATAGTCGGGCAATACCGGAGTAGCGCCTGAACCATATTGCGGGTGGGTTGTGGCCTCACCGGAATTGCGCTGGGCAATCCAGGTCCAGTCGGCCAATTCCTGCGAATTCAGCATTTCCTGGCCCGTACCCGGTGTGGTGAAACCGACGGAGGCATCGTAACTGATCGTCAGGGGCTGAGGCTTTCTGGAACCGTGTTTGGTGGTGAATACGATTACACCGCCTGCTGCACGGGCGCCATAGATAGAAGCGGCGGCGGCATCTTTCAATACAGTGGTCGATTCGATATCGTCCGGAGCAAGGAAGTCAACGGAACCAACCGGCAAACCATCCACGATGTACAGTGGTTCGTTGTTACCGAACGCATTAAAACCGCGGACACGCACGATACTGGCAGTACCGGGCTGACCGTTGGTAATAACCGTTACACCGGCAACGCGGCCTTGCAATTGCTGCTCGACGTTACCGGATGGTACAGCCGTCAGGTCGCGGGTCTTCACCGTGGAAACGGATCCTGTGGTCTGTCGCCGCGTATCGACGGTGTAACCCGTAACGACCAACTCGGCGATCAGTGTTTCGTTGGGTGTAAGCGACAGACTGACATCGCTGCCCTCGCCAACAATTACGTTTTTGGCATCGTACCCTGTGTACGCTATCCGCAAAGTCGCGCCGGCCGGAACAGAAAGTTTGTAATTTCCGTCGATATCGGTAGTGGTACCAATCGTGGTACCTTGTACAGAAACCGTTACACCAGGCAAACCAGTGCCGGTCTCATCGGTGATTTTGCCGCTGATCTGCTTCTGGGCAAAAGCCGAGCTGGTCAGAAACAGCATAATAAGAACCATCAGCCCGCCCCACAGCCTGTGGCGATCAGGGGGGGTGATGAATCGGGTGGTAAGTTGTTTTTCCTTCATGCGAATGAAATTTGAATGTAGTTTGAATAAAAAAAAATGTTCTTATGTAAATTAGCCAATTTGGTTACTTAGCAACATGTATGTAGCCCAGACCTGAAAAATGGCAGCGTGCAGCAATACCGATTTCAAGAATAATTTTTTAAAACTTGGTCCCATTCGTCAGGCAACAAGTGGACTGATGTAGCAAATTTAAAATGACGGAGTAACTGCCTTAACTGTTTAGTGTGGTGGGCCTAAACAGCAGGCAAACAACATCTCGCGTTTCCAACTTCTCCTCTTCTCAAATTGCCAATATTCTATGTGGCAGTACTCCAATCGCAACAGGTATTTCAAAAACCAAATTATACCAAAATGTCACGCTTTTGATACAATTATTATTCTGCCAAACTTTGAAATGACAGCAAATTTATAACGAGGCAAAAGTGGATTCAGACGCCTAGCAGACGGTAACACTTTTCAGATCAATGGTGGTACTTTTAGGAACTGAGGTTTTTTGCCGCCGCTCGAAACTCCGTGGGGGTCAAGCCAGTCTTTTTGTGGAACACCCGGGTGAAATAAGACTTTTCATTATAGCCCAGGTCAAAACCAATTTCTGAAACAGTTTTTGATGTGCCAAGAAGTAACTGTCTGGCTTCCAGCAATTTACGCGTTTCAATGATCTCCGAAACACTTTTTCCGAACATCGTATGACATACATTATTGAGGTGGCGAACAGAAATATTCAACTTGTCCGCATAGGTTTTGCAGCCCCCCGAACTCCTGAAATCACTCTCCAGGATTTTCAAAAAGGTATTAAAAAGTGTGATTTGTGTGCTTTTTACTTCCTGCTGCGCTACGGGAAGATTCTTCTTTCGTTCAGAATCTATCATGGCAATCAGGGCGCAAAGCAAATGCCGGATGACTAAGTAATCGGGGGACGCTATTTGAAACTCCCGGTTCATTAACTGGCACAGCGATGTGAGGCGATCGATGGTTTCACCGGCAGAAAAAGGATAACACGAAGTATCCAGAAACCTGGAAAACGTGCTGAACGGGGTGCCCGGCGCAAATTCGCTTTTGAACTGAATCACCCAACCCCGGGCATCCTCGCTGGGTAAAGTGTAGTGGATTTTTCCCCTCGGGATAAAAACAACAGAGGGCGCTACGGAACGCTGCATCTGAAAATCGATACAATGGTCCATCTGACCATTCGTTCCAACCATAATCTCTTCATAATCGTGCCGACAGGGTGGCTCGGGATGTGCCAGCCTGTATTCAATAGCAGATTGTGTAACTTCAAAAATATTGAATAACTGGTGCATTGAAATACAGAGAATACAAATTTCTCCTGCGAAAGTATACACTTCTTCAAAACCAAGATAGATTCTGTGAAAATTTGTTTACATAAAATTATTTACTGTAAAAAATTGACATAAAAGAATATGCGCAAAGGCTACAAACCCGCAACCGTTTGCGCCGGAATTTGCGTTTTTGTCCTGTTTCCGGTATTTTGTCCCGGATTGTCTTAACAAACGTAAAACGTGTAAAATTTACACGAATACAATACTTTTAGCCTTCTAAAAGCATTTTTCACATGTTGTTTATCCGTCGTCCCTATCGCCCCCTTTGGCTAATTATTACCAGCCTCGCTTTGTTGTTCATTTTTTTGATGTACTGGTTATACACGGTATGGACAGAACTGTACGGCAGTGTGTATGGGGAGACAGATTACTGGTCCGGGGAGATGACACCTTATATCCTGGTGGCTTTGTCCCTGATGAGCATTCTTGTAATTGCTTTTACGGTACTGCTCCGCAACCTCCGCCGGGAGTATCAACTGGGCAAGTTGAAAAATGATTTTATCAGCAGTATGTCGCACGAATTGCGCAGTCCGATTACAACCATCGGTATAGCCCTGGAAGCCTTGTCGCGCGATGACTATCCGCCCGAACAAACAAAGGAGTTTCTGAAAATTTCCAAACTCGAACTCGAACGCCTGAATTTATTAGTCGACCGGGTGCTGCGCCTGTCTATGTTTGAAGAACGGGAACCCAACATATACCTGGAATCTGTGGATATGAGCCAGGTCGTGCAGCAAGTGCTGGATGCCGTCAAACTACGCACGGAAAAAATTTCGGCTGATATCAGCCTCCGTTTGACAACCGACGCATCGTGGATGGTACACGGCGACCGGCTCCACCTGACCAGCGTGGTATTCAACTTGATCGATAATGCTTTAAAATACGTAAAAGGTACACCGCAAATCAAGATTACACTATCGGCAAAAGACCAAAAAGTGATCTTGCAGGTAGCAGATAACGGCATCGGTATCCCTGCTGAATTTCAGGAGAAAATTTTTGAAAAATTCTTCCGCGTTCCCGCTGAAATGGGTGTAAAAGCCAACGGGCACGGACTTGGCCTGAGTTACGTCGCCAAGGTCATACAACAACATGGCGGGACGATCAGGGTGGACAGTGGGCAGGGGCAGGGGAGTGTCTTCACGATTGAACTACCAAGAGAGAAGTGAGAGGTGAGAAGTGAGAGGGTGAGAGACATCCCGCTTGGCATTTGGTTGTGTTTTGGCTTGGGAGTTTCAGGCCTGGAATCGTGAAACGTGTTTGGTGTGTGGTGTTTAGTGTTTCGGGCACTTTGCCTTTGGCATTTGTGAAAATTCGACCAAAATATTTACTACTGCCAAACTCGAAGCCCCCGAAACACTAAACACCACACACTAAACACGATTCACGATTCCAGGCCTGAAACTCCCAAGCCAAAACACAACCAAATGCCAAGCGGGATGTCTCTCACCCTCTCACTTCTCACCTCTCACTTCTCGTATGATCTCCTCCCGCTCCGCCTGCAACGCGCGTTGCGTTTCCACATCCAGGCTGCCCACGCGCCGGTACGCCAGCCATTTGCGCGCCCGTTCGCCATACCACTCGGCAAAATACCCCAGTCCGATGCAGATCAGCATGACCAGGGCTGCCGACCACTGGTTTTGCATGCCCAGCCAGTAGGGCGTCCAGGCCAATGCCAGGCCGAAAGTCAGGGTACCTGCCAGGGTTTTGATATTCGAATCGTAGCCGATGTACAATTTTAATTTTTTGGCTGCTAACCAGGGCAAATAACAGGGCAAAAACCAGAAAAGATAACCCGTCAGGAAAAAAGGTAAACCCAAGGCCAGCGTCAGCAGGTCTGTCCATCGGAGACCGGTTTTGTGTTGTTGCAGCCCTGCATCGCGCAGCCCCAGCGTTTTCAGGCGGTTGAAATACGCCGCTGTTTTTTGTCGCAGGGAGTCGTCGTTTAGTTTTGTTTCTGCCAGCCGTTGGCTTCTGAAAAAGGCCTCTTTCCCGGAAACAGGGTAGGAATTTTGCAATATTTCCTCCCACCGGCCCATCAGTTCTTCTCCGGCTTCGTCGCTGGTATCAATGGTCAGCGAGCGAACCGTCTGTTCCAAAAAAGTAGTACAATCATCTACCGCCTGCTCAGGATTTTGCTGCCAGGCTGCTGCCCAGTCGCTTGCTGCTAGGGGTTTTCCAAAATGCACCACGACATCGCTCCGAAATAAATTGGCCGCCGAATATGACAAACCTACGGGCAGTATTTTTACGCCCAATGCCCAGTTATTGCGGCTTTCCGTTCCGAATGCGATACGCGCCGTACCGGTTTTAAAAGGCCGTACCCAACGATTCATCCAGCTGACGCCTTCCGCCGCAATATAAAGCAAGCCGTTGGCTTCCAGGTGCCGGAACGACATCTCGAACGCTGCGTCATTGTTGCGGTCTTCCCCTTCTTCTACATCTTCCCGGCGTTTGACGGGAATACAATAAAGCCGGGTCAGCAGCCAGTTGCTGACCGGGTGTTTGAAAAGACTGTAATTTGCCAGAAAAAACATCTCCTGCCGGATCGGCAAACCGACGTTCAGCACATCCATCAGCGTGCTGGGGTGGTTGCTGATAACAATGGCAGGACCGTCAAACCTAAGATTTTCCGTACCCAGCACCGTTCGGCGGCGATAAAAAACGTGCATGCCGACCCAGGCGTACAGGCGCAGAAAAAGGTAAATAAGCCGTAACAGGGGGTGGAGCCTGATATTTCGATAGGTCATACAAATGGGATTACAAATCGCCGCAAATGTAAGGGGCAAAAGGCAAAGGGCAAGGGGCAAAATAAAAGGCAAGGGGCAAAGGGCAAAGGGCAAGGGGCAAAAATAGATACTCGGTAATTTTGCCTCCTTTTGAGCCCTTTGCCTTTTGCCCCTTGCCCTTTCCTTTTGCCCCTTGAATCTACCGCACCACCGTTATATCTCCTTCATACTGCAATTCTTCCCCGTCGATAAACCGAACGAACGCGTAAAAAGCAAAAACGCCCTGTACAGGTTCCCCTTTATAAGTACCGTCCCAGCCCCGCGCAGGATCATTGATCGGGTTGGCGCGGGTTTCGTAAATCAGCGTTCCCCAGCGATCGAATACACGCAGCAAGGTGATGGATTCGGCAGCCGGGCCGCCAAATCCCGTAAAGAAATTGTTCGGAAATTGTTTTTCCGGCCCGAACACATTGGGAAAATACATAGGACGGTTCCGGTTCACGATAATCTGCACCTCGTCAACGGCCGTACAGCCGTCTTCATCCGTGACAGTAATTGTATATAACTGATTGGAAATCGCAGTAATGGTCGGCTCCGCTATGTTCACATCGCTGATGCCTAAAGGCGGCGACCACGCATAGGTGACCGGGCGACCTGCGGGCGCAGTCACGGTCGTGATATTCACCGTAAAACCCAGATCGAGGGTCGTATCGCCGGGTTCCGCTATAACTTCCAGGGGCGGCGGTTGCAGGATCGTGGCAAAAACGGAGTCGATACAGCCGCCGCCGTCTTTGATTTTGATCCAGTAATCGCCGGCCGACAGGTTGCTGAGCGTATCGAACGGCACAAAATTGACCCCGTCGGCGCTGAATGTATACGGCAATCGGCCTCCCTGCCCTTCCACCCGGATTTCACCGGTGGACAGTCCGTTGCAAAGCAAATCCAGTACATCCACCAATGCGACCGCTACGTCCGCCGGTTCGATCACCGAAATACTGCCCGTAATGGTACAGCCATTGCCATCCGTTACTGTTACCGTAAACGCGCCGGGTGGCAGGTCGTTGGCTTTTTCGGTGGTTTGACCGTCCGACCACAGGTACGTATAGTTGCCCACGCCGCCGGAAGGAATGGCGATGCCCATGCCGTCGTTGGCGGTAAAGCAGGAAATATCTATGGTGTCGACGGCCAGTTCCAGCACCGGATGATCGGTTACATCTACTTCAAAGGTTCCTCTACACAACACTTCGTCGACGGCCTGTATGGTGTAAGTACCCGCTGCAAAACCGCCCTGAAAATTTTGAGTGATGAAGCCGCCCCCAAAATCGAACTGAATGGGCTGCACGCCATTTGTTACATTCATGGTAATCACCCCGTTATCCTCGCCGAAACAAAGCGGTTTGTCCACGATGGCTTCTGCAGTCAGCACCCGCTCTTTCACATCGATGGAAAGATCGGTTTCGCAGTTGTTGGAGTCCCGGATGACCAGGGTGTAAACACCTACGCCCAATCCACTCAGACTGGACATGGAGCCGAACGGCCCGCCATTCCAACTATATAAATAAGGCGGCGTACCGCTGGTAATATTATTGATCGTGACGGTTCCGTTAGTTGTCCCGTTGCAGTCCGGCGCTGCGATCAGCGTATCGACTTCCACATCGGGAAAAATATTAACCGTTTGAATATCGGTGACTTTACAACCCAGTGCGGTTTCCAGCGTAAGCACCACGGGCCGCAGTCCGGACGTATTAAACTGTACAGTGTGCGGGCCGGGACCTGTTGCGGTTTGTGGCACGGCATCGGCGCCAAAGCTCCATTTCCAGGCCGTAATGGCGCCCAGGGCAAATGTGGAGGCATCCAGCACTTCCACGGCAGTACCCAGGCAAACAGCAGGCGGGTCGGTTGTAAATGCCGCTTCCGGGCCGAGAAACAGTCCCGTGCCGGCAAAGTCGATCAGAAATCCGTTTCCGGTAGAGGTAAAGTTATTGACGCACAGCGCGTAAGATTCGCCTTGTACCATCTGGAAAGGCGATAACCAGGCATCGTCACCCGCATTGGCACACCCCGCGTCCTCGCTGATATCCGAGTCGCCGGCCCTTAAACCGGTGGGACCCATGCAGGGACTTGGAAAGTTGAAATCCCCGGAGGCCATGCAGCGCAACAGTTGCTTGCCCTGACAATTGCCGATTCCATTCGGAAGCCGGTACAATGCGAAGTCGAGGTCCTCTGTGATATTCAGCGGGGTGAGTGTAAATTCAAGTGTGCCGGATTGGGAGCAGGTCCACACAAACCAGGTGGAATTGGTTTCAAAGTTGCCGGGCGCTCCGTTAGAGAAGCAGGTAGCATCCGTCAGTTCGGAGATGTTATTACCTGCTCCGGCTACATTTTGAACCACAAAAGAAGATTTATCGCATAAAATGGCCGACTCCGGGCAGTCGGAAGTCGGTTCGATGGGCGGGTTGTAGTTGTTAATACACAGTTGGAAGGTACCTACCCTGCCTGCGTTGCCCTGTATCCGAATCAGGTAAGTAGACCCTACAAAAAGCCCGCCCTGGTAGCCCTCCACAATATGGGTGCTACCCGCAGTGCTCTGGCATTCGAGTTGATTGATGGTGCCGCCGCAGTTGCCGAAATAAAGCGCCACTTGCGGATTTTGCAGGGTACCCCCGGCCGCCTGCGGCGTAGCGCCCCGCACCGTAATGGTCACGTCGGTGGCTTGCGCCGTAAAAGCAAACCACACGTCGTTCTGGGTAGCGCCAAAACAGGTAGCTGGGCCATAGGTAGAGGGCGTAGCGCCCACATTGGTAAACGCCGCATTGGCACTGCAAAAATTCAGTACATTGGGAATGACAATGGGATTGGTACACTCGTCATTGGAAGGTTGTGCCATGGCGGCCACCGCACCGAACAATGCGATAATCAGAATAAGTTCTTGTTTTCTCATGATCATGTTGTGTTTTGGATCTCAGGTTTGATTTTATTCGGTCAAATTCCCGGTAATACTCCTGAAATACGGCTTTTGGAATCGTATCAGTTATATGGACTTTGAGGTAGACGCAAAAACAGGGCAATTTGTTGGCTGTATCAGATGTCAAAGTTTTCTTAAAAAGGATTTGAAGGTTTGATGGTTTGGGAGGTTTGATGGTTTGAAGCAGTAACCTAAGCCAAGAGTTAACACTTCAAACCATCAAACCTCCCAAACCATTAAACTTTCCATCCTTCCGGGCCGCAAATTAGCAAAATGCCAATCCCGGCGAAAATATTACTTTTGCGCCGCATCCCCTGAATGCAAACCCTTTTTATGAAGCATATTCCCAATCTGTTAACGCTGGCCAACCTGTTTTTCGGGTGTTGTGCATTGTTGTATACCCTTGCATTCGACCCGGTGACGGCGGCATTTTTTACCCTCGGCTCTTTTCTCTGCGATTATGCCGATGGCATGGCGGCACGGGCTTTGGGCGTCCCTTCGCCGCTCGGCAAAGAACTCGACTCGCTGGCAGATGTCGTGAGTTTCGGTGTTGTTCCGGGCGCTATGTTGTACCAATTGCTGAAAACAGGCGTATGCGATGCAGATCAGATCGTTCCGGCAGGACAGGTATTTGCTATTTGTACGGCTGCCTTACCGGCTTTTGTGCTCTCGGCCAGTTCCGGGCTGCGCCTGGGGCGTTTCAACCTCGATACCCGGCAGACAACTTATTTCATCGGACTGAGCACGCCGGCTTGTACGGTTTTTATTTTGGGCCTGATGCTGACGGCGCACCACAATTACTTCGGTCTGGCCGAATGGCTGCATAATCCGTGGCTTTTATACGGATTGGTGGCTGTTTTGTCGTGGCTGCTCAACAGCGAGATCCCCATGTTCGGCATGAAAATCAAACGATTCGACTGGAGCAGCAATGCGTTCAACCTGGCTTTTTTGCTGTTGTTTGTTCTGCTCGTTTTTTTCCTGAAAGAACTTGCTTTTTCAATCATCATTCTCGTTTATATCCTTGCGTCCATTGTTTTAAAAAAGAAAATTGTACATGAGGTTTGATGGTTTGAAGGTTTGGAAGTTCGATGGTTTGAAAGTTTGATGGTTTGAAGTGGTAACTCTTGGCTTAGGTTACCACTTCAAACCATCAAACTTTCAAACCATCAAACTTCCAAACCTTCAAACCTTCAAACCCTTCAACAACCTTTTCCACCATGAAATTCATCGCCGAAATTGACATCATGCCCCACCGCGAACTGCTTGACCCACAAGGCAAAGCGGTGGTCAATAACATGAAACACCTCCATCTTTCCGGTATATTGGATGTGCGCATCGGTCGCCACGTCAGCATGACGCTCGAAGCCGACAACGAAGCCGAGGCCCGCCAGAAAGTAGAGACGGCTTGCCAGAACTTGCTGGCTAATCTGATTATGGAAACGTATCATTATACGCTTACTCAAGCGTAGTGTTTGGTGTTTGGTGTTTAGTGCACTCCGCCTTTGGCTCGTGTTTGGTGTTTCGTGTTTAGGAGACTCCGCCTTTGGCCAAAATACCAACTACTGCAAAAAGCAAAGTGTCCTAAACACTAAACACCAAACACGAGCCAAAGGCGGAGTGCACTAAACACCAAACACTAAACACCAAACACCTTTTGCACTTATGTTATACATCGTACCCACACCCATCGGCAACCTCGAAGACATCACGCTGCGCGCCCTGCGCATCCTGAAAGAGGTGTCGGTCATCATGGCGGAAGACACGCGTACCAGTCGCAGGTTGCTCGATCACTACGGGATCACGACGCACATGCGGGCCTTTCATGCGCACAATGAACACGCCGTGACGGAGCGGGTGGTAGATGAACTGGCGTCTGGCGTCACGATGGCGCTCATTTCCGACGCCGGAACGCCAGGCATCAGCGACCCCGGATTCCTCCTGGCCCGGGCTTGCCAGCGCAGGGGCGTACGGGTGGAGTGCCTGCCCGGCCCGACGGCTTTTGTGCCGGCTTTGGTGGCCAGCGGACTGCCTTGTGATACTTTCCACTTCGAGGGCTTTTTACCACACAAAAAAGGCCGCCAGACCCGCCTGAAATATTTGTCGGCGCTCCCGCACACTTTTGTGCTGTACGAATCCCCGCACCGCCTGCTGAAATGCCTCGAAGAACTCAGTACTTTTTGCGGCCCGGAACGACAGGCCTGTGTAGCCCGCGAACTGAGCAAAAAACACGAGGAAATAAAAACGGCTTCGCTGACGGATTTAAAAGCGCATTTCGGCGCGAAAGAGGTGAAGGGCGAGATTGTGATGGTGATAGCAGGAAATGATGAATGATGAACGATGAATGATGAATGATGAATGGCCGAGCGTGATGTCCGACATCACGCTCGGCCATTCATCATTCATCATTCATCATTCCTAATCAAGGCCCAACTTAAAATTCTCAAAAATAATATTTTACACAAACGATTCATTTTCAATTATTTACGATAAAATTCAGGTATTAAAAAAACTTTTTTCAAAAATAATTTAAAAACAGGCAGCGTTGGGTTAGGGGCAGGGCGTTATCCAAATGTCTTACAAACACATAACCGATCACCTGACGACAATAACCATGACCGCAACTTTCACTTACACCCTTGTACTTGCCGCTATTTATATCGTTCGCAAAGTCGGGGTTCTGAAAACCCAAAATGCTTAGTGTAATCTACCACCACCACTTCTAAAGCGTCCCTGCCGGGAATATTATCCGGCAGGGACGCTTTTTATTTCTCTATCACCTACTATTGTGATGCTACAAACACCAAACACGGACCAAAGGCGGAGTGCCCTAAACACCAAACACTAAACACCAAACACGAAATACCTTTTGTCCTTTCACTTATTTGCCCTTTTTCTTATGGCTATTCTTGCAAATACCCGACTCGCTTACTGTAGTTTCGTCGTACCCGACCTGGACGCTGCGGTACAATTTTTCACTACCTGGCTGGGCTTTGACATTTTATCGGAAGAAGGCCCCGTACAGTCGGACTCCGACGACCGGATCACGCGGCAATATGCCATGCCGGAACGGGCCACGGGTCGCTCAAGCCTGCTTGGTCTGGGCGGACAACAAATCCAGCTGCGGGAATGGGTCGTCTATGGTCAGGGATTAAACCCCCTCCGCGAAAGCACGGTACCCGGATGCAGTATTGCTGTGCGCGTTGCACATTTTGACACCACGCTGGAGCAGTTGAAACAAATACCCCGCATGCGCCTGCTGGAAATCAACCGGGAAGCGGGGTTTGTGTACTGTTTCACACCATTTGGCATTCAACTGCAACTGCTCCGCGAGGACGTGGGTGTTTAGTGTTTCGTGTTTGGGGCACTTTGCCTGTGGCAACCGTGAGTAGTTCGGGCAAAGTGCCCCAAACACCAAACACGAAACACTAAACACGCTTCTGTTTTAGCCTTAAAAACGGCTGTTCCAGCACAACCCAGCTGATGCGCGCCAGCAGGTACGTGCCGGCAAAAGCAAGCGGTATATACAATATTTGACTCCAGACAGGCCCCAGGCCGCTTTCCAGCAACGTATCCCGGAAGAGATCATGCCAGAAGTATTCAAACATCTGGTGAAAGATATACAGGCCGTAGCTGAATTTCCCGAGGTGGCGCAAAAAAGTATTTTCGCACAAGCGGCGCACCCGTGCTCCCGGGTTTTGGTTCAGTGCCAGGTATAAAAACGAAGCAAAAAACAGCGCGGTCAATGTCGCTAAGTACTGCGTATTGCCGTTCCACAACCCGTCTCCGATCCGGTAGCCCATCCAGCAGAAAAGAATGCGCACAATCCATTTGTCGAAAGGAATAAAATGCTGCAATTGCAGCCTGAAAAAAACTGCCAGAAAACTCCCTGCGGCCAGGCCGTCCATACGGCAATACGGCAACACGTAACTGGCCCTCGACATGCTGGTATGCATGAGATCATCCGTCCAGTGGCGCAGACCGGTGCTGAAATATACCAGCAAGGCACAGAGTGCCAGTAGATAACGGATCGGCACAAAACGGACGATCAGCGGCCAGAAAATATAAAACTGCTCTTCCACCGCCAGCGACCACAGGTGATTCAGGTTGAAAATATGACTGTGCCAGGACCATTCATTTTTAAGAGCGATGGCAATATTCGGGGCAAAACCAAAGAACCACCAAAAAGAGTCATATCCTGCAGGCCGTTGATTTTCAATGAAATAAGTTGAAAACCAGGTGATAATCACTACGGTGTAATACAAGGGGAAAATACGCAATATCCTTCGGCGGTAAAAGTTGCTCCAGTAGTTGCTACGACCTTTGGTGTCCAGCAGAATACCCGTAATCAGGAATCCGGACAATACAAAAAACAGGTCGACGCCGAGCCAGCCTCCCTGCAGGAGCGCGTACCATTGAGGGTCGGTCCACCATTCCCGGATCAGAAAATGACCCAACATGACCAGCAGGACGGCAATACCCCGCACCCCGTCGAGGGCAGGGATATGAGCAGGACGCTGGTTTATTTCGGACACGGTTTTGTTGTTTGGATGAAACTTAAGTAAACGGGCAAAACGGCAACTGGCAAAAAGCAAGGCAAATCACTGAGTTACATTGCCATTTGCATTTTGCAATTTTGCCTTTTTACTTAGCGCAGCACTTGCACTTTTGCGCCATTGGAAAGGTTGAGTTGGCCTGTGACCACCACCCGGTCGTCCTGCTGCAAACCGGACAGCACCTCCACTTTATCGTGGTAAACGCCACCTACCCGGATGGTGCGCAATTCCACCAGCGAATCCTGTACGATCACATACACTTTGGCTTCCTGTAAACTCCCCGCAATAGCTTTGCGCGGCAAAGTCAGTCCCTGTCTGTTCGCATCAAAGGTGAACATCGCTTTGGCGTGCATGCCGGCGCGCATGGGTGTGTTTTTGGGGTTGGTCACTTCTATTTCCACGTCGTAATTAAAGGCGTTGTCAGCCCGCAGGCCGATATTCGTTACCTTTCCTGTCACCTGTGCATCGGGATACACATCGGCTATTACCTTGACAATCTGACCTTTGCGGATGTTTAATACATCGCGTTCCGTCACTTTTACCATCAGCAGCAATTTTTCCAGGTTGGTAATTTGCGCCACCTGGATACCCGGACCGATCACACTGCCGCGTTCGATAAACCGCAAACCCATGGTGCCGGTCATCGTGGCTTTGATACTGGTGTTGGCTATTTGTTTTTTCAAGCCCTTTTCTTTGGCTTCGGCGGCTAAAAGGCCGAGTTGCAGGTCTTCAATTTTGTTTTTGGGCGCCGCTTCTCCCTCGATGAGATTGGCCAGCCGTTCCTGGTCTTTTCGCAGTTTGGCGAGATTGGCCTGGGTGGCTTCCAGTTCGATGCGCAGCAGTTCGTCATCCACTTTTGCGATGAGGTCGCCTTCCGTCACCCATTCTCCTTTGTTTTTATAGGTTTCCAGTACGCGGCCCGCCGTTTCGGAAATGACAAACATTTCCTTGACCGGCAGGAAAATACCATCGGCCTGGAGCGTATTGGCCAGGGTTTCCATTTGGGGTTTGGTTACTTCAACCGGGACAAAATCGCGAACGACTTTGCTGAGTTCGGCATCCGTTTCCAGTTCTTTTTTATTGGAATAGAGTTTCCAGGCCGTGACCGCCACCGCCAACAGAAAGAAAAGCCAGAGAAAAGTACGTTTTTTCAAAAATGGAGGATTTGATTTTTAAAGCTGCAAAACTAACTAGTTATTGGCTATCAATACTGATAACCAATAACTAATAACGGATACAGCAATTTCTAATGTAAGACAATTGTGTAAAATCAGACGTTCAGGGCTGGTTGGCAAAGGGGCAGCGCCCCGGTAATATTTGTAGCATTTTCCAGTTAACCTAGAAATGGAGGGGCAGCGCCCCGTTTATATTACCGGGGCGCTGCCCCTCCACCCATACTCATCACTTCATTCTACAAATATCATCGGGGCGCTGCCCCTTTTGTTAGCCGGTTCCGGATGCGAAGCCTCTCGTAAATGTCTTACATTAGAAAGTGTGGTAACGGATAACTACTTTACTCAAATGGTATGATCAATTTGCCTTCTATTGTGGAACTTTGCGCCGATTTTTTTTGAGATACCAGGCGTATTTGCCCTGATAACGAATAACTCATAACAGATAACTAAAATGCTTATCAAAGCATCCGCCATTACCAGCCTGACCGACGCCCGTTATTTTGCAGCGCGGGAGGTAGATTTTTTAGGATTTAACCTGGAAGAAAATACGGAAGGGTACCTCGATCCGATGTACATGAAAGCCATTCGGGAATGGGTGGAAGGGCCGCAGATCGTCGGAGAATTCACAGCTGCTCCCCTCAGTTATGTGCGGGAAGCGGCGGCTTTTTTCGGATTGGACGCGGTACAGGTACCTGCTGCCTTGCACGGCGCTGATCTGACCGCACTTGCCGGCCTGACTGTTATTGCTGCCCTGGAAGGCGGAGACCCGGAGATAGATCGCTTGTTGCAGGAAACGGGGCCCCATGTTCAGTATTTTTTAATAGATATTTCCAAAATCGTCGAACCTGCTACGGGAGCACTGCCCGATTTGGAGCGCTGGAAAAAACGCTGCACCACTTACCCGGTGCTGATCCACGCCGATCTGACTGCCGACCAATGGCCAAATCTGCTGAATGCCCTGCAACCCGCCGGCCTGAACCTGGCGGGCGGCGAAGAAGAACGGGTCGGGGTGAAATCCTTTGATGAAATCGAGGCGATTTTTGAAGCGATTGATTTAATGATGAATGATGAACGATAAATGATGAATGATGAATGATGAACGATGAATATTTGGCCTGACAGGTGAAGTGAATTTTATTTTTTTTGTTTAAAATATTGATTTACAATAAATTATAACTTTTTTTTTTTCCTCATTCCTCATTCCTCATTCCTCATTCCTCATTCCTCATTCATCATTCATCATTCATCATTCATCATTCATCATCACATCCGGCGGCGGAGCAGGTTCTTCTTTCGATTTATTGACTACATATAAGAGGCAGCCCAAAATAAAAGCCGCCAGAAGCAAAATATTGCGAACCGGAAAAGGCTCGCGGGCCTGACGTTGAAACATAATCGTGAGTGGTGAATCGTGAGTGGTGAGTTGTGAATCGTGAGTGGACGATAAGGGAAAAGGCAGGCTACTATTTTCATAAATCCCCAGCCTGAAACACCCCTGATAACCAATAACGAATAACGGATAACTACCTCATACCTGGCGCAGCAGAAAACGGCGCACCAGGTTGAGTGCATAAGTACCGGTAAGTTGGATGTTTTTCAGCCGGTCGCGGCCAAAAATATACTTGACGGCGACGGTTCGGCTGCGGTCGCTGACGGCCATCCAGACGGTGCCGACCGGTTTGTCGGGCGTGCCGCCATCCGGCCCTGCAATGCCTGAAATGGCCAGCGAAACATCCACCTGCAGGGCGCCGAGTGCGCCGCGCGCCATTTCGCGGACGGTTTCTTCACTGACGGCGCCGAAGCGCAGCAAGGTGTCGGGATTGACCCCGAGCAATTTTTCTTTCATGCCATAAGAATAGGTGACCAGTGTGCCGGGGAAATAATGGGACGACCCCGGCACGGTAGTAATCAGGTGGGCCACATACCCGCCTGTGCAGCTTTCTGCGGTGCCGAATTGTTTGCCTTGTGCCAGCAGGATTTTACCCACAACCGCTTGCAGCGTATCATTTTCTTCCCCAAAGATCAAATCAGGTATTAGGGCTTGTAATTCAGCCTTTTTTGATTCCACCTGTGCATTTAACCGGGCTGCGGCATCGGGCTTCAGTTCGCCTTCCCAGGTACCGGAGAGTCGCAGGCGCACCTGCCCGAGCGCAGGGAGGTACGCCAGTTTGATATTTGGCGGCAAAGTATCCTCAAAGGCCTCGATACGCCGAGCGATATTGCTTTCTCCTTCGCCGGCTGTCAGCAGCGTGCGGTGCACGATCGGGCTGGCCTGAAACCGGGCCTGCAGGCGTGGCAGCACCTCATTGCTCATCAGGTATTCCATTTCGAAGGGGACGCCGGGCAGGGAAACGAAAATTTTACCGGCCCGTTCAAACCACATGCCGGGTGCGGATCCTACCTTATTGGGAAGTATGGTTGCTTTAACGGGCAGGGTAGCCTGGTCGCGCATGGCGGGTGGCGCCGACTTGCCGACTTTCTGGAAATAACTTTCGATGCGCTCAAATGTTTCAGGATGAAAAGCCATTTCCGAATCGAACATTTCTGCCAAAGTCTTTTTGGTAACATCGTCTTTGGTGGGGCCGAGCCCGCCGGTCATAATAATCACATCGGCTTTGAGGGCTGCGTATTCGATGCCATCCAGAATGTCCTGCCGGGTATCGGCGACGCTGCTTTTGCCGATCACTGCCATGCCGTGCAGGTTGAGTTGTTGGCTCATCCAGGGCGAATTGGTATCAACAATTTGGCCGATCAGTATTTCATCGCCAATAGTAAGAAGGTGGGTTTGCATATTTTTGTATTTTTGCCTGCCATGATCGCTACCATGCACTACGACGAATTTGGATTTTTAGAAGAAGAAGAGGAACAATCTGTTGCTGAAGCAGTAGAGGCAGTTCCGCTTGTGCCGCATGTGCCTATGCGGGAACAGTTCCCGGAGGCTGGTTCCGATTACCTCGGCGGCCACAGCAACGGCTGGGAATACCGCAGTGTTTTCGGCGGATCAAAGTTGGTTTACACGTATGAAATGGTCAAACAGTTTTTGCAGGAGGAAGGTTACGGTGATGTGCCGATACCTGCCACCGCAGATGAGTTGAAACTTTTCCGCCGTCCCCGTCAATCCCAGCTGCAACTTTTTGCCGAACGCGGGTATATCCACAATCCAATAAAAATTCTTTTTTCCAACGAACGCGGACAGCGCAACAACCTCATTCTCTGTATTTACAATGAGCAGGCGCCCGATCATTTGTTGCGTTTTCACGGCGTCCTCCGTCCGGAGCTGACAAAATGATTCTTTTCCTTTCCTTTGCCCCAAACTTTGTTCGATGTCCTGGAAAAAATCCCTGCCATTCTTTGCCTGGCAATCCGTTCGCTACGCCCAAAACTGGGCGCATTTCAAACAAATCTGGTCTTTTTATGGGCAGTGGTCAGCCTCTTTCAGTCAGGGCCGAAACTCGGTCTCCGATGAATCAGCCTGGATCACATTTCCTGCCCAGGCATATCTGGAACAACATGTACGCACCGATTTCCGGGTCTTCGAATTTGGCGGCGGCGGCTCTACCTTGTTTTTTTGCAAAAAAGCAGCGGAGGTAATCACTGTAGAAGACAATGCGGACTGGTTTGAAATACTCAGCAACATCGTTCAAAGCAAAAACTACCAGCACTGGCAGGGTTTTTTTGTCGCGCCCGAACCCCTGCCCGACGGCCCGGCCCGTTCGCATGAAAACCCGGCGGATTTTAAAAGCGGCTCGCCGAATCTGGGAAACCTGAGTTTCGAGCGTTACGCCCGCACCATCGATCCTTTCCCGGAAGCCTTTTTCGACCTGATCCTGGTGGATGGTCGCGCCAGGCCTTCCTGTATTCAGCAGGCTTTGCCCCATTTAAAACCGGGTGGGCTGCTGGTGATCGACAATACCGAACGCCCGTATTACCTGGCGCCTTTTAAAGCGCTTTTTGAAACGCAATTCAGCACCGAACTGCATTTGTACGCGCCGGTGCCGTATACGCCTGATTTTACAAGGACGACGATTTTGAAAAAAGGTTGATGAGGTTTATAAGGTTTATAAGGTTTATAAAGGTTGATAAGGTTGATATTCATCCGCCCGGAAATGAACCGATTTTACTTTTTCCGGGCGGAGGAATATCAACCTTTCAACCTTATCAACCTTATCAACCTTATAAACCTCATCAACCTTAGAACCATCAATTATCAATAAAAACCGGCTGCCCGGGCGCCTCGCTCTTCACTTTCCCCAGCGCCATCTCCAGGTCTTCTATCAAATCTTCAACATCTTCCACACCCACGCTCAGGCGAATAAGCGAATCGGTGAGGCCCACTTTGAGGCGTTCCTCCCGCGGAATGCTGGCGTGGGTCATGCTGGCAGGGTGACCGATCAGCGATTCCACGCCGCCAAGCGACTCGGCCAGGGTGAACAAATGTGTGCTGCTTAAAACTTTCGTCGCATTTTCGAGCGAATTGTCTTTCAGGTCGAAAGAGACCATTGCGCCAAACATGCGCATTTGTTTTTTTGCAATTTCGTGGTTCGGGTGATGCGCAAATCCGGGCCAGAAAACTTTTGCCACCTTTGGGTGAGCGGCTAAGTATTGGGCAATGGCTGCGGCGTTTTCACAGGCTCTTTGTACGCGCAGGTGCAGGGTTTTTATACCGCGCAGCACCAGGAAACAATCCTGCGGACCGGGAATAGCGCCGGTAGCGTTTTGTAAAAAATGCAGGCGTTCGCCCAGTTCGATATTGTTCACGATCAGGCATCCATGTACGACATCGGAGTGCCCACCGAGGTATTTGGTCGCCGAATGCAGCACAATATCGGCCCCCAGATCGAGCGGGTTTTGCAGGTAAGGCGATGCAAAAGTATTATCGACGCAGGTCAGGATGCCCCGGCTGCGCGCAATGGCGCATACCGCTGCAATATCCACGATATTCAGCATCGGGTTGGTGGGTGTTTCAATCCAGATCAGTTTGGTGTCCGGGCCGATTGCCTGCTCCACATTGGAAGCGGTGTACATATCTACAAAGCGGCTTTTCAGTCCCCACTGGCCGTACACCCGTATCATCTGTCGGTATGATCCGCCGTATAAATCATTGACAGCCAGTACTTCATCTCCGGATTTGAATAATTTCATCACGGCATCCTGTGCTGCGAGGCCGGAACTGAAGCATATAGCATCCACGCCGTTTTCGAGCGCGGCAAGGTTTTTTTCCAGTACCGAACGGGTCGGGTTCTGGGTGCGGGCATATTCGAAGCCCTTGTGTACGCCGGGAGCCGTTTGTGCGTATGTGGAGGTTTGGTAAATAGGCGTCATCACCGCTCCGGCGCCCGGATCCGGCTCAATTCCTGCATGGATGACTTTGGTGGCAAATTTCATAATGAGTATGTCTAAACTTTTTTGTCCTTGCTGCGTACATATTAACGGACGCAGTATGGTGTCTTACGCTAAAGGGTTGCAAAGATAGTGCGCCTGTAACAAAGCGCAACGGTCAGCCGGTACTCAAAAAAGAACAAACCAAATGCCATTTCAACAGTGCTTACCTGCCGCCGATGCATCGTTTGATAAGGATAAATGCCAAATAGAGCAGAATTTACCTGTGAATGATTTTTTAATGTTTCTTTGTGCCGGGAATCCCATTTCGTGGAAAGTTTGGTGAAGCCTGCCTCTTGTTCCATTATAGTGCCCTAAAACCTTATGTGTCCATTGCCCAAACCAATAACTTTGAGGATCATCCATGTACACCATAATTCTCGGCTTCATTACTTCCTTTACACTGACGTATTTGATCATCCCGATCATTATCCGGGTGGCGAAGGAGCGCCGACTCTATGATTCCCCCAATGAGCGAAGTGCCCATGTTGAACCGACGCCTTCGTTGGGCGGCATCGCTATTTTCGCGGGAACGGTTTGCGCGATCGTACTCTGGACGCCCATGGAGGCTTTTGGAGTGCTGCAATATATTCTGGCTGCATTTATCCTTATTTTTCTGGTAGGTATTCTGGATGATCTGGTACCTATGTCGCCCACTAAAAAACTGGGTGGGCAGCTGCTGGTTTCTATCATTCTGGCCTATAAAGGCAATGTTCGGATCACCAGTCTTTTCGGCGTGCTGGGTATCCATGAATTGCCGGAGATGACCAGTTTTGTCCTGTCTATTGTGGCTATTGTGGGTATTATCAATGCTTTTAACCTGATCGATGGCATCAACGGGCTGGCCGGAAGCATTGCGCTTTGGGCCTGTTGCCTGTGGGGTACCTGGTTTGCTGTTATGGATGTTCCTGCTATGGCTGTGCTGGCCTTTTCCCTGGCAGGCGCTATTGTGGCTTTTCTGAAATATAATTTGACCCCTGCCAAAATATTTATGGGCGATACCGGGTCGCTTTTTCTCGGAATGGTGTGTGCCGTGCTGGCTATTAAATTTATTGAACTGAACTCGCAGCCGATACCTTATGTCTCCATGCGATTCCACGCTGCGCCGGTGATTGCGGTCGGCGTACTGATTTTCCCTTTGTTCGATACTGTGCGCGTGTTTGCCAGAAGAATTTTTAATGGAAAGTCGCCTTTTTCACCCGATAGAAACCATATACACCACTTACTGCTCAACATCGGGTGTTCGCATTCAATGGCTACGATGATCCTGGTGGGCGCCAGTATGGGATTCACTGCTATAGCATTGTTATTGCAGGACATCGGCGCCGTCCCCTTGTTGCTGGTTCTGTTAGGCCTGGCCTGGCTACTGACTGAAACCCTGAGTCGCTGGGAACGCAGGAGAAACCGACCGAAGCAAACCAATGAACAATATTAAAGCAAATCGCAATGGATGGCAGCGATTTCGCCGGAATAAACCCGCCTTTGCAGGCCTGTGCTTTATTGTGCTGGCCATCAGTATTGCAATATTCGGCTATATGCTGGCGCCCGACGATGCTCCGGACGCCAATACGCAGATTGCGGAGCTGGCATTACAGGAGCCCGGTTTTCGGGCAGATCTGCTGCCTGTTTATCTGGCGCGCGAACCGGAAAATACCGGCTGGTTTTCAAATATACTGTTCGGCAAAGAGCCTGCCGTTCGCCTGATTCCAATCCAGCCCGGCAGCCTTCAATTACGCATAGATTCGGTTTATTATCAACGTTTTGGCGCAACAGGGAAATTGGAAGCCGTGCACCTGGCCGCTCTTTTTTCATCGCTCCGGGACAGTATTCAAAAAACAGGCGACGCATATACCTTCTTTGATGCTTCGGGGCAGCCCAAACGACTGGAACGCGCCGCTTTGACACAACAATTTCAACAAAAAAACCTGACTCAACAGCGTACTTTCTGGCTGGGCGCCGATAAATATGGCCGCTGCATCCTGAGCCGGCTTTTGCTGGGGTTTCGCATTTCACTCCTGGTAGGCGGTATTGCCGTAGTTATTTCGCTCACCATCGGGCTGGTCGTCGGCGCTTTGGGCGGCTATTTCGGTGGCCGGGTCGACGATGCCGTCATGTTGCTGGTGAATACCGTCTGGTCGGTTCCAACTTTACTACTTGTTTTTGCTATTGTCCTCGCCCTTGGCCGCGGGATCGGCATTATTTTTTTAGCCGTCGGACTTACGATGTGGGTGGATGTGGCGCGGGTGGTGCGCGGCCAGGTGCTGGCCCTGCGCGACCTGCCTTTTGTGGAAGCCGCGCAAAGTATGGGCTTCGGATCAGGCAGGATTATTTTCCGCCATATTTTGCCCAACCTGTTGGGGCCGGTGCTGGTGGTAGCGGCAGGCAATTTTGCCACGGCTGTGCTGGTCGAATCCGGCTTGAGTTATCTCGGATTCGGGGTTCAGCCGCCTGCTCCTTCCTGGGGCACGATGCTCAATGAGAACTATGGCTACGCACTCGGCGGAAAACCCCTGCTGGCGATTGCGCCCGCGCTGGCCATTGCCTGTACGGTACTCGCATTCAACCTGGTGGGGAATGGACTGCGCGACGCGATGGATGTTAGAGAAGTGAGAAGTGAGAGGTGAGAAGTGAGAGAGCGAAGAGTGTGCCACTCCGTATCAGAATCGCTTACTCGGAGCGGCACACTCTACGCTCTCTCACTTCTCACCTCTCACTTCTCACTTCTATGAATAGTTTGGATATTTCAAGAACAACCCTTTACCTTTGCCCCCGCATGAAAAATACATTTACATACCACCACCACCACCATCACATGCCGTTTGGCAGGCGATGAGGTGCAGGTATTGTAATGCTAATTGCAATATGCCTGAAACCCGGCTTGTCGAGTGTGATCCGACAAGCCGGGTTTTTTTTGTTATTTACCACATAGTCCACAACAGGAAAGATACTTTTTTATAAAACATCAACGATTCCATGCTTCGAATAGCAATTCAAAAATCCGGAAGATTGTCCGAAGATTCGCTGCAACTCCTGCGCGATGCCGGCATCAATCTCAGCAGCAGCCCCAGCCGTATGTTGCGCACACAAGCCAATAACTTCCCGTTGGAACTGATTTTTGTTCGCGACGACGATATTCCCGAATACGTGGAAGGCGGCGTGGTGGATGTGGGGATTGTGGGGGAAAACGTGCTGCTCGAAACCCTGAAAGACGTCAATACCATCGAACGCCTGGGGTTCGGGAAATGCCGTTTGTGTCTGGCAATGCCCAAAAACGCAACATACAACGGGCCTAAAAGCCTGGAGAACCTGCGTATTGCGACCAGTTATGTGCGTATTCTGGAAAATTTTCTGGCGGAGCAAAACATCCGGGCTGAAATCCACGAAATCAGCGGATCCGTTGAAATCACGCCCTCCCTGGGCCTTGCCGATGCTATTTTCGATATTGTCAGCACGGGTAGTACGCTGTTGGCCAATGGCTTGCGGGAAGTGGAAACCGTCATCGAATCGGAAGCGCTTTTAATCGCGCACCCTGAGTTGCCGCCTGCGAAACAGGAAATTCTCGACCGGCTGCTGTTTCGCATCCATGCCAACCGCAACGCTAAAAACCACCGCTATATCCTGATGAACGTGCCCAATGATCGACTTGAAGAAATAGCGGGTATCATTCCAGGTATGAAAAGTCCGACGGTGCTGCCCCTTACCCAGCCCGGCTGGAGCAGTTTGCACAGCGTCATTCCCGAATCGGTGTTCTGGGATGTGCTCGAGCAACTCAAGGCCGCCGGCGCGGAAGGAATTCTGGTGGTGCCGATTGAACGGATGATTTTGTGGGGGGGGGTGGGGCCCCGGGCGGCGGCCCCCACGAGCCGCCCGCCCCCCCCCCCCCCCCCCCCCCCCACAAAAAGAAAGACGGAAAAAAAAGTGTTAAATTCTTAATGCTTGAGTATCAACACGGATAACCAATAACTAATAACGGATAACTACTTAGACATGAAAATTTTAATAAATCCAAGCCCCACAGCACTCGCCCAAGCCATGCAGCGCCCCGGCGACGAGCAGGCTGCGGCACGCAGAAACACCGTCGCCGCTTTGCTGGCTGAAATTCGCAGGGAAGGCGACCTGGCTGTCCGGCGATTGGCCGAGCGTTTCGATGGCAGCGCCCCGGAAACATTAGAGGTGGATGCCACAGCGTTTGAAACCGCCGGACAAGCACTCTCTGAAGAACTCAAAACAGCCATCCGGCTGGCGTACCACAATATCCGCGTTTTTCATGAGCAGCAATGGGAACCCGAAATAACGACGGAAACCATGCCCGGCGTGGTGTGCAGCCGCCGGAGCGTTCCGATCGAACGGGTGGGCTTGTACATTCCCGGCGGAACGGCGGCGCTTTTTTCGACAGTACTCATGCTGGGAGTTCCTGCCCAATTGGCTGGTTGCCAGGAAATTATATTGTGTACGCCGCCGCAAAGCAACGGTCAGGTACATCCTGCCGTGTTGTTTTGCGCCCAACTCTGCGGGATCCGCCGGGTCTTTAAAATCGGCGGCGTACAGGCCATCGGCGCCATGGCTTACGGCACGGAGTCGGTGCCGCAGGTGTGGAAAATTTTCGGCCCCGGCAATCCCTGGGTCACTGCCGCCAAACAGTTGGTCAGCCTCGACGGCGTGGCGATCGACATGCCTGCCGGACCTTCCGAGGTCTGCGTAGTGGCCGACGCGAGTGCCAGTGCTTCTTTTGTGGCCGCCGATCTGCTCAGTCAAGCCGAACACGGGGCGGATAGCCAGGTGCTGCTGCTGACCACTTCAGAGGTTTTGATCGGGAAAATCGAACAGGAACTGGCTGCGCAATTATCCGATTTGCCGCGCCGGGAAGTGGCGGAACAAGCGCTGACTAACAGCACGGCGGTCCTGGTGAAAGATATGGACGAGGCCATGGCACTGAGCAACCGATACGCGCCCGAACACCTGATTTTGCAGGTGGAAAACCCGGAAAAATGGGCTGCAAAGGTGCGCAATGCCGGCTCTGTTTTCCTGGGCCACTTCACTCCCGAAAGCGCGGGCGACTATGCTTCGGGCACGAACCACACCTTGCCCACCGGCGGTTATGCACGCGCTTATGCAGGCGTTTCATTAGATAGTTTTTTGAAAAAAATCACCTTTCAAAGCATTCAGCACAGCGGATTGGAGAAAATCGGCCCGGCAATCGTGGAAATGGCCAGGGCGGAAGGACTGGAGGCGCACGCCCGGGCGGTGACGCTGCGTTTGGAACACGCGGCAGGATTGGAAAACTGATTTCTTTCGCCGCAGAGTAAATCGAACACGGATGTTATAGATGAGACACAGATTTAACGGATATTTTGCCATGCGCGAGTTTTAGGCCCCGCACTTTATTCTGGCTACCTAACACACGTTTTTTACCACAACGGACACAAAGTGGTTTCACAAAGGACACTAAGCGTAGAGTCGACCGCATTTTATGTGTCATTTGCAATGATGTTGACATTATTTCCATCCATTACTGAAAATACCAAGCGGGAAGAGTCAACTCTACGCTTCGTGTCCTTTGTGAAACCACTTTGTGTCCGTTGTGGTAAAAAAAATGCGTATTAAGTAACCAGAAAGAAGTGCAGTGTCGTAACATCCACATACGGCGGTAACGGATAACTACTTACGAATAACTGAAAATGAAAAACATAGAAAAATTACTCCGCCCCGGCATCGCCGCCCTGAAACCTTATTCTTCGGCCCGCGACGAGTTTACAGGCGCTGCTTCCGTTTTTTTAGACGCCAATGAAAACAGCCTCGGCGGCCCGCTGGAAGAGGATTTTTCGAGGTATCCCGATCCCCTGCAAATGCCCTTGCGGCAGGCTTTGGCGGCTTTAAAATCGGTAGCGACGGATCAGATTTTTATCGGCAACGGCTCCGACGAAGCGATCGACATGCTCATGCGCGCGTTTGTGGAGCCTGGGTGCGACAACGTAGTGCTGCTGCCGCCGACGTATGGCATGTACGCCGTGCAGGCCAATATTCATGGTGCAGAAATTCGCCGGGCGCCCTTGCGTGCCGATTTTTCACCCGATGCAGCGGCGGTGATGGCGGTTTCGGATGAACATTCCAAATTGTTGTTCCTCTGCTCGCCTAATAACCCGACAGGACAGTGCCTGCCCGATGATTTTATACTGGATATGCTGGAACGTTTCCCCGGGTTAGTCGTGATCGACGAGGCTTACGGCGATTTTACAGGACGTAGTTCCTGGCTGGAGCGGCTGGCAGAATTTCCCAACTTAGTCGTGCTGCAAACGTTTTCCAAGGCCTGGGGGCTGGCGGGGTTACGCGTTGGCATGGCTTATTCCAACGCTTTTATTATCAGCGCTTTAAATAAAATAAAATATCCCTACAACTTGAATACCATGACCATCCGGATGGTTTTGCAGGCCTTGCAACTGCCGGAATCCGTGCAGGAAAAGGTGCAGGTTTTAATGTCGGAACGGCAGCGGCTGGAGCGAGAACTGCCCCTGTTGCCTTGTGTGGAAAAGATATTTCCTTCCGATGCCAATTTCCTGCTGGTGCGTGTAACGGACGCGAATGATATCTATCATTATTTGTGCGAACAAGGCATCATTGTGCGCAACCGGGACAAGGAATTACATTGTGGAAACTGCCTGCGCATCACTGTGGGGACGCCGGAGGAAAATACCCGCTTGCTGTCGGCGCTGAGGAGTTACTATCCACCTTACGATTTGCGTTAAGTGTTTTTGCTTCAAAGCCCCCTCGACAGCACATACATCAGATACACCTCATCCTGGTTGTTGATACCCAGGCGATTGCTTGTTAAATGCAGCAAACTGGGAAGCACCTTTTCCAGCCCGTCGCCGAACTCTTTCAAAATCAATTGGTTACCCCGGTGCCAGCGCACCCATTCCGGTTGTTTTGGGTCAAACTTTTCCTCGCCGACGGCTTTCCACATATTGTCGATGGTAGCGCGCAGGTGTTCCGCCTGCGGGGCAAAATTGGCCTGGAAATTGTCCAGCAGCGTCGCCCGCATGGCTGCTTCGGATGCTTCATTGTCGGCGGGTTGAAAAAACAACGGCATCCATTGTTCGCACAATTGCCCGAAATACCAGGCCGCTTTTTCCCGTTCCAGACCGGCGGCGTAGACCGTCATGGTGTGCATCCGAAGCGCATCGAACAATGCATCGCCGTAGGTATAAGCCGTGCGCTGCAAACGCTCCAGCACGACGCGGGTGCTGACGTGAAAATATTCTTCGGCCCAGCCCATCGCATCCGCTCCGCCAAAACGCGCCGTTTCCGGTTCATAAGGTTCGGATATGCGCGCTCCGCGTTCTGCAAACCAGCCTTCCACGGCAGGCGCCAGGGTTTCCTGTATCCAGTCCGCATCTCCGCGCAGGCGCAGGCGGATGTGCGGACCTTTTTCATCGTCGTAGCGGATATAAAATGCGCGGGCGCCGGATCTCGGCCAGATGTATTGATCCAGAAAAGGCCGAAGCGCGCGAGTCAGAAAAACATCGGCGGTTTCGAGCGGATAAAAATGGTAGGACAGCCAGGTTTGCATGGCGGCAAAGATCGTTAGATTTTTTGGGGAATGATGAATGATGAATGAAGATTGATGAAGACTTCGGACTTTCTATGGACTTTTTTTATCTCATGTTTGGAAAATTCTAACAACTTGAGTTACCTTTGCGTTCGCTTTTGGAAAAGGTATGTCTATTCGTGCCGTTTTCCCATTGATTTTGAACGAGTTACAATAATTTTCAGTAAAATAACGGTATGCCTACTATTAATCAGCTTGTACGCAACAGCCGCGAAAAAGTGGAATACGCCAGCAAAAGCCGCGCGTTGAACTCTTGCCCGCAACGTCGTGGTGTTTGCACCCGTGTGTACACCACTACACCGAAGAAACCGAACTCTGCGCTGCGTAAAGTTGCCAAAGTGCGTTTGACCAACAGCATCGAGATCATCGCCTACATTCCGGGTGAAGGCCACAACCTGCAGGAGCACTCCATCGTACTCGTACGCGGCGGTCGTGTAAAAGACCTGCCGGGTGTACGTTACACCATTGTGCGTGGCGCATTGGATACTGCCGGTGTGAACAACCGCAAAAAGAGCCGCTCGAAATACGGTTCGAAGCGTCCGAAGAAATAAATTTTTCTTAATGATGAATGATGAATGATGAATGATGAATCTGCAAGATTCCGTTCGTTGTTCGGTGATTCATCATTTATCATTCATAATTCATCATTATAGAAAATGCGTAAGCACAAACCGAAACCTCGAGTATTGGCCGCTGATCCGCGTTATAGCGATACGATGGTAACACGTTTCGTGAATAACCTGATGTGGGAGGGCAAGAAGAGCGTTGCATTTGGGATTTTTTACGATGCCTTAGACCTCGTAAAAACCCGCACCAACGAGGACGAGTTGCAAGTCTGGAAAAAAGCGTTGAACAACGTGATGCCACAAGTGGAAGTTCGCAGCCGCCGTATCGGTGGTGCAACTTTCCAGATTCCAACCGAACTCCCTGCCAACCGTAAAATCTCGATTGGCATGAAGTGGCTCATCAAATATGCACGCGCCCGCAGCGGCAAAGGTATGGCCGAAAAACTGGCTGCCGAAGTGATCGCCGCAGCAAAAGGTGAAGGCAGCGCTGTTAAAAAACGGGAAGACACCCACAAAATGGCTGAGGCGAACCGCGCCTTTGCACATTTCAGGACCTAATCACGTTTTGCAGCGTACACCATTTCTTACCGTCGAGGTTGCCCCCGCCAGATTTATTTGGCGGGGCCAATTTTCGGCGGTATTGGTTTTTTAAGAGGACTGAATTTGGGAAAATCAATTTTATTCTCCCAAACTTTTAAACTGCCATACGCCATTTTGCCAAAATAACTTTTGACAAGCATACATTTTACCTTTCAGCACGATACTTTGTTTTGAATAATCGTATTGAAAGTCCCGAGTTGCACTATTTTATTCATTCAATCACTCAATACAATAACAAGTCATGGCAAACGACCTCCGGTTCACCCGTAATATCGGTATTGCCGCTCACATTGACGCAGGTAAAACAACCACAACTGAGCGTATTCTCTACTACACCGGTGTAAACCACAAAATTGGTGAGGTACACGAAGGTGCAGCTACCATGGACTGGATGGAGCAGGAGCAGGAGCGTGGTATCACGATCACTTCTGCCGCCACCAAATGCCAGTGGAAAGTAGCCGACCAATTATTTGATTTCAATATTATCGACACACCCGGTCACGTGGATTTTACCGTTGAGGTAAACCGCTCCCTGCGTGTATTGGACGGTCTGGTGTTTTTGTTTTCAGCAGTTGATGGCGTGGAGCCGCAATCTGAAACCAACTGGCGCCTGGCTGATAACTATAAAGTGCCGCGTATCGCGTTCATCAATAAAATGGACCGCGCCGGTTCCGACTTTTTCATGTGTGTCAACGACATGAAAGCGAAACTGGGTTCTAACGCGATTCCATTGCAGGTGCCTATCGGTTCCGAGCACAACTTCAAAGGCGTGGTCGACCTCGTAAGCGGCAAAGCCATTGTCTGGAATGAAGAAGACCACGGCATGACGTTCACAGAAATTCCGGTTCCGGAAGATCTGGTAGACACCGTGTTTGAATACCGTCAGAAACTCATCGAAGAAGTAGCCGGCTACGACGACTCGCTGCTCGAAAAATTCTTTGAAGACCCGGAAAGCATCACCATCGACGAAATGCGCGCCGCTATCCGCGCCGCCGTGATCGACATGAAAATGACGCCCGTGATGTGCGGTTCGGCTTTCAAAAACAAAGGCGTACAGGCTTGTCTGGATGCGGTTTGTTACTTCCTGCCTTCTCCTTTGGATAAAGAAAGCATCAAGGGTACCGATCCGAAAACAGAAAAAGAGATCACACGTCAACCGAAAGTAAGCGAGCCGTTTACTGCCCTGGCATTCAAAATCGCAACCGACCCCTTTGTAGGCCGTTTGTGCTTTATACGGGTATATGCAGGTAAATTGGATGCAGGTTCCTACGTTTTGAATACCCGCACGGGCGATAAAGAACGTATCAGCCGCTTGTACCAGATGCACGCGAACAAGCAGAACCCGATCGACGCTGTTGAAGCGGGTGATATCTGCGCTGCTGTCGGTTTCAAGGATATTCGCACCGGCGATACGCTGTGCGATGTAGCGCACCCGATCGTGCTAGAATCGATGGTGTTCCCGGAACCGGTAATCGGTCTGGCCATTGAGCCGAAAACACAGAAAGACCTGGACAGACTGGGTATGTCCCTCAACAAACTGGCTGAGGAAGACCCGACTTTCCGCGTGAAATACGACGAAGATACGAACCAGACGGTCATTTCCGGTATGGGTGAATTGCACCTGGAGATCATCGTGGATCGTCTGCGCCGCGAATTCAAGGTAGAATGCAACCAGGGCGCGCCACAGGTAAACTACAAAGAGGCTTTGACCAAAACGACCACGCACCGCGAACGTTTGAAAAAACAAACCGGCGGTTCCGGTCTCTTCGCCGATATGGAATTTGAACTCGGCCCTGCCGACGAGGAATTCCTCGCCAGCGACGATTTCAAAAACGGCAAGAAAAAACTCCAGTTTGTATGGGCTATCGTGGGTGGTGCAATTGATAAAAACTATCAAAAGCCGATCGCCGACGGTTTCACACAAATGATGAACAACGGTATCCTTGCAGGTTACAACATCGACTCGATGAAAGTACGCGTCCTCGACGGTGGTATGCACTCTGTGGACTCGAAACCAATCGCTTTCGAACTTTGTGCCAAAGAAGGTTTCCGCGCTGCCGCTCCGGCGACCAAACCACAAATCATGGAACCCATGATGAAACTGGAAGTCATTACACCGGAAGAATACGTCGGCCCGGTCATCGGCGACCTGAACCGCCGTCGCGGTATGCCGAAAGGCCAGGAAACCCGCATGGGCGGCGCTGTTGCCATACAGGCGGAAGTGCCACTGGCTGAAATGTTCGGCTACGTGACTGCGCTGCGTACCCTGACCTCCGGCCGCGCTTCTTCTACAATGGAATTCAGCCACTACGCGCCGCCGCCTGAAAGCGTGTCGAAAGCGGTGATTGAAAAAGCGAAAGGTGGAAAAGCCTAATTTTTTGAGGATAAAAGATTGATTTTCAATCTGTAGGAATATGAAAAGCCCGGTAACGCTGATGCGTTATCGGGCTTTTATTTTGTTGGTTTTTGCCGCCGTGCGCGGGTCTTACGATCCCGCACATTCCGAAGCCTTACTTCAACTTCTTCAGTTCCCGTTCAAAAATCGTCTCTAATTGTTCCGATTTCAGGTTTTTGGCTACGATGGTGCGGTCTTTATTCAGCACATAGAGTTCGGGTGTGATGTCCACGAAGTATTTGGCGTAGATGGCCCGGTTGGTGGGGTCGTACACATTGGTGAACGTGAAGCCGACTTTTTTGACGAATGCTTTCCATTCCGCATCATTGGTGCTGATCGCGATGCCGTAAAACTCCACGCCGCGGGATTTCCATTTTTGGGATAGCCGTTCGATTTCAGGCGCTTCTTTTTGGCAATGCTCGCAGTCGGGACTGAACATAAAGATCACGACGATGGGCGCTGTGATCTCGTAGATACTTTTGTACACGCCGTTCACGTCCATGGCGCGCACGTCGGGGCCTTTGCGGCCCATGAGGCTGGCTTCCATTTCCGACACGTGTTGGCGCAGTTTGGCGAGGTTTTCGGGCGTGTCCCAGGTGGCGAGTTCGTCGGTGAAAAAATTTTTGACGATGTGGACGTACACCGCTTCACCGTCCATCACAGTGGTTTTGGTGTTTTCGTGTTGCAGGGCGATCCAGTTGCTGAAAAACTGGAAATAAGTCTTGTAGGGCATCACGCGCCGGATGATCTGGTCGGATACTTTGATCAGGGAATCCGGGTGTTGCGGGGTGAGTTCCTTGAGGTAGCGTTTCAGTTTATTGGCGATCACGGGCGTATAGAGCAGCCGCGGGTCGCTGAAATCGACGCCATCCCAGAAATGGTCGCGGTAGTGGAGCACCTGCCGCAGGGTGTCTATATCACCGTTGGGTTTTTTAAACTCTGTGAAATCGGGGTTTTGTCCGGCTTTTTTGAAACTGGTAAACAGGGCGTCGGGGTGTTCCTTGTAAATCGTTTCGAGGTGGATTTTCCGCCCGCCGAGCATTTCCAACTGGAAGACTTTTGCTTCCAGGTATTCGGGCGAATTCGGCGGATTTTTGCGCATAATCTCGCTCAGGCGGCCCAGTTCAGGATCCTGAATGGCCTGAAAACGCAGGTTTTGGTACAATAAATCGGTATTAAGCGAACCGTCCACCTGCATGGAACCGATCAGATCGGAGACTTTGGCGCGCAGGGTGAAGCGCTGGTCTTTATCGACCAGGAACGGAAAATTCTTTTGCCCGGGCAGCAGGAAAAAGTAATATCCCGGCGGCAACGGATGCTGCCGTTTCAGCAGGAAATGGCCCTGGGCGTCCACCTGGGCCGAATCGGCGAGGTAGTTCTGATCGCCGTAGGTACCCACTACCCGCGCCAGACCGGCGGGAATACCTTCTATGGTTGCGTCGATCAGGGTGCTGTCGATGGTTTGGGCACGCAGGGCGCCGAGGCTGCAGGCGCATAAAAATGCTGCAATGGTAAGTTTTAAAACATCTTCCACCGCACCCCAAGCAACACCCGCTGCCGCTGCACCGGCGCATAATTGTAGGTCGGATCGAACGTAAATCCGTTCGGGTTGTCTACATGCACCTGCTTGTCGAAAGGATCGAAAGCGCGGAGGATGATCTCTTCGCGGGGGTAAAAACCGAAGATGTTTTTGATGCCCACGTATAGTTCCAAGTCAGGCGGTGACTTGAAGTCACCGCCTGACTTAGCGCCGCGGCCTGACTTGAAGGGCTTCCAGGTCATTTGCAGGTTGTGGATCGAAAACCAGGGCGACTGCTCCGGCCTCGGGTCGTTGGGCGCCACGGGCAGGTGCATGGGGCTGCTCAGGTTGCCCGTGTAATCGAGCGACAGGCGCCATTTGGGCAGCGGATACGAGATCGTCCAGGTGCCGGAAAGCGGCGGGGCGAAGAGTTGCGGGAGCCGGACGCCGTTTTCTATGCGGTAGACATCCATGGCTGTGGCGCCGGCGATGATTTTCAGGCCATTGAGGAAATTAAAATCCAGGTTGAGCGAGAGGCCCGAGGATATTGCGTGGCCGTCGAGGTTGTCGTATATGATTTTGTTCGGGTCGGTGGCGAAATCTGGCACGATCTGGTTGCTGAAATACGTGTAAAACAGCGAGGCATCCAGTCCGACGAAGCCCGCTCGGCGCGGGAAAAACTTGCAGACGTAGTTCAGGTTGCCGTTCCAGGAACGTTCGGGCAGCAGATTTTCCGCAATGACCACCTCGCGGGCGCCGGTGAGTGCCGCGTGATCTTCCGTAAAAATATTGGCGACGCGGTAGCCCGAACCCGCCGTGAGCCGCAGGATGTTTTGCGCATTTTTTGCCCATTTCCAACTGACACGGGGCGTGAAGATGTTGCCGTGTGCCGAATTGTAGTCGTAGCGCAGGCCGAGCAAAAGCCGGTTGCGGGCGCTGATTTCGATTTCATCCTGTAGAAATATGCCGGGCAGCCAGACTTCCGAAGGTGCATTGGCCGCGCCGTCGGGCGTGGCGGTGGCGGGCGTGTTGTCGTCGTATTGCGTGTAGCGCAGGGCTGCGCCGAGCAGGGCGTCGTGGCGTTTGCCGAAAGGCAGATCGGTGGTCATTTGTGCAAACGCGACCTGTTGTCTGGCGAGGTAAAACGTAGTACCGTACACCGAATTCTGGTGGTGCAGGTTCCAGGAAGCGTCCAGCATCACGCGGCGGCGGGCAGCGGGAAGTTGGTATTTGCCTAAAAATTCGATGCGGTTGGTGTAAATACTTTCGCCGTAAATGCTGTCCGTGCCGCGCCATTGGGGTTCCCATTGCAGTGCGCCGCCGAAACGGTCTTCGTAGACATAGCGCCAGGCAAGGAAGCGACACGATCCTTTTTTTGTTCAAAATTCCATTTATTGAACACCGAAACGCGGTCTTGCAGCGTCACGTCCGTGAAGTTGTCGCCATTGATGTCGATGCGGTTATTGAACTTGAAGTAATTGATTCCCAGCAAAGTATGCGCCTTCCCAATATGGCCGGCCACGGCGCCGTCCGCATTGATTTCACCGATATTGGTGCTGAAAATGTCCACAAAAAAACGCGGGGCAGTCAGGGCGCTTTTGGTGATGATGTTCACCATGCCGCCCACGGCCTCGGAGCCGTACAGCGTGCTCGCCGGGCCTTTTACCACTTCGATGCGCTCCACCAGTCCGTTCGGGATGCCGCTCAGTCCGTATACCGTGGACAGTCCGCTGACGATGGGCATGCCGTCGATGGTGACCATCGTGTAGGGGCCTTCCATGCCGTTGATGTGGATATCGCCGGTGCTGCAAATGTTGCAATTGAGTTGCGGGCGCACGCCGTTGACCACCGTGAGCGCTTCAAAAATGCTGGGGGTAGCGTTTTTCTGAAAAAAACGGGGCGTGTAGATTTCCACCGGGATCGGCGAAGCGTCTTTGCTGACTTCTTTCATCGTGGCTGAAATGACCACGGTGCCGAGGGCATTTTCGGCGGGTTCGAGCAGGATCGTTTGTTCCTGTGCCGGATCGCTGAGTTGCCCCGCCCAGGTGTTGTAGCCGATGTAGCGAATGGTTACGGGTACACGGTGCGTCCCGGATTTCAGGGTAAACTGAAACTGTCCCAGCGAATCGGTGTACGCGCCGCCGCTCAGTCCCTGGATGGCGACGGTAGCAGCCATCAATGGTTCGCGGGTGACGGCATCGAGTACGCGGCCGCGAACTTGCCGGTCGGTTTGGGTGAATGCATTTTGGGAAATGATATATAGCAAGCAGAGTATGGCTGTTCTTTTCATCGAAACTAACTTTGTAATAAAAATTTATAATAGTCGAATTTTACCACAAAGTTAATTTAATTTTATTTTTAGACAAGTCTAAATTTTATTTTTGTTGGGCCTAAGTGTTTTTTCGCCCTCGTAGAGTGGATTTTCCCCACAGATGGTCGGGGATTAATCGGATTGACACGGATTTTTTCTCATAGAAATAATGGCGTTGGGGAGGACGCATTTTGTCGAACATTATGAAGTGGAAATTAGGTTAATAGATATTCTAACTCATTGATTTACGCAATGGTCTTGCTTTCCCCGCGTTATCTGGTGGCTATTCAACCAATCTATGCTTTCAAAACGATTCATCCCGCTCCTGTCTTTCTTTCTTTTTGCCATCGGCACGTTGTCGGCTCAGGAAAAACCGCCTAAAAGCCCCAACCGTTTTAAAGTAATTGGGCTGCCGGTGTTTTTTTACACGCCGGATACCAAATGGGGCGGCGGTGTGGGCGCTTTGACGACTTTTAATTTTCCGAAAGACAGCCTCGGTGCGCGGCGTTCGAGCGCAACACTGGGCGTGGTGTATACCCAGTTGAACCAATTGCTGATCTATGTTCCGTTCCAGTTATTCCCGCAAAACCAACGCTGGTGGATTGGCGGCGAGGTCGGGTACTACCGCTATGTTTTTAATTTTTTCGGCACCGGAAACGGATTTTCGCCGGATTATATCGAAAAATACGACGCAACTTTTCCACGTATCCGCCTGAATCTGAGCCGGAAAGTAGCGCCGGGCCTGTACGCCGGGCTGCGATACGCTTATGACGATTTCCGTTTTACCCGAAAGGAACCCGACGGTATTCTGGCGATGAACCAGTTGAGCGGTTCCAACGGCGGCAGAATTTCAGGGCTGGGCGGAGGAATTAATTATGACACCCGCAACAATCTTTTTTCCCCATCAGAAGGCTGGTTGGTCGATGCGAGCGTGTACGCGGAGGGGCGGGGCACCGGCAGCCAGTTTCATTATCAACGGTTTTCAGCAGACGGCGCGCGTTATGTGCCGCTGGGTAAACAGGGCGTTTTAGCGCTTAATGCGGTCGCCGTTTTTTCCTTTGGCGATGTGCCGTTTCACCAGATGCCTGTGATCGGTGGCACCCGGCGGATGCGCGGCTATTTTGAGGGAAAATACCGCGACAAACACCTGATGATGGTGCAGGCAGAATGCCGAATGCCACTTTTTTGGCGGTTTGGGGCGGTCGGATTTGGCGGATTGGGTATGGTGGGCGAGTCGTTCGAGGCCCTGGCGTTGCGCCATACGCGGTATAACTTCGGCGGCGGACTTCGATTTTTGATAGACAAAGCGCAGAAAATCAATATCCGGGCCGATTATGGCTGGGGATATCGATCCAGTGGGTTTTACCTGACTTTCGGGGAAGCGTTTTAGCAAGTGCGAAGTGCGAAGTCGTTAGTCCGAAGTCCGTAGAGTCCGCCGTTTCATACTTGGGTTTCCAAAACATGAAACGGTACACTCTACGGACTTCGGACTGATGACTTCGGACTTCGGACTTGTTAGTCCAGATGCCCCAAAAACCACTCTTTTTCCGACAAATGTTCCTCTTCAGACACGGCGGTGCGCAGTTTTCCCATCTCCGTTTTATTGGAAAACTGAAGCGCCAGCAGCCGATGACGCATAGCGAATGATATTCAGGTAATTGGCGCGGTGGTAGCCGATCACCCGTTTGCGGGTGATATAGTTGTGCATGGCGTCGAGGTGCGATTGTAGCAGGTCAAATTCGTCGAGTTCATAGTAGGTTTTCAGCAGGAGGGTTTTGGTGGCGAGGTTAACGAGGATGTCGCGGTAGTTGGCTTTTTGCAGCAGATCGAGCACGGCGCCGTAGTTTTTGCGGGCAAATTCGAGGCGCGCGAGGTTGAAACTGAATGCGCTTTCTCGGTAGGGCTTTTCGAGGCTGTTTTTGTACTGGTGAATAAAATAACTGACCCATTCGTGGTCGCCCGTTTGTAATCCCGCCGCCACCACGTTGTGGTAAGTGAAACGCGGGAGCACCCCGTTTTCGAGCAGGTAACCGCTTTCCAGGCCGGGTTTGTAGAGGTCCAGCACTTCCTGGAAATACCGTTTTTCGCCCGCATTGAGCCTGCGGACGCAGTAATTGGCGGCCCAGATAAACAACCCGTGCATCTCTTCTTTGGGAAAAATGCCCGAATCGCCCAGCAGCAGTTGTTTGAACTGCTGGAAATGACGCTCGTCTTCCGGGTAGCGCATCATGCGGTAACAATGCAGATACACCGCAACGGCAGGCTGTGTCCGGGCGAAATTTTTTTCCGCGAAATCAATCACCTCCGCTTCCCAGGCGCTGTGGCTGTCGGCCACGTACAACATCTGGTGGGCCGTAAGCAGGCAAATCAAGCGCAGTTTGAGCGTGATATAGGCTGCATCGGCAGCGACAGACGCCGCGCGCAGGTGCCCGAGGTCGGTGGGGTTAAGCACGTGTGTGCGCTGGTGCGTTTCCCAGTGCAGTCCGAACAGCGATTCGTGGTAACTTGCATCGCGCAAATGGCTGTTGTCCAATGTTTTTTCCAGGCCTTTCCGCACGCGTTCAAATTGCGGCGCCAGTCCGCGTTTGCGGTAGCCGCTCAGCAGGTGCAGGCGCATGGCGACCTCATCGGATTCCATTTCTTTTTGTGCAATATAGCGTTCCAACAGGCGGTGCAGGTAAGTCATGCGCAGGCGCAATTCCTGGTCGGGCACGAGCGCTTCGCCGAACAAATGCCGCTTGGCCGACACGCTTTCGGTCGTCTCATGGGCACAAAACCAGTCGAACAAAAGCAGTACATCGCGGCGCTGATTAAAGAAAGGCGACTCCAAAAACTTGCGCGCTTCTTTTTTTTCGGCTGCGGAAAAAGAAAAAATGAGTTGGCGGAGTTGACTTTTCTCCATTTTTATTCAATTTTATAAAAATCAAATAGTTGATTATTAAATAGTTAATCAACTATTTTGCCAAAGTACGTTCAATTTAAGGATAAATTTGATTTTGTTGAAAGCATGGGATTCCCGGACGTTTGCAATGTGATTTTGTGCACACGACACTACTGCCTTCCATTCCTATCAACGAATATTTGAATCTTATGAAAAAAACAATCTATTACCTGAGATCAAGCCTCCTATTAGTGTGCTGGCTAACGGCCTTTTTATTCCCTGCTATCCAATTATCTGCCCAATGCAGCCCAGACGTAACGCCGCGACCCCCAGGGGGGGGGGGGGCCCCCACGGGGGGGGGGAAAAAAAAAAAAAAAAAGCGGGGGAACAGGGGGGGGGGGGGCGGGGGGGGGGGGGGGGGCCCGGCCCGGGGCCCCCCCGGGGGGGGGGGGCCGCCGCTTCTCAACACGGGGGGGGGCGGGGGGGGGGGCGGCGGCGGGCCCGGGGGGGGCGGGGGTGGGGGGGGGGGGGGCGCCGCCCCCCCCCGGCGGGCCCGGAACCAGGGGGGGGCCGCGGGGGCCCCCCGCCGGCCCCCCCCGGGACCCGGCGGGGGGGGGGGGGGGGGGGCGGGCGAACAGCCGGCGGGGGGGGGGGGGGGGGGGGGGGCGCCGGGCCCCCCGGCCCCCCCCGGGGGGCGGGGGGGGCCGGGGGGGGGGGGGGGGGCGGGGGGCGGGGGGGGGGGGGGGGGGGGGGGGGGGGGGGGGGGGGGGGGCCCCCCCCCCGGGAAGGGGGGGGAACCGGGGGGGGGGGGGCCCCGGGGGGCGGCGGGGGGGGGGGGGGGGGGGGGGGGGGGGGGGGGGGGGGGGGGCGGGGGGGGGGGGGGGGGGGGGGGGGGGGGGCCCCCCCGCCCCAGGGGAACCGGGGCGCCGCCGGGGGGGGGGGGGGGCCCCCCCGGGGGGGGCCCCCAGCGAGGGTGGGGGGGGGGGGGGCCCCCCCCCCCCCGGGGGGGGGGGGGGCGGGGGGGGGGGGGGGGGCGCTGGGGGGGGGGGGGACCGGATATCAGCGCCACTCCTTGTCGCGCCCCGATATGACTTTCAGCCAGGCGGCTTTTGATGCGCTGGATATTGATTTCTCCAATTTACCGGATGAATTCCCGGCAGTTTATGCCGCGTTCGGCGTCGCTACGACCTGGGATAACTGCAACGACGGCAACAGCCTTTTATCGGAGTCCTTTGTTATCTATCCCGATAAAGTGATTCGCAGGTTTTTTGCAAGTGATTTCACCGGCAATGTATCGGAAGCGGTACAGACCATTACCATTCGGAACACCTTTACCGGGCATATTCCGGGTTGGATGTATCCCGGCGACCCTCTAGATACCATGTCGTATACTGGTGAAAACATCTCCAAAGCCTATTGGGATCAGGTATTTGGAAGCGCTTGTCCGGGCCGTTATGCGAGGATCGAGCGGCACTGGGGCCTGATCGACTGGCTGTTTACACCACAAGGCGGCGCTCCGGCTATTTTGCCACTGCTCGACCTGGACAACGACGGCATTACCGGCGATCCCTACGACATTATTGCACTGGGCGATAGTATCTGGCTATATCAAAACAACGTACCTGTACAGCCTTTGATCAAACGCGCAGCGGTGTATGAGTACGATCAGGAGATCCGCAACAGTTATCCGATCACAGGCACTGTTTTTCTCGATACCCTGCAAAACTGTGCTTTGGACAGCGGCGAACCAACACTGGAAGGCTGGAAAGTAAAACTGATTGGTCAGCCCAGCAACATTCCTTACACGACACTGACGGACAACAATGGCGTGTTTACCATACAGGTTTGTCCGGGCGATACGGCGGTGGAAGTCAGCCTCGACGTGCCGTTTAATTACGCGGGCAGTTGCGCTTCGGTTTATATACTCGACGTTTTGACTACAGGCGGCAGTGTGCAGCATATACCAGTTTATCTGACCGATGATTGCGCCCTGCTGGGTGTCGACATTGCAACGCCATTTCTAAGGCCTTGTTTACCAGGCAGTTACTCGGTCAATTATTTGAATTTCAGCAATCAAACTGTAACGGGCACGTATGTGGATGTAGCCCTGGATACGTTTGTTTCCATGATTTCTTCGTCCTTGCCCGGCGTATTTCAAACCGGCAATACGTACCGCTTCCAAACGGGCGCGCTGGCGCCCGGGGAGGCAGGGCAATTCCATATTAATTTCACGCTTGATTGCAATGTGCCGATGGGACTGACCCACTGCACGGAAGCCAATATCTATCCGGCCGCAGTTTGTCCTCCTGACGGGGCCTGGTCAGGGGCCGAACTGCGGGTAAGCGGTCGCTGCGATGGCGATTCTGTTCGGCTGGAAATCAACAATATCGGCAGCAACGGCATGGTCAGCCAACTGGAATATGTGGTAACCGAAGACCTGATTATGGCCCGGACGATGCTTTACCAACTCGGTTTTGGCGGCTCGACTACCATTGCCTTTGCTTCTAACGGCTCGACCTGGCGAATAGAAACTCCGCAGGAACCCGGCCATCCCTGGGGCGGCGTGGTAGCAGCGGCGGTGGAAGGTTGCGGCGGACTGAATACGCCGGGCATGGTCAACCTGTTCACGATGGACGACCCCGATCCGTTCAGCGCAGCGGATTGTACCCAAAATACATCTGCTTTCGACCCGAACGACAAACGGGGATTCCCGCAAGGTTATGATGACGTGCGCTTTATAGAACGCAATACGGATATCGAGTACGTGATTCGTTTCCAAAATACCGGCACGGATACGGCCTTCACCGTGGTCATTCTGGATACCTTGTCGCAACAACTGAATATAGCAAGCGTTCGCAGCGGCGCTTCCAGCCACAACTACGACTTCGATATGCTGGAGGGAAATGTGCTGCGCTTCCGCTTTGACAACATCCTGCTGCCCGACAGCAATGTCAACGAAGTGGCTTCACATGGTTTTGTGCAATTCCGCGTGCAACAACAACCGGACAATCCGCTGGGTACGGTAATTCCCAACCGGGCGGCGATTTATTTTGATTTCAACGAACCTGTTCTCACCAATGCTACTATGCATACCGTGGGAGAAAAATTCATCACGGTCGTTTCCACCAACAATCCCGGGAAGGGTTTCGGGCCGTTACAGGTTTATCCGAATCCGGCAACAGAAACGGTGTTTTTTGAAATGCCGCAGACGCAGGCAGGTCGGCTGTTTGAACTCAGCGATGCGACCGGCAGAAAAGTGCAAGTGCATCATTTTTCTGGAAAAGTCTTCCGTTTTGAACGGAGTATGTTGCCGGCGGGCGTTTATTTCTTCCGCATCAGCGCAGAAAATGGGGCGACGGTTTCGGGGAAAATGGTGTTGAAATAGTTAGATAGTTGGAAGGTTTGATGGTTTTAACTCAACGGCTTTTAAAACAAGCAACCTGAAATTATTTCAAATTCAGATAAAGTATTAGTAATTAATTTGATCCAACGGCCTGGCAGTGTAAACGCCGGGCCGTTTTGTAATAATGTACAGTTAAAAGAAAGTCGTGGCACACCTCCAAGGTGTGCCACGACTTTCTTTTTACTTCTTTATCTGTAAATTATTACCTTAGAGGCTTTTCAATCCGTTTCACTCTTCATTTTACATATTCAAACGATATGAACATTGTACCTAATCACCTCTTCCACATCTATAATCGAGGCAATCAAGGCCGGACGATATTTTTTGAACGGGAACATTATCTCTATTTCTTACGTAAAATCCGGCAGTATATCAGACCGTATTGTTCTATTTTGGCATACTGTTTAATGCCCAATCATTTTCATTTATTGATTTATTCCCGTGAAAACACGGTAGCGCCTGCTCTGGCACTACGTCGCGAAGAGGTAGCGTCAAAAATAGAAATAAGCAACTTCGCGCATGGTATAAAAACGTTATTGAGTTCATATACCAAAGCCATAAATAAACAAAGAAATTTAACAGGATCGTTGTTTGCTCAGAACACCAAAGCCAGGCAGGTAAGCAGCGAACGTACGCAGGAAGATTATGCGTTGTCTTGCTTCCACTACATTCATCAAAATCCGTATGCTGCCGGATTGGTTACCGATTTAGCGGATTGGGAATTCTCTTCTTTTAATGATTATGCGGGTCTGCGCAACGGAACTTTGTGCGATATGGATTTAGCGAAAGAACATCTAATGCTGGAATGGCATCAGTTCAGGCATGAGACGATGCAAAGGATCCCAGAAGATAGTCTTTTGAAAATATGGTAACATATCGTAAGTCGTGGCACACCTCAGAGGTGTGCCACGACTTACTTACGATCAACCCCGTTCCGCCAGTTCCAGCCACCTTAACTCCTTCATTTCCAGCGACTCCTGCAAGGCGCCCAGTTCTTTGGAGAGTTTGGCCACATCGTCGGCGTTCAGGTCCGGCGCGTTGAATTTTTCCATAATTTCTTTTTTGCGGGCCTCCTGCGTAGCCATTTCCTTTTCGAGTTTGCGCATTTCATTGCGCTCGGTATTGTTGAGTTGGGCGACGGCGGCTTTGGCTGCCGATTTTTGCGGAGCCGATTCGGCGGCGAGCGTGGCCAATTCGGAGCGTTTGAGGGCGCGGTATTCGGCGTAGGTGCCGTTGAAATCCTTGATTTTTCCGTCGCCTTCAAACACAAACAGGTGATCGACGAGGCGATCCATAAAATAGCGGTCGTGCGTGACCACGAGCAGGCAGCCGGGAAAATCCTCCAGAAAATCTTCCAGCACCTGCAGGGTGAGCACGTCCAGGTCATTGGTCGGCTCGTCGAGGATCAGGAAGTTGGGGTTTTTCATCAGCACCATGAGCAGGTACAGCCGGCGGCGTTCTCCACCGCTGAGCTGGCTGACGTAGACCTGTTGCTGCGAGCGGGAGAACAGGAAGCGTTCGAGCAACTGGGCCGCCGATAGTTCCTTGCCTTTTTCGAGCGGGATCACTTCCGCGATGTCGCGCACCGCGTCGATCACCCGTTTGTCGGTTTTGAGTTGGATGCCTTCCTGTTTGTAATGTCCAAAAATGATGGTATCGCCCACCACCACTTTGCCGGTATCGGGTTCCAGATTTTGGGTGACGATTTGCAGGAAAGTAGACTTGCCCGAGCCGTTGGGGCCGACGATGCCGACACGTTCCTTGCGTTTGAATTTATAGGTAAAATTCTCGATCAACTTCCGTCCGTTGAACCCTTTGCTGATATTGTGCAACTCCACGATTTTGCCGCCCAGCCAGTTTTCCTTGATCTGAAGGCTCATTTCGTCCTTCGTTTTTTTCAGGCTGTCGTTGGTTTCCTTGCGGTCGAAATATGCGTCGACCCGCGCTTTGGCTTTGGTGGTACGCGCCTGCGGCGAACGGCGCACCCATTCCAGTTCGTTTTTGAGGAGTTTGTTTTGCTTTTCGTAGGTTGTGGATTCCACTTCCTCGCGCAGCGCCTTTTTTTCCAGGTAATCGGAGTAGGAGCCGGAATAACGCCGCAGTTGTCCGCCTTCCAGTTCGATGATGCTATCGCACACATTTTCAAGGAAATAGCGGTCGTGCGTCACCATAAACAGCGTGATGCCCGGCTGTTGCAGGTATTCTTCCAGCCACTCGATCATTTCGACGTCCAGGTGGTTGGTCGGTTCGTCGAGGATCAGGAAATCGGGTTCTTCGAGCAGGATTTTGACCAAGGCGACGCGTTTCTGCTGGCCGCCGGAGAGGGTGCTGACCTTTTGTTCGTAGTTGTCCATACGAAAGCGGGACAGGGTTTCCTTTACTTTGGCATCGAACGTCCATGCATTGTGCATATCCATATCCGCGATGGCCAGCTGTAGTTCGTCGGGGTTATCGGGATGGTTGAGCGCATGTTCGTAGCGCTGCACCACGCGAACGAGCGGATTGGAAGGATCGAGCACTGCGCTCAGCACGTCTAAGTTAGGCGAAAAATAAGGCTCCTGGTCGAGCCATCCGATGCGAATATCCTTGCGCAGAATGATTTTGGCCTGTTCACCTTCGCTGCCCTCCCGACCGGCGATCACGCGCATAAGGGTGGTTTTACCGGTGCCGTTTTTAGCGATCAGTCCGATTTTCTGGCCCTTGTCGATATAGAGGTTGATGTTTTTAAACAGCACCTTTTCGCCGTAGCTTTTGGTGACGTTTTCGAGCGTAAGGAAATTCACAGGCGTTGGTCTGTTATACGTTGAAGGAGTGCGTGCGTTGAAACGAGGCGCAAAGGTAACATAGAAGTGCGAAGTCAATAGTGCGAAGTGCGAAGTTGGTTGAGGGGTTGTTGGTTGAGACGTTGAGGGTTGAGATTGTTGAGGGGCTTCGCTCTTGGCTGTTGTGCAGGGCTTTTAGGGAGACTCCTTCATAATTCCAGGGTTTTTTCTTCAAAAAATTCGACTTTTGCGCCCGTTGGCAGCAATCAATATGTGCAGGGTCTTTTTGATGTTTCTAAATAAAATGGCATTATACCCTGGGTGTCATAGATGGGGTTGAAACCCCTATACAGCACTTTTTGACTATCCACCGGCTGAAGCCGGCGGTTATTGATGTCAGCCACTCGATATTTGTCGGTAAAAAGTACTGTTTCAATAACTCCCGGCTTCAGCCGGGAGCACGAATAGATACCTTACTCCGGGGTTTCAACCCCATTTAATGCTGTGTTGAATCGCGTCGGCAAAGAAGTGTGCAAAACAGCCAAAAGCAAAGCCCTCAACATCTCAACAATCTCAACACCCTCAACATACATGGCCCGCAAGAACAAACTGCGCAAATTTGCCGAAATCCTGTCTTTCCCGAACGTGTACGAATGTTACAGCGTGCAGGATCCCAAACTGGTGGGCGCGGGTATGGAACCGGTGGATTTGAAAGGCCGCTGGCAGGAGCAATATTTCAAGAACAATAACCCCATAACCCTGGAACTGGCCTGCGGCGGCGGCGAATACACGGTCGGGCTGGCGCGGCTGTTCCCGGAGCGCAATTTCATCGGCGTGGACGTGAAAGGCAACCGGCTTCATGCAGGCGCAAAAGACGCGCTGGAGCAGGGCCTGCACAACGCGGCGTTTCTGCGCACCCGAATCGAGATCATCGAGCACTTTTTTGCAGCGGGCGAAGTGGCCGAAATCTGGATCACATTCTGCGACCCTTTTCCGAGGGCTATCAAGGAAAACCGGCGACTCACGTCACCGTATTTTCATGAAAAATTCAGGCAAATCCTGCAAAAAGACGGCCTGATTCACCTCAAACACGACGATGACGGTTTTGTAAAATTTTCCCTGCAAACCATCGCTTCCGACCCGCGTTGCCAATTGCTACTCCAGAACCTGGATATTTACGCCAACATGCTTCCCATGCCCGAACTGAGTATTCAGACCTTGTACGAAACCAAACACCTGGCCGCCGGGAAAACGATTAAGTACCTGCGGTACCTGATCGGATGAGAGATGGATTAAAAGGAATGAGGAATGAGGGATGAGGAATGATGATGGCCGCTCGAAAAAGAGAAATCTGATTCATTATAGAGCGGCTATAATCATTCCTCATTCCTCATCCCTCATTCCTTTTAATGTTCATCCCTCATTCCTTTTATAAATTCATCCAATAAACGAATTTCAGCACCACCGCCTTGTTTTTCGGGGAGAAAAACTGCACCGGCGTGTTTCGGATTTCACGGGCATACGAATTGTCGGTGTACACAAAGAAAATATCCGATGCCGGAGCAAAACGCCATTGCAGCCGGGCGTTGATATTAAAATTATTCGCCTGGGTGTTGTATTGAAAAAATGAACTGAAAAAGACCGCGTGGCTGAATGCCAGTTCCACCCGCGGACCGATCAGCCAGAAATCAGCGGAGGCATACGGCCGCGGCAAATGAATCCGGTTGTAGCTGTACAACACGGAAAAAATACCCAGCGGTTGTTGCCGGTATGTGAAGCGGCCTTCCACCTGGAACAGATTTCCGTTGAAATATTCGCCTGTTGTGAGTGATATATCGCCCTGTACATTGTAGGAAGTCCCGGATTCATAACTCGCATAAAATCCGGAATACGCATAGCCGCCTACCGGAAGCGGGTCGGTGCCGGTTTCGTACAAATTCGTGGGGTCAAAGGACTCAAACAAGTACGTGTAATTGTTGTATATCCCCGTATTGAAATAACCCTGATCTTTAAAACCCGTTCCGAAATAAACGGATGATTCCCGGTCGGTATGCTTGCCATTCAGGCCATAGGTAAGATCGCCTGACACGCCGATTTTGTAATTGGTGACGTGCTGTGCTGCCCACCCTTTTTGCGGGTAAAAACGCCAACTGGCGCCCGGAAAAAAAGCTTGTACGCCGAGGCGCGGCACAAATCCCGACTCTGCCGAATACGTGGAGTCGATGCGGTTATACCCCAGGTTGGCACTAAAATAGCGGTCATTATAACCCAGAAAACCGGCCAGGGTACTGCCGCGTTGCGTTTTGTCGGGCGAAAAAGAGCGGTGATAATACCACTCCCCTTCCCAGCGGTTGTCTTTGGAGTAGAGGTTGAATTCCAGTCCGGCCATGCGATTCCAGGGCTGCCAGTCGCCGCGTTGGTCATCGTTCAGGTTGTGTAGAAAATTCTGTTTATTGACAACTACGGCACTCATGGTACTGCGTTCCAGCACCTTGTGCTGCACTGTGGCTACGGTAAAATTAGCCGCCGGCAAAATGGTGTCGCTGCTCCAGTCGCGTTGTTTGGTTTGCATATTCAGCAGTCCGATCCTGACCTTGTCGGTGAGTTTGCCGCTGAGCCGCGCGCCTGCCACAATGGGCACTTTTTCATTGCGTTCCAGCACGGGATTCCAGGCCAGGCCGATGCGTCGGGAGAAAAAAGGCCGCGTATTCGGGAAACCAAACATGGCGAACAGATCGCGGTTTTCGAGAAAAAACTGCCTTGTTTCAGGAAAAAACAGTTCGAAACGGCTCAGATTGGGTACCTGCCGGTCTACTTCCACCTGGCTGAAATCGGGATTGAGCGTGAGGTCGAGGTTCAGGCCCGGCGTGAGGGCTATTTTGGCGTCGCCGCCGATGCTGCGGTTCCAGGTGAAGGGTTTTTGCTCCACCTTTAATGAATTTTCATTGCGCAGGTAATCCACGTTGGCGCCGCCAATGGCATACGGAATCAGGGAAATATTAGCGCCCGGTTTGGGCGGCGGCGACTCCCAGATCAGCCTGCCTGCAAAGGCCAGGTTGTTGGGACTGTATTGAAAAGCCACCGGCGCCCAGCCGCTGACCTCAAAGTTTTGCACTTTGGCGCGATTGATCTGCACGCCCCAGGAATTGTCCGTTTCCGAAACCGCATAGCGCAAGGTTTTGAAAGGAATGGCGACTTCCACGACCCAGCGATCTTCATAATTTTTCACTTCCGAATACCACTTGTTGTCCCATTCAAAAGACAACACTTCGCCGTTGGCGATGAGGGCTTCGCGCTGCACGTTGTAAGGACTGATACCAAATGAAAAACCGTTGAGTCCGTCTTTCGAGGGATCGAGCAGCAGGTTGATGGCATCGGTGGTGCCCGGCGCGAAGTCGCGGCGCAGACTCTGTACGGTGTAACTGCTGCGCGGCTGATAGCACACCGCAGCGAAATACAGGTTGCGGTCGTCAAAAGTCAGATACGCTTCTGTCGGAAACGAACTGTAAGCCGTGTCATTGGGAAAAAACAGTTTGAAATGCCCGGCAGCCTGGGCAGCTTGCCAGTCTGTTTCGTTGAGCTCGCCATCTAAATGAATGTGAGCCGTCGCTTTGCGGATATTCAGTCGATATACATCGGAATTGGGCGACTGCGACAGACCAATGCCGCTAAGGGCCATGAACAGAAGGAATAAGAAGGAACGCATACGGAAGGTTTTGTTTTCAAACTTGCCGCAAAAGTAGGTTACCAGTCGGGAGGATCGTTACAATTGACAATCGAAAACCGGGGTTTGGTCAGATTTAGTTCCCAAAGAAAAATAGAGGTGAGAAGTGGGAGGTGAGAGACAACCTGTTTGGCGGCTGTTTTGGTTTGGGCCTGTGTTTTTCAGGCCTGTAATAGTGAGTCGTGAATAGTGAGTCGTGAGTGGCATCCCGTTAGAATAGGGAACTTTTTATTGGATTTATTTGACAGATTGGGAATCGAATTCCCAATCTGTCAAATAAATATCAGAAGCTGGAATAGTCTGCCGAATTTCGGGGTCTGGTAACGCATATTTTTTTTGGACATTTGCCCTAAAATTCCGCACCATGATCCTCATTACCGGCGCAAAAGGGCAACTCGGCCAATGTTTTGAGCAACTTGCGACTGATTTTCCGCAACTGTCGTTTGTGTTTGCTGCTTCCGGCGACCTCGACATCGGCGACCGGGCAGCCGTGCAACGTTTTTTTACCCGGCATTCCATTCAATGGTGTATCAATTGCGCTGCCTACACAGCGGTAGATAAAGCCGAATCGGAATCGGCGCAGGCCAAACGCATCAATGTCACGGGGGTTAAAAACCTGGCGGAAGTTTGCGCGGCGCAGAACATTCCACTGATCCATTTTTCCACGGACTATGTGTACCACAGCAAACAAAACCTGCCGTTCCGGGAGGAGGATGCCGTAAGCCCCAAAGGCGTATACGCCCGCACCAAACTGCAGGGAGAACGCGCCGCCCGAAAAGCGCACCCTGCGGGCGTCATGATTATCCGCACTTCGTGGGTGTATTCTGCCATCGGGCACAATTTTGTCAAAACCATGCTGCGCCTCGGTGCTGAACGCCCGGTCTTGAACGTCGTTTTTGATCAAATCGGCACGCCGACGTATGCCCCCGACCTGGCGGCAGCCGTGCTGAGCATTATCGACAAAACGATGCGCGGTGAAATAGCCAGGGAAACGCTGGCGGGCATCTGGCACTATTCTAATGAAGGCGTAACCAGCTGGTACGATTTTGCGGAGGCTATTTTTGATATACAGGGTCTGCCATGCCGCGTGCAACCCATTGAAACAAAGGATTTTCCAACCCCCGCACAACGTCCGCCTTTCAGCGTTCTGAACAAATCAAAAATCAAATCGCAACTCGGAATCGACATTCCGCACTGGCGCGAAAGCCTCGTTCGTTGTCTGAATGTGTTAGATCGTTGAAAAATGTTGAGAATTTACTGAAAATGAATCACTTTTGTATTCTTCAAACCAATCTTTTTACCACATAGAAATCCATAGAGGGTATCTCTATGTGGTAAAAAACACCAACTGATTATGCCCACCCACCCGATTTTTGAAACTGTCCGCCAACACCTGCAACAAGGCGAAACCGGCGCCGCCCTGCACACGATGATTACTTACCTCGAAGCAGAAGGCAAACAGGAAGAACTGTTGCGCACACTTCGTGTCGTACAAGCCAATTACAATGCCGCCAAACAACAGGAACTCAAAGGGATTCTGGCTTTTCAGGAGGCCCAGCGCGAATATTCCAAAGTAAATGACGCGTTGCTGAGCACTATAGACGACCTCAGCGCCGGAAGAAATACGGGTACAAGCGCAAGACCCGCGCCCAATCGAAATTGGTGGATCATCGGTGGCGCTGCATTGCTCGTCGTGGCTGTAGTGGCCGCCATCCTGTTTTTTCGCAAACCAAAAACAGCCGACCCCGTTGCAGGACAGGGCGATGAAAGCGGTGTGAAATGCCCGCAATTCAGACCCGCGGATTACAGGATTATGCTCATCCCATTTATCAGCCTGAACGATCAGGTAGCCAGGCCTGCATTGAGCATTCAAACGCGTATCCGCAGCCTGACCAGCAAAAATAATATATCGGCCGATGTGGAAATTGCCGAGGGACATACCATGGCGACGAGCCTGCCCGATTTTGTACGCGCCAAGAAAAAGGGAGATCAATGCAATGCCAATGTCGTGATTTGGGGCCAGTATGAAAAAGTAGGCGATTCCACTTTGGTCGATGTCCACTATGTTTTCACGGAAGGCTCCAAAGTCGTCAGCGGAAACACCGATTTTCATCCGTTCAGAAGCCTGTCCGCCCTTCAGCAAAGCGGTAAATCATCCGGGCTGCGCAGTCTCGACGACGCAATTTTATCGCTATGCAGCATTATGGCGGTGCATGCAGGCAAACCGGAAGTGGCCGAAAAATGGCTGGCAGAAATCGATAATTCTTCTGAGAAGGACGACAGCCTGCAACAGGCTATCACAAACATGAAACAGATCAGGGAAAATAAAAAAACGCCGATAGAGCGCTTGCAGGAAAGGAGGAAAAATTGACCTACTTCTAAGTAAAAGGCAAAAGGTATTGACAATCAATAAATTGCCTTGCAATATCCCTATAACTCTATAACTTATTTCATCGTGCAGGCTATCCAAAAACTGAAGCGTGTCGGGCAAGCCGTTCAGCACCTTTGCGTTTTCGGGCAGTTTGACCTGGTTGATAAAAAGTTGTGCGCCGGTGAGCAGCAATTCACTGCCGTTAATGGATTTGGACGCATTGTCTACATAGCTCTGAATTGACTGCCGAGGCAGCGGTTCCTGCAAAATGGTAAAAATATAGGCAGGTTTGAGGGTATGGCTGACGTCGCGCAAATCCGACAGGGACGTATTGGCGCCGAGGTAGACTACCTTTTGGCGGCGGGTACGCAACAGATACTGCATAAACAGCAGGGTGAGCTCCTGGGTTTCTCCTTCCGGCGTATACAGCACAAATGTCAGGGTATCCTCAAAATGACCCACAGGCTCCTTGTCGATCGCAGCCATCAGCTTGCGGCGAATCAGGTTGGCAATGAATTTTTCATGGGCGGGACTGACGCTGTTGGTCAGCCACAGAATATTCAACTTGTCTAAAAACGGGTACACCAGATCCAGCATGGTGCGCTCGAAGCCATTTTCCCAGACATAGGAAGAAAAAATGCGGTCGAAACTTACTTCATCCATATCGATCATCGATAAGGTCAGCGCGTCGATCTGAGCGTTCTGGCTGTTGTTGTTTTCGGAAATTTCGGATACCAGTGCAGCCACTTTTTCATGCGGCATACCGGCCAGTTTGCTGATTTTGTAGCCATGACGATTGAGCAGGGCCACATTAAACAGCAGGCGTAGTTCTTCGTCCGTATAGTATCTGATATTGGTATCCGTCCGGTGCGGAACAATAAGGCGATAGCGCTGCTCCCATATCCTGATGGTGTGCGCTTTGATACCTGTAAGTCGCTCCAGGTCTCGAATCGAATAAATCGCCATTTTACAAAGTTCGGTCGGAAGACTATACGATATAAAAATATAGTAATTGACTGAAAATCAATGAGTTCAGTGCCTTTTTAGTGGCGGTACCATTCTGTATCGTAAAGTAATTGCGGTAAAGTTAATAAACCAGGCCAACCTGTGGAAAGTTCATTCCTTTTTTCACGAAAGGTTCCACAGAAAAAAAGGAATGAGGGATGAGGAATGAGGGATGCCGAGCGTGATGCCCGACATCACGCTCGGCCATTCATCATTCATCATCATCATTCATCATTTATCATTCCTCATCCCACCAGCCATTTTTTAAAATCCGCCGAGCGCTCCGTGCTCACAATGGTTTCCAGGTCCGTCGGCGGCTCCAGGTCAATTTTCACCCTGCTTTTGGAGTAAGGGTGCATTTCTTTGATGGACGCCACATGGACGATAAACTGGCGGTTGATACGATAAAAGGAAACGGGATCGAGCAGGCTTTCCAGTTTGTCGAGCGGATAATCGACAGGATACCGTTTGCCGGAGCTGCGCGAAACCACGAAGGTGATTTTATCTTTGGTGTAGAAGTAGGCCGCGTCGCTCATTTCCACCAATTTGTAACTGTTGCTGAACCGGATGAGCATACGGCGCAGATAACCGCCCCCCGCTTCCTGTCGGCGCAAGGTGTCCAGCAGGGGGCCGTAATTCGGCGCCGCTGCCGATTGGAAAACACGTTTGTATTTTTCAATCGCGGCTTCCAACTCATTGATTTTGATGGGCTTAAGCAAATAATCTACTGCCGTCACTTTAAAGGCCTGCACGGCGTATTCGTCATAAGCGGTGGTGAATATGACCGGAGCAGTGACCTGCACATGCTCAAATATTTCAAAACTCGCACCGTCTGCCAGGTGTATGTCGAGCAGTATCAGGTCGGGTTGCGGATTGTTTTGCAACCACACAACAGCGGTTTCCACACTGTCGAGCCGGTCGATCACGATGGCTTCCGGCGCTATTTCACCCAGCATTTTTTCTAATCTGCGGGCCGCCGCGTTTTCGTCTTCAATGATAAGAATGTTCATGTGAGAGGTGGTGTTAGTGTGGAGAATTGTCCTTCGGCCTTTTTTTAGTGTTTAGGCCGGAGTGTTCAGGCCTGAATCGTGAATTTGTTTAGTTTGTGGTGTTTAGTTATATTTTCGGGGCTTAGTTGTTTGAGCAGTAGTTGATATTTTGGTCAGGCCTGCAAATCCCCAAACTTAAACCCACACCGAAAAGACTCCGACAGGCCGAAACGACTCTCACACCCACCAAGGGGCACCTTCACCCACTCACTCACGTCTCCCGCACTGGTACCTTTACCGTAAAAAACGCTGCATTATCTTCCACAATAACCGGTCGTTCGCCGAGCAGCCGGTAGCGGTGAATCAGACTTTGCAGACCGAAGTGGGTACTGGGTTCCGGTTTTATTTTTTTCTGGATGTTATTTCTGACCACGACATAGTTGTCGTCATCCACAAAAATTTCGATGTTCAGCGGTTTGCTTGCGGAAATAACATTGTGTTTTACGGCATTTTCCACCAGCATTTGTAAGGCAAGCGGCATGACGAGACCCGTGTGCCCGCTCAGGCGGTTCAGCAGGTTAAAACCGTCTTCGTAGCGTTTTTTGAGTAAAAAATGAAAACTCTCCACCAACTCTTTTTCCTCTTGCAGGGTAATAAAATCGCGCTCGCGGTAGGCCATCATGCTCCGGTAAAAATCGGACAGGTGTTCCACATACGCCACCGCCACTTTGGGGTTTTCCTCGATGATGGTAATCAGCGTATTAAAACTATTGAACAGAAAATGCGGATTGATCTGGCTTTTCAGGGCAGCAAACTGCGCTTCCACATTTTCCCTTTTCAGCAGCGCTTCTCTTTGTAACCGCGCCTCCCGGATCTTTACAAAACCAACCAACAGCACACCCGCAACCAGCATGCTGAGCAACACAAACCACCATTGCGACCAAAAAGGACGTTCGATGGTAAAAGTCCAGGAAGTTTCGGGCACCTGGTCAAAGTTGCCGTGTTCGCTCGTTTGTACCCGGAAGGTGTAGCGACCGGGCGGCAGCTTGGGATAGGAGGCCAGGTGGTCTTTTGACACTTTCCAGTCCGGATCGAAACCTTCCAGCATATAACGATAGCGCACCGATTCCGGGCGGGTGTACCACAGGCCGGTGAAGTTGAAAATGAAGTAGTTCTGGTTGTATTTAAATGTATGCTGTTGAAGCATATCGACGGATTGCATCAATACCGAAACGGCGGTAATGCCCGGCTGTGGGTCATCGAGAAAGGTTTCATCGAAGGAAGCAATGCGCACAATACCTTGTCGCGTTCCGATCCATACGTGTCCTGATCTGTCGCGGCTGAGGGCGTTCAAATTCACTTCAAGGGAAGTGCCCGGTTCCATGTCACAAAAAACGGCGTGATCCACCCGTTCGGGATTAAGCAGGTCGAAACCATCGTCGTAGCCGATCACAATATTTCCATCACCGCCCACTGCGAGACCGGTAATTTTATTGCTGTGCAGGTGATTAGCGGTGGTATAGTGCCGAAACTGACCATTATCCAGACAAAAAAGCCCATCCCGGTCTGTGCTGAACCAGATACGTCCCTTGTTGTCTTCCGCAATACTGTAAATTGTTTTAAGTGCGATGTCGTTTGCATGGGTATAGGATTGTATGGTGCCCTGTTCCAACACCCGCAACCCGTCTCCGTCCGTGCCGAACCACACCCGGCCCTTGCTGTCTGTAAAAACCTTGTAAATATAACTGTTGCCCAATGCTGACATCTCGGGCAATTCATTAAAAAACAGGTTATTATCCGAATCAAATACCGAAATGCCACCTAAAGTAGCCAGCCAAACCCGTTGTGCATTGCCGGTAATCGACAGCACACTGCCATTGGCAAGGCCATCTTTTTCATTCAGGCGCTTGAGCATGCGCCCATCTGTACCAATCACGAAAACGCCATTGCCAAAAGACCCGGCCCATATTTCCGATTCCGGCGACTCCCACAGGGAGATGATATTGTGCTGAGCAGGTAAAACTTGTTTAAAAACGCCGTTTTCTTTTACAAAAAGACCTTCCTGACTACCCGCCCAAAGCCTCCCCCGGCTGTCTGTCAAAACAGCCTGCGTATTGCCGAACGGCGGAAGCAACGCCCCGAATTTTACCTGCGCGTTATACAATAGGCCTTTGTCGAGCACCGCCCAGAGCAGCCCTTCCCGGTCCTTGCGCAGGCTTTGTATTTTCATACGCCGAAGCGGGTGCGCATCGGGCAAGGTATAGGTTTTGCCGGTGGCCGGTTCAAAGCGCACAGGGCCGTTTCGTTCCGTACCGATCCATACTTCACTACTGCCGAATGTCACCAGACTCGTAACAGGTCCGAATGACCAGCCGGGCGCCTGTACCTTGCAGCGCCGGGCGTTTACATCATAACAACAGATGCCGTTATCATGGGTTCCGATCCACATATTTCCCTGATTATCAGGAAATAAAGCAGTGATAATCTCATCGGGAAGCCCTTCGTCCACACCTAGGCGCTGCACTTTTTTCTGTCCGCGTTCCGGCATCGAACAAATGCTGATGCCTGCATCCGTGGCAGCCCATATCCTGCCCTGCACATCGGTAGCCAGGGTATAAATATCATCGCTGGATAAGCCGACGTCTGCGGCATTAAACTGGTAAAGCCGCTCTTCTTTCCAGACATACAGCCCTTCACCGTACGCGCCGAACCACAAAGCGCCGTTCCCATCCTGCGCAAATGCCGTAATGGCTTTTGCCGGCAGTCCTTCCGCAGGCTCCCAGACTTGCAGCTGCGTGGATTGTGTCGTGTGTTCGTTGGAATCGCCGTTTAAAATAGAAGGAAAATTACCTGTCACGGGTACCAATCCGATACAACCGTTGCTAAAACCGACCCAAATGATGCCCTGTGATTCGAATAATGCCGTTATCCTTATATTCAACAGCGAATCGGGCAATCTTACCTGCTGAAAAAGCAGGCCGTCGTATCTGAACAATCCGGCATCCGCACCGCACCACATCCATCCGCGGCTATCCTGCAGGGTCGTCGTCATCCGTACTTCACCCAGTTCTTTCACCGGGTGCAGCCTGAATTCGGGCATTTGCGCCTGTGCGGCAGCAAATGTCAGGAACAGGAGCAGGATGGTGGAAGGGAATTTCACAATTAATAAAGGAATGAGGAATGAATTATAAATGATGAATGATGAATGATGAATGATGGGATGAAGGGATGAGGAATGGATTTAAGATTCATAAGTAGGCTGATAAGTAGTTATCAGTTATTAGTTATTGGTTATTAGTGTTGATACTCAAGCATTTACAAATAATTTAGCCAAAACTAATTTTGCACTCCTACTTATACAAAATTAGTTGAACCTAAATATTCTATAACTCATTGATTTACATTGCTTTTTGCCCACTTATTTTTTGCCTTGGGGTTTGAGATCGGCTTCTATGGTCTCTACGGACTTCGCACTTCGCACTATAGACTTCGCACTATAGACTTCGCACTTTTTATCCTTCGGGTTTAAGATCGGCTTCTATGGTGACGGAAATTTCTTCCGCAATTTTCTGGTATACAATCCGGGGAATGGTGATGTTGTGTTCGCTGAGCGGCACCGTAAAAGTAGAACGAACCTGGATGCGTTTTCCAGCAACCACCACCTGGCTTTTGATGATGCGTTCCTGTTCCACCCCATGCACCGAAATTTTCCCCTTGGCCCGCACGGAGTAGACGCCGTCTGTCTGCAAATTCACCTCTTCAATAATTTTTCCGGTAAAACTGGCTTTCGGATACTTGTCGCTTTCCATGTAGTTTTCATTAAAATGCTCGCGTTGCAGCTGGTTGTTAAAGCCCTCAAAAGATCGAATATCGACCGTCCAGGCAAAGCTGTTCGTTGAAAAATCGATGGCGCCCCGCAGTTTATTACTCTGCGCCTCGATCACCTCCAGCGTTGCATCCGATTTGAGCATTATTTTGCCGTTGTTACAGCGAAAAATGGTTGCTTCGGGAAACTGGAATCCCAGCACCGTCAGAAATGACCATAAAAAGAGAGATGTCTGCATGGTTGAATTGTTCAAAAGTTGCCTAAAAATAGAAGGTACCTGACAGTTCTTCTGAAATTAGTGACTGAACGGGTAAAAAACCAATCCGGACGGGATTCTGGCAAGAATTTGGTTAATCAAAAATAAGTCTGCCGAACTGCCGTTTTCCGTTCTTCTAAAATCTGGGCGGCTTACTTGCAATACTTCAAAAATGCGCTACCTTTGGTGCGCAATATCGTCCTTAAATCATATAATGTCATGCGATTTCCATTTGGCAATAAAAAAGACGATGCCCTGCATAATGACCAGGATCATAAGTCCAAACGCTCTTTAGACGATTTGGAAGATGATAATATCACGAAGCTGGGCAAAGACGAAATGAATAAACTGGGCGGTGGCCGGGATTCCTCCAAGCCGCTATCGGGCTTTCCTGATCTGCGCGACAGTCTGGGCAGCACGATTCCGCTGTGATATTAAATAGTTATCGGTTATTAGTTATTGGTTATCAGTTCTGATAATCAAGACTTTATAAATAATTTAGCCAAAACTAATTTTGCTTGATTACTTAGGAACGGCGCCGTTCCTTACCACAAATCCTTTCACTGCTCCGTGCAGTGGAAGGATTTGTTATTTCTTGCCGGATTTGAGGGTTGAGGTTGTTGAGGTTGTTGGGGGTTGAGGTTGTTGAGGTTGTTGAGGGTTGAGAATGTTGAGGGTGGTAACTCAAGCCATGAGTTACCACCCTCAACATTCTCAACCCTCAACATTCTCAACAACCTCAACCCCCAACAACCAAAAGTCCCTACATTTGGTCGTGAAAAACACCGCCTATGCACCCACATATCCTCCGCAACCTGCTTCAGCAAGAGATCATTACGCCCGAAGACGCAGCAAAAATCGAGGCTTTTGAATCCAAAAGGCCCTTTTCGCTGCATTGGGAACTGAAATCACTGCTCTACCTGGGCGTATTGCTGCTCAATATCGGACTGGGTTTTCTGGTCTATCAGAACATCGACAGCATCGGGCATGTGGCCCTGATTACGCTGATCGGGGCCATCAGCGCCGTCTGTTTCGGATATGCCATCCGGCACAGGCAGCCTTTTTCGGCAAAGGCGGTGGAAAGCCCGACGCCCTACTACGACTATATTCTGCTGCTGGGATGCCTTACTTTCCTGATTATGGAGGGATACTGGCAATACCAGTACCAGATTTTCGGGACGCGCTATGGCCTGGCAACCTTCATCCCGATGGTGTTGTTTTTCGGCCTGGGGTATTGGCTCGACAACCGGGGCGTACTGTCGCTGGGTATTACCGCGCTGGCTTCCTGGCTGGGCATTACCGTAACGCCGCAGGAACTGCTCAGTAAAAACGATTTCAACAGCGCCACCATCGTACAGACGGGTGTGTTTCTGGGCATCCTGCTGACCCTCGCGGCATTTGTGGGCGAACGCCTGAACTTCAAAAAACACTTTTCACTTACCTATCTCAATTTCGGCGTACACATCGGTATGATCTCCTGCCTTGCCGGTATGATGGCGCTGGACCGGGAGGCCATTTATTTCCCCTTGCTCTGCATCGCCGTCGGTTTTTATCTATGGTATGCCCGCACCCGGGGTTCATTCTATTTCCTGACGGTGGCGGTGGTATACGGCTATATCGGCATCACTTATATGCTGATCGCGCACACCAATAGCCTGAATCTGGACTTTATGTTTTACCTGCTTTATTTCGTCCTGTCCTGCACCGCGGTGATCTATTTCCTGATTAATTACAAACGTTTCATCAAAGACGACCAGCCATGATTGCTTACAACCGTACCTGGTTAGACGCCCTGCTCACCCGGGATACTGCCCGCCAGTGGCATCATAAAGGGCTGCTTTCGGATGAAAAATGGAAAACGGTGCAGGAGCGATTCCAGGCGCCTTTCTACACACCCAACGTTTTTGTGCGGATCGGTCTGGCCTTTTTCTGCCTGATTTTGCTCACGGCCGCTATCGGGTTGTTCATATTATTTACGGGGGCCGATTCGGAAGCAGGCATTGCGGCGCTTTCGCTTCTTTTCGGACTGGCTTCCATCGCCTTTCTGGAATTTTGGGCCATCGGGTCGGCGCGACATTTTGCCAGCGGCGTGGACGATATGTTGCTCTACTTCGGCATTTCCATGATTTTGACGGGTTTGTGCAGCCGACTGCCTTATGACACTGATTTTTTGGTGTACTGCTGCATCGCCTGGCCGTTCCTGGTGGCGGGAAGCATCCGTTATATCGACCGGTTGTTAGCAGCGGCAGCGTTTGTTTGCTCGCTGTTGATTGTTTTGCTGATTGTGAAAGATATTCCCAGGCTGGCGCTTTACCTGCTGCCTTTTTCGGGCATGTTGTTTTCAGCCGGCGCGTACTTTTTTGCGCAAAAGGGTCAGGAGCGCTACGACTGGCGACACTGGCACGGTTTGCTGGGCGTGGTGGAATTGCTGGCCCTCGTGACTTTTTATGCAAGCGGCAACTACTGGGTGGTGCAGCAGGCGGGCGCTGAAATGTTTCAATTGGAACTGGTTCCGATCCCCTGGTTTTTCTGGACTTTTACCTTCGCCGTGCCCGCGCTTTATATTTTTATTGGACTGCGCCACAAAAACCGCCTCCTGATGGATATTGGACTGGGTTGCGTGGCCGCTGCGGTATTCACGTTTCGCTACTATTACCACGTCCTTCCGTTGGCCTGGGCGGGGGTCATCGCCGGAGCGGTGCTGTTTGTAAGCGCTTACTTTTCCATTCAATATTTGCGCTCCCACGAAGGCGCCTATACCTACGACGCTGATGGTGACACCACTTTATTGCAGGAAATAGAGGAGCAATTGATCGAACAGACGATTGCGAGCCAGAATCCGCCGACGTCGGGAGAAAAAGATGGTTTCGGGGGCGGGCAGTTTGGGGGCGGGGGCGCCGGGGGGGAGTTTTGAAGTGGGATATTGGAACACGGATTGAAGGATGAGTCATCCGGATTATTCCTTAAGAAGGGTCAATTTTTTTAAAAACCAAAAAAATCCGATGTCTCATGTTTCAATCCGTGTTCCATTTTATCCAAAAATCCCTTTTTTTAAATCCTCATTCAACACCTTGTAGTTAATCTTCCCCGTATGGGTTTTCAAATGCTCCACAATAGCAAATGCTCTGCCGATGCGGGCATCCGTATTTTTGACATGACCGACGATGTAGAGCAGGGTGCGGATTTTGCCGGGGGTGAGGGCGTGAAAAAGGCGGTTGCCGGCTTCGTCCTGGGCCAGTACTTCGGCTAATTCCTCTGGCATGGGCAGGCCGTATTCGCTGTCGTCTTTGCGAAGGCTCACCCGGGCGGTAGAGCCGGGTTTCAGGCCCAGTTGTTCGCGTATTTTTTTATTCACCATGATGCAATACGCGCCGTTGCCTTTTGGGATCAGGCCGCATTGAAACGCCACGTTTTCATTCAGGGTACAAACCACGCGTTTGGCGTTATCTGCCAAAAAAGTTTGTGCAATCAAATCGGGCACAGGGAAGTGAAAGCCCCAGAGTTTGTTGTTGGAACTTTCCAAAAAAGCGGTGAATTGCAGGGAATCGTCCATGCCGCAATGCGTGTTTGGTGTTTGGTGTTTCGTGTTTAGGGGTGCTTTGCCTTGGGCCGTGTTTGGTGTTTGGTGTTTCGTGTTTTGGGTTGCTTCGCCTTGGGCCGTGTTTGGTATTTTGGTTTGGCAACAGTGGGTAGTTCAGCGCAAAAAGAAACGCCCAAGGCGAAGCACCCCCAAACACCATACACTAAACACCAAACACTGTCAATTCAAGTCCACATAAATCGCCGCCCGATCAACTTTATCCGGCAGGGGACCGAAATGCGCCAGTTTCAATTCGGCCATCCGGCGTCCAGCCATAGCGCATTCGAGCAGATTTTTTTCATCGAGGCGGGCGGTCAGGTATCCCGACCAGAAGGCATCGCCAGCGCCGGTGGTATCTTTCACCTCCACTTCACGGGCAGGCAGAAAGTGGCGTTCTTCACCGTTGCCGACCCAGCAGCCTTTGTCGCCGAGGGTAAAACACACTTCGGTAGCGCCCATTTTCAGAAAGTGATCGATCACGGCGTCAGGCGCCGGCGTTTCATCTTCATACAGGCGGCCCCAATCCACGTCGCTGACTTTCACTAAGGCGCGCAGGCGGCAGAGTTCTGCCAGCAGGCGCTGCGCTTCGCGGCGATCGGGCCATATTTTTTCGGCGTAATTGGCGTCGATGCTCAACTGGCAGCCGGCGCGTTTTGCTTTTTCGGCTACCTCCATCAGCACGTGCTGGGAAGGTTGTTTGCTGAGCGCAAAACAGGTGGTATGGAAAATACCGATTTCCTCAAAACGCTGATACGGGAACTGTCTGATAGAGAGCATGGCATAAGCTGCGCGGTAAGGCTGGAAATTGGACACTGTTGCCGAGCGCGTCACCAGAATAAGGGTGGTTGGTTCGTCGACCTGTGCGATGTATGTTGTGTCGACGCCCAGTTTCGCTACATAGTTGCGCAACACATCGCCCATGTCATCATTGCCGACAGAAGCCGCCAGGATAGCATTGTTGCCGAGGCGGGCCATATTCATGGCCAGGTTAGCGGGACTACCGCCTGGAATACGTTTAAAAAGGCTGGCTTCGTCCAGTGTTTGTACAAATTCAGCGGTGATGAAATCAACCAGTAATTCACCGGCAGAAAGTATGTCAATGGCTCTTCGCATATAGTTATTTATCGTGTACTGCTCCTTACCGGCCTATGAGTCGACTTGGTAATATATCGCTGAAAATCAAACATTTACAATACGTTTTTCGCAGCATTTTGTCTAAAAATGCGTGCAATAATACGGTAATTTTGTTGCTTCTGCTATGCAAGGCGCGCAATGTTTGAAACGTTTCTACATTTTGTGCAGAAAAGGGTAACACCGAACGGGGTTCGGCGTTAGCCCATTCCGCTCATACCGATCACCTCGGCAAATACGCCGGCGGCGGTTACTTCCGCGCCTGCGCCCGGGCCGCGCACCACAAGGGGGCGCTCGCGGTAACGCTCGGTGGTGAACACCACCATATTATCGCTCCCGCTCAGGAAATAGAAGGGGTGGTTTTGGTCAAATTGCTGCAACACGATGGCAGCTTTCCCTTCTTCTAGTTTGGCGACAAAACGAAGCACGCGGCCATCTGCCGCCGCCGCCTGTCGCATAGCTTCAAAATGGCCGTCGGATTGTTCCAGCGCTTCAAAAAACAGATCGATGGATGCAGCTTGCAAGCAGTCATCCGGCAAAATCTGCTCCAGTTCGATCTCGTTGTATTCCAGCGGCAGCCCCGACTCCCGCGCCAGAATAAGCAGCTTGCGGCGCACATCGGCCCCGGAGAGGTCGTCGCGCGGATCGGGCTCGGTCAGGCCGCGTTTTTTGGCTTCCCGTACAATGGCTGAAAAACTGCCTTGCTGCCCGGGATCGCAGAACGTATTGAAAATGAAGGACAAAGTACCGGAAAGGATACCCTCAATTTTTACAATGCGGTCGCCGGAATGAATAAGGTCGTTCAGGGTAGTAATGATCGGCAGGCCCGCGCCGACATTGGTTTCGTAGCGCCATTGTACGCCGCGCTGGTTGGCCAATTGTTTCAAGCGCAAATAATGCGCATACGGAGAGGAGGCCGCCACTTTATTCGGCGTCGAAATAGAAATACTGGCATCCAGAATTTGTTCATAAAATCCCGCCACATCACCGGAAGCGGTGTTGTCCACAAAAATGGCATTGGGCAGGTTGAAAGCCTTCATTTGCTCCGTAAAGCGCAACATAGAAAAAGGTTCCCCCTCGTCGAGCGCATTTTTCCAGTCTTCCAGGGGTACGCCGTTTTCCGTCAGCACCATACGGCGACTGTTGGCCAATCCCATCACCTTGATTTCGAGGTTGCGTTTTTTGCGCAAAAAATCGGCCTGCGACTGGATTTGCCGGAGCAGGGTGCCGCCGATCAGGCCTACACCCACCATGTAAAGGTGCAGGGTTTTGGTATCGGATAGGAAAAATGCCTCGTGGATGGCATTCAGCGCTTTGGTTTCGTACATGGCATTGACAACCACAGAGATATTCAGTTCGCTGGAACCTTGCGCGATGGCGACGATATTCACCCCGTTTTTGCCCAAAGCCTGAAAAAGGCGACCGGAAATACCGGGCCGGTAGCGCATATTTTCCCCTACAATAGCCACTACGGAAAGGTCGGTTTCAATTTTCAGCGGCTCGATCAGCGTTTCCCTGATTTCGTAGGCGAACTCTTTCTCTGCGGCTTTCTGGGCTAGTTTGGCCTGGGCAGGCGATACTGCAAACGTGATGCTGCTCTCGCTCGATCCCTGTGTGATGATCACGATATTGACGCCCACCTGGGCCAGGGCGTTGAACAAACGCGCTGCAATGCCCGGTACCCCGAACATGCCGCTGCCCTGCAAGGTTAGCAGGCATACCTGGTTGATGCTGGAAATACCTTTGATGGCGCCCGCCCAGCCGCTGTCCGTTTCCAGCGCGGTATGGATTTCGGCGGGTGGGTTTTTGCCGATGTACGTACCCTCAAAAGAAGGGTTGAACGTGTTCCTGATCCGAAGTGGGATTCCTTTCGCCAGAGCCGGCAGGATGGTAGGCGGGTAAATCACCTTGGCGCCGAAGTGGCTCATTTCCATGGCTTCCCGATAGGTCATGCTGGGCAGGGTAAAGGCTTTTTTTACCCTGCGCGGATCGGCGGTCAACACTCCGTCCACATCCGTCCAGATTTCTATCACTTCCGCATCGAGTGCCGCGCCGATGATCGCTGCGGTGTAATCAGAACCGCCGCGCCCGAGTGTGGTGGTCAGCCCCTCGGCTGTGCTGCCGATAAAGCCGGTGGCGGCCTGCACTTTCGGGTGTGTTGCGTAATGTTGTGAAACGAGGCGGTTGGTTTCTTCAAAATCCACTTTGGCACTGCCGAAATGCGCATCGGTGCGCACCAGTTCGCGGGTATCCAGAAATTCGGTTGGTATCCCGTTGCCGTTCATGGCATGGGCAATGATGGCTGCCGAATTGCGCTCTCCAAAACTCACTACAAAATCGAGCGAACGCGCCGAGGCTTCCCGCAACAGGAAAATGCCCTGCAGGACGTTGCCCAGCGCTTCAAAGTTGGAAAGAATATGCGCTTCGACCGGCGCGCGATGATCCGGCTCCAGCAACGCAGCGATGGCATCCAAATGCCGGGAACGTACTTTTTCCAGTAAATCAAGGTATACCTTGTCTCCTTTCGACGCCTTTTGCGCCATTTCCAGCAACGTATCCGTCACTTTTGAAAATGCCGAAAAAATAACCGTAAAACGATCGCCACGCTGGTGGTAACCTTTTAATATATCTATCAAACCGCGAATAGCAGCCGGGCTGCCTACGGAAGTACCGCCAAATTTGAGAACTTTCATGCCAGAACAGGGATGAGGAATGAGGAATGAGGAATGAGGGATGAGGAATGAGGACGCAAAAAACGGGCTAAAAAAACTATTTTGGAAGAAAGGGGGGAAGTATTTACCATATAGGGCACAATAGATGTTACCGAAAACATGTGTTATCCTGAATTTTTGCACTGATTCTTATCGGCAATCGTTTTCACTTTATAATGATATATCTACCTGGCCGTCATTGTGGTCCAAGCCAACGAAAACTTAAGAAAAAGACAATCTCCGAAAATAGGAGTTCTACGCAGGATTGTACTAATTTTCGGCGCACAAACTATTCTTTAAGGATATGTCAACTGTAAAACTCAGTATCGTGATCCCCACCAAAAACGAAGCCAAGTACATCGACCGGACGCTGGCGCAGTTTGAACCGTGGCTGGATCGGTATGCGCTCGAAATCATCGTATCGGATGCCAACAGCACCGATGGAACTGCCGAAATCGTTCGGCGATATGAAGCCCAATACGGCGCCCAACACTTTAAACTGGTGCAGGCGCAAGGCAAACAAAACATCGCTATCGGTCGCAACCTCGGCGCTGCTGCGGCTTCCGGCGATATCCTGTTTCACATGGATGCCGATGTGTACATCCCGGATAAACAGCGCTTTTTTGACGCCGTGCTGCAAACGTTTCGCCGGCCTGAAGTGGTGGCGGCTACGGTGCCGCTGCGCGTATACCCGGAAGAGACGCGCTGGAGCGACCGGTTTTATCACATTTTTATGAATCTTGTGATACGCCTGTCCTTTCTGGCAGGCGTGTATCTGGCCAAAGGCGAATGCCAGTTGGTACGGCGGCGGGTTTTTGAAAAAATCGGCGGCTACAACGAAAAAATTGTGGCCGGAGAAGATTGTAACCTGTTTTACCGGTTGAGCAAAGAAGGCCATATTTCGTATTTATGGCACCTGCGGGTGCAGCATTCCCCCCGCCGGTTTCGCCAGTATGGCTACTGGGGCATCAGTTGGATTTACCTGCGCGAAGGTCTTTCATTGTTGTTCCGGGGCAGGTCGTATGCAGAAGAGTGGAAGCCGGTGCGGTGATAGAAAGGGCAAGTGGCAAAAGGCAAAAGGCAAAGGGCAAAAAACAAAGGGCAATATTAACCGAGTAGCTATATTTGCCCTTTGCCTTTTGCCTTTTGCCTTTTGCCTTTTATAAAAAATGCATTATCCACTTGAAATCCCGGTTGGCCCTTTCCATATCTCCGCACACCTATTGTTCGAGATGCTGGCCTACACGCTCGGCTATCGCCTGTATGTGTGGCAACGCAGCCGCAGCCAGGATGCGATCAGTGACGATCAGCGCTGGCAGATTTTTATGGGCGCTGCGGCAGGCGCTTTTTTGGGCAGCCACCTGTTGGGCGTACTCGAACGCCCGGCCGAACTGGCCGAACTCAACTGGCTGATCTGGCTGGATAACAAAACGATCGTGGGCGGCTTGCTCGGCGGACTGATCGGTGTGGAAACCACCAAAAAGATCATTGGCGTACGCGTTTCTTCCGGTGATTTGATGACATTCCCACTCATCGTTGCACTGGCTATCGGACGATTGGGCTGCCACTTCGCTGGATTGCAGGACGGCACCCACGGATTGCCATCCACTTTGCCCTGTGCCATTGATTTTGGAGATGGCATACCCCGGCACCCCATCAATTTGTATGAAATAACCATGCTCTTTGCGCTTGCCGTAGCCATAAGGCGCCGGGAAAAAAAGGGGCCGCTGCCCGACGGTATGCGTTTTAAAATTTTCATGATCGGATACTTGTTTTGGCGTTTCTTTGTGGAGTGGCTGAAGCCGGCCTGGTTTTTTCCGTTCGGTTTATCAACCATACAGGTGGCCTGCCTCGCGGGTCTCTTCTATTACAGAAAAACAATTACATTGATTATCAGGAATAACGCGAACTAATTGCCTTTTGCACTTTGCCTTATTAATTATGGATCGCCCCTACATTTACTACGACTTCACCTTATCCCTTTGCTCCTCCTGCCTGCGCCGGGTGGATACAAAAATTGTTTTTCAGGACGAAAAAGTGTACATGCTGAAGCGCTGCCCCGAACATGGCGCCGAAAAAGTACTGATCGCCACCGATGTGGAATATTACCGGAATACCCGGAACTATGCCAAACGCAGCGAAATGCCGCTCAAATTCAATACTAAAACACATTTCGGCTGCCCGTACGACTGCGGACTTTGCCCCGACCATGAGCAGCATTCCTGCCTGACCATCGTGGAAGTGACCGACCGCTGCAACCTGGCATGCCCCACCTGCTACGCCGAATCGTCGCCACACCACGGACGGCACCGCACGCTGGCGGAAATCGAACACATGCTCGACCTGGTGGTGGCCAATGAGGGCCGGCCGGATGTGGTGCAAATCAGCGGCGGAGAACCGACCGTACACCCGCAGTTTTTTGAAATCCTCGACATTGCCAAACGCAAGCCCATTCGCCACCTGATGCTCAATACCAACGGCATCCGCATCGCCAAGGACCCGGCATTTGCCGAACGGCTGGCAACTTACATGCCCGATTTTGAAATTTACCTGCAATTCGATTCCCTGCAGCCGCATGTGCTGGAAAGCCTGCGCGGCGAAAACCTGCTGGATGTGCGGATGCGCGCTTTGGAAAACCTGAACCGGGTAAACCTCTCGACAACCCTGGTAGTAACGCTACAGAAAGGGTTGAATGACAAGGAAATAGGTAGCATTATCTCATTTGCCCTCGGGCAAAAATGTGTGCGCGGCGTCACTTTCCAGCCCACCCAGATAGCCGGCCGAGTGGAAGGTTTCCAGCCCGCTACCGACCGCATTACCCTCACCGAAGTGCGGCAGGAAATACTGCGGCAGGCGCCGGTTTTTCAGCCGGAAGACATCATTCCCGTGCCCTGCAACCCCGACGCGCTGGCCATGGCCTATGCCCTGAAAATAGACGGCGAAGTATTCCCGCTTACCCGCTACCTCAATCCACAGGACTTGCTCGACAACTCGCGCAACACGATTGTGTATGAACAGGACGAGCGCCTGCACAGCCACATGGTACAGTTGTTCAGCACTGGCAACTCGGTCGAATGCGCCACAGATGAACTGCACAGCATCATGTGTTGCCTGCCGCATATCGACGCGCCTACACTCGGCTACGACAATCTATTCCGCATCATCATCATGCGTTTTATCGACGCCTATGACTTTGATGTGCGTGCCATCAAAAAATCATGCGTGCATATCGTAAGTATGGAAGACGATAAAATTATTCCCTTTGAAACCATGAATTTATTTTACCGCGACCCCGCCAAGCGGGCGTACCTGGAACAACTTAGAAACCCGGATTTGAGCAACGGAGCAAAATTGCAAATGGCAAAAAGCAATATAAATCAATGAGTTACAGAAGAGTTGGTATTAACTAACCCAAGTTCTTTGTAAATGCTTGATTATCAACACTGATAACCAATAACTAATAACGGATAACTAAATATGTACGAAGATCCACTCGACCAACCTGATCTCCCGCCGCTCGACCCGCCGCCGCCGATGCCGCTGGGCAAAGTGGTACTCCTCAATTTCGGTATTATGCTCGTCTACATGACACTCTCCAGCCTGGTAGAACAGGGCGGAAGCGAAGCCGGCCTGGCCGGCCTCATCTTCGACGCTTTCCTGCTGGTATTGCAAGTCGGCATCAATGTCATTGGCGGGGCGATCCTCTTATTTACCACCCGGAAACATATCGGCAGGGCGATGCTGCTCAGCGGATTGCTGGTGGGGATTATCGGTTTTGGCGCGTGTCTGGGAAAGGCTTCTTTGTATTAGTCCGAAGTCATCAGTCATCAGTGCGAAGTCCGTAGCGTACACCGTTTCATGTTTGGGAAATCCAGGTATGGAACAGTGTGCGTTTCACTTGGGTGTTTTGCGAAACGGTGTACTCTACGGACTTCGCACTGATGACTTCGCACTTCGGACTCATTTCACGCGCCCGAACCCCAGTGTTTTCAACATCCACCCCGGCAGGGGTTTTTCCGGCTGGCTGCGTTTTTGGAGGTCGAGGTACCAGCCGACTTTTTTGAGGATCGGGATTTTATGGGTTTCCACAAATTCGATCAATGTTCCGTCGGGGTCTTCGATATAGGAAAAATAACCTGCTGCTTCGCCCATATCGAAAGAGCCGCTGCTGTCGACGGTGAAAGGGTGGCCTTTTTCAGCGCAGAATTGTTTCATTTCGGCCATTCCCGTGATGTCGAAACAAAGGTGGATATAGCCCAGATCCCCCCAGAAGCGGTTTTCAAATATCTTGCGGGGCGCACGGGCGGTGCTTTGTACCAGTTCTATTTCCGAGTCGCCGAGCAGCCGGCTGAAAGGGCCTTTGCGTTGTTCGGCGTGGCGGAGCAGCACCCGCCGGTAGGTACCGAAGCCGCCGTCTATGCCATGCCAGTCGGGAAACTCGCCGGCCTGATCGTAGACCACGGCATCGTAGCCCAGGATGTCGGTGTAAAAACGGATGGAGCGTTCCATGTCGGATACGCCGATTACAGCGCCGTACATGCCGCCGGTGAGGCTCCGGTCATTTTGGGTAAACCAGTCGCCGGCGCCGACAATTTCAAAGGGATTTCCCCAGGGGTCTTTGACAAAAAAGTGCTCCGTGCCGTCGGGCCGCGGCATGGGGTTGCTCAGCATATTGACGCCGCGTTTGCGCAGATCGTGAAAGCAGGCCCACACGTCTTTACATTTCACTTTGGCGATGCCGATACCGAGGTCGCCGAGTTGCGGCTGAAAAGCGGGGGCACGGGTGTGCGGCCGGTATATTGCAAGATTTCCATGCCGCCGCCGCCCTGCATATTGAGGGCGAGGATGGCGTGGCGCGACTGCGGTTCGCCGCCGGTGTAAGGCAGCATGAGCCCGGCAACGGCCGCTTCTTCGAACATCGGCACGTCCATGCCGAAATGTTCGCGATACCATTTAAATGCTTCGTGTACGTTGCTGACGCCGATACCGATTTGTTGTATGCCGGAGATGAACATGGACTATGATTCAGGAATGATTTTTATGATGAACGGGATTGGGATTTGGGTGGGCGCAAAAGTAGCATTTTTGAAGATCGCGGGTCTTACGACCCTGTAGATTTTGATGGTCGTGCGGATTGGATTTTTCCGCGGTGGGCCGGGATTTTGGCGTGGAATAATGGCACACGGATTGGACGGATGACGCGGATTTACGCGGATTTTTCCCTCGTAGAGTTGACACGGATCAAATATTAAGACCACTTTTAGAAAAACAGGTCAACTCTAAAGCGGAAAAATCCGCGTAAATCCGCGTCATCCGTCCAAGTGGCCAAAATTGGGGGGGGGGGGGCGTGTCACTAATCCGTGTGCCATCACGCTACGAGCGCGAAGCGCGAAAATCCAAGTGCTCAATTCAGCACCTCGATTTGTTTCAAATTACTCAGCCGGATGCTGTACCGCCGCGTACCCGTTTTCTTTTGCAGGAAGGAACTGACCTTACCGGTTATTTTAATACGTTTGCCCTGGTACTGATCGAGCGGCATAAAAAAGGCCATACTTTTCCGGAAAATGGTGATGTCAAACGCATTGTCGGGATAGGCTTTGAACATATTGAGGTAACCGATTACGCCTTCCGGGCGTATCAGTTCGCTGGTACTTATGATGGGGCCGGTAATGCTAATGTATTGTTTTTCAAAGTATTGTACGGAATCCGGGTTGCTGACGATAACCGGGTTTTTAAAGGATTGGCCGGGAACCTGCGTCATGGCGCTTCCGGTCGATAGCAGGGTAATGAGAATGATCAATGCGCGCATAGTCGTTATTGGTTATTGGTTATTCGTGTTGATAACCAGGCGTTTACAAAGAATTTAATCGAAAATCGACGTAAGGTACGGACAGATTGGGGTTGCCGTGAAATGGAACGCGGTACTTTGCGTTAAAACGTGAATCGTGAGTGGTCGAGAGTGAGTGGCATTTGTTGAAGCATGAGCTCCTTTTCTAACGTAATGCCACTCACAATTCACCACTCACCACTCACTACTCACTACTCACCACTCACAAACAATGATCCGTTTTACCACCTGCCTCTTCGTCTTATTCGGTTGTGTTTTGACCCTGTCCGCACAACCTTCCCGAAAAATCAAACTCACCCCCGTATCGCTCGGGTTCGACCTGCCGGATTCCTACAAACAGCGCACGTTTATCAAGGGATTGGCCGGTTTTGTGCATAAAATCGACCAATTGGTGGGCGCTATGGTGCTGCTGGAAGACAACAAGACCTCGGTACTCACGCGCTTTGTGCGCCAGGACAAGCCGCCGTTGGTCACCACTTCCTCGTCGGACGTGATTTACAGCGCCAAAATTGATGCGAAATTCAAATTCAACGGCGCTTACAGTATCGCATCTACCAAAGTCGAAAAAGACAAAATCTGCGAACTGATTATCACCGACGTCGGCTACGCCTTTTTGCCGGAAGACTATATTCCCTACATCGAAATCTGCCGCGCAGCCACCAATGTGGCGCCCGAAACGCGGCGGAAGACCTACTACATTCGTTCGGCCAAACTGACGACCGTGTACACCCGGCTGTACCAGAAAGTGGTCGGCGACACCGAAGTGGGCGGCGTGGTATTCAGCGTCGGCGGCGAAGTGTTCAGCAGTAGTGACCAGTTTAAAGTGGATTATGTGGTGTCGGTCGACCTGGTGAGCCTGGAAAAGTTGCTTTCGCTACAAAACTGCAACGACCTGATGAACAACGAAGAACTGGCCCGTCGAGAAAAAGCCGAGCAGACCCGTATGGCCGCTCTGCGCGCAGACGAAGAACGCAATGCCCGTCAGCAGGAACTCGCCGCCGCCAAAGCGCAGGTGGAAGAACTGAAAAAAACGCTGCACGACAACATCGCCCGCACCGGCGAAATGCAGCGCTCCCTGGCAGAAGCGCAGGATAAGGAACGGGCCGCACTCGAACAACTCAACCTGGCGATCCGGCAGGCCAATGACATGACCGCCCAGGCCGAACAGGCCCGCCAGCAGTCTGACAGCCGGGAAGAGGTGATCCTGACGTTTAAGAATAAAGACGGTAAAGTGCTGGAAATCAAAAATCTGGAGGAACTTAGTGAGGAGAAATTAAGGGCGCTGGGGTTCGATGTGGAGATTTTGAAACGATAGTGTGAGGGAACACGGATTGGAGGGATTGGACACGGATTTTTTCTTTCGTAGAGTAATGGCACACGGATTAAAAGGATTGGACACGGATTTTTTTTCCCTCGTAGGAATAATGGCAACACGGATTAGACGGATGACGCGGATTAACGCGGATTTTTCCGATTTAGAGTTGACATTCATCAAATATGTTCACTTTTTAGAAAAGCAGGTCAACTCTGAAGCGGGAAAATCCGCGTAAATCCGCGTCATCCGTCTAATCCGTGTTGCCATTATTCCTACGAGGGCAACACCCTTGTTACGAATTTTCTGCCTATTTTTGGGCGCTCACTCTCTCACTTTTCTCACTTCTCACTTCTCACTTCTAGTTCGCATGTCTTCTCAAAATGAAGCGACACACATTCGCCAATTGATTGCCGAGAACCAAAACAAGGCTGCCGCAGAGCGCCTGTACGAGTGGTTTGAGGGCAAAAGCGCCGGTCGGCAGGATGCAGCCCTGGCGCTGCTCAACCGGATTACGGCATTGGAACACAACGTGTTAGGTGGCCTCATTGCACAGGCGGACGCCGACCTGGAACGCAACCGCATCACCAAAGCCCTGCTCGAACTGAGCAAACAATTAGATGCAACAGATGAGGTGACGGATGCGCCTGCGCCCATGTCCAAAGCCTGGATATTCGGGGTACTGGCCATCGCTGTTGCCGGGATGCTGTACCTGAGTTTGTATAAAGGCGGAGCGCCTGCAAGGCCGGCGGAGTTTGACGTGACGGTGCAGCTGCACGGACCGGGCGGCGCATCGGAGCCGATTACAGCCGGAAAAATAATATTGACGCTGGGTGATTACAATTTGCCGCCCAAAGACATTAATAGCAACGGACAGGTTATTTTTGATGAAATACCAGGGAAATATTTTGATCAACCGCTTCGGGTGGCGCCGATCGGCATACGGTACAAGGTATTATCACAAACGGCTCAAACAGCGCGGGAAAGCCAAAGCATCACTTTTAGACTGGCTCCGCTGCCGGATACGACCCTTGTGCGGGGGATCGTTTTCCTGCCTGGGGCCGGGAACAAACCCGCAGTGGGCGCCGAACTGGATTTTGACGCCGGACGTGGACAGGGCGTAACGGACGAAAAAGGGCGTTTTCAGGTGGCAGTACCCGCTGCTGCCGGAAAGAGTATCAATGTCAGGATCGATTACAAAGGACAAAACCGCTACAACCGGAATGTGACCATTTCCGCTACGGAATTACTTCCCATCACCCTGAACCCATAAAACCACAAATTCTCAGTTCATCCCTCATCCTTCATTCCTCATCCCTCATTCTGCATGAACCGACATTTCTTTCTCTTGCTCTTCCTGGGTCTGCACCGCCTGGCGGCCCAACCCGGCGGCGAGGTGGTTTTCACCGGCCGTATCGTGGATGCGGATCAAAAAAGTGTAAAAGGTGCGCGGGTGATCCTGGTCGGCCTCTCGGAGTCGCGCACTGACGATGACGGCCTGTTTCGGGTATCCGTGCCGGCAAGTGTGCTGGAAGTGCAGGTGGAACTGGAGCGTTTTGAAGTGGTGTACCCGCGTTCGGGCAGGGCGCCGGTGCCGCGTTCTTCGACCACGCCGGTTATTTTTGAGGTAAAAAGAATGCAGGGCGGGGAACAGGAGCGGCTCATTCGCCAGTTGCGCGAAAACGTGCGGAAACTGGAAAACGACAAACGTTTCAAGGAAGCGGAACTCGCCCGGATGGAAAAAAATATGCAGGACTCCATTCGCGTTTATCAACAGTTGTTCGATGCCAACGGCGGGCGCAACAGCCGCCTGATGGATTCTTTGGAACAAAAATTCAAAATTTGCTGGCGGCGCAGGAGGCTTCTTTGATTTTGCAAAAGAAAGAACAGTTGTACTCGGACATTACCCAGACCATGCTGAATTTCTTAGACAAAGCTAAAAACCTGCGCGATGCCCTGGCCCGGATCGACGATGTGTTCCTGTCCGATGCGGCACGGGCCGATTTTGAAAAAAAGATTACAGCCTACAACAGCGCGCGCGATTCGCTCTACAGCCGCGACAAGGGTTTTGCGGAAAGTGTACGCCTGTTCTGGAACAACAACGAGGCCAATACCAAAATGGCGGTGATCCATGAAGTATCTATCGTACAGATTCACGAAGGGATCATTCTGCCCCTGAACAACAGCGTGATCGGTCCGGTGCGCGATGCGGCTACAGGCCAGGCTCCCAGGCTCGCAGCCAGCAAAAAAGCGCGCAAAGGCGCCCGCAAAGCGCTGGAGCAACTGGCTTATCCGCTGAATAACTTGCAGTTGAGAATTGATGAGTTGATGGGAATATTGAGCAGGGCATAACAGGGATGAGGAATGAGGGATGAGTTGGCCACTCTAATGATCTAAATTATCCACTTTTCGAGTAGCTATTATCATTCCTCATCCCCCATTCCTCATCCCTCATTCCTCATCCCTATTTTAAATCTATCCAATAAAAATGACAAACATCCGCCGATTACTTACCCCGCTGCTTTTCGCAGCCCTCTTTTTTACTTCCTGTAAAGACAAATGCGACTCTGACGATTTTGGCATTACGAGCCTGCAGCCCGCCGCCAATCCGGCCGGTTATGAAGTGTTTATTGCCGCTCAAGGCGTTACCGCCAATACGAAAGTGCGCTTCGACGCCGTAGACGCCGCCTCGGTCAAAACGGCGGAAGGCGGCCTGATCGTCAAAGTGCCGACGGGCATTTCGGGTACCGTTTCGCTGTCCATCGAGGAGGGCGATTGCAACGATTCCAGGTCATTCGATGTGCTGGGCGCCTATCCGGGGAATGCGCCGGCGAGCCCGACGAGTATTGTGATTCCGCAGCCGCCGGGGAGTTTACCAACGGGGATCAGTAACTCTTGGGTGAATGTTTTTGACCCAAACCATCATGTCAGTTTACAGGATAATGATTTCCCGGCCGATGGCATCTTTGACGACGGATTCTTTGAGTCCCATTTTGGCGGGCTTTCCTATTTCAACGACAATCCGGTCAGCGGGAACTATAATATACAGGCCAATAACATCTTTGTTGTGATTGACCGAAGTGCCAAAACAGGCGGTTACAGGGATACGCTCACCGGGCAATTTGTTCCAAATTTACCTCAAACGCCGGAAGCCAAATTTACCATTTTACTTACTTCCAAACGAACAGGCCGCCAATTGGCGCTTTTCAGGGAGTTTTAATGGGCTCGGTAGTACGGCCTTCTTGGAAATTGACAAATAAATAGTTCTTTGGTATGACTGGCCGCAGCAAGGCGGTCAGAGTTGAAAGAAATATTTCCGAGATTTGCTGAGAGGTGCAAGCCCAGACATATAAGCCGGGGCGCTGCACCTCGCTTTTGTTTTGCTTTGGGCTACAACATGTGCCTGCGCGGCTATCCGGTTTACGCATTGACCCTCCCAGGCCTAAGGGCCCTTGCTACTTCCCCCATTTTCAACACCTTCAAACGCTCCGTTTTCCCCTGTTGTTCGATGGACAGGAAATACATTCCTTCTGCCCAATGCGCCGTTTCGATGCGAATCTGCCCGCCATGCGTGGGCAGCAGCGTTTGTACCAGCCTGCCCGCCGCATCCCAGACCTGAATCCGTTGCGCCGTTTGTTGTGCGGCGGATTGCAGCAGCAGGTAGTCGCCCGCCGGATTGGGGTAGGCCGTCCAGTCCGCAGGAGATTTGGGTGCGTCGAGATCCGTCAGTTCATCGAGGCGGTACTGACTGAAGAAGCGCCAGATTTCCTGGCTGGCCCTGAAATCCTGGTTGGTCACGCCGATCACGAAAGCCGTACCCGGCCAGGTGTGTCCGCCGCCGATGATTTTGTAATGTTCCACCGTGCTCCCTGCATCGCCGTTGGGGTACAGGTAACGTTCGGCAGTGCAGCCGTCGCCGGTATTCGTGTTGGGCACATTGGTGAGTACGGGTGTGGGGTCGCAGTTGTTGAAACCCACCCAGGCATCCACGAGGGTAGGAATAGACACGAAGCCGCTGAGGATCGAGCCGTTGTAAGGCACGGTATTGTCGGCGGTGCCATGAATTTCCATCACAGGCACCGGGCGCTGCGGGTTGCAGGCGGCGAGGTTCGGCCCGATCATGCTGCCCGTCACCGAGGCGATGGCAGCAATGCGGTCGTTGAGTTCGCAGGCCAGGGAATAACTCATAAAGCCGCCGTTGCTCATGCCGGTGCTGTAAATGCGTTGCGGATCAATGTTATATGTAGCCTGCAAGGCATCGATCAGGTCGCTGATGAAAGCGACGTCGTCGACGGTCGAACCGGTTCCGAAGGTGTTCCAGAACCGGTTGCCCTGGTTGTCGAGTGTGCCGTTGGGATGTACGATCAGAAAATTGGCGGTATCGGCAATGCTGCGGAAATCGCCGTAAAACTCCTGTTCCAGGCTGTTGGATGTATAGCCGTGCATATTGATAATGAGTGGCACAGGGGTGTTGCCGGTGTACGCAGCCGGGCGATACAGCCGGTAGTCGCGGGTGAGTCCGCCGCTTTGGATGGAACCCAGGATGGTGGTTTGGGCGGATAAGGCATTTGCCAGGATCAGGAGGAAGAGGGTAGCGATGTTTCGGATCATAATTTGTTTTTTTTTGAGAAATGGGAATGTGTTAGGGTTGAGGTGGTTTGAGGGTTGATGGGATGAGGGTGGTAACTCACCGAAGTTACCACCTCAAACCATCATCCTTCACACCCTCACCACCTAAACACACTCTCTGAATAGTTTAAATCACACACCGCGCACCCAGCGCCAGGGTAAATGCGCCTTTTTTCAAAGTAGTGGTCGTCGTGCTTTTGGTGCCGATGGCCGCCGGGAATTGTAGCAGCAGGTACACGCTGAAATCTTTGTTGAAATAATGCTGCGCACCCAGGCCGTATTGCAGGCGGTAGCCGTTGCTTTTCAAAAAGCCGGGTTCCACTTTGTTGAAAAAACCGTTGTAACTCAGATTTCCGAACAGGTAAGTGTCGCTGTAATACCCGAGCCGGAAAACCGGATACAGGTTGACGGGTAGCCCGACGCTGGTTTGTTTGCGGTTTTTATTGGAAAAAAGCACATTGGTTTCCGCCGTGGCAAAGAGGTAAAATACCGGAGCCAGTTGCTGGTAAAAAGAAAACTGCAATTGTGTTAGCGTGCGGTCGTAACCGGAAAATTGACGCGCATCCAGGTCGTTGGTGGCCGGGAAAAAGACGCCAGCCTGAATGGTCAGTTCAGGTAATTTGCGAAATGGAATGCCCCGCGCATACAAACCCACCGCGGCCATTTTATGAAATCCTGTTGAACCCGCCTCGTCTCCGCCCAATACGGCCAATGGGCTGCGGCTTTCATCCAAATCATAGCGGTTGTGCGCAAAAATAAGCGATGCGCCGACATTGAGCCGGTTGTTTCGGGCGACGCCGTAACCGGCCTGCAGGACGTGATACAAAGATGAAAAACGGGAAATGTCGGAAATAGTGTCGAATTCGGTCTGCACTTTTTCGGTGCTGAGCTGATTGAAAAACGCTACTTCAAAACGCCCGTGCGACACAACGGCAGGTGACAAGCCGGGGCTGATAATGAGCATGCTGTCGGTGGTTTGGGCGGTTAATTGCGGGGAAAATGCACACAGGGTCAGTGCGAAATAGAGCAAGAAGTGTTTCATAATAGATTGGTTTTGTGATTATGGGGGGGGGTAGGGGGGTTGGGTGGCCGTTGGTGGGGTACAATTGGCAGTCTTTTTAAAATATTCCAGGTTTTAATTCATCCGAATAAAACGCCCGTTTCCGGCTACGCCGTTCCTGTTTCTCGTCACGACGAAATAGATACCTTCCGGCAAATGCCCGACCGGAATACGATCAAAAGTACGATCCGATGCGCCGGATTTTTCCAGCACAAGACGGCCCGACGCAGAAAATACCTGAATTCTGGCAATGTCTTCCCCATTGATAAACAGCATATCTTCAACAGGATTGGGATACAAGGAAAATGCTGCCGTTTCAAGAAGCGCGCCGCTGGAAGTAGTCTCTGCACACCCGGTAAAAATATTATCGAGGATGGCCTCGTATTTGGGCGCGGGAACAGTGCCGATGTCCTGCGTCACACTTTCCAGGATACCCCAACTACCATATCGGGCCGAGCGACTGCTGACAAAAGAAAAACTCATAAACAAGGCAGGCCGGTCGCCCTGATGAATGGCCCGCAGCGTATCGAACCAGGAATCGTACAAATCGTACATCACCGGATCGCGCTGCACATCGAGCAGCGCTTGCGCATAAGTGGGTTCTGCACCGAAAGGATGCGGCGTAATATGTTGTCCGCCTTCGTAATAAATCATAGGAAGTCCGAGTGCGTCGCCGATTTCGGTTTGCTGGGTGCGAAGCCAGGGAATGGCGTCGTTCTCGCGGTCGGCGTACACACGAGCCGATACGTCGGCAGCCGATGCTGCAATGCCCAGCGCATCCAGTTCCGCGTCCGAATCATCTGAAAGGCCGAAATAGGCCGCAGGGCTGAAGGCGTCTACCGAACCCGGGCGCATATTAAATACAGTGCGGTTGCTCACATCCTGCCAGGCAGCCTGCACACCTACTACCCGCACCAGCCGGTCGGATTGTCCTTCAAATACCTCTGTCCAGATGTCTAAGCAATTCTGGATATAAGGCACGATGCCTTCCGGCCAGGGTTTGTTTTGTTGTACGCAGCCGAATTTGTTCAGCCATTGCGCCTGCCCGAATATCCAGTTCCAGAGTTCGTTGCTGTATTCCACATACACTGTCAGTGAGGGGTCGAGTTGGTCGCGCACGAGGGTCGCCATTTCCCGGATGTATTCGTTGGAGGCATTGTGCGGCACACAAATCCACATGTCTTTTTGCAGGCGGTTGCAGAGGTCGACCATCACTTCGTAGGGTACGCCTTTGTTCTGCGTCCAGGTGTAATCCGTCATCTGGCTGCGCGCCGCCCAGGGCTGGCGGATGCTGTCGCTGTCTTCATTGTAGGATTCCCAGGCGTCGTTGTAACCCCAGCTGTTGGTTTGGCCCCAGTCCATAAAGCGCAGGGCTTTGAAAGGCGCCAGCTTGTCGAGCCAGGGTTGGTAATAGGGGTTTGCTTCGTAGGTATTTGCAGTGCCAGGCATCAGAAAACGGATGTTTCGGACGTGGTTTTGCGGGTTGCTGCTGTCGATGCGCAGCTGGATGATGTTGTCTACGCCGGGGGTTACAGTGGCCAGAATAATACCGGGTTGCCGGCTGACAATGTCGGCGTCGCCCCAGAGGTCGAGCTCGCCTTCGCCGTCATACAGCAACGTGTAGGTACCGGCAGGCCATGCTTCGGTGTTCGCCCATACGGTGTAGACGCGCTGGCCGGTTTCCAGCCCCGGCTGAAAAAAAGGTACCTGCGTCGGGTATCCTTCGGCATCGCGGGGAATGGCTTGTATCACCTGTGTGTCCCAGGCGTTCTGGCCGCCGCCGACCCAGGTTGCGTTTTGGGTGCCCCAGCTGCGGCAATGCCGCATCAGGTTGACGAATGGCATTTCGGTGGTCCAGTCGAACATACCTGACAAATTGGTGCCGATCTCGATTTTACAGGAATCGGGCAGTATAGATTGCGCGCCCAACTGGTTCAGGAGCAACAGCAGGGCAAAAAGCGGTATTTTTTTCATGGAAATCGGCTGTGGATGAGCTGGTAAAATTACTCAAATACAGCTTTGGCTGTGTATGGTGTTTGGTGTTTAGTGTTTCGGGCGCTCCGCTTTTGGCCGCCCCCGACGTCTAAAGCGGGACATCGCAAACCCAAAATCGAAGGGGGGGGGGGGGGGGGTTTGGTGTTGTGGTGGCGCTCCGCTTTTGGCGACTGTTTGTGTTTTGCCAAAACTACACAGTCGCCAAAAGGGGGCCGGGCACCCAAACACCATACACCATACACGCTTACAGCACGGTTACCGGAAAACTGACATCAAAATCCACCTCGCCGCCCGGGGCGTTCAGGTTGTCTTTGTCCGTAGGTTCGTGGTACAGTTTGATGTTGATCGAACCGGTCGAAGCGGCGCCTTTGGTCCAAACGGATTCAATGCCTACTTTCTTGCCATTGCTGTCCGTATCGTCGTAAGCCACGCCGATGTTGGCGCCGGTGACATTAAAAACGAACAGGTGTTCGGCTCCTTCCGCCTCGATTTCATTCGTGAGGTCTTCAGCCGGCGTTTTCGTGTCGTCGTACACATGCAGATGGCAGTGGATCGTTGCGCCGGCGGAGGCAGGAATCACGATCGTTTCAACGGTGGCATTGGAAGCGTCGCCGCCATCGGGGTCGCTCCATTCAAATTCCTGGTCGAAACCATTGGCGCCGGTCAGGTGTACCTGGATACGGGTAATGTTTTCCTGTACGGTATCGGTGTCTTTTTTGCAGCCTGCAACTGCGAGGCCCGAAATGAGTAAGGTAAAAAGCAGGGTGCGAAGAGTGATCTTTGTGTTTGACATGATTTGAAATGTTAATGGTTAATAGTTATCAGTTATCGGTTATCAGTGTGGTAGCTCTTGGCTATATCATTTACCTAAGCCAAGAGTTACCACACTGATAACTGATAACCATTAACTGATAACAGTTTATCCAAAGATAAACTTGGCGCGCACACCCGCATTGAACCCCGGTTCATCGGCATAGTAGCGGAAGAAATTCAGGTATTCACGGTAGCGTACGTTGCTCAGATTTTGAATATTGAGTCCCACTTCCAGGACACGTTTTCCCAGATGAAACGTATGACCTGCGTCGAAGCTGAGGGTGGTAAAAGCGGGCGGCGGTTCTTTAAACAGGCTCCCTTCCGGGAAACGCGTCTGTCGGAGCGAAGTCATGGCCATCAGCCGGACGTAGGTTTCATTGTGTTGAGTGTTATCCGCCGGCGCTATCGTTTTGGAACGGTTGCTGTTCCATTTTACCCCGTATTGAAAACGGTCGGTCGGCATCAGGGGCAACCAGTTGGTTTTTCCGGCTTCCACACCCGCATCGCGTTCAGTAGCGTAACCCCGCAGCAGTGAAATGCGGTTTTCCAGCGACCAGGCCGGCGATACCGGAATAGAAAAACTGCCGTCGAGGCCGTACAACACAGCGTTGTTCTGTTCGTAGGTATACAGCGGAAAAGTGCCCCGGATGGTGCGGATAAACGCCTGTTTTGGGTCGAGGTAAATAAAATCGCGGATCGCATTGCGGTACAACGTCAGCATCACATCCGTTCTCCGGTGCTGGTACTGGAAATTCAAGTTGGTATTCCAGGCTTTTTCCGGTTTAAAATCGGGTCGCCCCCGTTCATAGGTGGCCGAGCCGTGGTGAACACCTTCGGCATACAATTCGTTGACATGCGGTGGCCGCCAGGCAAAACCCGTGTTCAGGCTCATGCGTGTATAGCGCGAAAAGTGATAGATCGCGCCGGTTGTTCCCGACAGGTTGCCGAATGACAGCCGCTCGTCGAGGTTGTTGTTGCCATTGCCGGTGGTAGATACGATACTGCTGCGGTAATCGTAACGCGCGCCGACTTCAAATTCCCAGGGCGCCGGGTAACGCCGCCAGCGTTCCATGGCCCAGATTGCGCCGCCAAAAGTCTGGTAATCGGGTATCAGACCGCCTTTTCCCACATAATTAAGTTGGTGCAGCGCCTGTACGCCAATGCCGCCCTGCCAGTGCCGGATAGGGTAGTGTTCGAGCGCGAGGTCCAGCATATTGGTCCAGATGCGAAACGACAACTGGTTCTTTTTCAGTAGATCCTGCGGGTCGCTCAGGGGCGGGTGGGCATCGAACTCGCGACGGTTGTTGTATTGCCAGGCGAATTGGCCGCTGAGTTTCCATTTTTCAGAAATGCGGTATATCGTTTTGTATTTCAGTACATTATGCTGGATGAGTTGGTAGGGGCGGCTGATGCTCCACGTAAATTCGTCCCGGTTGTTTAGCGGTACATTGCTGCGGATTGCCTCCCCGAAAGAAGTGGTGTCGCTGATATGCGCCGAACGTAGAATGCCCAGTTGCTGGTTGAAGCGGCTGAAGCTGATTTCATGCGTCCAGTGTTTGTTTTTCCAGCCGGTGATCGTGGAAAAATTGTACTCGGCCACTCCGGTATTTCCAAGAAAATAATCGGGCGCGCGAAGGTTGCCGCTGCGTTTCAACGCGCCTTGTACCCTGACAGTCAGCGATTTGCCGGGCAGATGCCAGTCCGCCGAACCGGCGAGTACACCGCTGCGTCCGTTGGAAAAACCGCCTGCGCTCAGCCAGCCGCCCCAGCCGGCCGTATCCCGCAAAGGAGCAGGTTCGAGGATAATGGCCCCACCCATGGCGCCCACGCCGTAACGCACGCCGGAAGCGCCTTTCACCACCGAAATTTTATCTGCGGAAAACGGGTCAATCTCCGGGGCGTGTTCGCTGCCCCACTGCTGTCCTTCCAGGATGACGTTGTTGTTTACAATGGCGATGCGATTGGAATGCAGTCCCTGAATGACGGGTTTGGCAATGGTAGCGCCGGTGTTCAGGGTGGTTACGCCCGGCAGGCGTTTCAACGTTTCCCCAAGGTTGACGCCTTTGCCGGCCTCCAGATCGGCTTTTGTCACCGTGTTTTCGGCCTGTGTCGGTGGTGGCGCGGTCGATTTTTCGTGTATCAGCACTTCCTGCAGCACGGCGTTGTGCGCCAGTCTGAAATCTACTTCTATATTTTCCTTCAGGCGCACTACCTGCGTGAAATGGGCGCATTCCACATGGTTTACTTCGATGGTGTAGGAAGTATTTTCGCACAAATCGGGAATGGCATAGTAGCCGTTTGCATCTGTGGAAGTAGATTTTTGCGCTTCCCGGATAAATACGGTGGCGAAAGCCAGCGCTTCCTTCGAGTCAGCCTCGATGACATGACCGCGCAGGGCTATATGACAATCCTGAGCCTGTGCAAACCCGGCAGCACACAGCATACACAAGCCGGTAAAATGGGCTTTGCTGTTGAACATTTTGAACAATTGAATCAGTGGAAATAATGGAGCGCCCGGCCGGTGAGGCTCCCGAAAACGCACCCAATCAACGGAACAGATACAGGGACGTTACCGCAAAGCGATGCGGTTTTCCTGTATAAATTCCAAAAGATGTAGTACGAAAAACGGTCTGTTCAAAAATATTTGGCACACCCGTGTTTAATTATTGATAATCAATCAATTACATGAGGTGTGCAAGGCCTGTTTGAACAACCGTTTAAATAGCGGGCGGGCCGCGCAGGGTAGTCGTGTCGAAAGCCGTTTTGCTGTGCGGGGTTTCGTATAACGAGGGTTGCATTGAATCCGGCAATTGAGCGACCGGACTGATTAATACGGAAATGGAAAATACTTCCGGAACTGCCAGCACAAAAGCGCAGAGCGAACAATCTTCGCCGGCATAGCGCTCATCGTGCAGGTGGGCGCCGTGGTGGTCGGTAGCCGCTTCGCAAACAGGATGTTCGGCGTGTTCATGGTGCGCAAGCAATGCGTGCCCCACTTTCAGCGACCACATGGACGCAAAAATGAGGACGAGCAGGCAGGCGCTCCAATGCCGGAAAGAAATCTTTTGTTGCAAAGGGTACTGATTTTCGATGGCGAATATACGCAACCGGATTAAAACGCCAAAGCGCGGGAAAAGTTATTGTAGGAAGGTGTTATTCGTTATTCGGGTTGTTCAGGCCCGCTGGTGGAAATGTATGGTCAAATTATGCTTTGACCGGCTTTTGAAACAGTTTTGATGCAACCCACGGTTTTGACCCTTTTGGGTTAAAAAATCCCGCATTTTCCAAAGCCGGAAAATGCGGGAAGGTATTAAGCTTCCATTGAACGATGATTCGCATCATGGAATCTTTAAAATCATTTAAATCAAGGTAGATCAAACGCTCTCTTCCGTTTCCGGTTCCACGACGGTCAATTCAGCGCCTCTTCCGTGGGTGGATACTTTTTCCTTATGCCGTACCAGTTGCCGCTTCAGGGTCTCGACCGATGCAATGACAGCAGATTCAAAGGTTTTTCCACTTTTTTTGTCCATCAGGTCATTACCGGGAATATGCAATCTGATTTCTACCTGTTTCTCGCGTACTTTTCCACCGGTATCCTGCACTTTCAGGTGAACTTCGGCCTGAATGGCCTTATCAAAATAACGGTTCAGGCGGCTCAGTTTTTGCTCGATATATTCAATTAGTTTGGTATCGGCATGAAAATCCACAGATTTTACAACTATTTTCATCATAAGTACTTCACATTTTAATGAACGAATAAATTTAGCAGGTGCTCGTGTTTCAAGTGTCAACATTCGGCATTTCAATACGAATAAGCAAGTTTTTTATTTTTATTTTTTCGGACATTTATCCCTCATAAAAATATGACTATGGCAGAGGCAGCATTTTCCACCATCGAACAAACTGTACAAACAACTGACTATCAGGAAGTTTTCAACTTGCAACTGAAACATCAGTATGTTTTGGCGCGTACAAAAGCGGCAGAGCGCAAAGAAAAATTACAGCGCCTGCACGATACTATTTTACGGGACCGCAAAGAAATCGAGGCAGCCCTGTGGCAGGATTTGCACAAAAGCCCGACGGAGACCGTTATTTCTGAGATCGGAGCCGTGTGTGGTGAAATCCGCCATACCATGCGAAACCTGTCGTCCTGGATGCAATCCAAACAGGTCAGCACGCCGCTTTTAGCCTTCGGTTCTTCTTCCGAAATCCGGTATGAACCCAAGGGCGTGTGCCTGATGCTGTCGCCCTGGAATTTTCCGTTCAACCTGACCCTCGTTCCGCTGGTATCGGCAGTGGCAGCAGGCAACTGTGTCATCATCAAACCTTCCGAATTTGCGCCGAAAAGCGCGGCCATGATGAAAAAAATCGTGGAGGAATGTTTCCCGCCGGAAGAAGTGAGCCTGTTTGAAGGCGATGTATCGGTCGCGAAAGCGCTGCTTGAATTACCTTTTCAGCATGTTTTTTTTACGGGAAGTCCACAAATTGGTAAAAGTGTGATGCAGGCGGCTGCGCAGCACCTGGCTTCTGTCACGCTGGAACTGGGCGGAAAAAGCCCGGTTATCATCGACGAGAGCGCCGACCTGGACGTAGCCGCTGCCAAAGTGGCCTGGGTAAAATGTATGAATGCCGGGCAACTTTGTACGGCGCCGGATTATGTGCTGGTGCCGGAGCATTTGCACGATCGTTTTGTGGAAAAAGTGACGGCGTGTATCCGGCGCTTCTACGGCGAAACGATGGAGGCCCGCCGCGCATCACCCGATCTGTGCCGTATTATCCACGAGCGCCATTTTGACCGGGTCAAGGCCCTGCTCGACGACGCCGCACAGCGCGACGCCACGGTTGCTTTCGGCGGCCAAACCGTCCGCGCGGACAAGTATATCGACCCGACCGTGCTGACCCGGGTACCCGATGATGCGCGAATATGGGAAGAAGAGATTTTCGGTCCGCTGCTGCCCGTTCGTACGTACCGCAGCCTGGAGGAAGCCATTCAATATGTCAACGACAAACCAAAAGCGCTCGCACTGTACATCTTTAGCCGGAAAAATAAACATACGGAAACCATCCTGCGCGAGACGCGCGGCGGCGGTGTCACGGTGAACGATTGCAGCACCCATTTTTACAACCTGGAACTGCCATTCGGCGGGGCCAACAACAGCGGCATGGGCAAATGCCACGGCGAATTCGGATTTCGCGAATTCAGCAATGCCCGCGCCGTATTGCGGCAGGCCCGGCTGTTCCCAACCACCAATCTGCTGTTGCCGCCCTACGGCTCGCGTATCGCGAAAGTGATCCTGGAGGCTTTGGCGAAATGGTTTTAGAGGATTAAAACGGCATCTTCTGAACCCTTACCGCGTTTAAAATCGCCAATAAGGCCACACCTACATCGGCAAACACGGCTTCCCACATCGTGGCCAGGCCACCTGCGCCGAGTACCAGCACGATGATTTTGACCCCAAAAGCCAGCGTGATATTTTGCCACACGATGCGCTTTGTGGCCTGCCCGATGCTGATGGCCATCGGGATTTTGGAAGGCCGGTCGTCCTGGATCACGATGTCGGCGGTCTCGACGGTCGCGTCGGAGCCAAGGCCGCCCATAGCGATGCCCGCGTCCGAGAGAGCCACCACGGGCGCGTCGTTTACGCCGTCGCCGACGAAGGCAACGGACTCGCCGCGCGCTTTTAACTCTTTGACTTTATTCACCTTGTCTTCCGGCAACAGGTCGCCGAAAGCGTTTTTGATGCCCAATTTTTCGGCCACCAATTTGACGACCGCCGTTTTGTCGCCGCTCAGCATGGTGATTTGCACACCGAGTTTTTCCAGTCTTTGGACGGTGGCCAGCGCGTCGTCCTTGATTTGGTCGGCGATGGTGATATAGCCGACAAACTGCCCGTTTTCGGCAATGGCGATGATGGTGAACGGTATGTCCGCGAGTTCGGCAGGGAAGGCAATGTTGAATTTTTCCATCAACTTGAAATTGCCGACCAGCACGTCTTTTCCGTTGAGTTTTGCCCGCAGCCCATGCCCGGCGATTTCTTCTATTTCGGTGAATTTCACCGAGTTGTCCACCGCGCCGACATATTGATGGATGGCCGTAGCAACCGGGTGCGTACTGTTGTTTTCCAAAGCATTGACCCAGGCGAGGGTGGCTTTTTCGTCAAAACCGGGGTTGATTTTGACTTCCTGCACCTTAAAAACGCCCTCGGTCATGGTGCCCGTTTTGTCCATCACCACGTTTTTGACTACCGCCATGATGTCTAGAAAATTGGAGCCTTTCACCAAAATGCCGTTGCGCGATGCCGCGCCGATGCCGCCGAAATAGCCCAGCGGGATGGAAATGACGAGGGCGCAGGGGCAGGAGATGACGAGGAAAATCAAGGCCCGATACAACCAGTCTTCAAAATGATAATCGACGAATGATGCATGATGAATCCACGGGGTTTTGAACAAGATGAACGGGATGAGCACAATCAGTACGGCCAACAGCACCACGATGGGCGTATAGATTTTGGCAAACTTGCGGATGAAAAGTTCGGTCGGCGCTTTTTGGGCAGTCGCGTTCTGAACGAGTTCGAGGATTTTCGAGAGTTTGCTGTCAGTGTAGGCCGTTGTCACCCGCAGTTGTGCCACGCTGTTCAGGTTAATCATACCTGCCAGCACGGTGTCGCCCTTGATTTTTGAGTCGGGTGTACTTTCGCCCGTGAGCGCGGCGGTGTTGAAGGAAGCGTTTTCCGACAACAGTTCGCCGTCGAGTGCGAGTTTTTCGCCCGGTTTCAGCTGGAGGATGCTGCCGATTCCGACGTTTTCGGCTTTTACGGTGCGGGTTTGATTGTTTTCAAAAAGGGTCACTTCGTCGGGGCGTTGGTCCAAAAGGGCTTTGATGTTGCCTTTGGCGCGGCGCACGGCGGAGGTCTGGAACAGTTCGCCCACGGCGTAAAACAGCATCACGGCCACCCCTTCGGGGTATTCGCCGATGACAAATGCGCCGACGGTGGCGATGCTCATCAGCAAAAATTCGGTGAAAACTTCGCCCTTGCCGATGGCTCGCGCCGCTTCTTTCAGCACAGGTAGGCTGACGGGTAGATAAGCGGCAAGATACCAGATTAGCCGAACCCAGCCTTCAAACCAACTGGCTTTCAGCCAATATTCGAGTACGATACCGCCAAGCAGCAGTGCCAAACTAATGATGACGGGCAGGTATTCGCGCCAGGGGCTGCGTACTTCGCCGTCTTCATGGTCATGGTCGTGACCGTCGCCTTCTTCGTGTGCCTGGGGCGGTGGAGGGCTGGTTTTGACCTGTATTTTTTCTTCGAGAGAGCAGCAGGTCATGCGACCTTGCGCGTCGTAAGTGTGAACGTGGGGGATTGTTGCCATTTGTTTCAAGTATGTAAGATGGTTACATTGAAAAGTATTGATAATTATTCTGCCTATCAGTGGTCGAAGTAAGGCGCTCGAAAACCGGCACGCCTGCATCAATGAAGCGGAGACGAAGCAGCCTCGTCCCCGCCATCAAATGCCGTTGTCGCCAACGGCCGGTTTCTCAGTGCGCGTGTCCCTCGCCTTTGTTGTTCATTTTGGCCAGCAGGAAAAATGCGCCTTTCACCACCACTTTCACATTCTTGGGAGCTCGGTGAGCGGCGTGATTTCGGCATAGCCCACATCCGTCGTGCCGCGCCGGCGTTTTTCAACACTGGTCCCTCTTTCAAACACCGGCCTCTTCTTTCTCGGCCGTATCGTGTCCGGCTTCTTCTTTTCTCAGTATGGTCGTGGGCATCGCCCTCTGCGTGGTTGGTGGCCGGTTTCTGCTTCGTCGTGGTGTTCCTCCTCGCCGTGTGCGTCCGTCTGGATAAAAATAAAATCCTGCCCTTCATGGGTCACGATGGCATCTGCGGGCACGGCAGGCACAGTGGCTTTGCCAAGACTGACGACCGCCGTGATACCCATGCCTTCGATAAGGCTCGTTTTGTCGCCTTTCACCTGGGCGTGTACCGGTATGGTCTTCGTATCTTCCTCGAAAGCGTTGCCGATGGAATAAATGACCGCGTCGTATTCTTTACCGGGGTTGTTGGTGAGCGTAAAATGTATCACCTGATTGTTGCGCAACCGGGGCAAATCCTGCTCGTATACAAACAGATCGAGGTGCAACTGTCTGTTATCCACGATCTCGGCTACCGGTGTGTTCAGGTCCAGGTACGAGCCGATTTTGACCATCACATTGCTCACTGTACCGTTCAAGGGCTGCGCACCGCCAGGCTGGCAACCAGGTTGTCGCCCGTCAGTTTATCCGGCGCGATGCCCATAAGTTGCAGTTGCTGGCGGAGTGAAGCGCGGCGGGTGCGCAGAGTATTGAGTTCGCTTTCAGCCTGTTGCAGGTTTTTGAGCGCCCCGGCATTGCCGCTGTTGAATTCCTTTTGGCGGTTGTATTCGAGTTCGGCCAGCGTGATGCGCGAAGCCAGCGTGAGGTATTCCTCCTGCATCGGGATAATCTGCGGGTTGGAGATAGTCGCCACCGTCTGCCCTGCTTTCAGCACACTTCCAGGCTGTACGAGCAAGGTTTTCACCACACCGCCGTATAGCGTCGTGGCGTTGGCCTTGTTCTGGTTGGGTACGCGCAGGTAGCCATTGGCTTTGAGCGTCGAGGTGAGGTTTTTTTGCTCCACGCCGCCGAGTTGTAAGCCGACAGCCTTCATCTGCTCCGTTGTAAGCGACACGGTCGTGGTGTTTTCATGCTCGTCGTGGCCTTCTTCTTCGTGGCCGGCTTCTTCCTTTTTTCGCCGGAAGCGGCACTGTTTGAACAGGCATTGAAAACAAAAGGAGCGGTCAGGATGGCGAAAGCCAGCGCGAAGCCGGCGATGCTATATTTTTTCATGATGTTATGGTCCAAAAATTATTGATTGTTAAGGAAATAGAGTTGGATGGCCGCGTGGTTGTACTGGTTCAGGTTGTCCAAATAATTCTGGCGAATACCGGCGGCCTGCGCGAGATATTGCGCGAGGTCGGCAAAGCTGATTTCCCCGGCGCGGTAGGCTGCGGTGGCCGCGCGCGTGATCTCGTCAGCCTGGACTAACCCGGTGGTTTCGTAAAATTGAAGTGCGGCGTTGTTTTTCTCCAACTCCAGACGTGCCGAGGCGGCAGCGGTGTTGAGCCAAAGGGTTTGGTATTCCAGTTGTTTTTGCTGCACGGCGCTGCCGATTTGCGCAGCTTTGATTTTTTGCCGAAAACTTTTGCCCGCAATCGGCACGCCTACACTCAGGGAGAAACCCGAAAAAGCGGGCGAAATGCCGTACAGGCGCTGTGTAAATGCCCGGCCTGAAAAGTCGGGTTTTAAACCTTGTCGTTGCAGGTAAATGTCGGCAGCAGCGAGTTGTACGTTTTGCCGTTGCAACAGCAGTATCGGGTGATTGGCAGGTCGGAAGTAGCGTTCAGCGGCAGTTTTTGCAGGGCCCTTCGGCGGGCAGCAGCGACTCGGGGGCGTTGAGCAATTGCATCAGCGTTTGCTGTTCCACAGCCACTTCCCGGCCAAGCTGTTGCTGCTGGGCGCGCAGTTCGCGCAGACGGGCTTCGGCGGCTATTTTTTCCAGCCCCGTGCTTTCACCGGTGCGGGCGCGTAGCGCGGCAGCGTCGGCCAGTTGGCTGTAGAGCGTGTCCAATCGCTGATACAACAACTGCCTTTCCTGCAAATATGCGAGCTGGTAGTACACCGTGCGGATGTCCCGTTTCAATTCCGCTTCGGTGCGGGTTTTCGTCAGCTCGGCGTATTTGACCTGTTCCTGGAACAGGCTTTTCCGCGCTTTGTACACCGTCGGGTATTGCAGCGTTTGGGAAAGCCCGATTTTGAGGATACCCTTTGAATCTACGGAACTAAGGTCTTCGTTTTCCACAAAAACACCCGTTTTCGGCAACTCAAAAGAGGTGCCGATGGTGGCCTTTGCCCGTTCTATGTCCAACACATCGGCTTGCAGTAAAAGGTTTTGCGCCAGCCCAATTTGCAGGGCTTCTTCTAAGGTCACGCGGCGTTGAGCACTGGCATTCGTGCTGAAAAACAACAATACAGGCAGCAGAATTGATAGGATCACCGAAGGACGCACCCGGTTTTTTCCAATCAAAAACAGGTAAAGCAAAGGCAGCACTACCAGCGTCAGGAAGGTGGCCGTGATGAGGCCGCCGATGACCACCGTGGCCAAAGGCTTTTGTACCTCGGCGCCCGCCCCGGAGGAAATAGCCATCGGCAAAAAACCGAGCGAGGCTACTGTCGCCGTCATCAATACGGGCCGCAGCCGGATGCGCGTACCTTCGAGTACCCGTTGTATGGGGTCTTCCATGCCGTCTTTTTGCAACTGGTTAAACGTGGCAATCAATACAATGCCGTTCAAAACCGCCACGCCGAACAGTGCGATGAAACCCACGCCCGCAGAAATAGAGAAGGGCATATCGCGCAGCAACAGCGCGAACACCCCGCCGATGGCCGACATCGGGATGGCCGTGAAAATCAACCCCGCCTCCTTGAAGGAATTGAAGGTGAAAAACAGGAGCATAAAAATCAGCGCCAGGGCTACCGGAACGGCGATTAGAAGCCTTGCGGTGGCTTTTTCAAGATTTTCAAACGTGCCGCCAAACGTGTAGTAGTAGCCGGTGGGCAGGGCGGCCTGCTGGTCCAATTTGCTCTGAATCTCGCGCACGACCGATTGCACGTCGCGCCCGCGCACGTTGAACCCGATGACGATGCGGCGTTTGCCTTCCTCGCGGCTGATTTGCGCCGGGCCTTCCCTGAACGTCACCGTCGCCACCTGACTGAGCGGGATTTGCTGGCCGCCGGGCGTGGGAATGAACAGGTTGCTCACGTCGTCGATGGATCTGCGGCTGGCGCTGTCGAGCCGCACCACGAGGTCAAATTTGCGCTCGTTCTCGAACACCGACCCGGCAGCGGCTCCGGCAAACGCCGTGCTGACCACATGGTTGATGCTCTCGATGTTCAGGCCGTAGTTGCCGATGCGGCGGCGGTCGTATTCGATGGTGATTTGCGGCAGGCCGGTCGTGCGTTCCACCTGCGGGGCGTGGCGCCTTCCACCGATTGCACCACGGCGGCTATTTTCGGAGCGAGCGCGGCAAGCGTATCTATGTTTTCGCCAAAAATTTTGATGGCCACATCCTGCCGCACGCCGGTCATCAATTCGTTGAAGCGCATTTGAATGGGTTGGCTGGCCTCAAAAAATACGCCGGGAATGACCTCTAATTTTTCCATTATCAAGGCGGACAGCTCGTTGTAATCTTTCGTAGTCGTCCATTCTTTCATGGGTTTTAGCATGACCATCATGTCGGTTGCTTCCGGTGGCATCGGATCGGTGGGCACTTCAGCGCTGCCGGTTTTGCCCACAACCATTTTTACTTCAGGAAACTCTTTAATGATGCGCATAGCCTGCATGGAGGTTTCGACGCTTTGCGACAGCGAGGTGCCTTGCGGCAGAATGCAGTGGAACGCGTAGTCGCCCTCCTGCAACTGTGGGATGAACTCGCCGCCCATGCGGGTAAACAGCAAAACACTGACAGCCAGCAAAGCAAGGGTGGCCGTCACTACTGTATATTTGAAACGGATGGCTCCCCGAATGATCGGTGCATAGATTCGTTGAAAAAAATCCATGAGCCGGTCGGAGATGTTCTTTTTGTGCGATATGTTTTTGGGTAAAAACAAGGCGGACATCATCGGGATGTAGGTCAGCGACAAAATCAGCGCACCCAAAATGGCAAACGCAACGGTCAGCGCCATAGGCCCAAACATCTTGCCTTCGATGCCGATAAGCGACAAAATGGGCAGATAGACAATCAGGATGATGATTTGACCGAAAGCCGCCGAGTTCATCATCCGGCCGGCGCTCACGCCGACGCCCTCGTCCATTTCAGCCTGCGTCAGAGGCCGTCCGAGTTTTTGTAAGACCAGATAGTGCATCGTCGCTTCCACGATGATGACTGCGCCGTCCACGATAAGGCCGAAGTCGATGGCCCCGAGTGACATGAGGTTGGCCGATACGCCGAACTGGTGCATCATGCCCAGGGCAAAAAGCATGGAAAGCGGTATGGCCGAGGCCACAATCAGTCCTGCCCGCAGGTTGCCGAGGAACAGCACCAATACAAAAATGACGATGAGGGCGCCTTCGATGAGGTTGGTCTGCACCGTGCTGATGGCCCGATTTACGAGGTCGGCGCGGTCGAGGAACGGCTCGATTTCCACGTCGGCGGGCAGCGACTTTTGGATGGTTTCCATTTTCGCTTTCACCTTGCTCACCACCTCAAAACTATTGGCCCCTTTAAGCATCATGACCATGCCGCCAACGGCTTCTTTTTCGCCATTGTAGGTCAATGCCCCGTAGCGCACCGCGGCGCCGAATTGCACCCGGGCCACGTCGCGGACAAATACGGGTACCCCGTTCGCGTCGGTTTTGATGACAATGTTGCGCACGTCGTCGAGGCTCGATATCAGGCCGAGGCCCCGGATAAAGTAAGCGTTCGGTTTTTTGTCAATGTAGGCCCCCCCGGTATTCTCATTGTTTTTGCTTAACGCGTCGAACACGTCGGGGATGGTCACGCCCATCGCCCGCAACCGGTCTGGATTCACCGAAACCTCGTATTGTTTGAGGATGCCGCCGAAACTGTTGATTTCGGCGATGCCGGGCGTTCCGTACAGTTGGCGCGCCACGATCCAGTCCTGCATGGTGCGCAGGTCCATAGGGGTGTATTTGTCCTCGCTGCCTTTTCTTGGGTGGATGACGTACTGATACACTTCGCCGAGGCCCGTGCTCACTGGCGCGAGTTCGGGTGTGCCTACCCCTGTGGGGATGGCTTCTTCGGCTTCTTTGAGTTTTTCGTTGATGAGTTGGCGGGCAAACCAAACGTTTACCGCGTCGTCGAACACTACGGTGACTACCGACAGCCCGAATCGGGAAATGGAGCGCATTTCCACGAGGTCGGGCAGGTTGGCGAGGCTCTTTTCAATGGGATAAGTAACCAGTTGCTCCACCTCCTGGGTAGCAAGCGTGGGGCACAACGTGATGACTTGCACCTGGTTATTGGTAATGTCAGGTACCGCATCTATCGGTAGCCGGGAGGCGCTCCATACGCCCCAGATCACCAGCGCGAGCGTGAACAGCCCGATGATAAATTTATTTTTGATGGAAAATTGGATAATTCCGTCCAACATGACATGACTTGGATTGAGTGAATGGGAAAATACCATGACCCGGCCCTGGCACAAAGCCAAAACCGGGAATCCTCTGGAACGACGGCTTGCGCCGGCAGCAGGTCACTAAACCAAGTACGGTATGGGAGGGCGGAACAAGGCCGCCAGATGTGCTGAGGAACAGGGCGCGTTGTAACAGAAATTGGCAGCGCGGTCGGCATGCGACCAGTCGGTAACCGTCAATTTAGAAAAAGTATTTTTTAAAAAACCGGCATAGGTCATACCGCCGGTCGCACCGCAGCCCGGGCAATGGCAGTGCCCGCAGCCGTCGGTATCGGGCGGGCAAACCTGACCGGGGTGGGTGTCTATACAATCGTCATTAGCAGTGGGGCAATGTTCATCGTCGGCCTGCGAAGCGACTTTTTCTTGCCCCTGTCCAACCACTGCATCCCCAAAAGCCCAAACCGCACCCGTTGGCAAAGCAACGAAGCAGGTGGTAAGCAGAGACAATATGCAGAGGTAGTATTTCATTATGCAGGGGCAAAGGTAAGGGAAAGCGGATGAAAAAGGCATTGTGAGATAATAATCTTTTATTTCAGGAACGTGATCCAATCAGATTTGTTATGTGCTGTGCGTTACAAACCAGGCAAAAAACGCACCACACCCCTATCAAAAATAACTGGCTAATCCCAACTGAAAACCACCGGTCAGAGCAGGCGGATTGCCCAGAAAATCCCATTGTCGCAGACGCCGGTAATTAAACCGCAGCACCGTTTGCGCGGTAGGCCGGAAACTCAGTGTGGGGCTGAATGCCAGTACCTCGTCGCCGATGGCGCCGTCGGTTTCCCGAAACCGGTTGCGGTTCCAATCCACGAACTCCGAGCGCAGGCCCACGTTCAGAACAGCATGGTTAAAACCAAATATTTTTCCGCGAAAAACAGGTTGCACCACGTCTATAAAACCGCCTGCTTGTCGACTGCCAAACTGTTGCGAGTAAGCATCCGGAACATTCACATATACCCATGCCCATTCGCCGATGATTGCTGTTTTTAGCCTGGGAAGGGTGACGTTGAAGTCGACAGCCCACACGTTCAGTCGTCGTTTGGCGTCCAAAGTAAGGCGGTCCTCCTCAAATTTGTTGTAAATGCCGCCCATGTAGGAAACACCGATTTCACCGATTTTACGGTTGCGCAAGGCTGTTTTAGCAGTTAGCAAAGGTTTTCCGTTGAAACTTTCCTCGAAACGGGCAGGGTTGTTTTTGGATGCCGGAAGGAACGTTTTGTTTTCCGTGTTGGCGATGATTTGGTCGTCGAAGCCATTTGTCAGGTATGCTTCATAAGCCAGCACCCAGTCGCGGCGGATGTATTTCCCAAACAACCCGAAACCGACATTGCTCCAGGTGGCAGGAAGCATCTGCGTAGCAGAAATAGGACGGTCAACAAACTCCCATTTGGGGCCGTCGTGGTTCTGGTTGAATGCACCGATGGGGTTCATGACGATGCCACCGCGCAGGTTGAATAAGGGATGAAAACGCAGATCGAGGGAAGCGAATTCTATATTGATTTCTTTGGTACCTTCTTCGAATTCTATTTCAGACAAAAATTTTATTTTAGCGTGTATCGACGACGACACAAACAAGGTAACACGCTGCATTTGAAATGAATAACCTTCATTCACACCATCTGTCTGCATGAATTCCGTTTTCACTTCGGCATATCCGCCCAATGCAACAGGCATTTTACCGGCCTGTAAAAAAGGGCGGTTGTACGATGCGTCCATATTGACAGCCAGGCCCGAGGTGTCGGTCTGTACCCGGTTTTGGGCATTTAAGTGAAAAAAAACCGTAGGGATAAGGAGTATGCTGAGTACAAATATTTTTCTCATTTCAGCAAAATATAAATGTTATCGGTATCAGTTTCCACCGCAAAGGTTTTCAGATCGGCTTCGGCGGGTCCATGCTGCACTTTTCCCTGGTTGTCATATTCTGAACCGTGACAGGGGCATTGCAAGTAGCTGCCTTCCGGCTCTACTTCGCAACCCTGGTGGGTACATTCGAGATACGATGCAAAAAAGTGCGTATCATCTGCACGAAATACACCGACAGGAAACGGAATGCCCGGGCTTTTTACCACGACCCAGGCCCGAAGATGGATTTCTTCCTTTCGCAGGTATGTGAATTCGCTCTTTTTGAGGGTCAGGCGATTATCTGCAAAGGGCTGCTGACATAGTGGATGCTTTTGCAACCTGCAACCAGTGTTGTTGCCAAACCGCTACAGGCACAGACCACAGCAGTGTTTTTGATAAAAATTCGTCGTGAGATCACAGGCTTTCTAAAAATAAAATGAGTTGTTGTTTGTCGGCTTCGCTAAGTTGGCGATATTTATCAATACTCGCAGTGGCCTCGCCGCCATGCATCAGAATTGCTTCCCCGATGCTGTGCGCCCGGCCGTCGTGGAGCAGGAAATACTGCCCACCCTGCGAGTTTGCAGACAGCCCCAGGCCCCATAGCGGCGGAGTCCGCCATTCGGCACTCAAGGCGCGACCTTCGGTGTAGCCGTCGTCAAGGCCCGGCCCCATGTCGTGCAACAGCAGGTCGGAGTAAGGAAAAATCGTGCGTCCGGAAAGCGCGGCAATGGGCGAATCCCCTGTTTGCATGGTCGGGCGATGGCAGCCGGCGCACTTGATCTCGGTAAATAGCTGTTTCCCGGCAGATACATCGGAAGCATATTCGTTCCGGGAAAGCGGCGCTTTCAGGGTTTGCAGGTAAAATACTACGTCCAGTACAGTCTGGATCGACACTTCCGGGTCGATTTCATGGCCTGTGTAGGTATCATACGGCTCAAATTCGCTGGTAATACCCATGTCCTGGTTATAAGCGTTTGCAGTCTGTTGAAGCAAGTTATATGCAGCGGCTTTTTTGCCTATCCGACCGATGTATTGCCCGTTTAGGGAAATAGCGCCCGGGCGGGGCGACATATAAGAGGGCAGCGTTATCCAATTGGGTCGACCCGAAATGCCGTCTGCATCTGCATCGCCGGGATCGGCCCAGGCCAGCAGATCGGCATCCGATACAGCTTCCAGCAAGCCGAGGCCGGTGTTGGCGGGTGGGGTCAGTTTGCTAAAAGTTGTACCAGAAGGCAAGTTTTCCGGTGTAAACCCCGGCAAGGCGCGGTGTTGGAGTTGCGGGCCGCCGAGGTGGAGGTATTGATTGCCCGTAGTATCCGTTTGGCCGAACCGGGTGAGGGTGCTGAAAGGATGGCCTTTGCCGTCGCCCGCATGACAACTGCCGCAAGAGGTGGCTACAAACAAAGGGCCAAGCCCCATAGCAGGTGTAAATACCTCCTCATTAAAAGCGATATCTCCGCGCAGGAAGCGCAGGTTTTCAGCATCGGACAAACCTTCTACCGGGCCGTCTAAAAGTTCGTTTTCACCGGGCGCGGGCGGAAGTATTTTTTCGCAACCGGTAAGCAAACCAAGGAATATCAGGAAGTATATCAGGCGCATAAGATAATTTTTAGGACAAATGTATATTGTTTTTATATTGATTACAATATATTTTTAGATTAGTCTAAAAATTATTTCAATAGTATTCAATAATAGCGCTGCATCAAACCATTCCAGGTACGATGTAAGTTGCTGTGGAGTGGCCATATGCCGGAAGAAAAATCAGGGCTTTATTATTTTTTTTATAATTTTGTCATCAACGCATGCGACGTGAATCAAAAAGATAAAGACATAGCAGCAGCAGTAAAATCCGCAGTCCGGGAATTTGACCCGACTGCCGAGGTGGTGCTATTTGGCTCCCGCGCCCGCGGCGATGCCCGTTCCGATTCGGATTATGACTTTTTGGTGCTGCTGAATATACCCCTGGATTTTAAATTGAAGGGGCGGATTTTAGACAGGTTGTATGAAGTTGAACTTAATCTTGATTGTGTACTCGGTGTAATGATAAAGAATGTCGATCAATGGCAAATGTTAGAAAATACACCAATTTATTTTGAAATCAATCACGATGGTATTACAATATGAGTTTTCTAAAAAAGATGATGTTGAATATCGCATCGAATGCGCACTGAAATACTGAACTTTTTCTTAATGCTATGACCAGTCAGCACATACTTCAATTTTTACGCGAGCACCAGTCCACTTTGCAGGAAATGGGTGTTCAGCGTATTGGACTGTTTGGCTCGTTTGCCAAAGGGACACAACGACCGGATAGCGATATTGATATTTTTGTGGAAATGGAGCCGAGTTTTATAAATCTGATGTCCGTTCTAATTTTTTTAGAAGAAAATCTCGGTAGACCTGTCGATATACTTAGAAAAGGGCCTCATATTAGACCTAAATTTTTGCAATCCATTGAGCCCGAGGTAATTTATGCATAACGATATTATATTAGAATCTTTAGAAATCATCGCAGAAGCCTTGGAACTTGTAGCGAAACGTTTCGGAGAGATTGACAATCCTGAGGAGTTTATCTTGTCCGATTATAATTTGACATTGATTGACGCTATATCGATGCGTTTGCAGGTAATTGGCGAAAAAGCCAAGAAAATTGAAAAGCATTCGCCAGGTTTTTGGGATAGTTACGGTGTTGATGCCCAACCAATTATTCGTTTTCGAGATTTCATTTCACACCATTATGAAGATGTAGAATATGAAATCATTTTAGATGCCTGTAAAAACAACTTACCTGATTTTAGCAGGAAGGTTAATGCACTACTTAGGCCGGGCTGAAAATTGCGCTTTGATTTGACGCCAGTCGGATTTCTGCTCTTCTAAACTTCTGTTTGCTAACCCTAATCCCCCGCAGTGGTAACGAGGGAAAAGCAATATGGAAACAAAAATCCCGCCTTTTCACACAAGTGAAAAAGGCGGGATTTCTATTTTTACCAAAATTATTTTTGGCTAAGTCATTTGCAAACGATTGATTATCAACACGAATAACCAATAACCAATAACCAATAACGAATAACTACTTAAAAGAACCGGCTCCTCGTATCCTTGATGTCTGCGGCTTTTTTCATGGCATTCATCAGGTTCAGGCGCACATTGGTTACGTTGGTGGAAAGCACCTGACGGCGATACTGGGTCAGTTCCGCCGGGATTTGAGGTTGCGTGATATCGGTCACAGGCGATACGACAAACACGCCGCCGTTGCCGGGTATCGGTGCGCTCACAGTACCTTTAGCCGTCGAGAAAACAGTGCCGATGACACGGGGTTCTCCATTCGTTTGGTTGATGGAAGCGCCACTCACAGTATCTACTTTCACGCCCCACTGGGTAGCGATGGCAGCCAGGTCGGTCTGATTTTGCAGTTTGCTTTTCAGAATTTCTGCTTTTTTGCGGTTTTTCACTTTGAGTTCCGCGTCAGGCATCGACTTTAAGGTCGCGACGGAAGCAGAACCCTTGGGGGCGATGCTTTTCAAGGCAACCACCACGTATTTGCTATCGAAATAACCGCCTGAAGCATCGCGGAAAGAGAAAACTTCCGGGCTAACAGCGCCTGTTTTTGTTTTTTCATTGAACACCCACTGGATGATATTCCGTGCATCATCGCCGCTACCCAGCATGCCCAGTGCATAATCATTGGCTTTCAGCGCAGGGGAAGATTGTAGCGTCAGTTTCTGCTGGCCGGCATTGGTGTTCAGGGCGTCGTAGGTTTTGGATTGCTGAATCAGCGCTTCTGCGCGTTCTTTGGCAGCCAACTGGGTTTGTTTGCCCGGTTCGATGCGCTGGCTGAGATACACCGCCTTTACGCCGTTGTTATTATTGATGAATTTTTTGCCGGTAATTTCGATCAGGTGCCAGCCGAACTGGGTGGCCACTTTATACAGTTTGCCCTGCTCGCCGGTATAAAAACAAACGTTGTTAAATTCGGGTACCATCGTGCCGGCAGCAAACCAGCCTAAGTCGCCGCCTTTAGCGCCGGAACCTACATCCGTACTGTTTTTAATAGCCAGCGAATCGAAACGGCCTTTGCCTGTTTTGATGAGCGTCATCAAGCTGTCAATACGTTGCTCGGAAGCAAGATTCGTTTCCCGGATCAGGATATGCCGTGCGCGGACGGAATCGGGGATCACTTTGCGATCCAGGATTTTGGCAATATTCCAGACGCCGCCGTCGAGATAAGGGCCTACCACGGCGCCTAAGGGAAGACGCAACAGCGTATCGGCAATAACCGGCGGCAAATCTGCTTTTAAGCGGTAGGTCGGATCGTACACACCGTCATTGGTCGTAACAAAAGCGGAGTCGCTGGCGGCAGTGCGCAGGCCGTCCACCAATTTTGCTACTACTTCCCGGGAAGAAGCGGTGTCGGCAGCAGTGGGGATCACATCGATCGATACATAGCCGGCGATGCGCGTTTCTTCCTGCTGGTCATACAGGCGCGGGTTTTCTTTCAAAAACGCTTCGTAGTCCGCATCGGTCAGCACGGCTTCCTCGGCAGTCACTTTATCATAAGGAATACGTACCGACGTGTAGTCGACCCGTTGATTGACTTCGTTAAAGGCCATTTCAGCCGACCAGGTGGGTGCGTAGATACCCTTAAGCACCAGGTTGGTCAACTTGTCTTCGAGTCGTTTTTTGATAATTTCTTTTTCCTGGGTAGACCAGTATGCGCGGTTGGTCGGGTCGGTGAATTGTCCCGATTCAATGGCGGTTTTAATGCCCGACAAGGTAGCCCGGTTGGGCTGGCCGTCGTCGCCTTTAAAACGCTCGGCAATAATAGGGCTGAGGTAAGTGCCGAACTCCAGTTCCAGCAGTTCGTCCTTGCTCACGCCCAGGCCTGTTTCTTCCGCTTCCTGTTGAACGAGCGCATTTTCCACAAAATAATTCCATATCTGCGAACGTACCTGGTAGGTGTTTCCCTGTGAGTTGGAATACACCAATTTTTCGTAGGAGTCGAATTCCGAGCGCTTGATTTCATCGCCGTTTACTTTGCCAAGCATATTCACATCCCCTGCAGAATAATTGCTTGAGTTCTGCATAACGTCCATCAGGATAAAACCACCGAGCGCCAATACCATGACGACGATGAGAATCCATCCATTCTTCCGAATCGTACCGATTAAAGCCATTGTAATGTAATTAGTTGAAAATCAGAATTTTAAATACAAATTTAAGGCAGCTTTCAAAAAAGCAACCGCAAAGGTAAATGTTCGGCATGGAAAAAATGAAACAATTTTCATTTTACTCCGAAACCGTTCGGCCAGCCTGCCGCGGGACTGACAAAACTCAGTTTGCCTTCCTCGTTTTCAGCCATCAGGATCATGCCCTGCGACTCCACGCCCATCATCGGGCGGGGCGCCAGGTTGGCCAATACCACCACCTCCCGGCCGACAACTTCTTCCGGGCTGAAGTGCTCGGCGATGCCGGACAGAATGGTGCGGGTTTCAAAACCCAGGTCGACGCTCAGTTTGAGCAGTTTTTTGGATTTTTCCATTTTTTCCGCCGTCAGGATTTTGCCGGTGCGGATGTCCATTTTGGCAAAATCGTCGTATTGAATCGTTTCTTTCATAGGTGGGTATTGGATTTCGGCAGGGGCCGTCGCGGGGGTAGCCGTGCCTGCTCCGAGTTTGGCGATTTGCGCTTCGATGACCTCGTCGGGTATGCGACTGAACAGGTGTTCCGATTGTCCGAGCGCATGGTTGGGCAATACGATGGGATTGCCTTCCACCAGTTCGTTGAGAATAGCCAGCAGGTCGCCTTTGTCGCGCAGCAGGCCCAGGTTGAGCATTTTGCGCAGGCGGTTGGCCGAGAAAGGCAGGAAAGGCCGGATAGCGACCGACAAGACTGCCACGTATTGCAGGGCCAGGTTGAGCACTACTTTCACCATTTCGGGCGCATCTTTTACCGTCTTCCAGGGCTCGTTGAACTGGAGCAGGGCATTGCCGGCGCTGGAAATTTCCATCACAATGCGCAGGGCTTCCCGGAAGTTGAAGCGTTCGATTTCCGCGCCCATTTCCCGTAATTTGCCGTACAGCAACGACAATTCCTGGTCGTAGGAACCGGTTTTGTCCGTTTCCCAGCCGCTTTTAAAATCGAGGTCGGGGTCGATGGCAGGCACGATGCCGGCGTAGTATTTGTTCGACAGCACCAGCACGCGGTTGACGAAATTGGCGAGGTTGTTCACCAGTTCGTTGTTGTTGGTTTCCTGAAAACCTTTCCAGGTGAACTCGCTGTCCGCCTGCTCGGGCATTTTTTTCACCATATTGTAGCGCAGCGCATCTTCCTGGCCTTTGAATTCCGCGCAATATTCATGCACCCACACCGCCCAGTTTTTGGAAGTGCTGAGTTTGCGGCCTTCGAGGTTCAGGAACTGGTTGGCGGGCACATTCACCGGCAGGATGTAGTCGCCGTGCGCTTTCAGAATGGCCGGAAAAATGAGGCAGTGGAAGACGATATTGTCTTTCCCGATAAAATGCACCAGCGCGGTATCATCGTTTTTCCAGTAGGTTTCCCAGTCTTTGCCTTGGTCAATGGCCCATTGCTTGGTGGCCGAGATGTAGCCGATGGGCGCATCCAGCCAGACGTAGAGTTTTTTGCCTTCCGAGCCGGGTATTTCCTGCGGCACATCCACGCCCCAGTCGAGGTCGCGGGTCATGGCGCGGGGCTGCAGGCCCTGGTCGAGCCAGGAATTGCACTGCCCGAGCACGTGGTTTTTCCAATCTGCCGGATTGTGGAGTTGTTTGCCATCGGCTACGCCGGTGTTGATCCATTCGCGCAGCCAGGCCTCGTGCTGATCGAGTCGCAGGAACCAGTGTTTGGTCGGTCGTTTGACCGGCACGGAGCCGCTGAGCATGGATTTGGGGTCGATCAGATCGGTCGGGCTGAGTGTGGAGCCGCATTTTTCGCACTGGTCGCCGTACGCTTCCGGGTTGGCGCAAACGGGGCAGGTGCCCACAATATAGCGGTCGGCGAGAAACTGCCCGGCCACTTCATCGAAGTATTGTTCGGTGGTTTCTTCCAGAAAAGCGCCTTTTTGCAACAGTTTTCTGAAAAAATCCTGCGAAGTCTCGTGGTGAATCGGCGCGCTGGTGCGATGGTAAATATCAAAATCGATCCCGATTTTTTCAAACGTGTCTTTCAATACGGTAAACGCAGGTAGCGCACGTATATATCAGCAGGCAAATACGCTCCGGCCAGGTGCCCGATGTGTAAAGGGCCGTTGGCATAAGGTAACGCAGCGGTAACTAAGTATCTTTTTTTCACAGATGGTATATTGATGGCGCGCCTTAAAAGTCATTTTAAAAAGCGGCGCAAAAGTAAGATGTGATAATGGGAATACGATTTAAAAAGTTCATTGCAGCAAGAATATCGTTGGGGTTTGATGGTTTGATGGTTTGAGAGGTTTGATGGTTTGTGGTGGTAACTCATGGCTTTACGTTACCACCACAAACCATCAAACCTCACAAACCATCAAACCAACTAATTAAGGCACAATTGTTGCAACATAAATTGTCGCCTACAAGGCATTACTTGGATATCGGACATTGCGGATATGATTATTTCTTATTCGTAAAAATTTCATTTTAATCACAATAGCCTTCAAATAATCTTTTTTATACATCCTTTATCTCAAATCACAAGAGACATCGGGGTGAAAAAAGACTATATTTGCCATACATCTACCGGTTAAAAACAAAACAAACATGAATCCGATGATAATCAGCGGGCGCACTGGGAACAGTGTCGTCACACAAATCCCTACCATATCTGCTTTAGTCGTTTTAGGTAATCCCCGCAATGCAGATTGCAGCCAGCATGGTATTTGTCGCATCGACACATCTGCTGCGCCGCCTTGTGATTGCCGCCACCAGACCAAAGCCTGGTTGAGTGTGCCATATCCGGGCGTAGTCCGGCTCGTATTCGAATATTCCGCCATGCAGGAGGCTTCCGTGGAATATTTTTTCCAAAACAGCCATTTTCTGGTAACATCCGGCTACACATTACCCGAAGCAGTCACCGAAAAATTAGGTCTGCCGGTCTCAAACCATCAAACCACCTCAAACCACCATAAACCTTCTTTTTAAGAGATTCTCCTTCAACTAATATCGCCGGGCTACTTACTTTTGCCCTTTCGCGGAAAAACGACCCCGCGAAGGCATCGTATGAAAGTTCACTTTATCCTGCGTTATCACACCCGCATAGGCGAAAATTGTCTCATCAGTTTCGGTCAGGAATCGCCACAGTTGCTTACTTATCTGAATGAAGACCTCTGGCACGGGGTCTTTGAAATAGATACAAAAAAATACCCGACCCTTTTTTACCAGTACCATTTCCAGGCGAAAAACGGCGCACTGACAAGCGAATGGGAAACGGAACGGCTACTCGACCTGTCCGACAAAACGATGGATTACCAGGAGGTAATCGACCACTGGAATCCGGCAGGAGCGATCGAAAACACGTTTCTGACGCAACCTTTCCAGAATATTTTCAACCCTGCGACTGCCGCCGCTCCGACGCCGGTCGGCAAACAAACCTTCTCCCACGTATTTAAAGTAAAAGCGCCGCTGGTGCAGGCCGGTCAGTCTGTTTGCCTGCTGGGGCATGGCGCCGCACTCCGGGCCTGGGATACCGCTGCGCCCCTGGTACTGAAAAGGGACGGCAACTGGTGGACGATCCGCCTGGATCTCACACAGGAGGATTTTCCGTTGGGATATAAATACGGCATCTGGGATCATACCGGCAACCGCTTTTTGGGCTTTGAAACAGGCAACAACCGAACCCTATACGCGCCTTCCGCAGGACAGAAAAAACACCTCATTACTTTACACGACGGGTTTATGCGTATGCCCAACAATACCTGGAAAGGCGCGGGCGTGGCCATCCCGGTGTTCAGCCTGCGCAGCAAAAAAAGTTGGGGTGTCGGCGAGTTTACCGATTTGCCCTTGCTGGCAGACTGGGCGAAATCAGTCGGCCTGAAAATGATCCAGTTATTGCCCATCAACGATACGACCGCGACGCATACCTGGACGGATTCTTACCCGTATTCCGCCATTTCCGCTTTTGCCCTGCACCCGATTTTCCTGAATGTGGAACAATTGGCCGGCAAAAAACACGCCGCCCTGCTGAAACCTTATTTAAAACAGCAAAAAGCCCTGAATGCCCTGGAAGCCGTTGATTATGAAGCGGTTCTACAAATGAAATGGGATATTATCCGGCAGTTGTACGACCTGCTGAAAGCGGACTGGCTGAAAGACAAGGATTATGCCGCCTATTATGCCGCCAACAAGGACTGGCTGGCCCCGTACGCCGCTTTCTGCCGGCTGCGCGACGTGAACGGCACCGCCGATTTCAACCGGTGGTCATCGCATTCGGTGTACAACGCCAAAGCCGTCGAAAAACTCCTGGCGCCCGGTTCCGAACAGTCCGACCAGATCGGGCTGCACCTTTTTGTACAGTGGCAACTCCACCTGCAACTGAAAGCCGCTACCGACTACTGCCATCAAAAAGGATTGGCTGTGAAAGGCGATATTCCCATCGGCATTTACCGCCACAGCTGCGATGCCTGGATGGCGCCCGATCTGTACAACATGGATCAGCAGGCCGGCGCACCGCCCGACGATTTTGCGGAAAAAGGCCAGAACTGGGGTTTCCCGACCTACAACTGGGAGCGCATGAAAAACGACGGCTTCGCCTGGTGGAAACAACGTTTCGAACAAATGAGCCTCTATTTCGATGCTTTCCGCATCGACCATATTCTCGGCTTTTTCCGTATCTGGAGCATTCCGGTGGATGCGGTGGAAGGTATTCTGGGACAGTTTGTACCCGCTATTCCGGTGACGGAGCAGGAACTGCGCGAAGCGGGCATCGGCTTCAGTTACGAGCGCTTCTGCAAACCCTTTATCAACGAAAAAATACTGCTCGATACGTTTGGCGCGGACGCCCACTGGGTAGCGGAAAATTGCTTAGAAGCCGTAAAAGGCGGTTTCGCTCTGCGCCCGGCTTTCGATACCCAGCGCAAAGTGGAACAGTATTTTGAAACACAAAAGCCGGACGAGCGCAACCAACGACTCCGCGACGGCTTGTTTTCGCTGATTTCAAATGTCATTATGTTGAACGATGCAGATGCCCAAACCGGCAACTGGAAAGGCGCTTTCCGATTCGGCATCGAAAAAACAACGTCATTTCAATACCTGCCCGAAGAAATAAAAGGGCCGCTCAAAGACTTGTATGTCAACTATTTCTTCCGCCGGCAAGACGATTTCTGGCAAATACAGGCTATGGAAAAACTCCCCGCCCTCAAACGCAGCACCAACATGCTGATCTGCGGGGAAGACCTGGGTATGGTACCGAGTTGTGTGCCTGATGTAATGGAAGAACTGGGAATTCTGAGCCTCGAAATCCAACGGATGCCGAAAGCCTCCGGCGCTGCCTTTTTTCACCCCAAAGACGCCCCCTACCGATCGGTGGTGACGCCTTCGACGCACGATATGAGTACCCTGCGCGGCTGGTGGGAAGAAGACCGCAACCTGTCGCAGCGCTTTTTTAATGAAATACTCGGCTACCAGGGTACAGCGCCTTATTTCTGCGAACCCTGGGTCAATCGCTCCATTATTCTCCAGCATTTTAATTCGCCGGCCATGTGGAGTATTTTCCAGTTGCAGGACCTCCTGGGCAGCGATGAAAAACTGCGCCGGGAAAATCCGCACGACGAACGGATCAATATTCCCGCCATCGCCAAACACTACTGGCGCTACCGCATGCATTTCGGCCTCGAGGATTTGATGGCGGCTGAAAGGTTTAATGCGGATTTGAGGAAGATGGTCACCGAAAGTGGACGGTAGAAAGTGCGAAGTCGGCAGTGCGAAGTCCGAAGTCGTGGTAACCTTTGGCGGCCCCGACCTCTAAAAACTGCTACTTTTCCGCCACAAAACCTGCTCCAATCCTAGAAAAATGAAAAACCACCCGCAACACCTGCCCGATCTCCCCGAACCCTTCCACATGATCGCCGTGCAAGGCGGCCCGTTCGATATGGGCGGAGAAAGTTGGTCAGAAAGTTCTTTGCCCGTTCACCCGGTCGAAGTAGACGACTTTTGGATCGGACAATACCCGGTCACCCAGGCGCTGTGGACTGCCGTGATGGGCGAGGGAAACAATCCTTCCTATTTCAAAGGCTTAACCCGGCCGGTGGAAACCGTTTCCTGGGATTTGATCGACCAGGAATTTTTACCCCAACTGAATAAAACAACCGAAAACGCTCGCCCGCCCGGTACCGCATACCGCCTGCCCACCGAGGCAGAGTGGGAATATGCGGCACGCGGCGGCAAACATTGGAAAGAAAAAGCATACCTGTTTTCAGGCAGCGAGATATTAGACGAAGTGGGCTGGTACGAGGAAAACAGCCACGGCGAAACCAAACCCGTCGGCCTGAAACTTCCCAACGAACTGGGCTTATACGATATGAGCGGCAACGTATGGGAATGGTGCGCAGACTGGTATGGGAGCGATTATTATCAAAAATGTTTGGACAAAGGCCGGTGAAAAACCCGAAAGGCCCGGAAAAGGGCGCGTACCGCGTGCTTCGCGGCGGCAGTTGGCGCACGCGCAGCTCTGCCGCCCTACGGGCCGCAGCGACACGCCGGCGACCGCGCACCACCATATCGGCTTCCGCCTCGTCTTGTCTGCCCTTCCAGTTTAGTTGGCTTGTACCTGCCGGACACCTGTGAGCACAGCCTTTTGCGCCTGCGACCGAGCGAGGCGAGCGAGGGACGAGCGAAGGCCGCGTGGGGAGGGGGCGGGAAAGGAAAGGCAGGGGAAGGGGTGGGTGCCGCTTCGCGATGTCCTCCGGTACGCTAAACGCCGGCCCCCTGTGGGGGTAGGCTCCGTTTGCCTTAAGGATTCCTGTGGCAAAATTACTTCCAAAGCCAGGGGGGGGCGAAAACCCCCTTTGGAGGGATGCGCAGGAGGACAAACGAGCGAACTCTGCTACCAATCCCGAAAAAGCCCTACTTTTCCGCCACAAAACCTGCTCCAATCCTCAAACAATGGAAAACCACCTGCAACATCTTCCGGGACGCTCTGAACCTTTTACCATGATCGCCGTGCAAGGTGGTAGGTTCGATATGGGCGGTGAAAGTTGGAACACAGATTCTTTGCCCGTTCACCCGGTCGAAGTAGACGAATTTTGGATGGGCAATACCCGGTCACCCAGGCGCTGTGGACTGCCGTAATGGGAGATGGAGACAATCCATCCCAATTCAAAGGCCCAAACCGGCCCGTGGAAACGGTTTCCTGGGATATGATCGATCAGGAGTTTTTACCCCAATTGAATAAAATAACACTCAATAGCCGCTCGCCAGGTACAGTATACCGCTTACCCACCGAGGCAGAGTGGGAATACGCGGCACGTGGCGGCAAACACTGGAAAGAAAAACCATACCTGTTTTCAGGTAGCGAGATATTGGACGAAGTAGGCTGGTACGAGCAAAACAGCCACGACGAAACCAAACCGGTCGGCCTGAAACTTCCCAATGAACTGGGCCTGTTCGATATGAGCGGCAATGTCTGGGAATGGTGCGCAGACTGGTATGACAGCGATTATTATCAAAAATGTCTGGACAAAGGTTGGTGAAAAATCCGAAAGGCCGGAAAGGGTTCGTTCCGCGTGAATCGCGGCGGCAGTTGGATCTACGACGCGCAGGACTGCCGCACTTACCCGCCTCAGCTACATGCAGGCGAGCCGCTGCGAGCGATATCGGCTTCCGCCTCGTCTTGTCTACCCTTCCAGTTTAGGAGGCTTGTACCTGCCCATTTTCACAACCGCCTGATAATTAACCCTGAATACCTAACTTTGCCTGAAGCAAATTCCAATATCCACTTCCTCTTAATTCTTCGCATCCCATGTTCCAAACGATCCAAGACTTGGTGAAAACGCTTCCGAAGCCACTGGAACGACAACAAAGCCTTGCGCGAAGTGCGATTTGCGGTTCCTTTGCCGAAACTTAGGCTGTTGTACCTGAGCCGCTGCGCACTGACAACAATTGAAATACCTGCGGGCTGCTCAGCCCTGAAGCAAGTCTATGCGCAAGGCAATCAACTCACGTCGTTTGTTTTTAAAGGGGATTGCCCGGAATTGGAGTTGTTGGATGCGAGTAACAATCAAATGAGCGATTTCAGATTACCTGCCGGTTTTCATAAACTGGCGTATATGTATTTGAATGACAACCAGTTACGGCACTTGTATTTTGAAGCGGCCTTGCCGGAGTTGAATATTTTGCACCTGCGCAACAACCAACTGAATGAGGTGCCGCTACTTTTAGTGGAATCTGAAAAAATGGAGGCGCTGTATTTGCATGGCAATCCCTTGGAGGGCATGGATAAAAACGTGCTGGAAGAAGGTGAAAGAGCCAGTTCCTGGGAAGGTGTACGCAATTACCTGTTGTCTCTTGAAGATGGTACGGAAGAATACGATCAGGTTAAATTGATCGTACTGGGCAACAGCACGGCGGGTAAATCTTCGCTGGTGTATTTCCTCAAAGACGGCGAGTATGAATATAACAGGAACAGCACACATGGCATGGTGCCTGTGCTGTGGGAAATAGAAGATCATTTAAAAGTTGCTGTCTGGGATTTCGGAGGACAGGAATATTACCACAATATCCACCACCTGTTTTTTACCAATAAAACACTGTATGCTGTTTTATTCGAGGAAAAAACAAACTGTCAGGGTGTTTTGCCTACTCGTATTCAGGTTTATGATCAGGGAGAGAAGGTGCCGGTAACGGAAAACCTGGAGCACTTCCCTTACGATTACTGGCTCGATAACATCCGCTATCAACTGCGTACGGATGCGGGAACAGAACAAATGCCCGACTGTTTTTTGATCCAGAATAAGATTGAACTCGCACAGCAGGCTCCTGATAAAGCGGCAGACTATCACCTGAGTGTGGAAAAAACTTTTGAAAAAAATGAGGACTATTCCTTTGCTTTTGAGGACTTTAAGCGGCGCTTAGTCAAAAAACTCAGGGAAATAAAAGGCGCTACACCAGTCAGTAAAAAATGGATTCTTATTAAAGTAAAAATCCAGGAAGAAGCCCAGGCAGGCAGACCCTGGCTGGAGAAAACGGAATACGAGGCGCTGGCAGAAAAAATTAAACACGGCATCAACGATCTGCATGGAAACCAGCAGGAAAGCGAATTGGATACACTTACCAAAACGCTGCATCGCGCAGGAATTATTCTGTACTATCCCGCTATCGAGGCCATCAGGGATAAAATTTTTATCAATCCCGAATGGCTGACGGACAGCATTTATCGTGTGCTGGATTACAAAGTACAGCGCGAAAAAGGCCGGTTTACTTCCGCGCATGTCGAAGAAGTCATTGCTGAAAAACATATCAACGGCAAACATATCAAAGGCGTAGGATTGTCGGCAACGGAAATTATTGCCCTGATGCAGGGCTTCGATTTGATTTTTGAAGTCAATCCGGCACTGAATAAAACAACCGAAACGGTTTATATCGCGCCACAGTATTTACCTGTCGACTGCCCGGAGCCGGGGCGCATCGCTTCGTTGAAAGAGGATGTCTGGCAGGGCGCACCGCCGACTTTTAGTTTGCAGTACCCTTCTTTCATGCCAAAAAGCGCCATGCCGCGATTTATTTCCCGGCGTGGCAATTTCGCCCGGAACCCCTGCTGGAAATACGGTATCCAATTCGTTCTGGAAGCCACGGAGATACTCGTTGAATGCGATTTTAACCGGCGGTTGATACACATCTGGATAGACGACAAGCCGAAGAAAAAAGAACTGTCCAAACAGATTTTTGATGATTTTCAGGCGATCAATGACAAAAATCCCGATATCCTGATTTCCAAAAATCAACAGGATTGGCTCAAAATCGGAAAACTCCTACACCATAACCTGGAAAATAAACGTATCGAAGCAGAAAACGGAACATGGCTTGCCATCGACGATTTTTCTGAATTTTTGGATCACGATGCTCAACGGATTACCCAGCCCATGAAAAAGATATTTATATCCTATTCCAAAAATGACCTGTCTCATTTAAAAGAATTGGAAAAGCACCTCTCTGTTTGGGAACGCGGCGGTCTCATATCAGTCTGGAACGATCAGGAACTGGTACCCGGTGAAAAATGGGATGGTAAAATAAGGTCGGAACTGGAAGAAGCGGACATCATTTTATTCCTGGTCAGTGCCGACTTTTTAGCCACGGATTATATCTTCGACGTAGAGATCAAAAGAGCCATCGAGCGCGACAACGACCCCAACGATGACGTTGCAGTCGTACCTATAATAGTCCGAAACTGCTTGTGGGAAGACACGCCGCTCGCTGCCTACAACACCGCACCCAAAAAAGCCCTGATCATCAGCAACCAGCAAAACATCGACGACGCCTGGACGGCCACTGTGAAGGATTTGAAAAAGATCATTTTTTAAATCTGTATGATGATGTCCGGCGTCCATCTTAAGCCACATACACAAACCCTCCCCAACGGCTTCTCCTTCGATCTCCTCCCCGTCGAAGCAGGCTCGTTTATGATGGGTAATGACGACGAGGATGCCTACGGCGACGAAAAACATATCCATCGCGTCAGCATCGGCTACAAGTTCCATATCGGCAAATACCCCGTCACCCAGGATCTTTGGAAAGCCGTGCTGCCCGGCGAAAATCCCTCTTATTTCAAAGGCGAGCGCCGACCGGTAGAACAGGTGAGTTGGTTCGATGCGGCCGTATTTTGCAACGCCCTTAACGAGATGTGCGGCTATCCGCTCTGTTATTTCAGCGACCCGGCTTTCCAGCAACCCTACGGAAAAACGACAGCCGGATATGTACTGCCCAACGACGGCCCCGTGTATCATAAACCCGGCACGCCCGGCTACCGCCTGCCCACCGAGGCCGAATGGGAATACGCCGCGCGGGGTGGGGCCACAGACCAGCCGACCAAATATGCAGGCAGCAACCGCTTAGACGAAGTGGGCTGGTACGGAGAAAACAGCCACGGCGAAACCAAACCCGTCGGCCTGAAACTTCCCAACGCACTGGGCATTTGCGATATGAGCGGCAACGTCTGGGAATGGTGCGAAGACCAATGGCACGACACGTATGAAGGTGCGCCGGACAACGGCTCTGCCTGGGTGGACCAGGAGCAGGTCACGTACCGCGTGATTCGCGGCGGCAGTTGGATCAACTACGCGCAGTACTGCCGCACTACGCACCGCAACAACGGCACGCCGGCGTACCGCGGCAACAATATCGGCTTCCGCCTCGTCTTGTCTGCCCTTCCAGTTTAGTTGGCTTGTACCTGCCGGACACCTGTGAGCACAGCCTTTTGCGCCTGCGACCGAGCGAGGCGAGCGAGGGACGAGCGAAGGCCGCGTGGGGAGGGGGGCAAATTCCCTCTTTGCGATGTACTCCTTTAGGGGTCGGGGCTGATCCACGGCGAGTTCTCCGACCCAAACAGATGATCTCCTGATTTTCAAAAGTACGCAGCGTCAACTAATAACGCAAGTTGTGACCTGCTTGGTTTTCCCTGGAAAAACCAGATTAATTGGCAGAATAACAACTACCGTTACCCGTCAACCGTAACAAAGCAGCCGTTACAACTCCTTCTCCGCCACATCAAAATCTTCCTCGGTCGTTTTGATTGAAAACCCCTTGCGCTGGAACAGCCGCCGCATATCGCCATTGATTTTCAGGAAAGAACCGTACACCATGCGGTAGCCCTGTTCTTTGGCGATGTCCAGAATGTAGTCCGTGAGGATGCCGCCGAGGCCCTGCCCGTGCCAGGCGTCGGTGACCAAGATGGCGTATTCCGCCGTTTCGCGCCAGCCGTCGCCGACGATGCGCACCACGCCGATCAGTTCCTTTTCACCTTTGCGCTCAATTTCGGCCACAATCGCCATTTCGCGGTCGTAGTCGATATGTGTAAAACGGGTGAGCATCTGGTGCGTCAGGCCGGAGAGGTAGCCGAAAAAGCGGAAATACAGCGATTCTTTCGAGGTGTTTTCCACCAATTTGGCTTCCAGCGCCTCGTCTTCGGGGCGAATGGGGCGCAGCAGGACTTTGGTTCCGTTGCGGAGTTGCACCTTTTTGATCCACTGCGTGGGGTAGGGCAAAATGCTCAGGTGGCTGAACGGCTCGCGCTGTTTACCGGGGTCGCGTTCGAGCGTAATGGCCGCATCGAGCGCGATACCGCCGTCCGCATTCATGGCGAAGGGGTTGATGTCGATTTCGCGGATGTCGGGAAAATCCATCAGGAAATAGGCGAAGCGGCAGAGTATGTTTTGCAAAAATTCCATCGGCACGGCGGGCAGGTGCCGGTAGCCGTGCAGCAGGTGGCTGATTTTGGTGCCTTCTACTAGGTGTTTGGCGAGGGCCAGGTTGAGCGGCGGCAGCGCAATGGCGCGGTCCTGCCAGATTTCGGTGGCCGAGCCGCCCAGACCGAATACGATCACCGGGCCGAATACGGCGTCTTTCACCGCTCCGATGAGCAATTCGTGCTGCACATCCCACATTTTTTCCACCAAAACCCCTTCGATGCGGGCGTCCGGGCGTTTTTTCTGCACATTTTCCAACAGCGAACGGTAGGCCCGGCGCACGTCGGATTCCGATTCGAGGTTCAGGCGCACGCCGTTGACATCGGATTTGTGCCAGATGTCGGGCGATTCGATTTTCATCACCACCGGCAGACCGAGTTCCAGGGCAAAAGCGGCGGCTTCGTCTTCCGTTTTGGCGGTTTTGCCGCTGTTGACGGGAATGCCGTAGCAGGCCAGCAGTTGTTTGGATTCGCTTTCGTTGAGTTCCGTGCGGCCTTTTTTGCGGATTTTTCTCCACGATTTTACGCGCGGCGTCGCGGTGAAAATGCAGGTCGATGGGCAGGTCGGGCGGCGTTTCGTGCAGCAGTTCGAGTGTTTCCCGGTAGTTCGCCATTTTCATAAACACCTCGACGGCGCGTTCGGGGAAAGGGTACCAGGGGATTTTATTGGTTTCCAGAAAATTGCGGCCTTCGCGCACCGTGCGCATGCCCATCCAGGCGGCGTAAACGGGTTTGCTTTTCACTTTTTGGGATTCTTCCACAACGACCTGCGCAAATGCGGTCGGATTGGTCATGTTTTGCGCGGTCAGGATGCACAGCACACCGTCCACACCGGGGTCGTTGAGACAGGCGCGTAAAGCAGCGCGGTACAGTTCGGGCGTTGCGTCGCCGAGAATGTCCACCGGGTTGGAGCGGCTCCAGGCGGCGGGCATGATCTCGTCCAATTCGGTAAATACGGTCGGTTGCAGGGTCGCCAGCGTGCCGCCGCGCTGTATGAGCCAGTCGGTGGCCAAAATGCCCGGCCCTCCTGCATTGGTCACAATCGCGAGCCGGTTGGCGGCGGGCAGCGGCTGCATGGCCAGGGCTTGTGCGCAGTCGAACAACTGCTGTACCGTGCCCGCCCGGATCACCCCGGCGCGGTGAAAAGCGGCGTCGTACACCGCGTCGTTGCCCGCCATGCTGCCGGTATGGGAAAATGTGGCACGAGCGCCTTCTTTGCTGCGACCGGCTTTGAGGATCACAATGGGTTTGGAACGTGCAAAAGCCCTGGCTGCCGACATGAATTTGCGGGCATTCACCAGGCTTTCCATATAAATCAGGATGCAGGCGGTGCGGCTGTCGGAGCCGAAATAGTCGATCAACTGGTGAAAACTGACATCGGCCATGTTGCCGACCGACACGAAATGGCTGAAACCCACATTTTTTTCGGCAGCCCAGTCGAGGATGGCGCTGCCCATGGCGCCGCTTTGCGAAATAAATGCCACGCGCCCGGGGCCGGGCATGGCAGGCGCAAAAGTGGCATTCAAGCCAATGGTGGGCGTTATCAAACCCAGACAGTTGGGGCCGATGAGGCGCACGCCGTATTCCTTAGCCTGCGCTTTCAGGTCGCGAAACAGGTTTTCCCCTGTCTCACCCGCTTCTTTAAATCCGGCAGACAAAACCAGCGCGGAAGTGATGCCTTTTTTGCCGCATTCCTTGACGAGTCCGGGAACGATCGCTGCCGGGGTTACTATAATGGCCAAATCAGGAACTGCAGGCAATTTCCCAACATTGGTGTAACATTTCAGCCCGGCCAGGCTGTCGTACTTGGGATTTACCGGAAAAATGTCGCCTTTAAAACCGGCAGACAGGAGATTTTGCAACACGGCCTGACCGATTTTGCCAGCTTTTTCCGTGGCCCCGATCAGGGCGATGGATTGTGGGCGGAAAAAATGATCGAGGATCTTCTTCATGTTGTTTTCTTTACCACATATTTATTTTTTAAACACATAGGCACATAGTTTAGAGTCGCGCGGCGATGTCTCTAAAGCACCAAAAAAATACCTACGCCTTTTATTCAAAATTTCCAGTATTTCATCAAATAAGACGCCGCCAGGTGCAGGTGCAGTTCGTACGTTTCCCAGATGCGCATACCCGAGGAGGTGCCCGCTTCGTGAAATGGCATCTTTTCACCGTTGACGCCGGCGATAAAATTGCGCACCAATTTAGGCAATTCCTCTGCGTCGTAACCGCCTTCGAGCACGCCGAATAGTTTTCCGGGAAAGGTTTGGGCGAGTAATTTGCCGACTTTATAATAAAAATGCCCTGTGGCGCGCAATTGCAGCAGCGGATCGAACTGGTGCGCGTCGAAACCGGCAGACACCGCCACGACGTCGGGATTGAAGCGCTCGATGGCAGGCAGCATATATTCCACGGCGTGCATAAAAATATCGTCGCCGCTCCCGGCGGGCAGGGGCACGTTGAAGGTAAATCCTTTGCCTTTTCCGGCGCCGATTTCATGGGCTGCACCGTTGCCGGGGTAGGCCGGGTATTGGTGCATCGACCAGTACAACACCTGGTCGGAGTTGTAAAAAATATCCATGGTGCCGTCGCCGAGGTGGCCGTCGAAATCGAAAATAAGTACCTTTTTGCCTTGGTTTACAGCGACTTGTGCCGCTACGGCAACGTTGTTGAACAGACAAAATCCGTGCGCCTCCTCTGCAAAGGCGTGGTGACCGGGCGGGCGCACCAACGCGAAATCGCCGCGTTCCATAGCCATAATCGTTGCGCCGACCGCGCAGGTGGCGGCTTTAAAACTATCCGGGCTCACCACCGTATCGCCATCGAGGTTCATACTGTTTTCGCAATGGCTGCGCACGAGTTCCACATGGGCCTGCGGATGCACGAGTTCAAGATAGGGTTCGCCGTCGAGCAGCAGCGGTTCGGGCGTCAGGTCGCCGAAAGCCAGCAGGCGTTTGCGGTTTTCGGGGTGGGTACCGTTGTCGTGGTCTAGGAAGATGGGGTGGGAGATGATTTTCATAGTTGACTCGTAGCGTAATGGAACACAGATTTAAGGATGGACACAGGATTTAAAGATAGAACACGGATAGAGGATGAAGCGGTTGCTTTAGATTGACACGGATCAAATATTTCCCTTTCAGAAGCAAAGATAGAATCAGCGGAAAAATCGATTTCATCGCCGAATAAGCATGATCAGGGATGCGATTGACTAGAGAGGAAAATCCGTGTCTAATCCCTTAAATCCGTGTTCCCTTCAAATCCTCAATTCATCACATCCACCTCCTTCACCAGATTCAGCAACAGCGCCAGGTCGTCATAAAACTCCTTGACCATTTCAAAACTGACATTGGTGACAAACAGGGAAGGTTCCAGCAGGTCGCGATCCTGCGTGAGTGCGAGGTATATTTTATCGCCGATAATGGAAAAGTAAATCTCTTTCTGGCGGTTGGACTCCTGGAACTGGCGCCGGAACTGCAAAATAGCGCGTTGCATTTCCGCAGAAACGATGTCCTTGATGCGCGCATCCGGCGTGGCGTAAGTATCAAAAATGGCTTCGAACTCGGGCAAAACACTGCCGCGGATGCGCCGGCCGCCGATCAGGTGAAAAGCCCGTTCGCTGCGGCTCAGGTATTTGCGGTAGGCATCGGGCAGCACCAGCACGCCGCCGTGCATATCCCAGCGCTGGTAGTCGGCAATCAGGAAAATGCCCCGGAAAACGTAGTCGAGGCGGTTGCGCACATCGGAAAACTCGCGCACGCGCAGTTCGCAGGCTTCAAAAGGTGTTTCGCGCACCTGCCCGCTGATCAGGTCTTCGCCCACATAGTCGTCGGCAGTGGTGAAAATGCGGCTTTCCAGAAAATTTTCCGCCGCAATTTTGCCTTTCGGCTCGTAACCTTTAAAGGTGAAATTCACATCGTTGTCAATAAAATCGAGCAGTAGTTCGACGATGCGCGGTTTAAATTCTTTAAAAAAAACCTGAATCCGGAAAGCCAGGTAAGCGATCCAGCACCCAATCGGAATCAGGAGTACGAGGGTAATCAGGAAAATATTCAGGTAAACCTGCAACGCTACCACACCCAGCAGCAACAAAATCGACACGGTCAGCAAACGCACCAAACGCCGCCGCCGGAGTTCCATGTGCAGCAATTCCGGGTGGATGCTCTGGTTGTAAAAAAGGCGAAAATCGTGGTAAGCGGATTGCATAAGAGATGTGAGAGGTGAGAGGGGGGTGAGTTTTCACTAACCCTCTCCCTCTCTCACCTCTCACTTCTATTTACAGGTCAAATCCTTTCTGTTTCGAATACTCCTCGATATAGCCGTCTATCAATTTGACGAGCAGGTCTTTCATATAGGCGTTTTCGAGTCGGGCGATCACTTTGAGTTTTTCCAGTTTGGTTCGGTCGACGGCAACGGTGAGGCGTTTTTTACCCGACTGTTCATCGGTGATCATTTCCTGTACATCAATGGTCTGGCGGATGAGGGCATCCAGACCGCTGCGCAGGGGTGTGCGGAATGCGTCGCTCGTGCCGGCTTTGGTTTTCCCGCTTTGGGCCACGGAGTCCGGCTGGTTGGCTTCGTATTTTTCAAGGCTTTCTTCCAGAACTTCCTGCAACAGCGCATCGAGGCCGGACGCGAAGTTTTTATGCCCGTGTTTACGCGCATGGGGCGTTTCGCCCACGACGGAATCGAGGCCGCTATGGTCGGCCTGGCGACTGTCGTTGAAAAGGTCGTCCAGCCCTTCGGAAAATCTTTTTTTGCCCATAATCTCTTATAGAGGGTGTTTTGGTAGACCTCACCCCCCGGCCCCCTCTCCGATGGAGAGGGGGAGCGAGTACCCTTGGCATTCTTAATAAGGGAAGCCAAGCGTGAAGTCACCCCCTCTCCATCGGAGAGGGGGCCGGGGGGAGGTCCACTAAAACACTTTATTGCGCCACCATCTGCCCTTCAATGCGTTCCAGGATTTCCTTGCTCAGTTCAAGGTAATCGTGGGCGCCGGGGCTTTTGGGGCTGTATTCAAAAATATCTTTGCGTTGTGCCGGGGCTTCCGCCAGGGCTACATTGTCGCGGACGTAGGTTTTAAACACCTTGTCGCCGAAATATTTGTGGATCGTTTCCACCACATCCCGGTTCAGTACCCGCCGGCTGTCGTACATGGTAGCAATAACGCCGCACATGTCCAGTTGTTTGTTCAGGCGGAATTTTACTTTGTCGATCACCTGCTTGATCTTGGCCAGCCCCTGAACGGCCAGGAATTCCGTTTGCAGCGGAATCAGCACGTACCGGCTGCTGGTCAGCGCATTCAGGGTCAGCAGACCCAGCGAAGGCGGACAATCGATCAGGATATAATCGTAATCGTCCGATAACTGACTCAACAGTTCGCGCAGGATATACTCCCGGCCCGCCTCGTTAATCAGTTCCATTTCCGCACCCGACAGGTCGAGCGAAGAGGTAATCACATCCAGACCCGGACGATGGGTGTAAGGAGCCAAATCTCCTTCCCCCCGCAGGGCTTCGTAAATGGTTATTTTCTGCCGCGGTATACCCAGCGAAATGGTCAGATTAGCCTGCGGATCGAGGTCGATCAGCAATACCCGTTTGCCCAATTCGACCATCGCGGCGCCTATATTTACAGTGCTGGTCGTTTTGCCGACCCCGCCTTTGTGGTTCAATAGAGAAACTACAATACCCATATGCAACTTTTAATACCCCTGAAGGGAGGGTTAAAAGTACAATTATTTTTCAAACAATGACCGATTCCGGAGCACGCCCGGCAATTTTCACAAGTTTGTTTGAAATTACGACCCACCCGGAATATGCTGCAAATATCTGATTTTCAGACACAAAAAGACCATTTGAAAAAAAAATTGCTTCAAACGCAAAAAAAACTTTGACATTTTTTGTTTTTAAAAACTCTTTGTTTTAAGTTTGCATCGTCAAAAACGTGAACAGGCACTAGCCAAACGTCTGAAAAAAACAACATCATTTAACATTGCCGAATATAGTGTTCGGGAAGTAAACTTCCAGGTTATGATTAAGGAAGACAGAATTGATCTGAACGACCGTTTTATCCAGGCTTTTAAACTGCTGGAAGAACGCGGGGCCATTGTAAAAAACGACCGGAGTGGCAAAGGTGTGGGAGATGTAGCGGATAAGGTGCTGGGCAACAAAGCCTACGGCCACATCATTCGGGCATTTCTCAATCCCGACAGCAAACGGGTGATTGATTACGGGCAGGCGCAATCTTTTTGCCGCACCTATGATATCAATGAAGCCTGGCTCCTGCACGGTATCGGAAACCCTTTCGGGTTCGATGCGCCGGGCGATGCCTTGTCGGGCGACCGCAGTTACAATACCGGCAACGGCAATATCCTTTTTACTACGGTACGGGCTTTCGCCGGCAGTACCCTGGGCGCAGAAAGCCAGGAGGATAATACCTACTTTTCTATTCCGGGAGTAGCAGGCGCCGGTCTGGTTGCTTTCCAGATTGAAGGTAATTCCATGGATCCTGTCATCCGCCACGGCGATATAGTCGTCTGCAAATCGGTGGAGAACCTGAATGACATTCGGGATAACGAAATCTACGCCGTTCGTTCCAACGGGAATGTATGGGTAAAATACGTACAGAAGATTTTCAACAACCGGGGCCGGATCGTTCGGCTGAAAATGATTTCAGCCAACTATTTTGACAACGATCCTTTTGAAGAAGAAGTGAATGAGACCACTCGTTTGTATAAAGTGGTTCGCAAAATATCGAATGTGTAAGTGAAGTCGGGGGTGTAGAGTCGCCGGGGCAGGCAGAAGGCGTTTATCGTCGTTGACCAGAGCCTTCCCTCCTTTGATGCCTCCTCGTTACGAGGAAAAACTATCCTGCTGTTTATTGTTTTCGGAGCCTCCCTGCGTAATTGCCGGAGAGGCTTTTTTTTAGAAGTGCAGTGAGATGGTGCAATCCGTAGAGTGCGCTTTCATGTTTGGGTTGCTCAAATATGAAACGGGGCCATTTCATCAACTTGGCACCATTTAGGTTCAAACTTTGAGAAATGCACTTAACCTTTACCAGAACATCGTGTACAACGCAGCAATGATACCCAGTATCAGTACCATACCCACTGTGAAAGACGGTGAAGTGCGGAACATGGATGCGTCCATTTCGATCGTTTTGTTATTTTTCTGACCGTTTTTGTCGAACAAACTGACGATCACCATAATGGCTACCAGCGCCAGGAATACAAAACCCATACGGTTCATAAAAGGCATATCGGTAAATACCCGTTCCAGAATCAGGCCGGTCGGAATAGTGGCAATTGCTGCCGCCAGGGCTGCGTTGGCTGTTGCCCGTTTCCAGAAAAAGCCCAGCAGGAAGATCGCTACCACACCCGGGGAGATCAGTCCGGTGAAATCCTGGATAAACTGGAATGCCTGACCGAAGTTGGCAAAACAGGCGCTACAATCGCGCCTATAATAATAGCAACATACGATAGCGATACGACCTACCCTTACCTGGGTGTCTTCATCGGCGTCCCGGTTGAAGTATTTTTTGTACAAGTCCAGCGTGAAAATCGTAGAAATACTATTGGCTTTTCCTGCCAGCGATGCCACAATAGCGGCAGTGAGCGCCGCAAAAGACAAACCTTTCAGGCCCACGGGCAACAGATTGAGCAATACCGGATAGGCCCGGTCAGGGCGAACGTTTCCACTTTCTAACATCTCGGTTTGGAACTGGCCCTGCTGGTACAATACATATGCAGCGATACCGGGCAACACCACTATAATAGGCATAAGGAGTTTCAGGAAAGCGGCGAACAGCAGACCGGCGCGGGCAGTTTCCAGTTTGGCGCCCAATGCGCGCTGCGTTATATATTGGTTAAAGCCCCAGTAGTTCAGGTTGGCGATCCACATGGCGCCGAGGATAACTGCCAGACCGGGTAGTTTATCATAAGCATCTTCCATCCCCCCTTGTCCGTTGGGCATCATCATTTGTCCCGGGTTCAGGATCATGTGAAAATGGGTGTCTGCTTTTTCCCGCAACAGCGCCAGGCCTGAAAATGCGCCGGATTCGCCGAATTGCTGCGCCACCAGGTCAAGTGCCAGGTAAGTTGTGGCCAATCCGCCCAGAATAAGCACCAACACCTGAATCACATCGGTATATCCGATGACTTTCATACCACCCAGTGTGATAATGATGGCAAAAATGCTCAGGAAGACGGAACAAGTGGTGAAACTCAGGCCGGAGATGGTACTGACAGCCAGGGCGCCGAGGTAAAGGATAGAAGTCAGGTTGACAAAAACGTACACCAGCAGCCAAAAAACAGCCATGATCGTTGCTACCAAAGGGCTGTAACGTTGTGCCAGGAACTGCGGCATAGTGAAAATCTTGTTTTTGAGGTAGATCGGCAGGAAGAACACGGCGACTACCAGCAGCGTTGCAGCGGCCATCCATTCATAGGATGCTATGGCCAGGCCCATCGCGAAACCTGATCCGGACATACCAATAAATTGTTCGGCACTGATGTTGGAAGCGATCAGTGATGCACCGATAGCCCACCAGGTCAGAGAACCTTCCGCAAGGAAAAAATCGTTCGCACTTGCTGTTGCTGTTTTTTTCTGGCGATAAATCCAGTAACCATAGCTGGAAACAATGACAAAATAAACAAGAAAAACGATGTAATCTAATAATTGTAGTTCTTTGCCCATGATAGGTTTCAAAATGTGTTTGAAATGATTGTTGTGAATCGCAAAATAAAAAAAGCATGCGCTTAGGAGCGCCCAAATATATGGCGGTATGCATTAGTAGTGTGGATAAACGTTGAAAAAACATTGAAAGAAAAACTTGCTTCGTTTCCGAAAAAAGTCTTTCCTTTGTGGCCGCTTTTGAAACATGGTTTCGTGGCCGAGCGGTTAGGCACAGCTCTGCAAAAGCTGCTACAGCGGTTCGAATCCGCTCGAAACCTCCTGAAAGCCCTCACAGGCATCTTGAGGGGCTTTCTCTAACAAACCTTTTTTCAATATTTTTTAAAAAGGCTTGCTTCATTGAAAATCTAATGCTTACCTTTGCGCCCGCTTTGATAGAAAGGCGTTCTTTGGAAGAAGAAATTAAAAAAAAGTAATCATAATTTTGGTGGTGTGATAAAGTATTTTCTACCTTTGCCGCCCCAAACAAAATGATGTAGTATCAACCCAAACGAGGGTTGTTTTTTGAAAATTCGAGATCATCCCGTTGGGGGATTCAATCCTTAGAGATTGTTTCGGGTTCGATACCTGAATGATTAGCGATTATCAGCCTCTGCGAGTATTTACGATGGTCATTAGCCTGACGTTGTATTGAAAGTGGGTAAAGGCAGGTAAAAAGTTCATTGACAAGACTGGGAAATGCAATAAGAGATTTGAGATGTAAGGTATTGAGGTAATAAAGGTTTAGCGAATTGAAAAAGAGAAGAGCGAATGCATGTAATATGTGATTGCGAGATATGGAAGCGAAATAAGGGCGTATGGGGATGCCTTGGCTCCTGGAGACGACGAAGGACGTGGTAAGCTGCGAAAAACTGCGGGGAGGCGCAAACGGCCTTTGATCCGCAGGTGTCCGAATGGGGCAACCTAATCTCAATGAAGACATATTGAAGTCGTAAACCCTCTGAACTGAAACATCTAAGTAGGAGGAGGAAAAGAAAACAAGTAGTGATTCCGTAAGTAGTGGCGAGCGAAAGCGGAATAGGCCAAACCGGTGTGCGTGCACACCGGGGTTGTAGGACTGCGCTGTGGACTAGTAATTTTTAGCCGAAACTTCTGGAAAGAAGTGCCAAAGTGTGTGATAGCCACGTAAGCGAAAGGAATTACTTACCTAGCAGTATCCTGAGTAGGGCGGAGCCGGTGAAACTCTGTCTGAATCCACCAGCACCATCTGGTAAGCCTAAATACTACCAGGAGACCGATAGCGAACCAGTACTGTAAAGGAAAGGTGAAAAGAACCCTAAGCAAGGGAGTGAAAAGACTCTGAAACCATACGCCTACAAGCGGTCGGAGCCTTCTTCGGAGGGTGACGGCGTGCCTTTTGCATAATGAGCCTACGAGTTACTCCTCACTGGCAGCCTAAGCACTTCAGGTGCGGAAGCATAGCGAAAGCGAGTCTTAACAGGGCGTTGAAGTCAGTGGGGGTAGACGCGAAACCGTGTGATCTATCCATGGGCAGGTTGAAGGTTGGATAATCTCTAACTGGAGGACCGAACTGGTGAATGTTGAAAAATTCTCGGATGACCTGTGGATAGGGGTGAAAGGCCAATCAAACTCGGAGATAGCTCGTACTCCCCGAAATGCATTTAGGTGCAGCGTCGTGTAGTGATTGTTGGAGGTAAAGCTACTGAGAAGGCTAGGGGCTTCACCGCCTACCAACCCTTAACAAACTCTGAATGCCAACAATTAGCAGCGGCAGTGAGCCCCAGGGTGCGAAGGTCATGGGGCGAGAGGGGAACAACCCAGACCATCAGCTAAGGTCCCTAAATATAGTTAAGTTGCATTAAACGAGGTGGGAATGCAGTGACAGCTAGGATGTTTGCTTGGAAGCAGCAATTCATTTAAAGAGTGCGTAACAGCTCACTAGTCGAGCGTTCCTGCGCGGAAAATAAGCGGGCATCAAACTATATACCGAGCTTAGCATGGACTCAGTGATGAGTGGTAGGGGAGCATTCAGTCGGGTTGAAGCGGGATGGTGATGTTCCGTGGACTGAACTGAAAAGCAAATGTAGGCATAAGTAACGATAAATGGCGTGGAAAACGTCATCGCCGTAAGACTAAGGGTTCCTTGATCTACGTTCATCGGATCAGGGTTAGCCGGGACCTAAGGATAAGCCGAAAGGTGATTTCGATGGAAAGTGGGTTAATATTCCTACGCCTGTATATATTGCGAGTTGGGGACGGAGTTGAAGAGTCATCGCGTACTTACGGAATAGTACGTTAAAGCGCAAGCGATAGTACGCCGAGGACTTCGGTTCGAGGTGATAGTGTGGTGAATTGACTTCCAGGAAAAGCCGACAAAGCATCAGGTATATACAGCCCGTACCGTAAACCGACACAGGTAGTCGAGGAGAGCATCCTAAGGCGCTCGAGTGATTCGTGGCTAAGGAACTAGGCAAAATGGTCTCGTAACTTCGGGAGAAGAGACGCTGGCAGCAATGTCAGCCGCAGTGAAGAGGCCCAGGCGACTGTTTAGCAAAAACACAGGGCTATGCCAAATCGTAAGATGATGTATATGGCCTGACACCTGCCCGGTGCCGGAAGGTTAAGGAAGGGGCTTAGGGGCAACTGCGAAGGTCTTAACTGAAGCCCCGGTAAACGGCGGCCGTAACTATAACGGTCCTAAGGTAGCGAAATTCCTTGTCGGGTAAGTTCCGACCTGCACGAATGGTGTAACGATCTGGGCACTGTCTCAGCCACGAGCTCGGTGAAATTGAAGTATCGGTGAAGATGCCGATTACCCGCAACGGGACGGAAAGACCCCGTGAACCTTTACTGGCTTTTGCATTGGGCTTGACTATTCGATGCGTAGGATAGGTGGGAGGCTTTGATCTTGGTATTCCGGTACTGAGGGAGTCGACGTTGAAATACCACCCTTTGACTAGTTGAGTCCTAACGGAGAAATCCAGACAGTGCATGGTGGGTAGTTTGACTGGGGTGGTCACCTCCTAAAGAGTAACGGAGGTTTGCAAAGGTACCCTCAGCATGGACGGTAATCATGCGAAGAGCGTATTAGTATAAGGGTGCTTGACTGAGAGACCGACGGGTCGATCAGGGACGAAAGTCGGCTAAAGTGATCCGGTGGTTCCGCATGGAAGGGCCATCGCTCAAAGGATAAAAGGTACTCCGGGGATAACAGGCTGATCTCCCCCAAGAGCTCATATCGACGGGGAGGTTTGGCACCTCGATGTCGGCTCGTCGCATCCTGGGGCTGGAGAAGGTCCCAAGGGTTGGGCTGTTCGCCCATTAAAGCGGCACGTGAGCTGGGTTCAGAACGTCGCAAGACAGTTCGGTCCCTATCTGTTGTGGGCGCGGGAAGATTGAAGAGACCTGACACTAGTACGAGAGGACCGTGTTGGACGAACCTCTTGTGTACCGGTTGTGCCGCCAGGTGCATTGCCGGGTAGCAATGTTCGGACGGGATAAGCGCTGAAAGCATCTAAGCGCGAAGCCTACTCTGAGATGAATCTTCCGATTAAGGGTCGCAGGAGACTACTGCGTTGATAGGCGGCAGGTGGAAGTGTGGTGACATATTGAGCCGAGCCGTACTAATTACCCGTAAGCTTCCTTTTTTTACTTTTTCGATTGTGTTGGATAGTATATTGATTAGTCAATAAGTTATCGAACAATGCTAAATCAAGGCCTCAGTACTATCTTGAATTTTGAATTGTCATTTCCCGGTTTTTTGTCATGATTTGTGTGAAAACAAATCAAAGAAATAGGAAGCGTATGCTTCAAAGACATGTTGGTGCCTTTAGCGATGGGGTCCCACCTCTTCCCATTCCGAACAGAGTCGTTAAGCCCATCAGCGCTGATGGTACTGAGGTTGATGCCTCGGGAGAGTAAGTCGGTGCCAACTCAATATAAATTAGCCTTGTTCCTTAATTGGAATGAGGCTTTTTTGCCGTGAAGACGTGAATCGTGAGTCGTCAACGGTTGGCCGACCCGACCCCTGAAAGGGCAAGTGGTTAACCCACAAGTCGGGTAGTTCTGAGAAAGAATTAATTTTTGATAGGCCAGAAATGCCCTTTTTGTTTTGTTGGCCTGCGCCTCTTCTACGAGGGGCTTAGCCAAAAAAAACAAAGGAACATACACAATACTCTATTTATTGGGTTAATCTCCCCTTCAGGGGTCGGTAACGAAGCGCTACCACCACTCACACGACCTCCCACTCACGATTGACGACTCACCACTCTCACGTCCGACTCATTTCGAAAACATCTCCTTCACCCGCTGAAAATCCTTGTGTCGGATACCGAATTCTTCCAGATCAGCAATGTCTTTTAAAAAAATTGCGTCAGCCATTTCATCATCGGCCAGTTCAAATTTTTTGCCTTTCCATTTCAGATAAATCGCTTCCGCCTGCTCGTATTGGTTGTTTAACAAATAGCCTAATGCCAGATTGGTTTCAACTTTGACGGCTAAAGGGTTGATTTGCAGTGTTTTTTGGGCGGCTTCAATGGCTTTGAGGTACTCGCCGGCAAACAAAGCGTAGTAGCTCAAACTAAAATAAAGGTCTGCATTGGTCGAGTCTGATAATATACCTGTCAGGACATTATTGTACGCTTCCAGGTAACTGTTCCGCAAGAGTTGCTGCGCCAGCAGTAGATAAACGGAATCGGAGGCGCCTGATTCGGCTGCTGCCTCGACCACTTCATAAATCGGACGTTCGGCAGACATACCTGCCACGCACTCCGGCACTTCTTTGATGGGGTTTTTGGAGAACCCCAGCGTTTTCAGGTTTATCAAATTACAAATGCTGGCCGGCAAGGTTGATAGTTGATTTTCAATTAAAATCAAGTCTTCCAGGTTGGTTAGTTGCCCGATTTCATCCGGCAGGCTGCTGAGTTGATTGTTGTTGACATACAAGGTTTTCAGCCCGGTCAATTGCCCGATCTCTGCGGGCAGACTGCTGAGTTTGTTGTCAAATAAAATCAGGTATTGCAATTTTTGCAGTTGCCCAAATCCCTGCGGCAGGCTCGAAAGTTGGTTGTGCATCAGCTCAAATGATTCTAACTGCCCCAGTTGTCCGAATCCATCAGGTAATTGAGTGAGCTGATTGTTGTTCAAATACAGGTTTTGCAAACGTGGCAATTGACCGAAACCGGGTGGCAGGCTCGTCAGTTGGTTGGCAGATCCGGCAAAGGTTTGTAGCCGAGCCAATTGTCCGAACGTAGTCGGGAAAGTGCTGAGTTTGTTGCGACTCAAATTCAAATCGGTTAAGCCGCTCAATTGCCCGAAACTTTCCGGGAGCGCCGTCAATTGATTGCCGCTCAACTCCAGCCAATGGATTTTCTTCAATTGCCCGAAGTTTTCCGGTAGACTTGTCAGTTGGTTGCTGAGCATGGAAAAAGATTCCAGGTTTGTCAATTGGCAGAAACTGGCGGGTAGTGTGGAAATCTGATTGTTGGATAAATTCAGTGATTTCAAACGGATCAATTGACCGAAGTCATCCGGCAGGCTGCCGAGTTGATTGTTGTACAACATCAAAGATTCCAGGTTTTCCAGAGCGCCCACGCCTGCGGGCAATTGCGTGAGGCTATTATATGTTGCATCGAATGTTACCAGTTTGCTCAAGCGTCCGAAGCCGTCAGGCAGTTGTGCCATCTGGTTGAAACCCAGGTCTAATTCCCGGAGGTTTTTTAATTGTGCAAACCCGTCGGGAAGGCGCGTCAGGTTGTTTCGCTGCAACGTCAGCGTTTGCAGGGCATCCAACTGGCCGAAAGCAGTGGGCAGGTTGACGAGTCGGTTGTTGTCTAAATAAAGTATATGAAGGTTGGTCAGCGCTGCAATGCAGTCCGGCAGGCTACTCAATTGGTTGTTGCTTAACAACAACACTTTCAATTGTTTGTGCCTGCAAACTGCATCGGGTAGGGCGGATAATTCCCGGTTCCGCAAATCGAGCGCCGTGGTATTGGAATCCAATTGATCGATGTCGGTGGCCAGGCGGTATTCGTTGCCGAGGGTGTCAATCAAAAATAAGAATCCCGGGTAGAGAACCCTTTGACCACGCCGCGGGCAAAACCCTGCTCGTCGAAAGGCCAGAGCCTGTTGTACTTGAATGGAATGGTTGTGTTGCCGTTTTTATCCACAAACCCGAAACGGCTGTTTATTTCATCATAAGCCAGTCCGAAGCGGCCTTTGTAAAAATACAGGCGCTCCAGGGCTTTCGTGGCTTTTTGTTGGCCTGCCTCGGCTTGGCGGGCATTTTCGGCGTCGACTTTCTGCTGTTTTTCGAGTGCGTCGAACGTTTTGTCTAACCAGGCATTTACCTCGGCGGTTTTGGCGCGTTTGAAGTTTTTAGCGGCTTTGAAACCTTCGTAGGCTTTGCGGTAGTCCTTTGCTTCATAAGCGGCTTTCGCCTGCTGCATGGCGCAGTCGAAGGTGGTGCAGGGTTGGGCAGCGGCACGAAGTACTGACAATGCCAGGAGCAGGAAAAGGATTGGAGTGGTTTTCATTGGATTGGGTTGTAAGTATGTACGTTTACTAAACTTCTAAAAGTTTAGTAAACGTAAACGTACTGTTGGTTCTTTAAGGTATAAACGCAAAATATATCTGTAAAAATTGCAGATGAAACAAGTAAGTATTTTCAACCCTACTTTATTTGATGTTTTTTGGGGTTTATGCCAGTCTATGGCTTTGATTTTTTACTAATGAATCACCATTACTCGGTAAAATACGCATTATTGTAGCACAATGCGTTGATTTACAACAATATGCCCGTTTTTAAACACCAGGGTATACACCCGCCGCATATCCCGTCAAGTCAATTTCTTTAGAAGTTTCGGAAAACTGTTGTTGCTGTACCATCCGTCCGGTGGCATCCATGACAATAATTTCCGGTCGTTTCTTCCACTTGCCGATCCAATTGAACGGTGATTTTTCCTTTTCGTCGGGTTGGGCGAAATCGTATCCTGCCCGTCTCGCGCGGGCCGCTCCACCGAAACGATATTGGAAAATGAAGCGCTACCGTCGAAGTCCGTGATAGTCAGGCGGTAATAATTCACGCCCTCGGCAGGTGTCCGATCCGGAAACTGGTACGATTGTATTGTCGTCGAGTTGCCCTTGCCGGCTACTTTGCCGATGACTTTGAAGTGTACGCCGTCGGTGCTGTGCGACATGGAAAAGGATTCGGTGTTTTGTTCGGATGCGGTTTGCCAGTGGAGCAGGACGCCGTTTTCGGTGTTTTTGCTCTCAAAACGGACGAGTTCGACGGGCTGAGCACTGACCAATGCCAGACGAACCTCGTTCGGGTTGGACAAAACGTCGATATACCAGACAGCGCCGGGAATCTCCTGATCCACGTAAACAAAATCAAAATCTTCTGTGCATCCGCCGCTGCAACTCATAATAACAAACGCGTCGCCAATCACAGGCGTAAAGTTGTCGAAATAAATATCCAACTCTCCACTGAGTGCAACCGGGCTGTTTACTACTAATTTGTCGTGCCCGCCGGGTTGCCCCGCGCCGTCATATCCGGCCAGTTCAACCGTAAAATAGGCATTGGAATTATCGAAGGAAGTCATGGTCAGAATGCCCGGCGAAAATCCCGGGGAAACATAACCCGTATTGTTAAAAGTTGCACCGACAAGGTCTATCACGCCTTTTCCCTGTATGGTTCCGCCATTGTTATTAAAAGTGCTGTTCGCATAAAAAGTGCCGGATTTAACGCTGAGCAGGTACGTATTGTTGAATACGCTGTTTGCTGTAAAGGCGCCCGATTCAAGGGTAAGTATGCCGCTGTTTGTGCTTACACCGTATGTTGTGCAGGCGCCCGATTGGATGATGAATTCGCCGGAATTGTCGAATGCGCCGTTTAATGTCAGCGCGCCGGATAGAACGGTGAATGTGCCCGAATTGTTGAAAGAGCCGTGTGAGACGACCGTATTGCTGCTTGTTCCGCTGCCGCCAAAAGGGGAAATATTGGTCTGTACATTGCTGCCGATGCTGCCACCGGTCCAGTTGAACGTTCCGTTGATGTTCAGGTTGCCCGTCGTGTTGAGCGTACCGCCGACAAAAAGGGTAAGCCCGTTCACGGTAATATTTCCTGTACCGCTTGTGATGTGGGACCCGGACTGGAAGAAATTATCCATATCCAAATCCTGTCCCAGGTTGAACGTGCTGCTTGTTCCTGTCAAATTTAAACCCATATTGGAAGCGATGGTATTCCCGGAAAAACTGCTGACAGCGCCGTTTTCAATGACGGCCAACCGGCCAGGCCCCGTGAAGTTGCAGCCCGTAAAAGTATGCGACCCGCTCTTGACCGATAGAAATGCATCTGTGGCAAGATTGAAAGTGGCGCTGTTGTGCGTACCGCCCATGCCCATGCGCAAAATGCCTTCATTCACCTCGATGGTACCGGCGTTTTGGAAATTTTGTTTGTCACATGTTAAGATGCCCGCGCCGGTTTTATCAAAGTTCCTCCGGAAAGTAGCGTCAGCGTACCGCCCGTGCCGCCCCAAGTGACATCGCTGCCGGCATTGCAAGTGAGGGTTTGACCCGCAGGAATGACCAGATTGGCCCCGCTACTGGTATTAAACCCGCTTTCGATGCTCCCGCCGCCGTTGAGTCGCAGGGTGCGTGTGTTCAGCGTGGGCGCGTTGGTGATCGTGGCCGCGTTGGTCACAGTCATGGTGCCTGTGCCGCCGATCGTGCCACCGCTCCAGTCGAGACTGCCAGACACAGAAACATTGTTGACATTCAATGCGCCGCCGCTGACGGTCAGATCGCCGGACAGCGTCGGGTTGCCGCTGCCGCTCAGCGTACCGCCGGTTAAAGCAAGGGTGGCAATGTTGGCATTCGTGGGTGCATTGAGCGTTACCGTGCCACTGTTGATGACCACATCGTCGCCGGCGGCAGGCACGTGCCCGCAGGACCAGTTTGCAGCGCTTGTCCAGTTGCCGACCGAGCCATCCCAGGTACACTGATCCAGTTTTTCAGCCAGCACTAACCGCACTTCATTAGGCGTGCTGAGGTCGATTTCCCAGGCGTTTTCATTGCTGCCGGGATGGTTGATAACGCTGAAGTTGCCGCTGCACCCGCCGGAGCAGGTCATAATGGTAAATGCGTCGCCGACAACAGGTGTAAAACCGTTGAGGAAGGAAATGTCTAAGGTGCCGCTGAGGGTGACGGCGCTGTTCACTTGTAGTTGGTCGTGCTCGATGCCAGCCCCGCCGTAGCCTGCCAGGTCGATGGCGAGCGTTGCGGCGGAGTTATTGAATGGAGTCATTGCCAGGGTGTTAGTTGCATAATCTGGCAGAATTCCCGGTGCAACGATGCCGGTGCTGGTAACGGTAGCGCCCGTAAGGTCTAAGTCGCCAAAAATACCGTTACCGTTGCCTTCAATGCTACCGGTATTGACAAAACTATTATTGGCTTTGAAGAAACCTTGCTCTACCGCAAGCCTTCCTTGATTAATAAAGGGCAGTTGATGGTGGTTTGACAACCATACGGTACGATGGCAATTCCATTGAGGTAGAATAGTCATTGTACCAGCGCCACCTATGGTTGAGAAATACCCAATTCAATATTTGCCAATTCGTTATTGTGTAATAAATTCAGGGTCGCAGTGCCGACGACCACTTTAACGCCGATGCTGTTGCCTGATAGTAAATTGACAACCGTGGGATTGCCAAAAGTTTCATGAATCAAAAAAGTGCCTTCACCATTGATAGCGCTATTGGTGAAGTTTTGAGTAGCGTGTGTACCTGAAGTGAAGGAGCATCCGGATGCTATGTTGATAACGGCTCCAACGTGGTTCATAATGATATTGGCATTCGCCGCAATTTCTAAAACTCCTTCATTTATATTGATAACGCCTGTGTTTGTAAGCGGCGATGTAAAGTAGCAATACCCTGTCTCGTTTTTTTCAATAATGCCATGATTGATAATCATACCATTTTCTCCTGAAATACCTTCAAAATTGGATAAAATAGACAGCATCTGATCTTCAGAGATTGTCAATGTGGCATTATTCGACAATATTAACGATTGATTATTGAAAGAGCCACCACCGTTTAGAATCAGGTTCCGGGTGTCAAGCGTAACATCAAAAGAGGTAATCGTTGTAACCCCTTCCACCGTTATAGTACCCGCGCCACTAAAAATCGCGCCGCCGCAAATCAAATCACCGTTAATCAAAACATCATAATTGCCGGTCAATGTGCTTGAGTTGGAAATATCCAGAGAAGAAATGGTTACATCTGCCACGTCGAGTGTTACTATGCTGTTGTTGACATTAATCACCACATCATCCGCCGCGCCCGGCACATGCCCGCAGGACCAGTTGCCCGCTTCGCTCCAATTAGTATTGACTGCACCGGTCCAGGTGCATTGTGCATTCAAGGAAAAAATACCGGCCACCGAAAGGCAAAAAGAAGGATTAATTGTTTCCTAAGCGTCGTTTATGCTGAGATTTTTATGTCTGAAATCATTTGATATTCAAGGATAACCGACTTATTTTCCCGAATTATAATCGATGAAAGCCTGTACGGCTAATATTTTCCATTGCCCGTTGCTGCGCAGCAGGGTTCTAAATTCCCGCACTTTCGTGGTTTTGCCGGCGGCGTTTTGGTGCCCCGAATCGTAAGCGACAATAGCCATGTCGCCCTGAATCACGAAGGTAAAATGGTCGGTTGTTAGCTGTATGTTTTCCTTTTTGGCCTCTTTAAACCAGGCTTTTATACCCTCGCTGATGGTTGACCAGCCCGTTTGGGCGCCGTAAGTGCCGTCAGGGTTGTTCCAGGCTAATTGTTCGTCGGCGCTTTGCACATGGTACGATGCCCAGGTATCATAATCGAAGTCGAGGTAAGCCCGGGTTTCAGCAAGCAGACTTTTTTGATGGCTTCCTGTCTGCTGTTTGTGAAAAACGGGCGTACAGAGGAGGAGGCTGGAAATGAGGAGAAATGCTTTTTTCATGATGTGGAAATTTATTGATGAAGAATTACAATTTAATCATTCTCCGCTTACGGCAACAACCCCAGTTGCTGCATCAAAGCCGCGTTGTCGAGCATGTTCCAACTTACTATAATCAAACCATCTTTGTTATAGCGGTGAGAGCTCCAATAGACAACTTCTATCTTTTTATTGGTGGGTTTTAGCCCCATGACTTCGGAGGTATGCGTCGCCAGGTGACGCAGCGCGCCATCACCCAGTTGCCCTCTGCCACAATTTGTTCCACCCTGACCTTGACATCGGGCCAAATCTTGAAAGTATTTAAAAAATCGGCTTTTACGCCTTGCGGGCCTCTGACAGCCGGATTGGTACGATCCACGAAATCAGGCGCATCCCTTTGCCTTTTGCAAGGTTGCCCTTTCTTAATGCGCCTGGGCCGGTTCGATACCCAATTGTTGCATCAAAACCATTTGATCGGCCACCAACCAGTGGCTAATAATTTTGTTGTTTTCAACAAAATAACTGACTACAAAGGCAAATCTATCTGTCTGTAACTGGGCATGATGCCGGCAAATCCCCTTGTTTGCCAATAAATCGCTGTCATATAACCTGATTGCCTTCTGCAATCAGTTCTTCTGCAATCATTTCATATTTCGGAAAAGCGCTATCAAAAAAGTTGATGTGATCGATCAGTCCCTGGTCAGATATATAATGTGTCAGTATTTCATTTGTTTTTACTTTCCCGCTTATCGCGTTCAGATAATCTAAAATGAACTCTTTGTTTTTCATGGTTTGCGTCATGGCGTTTTCAATTTATTTTTGTTAATGCGCCTGTGCTTGCTCGATACCCAATTGTTGCATCAAAACCATTTGATCGGCCATCAGCCAGTGGCTGATAATTTTGTTGTTTTCAATAATATAACTGACCACGAAAGGGAAATCTACCTGTTTGTAACTCGGCATAATACCGGCAAATTCTCCTTCATGTTTGCCGACTAATCGCGCCCGTAAAATCAACTGATTGCCCTCCGAGATCATTTCCTCTAATACGGCTTCATATTTTGGAAAAGCACTGTCAAAAAAGAGGATATGGTCTATGAGTCCCTGGTCTGATATGTAGTGTTCCAGTATTTCTCTTGTTTTTTCTTTACCGCTTAAGGCGTTCAGATACTCCAAAATAAACTCCTTGTTTTTCATGGATTGTGTCATAGTGCTTTCATTTTATCGGGTGAAATATTAGGTGGTGGATGTTGTTACAAAGGTAACAGGCTGCTTCCGGCAGTATTTAGCCTGTTTTACCCATTCTTTTGCCTGTTTGTAACATGGTGAAGTGGAGAAACCACTACTGAACATTACGACCTATAAGGTTTCAAAACTTAAGGTCTGAACACTATTGAATAAAATATCAAGTAAAGTGGGCGGAATCTATTTTCCGCGCCGATAAGCCGTCGGGCGCACGCCAAATTTCGCAATAAAAGCCCGGGTAAAATGGCTCTGGCTTTGAAAACCGACCCGAAAACCGATTTCACCGATGGTCAAATCCTCCTGTTCTATCATCTTTTTTTGCTTTATCCAAGCGGATATCCCGGATATAATGCGCAGGAGAAGTATGCACTAAAGGTTTGAGCCGCCGGTGCAATTGCATCCGGCTCATGGCCATGGAACGCGCCAGTTTTGCCACATCGAAAGCCTCGTCGCTTAAATGTGCATTGATGACGGTATTCACTTTTTGCAGAAAAATGGCTGCCGGTGGGTTTTGCGCCATTAAAACGGCCATTTTATCTTCGTTTTTCCGAAAATAAAGGCTCATTCGATCCCTGACAGACGCGTAAAATTTGCGCACGGCATCCGGAGGATGCAAATTGTCGGGAGGTGGTATAGCGGGCGCATCTTCTCTTGATTTCTTTAAATACCAGCGGATTTCAAATATCGTGCTTTTGTCGTGTTCCCCATGAACAAGCACTTCGTTGCGGGTTTTTGAAACAATCTCGCCAATGCGGGAAAGGTTGACGCCGGTGTTTTCTATCAGGAGTTGCAGGTAATATTTTTCGGGCGCGTCCACCAATCGTGCGCTCAATCTGACCCCTTGATGTTGAGGCGTAAATGTTACAATTCGGCAAAGCAGTTGCGTCAAATCCGAGGCGATTGCCTCGGGATGATAACTTAATTTCAAGGTCTCCCGATCACTTTCAAAGGACAAAGCAACGGAATGCGCGGTCGCAAACGGCTGTAAAGACCCGACTAATTGCCTTAAAAAAATCAGGATATCTGCTTCGACGGGATAAAACAGCATAGAAAAACGTTGAATCAAAACTCGAAGTTATAATCGTTAGGTATCCAAATGATCACCCACATACCCGCTACGAAATCTGCAACCTCCTCAACAACTCCGCCTTTGCCATCCGCGAAACGCCGATCTCCGTGCCGTCATGGAGCGCCTTATCAATCCTTTTCAAACGAAACATCCGAAGTCATCGATTGAGCCGCCAATCCGGGAGCGTTTTGTGCCGACAGGGTTTGCACAATGTAGCAGGGCGGGCAACAGAATATGACAACGGGAGATCACTCATTATAATCGTTTGGTTTCCCAAATGTACTCAACACATTTACTTAGCGAAAGGTGTCAACTTCCTCAACAACCGTTGCTGTCCGCGCGAAACGCAGATCAAGTAGACATTCTCGTTGCGGAGATTTACTGGGAAACGCCTTTTCAAATAATTCCAAGATCGCGCATCTGCCAGGGGCGACTCCACGTGTACGTTCCGTGCTCTCTGATACCAAGCAGATGTTTGTCCTGTGCAGAGCCGTAGGCGAAGCCTGAGTGAGCCAGCCCAATTGTTTTTGAATTCTGGGCTACGCCCACAGATGCTTCGCCTACGGCTCTGCATGACACATCTGCTTGGTATCAGTACTGAAGGCTCGGCAAGAGCAGCCACCGCCTGACTTGAGCGACCACCCCCAAACACGAAACCCCAAACCCCAAACACGAAAACAGGCTGCACCAGGATAAATCCCGATGCAGCCCGTTTGTATTTTTCGCCGTTATTGGCGTCCTTGCCAACAACAACAAACGATAAAGTTCCTATCGAACAATCACCACTGGAACCAATTCACGCATGGTAGCCGATTCGATGCGGATGAAGTACATACCGTTTCCGAATTGCGCGCCTTCCCATTGGAAGCGCGATTCGCCGGAAACCTTGCCATCCAGCAGTGTCGAAACAACCTGTCCCATCGCATTCACCACACGAACCTGCACATTTTCTTCCTCTTCCAACGTAAATTCGATGTTGATCACATCTGTAGAAGGATTCGGGAAGCAGCGCAGGCTGCTGTTTTTGATCGGACGCTGCTGCTGCGTTCAACAACATTTGCAGGACGAAGCGGGCAGTTATCTTCAAAGAAATAAGCGCTGCCCTGATCCAGGCTCGAAAGTAGGTCGTCTTTAAATGCGCCGACACCGGCATACGCGCCATCGACCGCTACGCTGCGGCCAAAGTTGTCGTTGGTCGTGACGGCAGAACCCAACAGTTTGTCGACTTGAGCCCAGCCGCTGCCTTCCGTGAAGATATACGCAGAACCGGAGTTCGTAAGCATGTCATCATCAAACTGCGAGCCGACGATCACTGTACCGCCATCAATATCTACACTGATACCAAACTGGTCTGCAACAACTGCGTCTGATGCGATCAGTTTTGCAACTTCCGTCCAGGAGCCGCTGAAATTGAACACATAAGCAGAACCTGCGTTGTTGCCGCCTGCGTTGTCATCCAAATAAGAGCCTATCACGAGGTTGTTACCGCTGATAGCAACGCTGCTACCGAAGTAGTCGCCCGCGGCCAGGTCGGCAGAAAGCAGTTTCTGCGTTTGACCCCAGTTGTTGGCAGATGGGAAATCCCGCACAAAAGTAAATGCCGCTCCGGAGTTGGAACCGGATTCATCATCGTAACGGGCGCCCACAAGCACTGTGCTGCCGTCTATGGAAACACTGATACCAAAGTTATCGTTGGTAGCGCCGTCAGAAGAACTTCTGCGCACACGTTCACCCCAGTTATTAACGCCGCCGAAATCTCTTTCATACAGGTAGAAAGAACCGCGGTTCACCTGTGGAGATTCATCGAGTGGTGCGCCGACCACAGCGTAGTCGCTGGTAATATCCACCGAAGCGCCAAAGTCATCCGTTGCAGCGCCGTCAGAAGCGAGCAGTTTTTTCACTAAACCCCAGTTATTCGCGCCGCCTTGATTTTGGGAGAAAATATAGGCTGCTCCTTTGCCGAAGGCGCGGGTAGCGCCGACGATAACGGTAGTGCCGTTAATAGCCACCGCATCGCCGAACATATCATCGGCGTCACCGTCCGGTATAACAAGTTTTTTAATCTCGTCCCAGCCGCCGGAGCCATTGCGGGACAGGATATACGCTGCACCGCTGTTGATACCTTTCGCATTATCGTCATAAGGCGCGCCGACAATCGCCAGCGTACCATCTATATCGATGCTGCTGCCGTACAGGTCGCCACCGGCGCCGTCCGAAGCAAATTCGGGGCTTAAGTTAGCCTGGTCGAAGCAACCGCCACCGCCGCCGCCGCCGGGTATCACAATGATAGACTGAACACAAGGCGCATCGTTTCCGGATGCATCCGTTGCTGTCCAGGAAACCACATCACCGTCAAATAATTCTGGCGGCGCGTCATTTTCGACGGTAACAGTACCCGGGCAAGCATCCGAGGCCGACAAAGCCGGCAAATTGCTGCTGAAAGCAAAGTTTTCTCCGGGTTCTGCATTCAGGGTTACCGTTGGCGGGCAACTGCTAAATACAGGATTCGTTACGTCCGGAGAACATGGGCTGTTGCAAACATCCGAAGTGCCGGTATTGCAGTCATCGTCGATGCTGTTGCCGCACACTTCAGTAGCTCGTACAACGATTACTGTACGCGTACAGGTTATTGTATTTGCGCCAACTGTTGCAGTAAACGGTACACTCTGTGCCAAATTGGTTGCATTCAATGTCACTGTTGCCGGTAACACAGTTATCGGGTTGTTACAGTTGTCCGTAGCGGTAATACCTAGACTTGCAGGCGAGGGTAGTTACCGAAGCAGGACAACCCGGAACGTCCGTCAGCGTAATGGGTGCTGTCGGGCAACTGGTAAATGAAGGTGTGGCCGGCGTGCAGACATTTGGTGGTGTTACGATCACCGTACGTGTGAAAGTCAGCGTACTGCTATTCTCTGCAAGATTTACTTCACGTAAATTATTGCCGCAAGTAACAGTATAAGTCACAGCATAAGTACCAGGAACGGAAAAAGTATATCCGTAAGGTTGAGAAGTTACCGTAAACCCGGAGTTAGGTAAAATATCAATCATTGAAATCGAAGCGTTGGTACAACAAGTCAGAATACTACTCAGATCACCAAGATTTACTTCAACCCCTGCCACTGCATTCAACGTAGCTAATTGGCAAGTGTTTTGCACGATTACCTCATATTCACAAGTACTCGTCCTGCCGACAACATCAGTAGCCGTCCATTGCAAATAGTTTATCTGGCCTACGCAATATTGCCCAGGTTGGCCAGGTGTACGTGTAACGCTTACGTTTCCAGCGCCACAGTTGTCAGTAACTGTTGGTACAGGTGGTAAAAATAAAGGATCAGTAGGGCCACCGTTATTACCATTCTCAATACAAGAAGCATTCGTGGGCAATGTCACCGTATAAGGAGGTAATGGACAAGAAGGCGTAAATACCGGATCTGTCTGATCCTGTACAACAATCGTCTGAACACATCCACCTGCATTTGTATTATTGGAATTATCCTTTGCCGACCAGATGACAGGAATACTGCTTCCCGCAGGCACCGAAGTGCCTAAAGCAGGCAAACTGGTCGTGTATTCTATGGATGGCGAGCACAAATCCGTAGCCGACGGCCGCTGTGCAGGAGGCAGCGACAACAAATAAGCAGTCGTTATATTCCTTGCGCAGGTATTGCCTTCCGTACTAACTGTAATCGGGCTTGGGCAAGTAACAAATACCGGAGGCACACCTTCTATCACCGTTACGGTGAATGTACAGGTGCTGGTATTGGCAGGGCTTGCACCATCGCGATACGTGTAAGTGACGGTATTGACGCCTGTCGGGAACATAGCGTTCCGGCTGGCTGACGTTCCTGTTACGGCTACCGGTGTCAAATTCTGTGAAATGATCGTTGGGGCAGGGCCGCCAACTTGAGTCACAGGACCGGTACAATCCAAAAACGAAGAAAAATTCGGATCAGCCCATCCTGACGGATGTGGCAGGGTACAAACCAGCGGACTGCCGATGGTCAGCGTTACAGGGGAGGGGCAACCTGCGACGACAGGGCCGCTTACGTCACGCGCCTGAACGGTGATTACACAAGTATTATTATTTGGAGATAAAGCTACATCCGTAGCCGTGTAAGTCACCGTATAAGTAGACAGTGTCGGCGTAAGTGGATCCAAATCAACTGGAATACTCACACTTGCCGAAGGGGTAATAGCAACCACACCAGGACAGTTATCCGTAGCCGTCAAAGTGCGGGTGTAAATTCCACCACAAAAGGCAGGACTGCCTGGCGCGCCCACATCTACAAATTGAGTACCCACAGGGCAGTTGGTGAAATTTGGCTTCTGCGCATCGATAATATTCACCGTGAATGTACAGAAGCCTGGATTGTTCGCCGCATCGCGCGCCGTGTAGGTAAAGATATAGGTGCCTTTACTCAGGCTGCTTCCGGAGATGTAATTCACCGGGATTATGCTCGGCGGATTAACATAGGTGACGGTCGTGCTGACAACACCACAGTTATCCATAAACCCCGGTGCATTCCAGTTTGGAATAGTGGAACATTGGTTCAAGTCTGTATTAAAGTTCAACGTAGAACCGCAAATAGTAGAGCTTGTGGTTGGTACGATCAAATCCTGAATTGTTACACTAAACTGGCAGGAAGCGGTGTTGCCGGAATAGTCGGTTGCCACCACTTTCAAAATATGTGTGCCCACACCGAGCTGACTACCCAAAGGCAGTGGCGTATTTGGCAAACGGGTGAAGGCAAAAGTGCCCGGGTCGCAACCTGGGCCACCGCCGTAAGCACCCAACTGAGTAGCAAAAGAAGTGGCAGTCAATGCAAGATAACATTGTCCCGGATCGGTTGGCAGATTACCAATAGAACCCTGGAAAGAAGGGCAATTGGTAAAGGAAGGCGCCACCGTATTCGTTACTTTTACCAGATACACACATGAATCTACATTGTTCGCTGCATCCTTTACGAGGTAACGTACGCGAGAGACGCCTTCGTTAAAATTAATGGGAAGTGTTCCGGCCGAAAGAACAGGTGTTTCTGCCAAAACAGTAGCACCCGTGATCTTCAGCGTATAGGTAAGGGCGCCCGGTATAGTACAAGATACCGAATTATCCATAACTGTCGGGTGTACGATGTTTTCCGTAACAGTACATGATAAAGGTGATGCACTTCGGATTACATCTGCTGTAACACAGTTGCTAAATACCGGCTTCTGGTTGTCGATCACCGTTACTGTCATCGTACAGGTGCTTGTGTTTCCACTTGCATCCGTAGCGGTGAAATTAACAGGATTGGTTGTTCCCATCTCAAAACGCCAGAAATCAGACCCTATTGGAAAGTTTTGGGCAGGTGGTCCATAAAATGGGCCGGCCACTGTGGGTGTCCCGCAGTTGTCGCTCACCTGAATACCACTGGGTTTCGGCAGGAACACATCGGCATAACAGAAACCCTGTGTCGCCACTGTTGTGATTGGATTAGGGCAGGTGATACTTGGGAAAATATGATCTTCCACTACAATATCAAAAACAAAAGTACTTGCGCTGGCATTACCCACCGCGTCTACATAATCGTAAATAACACGGGTGGTGCCGGCAGGGAAAATAGATCCGGGGCCATAGCCTGTTACCGGAAGAAAGCCCACTGTATTCGGCGCCTGAAATTCATAGCGTACCCGGAGTGTTGGAGTTGTACAATTGTCCGTTACAGTTGATGAAGCCGGAGCGATCCAGTTAACCACTACGCCACATGTACTACCCATATTGAAGGTTAGAACATCGTTATTAAAGATGGTCGTATTTGGCGTAGGTAAAGTGCGAATCGCATTGGTGTTCCAGCTGCCTACTATTGGAGCCACATTATCCTGAACAGTTACTGTGAAGTAACATTGAATACTGCTAACACCATTTGTGGCAGTATATACTACGGTTTCCGTACCAACCGGGAAAGTGTGTGGAGAGGTGCGCGTTCCAATAGTAGTTATACCTGTTGCCAATCCAGTCGAACAGTCCAGTCCAATTGGTGTAGTCCAGCTAAAAGGCGCACTACAAGCCGTAGCAGGATTTACGGATAATATTTGGTTGGGCGGACATGTCGGGTTGAAATACAACGGTGTATTTGCCACAACAATCGTCTGCGTCCGTGTCGTCACATTGGCAGGTGTCGCGTTGTCGGTGAAAGTGTAGGTAATAGTGTAGGTACCTGCTACTGTGAAGGTGTAGGTCTGCGGTAGGGGGCCATTTGTTAATAGCCCGGGAACAGCAGATACACCTGTCGTAGGAGAAATAGTTGCTGTTTGTGTAACAGATCCCAAACAATTGTCCGTCACTGTAAATGTTGGTGTTGTAAATGTTGCGGAACCTGCTTGCGAAGTGCAAATGGAAAGGCTCTCATTTGGCAAGGTAGCCGGAGTAACTACTGGAGGCGTTACATCGCGAATAATGATATTGGAAATACAAGTACCAGTATTGCCAGCATTGTCGGTTGCTTGTAATATAATCTGGTAAGGCACATTATTCGGTGGTATAAACGGCGGCAATGTTATACTGTTGCAGTTAAATTGAAATGCAGCCGGAGGTTGTGCCAAGACACTGTATGTTAGCGGACAAATATCCGTGAAGGTTTGTGGTACATTATTGGGATTCACCGTGCCCATCGTAGCCGTTCCATTGGCATCCAGGTCAATATAGTAAGGTGTAGCCGAACAGAAGTTACCGGGTGCATTTGGGGGAATGGTAGGTATAGGTGGTGTGATTGCAGGAGCGACATTGTCATTCACATCAATAAAAATGGTACAAGGCGCACTTTTTACACCGGTAACAGTATTCACTGCACGGATAGAAACCGGAACCAAAGTGGGTACATCGCTACAACTAACTGTCGCGAGATCATACATGACGGTGGCGGAGTTTGCAGGGGCCGGGCAAGTGGAAACAGCCGTTGGATTGCCGATATCGGAAGGAAGTAAGGTATATGGGCTACTTGTTAAATTAACCACATAGGTGCCGCCACAGCCGGGGCCGCTACCGAATGAGAAGGTTGGCGCAGTGTTGCAAGTCGTATTTTGAAAATAGACAAATGTACCACTTGCACGACCGGAAATAAAGTCGATGTCTCCGTCGCCATCTAGGTCGCCCGCAGCAGGGTAAGAATAATCGACGGCGCTTATTGATACATCAGAGCTGCTCAGCGGGAATGCAGTAGGAGGTGAAGTGACCGTATTAAATCTATGGTCATATCCATTAGCGCCGATTGTTTCCAATGCCCGGAACTGGAAAGTACCATTACGGGTACCTGAAAGAACATCGTAAATACCATCGCAGTTCATATCTACCATACCAACAGTCGCATTCAGCAGTGAATTGCCGGAACCTTGTAAAATTTGTGGGGAAGGGCGCAAATTTACCACGCGGGGCGCCCCCGGATCAGCTGCCGGAAAATAAGGGGTAAACATATCACCCTCATTTTCGAAATAAAAGAACTGGCCTTGTGAATTGCCGGCCACAACATCAAAGTCACCATCGGGAATCGCATCCGCATCAAAAAAACCGATGGTGGAAATCGCGCCGATATTGTGTGGCAGATAGTTGCCCGGATTGAGCGGGTCTTCAAACCACATCGGGTTAAACTCAAAAAGCCCCACTTCGAAAACAGGAGTCGTAACAGAGCCTGTATTTTTGTAATACCAGAATTCTCCAATGGAGTTACCGGAAAACATATCCAGGTCCCCGTCGCCATCTATATCTACAAATGTGGGCGAAGAACGGAAGCCTACATCCATATTAGAAGAGAAGGGGTTAGACGACGGAAGAGTCCAGCTCGGTGTGCCGGGCGTTGCAGGCATGGAAACAGCAGTACCATTATTCACGAAATAATAGAACTGGCCATTTTGAGCGCCTGTGACAATGTCCAGTTTGCCATCGCCATTCAGGTCAACGAGCGTTGGGGTGGAATAACCGCCCTGACTGATAACGTTGAGTGAGTTGAGGTTGCCCGGTGAACCGAAAGAGGTCACTGGCGGGGCAAATGTGTACTGTGCCGACAAAGTACTACTCAACAAAGTGAAAAAAAACATGAGCAGTAAAGGAAGTAGTTGCTCATTTGAAGTGGATAGGTATCGCAGGGGTATGCGTATACAGCCACTGGGCGCGTTGCCGCGCTTGGGATTTGTAAACTTTTCCATGAGGACTCGTTTAACGGTTAGAGAATCTGTTGCAGTAGATGTCGGAAACAACAGGTGCGCCAAGGGAACGGACGCTGGGGATGAGGATTCGGTGTGGAAGATTAAAAGAACGGGGTCAAAATTATGAAAAAATCCAAATGATTACCAAATAAACGACAACAAATTTATAATTTTTACTTTAAAGCCCCGAAAAAACAATGTCCACGCAGCGAAAATACAATCAGGTAAGAGTAGTTTGAAAGATTTTATATGGTTTTGCGGGCTGTTGAAATGAACTTTTATTCAAAACGACTTTGCTTTGTGATGACTAAACAGGCTGGCGGATTTCTTCCCGCAAGGTTTTGTCGCTTGCCCCGGCTTCGATACTTTTGCAGGCCTGAAACACCCAAATTCAAAATATCATCCAATGCCGAAGGGGATGCCCCTCACGACTCACTACTCACAACTCACGACATGACTTTACGCGAATTCTTCGACTACCTCGGCTCCAATCCCATGGTGATGCTGGCTTTTTTCCTCGGCATTCCGTTTACTGCCCTCATCGCCGGCATATTGGGCAAAGGAGAAGGCAACCAAAGTCCCTGGAAGTACTTATATGCCGTGCTGATTTATTTAGCCTGCGTGCCAGGCATCTTTGCAGTCGCTTTAAGCGTTTACCTGTTTCTATTTGAGCGGGGCAGCATTATGAACGCCAATGTGTTTATACAAATCCTGCCGATTCTTTCCATGGTGCTGACCCTGGCAATTATCCGGCGGAATGCCTCATTTGAACTGATTCCCGGCTTTGGCAAATTGTCCAGCCTGATGACGATGATCGGTTCGATTTTTATCCTGATGTACCTGCTGGATCGCCTGCACCTGATAGCCTGGGTGAATGTACCTGTGCAGTACCTGGTACTGATTGTGGCTGGGTTGCTGGTGGCGTTTCGGTATGGATTTAAGAGGATGATTGCGTGAGGGATTTTTAGATTAAATGGAACACGGATTGAAGGGATTGGACACGGATTTTTCCCTGGTAGGAATAATAGCAACGCGGATTAGGCGGATGACGCGGATTTACGCGGATTTTCCGCTTAAGAGTTGACACGGATCAACTATGTTCACTTTTAGGAAAAAAGCAGGTCAACTCTACGAGGGAAAATCCGCGAAACTCCGCGTCATCCGCCCAATCCGCGTTGCCATTAACTCTACGAGGCGGAAAATCCGTGTCCAATCTGTCAAATCCGTGTTCAATTACTCTACGCGGGGAGAAATCGGAAGCATCGAAAATAAATAAGTTACACCATTCATAAGCATCATTTTGCCAACCCGGTTGATATTTTTATTCCCATGTACCGTATTCCTCTTGTTGCTCGCAGCATGCAGCGACGCCCCCAAAGAGACGCGCCAGGTATTTACCCAGGACGATACGGCAGTAGAACTGGGCAGGAATGTAGAAATTCTGTATTCCGACAGCGCGCTGGTGCGGGTGCGGGTGACCGGCGCTGTGCTGCATAATTATGTCACCCGGGAAAATCCGCGGCAGGAATTTCCGGAAGGCATCCAGATTGAATTTCTGGAACCCGATTTATCCGTTAAAAGCATTCTGACCGCTAAAAACGCGATCCGGCAACAGGAAAAAGGGAAAATAACGGCACGCGACAGCGTCGTACTGATAACGGCGCGGAAAGAAAAATTAGAAACAGCCGAACTGATCTGGGATGAAAAAACGGCTAAAGTGTACACCGATAAGTTTGTCAAAGTGACCAAACCCGGCGAAGTCATTTACGGATTCGGGCTGGAAGCGGAACAGGATTTTTCCTACTGGAAAATTATCGTTCCCAAAGGCCGTATCAAAGTGGAGCAATTGGATGAAGTCCTGAAATAGTCTCCGCGTTTTTTCCGAACTTTGCCCTTTCTTGTTATCAGTTATTAGTTATTAGTTATCAGGGTGGTATCTTCTGGCCGCACTATATACTCGAGCCAAAAGATACCACCCTGATAACTGATAACTAATAACTGATAACCAATAACCAACAATGCTATGCCAAATTACTTTTCGTTCCTGAAAAAATTCCTGACATCTTCCGGCGCTCCGAAGGCGACGATCGGAGTCTGATGGATAAATTGCGGGATAAATACCGCCTGGTTATCATGAATGATGACACGTTTGAGGAAGTAACTTCTGTCAAACTGACGCCGCTGGCCGTTTATGTAGGCCTGAGCTCGCTCATTGTGGGTACTGCCATATTGGTAACCATGGCGATCATCTGGACGCCTTTGAAACGCTACATACCCGGATACGGCGATTTTAAACGCGATGCTGAAATAACGGAATTGGTCAATAAAGTCAGCGACCTGGAATCCGAAGTGGAAGCGCACCGGCAATACAATGATAATTTCAGGAAACTATTAGTCGGCGATTTGAAAGACATGAGCAAGGAAGCCGCTGAAAAGCAGGGACAACCTGCGGATACGGCGGACGCGCTTCCTGTCGAAGTAGAACGTATCCCGGAAGATGAAAAATTGCGCAGCGCTGTTGCCAAAGGTACGTTTACGTCCGATCCGGCGCTTGCGCTTGCTGCCGGTAATGGTACCGGTACGCTGAATCCGCGCGATATTCCATTGGAGCAATTATTTTTTATGCCGCCCGTCTCCGGTGAAATGACCTCTGGTTTTGATTTTGCCAAAAACCACTACGGCATCGACATCGCCGCTCCTAAAAATACCGCCGTGAAATCCGCCGCAGACGGGGTGGTCATCTCGGCGGGATATACCGTGGAAACGGGTTACAGCATTGCCATACAACACCCCAATAATGTGGTGACCATGTATAAACACAATTCCGTGCTGCTCAAACAAACCGGCGTTGCCGTCAAAGCGGGAGAGGCCATTGCCATTATCGGCAACTCCGGTGAAAACACCACCGGCCCGCACCTGCATTTTGAACTCTGGTATAAAGGCCGGGCGGTGGATCCGAGCGATTATATTAATTTTAATTAGGGTAGGTTTTAAAACAATTTTAATTGACTCGATTTATACCCCTCGTGCAAATCCAGGTTAAACCCCGGCATTTTCCGGTCTTTCATATATTTCTCTTTGGCTACCCTGAATTGCTGGTGAATCACATCCGCGATGTTGCCTTCGCCGCGCATCCGTGTTCCGCTGCGGAAGTCGGATAACTGTCCGCCGTGTACATCCCTGATCCTGTTAAGCACCCGGTCTGCCCGGTCGGGCATGGTACGCCGTATCCAGTCTTCAAACAAGATGGCCACGTCGCCGTTCAGGCGAACCATGGTGTGTCCTACGCCCAGGGCGCCCAAATCGGCCACCGTTTTTACCAAAGAAATGATTTCATGGTCATTGAGTCCGGGAATAATGGGCGCCATCATCACAAAAACCGGTACACCTGCTTTCGTAAGTGTTTCCACCGTGCGCAGGCGTTGCTGAATCGTAGCGGTGCGCGGTTCCAGAAATTGCCGCAGGTCGTCCTGGAGCGTTGTAATACTGATCGCGACATGGACGAGGTTTTCGGAAGCCAGTTGTTGCAACAGGTCTATATCACGCAGCACGAGGCTGTTTTTGGTAATGACGCCGACCGGATGCCGGTATTTCCAGAAAACTTCGAGGCAGGCGCGGGTGATGAGAAATTTGCGCTCGGCAGGCTGGTAAACATCCGTATTTCCTGCAAACATGACCGGAGCAGCCCGCCAGTTTTTCTTTTTTAATTCGTGTTCGAGCAAAGCTGCGGCATTGCGTTTTACCAGAATTTTCCGTTCAAAATCCAGGCCTGCGCTATATCCCCAGTAAGGATGCGTGTTGCGGGCATAACAATAAATACAGCCGTGTTCGCAGCCCTGGTATGGATTCATGCTCCATTCGAGGGGAATATCGGCGCTTTCCACTTTGTTTAAAATGGTTTTGGGATGGGTTTCCAGGTACTCCGTCCGCAAATCATCTTCCTCCCAGTCGTCGGCTACCAATGCCCAGTCGAGGGGCTGTTCGTCGCGTTGCAGGCGCTCGTATCGGGAGGCGGGATTAATTTGTGCGCCGCGTCCGCGCAAGAAAGGCGACTTTTGCTCCGTCAAAATCTTTTGTTGTTTCATTCCTGCAAATTTAAAACAAATAATTTATAAGTAGTTATCCGTTATCGGTTATCAGTTATCAGGGTGGTAACTCTTGGTTGCTCTATTAACAAAGCCAAGAGTTACTACCCTGATAACTGATAACCGATAACGGATAACTACTTAAATTTGGGCTTTCTTGCTAACCATTCATTTCTTACCATGAAAATACTAAAATACTTGTTGATTACCGTCCTGACGCTGACGGCACTGGTCTTCGCGCTCGGTTTTTTTGCCAAAAAGACGTACCATATTGAACGCAGTATTGAAATAGAGGCGCCCAAATCGCTGGTATTTGAATCTGTCAGCCAGTTTAAAATAGTCGATAAATGGTCGCCCTGGAATGAACTGGACCCCAATATGATAAAAATATTCAGCGGCACAGACGGAGCGGTTGGCGCCGAATTCATTTGGTCGGGCAATGAAGAGGTAGGCGCAGGCACACAAACTATTCAAGCCATCTCGCCTGACCGGGTGGATTTATTGTTGCATATCAGCAAACCTTTTAAAGCGATTTTTCCGGCCAGTTTTATATTGACCGGCGATAGCCTGAAAACAAAAATTACCTGGACGCTGGATCCGGTGCTCCCTTTCCCCGTCAATGTGTGGGCTATGTTTACCAATGTGGACAGAGCTATGGGGAAAGACTATGAACGCGGTCTGGGCAACCTGAAAAAACATTGCGAGGCGATTGTGCACCCCAAATACCGCGGATTTGAAGTGGCGGAAATTGAACTGCCCCTGCAATATTATGTCGGGGTGCGCGCACAAACAGATACTGCTGACGTTCTGACATTTTATGCCACCAACCTGCCCAAGGCTATGGAAGCCGTCAAAGCGGCAGACCTGAAGCCGAGCGGGCCACCTTCCAGCCTTTTCTGGACTTGGGAGGACGGCATGAGCGATATGGCTGCAACGGTACCCACTTCGGAACTGAAAAAATACACAGATGATATTGAAGCTTTCCCTGTTGGCGGCGGCCTCGCTTTGGTAATTCAATATTTCGGGCCTTACGAAGGTATCGGAGAGGCGCACCTCGCCTTAGGCGACTATATCGTGGAAAAGGAATTTGAGAGTATGCTGCCGGTGATCGAGGAGTTTGTAACCGACCACGAAACGGAGCCGGATACCTCCAAATGGCTCACCAAAGTGATTTATTTTGTTAAACCGAAGGTGGATTCGGTCGCAACAGGTAAATAGAAGGGGATGTAGCAAAGGATGCAAGGGACAAAGGCAAAGGGCAATAAAGGTTGCTATGGAATATCTGGATTTTAAATCCTTTTTGCCTTTAAGTGGCCATATCCCTTTCCTGCCTTTTAAGCCTTTCCCCTTTGATTTCACATCAACCACTTTTTCGACCCCGGCAATTTACTCAGCAAATACACGCACCCGTAAGAAATCAGCAGGACGAGTATCGCTTGCGGTATGGCGCCAATCAGCGGATTGACCGGTCGATTAAAAAACAATTCGGAAGTGGTATGCCATTGACCGATGTAACCGTTTTTTAAAATATCCAGCATAAGCGCGTGGATAAAATACACCCCGAAACTCAGTCCTGAAAACTGTTGTATCCAACGATCAAATCCCGGAAAACGATCTGCGAAGGCCGACCAGTCGTACCACCTCAGCCAGCTGAACAGCGCCGTGGTCATCAAAACCACATTGGGACTAAAATAGATAAAAAGCGTTTGATCGTGCGCGCCTTTTTGCAGGGAAAGCCACCAGGTTCCCAGCGCAGTCACTGCCGGCATCAGCAAGGCGAGCGCGTACAATATTTTTCTCCAGGGTTGCGGCAGGCTATAGGTTCCGAGGTAATAGCCCAGCACATAAAATCCGATATACCCCAGCCAACCTACATATTCAAAGATAAAGAAACCCGGTATCAGATGCTGAATCGCGGTAATACTAAATGCAACCACTAAAAAATATTCAATGTCGCGGCGTTGCGCATGTTGTATAAAAATACGAAAGGTAGGCGTGAGCAGGTATAAGCTCACGATCATGGGCACAAACCATAAATGGTAATACACATCTTCAAAAAAGATTTTATACAATACCTCTGATGCCCGGGGCAATTCGGTGCTACTGCTAAACAGGGAAAGGCGGTATTGGTAAACCATGTACACGACCGTCCAGAATGCAAACGGCAGCAAAACACGTACGATCCGTTTGCGCAAAAACTGTCCTGTCGACTCCGGCTGGGAAGGATCAAGTAAAAAACTGCCGCTGAGCATAATGAAAAACGGCGTCGCCCAACGCAACAGACTGCAATAGATATTGCCCGTCCACCAACGAGCGTCCATACTGTTTGCAGGATCGAAATCGGGCAGGTAGGTGCCGGTAGAGTGGATAAATATGACCGAAATAGCCGCAAAGGAGCGGATATAATTAGCGTACAAGCGATTAAATCGTCGGGGCAATTCCGATGTTTTTGATGTTTCTGTCATCCTCTTTTTATAGAAGTGAGAAGTGAGAGGTGAGAAGTGAGAGAGAAGTGAGGAGAGAGCGAGAGATGTGAGAGGGTGAGAGACATCCCGCTTGGCAGGGTTTGTGTTTGCTACGGACTGACGACTTCGCACTTTAAAGACTTCGGACTGATGACTTACGACTTCGGACTATTTAGAGATCCATCCGGTTACTTCACCGAAGCCGATCCGTACGCCGTCTTTTTCAGCCCGGCCGCGCAGGGTCAGGATATCGCCGTCTTCCAGAAAGGCGCGGGAAATGCCGCCCGGCAGCAGGATCGGTTCTTTGCCACCTAAAGTCATTTCGAGCAGTGAGCCGTAACTGCCCGGTATCGGGCCGCTAATGGTGCCGGAAGCCATGAGATCGCCCACCTGCACATTGCAACCATTCACGGTATGGTGTGCCAGTTGTTGTGCCATCGACCAGTACAAATACCGGGTATTGGAGCGGGAAATAACCGTTTCCTGTCCGCTATTACCAGGCGTGATCGCAACTTCCAGGTCAATATCGTATTGCTGCCTACCTTTTTGTTGCAGGTATTCCAGGGGAGCGGGCGTTTGTTTGGGGCCTTTTACGCGGAAGGGTTTCAGGGCCTCTAAAGGAACAATCCAGGGCGACACACTGGAACCGAAGTTTTTTCCCAGAAACGGCCCCAGCGGAACGTATTCCCAGCGCTGGATATCGCGTGCACTCCAGTCATTGAAAAGCAGGAGGCCGAAGATATATTCGTCTGCCTTGTCTATTGGAATGGGTTGCCCCAGTTCGCTGTTTTTGCCGATTACAAAAGCCATTTCCAATTCAAAATCAAGTTGTTGGGTAGGGGCATACACAGGTGTTTCCCGGCCTTGGGGTATGATTTGTCCCCAGGGGCGGCGCATGGAAGTACCACTCACGACGATGGAAGATGCCCTGCCGTGATAACCCACGGGTAGCCAGCGCCAGTTGGGCAGCAAGGGGTTGTCCGGGCGAAACATTTTGCCCACATTCGTGGCGTGTTCGATGCTGCTGTAAAAATCGGTGTAGTTCGGCACGGATACCGGCATAAGCATGGTCGCGCCACGCCGGTCGCACAGCAGTTGTGCGGCATTGGCCGGCGCTTCCGGTTGGAGGAGCCATTCCTGCACTTTGCGCCGGATCCGGTTCGTGACGGGTTTTCCAAGTCCTATAAATTCATTGAGGGTATTTTGCCCGAATACTTTTTTGAAAAAACGGGGTTTGCCAAACAGACCGGCATCGGCGGCAGCCGGCAGATCCACAATATGATCTCCAATCGCCACACCCGCACGCGGCCGGCCATCGCCCGTGTGAAAAATACCAAAAGGCAGGTTATGAATGGAAAAGTCGGTATCGGCAGGGACAGAAAGCCACATCATGGTGAGTGTGTAAATGTTAAGATCGTGTGGAAGGGGCGCGCAAAAGTCGGAAATCTCCGGCGAAATCTGCTTTTCTCGCCTTTTTTTTGCACTTTTGGGGGATGAAACAAATACGTATCTCTGAAAAACAACAAATCGGCTATTACATGAACGGGCCGAAGCACGACACGCCGATTGTTTTGCTACATGGCTTTTGCGAAGACTCATCTGTTTGGGCGCCTATGTTGCCCCACCTTGATCAACTGCCGCTGATTCGAATGGATTTGCCGGGTTTCGGCGGTTCCGATGTGCCTCCATCCGCTCGTATGGAACATTATGCAGATGCGCTCCATGCCGCGCTCACTCTGCTGGACGTCCGGCGTTGTGTGCTGATCGGGCATTCCTTGGGCGGTTATATTGCGCAGGAGTTCCTGCTCCGCCACCCGGAACTGTTAGCCGGGGTGGGCTTGTTTTACTCACATCCGTACCCCGATAATGCCGAACGAATCGTCATCCGAAAACGGGGCATCGAAATGTTGCAGCAGGGAAAAAAGGACTTGTATGTATCCCAACTGTTTCCAGGTTTGTTCGCTCCGGCCTATGCGGCGGCGCACCCGGAAGTTGTTCAGGCATTGATAGAAAAAGGAAAACAACAACCCGCAGCCGGTATCATCGCAGCTATAGAAGCGATGATCGAGCGGCCATCTTATTTCAAGGCTTTGGAAAATGCGCATTGTCCCGTGCAGTTTTTACTGGGCGCCGAAGATGCGATCATTCCACTCGACGGCGCCTTAAAAGCGGCGGCCATGCCGGCTGTTTCCGATCTGCACGTACTACAGGGCGTTGGGCACATGGGCATGTGGGAAGCGCCGGAGCAATGCGCGCAATACGTCCGGGAATTTTATGCTCTAGTGTTTGGTGTATAGTGTTTGGTGTTTAGGGTGCTCCGCCTTGAGATGTTGAGGGTGTTGAGTGTTGTTGATGGGCCACTCTGTGAATACACACGTTCCAAAGCAGAGCGGCCTCAACAACCTCAACATTCCAAACAATCCAACCCCAAACACCAAATACGGGTACCTCACCTCCGTCAGAAACAGCCCTTGCGGCGGCACGCTCAGGCTTTTTTTCAGGCTTTTTTGCCCGTCTAATGCCGATTGTACCTCCTGTAGCTGTATTTGTCCGGCGCTTACCTGAACACAGGCGCCTACAATGAGCCGCACCATGCCCCGCAGAAAGCGATTGGCGGTGATGTGAAACAACAAAAGATGCTCCGCTTCGAGCAGTTCCCAACGCGCTGTTTTCAGTTCACATGCATAGGAGTCCACGCCGCTGTGGGTTTTGCAAAAAGGGAAAAATTCGTTGTACAAGGGCAGCAGATTGGCTACTTCCTGCATTTTATCCACTTGTAAATATTTGTTCAAAGGGGAATACCAGGCGGTTTCCGTCGCGAACGGGTTTTTTCGAAGCGAAATATGGTACACATAACTGCGCTCGTAAGCGTCGAATCGCGCATGCGCCTCCGGGTGCATGGCCCGAATGCCGTACACGGCTATGTCATCGGATAAAATGCTGTTCAGACCCGTTAAAAATCGCTCCGGGAGTTCGCCTTCCGCATCAAAATGCGCCACGTAATACCGCGCATGAACGCCGGTATCCGTACGCCCGCAGCCTGTGATGCTGATGGGTTGTCGCAGGATGGTGCTGCAAGCCTGTTCCAGCGTTTCCTGCACGGAAGGCGCATCTGGTTGTATCTGCCAGCCATTGAACCGGGCGCCGCAATAGGAAAGGGTGATGAAATAGCGCATTGTTATTGGGATATTGGGATGATGAGTGGTTTATAAGGTTGATGAGGTTGATATACATCTGCTCAAAAAAAGTAAAATCGCCCCATTCTTGAGTGGATGTTTATCAACCTCATCAACCTTATCAACCTCATCAACCTTTTGAGACAACCACATCTCACAGATAGCGACTTACAAAAGCGCTGCAAGCCTGATCGAGCATGTCAAAAACTTCCTCAAAACCGTTGTCGTCGTAATACGGGTCGGGTACGGAGCGGCGCAGGCCCGGATGAATCTGGTCGAGCATGAGTTCCACTTTTCCGCGTTGCGCTTCGGAAGTAGCCAGCCGCAACACATCAGACATATTCTGGGTATCCATCACAAATATCTTGTCGAAACGTTCAAAATCGGCGATTTGAAACTGACGTGCCCGCTGATCGCTGATATCGACACCTTTTTTCCGGGCCGTGGCAATAGAGCGGCGGTCAGGTAGTTCGCCTGCATGCCAGGCGCCTGTTCCGGCGCTGTCAACCGTCCATTCCAGGCCGTTTTCGGCGGCTTTTTGTTTCATAATGCCCTCGGCGAGCGGACTTCGACAGATATTGCCGAGGCAGACCATGAGTATTTTCATCTCAAAAGATCTTGCTGAATTTCAGCAGAAACGCGCCGGTTAATTGTCCGCCGCGGCCAATACGGTCCGGGCCGGTGGTGGTGCCGTCCGCATTCAACTGGATCTGGTAGATACCGTCGCCGTTGCCGTCTTTTTGCACCAATACATCGTGGTCGTAAAAATATTCGCCGAGCAGGTCGAGCGAAAGGCCTTTAAAGATCACAATGCTGAAGTTGTTGGAAAACAAGACGTCAATGTTCTGCGGGTTGTCGAGGTAATTGGAAAACAAACGCAGGCCGTTGGTTACGGACAGGCGGTCGTTAAAATATTTGTTGTTGTAAGCAGCTTTGAACTCCGAACCGAGACCGAAGAAAGATTTGCTGTATTTGCTGATGCTGCCATCCGCTTCGCGGGTCACTTTATTGCCGTGGATACCGCGGGCAGCAATGGAGTCGTCGGAAACAAAAATCATTTGAATACCGCAGGGCGAGTAGAAAAACGACAGGTGCGGGGTTGGTTTATAGTCGATACCGGGTGAAAAAGTCAATTGTACGGGCGCCAGAAACTTGGCCACCACTTTGTCATTGGCATCTATCGGCGTCAGGTAATTGCTTGCATAGGTTTTGAGTATCAAAGTCTGGGCGAAAGCATCGGCAGCGAGAAACCATTTGCCTGTGCCCAATTGGTAGCCATAACGCGAAGTAAGCCGCAGGACGTCCAGGTTTTTCTGAAAACCGGTTTTCTGGTTCGGGTTGGATTTGCCGAGGCGCTGGGCCGAAAGTTGCAGGGAAAAACCATTGTTCCAGTACGATTTTTCCGCTTTGTGGTTGGCGAAAAAAGTGCCGAGGCCGCCCAGTCCGATACGGCTGCCACCGGCGCCGATTTTTGGATTCACGAGGCCCATTCCGGCGAGGTCGAAACCGATGCCGCCGCCTTTTGTCCAGCCGAGGCTGTCTTTTTTAGCCATTGCACTGATCTCTTTGAGGCGATCATCACCTGCCTGTGCAAAGAGATTAACATGGATGGAGAGTAACAGGAAGAGCGGGTAGATGAAAATCTTCATAGCATAAATAAGTTGGTAGTTAAGAAATGTAAAAGGGCAAAAAGGCAAAAAGGCAAAGGCAAAGGAGGCAAAATTTCGTGGTTTTGCCTCCTGCCCTTGCCTTTTTACTAACCGCCCGGTTCGAGCAGGTCTTCCTCCTGTCCATCGGGGTAAAAGACTTCGACTTTTTCAGTGGTAAGTTTATTCAGCGGAATAATAATAGCGCGTTCGGGCGTTTGCAAAATCATGGAAGTAGCGTCTATGACCACCACCTTGCCGCGTACGCCAATGATGCGCACATCATCGCCGATCTGTATTTTGTTTTTGTTGTAATAGCCTGCTAAATAATTGGAAACCAGGTCTTTGGAAGCAAAACCGTAGCCAAATGCAAAAGCCAGCGCTCCGGCTCCAATAATGATGGTCAGGTTGGAAGCAATAAAACCGGTTGCAATTTTTGCCTGTGCCAGCGCACTCACGGCTACCGTAATGAACAGAAAATAAAAAATAGCGGTAGCGATCATTTTGGCAGATGCAATACCCATCGACTTGAGCGCCGTCTGGGTAATATTTCGAATCATATCAGCCAGGAAAAGCCCCAGCAGAAAGAGTACGAAAGCCGAAAAGAGGGAAGGCAGGTAATCGACCAGGTCGCGTACCATGTCTGTAATAGCCGGGATGCCAAGCATGTCCGTAGCAAAAATGACGAACCCCAGCATCAGCACATAATAAACCATCTGCGACAACACAACGGATATTTCGATCCGCATACCCGAGCGCTGCACGATATCGATGTCATTGAGTTGTTCTGCCAGCCGGTCGATGTGGAGACCGTTTAGTACCCGTTTGGTAAGTTTTCGGGCTGCCAGTGCGATCAATCGCCCGATCAGCAGGATAAAAAGTGCCAGCGCGATTTTCGGTATTGCTGCCGAAAAGCGCTGAACCAAGTCGGTCAAAACCCCTTTTTTCAGTTCGTCTAAAAAGCCCATAATATGGTAAGGAAGATTGTTTTCGTAAGATTGTCAATGAAGGTAAGGTGCAGATGTGATTTACAAGATTCCGCCAGTCATTTACACTTTAAGTGTTTGGATAATTGCCTTATAGTTTTCGCGCCGGCGGGATGCGCCACAAGGGCACATCGTCGTCCAGGTGCTCTGCCGGGCCATGCGCTACGGGCCGCGTCGGGGCTTCCCCCCCGATCATCAAAGCAACGGCTCCCAATGCATTGGGCACAAACACTTCCACTACTTTCCCAAATGCCGCAAACGTCCGGGCCTGCTGCAGCACCCGGTCTTCAATTTCCGGTGGGATCCTTTCAAAATCGGATTGCCATTGTTGAAAATTATTTTTCATAACAAGATTAATTGAATACCGAAGGGGACGGTAAGGATGAACAGATCAGTTTTAAGGATATGTCTGCATGGGTTGCAAGGATTAAAGGATTAGTTGTTCTCTATAGGGTCGTTGCTATATAGTTCGTCATAAATAACCTGTGAGCGCTGCTTGGCCCGCATAATCTGCATCTTAACTGCGCTTTCGGTTTTGCCCAGTACATCGCCGATTTCCCTGATTTGCATATCATCGATGTACTTCATCATCAAAATAGCCTTATCGCCCGGCGGCAGGCGGTCAATCACTTTTTCGAGGCGTTCCTGTTTCATTTCCAGCAACACACTGTCCGGTATTTCCGGGTCTGTCTCGCGGCTTACCTTGCCCACATCTTCGGTAAAAAGGAGCGGCATTTTTTTCTTTTTCCGAATCATATCTATACAGTAGTTGTAAGTGATAGAATAAACCCAGGTAGAAAAAGAAGATTGTTCGGTAAACTTGGCCAGATTGAGCAGTACTTTAATAAAAATATCCTGTGTCGCGTCGCGGGCCTGTCCATCATCCGCCAGCATCGAAATGCATTTGGCAAATACCTTTCCAGCGTACCGGCGATACAGCACAGTAAAATACATCGTGTTTTGATCGCGTAAGTAGCGGGCAATCAGTTCACTATCCGTGTAATCAACTATTTTCTTGGTAACGGCCGGCGCCACTGAGGAGATTTTTAGAAAAAAATTAATAAGGTTATCGTTCGCAAAGAGACGAAAAAGCAACGAACATAGATAACCTTATTTCATTTTCTTTCTAAACCGTTAATAGGACGTTAAAACAATTTTTGCGTCACCCTCCATTTGTCGATTATGGTGTATTATCCCGTTTCTTTGCCATAAATTTTTAAAAATGCTACGATATCCCGCCATTTTCCTCTTTGCAGGACTCTTTTCGATCCAGGTTTATGCCCAGGAGCAGGCACAACCGACTGCGCCTTTCCCGTTTCAGGTGACCCTCACGAAACCGGACAGCAGCGAACTGGACTCCCGGAAAGTGCTTTCCGCCGGCAAACCGACTGTACTGGCGTTCTGGCTTACGACCTGTGTGCCCTGTATGTCGGAGTTTGCTGCATACACGAAAAATTATGCGGACTGGAAACAACAGGCAGACTTTAACCTGCTGGCTATTTCACTTGATTTTCCGGATCGGTTTCATAAAATCGCACCCATGGCCAATGAAAAAAAATGGCCGTTCCCGGTGTACTGGGATCGCGCGCGGGCATTCAAACAACTCCTGCCCGGCGGCCTGAACGGCCTGCCCCAGGTGTTTTTGTTTGATAAAACAGGGAAATTAGTGTGGCAACACAAAGGGTACAGCGCGGGGATGGAAGGGGAGTTGTTTGCGCGAATACAAGCTCTGTAGGAGTGTGTTTAGTGTATGGTGTTTAGTGTTTAGAGCGCTTCGCCCAAGCCCGTGTTTGGTGTTTCGTGTTTAGTGTTTCGGCGCCCCCCGGGGCAGTTGGGGTTTTTTTTATTTTTTCAAATGCCAAAGGCAAGCGCCCAACATTAAACACCAAACACCACGGCTTGGGCGAAGCGCCCGAAACACCAAACACCAACACCAACCACAACTCTATCGCTCCAGGTAACCAATATAGCCGTTAATCACTTGCGGCACCTTTGGATTTGAATATTTAGGCTATCCAGTGCATTGTCAGAAATATAATCAAGTTCGTGAGCAATGACAATTTGGGTTTCCAATTCAAATAGCGAACCTCGGGCCGTGTACAAAAATTGGGCTTTGTCTTTGTTAGTACGTCGACCGTTACCTTCTGCGATATTAGAGGGCATTGATACCGCTGCCCGTCTCATCTGATTGGTGAGGCCAAAAAGTTCGTGTTTGGGCAGGGTTTCCGTGAATTTGTAAGTGGTAATCGCAAGGTGTTTGGCTTCTCTCCAAACATCTAATTCTTTAAAATCTATCATAAAGCGTGTTTTATATTAAAAAACACAAATTTAACCCCTCATTTTAAAATACCAAATATCAGCAGGCCCAGGCCGTGTTTGGTGTGTTTCCGGGTGCTCACTTTGGCAGTTGTTGGTATTTTGGTCAAATTTTCAAAAGCCAAAAGCGAGCCCCCGAAACACGAAACACCATACACCAAACACGGCCTTGGGCGAAGCACCCCCAAACCCAAACACCAAACACCAAACACCCTACCTGCCTCCCGTCACCACCTCGATATACCCGCTCAACACATCCGGGCGCAGCACAATGCCGCTTACGCGTTTTTCATACACTTTACACACATAGAAATAGGTGCCTTCTGCAACGGTTTTGCCCTCTTCGTTGGCGCCGTCCCAGTTGATCTCCGGATCCTGGGTCTGGAAAACCAGATTACCCCAGCGGTTAAACACCTGCAAGTCAATACGTTCTACAAAGCGCCATCCCGGGAACGGCGTAAAGCGGTCATTCCGGTCGTCGCCGTTGGGTGAAAAAGCATTCGGCAGTTCATACAGCGGACAGTTGTCGACACAGACAAGCGCACTTTTGGCACTTTCATTTCCGACGGAGTCAAGCACCGATACGGCATAACAGCCCGCTAGCCCTTCTTCCAGGCTGTGTACATACGTATTGTTGGTCGCGTCGCCCTGTTCGGCCAGCATAGTGAAAGGCGCTCCTTCGGCTTCCGAAAACCAGATGCGGTACAGCACGGCATCGTCCGTGCCGGAACAAGCTGCATTGGGGTTGGTCCACATCAGGTAATTTTCATAAGGCGGATCAGGCAGATTGATTTCACCGTCATTACATAAGTTGGTAATGCTCAGCACGGGTGGGCAGGGTGGAACGGTATCCAGCGGAATACCGCATTTTTCCTGCGAAAGGTTGATAATCGGATCAATAACGCCGCCGATGCTGTAGGTGCCGATACTACGGACATAGTAACAATATCCCTGCCCGTTGACTAATCCTGCATCAGCATACAAGGGAACCGTGGTGGTGCCGATGGAGTCAAATTGCCCGGAAACATCATTCAACCTGAAAATATCGTAACGGTAATTGTCCCAGGGCGTCAGTTCCTGCCAGGTAAGGATATTTGTCTGGTCGGTCGACTGAATTCGCAGAAATACGGAAGAGGCTTCATTGGTAGTGCCTAAGGGCGTATTTTGTCCGTTGACGTAAAATGCGACCTGGTAATGATAAGGGTTGTTTTGGGTGTTCAGATTCTGATCTACAAACATCGTGTCATTGGCCTGCCAGAAGTTAGCCGCAGTAAACGATGCGCCGGGTACTTCTGTCAATCCGCCAGGCCCTAAGCCCGTTCCTCGCAGCAACTGGTACCGATATGGGCCTGCATTGATGAAGGTGTCGAGGTCGGCGGCAACGGGTTTCGACCATTGTATTTTCATTTGCCCGGTTGCCAGATCCGTTTCCAGCACGGATACATTGGTGATGAGCGGCAGGTCGCGCGGCAACTGCACACAAACTTCTTCGGAAGGAAGGCTTTCCACGATATTATACGGATAACCGCCGCCGGAAATACGGGCAAATTTTGCCAGAATCCGGTAACAATATGTGCGGCCGCGTTGCACCTGGGTATCTTTAAAATAGTAACGGCCATTCTGCATCTGCTTGGTCACAAAAATCAATTCTGAATATCCTTTGCCATCCAGGCCCGGATCGCAGGTATCGAGCGGAAATGGGTTGGAACCTTCGCGCCGCCACACGGAAAAACCGAAAAAATAGTTGTTCAAAGCGTCTTCGCAGATATAAGGTTTTTCCCAGGTAACGACCACTTCTCCAGGACTGGCCTGCTTCCACATCCAGCGGCGGCGGCCCCACTACTTTAATGGCTACCGTTTTGAGATCGGCTAATTTCGGATTGCCCGAATCAGTGGCCTTGAACACAACCGAATACGGGTAGTTGGATATATGCTCGCAGGTAGTAGTCCAGCGGAAAGTCCCCGTGACGGGCGGATCCTGCGAGGTTCCAGGCGCATCAAAAGAAGCCGGACTGGGCAACAACGTATCAAATGGCCCGCCGACAGCGGTGAGCAATACTTTATCGTTGGAATCCGGGTCGGTGGCCACCGCTTCAAATTCAATGGTCGTCCCTGCAATAACGCATATTTGATCGATAGATTCGACCATTGGCGGGTTGTTTTGGCAGGCATCTACAAAAATCTGCATGTCGCGGATGGTGGTATCAATCGGGACGCCATTTCGCCACGACACGACGATAATAGCCAGGTTGTAATCGCCTGCCTGCTGCGGCGTGTTCCAGAAAATATCGCCGTTGGAGGGATTGATGGTGAGCATGTTGTTGGGGCCGGGCGAAATCTGGTTGGGAAAACTGTAATTCGGTACCGGTGTGCCGAGGCCCTGCAAAGGCTGAATCAACGCATAGGAAAGGCTATCGTTGTCCGGGTCAAACGCATTCGGGTTGTGCCGAAACGGTTTACCCACGCAGGCATTGTCGATTGGATCCTGTTTCAGATAAGGGGTCGTGTTGAACCCGCCAAATTGCGGATCCTGAAAAATGTAAATGGTTTCGATATGAAACGGCACATTGTCCGACGAAGGCGGATTGACATTGATAATACCCGCAATACGGTTGGGGTCGGTCATCGAAATGCGATAGGCTGCCGGCCCCGCGTAGGTATGTTGTATGACATATGTGTTGTATTTCAGGTCGCCGGGCAGGAAAATCCCTTCGCCGTTTCCGTTGTTGCGGGGCACATTCTGGCAAGGCGTTCCATCACCCCAGCAGATAATCAGGGTGTCGCGGTCGG
>JADJSY010000008.1 GCA_016711435.1 Lewinellaceae bacterium
CTTGGATCGGCAGGGTTTCGCTTGTATTGAAAGGTTAGGAGTCTCATCTTCCGCCGCAAAAAACGGTGGCGGTGTTGCTCTGGAGCTGGAACAACTTGATTTGATAATTACTTTCAGTTGTCGTGTAGGGATGTTTTCTTACTTCAATATCAAAAACCGAGTAAACGCCGTTTTTCCGCTCAATCCGATATTTCCAATTTCTGGATTGCTGCAATACTTCCCATGTATCCGTATCCAGCTTCGAAATAGATGCATCGTCATTTTGAAAATCAATGTTGTATAAAAGGAAGGCCGCTTTCCATGGTTCATTGTTATCCACGGTATTGTTTATCATCCGTTATCGTCCCTGCAACAGGTTCGATAATTTTGACGGTGTCCATTTGAACACCATTGGTTCATCCAAAGCAAACACTTCCACCCGCAATGGCCTCCCCTTCAAGGCGCGGGCGGCTTCCCTTGCCACATCGCCGTTTAATCCGGCGGGCAATGCCGTATCTTCCAAGGTCCATTCCGTGAAATTGCCATTTGTATCCCGAGCGCCGTAGTATTCCGATTCGTATTGCCGGGTGATTTTCCCACCCTGGCGGTAAAAGCCGGTGTGAAACCAGGTTTTGGTGTGTATCGGCGGAATGAAAGAGTCTTTTGTCCAATTTTGCCTTTCCACTCAAACAATCCTTTTCCTGAAGGCATCGTAATGTTCCGTATCCCATTGCTCCACCATGCCAAACCCGCGAAACTCGCGCTCCACCGGATCGAAATAGCCGTGGTGGTAAGCGGATTTGGTCACAAAATGCGTATCCGAAATAGCGTCATACACCTCCTGAAGCGTCAACACCTGCACGGAAAGGGCAATTTGTGATCCAGGGTTTGCCCGCCTTCCGGTCGTCAGGTAAAGCGCGTGGAGGATTCGTATTTCAGGCGGGTCACCGCGCCCATGTTGTTGTCCACTTCCTTGAGCAGGTAGGGTTTGTTGCCCTCCTTCTCGGTTTTGCCCATCAATTGAATATACCGCAGCGGCGCATTGGCTTCGCCCGGCAAGGGAGAAGACCATACGATGCAACTCGTGCCGTTGCCCAGCAAATCCATGGCCTGCACGCTGTGCAGCGGGGTGCTGAGCGGGAAGCCGGGCACGGTTATTCTTTCGCCCCAAATATTGCCGGATTGATTGATCCAGTAGGACAGTTCGCTGTTGCCGAGGTAAATGATGTCATTAGTGCCAGAACCGTCAATATCTGCCAGTCGCAGCCGGGCAGGGTCAAAAGCGTCGGGCGTGTCGAAATGGGGCGCCTTGGCCATGGTGACTTTTGCCCCGAAGCGTCCGTAACCGAGGTTGGGCCAGTAGCATACCTCGCCATTGCGGATACGGCAGATGTCGGTCATCCCACTGCCGCTCAGGTCTGCCAGGAAAATTGTTTGAAAGGCTTCCTGAAACACCACGCGCGGGCCTTGTTCTTCATCCAACGCCTTGGCACCCGGCGCGCTGGGTCGAAGCCTTCCTTGGCTTTGGAGGGATACCAGACAAAGCAATCATTTTCCGTCATGAGTATGTCCTGAACACCATCGCCATCCAAATCCATAAAGCGCATATTCGGATCGTTCCAGTCTATGTTGGGAATATCCGTAAATGCACGAAACGGTTGCCATTCGCCGAGGTCGTCCATTTCAAAATAGCCGTTGAGGCTGCCGTTTTGGAGCACATAATCGTTGAGGCCATTGCCTTCGTAGTCGCTCACACCAGCACCTGCGAGCGAGGGGCGTTTCTTAACGACTTCTTTGGGGCCAAATTGCCGTCGCCAAGGTTGCGCTTGTAATACCAGGCGTTTTCTGATTGGGAAAAATGCCAGACAAGCCTTCGTTGTCAAGATCCAAAATTAGGTAACGTTTGCCGTCAATGCCTTCTGGGGCGTTGGGCAGGCTCGCTCGCAGCGACACTGTATATGGTGTTGTCTATTTTTTGCTCGGTGTATTTGAAATTGACCGATGGAAAGGTTTTGATCGTGGTCACGCTGTTTTTCAGTCAAATAGCCTGCGTGGGTAATGCTGTTGACTTGGGTGGCAATTTCATTTTCATTGTATTCCAGCAAAGTTGCTTTGACCAAATACGGATCGGTGCCCAATTCCGAAAACCGGTGAAACATCAGGATGCGGCGGCAAAGGCGGTAGTCGCGAATTTCAAAACCGGCGCGGTAGGAGGAAAATGGGTCGGGGCGGGCGGCCCAGGTTAGGTTGTCAGCGTATTGCGGCACCTTGTTTACCGTTTCATGTTCGCCGTAATCAAAGATAAGTTCGAACATCCATTCATTGGTAGCCGGAATTGCAGCGATTGGGGCGTTCATTGGCGAGGAATACATGACCGTGTTGCCGTATTTGACCCGTTTCAGGTATTGCTGTGCCGTTGCGTTGTCAGCGTTCCTGTTTTTTTTCAAAAATGGCTGGAGCCACGCCTGCTAAGTCTTCGCGCTTGTATTCATAAATGAGCATGTTGCCTTTGTTGTCGAAAGTGCGCTCCAAAAGCCAGGGAAAATACCTTGTTGGGATTGCCGGGATCTGCGATTCTGGAATCGGCGTTCAAGCCGTAAATGCTGGTCAGGTTGTCTTTGGTGGTGGCCCGCCAGTGCGTGTCGCCAGTTGTAACCACTACCCATTTTTCTATTTTGGCAAACAAGCCCTTCGATGCGGGGCCGATAGGAGATACTTTGAAATCGCCGACTGTTTTTGAGTCCCAAACACCGTTTTTCAAAACCGGCACCAGATCCTCCGCACCACTGAGCAGAAAACACATCGCTGTCCTGATCTGCTCCGTCCTGGTATTTGGGCAAACCGTCGTATTGGGGCAATCCTTTTGTGTTTTTCTGGAAATACTCGCAGCCCCACATCCCAACCGAGGCCAAACGCGCCATTTCCGGCGCCGCTGTCATAACTCAGCATCAACTGCGGCGCGAAACCACTCCTGCCCGGTGTAACAGCAATCGGCACACTCATGCTACCCGTCCTCGTCACCAGAGGCTGTTCCTTTGGGTTTTTGTTCGCCGTTTTCTCCCTTGGGAGTGGAGGAAGAACGGGGCGCAGTAGAAGATGAATTTCGGCTACTGCTGGTATTCGGGTCGTTTTCCTGCTTCATGGGGAAGCGTTTGTTTGGGTTAGGCTTGTGCGGCTCTAAAATTGCAGTTAAAAGAATCACAATTTTTTATTCCGACTCAAACTAAGTAGTAGGAAAACAATTTGCCAAAACAATTCTTCTACAAAAAAATATTTTTTACCTTTTGACAGTTGGGCGACAAGAAAGATATGCTGTCACATCCCTGTCGGGCCTATCCGGCAGATGCGCTTTTGTTTGCAATGGGCTACGCCCCACGTAAAGCGAGTGGGAAATAAACACACCCTCGGTTCAAATTCCAACTTCTTGCCCGATCTTTCGCCCCCGCTCCACGCACCCCGCTTTTTTTATCCGTAAGCAGATGTGCAAAATTAGTTTTGGCTAAATTCTCTGTAAATGCTTGATTATGAACAAGAATAACCAATAACAGATAACTACTAAAGCAGGTGCAAAATCAGTTGCGCTTAAATTCTTTTGTAAATGCTTGATGATGAACACGGATAACCAATAACCAATAACAGATAACCACATGCCATGCTCACATCCGAACTAAAATCCCAAATTGACCGCGTCTGGGAAGCCTTCTGGACCGGCGGCCTCAGCAACCCCCTCACCGTCATCGAGCAGATGACTACCTGCTGTTTGTCCGCCGACTCGACGAACTGCAAACCCAAACAGCGGCCACCGCAGCGCCGCATTCACCAAATACATGAAAGGCGCCACCTTCATGATCCCTACGCCGCGCCTGCTGTCGCAGGTGGTGGATATGCTGTCCAATATCGACATGGCCGACCGCGATACCAAGGGCGACGTGTACGAATACCTGCTCAGCAAAATCGCCTCCGCAGGCCAGAACGGCCAGTTCCGCACGCCTCGCCACATCATCCGCATGATGGTCGATATGGTGCAGCCCACGCTCGAAGACGTCATCTGCGACCCCAGCGCCGGCAGTTGCGGCTTCCTCACCGTGTCGGGCGAATACATCCGGCAGCACTACGAAACGGAACTGTACCGCGATGAAGCCATGCGGCATTTCCAGGAAAACATGTTCATGGGCGTGGAATTCGACCCCACCATGATCCGCATCGGCGCCATGAACCTTATCCTGCACGGCATCGAAAACCCGCAACTGCGCGACGTCGACGCGCTCAGCGAAGCCAATACCGATTTTACCCAAAAGGCCACGCTGGTGCTCGCCAACCCGCCCTTCAAAGGCAGCCTCGACCGCGAAGCCGTAGACGGCAAGATCCTGAGCGTGGTGGACTCCAAAAAAACCGAACTGCTGTTCCTGGTCCTCATCCTGAAAGGCCTGCAACTCGGCGGCCGCGCTGCCGTCATCGTGCCCGACGGCGTGCTTTTTGGCAGCAGCAAAGCCCACCTCCAGATTCGCCGCGAACTCATCGACCGCCAGAAACTACAGGCTGTCATTTCCATGCCCAGCGGCGTGTTCAAACCCTACGCCGGGGTGAGCACCGCCGTGCTGCTCTTCACCCGCACCGACAGTGGCGGCACCGACCAGGTGTGGTTTTACGACATGCAGGCCGACGGCTACAGCCTCGACGACAAACGCCAGCCCATAGCAGCCAACGACATCGCCGATATCGTGCAGCGCTACCACCACCAGCCCGCCGAAGCCGACCGACTGCGCACCGAACGCAGTTTCCTGGTACCTGTGCAGGAAATCCGCGACAACAACTTCGACCTCAGCATCAACCGATACAAGGAAGTGGTGTACGCCGAAAAAACCTACGCTTCACCCGCAGAGATTATCCGCGAAATAGAAACCCTCGACGCCGAACGGGCGGTATTGTTGAAGGAATTAAAATGGGATGCTGGATGAAGATAAGGAAATGGTGAAATTGGGGGAGGTATTTAGCCACGTCCGTAATGGTGCGAAGCATTAAGCAAGAAACTGGAAGGTCAGATTCCGATTACAAGAATAGAATCTATTTCGAGGAGGAGTTTTGGATTACTCCAAATTAGGATATGCTGATATTATCGGCGATAATTATTCTGAACACTATAAAAATGGAGACATACTTATGTCGACATCAACAGTTGAGCCATTTAGGCAAATGCACTTGTCGAAAATCTTGATCGAAAGATAATTCATGGGATGAATCTTGGTTTTAAGAAGCGATCCTAATTTAGTTTCTTCAATATTTGTAAAACATTATTTCAGTTCGTCAAATTTCAAGACACAACTTCACAAATATCAAATCAATCAGTAAATCAGTCAAGTTTCGCTGTAACTAAACTTAAAGAAATCCCCATCCCTCTTCCGCCGCTTGCCACCCAGCAGCGCATTGCCGAAATCCTGGACAAAGCCGATGCCTTGCGCCAGAAAGACCAGGCTTTGCTGCGGAAATATGATGAACTGGCGCAGGCGGTGTTTGTGGATATGTTTAGGGATCCGGTGAAGAATGAGAAGGGGTGGGAGGAAGAAGTTGGGGAGTTATTTCTTGATGGTGTTAAATGTGGGCCTTTTGGAAGTGCATTAAAAAGGGAGGAGTTCGTGGAGAAAGGAATACCAGTTTGGGTCATGGATAATATCGTTAATTATGAGTTTAACCCAGCAAATTGCTTGTTTGTCAAGGAAGAAAAATATCTTGAATAGAACCATATAGTGCAAAAACAGGATATTTTAATTTCTAGAGCAGGAACAGTTGGAAAAATGTGCGTCATTGATGAGCCTAGCTTTAATAAATCCTTGATAAGTACAAATCTGATTAGGCTTTCTTTGGACAAAAATCTAATCGATCCATCATATTTTGTGTTTCTAATGAAGTACTTTTCTTCAAAAGTTGGGAGATTGCGTAAAGGAGCAGATGGCGCATTCAGTCATATGAATACTGGAGTATTGACAAATCTTGAGGTTCAAGTACCACCAATAGCAATCCAGCGAAATTTTATTAAAATCGTCAAATCGATACGACTATCCAAATCAAAAAATTGGAAAACGCCTGGAATCCCTCTTCCAATCCCTCCTTCAAAAAGCCTTTACCGGCGAACTGGTGCCCTGAGCGCGGGGTGCAGCGGGCCGGATAAACGCATATGGATTTTGGAGAAGGATCGCTTTGCGCGGGGCGACCATGAACCGGGCGACCACGAGGGTCGCCCCTACCCATTGCCCCGGCGCCCGTTTTTCCGGGCAGGGGCGACCTCGTGGTCGCCCCGATTCATAGTAGCCCCAGCGCAAAAGATTGGCGCCGTTGTTGGCGACCTGATCGCGCGAGGCTCTGCCTCGTGTGTTAATCTATAGGGCCTGCCCGCATTAACATGTTTATTGGGCAAAGCCCAATGGATTGGATACACGAGGCAGAGCCTCGCGCAAGCAGGGATAAAAAGTATTCAAATGACACTTTGGTCTTCATTGCGTATCACTGCCTGCAAACAACCCATATTGTGGTGTACCGGTGTGCGGTCATCCTGTCGGGATCCGTCCACTCTACGAAAATAAAAGGAGTTATAACCCACCGTAGAGTGGACGGATCCCGACAGGATGACAAAAGTAGCGTACACCGTAGAGTACACCACAATATGAGTTGTTTGCGTTCGGGAAAACATAGATGAAGAGAAATATCGTCGTTTTTAATAGTGATTGTGATGTTTCTATCCCACCATTCGCATTAATCATTGAAAATCAGACATTTGGGTGTCGTTTAAAGATGAGCGTTTAGGTTGTTTTAAGAAGCGTTTAGGTCTTTTTGAGAAGTGTTTAGGTTCCGGACCCAAACGTTTAGGTTATACAACCCAAAATTTTAGGTTCCGGACCCAAACGTTTGGGTTGTATAACCTAAACGTTTGGGTCCGGAACCTAAACACTTCTCAAAAAGACCTAAACGCTTCTTAAAACAACCCAAACACTTCTCAAAATAACCTAAACGTTTGGGTCGGGAACCTAAAATCCCCGCGCCTGATCCGCGATTTCCGCAAATCGCAGAAAGCGCTTAACTTTGTACGCAGTCCAGACACAACATGGCCAGGAGATATATTTCAGCAAAGCCCGATGACAACCACTTCTCCATTTTCCCCGCCGCCTGGCACGACCTCACGCGCACGGCCGCCGAAGCCGAGCGGCAGGTGTATGCCGCGCCGATGTACGCGGCCATGCTGTGCCGCAAAAGCCTGGAGGAGTGGGTGCGCTGGATATACGAGCACGACGGCTCCCTGGAAATGCCGCACGACACCTCGCTCAATGCGCTGCTGCACGCCCAGGAATTCAAGGAACTGGTAGCGCCCAGCCAGTTCAACCAGATCAACCTCATCCGCAAGATCGGCAACAACGCCGTGCACACCAGCGTGCGCGTCAAACCCGACGAAGCGCTGTATGCGGTCAAGTTGCTCTACAACTTCGCGGGCTGGGTGCTGCGGCTCTACGACGATGCCGGCCTCGAAGTGCCGCCTTTCGATAGCGCGCTGGTGCCGCAGGCGCCCGCCGCCGACAAAACCAAAGACGAACTCCGCCAACTCGAAGCCGCCTACCTGCAATCGCAGGAAGCGCTGCAACGCCTGCAGGCCGAACTGGAAGAGATCAAAGCCGCCAAGGCCCGCAACCAGGCCCACGCGCCGCCGCCGCAGGACCCCGACGAGGCGCTTACCCGCAAATACTACATCGACGCGCTGCTGCGCGAGGCCGGCTGGGAGCCTGATGCGCCCAATGTATGCGAATACCCCGTGCAGGGCATGCCCACCGACCGCGGCTATGACGGTCCCGGAAGGGCCGACTACGTCCTCTGGGGCGACGACGGGCTGCCGCTCGCCGTGGTGGAAGCCAAACGCACCCTGCGCGACGCCCGCGTGGGCGCACACCAGGCCAAACTCTACGCTGACTGCCTGGAACGTGCGTTCGGGCAGCGCCCGGTTATTTTTTACACCAATGGGTTCGATACCTGGATCTGGGACGATACGCAGTACCCGCCGCGGGAAGTCTTCGGATTTTATACCCGTGATGAACTACAAACGCTCGTCAACCGCCGCCGTGGCCGGGAGCCGCTGTCAGCAGCCCCCATCAACGAGGCCATTACCGACCGCTACTACCAGCGGGAAGCCATCCGGGCGGTAGGAGAAGCGCTGGAACAGCACCACCGCGAAGCCTTGCTGGTGATGGCCACCGGCACCGGCAAAACGCGGGTGGCGGCGTCTATCATCGACCTGCTGAGCAAGGCCGGCTGGATCAAACGTGTGCTGTTCCTGGCCGACCGCAATGCGCTGATCCACCAGGCAAAGGTCAACCTGAACGACTATCTGCCCAACCTGCCGGCCGTAGACCTGACGAAAGAAAAGGAAGACGAAAGCAGCCGCATCGTTTTTTCCACCTACCAGACCATCATCCACATGATCGACGGGGAGGCCGAGGGCGACAAACGCAGTTACGGCGTGGGACATTTCGACCTGATCATCTTCGACGAGATCCACCGCAGCGTGTACAACAAGTACAAGTACATTTTCAAATACTTTGATGGGCTGCGGCTGGGCCTGACCGCCACGCCCCGGGCCGAGGGCGACCGCGATACGTACGCTTTGTTCGAACTGGAACCCAACAACCCGACCTATGCCTACGAACTGGAACAGGCCGTACATGACGGTTTCCTGACGCCGCCCACCGCTATTTCGGTGCCGGTCAAGTTTCACCGGCAGGGCATTCGTTATGCCGACCTGCATGCGGAGGAACGCACAGCCTACGAAGAGCAGTTTGCCGATCCTGTGACCGGGCAGTTCCCGGAAGAGATCGACGCGCCGGCCCTGAATAAATGGCTGTTCAATACCGACACCGTCGACAAAGTGATCGGCTACCTGATGGAACACGGTATCAAGGTGGAGGGCGGCGACAAACTGGGTAAAACGATTGTGTTCGCCCGCTCGCACCAGCATGCGAAGTTCATCGAAGAGCGTTTTAACAAGCAGTACCCACAGTACATGGGGCATTTCCTGAAAGTCATCGACTACCAGGAAGAAGACAAATACGACCTGCTGAACCAGTTCAAATCCAGGGACAAACTGCCGCAGATCGCCGTTTCGGTGGATATGCTGGATACCGGCATCGATATACCGGAGGTAACCAACCTGTTGTTTTACAAACCCGTGCGCAGCAGTGCCAAATACTGGCAGATGATCGGACGCGGCACACGGCTTTGTCCGGATCTGTTCGGTCCGGGCGACCACAAAACGGCGTTCGTGATCTTCGATTTTTGTGAAAATTTTGAATTTTTCGGGCAACACCCCCAGGGTTTTGCGGGCAGGCGGCAACCGCTTAGTAGCCGGCGCCTGTTCGAGGTCCGCTTGCGGCTGGCGCAGGTGCTGCGGCAGGAAACGGAACCCGGTTTGCTGGAATACGCCGGGAAATTGGTCGACATCCTGGTGGCACAAACGCAGGCGCTGAATCCGGACAGTTTTATCGTCCGCCAGCATTTACGGATGGTGGAAAAATACCGCGACCCGCATGCCTGGAACGCGCTGAACGATCAGGACATCCGCGACATCTTCGAGCACATAGCGCCGCTGGTGAATGAAACCGACCAGGACGAAATGGCGAAACGTTTCGATGCCATGATGCTCGACCTACAGTTGTTTTCACAGCTCGGCGACAAGCGGCAGACCGGATTGATCAGGCAGGTAGTAGGCATCGCCGGGCAACTGACCAAAAAAGGCTCCATTCCGGCTGTGGCACAAAAGATGGATACCCTGCGCATGGTGCATGCCAACGAGTGGTCGGCCGATGCGGGCGTACTCGGGATCGAGCGCATCCGGGAGGAATTACGCGAATTGCTGCGGTTTCTGGAACGCGACAAACAACCGCTGGTATATTCATCTTACGAGGACTCCTTCGAGGCTGACGCCAGGGAGCACACGCTGGTGTACAATGTGAACAACCTGGAAGCCTACCGGCGCAAGGTGCAGCAATACATCCTCGAACACGAGCAACACCTGGTGATCCACAAACTGAAAACGAACGTTCCGATTACGCGTTCTGAACTGGCGGAACTGGAACGGATGCTGTTCGACCAGGGCGCGCTCGGAACGCGGGAGGAATTTGTAAAAGCCTATGGCGAACAGCCGTTGGGCAAATTCATCCGCAGCATCATCGGCCTCGATGCCAACGCCGCCAAACTGGCCTTCTCCACACTCCTGCAAACGGGCCATTTCAACAGCCGCCAAATCCGTTTTATCGATACGATTATCAATTTTTTTATTGCAAAAGGTATTGTGGAACCCGCGCGGCTCTTCGAATCTCCTTTTACGGACCTGCATGCGGGCGGGATGCTGGGTGTTTTCGATGAGGCGACCTCGGGGAAGATCATTGCGCTGGTGGAGAGGGTGAATGGGAATGCGGAGGTGGCGTAGGGCTTTCCTTTTCGCCTCGCCGGGCTTGGGTGAATGGGTAGAAGAGGAAGGCGCCAGGGATATTCCAGCCAAATATATAAATTAATCGCACATTTGGCGAGTTATAAATGATCTCGCACCCCCCTTCCCTAAAACCCAGTTTCCCTCGGAGCCACAGCAGTGTTGGCCGCGTCTCCGACCTGCTGCCAACGTATAGCATGGTCATCCATGAAAACCCGGCATCTTTGGCCTCCTGCTTTTTACCTGTAAATATCGGAGATTCAATTGATGGGCAAAGTGTTTTATGTGAAGGAAGCATCCTGCTCTACGTTTGCGGCAGGTCGAAAAGACCAGCCGCGGCGGCGGGGGCTTGAGTAAATGAGTATAGAGGAAGACCTGCCGAGGCGGAAAAATCAGCCAAAAACGCTTTTTTTATATAAATTTTGGCTGCAAAAATTTTCAATACAGCCAAAATTGCTATTTTTGTATCAAAATTGGCTGATTATGAATATGCAACCAGACATTGTCGGAAGAAAAAAAGAGATACAGCACTTAAAAAGCATTGTAGAAAGCCCCAAGTCGGAGTTTTTGGCGGTATACGGGCGGCGCAGGGTTGGAAAAACGTTTCTGTTGCGCGAATTTTTCGAGTATAAATTTGATTTTCAAATTTCAGGACTGGCAAACGCCGACACGAAACAACAACTGTTCAACTTTCACACTGCTTTGGCGAGGCAGTCAATGTTGTTTTTGACGCACAACCTGAAAATTGGTTAGAAGCATTTCAACGTTTGATTGACCATTTGGAAACACTCAGAAAGGAAAAGAGAATGGTCGCTTTTTTGATGAAATGCCCTGGTTTGACACGAAAACCTCGGATTTTGTCATGGGCCTTGAGCATTTTTGGAACAGTTGGGCAGGCAACCGAAAAGACGTTTTGTTGATTGCCTGTGGTTCGGCAGCCTCCTGATGATGAACGTGCTGATCAATCATTCAGGCGGGTTACACAATCGCGTTACACAAAAAATCAAAATTCGAACCATTTTGCCTGCAAGAAGTAGAGGAGATGCTGGAGCGGAAGCATTGTGTCCTCGATCGTTACCAGATTGTACAATTGTACATGGTGTTAGGCGGCATTCCGCATTACCTTGATGCAGTCAAACCCGAGCTTTCGGCCACCCAAAACATTCAAGCCTTGTTTTTTGAGAAAGCAAGTTTCCTAAAAAACGAGTTTTTCAATTTGTACCGTTCGCTTTTCAAAAAACACGAGATTTATGAGAAGGTAGTGCAGGTTTTGTCCACCAGAACTTATGGCTTGCAGCGCAATGAAATCGTAAAATTGTCCCAAATATCGTCGGGTGGAACGCTCACCAAAGTGCTTGCTGACCTTGAAGAGAGCGGGTTTATTACATCGTATATATCCCTGGACGAGAAAAGCAAAAACAAGGTTTACCGGCTCTCCGATTATTACACGGCATTTTATTTTAAATTCATCAAGGATAGTCCGTACAAAGGTGAAGGCGCATGGACCAACCTCATGGATAATTCCACCCATCGGGCCTGGGAAGGATTTACCTTCGAACAAGTATGCCTTGACCACATTCCTCAGATCAAAAAAACCTTGGGAATTCAAGGCGTGCTTTCCAAAGAAGCTGCCTGGAAAGGCAGTACGGAAGAACAATCGGCGAAAATCGATTTGCTTATTGACCGCCGCGACCAGGTCATCAACCTTTGTGAAGCTAAATTTTCATTGGGAAAATTTACGATTGATAAAGACTATGCAGAAAAGTTGCGCACCAAAATCAGTGTTTTCAAAACGGTCAGTAAAACCAGAAAATCTGTTTTCCTGACAATGATAACAACGTATGGCGTTGAAAAAAACAAATACTCTACAGCGATGGTACAAAACGAGGTTGTTATGGGCGATTTATTTGCATAGTATAAACTACAGCAAAAACCGATACGTAAATTTCACCAGGAAAATATTCTGCGGCCTTGTGTTGAATACGTTGTCGAACAAACTGCGCGGTAGCGGCGTGTTCAGGTCCGAGTAGGCATCCGGTGTGTTGCCCTGCGACCAGACTACGTATATCTCCGAACCCGGGACGTACTCCCAGCGGACAACGAGGTTGGAGCGGAACTGAACAAAGTTAAAATCCGGCGCTTCGAAAGAATAATCCGCTACACCGTTCCGGTCTTCATCCACGGCAAAACCGCCGGGCATTTCCTGAATTTCCTGTGCAGTATACCGGTGAAAACGCCCGTCGTACGCCTGCCCCAGCGGGTTGGTCACGTAACCGTAGTTGTTGTATAAAGCCCTGAAAATGAACGGTTGCGCGTAGTACTGAACTGTCAGATTGGGCGTGAGGTTGTAGTTGATACGCGCCGTCAGGGAAAGGCTGCGCTGGTCCACTTCGCTGACGATGGTACGGCGCTGACCCTCGTAATTTAATTGAGTGACGAACTGGTCTTGCCTGCGCCAGCTGTGGCTGTAACCCGGGTAAAACCCGAATTTCAAGGCGTCGAGCGGTTGTACGTTGACCCCGACACTGTAATCCTCGTATGTCACCGTATTTCCGAAACCCCGGGCATAATTGACATTTGCAGAAAACGACACCTTTTTCCGACCGTCCGTTGAAATATTGGCAAAACCGCCCATGCCGGGTGGTTTGCGCAGGGACGAGCCGCCGCGCAGGGCGTTGTTGGAAATTTCATTGGGATTCCAGGTGAGGCCCGCGCCCGCATTCCAGTTGTTTTTAAACCAGGCCCAGGAATTCGTATTAAAGGCGGAGTACAAAAACTGTCCGCCGAAATCCCAGCGCGCCCAGTGGTTGTAATTGATCCGCCAGGTGCGGAAAACAGAAAACGGTTTCTGTATCTGATAGCCCGCCCAGGTAAAATGATTGATCTCGTCGGCGCTCAGCAGGAATCCGATGTCGTTCAGTTCGAGTTCCGGGGAACGCCAGGTGATGCCCGATTCGAATTTGAAAACGCCGCCTTTTTTGTCGGGTGTCCCGCCGATTTTCCCGATTTTAAACGTGCCGCCGTTGCCGCTGAGCGCGGTGCGTGTACTGTCTACCGAAAGATGGCCGGCATTTTCGCGCTGAAACAGGTGCACAAACCCGGTTTGTGTTGCCAGAATGGTTTCGGGGCTGCCTTCCACGCGGCTGAACAACGCGCTTGCCTTCACGTACCACCAGCGGTTTTTCCAGAACTGCTGAAAATCTATGCCGGCGGAATAGGCATTGCGGTGGAGCAGGTCGAGGTCGTTTTCCCGGTTAACGGCGGTAAAAATGCCGCCGATGATGGTATTGCCGCCGTCAAAATCCTTGAGCAGGCGGCCGACGGTATAATTGGTCAGGGGTTCCACCATTTCCTTGCGGCGCTCGCCATTGCGGTCGATAGTGGCCGATTCGCGCTGCGTTACACTTTCCAACAGGCCGATGGACCAGCCGTTTTTTGTTTTTCCGCTGAATTTAGCCGCCCCCAGAATGGAAGTCTGCTGCGGATGATCGGCGTATTCGCCGTCCTGCAAATGCGCCCTGCTGTGCGGAGCGCCGCCGATGCGCCGGGAATAAAAAAGCAGGTCGGCGTCATAATCGCCACCCGCTTCCGAGCCGGTGAGCCGGTAGTCGAACAAATTGCGGCTTTCGATAAAAAACGGGCGTCTTTCTTCAAAAAATACCTCGTAGCCGTCCAGTCGCACCGCGCCCGGATCGGCTTCCACCTGTCCGAAATCCGGATTGATCGTGAAATCCAGGATCAGGTCGCTGGTGACTGCCAGTTTACCGTCGAGGCCGCCGTTGAGGCGGTTTCTGCTGCCGTCGGCGAAGGGATTGCCTTCTTCTTTTTCAAAACGTTCGGTCTGCGCCACCAGGTAAGGCGCCAGTTCCACCTGCTTGCGGGTGGTGAGGTTGCGCAGCCCCAGCAATTCGCCGAAACCGCTCACCCACGCGCCCGCGTTTTGCGGAATGTGTTGCCAGTACGAACGTTCGGCTTTCCGGAAAATAAGCCGTTGCACCTGGAAGCCCCAAACGGGTTCGGCCTGGTTGCCGTAGCGCAGCTGGCTGAACGGGATTTTTATCTCCGCCGTCCAGCCCAGCGTATCGACGTGCGTTCGGGCGTACCAGATCGGATTCCAGTTGCTGTCCCAGTTGTTGCCGTTGTTCGAAATGAATTCATCACCTTTCACCCCACTGGCTGAAATGGTAAATGAAAATGCGGAACGCAGGTCGTGGTAACTGTCGATATTGATCTCCACCCAGTCGCCCGGAAACTCGTCGCGGCGGCTCATGCGCTCCACAATGCTGTCGGGCGCACTATCGAAACAGCGGTACGCAATGAGCAGGAATTTTTCGTCGTAGAGAATTTTGAATTGGGTCTGCTGGCTGGGCGGCAGGCCTTCCGAGGGCTGGTACTGGATAAAATCGCCGCCCCACTCCACTTTGTCCCAGAGCGCTTCGTCGGGAATTCCATCCAGTTCGATGGACGCGCCGTCCGTAAATTGTGTGGTGTATTGTCTTTTGACAATTTCAGCCTGCGCAACCTGGGCAGATATTTTCACAGAATACAGTAAAAGGACAGACAGAAAGGAAATGGCTATTTTCATGGATGAGAAAGTTGCAGAGAGGGAGGTGGGGGCAAAGACAGGACGCCGGGCCGGGGGTTGCAAAAGTCTGCAAATATTATACAGAAAAGGATGATGATCTCAGGTTTTGGTGTTTTGGGTTTTTGGTTTTGTTTTAGTGTTTTGGATCCAGCCACTCGTTCGGGTGGCTGGATCCAAAACACTAAAACACTAAAATACCAAAACACCAAAAACCCAAAACCCGATTCATTACTTTTGCCTGTAATAATGGTCAACTTCATTGCGATTTTTGGCACGCTGGCTTTTTGCCACGCGATTTTCCTGGCGGTCTTTTTCTGGCGGCGGCAGGAGGGTAACCGCGTTTCCAACCAATTGCTGGCCTTGTTGCTGTTGGCGCTGGCGGTGCGTATTACCAAATCAGTGGTGGGCATCATTATTCCCGGCACGGGCAAATACGCACCTGTATTAGCAGTGGTCGGCATGGTCGCCATCGGCCCTTTTTTGTGGTTGTACTTAAAAAGTGTATTGGAGAAATGGGGCAGTTTTCCCAAGGAACAGGCCCTGCACTTCATTGTTCCGGCATTATATGTGGTCGCCTTCTGGATACTTCCACGCAGCGCAACGTACTATTTTTACCAGGCTGCCGTAGCCCACATGGGCGTATATGTAGCCATGAGTGCTGTGTTATTGTCCCGTCGATTACAGACATCCGGCCTGGAAAAACCCGGACAGCAATGGATGTGGTTGCTCACGCTGGCGGTTGCAGTGATCTGGACCACTTTTTTTATCCAGTTGCACATTGATTCCAGTCAGACCTATGTACTCATTACCACCTGCGCGGCACTCACGCTGTACCTCCTGAGTTTCTGGGGCATGATGCACATGAAGGTATTTTCCAAAAACAGGCATGTCAAAACACCGCCCGATGAGGCGCAGTTTGCCGCATTGGCCGAGCGCATCACCCGCTTGTTTGAACAGGAAAAAACCTATATGGACAGCCATCTGAGCATCAATCGGCTCGCCGAACGGCTGGACGTTCCGCCCTATCTGTTGAGCAAAGCGATCAATGTAGTGTTTCAAAAATCGTTTCCCGAATTGCTACACGATTACCGGGTGGCCGAAGCGGCCCGCCGCCTGCTGGACCCCGATTACAGCCACCTGAGCATTGAAGGGATTGCCACAGAAAGCGGGTTTCAGTCGCTTTCGGCTTTTTACACCGCTTTCAAAAAAGTGCATGGCGTGACGCCCACCGAGTGGAAGCGACAAAATGGCTCCTGATTCGCCGAATCCGCACAAACAGCACTTGTTTTCCGGCATCAACAGCCGTTGGTTTGTCTTGATTTCAGGCAAAAACAATTTTTAACCAACAACGGCTATGCAAATGATCACACGTAAAAATTTCATCCTCACTGCATTCACCAGCGCTGCCGGCGCCCTCATTCTTCCAGGTATTTTGAACGGACAAGCGCAACCTACACCATCTAAAACGCCCAAAGGCGATCCTTTGAACACCGCTTTGGTAAAGGAATTCGTAGGAGCAGCACACAAGGATTTTGAAAAAATGAAAACCCTGCTGCTGGAAACACCTGACCTGCTGAATGCAGTGAACAACCTCGGCGGCTGGGACTGGGAAGACGCCATCGGCGCACCGGGCCATGTAGGCGACCGCGAAATGACCTTGTTCCTGCTGGAAAAGGGTGCCCGGCCCACCATTTGTACCGCTGCCATGCTCGGCGAACTGAAAGTGGTGAAGGACTTTATCAAGGCCTTTCCGCACATGAAGAATGCCGTCGGGCCGCATAATATTTCTTTGATGCGCCATGCCAAAGCAGGCGGGGAACCGGCAGAAAAGGTATTGAAATACCTGGTTGGGATCGGGGCGAAGGAGTAGGATTAAATTCTACTCTTTCACCCTTTTATAACGTTCCACAATCACCCGGTCGATGCCCAGATTTTCCAGTTTCTCCACGCCCTGCTGGGTGAACGTATCATTTTTAACTGTTACCACAAATGAAAAGGTGTGGTCCTCCCATTCCCGATTGTTGAAATACTCTAAATGCTCTGTATACACGCTATCCACCAGCGTATAGGTTCCGCCACCGCCGGAATAAGCGGCCGTAGCCGTGTCTTTGCCCATATTCAAGTCGTGGAGAAAGAAAGCAAAATGCGTCGGCGTTATGATTTTGATCATTTTGTTCTTCGGATTAAAAGTGGAAAAAGTAGAGTCTTTTTCTGTGCTGGTGGCGGAGATCAGTTCCCAGGTACCCGTGAGGGGAATGGAGGGCTTTTGCCTGGGGGCTGTTTCGCAGGAAGTGATGAGGACGAGGGCAAAGAGAAGAAAGAAGAACAGGGTGGATTTCATTATTTTTGATTGATTTGTTACGTGAGCAAAGCCGTGCATTGCGAGCAGGAACGAGCCAATTCCAAGCATTTTGAAGGCATGATGCGCAAAAAAGTGTGGCACACCTCACGTAATTGATTGATAATGAATGTTCAGATGAAGGTGTGCCACACATTTTTGACAAAGGTATTTCACAAAATTTACAAAGTGTTCATTGCCAAATCTTTGTGTTCTTTGTGCCAAACTTCGGACGGATGACTAACGGCTTCGCACTGACGACTTCGGACTTCGCACGAGCGACTTCGAACTTCGACTGACGACTTCGCACTTCGCACTTTTCATAACGGGCGCTACCGGTTTTGTGGGCGCCGCAATGACAAGGCACTTTGCTGCTGCGGGTTATCAGGTGACCGGCAGCGGGCGGGTAGCAGCGCCGGCGGCATTGCTGGAGGTAGCCGGTTATCATCTCGCAGACATAAGTCGGCCCATAGCGCCGGTGCAGACGGACGTCGTCATACACGCCGCAGCGGTGGTGTCGGATACGGCTTCAGAAACGGCATTGCAAGCGGCGAATGTCGCAGGCCTCCGGCACTTATATGAAGCGACACGCGCATGTCGCTTGTTTATTTACATTTCTTCCTCTTCCGTTTACGATACAAGGCACGCAGAACACGTTGAAGATGAACCGGTTGCGTTGCCTTTACTCTCCGCCTATGGGCGCAGCAAACGCATGGCGGAAGACTGGCTGATCCAGCAAGACTGGAGTGACCGCACGCTCATTGTTTTGCGCCCCAGGGCAGTGTATGGCCCAGGCGACCGCGTGTTGCTACCCCGTCTACTCCGGCTCGTGCGGGCCGGACGGATTTTTATTCCCGGCAATATGCGGGTGCAGAGTTCGCTCACACATGTGTGCAATTTGTGCGCAGCAGTGGAGCATTGTATCGGGCATTATGCGCAACATCCCGGAGGCGTTCATGTATTTAATGTGGCGGATGCAGCGCCTTATGACATGCGGGCGGCTGTCAACGGATTGCTGGCTGCCGTGTGCGGGCGTGAACTTGATTTTGTAGAAATGCCGTTGGCCCCGCTCCGCGTTTTTGCCGGAATCATGGAAAAAATGCGTATCCCTGCGTCAATTACGCCCATGAGCCTGGCAGTTGTTTCTCAAAACAATATCCTGCAGGTGGAAAAAATCACCCAAACGATTGGGTTTAAACCTCAATTGAATCTTTGGGATGAACTGGGAAATATCGGCGCCTGGGCGCAACGGGCGGGCGAGAAGGCGCTGCGGGCGGCGGATCCAAGACTCCCCTGGATGTGATTTAAATAGAAAAATCAATCGCCTCCGGAACAAAATCCTGAATATCCTCCAGGGTTTTGGATTCCAGCACCGCCAAAGTAGCATCGCGCACCTGGACAAAAACAGCGTTGATGGGACAAACTTCTTCCGTACAATCCGCGCATTTCTGATAAAAATATAAGCTTACGCAGGGCAGCAGCGCAATGGGCCCGTCGACCACGCGAATAACAGTAGCAAGGCTTGTTTTATCCGGCGCATTTCTCAAAAAATAACCGCCTCCCCTCCCCTTTTTACTGCCGAGTATCTGGGCGTTTTTGAGTTCGAGCAGTATGTTTTCTAAAAACTTGATCGGTATTTTTTTTTGCTCGGCAATATCCGTAATCAGGACAGGCCCCTGATCCTGCCGGGCTGCCAGATAACTCAATGCCTTCAAGGCGTACTGTGTCTTTTTGGATAACATAGCCGCAAAGGTAAACCACATTTTTTATTACTTTTAAAAAGTCTATAAAATTTGTAGAGAATACATACTTTTGCAGCGAACAATCTAAACTTTTCTACAAATATGAGCATACGTTTAGGAGACATCGCCCCCAATTTCCAGGTTCAGACCACTTCCGGCGACATAGATTTTTACGAATTTCTCGGCGACAGCTGGGGTATCCTGTTTTCACACCCTGCCGACTATACCCCGGTATGTACCACCGAATTGGGCAAAACGGCCATTTTGCAGGATGAATTTGCCAAACGCAACACCAAAGTTATCGCCGTTAGCGTCGATCCATTGGACAGCCACTTCGGCTGGGTGAAAGACATCAATGAAACCCAGCATGTAACAGTCGGTTTCCCGATCATTGCCGACCCCGATCGCGTCGTTGCTACATTATACGACATGATCCATCCGAATGCATCGGAAAAAACCACCGTTCGTTCCCTGTTCATCATCGGACCCGATCGCAAGGTCAAACTCATCATCACCTATCCCGCTTCCACAGGCCGCAATTTTCAGGAAGTACTGCGCGTCCTCGAATCCCTGCAACTCACGGCGCAATACAGTGTGGCAACCCCTGCCGACTGGCAGCACGGCGATGATGTGATCGTAGTGCCCGCCGTATCTACAGAAGACGCGATCAAAAAATTCCCGAAAGGTTTGAATGTCATCAAGCCTTACCTGCGCTATACGCCACAACCCAATTTAGAGAAGTGAGAGGAGAGGTGAGTGAGAGTGAGAGTGAGAGGGAGGGCATCCCGCTTGGCGGCTCGATGGTTTTGACTTGGGTTTTTCAGGCCTGTAATTGTGGGTCGTGTTTTGTTTAGTGTTTCGGATGCTTCGAGTTTGGCATTTGTGAAAATTCGACCAAAATATTTACTACTGCCAAACTCGAAGCACCCTAAACACTAAACACCACACACTAAACACGACCCACAATTACAGGCCTGAAAAACCAAATCAAAAATCACCAGAGCCGCCAAACGGGATGTCTCTCACCTCTCACCTCTCACTTCTCACTTCTAATCACCTCTACGGCTTTTCCCACCATCTCCGCCGTTACGTCGAGGTGGGTGACAAAACGGATCGTTTGCGGCCCGAATACTGTTGCTTTTACACCATTTTGGCTGAGGTAATCCAAAAAAACAGCAGGCGTCAGGGGCGCTTTCAGGTCGAAAATAACGATATTCGTCTGCACCGGACGGATATGTTCCACCCAGGGCATTTCAGCCAGAGCGGCGGCCAGTTGCCGGGCGTGCAAGTGGTCTTCCCGCAGCCTTTCGACATGATGGTCGAGCGCATAAATGCCCGCTGCAGCCAGGTATCCCGCCTGCCGCATACCGCCGCCCATTACTTTCCGCACCCGGCGGGCTTCTGCGATAAATGACTGACTACCAATGAGTACCGAACCAACCGGCGCACCCAGTCCTTTCGACAGACATATAGAAACGCTGTCCACTTCCGCGCCAATGGCAGCCGGGGTATCGCCCGTTTCCACCAGTGCATTGAACAGGCGGGCGCCGTCTAAGTGCAGTGCGAGTTGATGTTTTTGGCATACCTGGCGGATCGCCCGGATATTGTCGAGGCTGTAGATGCCGCCGCCGCCCTTGTTGCAGGTATTTTCGATCACCACCAGGCTGCTTTTGGGAAGCCAGTCGTAACGCGGTTTGATGGCGGCTTCCACCATGCCGGCGTTGATAATGCCATTTTCCCCTTTCAACAATTTGACGCCTATACCGGCATGCAAGGCATAACCGCCTACTTCATACTGGTACATATGGCTCATTTCATCACAAATTACCTCATCGAGCGGACGGGTATGCACCTTCAGGGCAATTTGATTGGTCATGGTGCCGCTGGGGCAGAACAAGGCGGCTTCGTGGCCGAACATCGCCGCACATTTCGCCTCCAGGGCATTTACGGTTGGGTCTTCACGAAATACATCGTCGCCGACTTCAGCCAGCCACATAGCCTGCTGCATGGCAGGCGTCGGTTTTGTTACAGTATCGGAAAGCAGGTTGATGAGCATATTTATCCTTTTAAAATTGACCCTGCAAAGAAAGTTTAGAAACGAGCAACAAAAGAAATCCGGGCCTTCTTACTTTTACCCCATGAACTACAGCGTACACTTCCTCGAAAAACAACAGGACTTCGACCAGATCATGCAATCCATCGCCGACGCGCCCTGGATTGGTTTCGATACCGAATTCGTCGGCGAAAAAACATACATCCCGGTGTTGTGCCTCCTGCAGATTATTGCGGGTAATGACATTTATTTAGTCGACACCCTCGAAATTACAAATCTGGACGCCTTTCTCGATATAGTAGAAGACCCGAAAGTGCTGAAAATTACCCATGCCGGCGATAACGACTACCGCCTGCTGTATACCCTTTTCGGAGCCGTTCCGTCCAATACCTTCGATACGCAGATTGCGGCGGGTTTTGTCGGGTACAACTATCCGGCAGGTTTTGGCAAAATCGTTGAAAAAGAGATGCGTGTCACCCTTGCCAAAAGCCATACGGTGGCCGATTGGGCAGTCCGTCCCCTCGACCAGAAAGCCCTGAACTATGCCGTGGAGGATGTCAAATACCTGCCCGATCTGCACGAAAAACTGACCAAAAAAATGCGCAAACACCAGCGCGAAAGCTGGTGCCGGGAAGAAAACAGGAAATGGGAATCCGAAAGTTTTTACATCGTCGATCCCAATAAAGAACTGTTAGGCAGTGATTTGGTGCACCACCTGGACTTTAAAGAAAAAATATTTCTGATGCGCCTGTACAAATGGCGCGTTCAGCGGGCAATCGAACTCAATATCCCGAGAGAGCAGGTATTGCAAAGCCGCCACATCAGTACCGTATTGCGCTCCACGAAAGACGGCCCCAACGCTTTCCGCTCCAACCGAACCCTTTCGGAAGGTGTTTGGAAAAAAAACCTCGACGCCTGGCAAGTCCTTTGGCGCGATAAAGCAACTGAAGAAGAGCAGGCTTTTCTGGACGGACTGCCGAAGCCCCTGCCGGAAAACCCCGAACGCGAATGGACGATGGAACTGTTGTACCATTTTGTAAAAAAGCAATGTATCGAACACGAAATCAGCGCTGCATTGCTGCTTCCCAAAGGCGATTTTAACCGCTTGAAATCGGGCAGCGAAGATTTTGACAAATCGCTGCTGGTCGGCTGGCGGGCCGAACTAATGGGAGCCGAATTGGTAGAATGGATGAAAAAAGGTGGAAAAGTAAAGGTGAAATGGGAAGACGGGTATTGCAAACTGACGATGTAACAGATGTCTAAAATACTCGAAATCAAAGATTTAGTCATCGATTTTCATTCAGAACGCGGCGCGACCCGCGCTGTGGACGGCTTATCGCTACACCTCGACCGCGGTGAAACGCTCGGTATTGTCGGTGAATCCGGTTCCGGCAAATCGGTTACGGCGCTTTCCGTAATGCGGCTGCTCCCCCAGCCCGCAGCAAAAATGACCCGGGGCGAAATCTGGTACGATACCGGAAATGCCCCCGTCAATCTGCTCACACTGCCCGATCCCGCCATGCAGCGCATCCGGGGCGCGGATATTGCCATGATTTTCCAGGAACCCATGACCTCCCTGAATCCTGTTTTCCGTTGCGGGCACCAGGTGACGGAAGCCCTGCAATTACACCGGAAACTGAATTTCAGCGCCGCCAAGGAAGTCACCCTGCAACTTTTTGAGCAGGTAAAACTGCCCGATCCCGCCCGCATCTTCAACGCCTACCCACACCAGATCAGCGGCGGACAAAAACAGCGGGTGATGATTGCTATGGCTATGTCCTGTAATCCGCGAATTCTGATTGCCGACGAGCCTACCACGGCGCTGGACGTGACGGTGCAAAAAACCATCCTCGAACTGATGCGCGAACTGAAGGAAGCCTCGGGGCTATCCATGCTGTTCATCAGCCACGACCTGGGCGTTATTTCCGAAATCTGCGACCGCGTGGCAGTGATGTTTCAGGGGAAAATTGTAGAAGAGGGCCAGGCGGAACAGATTCTCCACGCACCCGAACACCCCTACACCCGCGGATTAGTAGCCTGTCGCCCTTCGCTGCGCCGGCGTCTGTACCGCATGCCCACCGTGGCAGATTTCCTGGAAAATAAACAATTCGAGGCAAAAGTCGTCAGCCCGGCAGAAACGACGGCCCGCCAGGCAGCATTATATGCCCAAAAGCCTGTGCTGGAGGTCAAAAACGTAGTCGTTCGTTATCCGAAAAAGAAAAACTGGCTGGGCAACCCCGTCGATTGGCTCCATGCGGTCGACGATGTCAGTTTTGAGGTATTCCCCGGCGAAACCTTTGGGCTGGCCGGTGAATCGGGTTGCGGAAAAACGACACTCGGGCGCAGTATTGCCCGACTGACGGATGCCCACGCAGGCGAGGTATGGTACAAAGGCGTTGATTTGCAACAACTGAACGCAGAAGCATTGCAACCTTATCGCCGGGAAATTCAGGTCGTTTTCCAGGACCCTTACGCCTCCCTCAATCCGCGGATGACCATCGGAGACGCCATTGTGGAACCTATGCAGGTGCACCGGCTACATGAAAATGCCGGCGCACGGCGCGACAAAACAGTGGAATTGCTGGAAACAGTGGGGCTTCAGGCCGATCATTTTCATCGGTATCCGCATGAATTTTCCGGCGGACAACGCCAGCGGATTTGTGTGGCCAGGGCACTCGCCCTGCAACCCCGCCTGCTGATTTGTGATGAAATGGTCTCCGCACTCGATGTATCGGTACAGGCCACCGTACTGAATTTGCTGATGGATTTGCGCGAAAAATTCGGACTGACGTATCTGTTTATTTCACACGACCTGAGCGTCATCAAACAAATGTGCGACCGCCTCCTGATTATGAACCAGGGCAAAATCGAGGAAATCGGTTTTCCCGACCAGGTATATTTAAACCCTGAAAAAGAATACGTGCGGAGGTTGATAGAGGCGATACCGGGGAGAGTTATGAGTAATGAGTTATGAGTTATGAGTTATGAGTTATTGGGTTTCACGCTGGAATGGAAAGTATGCATACACGTTCCCATTCCAGCCTGAAACTCATAACTCATAACTTATAACTCATCGCATCGGTACCGTTGGATTTTCATCTTCCCAATCATCATCATCTTTCTTTGGCGCAATTATCCGCGTAATCATCGGCAATTTCACCCAGCGGGCTTCTTCCGCGCTGATGGCTCCAATGCGCAGAAAACCGCCGGAGCTTCGGCTGTTTCTTCGGCCAATCCGATAAAACCCTTGTAGAGGTCGGCAGCAAGTTGCAAGTCGAGTTTGGCTAAAATCGGGTTAATTCGTTCTAAACGAGTAGAAATCTCGGTATTGCGCGCCTCGGGATCTTCCGGCAAATGCGCCATTTCAGAATGCACTTTCACCCAGAACCCCTCCACGACGACCCGGTAAAATTCATTCAGCGTTTTGGGATTGTTGTAGGTGCGGGAACGCAGCAAGCGCTCCGACCAGGTGCGTTCCTCCCGGTCCAGGTCGCCGTCTGCTGCGCCGACAAGAATGGTAATCAATGCAGGGGCTTCTACCAATGCATCAATTTCTTCTTTTGAAAGTTGGTCAAAACCTGTTATCAGCGTCCACATAATTTTTATAAAATGTTTTGATTTTCAATGCTTTATATAAAATTCAGCGCAAAAATATAACAGCGCTTTGAAAAATTTCACCTTCTTTACCAACCCCGGCCATAAAAAACGCGGTCTATGAAATAAAGTTGGCCAATTCTATCGTAAACCAGTCAAATCTTGAACCCGTTCAATATGAAATATTCACTTTTACTACGCCTTGCCTTTGTCGGAATCGTACTTACCTCCATGTCCGGCTGTCTGCGCGACGAATGTACTTCCACCCGTACGTATGTGCGTTTCGATCCGATTTACAAATTGCCCGTCGATTTCCGCGTGGGCATCAGCGCCGAATCGCCGAGAACACTTCATAAACCAGGCAAAATCTATGCGTTCGGCACTTACCTGTTCATCAACGAACTCCACGAAGGTATACACGTTATTGACAACACAAACCCCGCCAGTCCACAAAATATTGCTTTCTGGAAAATTCCCGGCAATGTCGATATGGCAATCCGCGGCAACCACTTATACGCCGACCAGTATGTCGACCTGCTGACGATCGACATCAGTGATGTACAAAACCCGCAGTTGGTTTGCACTTCGCAGGATGCTTTTCAATTGCATGGTTTTACGCCCCAGTTGGGCTACCTCGTAGATTATCTGCAAACAGAAATAACAGAAGAAGTCCCCTGTAACGACACCCGCTGGAACAATAGCTGGTTTATGCAGGGCGATGTTCTTTTTGCCGATGTGAGCTTTTCTTCTTTTGCCGACGCTTCCAATAATGGTATAAGAAAAAACAACGGCGTCCCGGCGGCTACGGGTATTGCCGGTTCTTATGCGCGTTTCGGTCTGCATGACCAGTTCCTGTACACGGTAGACAACTTTATGCTGCGCACCTGGTCGCTGCAAAACCCGACCTGCCCCAGCCGCCGCGACTCCCTGTATGTGGGTTGGAACATCGAGACCATTTTCCCCTGGAAAGACCGCCTGTTCGTAGGCTCCCAAACGGGTGTTTTCATTTTCAATAATACCAACCCCGCTCGCCCGGTACAGGAGGCCGTTTTCAACCATGCCACCGGCTGCGATCCGGTCGTTTGCGACGAAAACAATGCTTATGTGACCATCCACGGCGGCACCAACTGTAACGGTACGTTTAATCAGTTGGATGTGATCGACATCAAAAACCTGCCCAACGCATCGCTGAGCAAATCGTACCCCATGACCAAACCAATGGGGCTTTCGGTGACCAATGAACACTTGTTCCTTTGCGATGACGGACTGAAAATATTTGACAAATCCGATCCGTTGAACATGGTACAATTGTCGCACCTGAAAAACATGACTACCTACGATGTCATCGCATTCAGCGACGAGCACCTGATGGTAATCGGTGATGGCGGCTTTTATCAGTTTGACGTAAGCAACCCGGAAGACCCGAAGCAGATCAGCCTGCTGCCGGTCGTTCGGTAGGTATGGGGTTGTGTCAAAAGGGGCGAAGTGGAATAAGACGCCAAATTATACTTGGTTTTTTCGGCTCGGAACTTCCCGAAAGTTTAAAACTTTCGGGAAGTTGGAGGTAACACGAAATTAAATTTCACACTAGAACCATGGCTTTAGTAGAATACGACTTTTGACACAACCCCCATTTGGGGTGTGTCAAAAGCCGCTAGCGAAATAATCTATTTTTTTGCATTAAATTATCTTCGCCAAAAGCAGCGTGAAAAATTGACAACTTTTAAAAAGTTGTCAATTTTAGCACCCGACCAAAACTTTATTTAGCATCTTTTGGCCAGGTTTTTAACCACCTGACTTTTGACACAATACCCGTTTCCGAACAGGGTTCGGAAGTACATTCAAATCAACTACTATGTTGCGCAAAATATTCATTTTCAGCCTCTTACTATCTGCTCAATGGCTGGGCGCGCAGGACAGCCTTCGTTGCCAGGATGTGGTCTACTTAAAAGGCGGATCCGTCTTTCGGGGTACGATCAGCGCGTATGATCCTGCTGCCTCGCTCGTCATAACGACCTGGGCCGGCGCCAGGTTGGTCATTCCGAGTAGATCTGTGCGGCGCGTTGTACAACACTGCCAGGGCTCAAAGAGAATCCGCGAAGCGCGGCAATATGATTTCAGGGAACAAGGCTGGTACCACAGCAGCCGGGTAGCCTTGTTATTCGGAGATGTTGAAAACGGTTATTCGCTGCAGCACAGCCCGGGTTTAAACTGAATCGCCTGTTGAGCGTTGGTATCGGTATCGGACTCGAAAATTATGCGCCTGGTGGTTATGATCCGGTTACGGTTCCACTTTTGTAGAAGCCCGGGGCTATTTGACCAAACAACGCATCGCTCCATTTTATTCCCTCGGAGCAGGATGGTCATTTATTGGAAAAGAACAGCAGGTTTTTGACTGGTGGAGCAGTGACGCTAACACCGACAATTGGAAAGGAGGCTGGATGGCGCAGGGGCAGATTGGGTACCGCATCGGCAATCATTTTCTGACATTTATCGGCATTCGATTGCAGCGCATGGAACGGGATTGGGATAACGCCGCCTGGGGCGGCGGATTCGGCACCGACAGACATTTGAAAAAAAGAGTGGAATTGGGCATAGGTTTGCTCCTAGTTATCCGTTAAGTAAAAGGGCAAAACATTTAAAGGACCAAAAGTAAATTTGCGCATAAATCAATGAGTTACAAAAGATTTAGTTTTGGCCAAATTTCTGGCAAATGCTTGATTATCAACACTGATAACTGATAACCAATAACGGATAACTACACTCAAACCGATTCAGGCATACCCACAGTGGAATGAGCATTTTCAAGCATAAAATTTATACGGAAGAGGACTTGGTAGCGGGTTGTGCAGCCAATGACCGGCGCGCACAGGAAGCGCTCTACCGTCGATTTTTTCCGGAAATGCTCCGCATGTGCCGCCGATATACGCGGGATGAAGACACCGCACTGGAAATCCTGAACAACGGGTTCCTGCGCGTTTTTAAAAAAATACATACTTTCAGTTTCAAAGGCAGCCTGGAAGGCTGGATCCGTCGCTTAGTGTACCACAGCATGGCCGATTATTACCGCGACAATGCCCGTTACCTGCATTTTCTGGTATTGGAAGACCATGACCGGCCTGTGCAGGAAAACAGCCACGAAGGATTTTATGAAGAGGATATTCTGAGGGCCGTGCGAACCCTGCCCTCCCGTTTCTCAGGAGGTTTTCAGGTTGTATGCCATCGAGGGATATTCTCATGCGGAAATAGCCGAAACCCTGCAAATGAGTGAAGGCACTTCCAAATGGCACCTCAGTACGGCCCGTCAAAAACTACGTGAACTACTTGCTCATCATTATCCAAATAACACCCAAAGCCCTAAAGTAAAGACTGCGACATGATAGAAGATCAGGACAAGAAACTTGCCGACAAAGGCTGGCAATCGATGCAAGAACTGCTCGATCGCGAGATGCCTGCGGAGCAAAAACGCCGACCGTTTATTTGGTGGTGGTTTGGGCTGCTTTTGCTGCCCCTCGCCATCCTGGGAAGCCGCGTCTGGTGGCAATCCGATCCGGGCCTGCCGACGGAACCTGCTCCGGCGGTGTTGAAAACAGAACGGCCTGTTGTGCAACAAGTTATTGAAAACCAACCGGTTGCGCCTGAAAAGGCGCCCGTTCGTTCGGATAACCGGCCAGGAATACAAAGCGCGAAAAATGCGGACGAAACAAGTGTTGCTGCCCGGCAATTGCCCGCCGGCAGCAGCCCGCAGCAGGTAAGCATTGCTCAGGCGCCGATCCGTTCTTCTTCCGCTTCGATGCAGTTACCAGAGGTTCAAACAAACACAACAACAACATCTTCCCCGGTTGAAAACATAGCGATGGCAAACCCTTCAGCCAGTGAAACGGCAGCATTTTTACCGGATAATGCCACGCCCGCAAACATAAGCCATTCAGATGATGCCGATGTGGCTACTCCGCTCCTTCCGGTTGCCCTGCCTTTCCACGCCGTAGAAACCGAACAAACACGCTCCCTTGCCGACACCCGTACTTTTGCCGTAACACCCGGCGCCAACGAGGCTTCCGTCAAACCCCTGCAAACAACGCCGCGCTGGGCATTCGGCCTGACAAGCGCTGTATCCACCGAGCACTTTTCAGGTCTGAACAGCCTGTCGGCAGGCATCAGCACAGACTGGCGTTTTGCCCGGAAATGGGGTCTTCGCACATCTCTCCTGTACACCCGTTATCGCCCGTCTGCAAGCGAACAACCGGTTGTAGCGGTAGAAGAATTATTTACGACAAAGCAACAGGCATTTACACAGGCTCTTATGCTCCTCCAATAACCGGCGGCAATACCAGTACTGCCGATTTGCAGGAAGGGTACGTTTATATCCCGTTGCGAAAATTGCACCAGATGGAAATACCCGTTATGGCCTGGTGGCAACCCATTCGCCCTTTGCGCCTGTACTCCGGCGTTTCTGTGAATTATACCTTTTTGGGACAATCGGCAAAGCAGAATTTTGTTGAAAACGCAATCGTCTCCTTAGATACGAATAAATCGCAGCGAGACGCCGGCCAGGTGGCTACCGACGAATTGAAACGCTGGCAGATGGACTACCAGCTCGGATTGGGATGGCGGTTGGGCCGCCATGTTGAACTGTCCGCTTTCTGGTGTTCGCCTGTCCGGAAAATTTTCACCCGGCAAAACGACCTCCTGGCCAGTTACAACAGCGCTACCGAACAATTTTCGGACATTTCCACTACAAACGCTCAATTGCCACGTACAGGCCGGTTCATCCTGCAGGGCAGCTGGCTGTTGTTTTTATATGCCGTCATCAAATCGGGAAGTTGCGCTTTCATCGTTACTTAGCTGCAAAATGAACAGCACGTGGCAGCCAAACGAATCAAAGAAATACCCGAAAAAATCCCGGCGCCGGTTGTAGCGCCCAGGCCTACCACCATCGCATGGGCAGACGCCAGCGTGAGCGAGCGGTACGAAGACGTTTTCCAACTCATTCAGCCAGATGAAGTAACCAACGTGCGCTGGTACGACGGGGCTTATGAATTTGTCTGCAAAAACCATGTAACCCTGCGTGTGCAGGTGCTGACCGGCGGCATCATCCGCCTGCGCTATTCGCCTGACGGGGTGTTTGCTCCCGATTTTTCGTACGCCATTTCACCCGATTTTCTGCCAGGCAAGGTTGTTGTTACTTTAAATGAAAACAACAATGACTATGTGCTGGTGTCCGAATACCTGCAGGTGGTGGTATCCAAATCGGGATTACGGGTGCGTTTTTACGACCTCGACGACCGGGTGCTCTGCGAAGATGAAGGCGGTTATTCCGCCAAAAGAACCGTCATGCACGGATGGAGCGAGGTAAAAGTTGAAAAAAAATGCCACCGAAAAGAGGTGTTTATGGGCCTCGGCGACAAGGCTTGCGGCACCAACCTGGCGGGACGGCATTTCGAGAACTGGTGTACCGACTCTTATGCATTCGGGCGGGATCACAATGCCATGTACCGCGCTATTCCGTTCTATTACGCACTGTATCAGGGTGTTGCGTATGGTATTTTATTAGACAACTCCTTTCGGTCGCATTTTGACTTTAACAGTACGGACAATGCCACCACCAGTTTTTCTGCCGACGGTGGCGAGATGAATTATTATTTCATTTACGGGCCGGAACTCGACGAGGTTGCCCGCCGGTATGCACGGCTCACGGGCGTCCACGAGTTGCCGCCACTCTGGAGCCTGGGATATCACCAAAGCCGCTGGAGCTACTACCCGGACAGCAATGTCCGGGAAATTGCCGATCATTTCCGGGCAGAAGCCATTCCCTGCGACGCCCTTTACCTTGACATCGACTACATGGACGGCTATCGCTGTTTTACCTGGAATAAGACGCATTTTCCCGATCCCAAACGCCTGATCGATGATTTGCGCGAACAGGGATTTGAAACAGTCGTAATGATCGATCCGGGCATCAAGGAAGACCCGGAATACGACGTCTATCGCAAGGGACTGGAACTGGGCATGTTTGTCCGCACTGCCGATGGCGATATTGCCAAAGGACCCGTTTGGCCCGGCTTCTGCGCGTTCCCTGATTTCACCGACCCGAAAGCGCGGGAGTGGTGGGGACAACTGTACACCGACTTGTATGAACATCTCGGCATCAGCGGATTCTGGAATGACATGAATGAACCGGCGGTTTTTCATGTTCACCATAAAACGTTGCCCGACAATGTGATGCACCACGGCGACGGACACCCCTGCAGCCACCGGAAAGCGCACAATATTTACGGCCATCAGATGAGCCGCGCTTCCTGGGACGGGCTGCGCCAACTGCGCCCGGAAAAACGACCCTTCCTGCTGACGCGCGCGTCCTTCAGCGGAGGGCAGCGCTACGCCGCCATCTGGACAGGCGACAATGTCTCCGACTGGGAACACCTGCAGATTGCCAATATCCAGTGCCAAAGGCTGGCTATTTCCGGCTTTTCATTTTGCGGAACCGACATCGGCGGATTTACCGGTTGTACGGATGGCGAGTTGTATGTCCGCTGGCTGCAACTGGCTGTTTTTCACCCCATGATGCGGACGCACAGCAAAGGCCAACACGCTACAGGCGATGCTTTGCTGACCCTGGAAGAAGAAGGATTGGCGCCGGAAGAGACCGTTCACACACCCGACAGCCCGCCGCCGGAAACCCTGCTTCCACAACTTTCAGACCAGGAACCCTGGTCTTTCGGGGAAAAATGGACACCTTCGGCGAAAAAAGCCATCGAACTGCGCTATTGCCTGCTACCTTGCCTCTATACCGCTATGTGGCACCATACACTGGATGGAACGCCGGTACTGCGACACCTCGCTTTTGCAGATGCGAACGACCCCAAACTCTGGGAACAGGAGCGCGATTTTCTCTTCGGAGAACATTTGCTGGTGAGTCCGGTCATTCAACCGAAAGTGCAGCGCCAGGGCGTCTACCTGCCAAAAGGCAACTGGTATTATTTCTGGACGGGCCAGCCCTCATCCGGAGAGGTGTTTGTGAATACGATGCCCGACCAGATACCCTTTTTTATCCGGGAAGGGGCCGTACTGCCCGTGTATCCGGTGCGGCAGTGGGTGCAGGAAAAACCGGTGGATGAACTGACCTTGTATGTTTATTATAAGAATGGTCTGGAAACCAGCCACTTATACGAAGATGCGGGAGAAGGATACGATTACCAGGAAGGAAAGTTTAGTTTGAAAATATTTGAAACGGAAGGTAATAATGGCAGATTCACGCTGCGACAACGCAAAGAGGGAGACTTTGTACCTTCTTATGAAAAAGTAAAAGTATACTTAGTGGGGTTTCCAACATTTGTAAAACAATGTACGGTGGACGGGGCTGAAATGCCCATCAAAGAAATTCGCCTGCGCGACCGTTCGCTGTACACGTTGAGCATTGCCCCCGGGTTTGAAAAAATAGCATGGCAAGGATAAACTGGATTCGTATCAGTTACCACCTGCTTTTCTGGATCGTTTATTTGCTCCTGAATGGCCTGGTGGTTTGTGTAATGGAGGGGCGCAACATCAGCGCCTACCTGCTTCAGGCTACCTATCGGGAAGCATTTTCGCTTCCGGTGAAACTGGCGTTCACCTACTTCATTTTTTATTATATCATTCCGCTTTACCTCGACCGCAGTAAATTAGGCAAATTAGTGGGGATGTCCCTGCTTTCCTTTGCCATTGCGACTTTGCTGTACAGGCTGCTGCTTTGGGGCTATTTTACCTGGATACAACCCGTGCCCTTCGGGTTTTTCAGGGCACAGGGCATGATTCTTTCCGTATTCGACCTCTACATCACCATCACTTCGGCAGTTATCATCAAAATGATCAAACTGCGGTATAAAAGCCAGGAGGTGGAGGAAACCCTCATCAAGGAAAAACTGCAAAGCGAACTCAGTTTTCTGCGGGCGCAAACCAATCCGCATTTCCTGTTCAATACGCTGAACAACCTGTTTGTGCTGGCCCGGAAAAAATCGGAAAAAACGGCGGACGCTATCATGATGCTTTCCAAAATCATGCGATTCGTGCTCTATGAATGCCGCGCCCCGCGCATCGCGGTAGCCGACGAAGCCAAGGTGATTCGCGACTATATCGAACTGGAAAAATTGCGTTACAACAAACGCCTGACCGTTGATTACCAGGAGTCCATTGATAATCCGCACGCTTCCATTGCGCCGCTCTTGCTCATTCCTTTGGTGGAAAACAGCTTCAAACACGGCGCAGGCGCTACTACCGGCGATGTGTATATCAGCATCCAACTGACGCTGCAAAACAACCAACTGCATTTCAGCGTACACAACACCATCGAAGACGACCTGGATACCGGTCAAAACGGCTCGGGCGGTATCGGGCTGAAAAATGTACAACGACAGCTCGATTTGATTTATCCCCAGCATTCCGAGTTATCTGTCGGACGCGAAGACGGACTGTTTAAAGCGGATTTGAGGGTAGATTTATTAGAAGTGAGAGGTGAGAAGTGAGAGGTGAGAAACGTAGAGTACACCGCTCCGGGCTTAGAGATATTAATGCGGAGCGGTGTACTCTACGTTTCTCACCTCTCACTTCTCACCTCTCACTTCTTTCTATGGGAGTCCAAACTCCGCAAAATACCGCCACAAGGCCGCCGAATGCAGGGCCTGAAAAACCTCTCCGGCACGAAGAATTCGTAGCACCTCCAGGGCAGGCAGTACCCGAACGGTGATCTCCTCAGTTGATTCCAATTGTTGCAAATCCAGGCGTTCGACTCCTGTAGCCAGGAAAATATGACTTGTATTGGTATGGGTGGCCGGATTGGCGGAAGCCTGAATCCAGAGTTGCCACTCGCCGCCGCCGAATCCGGTTTCTTCCAGCAGTTCCCGCTGCGCATTTTCCAGCGGCGAAAACGCTTTCTCCGCCACGCCGGCAGCCAGTTCGTAGTGGACGGCGCCGATGCCGTGCCGGTACTGCCGGATCAGCACAAATTCACCTGCTTTTGTCACGGCTAAGGTCATCACCCAATCGGGGTACTCAAAAACGAAATAATCTTCGATGCGGGCGCCGTTGGGTAGCAAAACGGTATCTTCCCGAAGCGTCATATACGGCTGCCGGTCCAGCACATAGCGCCGGTCGAGCACCTGCCAGGGTTTGGGGTCGAGGGGAATATCGGATTCGTTTTTCATAAGTAGTTATTAGACATAAAGAGAAGAGGCTACTCCACGATAAAAGTGAAGTAGCCTCTCCAAAATAGTACTGGTTACTAACTATTTGAATGTGTAGCGGGCGCTCAAAGCGCCGAATCCGCCGCCAAAGCCATTTCCATAACCGTTCAAAAAGAAGACCGGCATCCAGTCTGCGGATAAATTGACCGGCGCATCAGCAAATTTATAGTCCAAACCGAGTACTCCTAAAAGACCGAAACTGGTGCTGCCATCATCATCCAGGAAAGCATCATCATACGTCCACAGGAAAACAGAAGCGCCGCCGCCGAAATACCATTTCAAACCATCCACGCCGCTGATGGGTTTGTGGTGTTCGTAGGCGCCTCCGACATTAACCCAGCGATACAAAGAGTAAGAACGGAAACCGGCAAATACTTCGATCGCACCGGGATCGCTGATGAAATGTTTGTAGGAGATGGAAGTTGGGTAACCCAGGCGCAAACCAATGGCTGATTTGTAATCCTGTGAATTTGCGGCAAAAAATGCCACCATTAGAACCAGGGTGAAGAATAGTTTTTTCATAATGATTTCAGATAGTTAAAAATGATTTTTGTTCGGCCCAAAGGTAGAGGTTCAATTCAAATCACAAAACATTGCCTGTGACTAATTTTTTGAGTTGTTGTATCATCATGTAGCTGGGTGATTTTTGTAAACACCTCGTTATCAAAATATTGAATATGTTATAGTACAGATTTTGTAATGAGCATGACACCTGTTCCAGACACTCATAACGCATAACGCATAACTCATAACTACTTATGTTTGTCGTTCCAGACAAAAGCGCCAACTTTGCCCCCGCTTTATAAGTAGGTATGCAAAATTAATTAAAACTAAATCTTCTGTAACTCATTGATTTACATTGCTTTTTGCCCTTTGCAATTTTGCCCTTTTACTTAACCAGATTCGATATGAAAATTGCGGTATTTCCCGGTTCTTTTGATCCCATTACGGTCGGCCATGTAGACCTGGTGCGACGCGCCCTGCCTCTTTTCGACAGAATTATTGTGGCGGTTGGTATCAATTCCACCAAAAAGTACCTGTTCCCACTGGAGCAGCGCATGGAATGGTTGCGGCAGGTTTTTTCCAAATACCCGCAGGTCAGCGTCGACTCTTTTGAAAACCTCACTGCGCATTACTGCCAGCGCATCGGTGCGCGTTACCTGTTGCGGGGCTTGCGCAATGCCTCCGATTTCGATTATGAAAAAACCATATCACAACTCAATCATATTGTGGGCGATGGCATCGAAACGGTATTCCTGATTTCACAGCCGGAATTTTCCCACATCAGCAGCACCATCGTACGCGAAATCATTGTCGGCGGCGCCGATGCCACACCTTTTATTCCGGCAGAAGTTCATATTGGCACACTGCCTTAAAAGGCAAAGAGCAAAAGGCAAGGGGCAATTTCAACCACTCTGTTTAATTTTGCCTTTTGCCTTTTTTTTGCTTTTTGCCCTTTGCCCTTTAATACCAAACACCACACACTATACACCACACACATAGAAAATGACTGACGCAATATTTACGGTACCACAACCGGTGAATGAACCGGTGCTGAATTTCGCTCCCGGATCGCCGGAAAAATTATCCCTGAAAAAAGCGCTTGCCGACGCCAAAGCCTCCCAACAAGACATCCCCATGTTTATCGGAGGCAAACACGTGTTTTCGGAAGAAAAAGTAGCTATGCGCCCGCCACATGAACGCAAACATATGCTGGGCCACTACTCCAAAGGCAATGCCTCGCATGTGAAATCAGCCATCGACGCGGCACTCGCAGCCAAACCGGCCTGGGAAGCCATGCCCTGGCAGGAACGCGCCGCTATTTTCCTGCGCGCCGCCGATTTGCTGACCGGGCCGTATCGCTCCAGGATGCTGGCAGCCACCATGCTCTGCCAAAGTAAAAACGCTTACCAGGCTGAAATAGACTGCATCTGCGAATTGGCCGATTTCTGGCGGTACAACGTGCATTTCATGGAAAAAATTTACCAGCAGCAGCCGATCAGCAGCCGTACCATCTGGAACCGAACCGACTGGCGGCCCCTGGAAGGTTTCATTTTTGCATTGACGCCGTTCAATTTTACCGCCATCGCCGGCAATTTACCCACAGCGCCTGCCATGTTGGGGAATGTAGCCGTCTGGAAACCCGCCGAATCCCAGATTTACTCGGCAGCGGTTATCATGGAAATCCTGGAAGCAGCCGGTTTACCCGCCGGCGTCATTAACTTAGTGTATGTGGACGGCCCGACGGTCGGCGATGTGGTTTTCCGCCACCCGTCCTTCGCCGGACTGCACTTTACCGGTAGCACAGGTGTGTTCCAGCGCATCTGGAAAACCATCGGCGACAATATTGCCAATTACCATACCTACCCGCGCATTGTGGGCGAAACAGGCGGCAAGGACTTTGTCATCGCGCACCCTTCCGCCGAAGCGGATGCCGTGGCCGTCGGACTGGTACGCGGCGCTTTTGAGTTTCAGGGCCAAAAATGTTCCGCCGCTTCCCGGGCCTACATCCCGCAAAGCATGTGGCCTGCCGTGAAAGCAAAAATGCTGGCAGACCTTGCCTCCATGACCATGGGTACCACCGAAGATTTCCGCAATTTTATCAATGCCGTCATCGATGAAAAGGCTTTTGATAAAATCACATCCTATATCGCCGATGCTAAAAAAGCGCCTGGCGTGCAGGTGATTGCAGGTGGAAATTACGACAAAACGGAGGGCTTCTTTATCGAACCAACGGTCCTCGAAGTATCTGATCCTCAATATGTTACCATGTGCGAGGAAATCTTCGGGCCGGTGCTGACCATCTACGTTTACCCCGATGCTAAATATGCGGAAACGCTGGATTTGCTCGACCAAACTTCGCCTTACGCCCTCACCGGCGCTGTTTTTGCGCGCGACCGGGCTGCCATCGAACTGGCTAACCTCAAACTCCGCCACGCAGCCGGCAACTACTACATCAACGACAAACCGACCGGCGCCGTCGTTGGCCAGCAGCCTTTCGGCGGTGGCCGCGCTTCCGGCACCAACGACAAAGCGGGGTCGATCCTGAATATGTACCGCTGGATTTCACCGCGTACGATGAAGGAGAATTTTGTGCCGCCAACGGACTACAGGTATCCGTTCCTAAATGAGGAATGAGGGATGAGGGATGAGGAATGCCAAGCGCGATGTCCGGCATTCCTGTTACTCACTCATTCCTCATTCGACTTCTTCTGTGTAATCACGCTCGGCATTCCTCATCCCTCATTCCTCATTCCTTTTTAGGTACCGGATCGTGCATCGGATGTTTGCTCCAGGGATGGCAGCGCAGGATGCGTTTGACGGCTAAGTAAGTGCCTTTCAGCACGCCCCATTCTTCGATGGCGCCGATGGCGTAATAAGAGCAGGTGGGTTGGTATCGGCATTTATTGGCTCCCAGCAAAGGGGAAAGCGTCAGCTGATACACGCGGATCAGCAAAATGAACGGAAACCGGATAATTTTAGACCACATCACAAGGTAAATTTGTACCCTACGCCGCGCATAGAATGGAAAAAATGCGGATTTTTAGGGTCTTCTTCAAAGTATTTGCGGAAAGCCAGGATAAAATTATCGATGGTCCGCGTACTGGGAAACACATCATAACCCCACACGGATTGCAGAATCTGGTTGCGGCTGACCACCTCGTTTTTTCGTTCAATCAGCAGTTTGAGCAGCATGGCCTCCTTTTTGGTGAGCATGATTTCGTCGCCCCGGAACGATACTGCCTCAAACGTATCGAAATTGACTTTGTTTTTGCCAAATTCAAACAAGCTCGGCGCTTCGCCTTTCACCCGCTGGCTGCGCCGGAGCAGGTTGCTTACCCGTAGCAGCAGTTCTTCCAGCACAAAGGGTTTGGTCAGGTAATCATCTGCACCTTTTTTGAGACCCATAATGCGGTCTTGCGACATGTCCTTGGCCGTCAGCAGCAAAATGGGAACTTCCGTATTGCTCAGCCGCACCTGCTCCGTAATGGCAAACCCATCCACATCCGGCAGCATCACATCGAGCAGCAGCAAATCGAAATGCTGGCCCTGCGTGTACTCCAGGGCTTTTTTGCCATTGCCGGTAGCCACCACTTCGTAACCTTCTATTTCAAGGTTCATTTTGACCGCGTCGCGGATATGTTCTTCGTCTTCGACGAGTAGGATTCTCATGATTTAGAGGTGAGAAGTGAGAGGTGAGAAGTGAGAAAATGGAACACGGATTAGAAAGATGAGACACGGATTTTTTACCACATATTTTCATTTTTAAACACATAGGCACATAGAAAACATAGTTTAGGTACTCTACGGCTATGTGCTCTATGTCCTATGTGTTTAAAAATAAAAATATATGTAAATCCGTGTCTCATCCTCATAATCTGTGTTCAATTAATATCTAATCCATGTGCAAATCAATATCCACCTGCTCGTGCCAGCTCAGCCCGTCGAGGTTCAGGCGTTCCATAAACGGATCGGGATTCAGTTCTTCCACGTTGAACACACCTTTTCCCGCCCATTTGCCTTCCAGCACCATGCGGGCGCCGATCATGGCGGGTACGCCGGTGGTATAACTCACTGCCTGGGTGCCGGTTTCTTTGTAGGCATCCTGGTGGCTGCAATTATTCCAAACGTAGTATGTGCGCACTTTGCCGTCTTTCACACCTTTGATACGGCAACCGATGCTGGTAAAACCGGTGTAATTTTCACCCAGTTCTTCGGGCGCAGGCAGTACGGCTTTCAGGAATTCGAGCGGCACAATATCGATCCCTTTGAATTTAACTGGTTCGATGCCGGCCATGCCGATGTTCTGGATCACGCGCAGGTGCGTTAGGTACTCCTGGCCGAAGGTCATCCAGAAACGCGCGCGTCGGAGCGTGGGGTAGTTTTTGACGAGGCTTTCCAGTTCTTCGTGGTAAATCAGGTAGGAGCGTTTCGGGCCGATTTCCGGGTAGTCGATGTCTTTCCAGATTTCGTGCGGCTCGGTTTCTATCCACTGACCGTTTTCCCAGTATTTGCCGCGCTGCGTTACTTCCCGGATGTTGATTTCCGGGTTAAAATTGGTAGCAAATGCTTTGCCGTGGTTGCCGGCATTGGCGTCGATGATGTCTAATTCGTGGATTTCATCGAAGTAGTGTTTGGCGGCATAAGCGGTGAATACGCTGGTCACGCCGGGGTCGAAGCCGCAGCCGAGCAGGGCCATGATCCCTTTTTCTTTAAACCGGTCCTGGTAAGCCCATTGCCAGGAATATTCGAATTTAGCCACGTCTTTCGGCTCGTAATTGGCCGTATCCATATAATTCACACCTGTTTCGAGGCAGGCATCCATGATCGGCAAGTCCTGGTAAGGCAAGGCAACATTGACCACCAGATCGGGTTGAAACTGACGTATCAACGCCACCATTTCAGGTACCTGATCGGCGTCGACCCGGGCTGTTTCTATCTTTTTGCCACCGTAAGCGGCATGAATGGCCTCTGCAATTGCGTCGCACTTGGATTTCGTTCGGGAAGCGAGCATAATATCGCCGAACACATCGCGGTGCTGGGCACATTTGTAAGCGACTACGCGGCCAACGCCGCCTGCGCCGATAATGAGTACTTTTGACATGGGTTGTTTGTATGCTGTTGTGATGTTGAATGTTGAGGAAGGTTTGAGGTTTGAAAGTTTGAGGGGCCTGAGTTTAAATGAACAACATGCTCTCCTTCATAGAGCGGCTCTCAACAACCTCAACCCTCAACATTCTCAACATATTAAAAAGGAGGACAAAAGTAGAGAGAAAAACATCTGTTCATTCCATAAAAATGGAAAATGACCTTTACTTTCGCAATTAATTCATGCAATAATACCTGTTGCTAGCGTTAAAGTTGAGATGGTTTGAGGTTGTGATGGTTGATGGTTGAGGGTAGTAACTCATGGCCTTATGTTACCACCCTCAACAATCTCAACCTCTCAACAATCTCAACGTTCTCAACAATCTCAACCTCTCAACAAACTCAACAAACTCTTTTGAGCCCAAAATCGCTGCCCATTTTTGACGCCATCTCGTTCAACCCGAACTACATCGAGGAATACCTGCCCATGCAGGCGCTCCACACGATGGTGTTCGACCGGTTTTGCGAGGATGGATGGACCTATTGGGCAGACCTGCTGTTTCGCCGCAATTACTGGGAATGGCGCGGGCAGCCCTGCCGGGTCATCCTGCTGCGTATCCGGCTGAAGGATTTTCAATTCAGCAAAAGTCAGCGGAAGTGCCTGCGGCGCAACGAAGACCTGATGCTTTTCAAACATCCCATCCGTATTTTGCCCGTGCATGAATGGCTGTTTGAAAGACATGCCCGGCGGTTTTCCCACAACCGCCCGATGAGTATCTACGGCTTTTTTAGCGCATTCAGCAGTATTATGCCTTGTTACGGGGTGCAATTCGATGTATTGAACCCGCAACGCCAGTTGGTAGCCAGCAGTTTTTTCCACATCGGTAAAAAAAGTGTGGCGGGCAATTATTGTATCCACGAACCGGAAGAATGGAAACGCGGGCTGGGCACCTACACCATGCTGAAAGAAATTGAATTCGCCATCGAACAGGGACGCGAGTTTTATTACCCGGGATTCGTGTACGACGTACCGAGTGAATTCGACTATAAACTGAATTTTAATAACCTGGAATATTTCGACTGGTGGGGCAACTGGTATCCGATCGATCGGATGCCTTTACGCGACTGGCGGGTGGCGTATCAGCAGGAGCAGTAAAAAACAACCCGCCTTACCATCCGGGACAGTAAGGCGGGTAAAAAGGCCGTAGTGGTGATAAGCCCTAATTTTCAACTTCATCGCTGCCGACTTCGCACTTCGCACTGTCGACTTCGCACTGCCGACTTCGCACTTGTTCCAGACTTCGCACTTCGCACTGCCGACTTCGCACTTCACTGGCAGGAACCTCCCGTCAGTTGATATGCCTTCGGTCCTGTTTGTTTCACCTGCATTTGATAGGTAAGGCTGAGGCTTTCCAGCACTTTTTCAAGCGGCTGGTTGGTAAGCGGCGCGGTGTGTTTACAGTACTGAAGGTTGGTATTGGTCAGGGTTATTTGTACGCCGTAATATGTTTCGAGGTCGCTGATGACCTGCCGCATGGGTGTGCGAACGAATTCGAGACCGCCGGTTTGCCAGGATAACTCATTGAATGTGACCACTGTTTCTGTGGTCAACTGTCGTTTGGTTTTGTTCAAAACGGCTTTTTCACCAGCCGCAAGGATCACACTTTTGCCGGCCTCATCGGGTTAAAGCGCACTTTACCCGAACGCACCATCACGGTCGTCGCTTCCGCGTTTTGGCACACATTAAATGCAGTGCCCAATACTTCCACGCCACCTTTTTGGTCTTCCATCAGGACACGAAATACTTTGGAGGAATCGCGGGCTACTTCAAAATAAGCCTCTCCCTGTAGACGAACAGTGCGTTCCCGGCCTGCAAATGCAGCAGGATACTCCATCCGGGCGCCCTTGCGGAGCCAAACGCGGGTACCATCGGGCAACAACACTTCGCTGTTGCCGGCGCTACTGGAAACTACAAGAGATTCAGGTGCGGCCACTGAGCCGGAAAACTGCTGATATCCCCACAAGCCAAAAATCAGCACCGCTGCCGCTGCTGCCACCCGCAGCAATTGCCGGCGGAAAGTCAGTACGCGCAAGGGGCTGGAAGCAGGCGCTGCCTGAATACGCACTTGCAACTGGCGGAAAGCGGCGTCAAGGTCGGGTTGAAAAGTCTTTTCAAACCCCTCGCTTTTTTCCCAGGCGACGCGCAAATCATCTGCAAAACCTTGATTTTCAACAGACTGGCCGAGCCATTCGTTGAGCGTCTTCTGTTCTGCCGGGCTGATTTCGCCTGTCAGTTGTTTGTGAAGTAATACGATGTAATCGTTTTCTTGCATAAGATTTTTTTGTGTTTCGGGGCCTGTTCTGCTTCAATAGACATTGGGCTTATCATTAACCCCTATGCCCAAACCAGCAATTTAGCATACAAATGACAACCGGCGACAAATTGCGGCTGTGCACCAGCGCTTCTCTTAGCAATTTCATGGCTTTGGTAATCTGGTTTTCAATGGTTTTGACGGATATGCCGAGTTGTTCCGCTATTTCCCGATGCGACATCTGTTCAAAACGACTGAGTGAAAATACGACGCGGCACTTTTCAGGCAACAAGTCGATGGCCCGGTGCAGGGCCGCTTCCAGTGTTTCCTGCTTTTCCAGGCGGCGAATATCTGCGGGCGATGTATCAGCAGTTGCCGCCCAATCTTCGGGTTCCTGCAATTGTGTACGGCGTTGGATTTTCAGGTAGTTGAGCGCGCGGTTGACGGCGGCTCGACGGAGGTAGGCCTGCAGGGACGTATGAATGTCCAGGTCGGCGCGTTTGCGCCACAGCTCTACGAATACTTCCTGCACCAGGTCCTGGCAAGCGTCTTCATCCGGGATGATCCGGTAGACATTGCCAAGTAAAATCGGATAATACCGGTCAAAAATCTGTCGCAGCGCAGACTCGTCGCCCCGGCTCAGGGCTGCAAGTAGTATTTGTTCGGTGGGATCGTGGCCGGAAGACATCATCTGAACGAATCTGCACAAGCTCCTGGGTCAGCAGGAATTATTATTTTGAAAAAATTTTTATTCTGCAAAGGTGGATATTTTTACTGCCATTCAGAACCTTTCCTGTCCTTGAAAAACTTTCAAGATACAAGATTCTTCAAAAACACCAAAAAGAGGCGAAAGAAGCACCTGCAATCAACTTGCAGGCAAATAAATTTTGCCCACAAAATAGGGGATTTCGAGGGACTCCATGTCATGTATTCGGAAAAGCGACCGACAATAAACACAACTACTGAACTTGTACTGAATTATGGACACAAAAATTGTACTCTCTACCTTGGAAACCAGCCCCCTATTTGCCGTTTTGAGTGCGGAAGAGCGCATTTTGCTACAGGAAAACGCCGTTATCAACGCTTACTCCAAACACCAGGTGCTGTACAAGCCCGGTCAGGCCGCCAACAGAGTTTACTTTTTACTGAAAGGCATCGTGAAAATCGCGGTGCATGCCGAGAAAAAGACATTATCAAATATGTAGTGCGCGAGGGAAATTTTTTCGGAGAGTCCTGCCTGACTGGAGATGCGAACCGGCGCGATTTTGCTTATGCCATGGATGAATTCGTTCAGGTACTGGAAATGGATGCAACGGTGGTTTTGACAGTGATGCGCAACAATTTTGCTTTTGCACAGTCGCTGCTGCACTTCCTCGGAGAACGCCTTCGTTACACGGAAAACCAATTGGAGAACGTGGTTTTGAAGGATTCGAAAAGCAGAATTATGGAATTTTTGCACCAGATGGGTATCGAACAGGGCCGCCGCATTGGTTTTGAAACGCTGGTCAAACACAATATGACCCACCAGGATATTGCAGACCTTACGGGTACCAGCCGCCAGATGGTGACTGCCGTACTCAACCAACTCAAACGATCCAATGTGCTGTATTTCAACCGGAAAAAAATTCTTTTCCGCGACCTGAGTACACTTTCCATGGCCGTTTGATCCACCACATTAAAAAAAAGCCTAACCAGTATTACCCACTAATTCCGGTTAACAGTTTAACTTCATACGATAGAATGGGTTTTGTTCAAGCGGTGTGCAAAGGCACGCCGCTTTTTTTTGACCCTGATGCTGACCTGATTAAGTTGATGATAAATTCTTATTGAAGTTTTTAAATAAAACGGCATTAAATGGGGTTGCGCCCGTGATAGGGCATTATGTCTCGGCTGAACCGGGATTTTTAAAGCAGTGCTTTTTCCTGACAAATATCGAGATGGCTGATATCAACAACCCGGCTTCAGCCGGTGGAAGTCAACCAATGAACTGAAGGGTTTTAACCCATTGCAACACTAGGGTATAACCATTATATTTAAAAACTTCAAAAAATTGCCAGTTCTGGCATTAAGGTAGCGGAATGATATTTTTAATGTTGTGATTTGGCAAAAAAGCGGGATTTTCGCAATTGATAATTAACCTTACGGTTAAAAGGCACACGGATTGGACGGATGAGACACGGATCATGGGGTAACAATTTTTAAAAATCCGTGTCTCATCCGTTCAACGTGATCGGCAAGCAGAAAACATAACTTTCAAATTCGTGTCATTTAATCCCGCACAGATGTCACTCCAAACACGATATACCAAATACAACTTTCATATTATGATTAAACGCCTACACGTATTATTTATATTTTGCCTCCTGGCCGGCTATCTGTCGGCGCAACACTCGGAAACGGACCTGCCCCGCTACCTTTCCGAGTGGGAAAAAACGCAGCCGATAACGCCGGGCCAGGAATCCGAATTGGGCTTTACCGCTCCGCCCTCCGTACCGGTTCGTACAATGGCCGAATGGGAAGAATTGCAGGCCCTTGTCATTACCTGGCGCAGCCAACCCGCTATTCTTACAGAGATTGTCCGGGCTGCCCGCGCCGAGTGCCGCGTGATTGTTAGTTGCAACGACCAGGCCACCGTCTCCCTGGCGCAAAGCACGCTGACCGGCGCAGGTGTCGACATCAGTTCCAATGTGACCTTTCTGGTGGTTCCCAACAACTCCATCTGGGTGCGCGACTACGGCCCGAACTGCGTGTATGCCAACAGCGTGGATTCCTTGTACTTCGTTGACTGGAAATACAACCGCCTCACCCGGCCCAAAGATGACACCCTGCCCAGCAGCATTGCCGAACACCTGGGTGTGCCGCTTTTTACCACGACACTGGCGCCAGACGATCTGATCAATACCGGCGGAAATTTTATGTCCGACGGCATGGGTACCGCGTTTGCTTCCGAATTGATTCTGAGCGAAAACGAACCGGGCAACGAATACAATGTCACGGCCAAAACGGAATCGGATATCAACAATATCCTGTTTGATTACATGGGTATCAACCGCTATATCAAAATGGAAAAACTGCCTTATGACGGCATTCACCACATCGATATGCACATGAAACTGCTGGATGAAGAAACCGTGCTGGTGGGGCAATACCCCGAAGGTGTGGCCGACGGACCGCAGATAGAAGCCAACATACAGTATGTCCTCAGCAATTTCCAGAGTTCTTTCGGCACGCCTTACAAAGTGATCCGCATCCCGATGCCCCCCGACGGCGGGCAGTACCCGAATAGCGGCGGCGATTACCGCACCTACGCCAACGCCGTTTTTGTCAATAAAACCGTGCTGGTGCCCTTTTACCAACAACAATACGACACCACAGCGCAACGCATCTGGGAAGAGGCTTTGCCGGGTTACAATATCGTCGGAATCAACTGCAATTCAATCATCCCCTCGCTGGGCGCCATCCACTGCATCACCAAGGAAATCGGCGTCGACGATCCCTTGCGCATCGTTCACAAGCCGGTGGAATATGTATTCGTCGGTCCGAATGATCCCTGGAAATGCCCCATTGTAGCAGATGTGCAACACCGCAGCGGCATCGCTCAAGTGGTTGTAAAATACCGCCGCGAAACGGAGCCGGTTTGGCAAACTTTGCCACTCAATCCGGTGAACAACACCGATTCCGTTCGTTTCTGGAAAGGAGAAATCCCCAACCAGCCGGCTTATTACGGCAAAATGTTCTACTACATCGAAGCGTTTGCCAACAACGGAAAATCCCTCGCCCGCCCGCTTCCCGGCCCCGACGGCCCCTGGGATTTCCCGGTTATCCTGGATGTATCGGCTACCGACGAAGCGCCGGAAGCCCGCTTGCTCGACATTTATCCAAACCCGGCGCGCGCTATCACGCTTATTCCGGTATCAACAGACAGCAAAACAAAAGGCAGCATCCACATTTACAATACCCTGGGGCAGCAGCTGGCTACGATCTTCAACGGTGAATTCCCGGCCGGACAGTCCAACTACTTTGTGGATGCCGCGCGATTTGCACCCGGCGCGTATTTTGTGCAACTGCAAACCAATGGGCGGTCTGTGTTGAAAAAATTGCTGATCCGATGAGTTTTATATCAAAAGTGAAACCCATACCCAAAAAACAGCGCAGGCATGCCAAAAACACTAAAACCGGACAACAGCAGGCCTGTGAGGATGAGTATAAAAGGCAGGTATACCACTTTGCGTACCCAGCGATTTTCCCACTTCAAATGGTGCATAAGTGGTAAAAGCAGGAATGCCAGACACAAGCCCAAAAAAGACACCTGGAACATCATCAGTGCGGCGATGCCAAATCCGATACCAGTCAGTATTTCAAATCCCTGAACAATGCGGGTATCGGGGTGGCTTTTTGCTAAAAACCCATGCCAACTTTCAGGTATTTTACCAAGCCAACCTTTTGATTTAGAACTACTTACATGCTCCGTTTGGTTTGAATCGCCGGTCACCAAAAAAAATGCTTTTCCGGAAACAAAATAAGCGAGCACCCCAATGCTGGAGAGCGGCGTCAGCGCAGCGTACAGGGCCGTGCTTTGGCTGAGAAACCGGAACAATTTGAGCGGTTGTGCCGCCAGCGACACGATAAACGACAGTACGGGGGCAAAAAAGGTCATCAGTGTGATGAGATAAAAATCCCACCCGTAAATAACCTGAAAACCGGGGGCAAGTGAAATAAGGGGCGCCTGATATTCCGAACCACCCACCACGAAGGTGATATCCCGCTGCACGCCAAAAAAATAAGGCAAGGCCAAATTTGCATTCAGCATAAACAGGAAATACAACAAGGTAAGCGGCAGGTTGAGGGTTGGAAAGAGTATATCAAATTTCTCTGTCCAGGAGATGTTTTTTGCACGCAACAGGAAGCCCATTTTTTTCTTCAAAAACTCCGAAGTGCCACGCGTCCATTTCATGTGCCTGATGCGAAAGGAGCGCACGGAGTCTGGAAAATTTTCATAACAAATGATGTCTTCCAGGAACCTGCCCCGGTAACCCAGTTCGCGGGCATGAATAGCAAAGCCGAGGTCCTCGCTCACGATGTCCGGAAATCCGCCGATTTTTTCCCATACGTCCCGGCGCAGCAGCGCTCCATGACCTAAAAACATGACGAAGCCATAATCATTGCGCAAGGGTTGGTACCATTTCCAGTGAATATCGATGCCTACTCCCAGCGATTTGGCAAGTTCGCTAGGATCATTCGGATTAGCACGGTGGTTGGCTTGTACAAAGCCGCAAGTCTGATCGGTTTCCAGAACGGCCACTGTTTTGGTCAAAAAATCTGTTGGAAGTATCTCATCGGCATCCGCGATAGCGAAATATGGCTCATTTTTGGCGTAATGTGTAAGCCCATAGTTCATGTTACCGGCTTTAAATGCCACACGGTCGGGGCGGCGCACCACTTGAACCAGACCCGGATATTTTGCAGCAATGCATCCACGCGGTCCTGGAATTCCGCCCGCGACGAATCATCGAGTATGTACACCGTATAATTGGGGTATTCCTGTCGCACGCAGGACTCGACACTTTCTTCCACAAAATCGTTGCAGGTCGTGTATAAAAGTGCTACCGGGGGCTGGTTGGGTGTTGCCGCGAGCGGATGTTCGGGCAACTTGGCCAGGGGACTTTTTTTACCAAATAAACCATAGAGCGAGGCAAATACTACGACGCCGATGTTATACATCCCGTACAGCCAGGCAAAGTCTATAAATCCGATAAACAGCCACAGTGTAATACGGCTCGGGATGTTGTACGCCATATCGAGCAGCATCAGCAGGCGCGGCTGAAACCAGATCAAAGACGCTATCCAAAAGGAAAAAATGGCGATATACATCACCGGACTCGGAGCGGCAGCCATCGGGCGCATGGAAACAATGTTTTTAGTCGCGGCAAGCGGTTTGGAAGCCAAAGCAGTGAGCGCCGTCACTTGTGGAAGTGGTTGCTGATTTGTTTGTTGAAATCGCATAGGGATACAGGGGATAGCCCGACGGCAGAGCGCCGGCATTTATGAAACCAATCAATTGAAAATGAAAATATTAGACGGGGCTTGACTTATCGCTCCAGGCGGAGTTTTACACCAAATCCGAATGCCAGCAGATCACCCGTTGGAAATTTTTCCCAACGCACCGATGCTTGTCCCCAAACCGTTCGGCTAAAAGGGAGAATTGTCGTGATGTAACTGCCATAAATTTTATCCTGCGCTGCATCGCGGGGCAAACCTGCAATTCCATATAAAGCGCCGATATTGAGTTCGTACCCCTTTTTACTCCGAAACTGGTTATTGAGCATAAATCGGTTCTCCGACCTCGGCGCTCCCTCCACCCGCGCGAAAAAATAGTACGGCTCGATGGCGTACACGGTAGAAATGGGAACCCTTACGCTGCAATACGCTAACCATTCGTTGTTGATTTTACTGCTCAAACCGACAAATCCGCCGCCTTTGAGCGAAATCTTATCTGACAGGAAGTAAACCTGCTCTGTGCTGAAAACCTGCTGTATGGCATTATCCGGCAGGAAACGCGCGCCGTATTCAACCCGGGAAATCAATTTAGGGCCGGAAGGAATAACTGCGCCGATCGAAAAAGCCTGCGCTTCCTGGTTGGTACGCACCAAAGAAGCCAAATCGAGCGACAGGGAATTGTCGTACTTGAGATACATCCGCATTTTTTTGGTTACCTGGGCGGTAAGTTGCACGGTACGGAGGTTAAATGTCCCCATGTCGCCTGTCTCCGAGTAACCCGTCCAGATATCCAGTTCGACCGGCACGGCAACGGCATGGGTGTTTTGAAACAGGTCGTTGGCTACCCGGTGGGAGGGTTCAATCGCCAATGCCGCCTGTAAAGTAGTGCGCGCCTTTTTTATCTGCTTTTCCAGCATAAAGGCCTGCGCCAAAGCGACGTGATACTCTACGTTTTCCGGGTTTTCCAGAAGCAAATCCTCAAAGTACCGGATGGCCACTTGACCGTTTCCCTGCCACAAATACACATAACCCAGTCCTTTTCGCGCTTCTACATTGCCCGGATTATAGCGATTCAGCATTTGAAAAGGCGATTTTGCGGCGGCATACTGTTTATTCCACGCGAGGTTGTAGCCGTGCCCTATCAGCGCATCGGCGTTTTTAGGATCAATTTTCAGGGCCGATTCAAATTTCTTCCGCGCTTCTTCATGCCTGCCTGCCCACGACAGGTTGTAGCCCGCCCCAATCAGGGCATCCAACTGGTCGGGATTATTGAGCAGGATGGTATTGTACATTTTTTGGGCCTCGAAGTGTTGGCCGGCTTCTGCCAATCGCTTCGCTTCAGCGAGGTCCTGGGCCGAAAGCGTGGTAACGGCGACCAAAGTGATTAAAGCAGCAAGAAGGAGGGTTGTTGTCCGCATTGTTGTGTGGGTTAATGACTATCAGAATGGAGGTGCATAAAAGCATTTCTGAAAGCATATCGCAGCAGACGAAAGATGTTACCGGCGCTTGTGAATTTTTTCAGCGTATTAAAATCACGCTCCCAAACTGGCTGTATACCTCGTCGAGCGTAATTCGCAGCACAAAATAGTACACCCCTGGCGGCAGGTCATTACCATTGCGGTTGGTCCCGCCCCAGTCATTGTTATAAGGCGAGGCCTCATACACCACATCTCCCCAGCGGTTGTAAATAATAATGTCACTTTTGGCATAGTTGATTGCACAATCCTCCACGCTCACCGCACGGAAAAACAGGTGGTCGTTGCGCCCGTCGCCATTCGGCGTGAGACCATTGGTAAATACATTGGACGTATCGCCGGTGATAACACAAGGATCGTCATTACGTACGTTGCGAAACAAAACCAGGGCCGTATCGCAGGCATCAGGACATTCGAGGTAGCAAATCTCGTATATGACCGTATCGACTCCATTCGCCGTTGCATTCGGCTGATATTCAAGCATATCCTGATTGGTAACGAATGCCGTACCCTGGGTTGGATTTTTCAAAATACGCAGACCGACAGGAGCAGATATGACATCATTGAGCAATACTTCGACTGTTACATCGCCACCTTGTTCCACAGTAAATGCCCCGTCGGGGTTGGCTTGAGGTGGGGCTAATACATCCAGGGTAAGAGACGCTGCATCATAGTTGGGGCAGCCCGGCGCAGAAAGTGTCCAGGTGACGGTGACGCTGCCTGGCGAAATATTGCCAGGCGTCCAAACCGGATTGGCAGGCGCAGGCGGCTGTATTTCGGCGGAAGACCACAAACCCGTTGTGCCGGGCGGCAAATTGCCCGTCAGGGTAAAAATTGTATTGGAACAGCCTTGTGTAGTATTGGCATTCAGGTTCGCAGCCGGTAGATTGGCGCCCGGGTCAACCAAGGTCGCCGCAGCAGCCAAAGACGTGCAGCCCGCAGCATCCCGCGCTACCAGCGTGTAATTGCCCGCGCCCAAACCGCCAAATGTGGCGCTGTTTTGAAATGCGCCGCCGTTCAGGCTGTACTGGTACGGCGAAGTGCCGCCCGAAGCCGAAGCCGTGATGCTGCCGTTGTTTTGCCCGCAGCCGGGGTTGCTCTGGCTCGTGATGCTCACATTCGGCGCACCGGGAGAGGTCAGGCTGGTTGTCGCAACGGAAGACGTGCAGCCCGCAGCGTCCCGCGCCACCAGCGTGTAATTGCCCGCGCCCAAACCGCCGAATGTGGCGCTGTTTTGAAATGCGCCGCCATTCAGGCTGTACTGGTACGGCGAAGTGCCGCCCGAAGCCGATGCCGTGATGCTGCCGTTGTTTTGCCCGCAGCCGGGGTTGTTCTGGCTCGTGACGCTCACATTCGGCGCACCGGAAGAGGTCAGGCTGGTCGTCGCAACGGAAGACGTGCAGCCCGCAGCATCCCGCGCCACCAGCGTATAGTTACCCGCGCCCAGGCCGCCAAATGTGGCGCTGTTTTGAAATGCGCCGCCGTTCAGGCTGTACTGGTACGGCGAAGTGCCGCCCGAAGCCGAAGCCGTGATGCTACCGTTGTTTTGCCCGCAGCCGGGGTTGTTCTGGCCAGTAATGTTCAGGTTTGGGGAAGAAACCGCAATCGATATAGTTTGATTAAATAAGGTAAAACATGCATCATCATCGTCGTCATCATTTTCAATAACAGCGGTTAGAGTAACTGTCGTACTCGCCGTTACGACATGTCCGACGGTATGCCCGTTGAAGATCGTCTGGAGGGTGAAGGAATTACCGCCGATACTATACGATACATCAAATCCTTCCTCATCATCATCGTCGTCGTTGGGCAAATTGAAGGTAATAAATACAGTGCCGCCTGCGCAGACTGGTCCGGATGCAGAAATAGCAGCTATAAGCGGCGGATCGCAAGGTTCAAGTTGGGCCAGCAGCGAGCCTGTATGTAGCAATGCAAAGAGGGAAATGAGAATAAGCAATCGGATCATTGGCCGGATATATTGATCATCGTTGAACCGGTTTTGGCATTCAGGATATTACCCTCCGGCGCCGCTACAACAAGCACATGATATGTACCCGACAATATATCGACAGGCAATAGAACGGTCTCTGCCAGGGGAACTTTCATATTAGCAGGAAAACCACTATACACTTTGTAAATCAATAACTTATCATCAAAATCCCACACCGTATCCGATGAAAGATAAATCCTGATATCTGTGCGCGGAGTCGGTTCATCAAATATGTTTTGTAGCCCGATCAGGAGTTGGGCAGCCGTACCTGCCTTATATGTGGAACTATCGGCAACGACATCGGATACCAGCACGAAAATTTGTTTGCCGGATGCGTATTTGTCCGGTGTGACGGCGCTCAAAGATTCATCATTCGCCACCTTGTCATCCTTTTTTAAAAACCCTTTGTCGAAACCACTCAATGGCGTACTCGTTTTCCCATCAGACCCTAACACGGCATAAAAATAATCCCGCCCTTTTTCCGCGCTGTAATCGCAAAACCAGGTGCTTTTTTGCCAGGTTTTGGTCAGTTCCTGCATGGAAGCGCCTGTTGTGGACAAGGCGCGAAACAAACGGAAATTACCTGTATGCTCCAATGCCTCCCAGCGTATCAGCACGAATTTATCATATACGCCATCGCTGGCGTTTATGTTGGCTATTGTATTAGGCTGGTTGGAATCCATCCCGACACCCATTCGTACGGACGACGTTTGTGCAGATAAAAGCACGGAGAAAAACGGAAGCAAAAAAAAGAGGGTTGCACGCATGTAATTTTGCCTTGAAAGATTTTGGGTAAGTAACAACTTCCCCATATCGCACACGCTCAGGATTGTTACCGGAAATTTTATTTTTTTTCTGCCGGTAACAAATTCTATTTATCGCGATATTCAAATGAAATTATGACCGACACAACACTTGAATGGCGAATTGGGTTTAACAGCGCTTTACTGCCATGTAATCATTGACTATGCAATATAGTGCGACACAAATAAAAGACGGTCTGATCCAAAAAGACCCTGAAATTTTCCGTTACCTCTACCGGAACTATGGGAGTATGATAGTGGGATATGTCAGAAAAAACAACGGTAGTGAACTGGATGCCCGGGAAATGGTGCAGACGGTATTGCTCGAACTTTGGAATGCAGTGCGGGAAGGGCGTTACCAGGAAGACGGAAAACTCGATCGCTACATTTATATGCTGACCTCAAACACCTGGCGCGATGAGTTGCGCCGCCGCAAAGTCAGGCGTTCCGACGAACTTCATCCCGAGCGCCTGATCCTTACAGATGACAGTTCGCTTTCCGTAGCCGCCGCCATCGTTAAAGACCAGCGTATCGAAGCGATTCACCATTGCCTTCAGCAACTCGAATCGCCTTGTGATGACATCATACGGCTTTATCATTTGCAGGAGGTCAGTTTGCAAGCGGTAGCCGTCCAGATGAACTACGATTATAACAACCTCCGAAAACGCATTTTCGACTGCCGAAAAAAATTAAAAAAACTCGTGGATGAATTTTTAAAACAACCCACCGCTCAATCCGAGTTCTGATTCATGGAAAATATAAACGATTCACTGCAAGAAAATATACAGGCGCTTATCAACGGCGAACTGAATAAGGAAAACCGGGAGGCCTTGCTCCGGCAAGCACAGTCCGTGCCCGAAGTAGCCGATGAACTGGCGTTCAGCCAAAGCCTCGCTCGCGCCCTGCACTTTCGGGATACACTAACGGCATCTGCGGTACTCAGTGCGGTCATCGCTGAAGAAGGGTTTCCACCCCCGCCTGCCCCCACTACTTTCGGTGGACGGAAATGGTGGACCTGGTTAGGCACGGCTTCACTCCTGGCGGTGTTATTTACCGGCGCTTACTTTGTGGCAGAAAACGCAGGTTTTTTCGCCTCTGAATCTCAAAAAATTTCACGCGCCGCAGTACAACCGCTCGAAAACGTACTCTTTTTGCCAACGGACGGACAGGGCCTCACGGACCTGCAAACAGGAATGGCCGCTTATGATGCGCGCCAATACAGCGAGGCCGCCCGCTCGCTCGAAGTGTACCTCAATCGCCGACCCGACAACGCGGCCCGGGTATATCTTGGTGTGGCGCAATTACTTTCCGGTCAGTCAGCCGATGCCATACAGCCCCTGAGTCTTGCGGCACAATCGCAGGAGCCGCCTATCCGGGAATCTGCTTTGTGGTATTTAGCGATGGCATATCTGGAAAATGACAACCCGAACGCTGCCCGTCAAGCGCTCGAATCCATGCCAACGGATGGTATTTATGGCGCGCAGGCACAGGAATTATTGGAAAAATTGAAATAAGATGCTTAAAAGAATCCTGTTCGCAGCATTGGTATTGTCCCTGTTCACAGAAAGTATGGCACAAAATACCGGTTTGCTGATTTCTGATGCACGGTACCAAAAACTTCCCCTGCTGCCCACATACAGCGGTGTGAAATACACAGAAGTGCCCGTAAAACTAAGTCTGAAAAAATACTGTCCCGTACCCGGCGATCAGCGCAAAACAGGGGCCTGTGTCGGCTGGGCCGTCGGTTATGGCGCACTCACGATTCAACGGGCCATCGGAAGCAATACGACCGACCAGGCACTCATCACCCAGCAAGCCAATTCCGCTGCATTTCTTTACAACCAGCTCAGTATCAACAAAACCGATTGTGCAGAGGGAGCGTTTCTGGAAGACGCCATGATCCTGCTCAAGGAACGCGGTGATTGTCTTGAAAAAACATTCAATTACGAACAGTACGATTGCCATACCCAGCCCGCTGAGCCGCATCTGGCAGAGGCCCGGCAATACAGGACACAGGATTTTGCCACAGTATTTGCTCTGGATGAAGACCCGAAAAGTAAAATCGGAAAGGCCTGCAAAATTTTGGCAACCAATACGCCCATAGTGGTTGGCATGGGCGTTACCAAAAGTTTTTTTGAGGTACTTCCCGGCGCCGTCACCTGGAATCCAACGGAAACAGAACCCCTCTCAGGCTACCACGCCATGGTGCTGACAGGTTATAACAATGTGGAAAAATACTTTGAACTGCTCAACAGTTTCGGCCCTTCCTGGGGACAAAACGGTTTTATTCGGATACCATTCGATGATTTTGAGCGGCTCTGCCGGTATGCTTATGTCATAGTACCCCAAACAAGCCCAACAGGTACCTTTATAAAAAGCACCCCCGATCGTGCAGTATCCAGGCCGGCGCCCTTGCCCGACGAACAACATTTTTTGAGCGGCGCATTTGTGTTTCGCCAACCGGCAGGTTTTGTAACCAATGAGGCGGAAGAAGAACTGATGTATTTTGAGGAGATAAAAACCAGGCGCGACGAGGTCGCCTTACCCGGTCTGTACACCACGGAGCAGCCCACGTTCAAAGTCGGCGATGTCTTCCAACTTGTGGCCCGCGAAATTCCCCGGGGCCGCTATGTGTATGTCTTCAGTCAAAGTGCCGACGGGACGTTCAACCAGCATTTTCCCCGAAAAAAAGACGCGGTAGCCACAGCTGGTTTTATGCTGGAAAAAACAGTGGAAATTGTCATTCCATCTGAAGAAAGCCTGTTGCAACTGCCCCTGCCAGGCGAGGACTTTCTTTGTATTCTGTACAGCCATGCCCCGATTCCGGATTTTGAGCACCGCTTGCGAAAGATGGAAACAGGCCCCGATGCTTTTCCCAAAAAAATAAATACGATTTTCGCCGATGTCCTGATAGCAGCGCCAAATATCCAGTTTTTACCCGACAAAATGTCGTTTACCGCCATAGCCGACCCTCCGGGTGGCCGCATCGCTGTTGCCCTGATGCTACGGGTACGAGCGGAGTAAAACCAAAAAGCAATACCAAACCGATTTTCCGTGTATCGAACGATTCTTATTTACGCCGTATGTATCCCCTGCCTCGCAGCCTCTGCTGCCGGGCAGTCGCTCATTTTACCCAAGGCGCCCATTCTACAGCGTTTCCCGGGCCAGGCAGGGCAAAACGAACTGTTGTCGTTCACTTTCAACTGGCGGGGCGAACTGGCGGCCATCGGCAATGCCGCGCGCGGCAGCCAGGGTGAACAAGACATTAGTTTTGTGGTTTTTGACGGCCAACTGAATAAAATGATAGAACGGCATATCGGTCGGGCCGCTGACGACGGCGCCGGACAAATTGCCGCTTTGCCCGACGGGCGATACCTCGTTGCCGGCTACTCTACCCGACCCGGCGGGCGGGCCAAAACACGCAGCAATTACTTCGGTAAACAAGACGGCTGGCTCCTGGTACTCGATGAGCAGGGCGAGACCGAACGCGAAATCCTCCTCGGTACTGCCGATAACGATGCCTTTGTCTCGGTTGCGGTGTGCCCGGACGGCAGTGCCTGGGTGGCCGGTAACTCCGGAACACAAGCCTGGATCGTACGGCTCAACGCAGCACTGGAAGTCGAATGGGAACGCAAACTGCAATACCACCAGTTGCCCACCCATGCCGCCGCCGCGACAATCACTGCCGAAGGCAATTTTTTTGTTGTGGGCGGGATGAAAGAACTCAACCGAAAGCACCTGTGGATAGCAGGATTTGACGCCGGAGGAAAATTAATCATGGAAAAAACGTACCCCACTTCACAAGCTGAAGCCGGAACGGGCATCACAGCCCTCCATGACAATACCCTGGCTATTATCGGCGCCGTAAACGATCCGCGCGACCGTGAAAACGGTTTCCTCAGCATACTGGATCATTCAGGTGTCATGCGTCAGTATATACCGCTGGGCGGGCGGGAGTATGACCGGCTGCATACCCTGACCAGGCTGCACAACGGACAACTGCTGGCGGGTGGCGGCAGCGCATCTTTTGAACGCGGCAGTCGCCGGATTTCGGCATGGCTCAACCTGATCGAAACCGATGGTACCATCGTTCAGGAAAACTATTACGGCAGCAAATTGGACGACGAAGTGCTGTCGCTGCTGGAACATCCCGACGGGCGTTTGTTTGCAATCGGCACAACTGCCCGCCAGGTGTTGAAACTGCGCCAGGGCTGGGTATTTCAACTGACGCAACGTTCCCAACGAACCGCCCAAGCCGGCGCCCTGCAAGTGGCGTTGGGACAGGTTGTTTATCCGGCCCATCGCACATTTTTGATGCACCGGGAACGTACTTTTATACCCTTTTCCATCAAAAACACAGGAGAATCAGGTCAGTGTAATCTCCATGCAGTTATCACGGCAAACGATCCCGCTGCTGCGTCGGCACTGTTATTACCGGGTAGTCGTTCCATTTTGTTGCCGCCGATTGCCGCCGATGAACGTATAGACTGGGGACTCCCCTTGCGCGTTGACGAAAGCAGCCGCTCGGGGCTGCATCGTTTTCAGGTCCAGTTTTTTCAAGACAAAACACCACTCGGCCCGGCACAAATATTCGAAGTCAATATTGGCAAAAATGAGCAACCGCGATTGGAAATAAGTGTAACAACGCCGGATAGCGGTTTTGTGGCGGGGCGGGAGGCATTCCTGCCTGTTGAAGTGCGCAATACCGGAACGCAGGCGGCCAAAGCGCTTACCCTCAGTACATCCGTCCAGACAAACGCCCGGTTGGCTGCCCAGGTGACACTCGGCGACCTGGCTCCGGGCGGAAAAATGTTGTATAACATGCCACTGTTACCCGAACGGATCGGAACGGACGTCATACACCTGCGCGTTGCAGATGAAAGCCTGCTGCACACCGCATCGACCGAGGTTGATATAATGGTCACAGCGCCGTCATCCGCTCCCGTTTCCCCGACCCAACCGGATTACACTGTAGCCGTGTGGGTGTACCCGAATCCCGATAATTTTGACCGGACGGAGATCGTATGGACGCAGGAAGATATCACCGTGCAGGTTAAAATTGTTTCGAGCCGGCCCGTCACGCGGCAACAGTTTTGTCTGGAAATCAATGGCCAACCCTGCGCGACAGGCGTAAAATTTGACGAGGTACAAATCAAAGGCGACCGAACCAGCAAAACATTTTCCCAAACCGTACGGCTGCGGGAAGGTGAAAACATTCTTCGCGCCAATATCCAGACCCCAGGCGGCAGTACCGGCAGCGATCCGATCAAAATCGTTTATACGCCCGCCAAACCAAACCTGCACATCTTGTCCATCGGGGTGCCTGCCGACGACTTGAAATATACCAGCAAAGACGCGCACGATTTTGCTTCGGCGCTTGCCGAAAGCCGGAATATTGCGTTCGGCAAAATTTTTATCGATACGTTGCTGTCCGAAGCACGCACCACCAAAACCGAAATCCTGAAAGCCCTGCGCCGCCTGCAATACCGTTATGCCGACTTGCAAATTTTACCCAAAGACCTGCTCGTTATTTTTGTGTCGGGCCACGGACTGGGCGCTTATGACGGTAGTTTCCGGCTCGCCGCCAGCGATTACGACGGCCCGTTTATGCAGGAAACCAGCCTTGATTTTGAGCAGGAAATTGTGAATTACCTGCAAAGTCTGCCTTGCCGAAAATTGTTTCTGGTAGATGCCTGTCACAGTGGCGTCACTTCAGGAACAGGCCTGGCAGGTATTGCCACGCGTAAAAATGGCCTGAACATGCTGGTCTCCTGCCAGTCTGATGAGTACAGTTACGAAGACGACAGCTGGAAAAACGGCGCTTTCACCCGCGCCCTGGTAAACGGTATCCAAACTTTTGCTACACATCCTGCCTCGCTTGATCTAAATGCCGATTCAGCGCTCGATATGGGCGAGTTGTTCGGTTTTATCCAGAAAGAAGTGCCTGCATTGGTAGAAAAAAAGAAACCCAAACCAAAAACAACCCAGCGGCCAAAACTCATTCTGGCCGAACCGGACAAACAAGTAATGTTGTTTGAGGTTAAAAGAGGATAAACAAAATAGGGATGAGGGATGGGGGATGAGGGATGAGGAATGATGAATGATGAATGATGAATGATGAATGATGAATGATGAAAATAATCAACATGAAGAAAATTTTATCATTGCTTGGGCTGCTTTTATTGCCCTTTTTGGCGCAGGCGCAGCAGCTGCCGTACCAGACTCAGTTTCGGCAGTTATACGCCTACATCAACCCCGCTTCGGTCAGCAGCGACTATTTTTTATATGAATACAACGCATCTGTAAATGCCTCTTACCGCCTGCAGTGGGCGGCACAGCCCCAAACGCCGCGCACGTTCCACCTCGCCGGCGAGTACATACACAATAGCGGCGAACGCAACAATGGTTTCAACCTGGCGGGAGGCGCTATGCTGCTCCGCGACCAGGTAGGGCCGCTCAGCCTGACGGGTGCTTATGCCCGTATCGCCAGCCTTTTTGCCCAGGATCCTTATTTTGGGGCTTTTTCGGTAGGATTCAGCGTGGGTGCAACACAGTATCGCCTCTTGCATGAACGCATTGTTTGGGAAACCCTGGATGACCCGGATATTCCACTCGACGATATTTCTACCACCCAGCCGGAAGTAGGGCTGGGTTTTTATTATTTCAAACGCCTGCGAAAAGGGCGGCTCCGGGGCGATAATTTTTACGCAGGTCTTTCTGTACCGCAGCTCTGGGCGGCCAATGTAGAGGTCCCGAGTATGGGTAATGCCGTTCCGGTTACGCGCATTCCGCACCTCTATTTGACCGGTGGATGGTATCATTTTTTCAACGAGGATAGTTTTCTGGAAATCGGTCTTTGGTCAAAATATACAAAAGGCGCACGGCCTAATGTGCATATCACCGGGCGCTTTCAGCCCATTCGCAGGTTTTGGGTAGGCGGCGGATTCAATCCCAACGGGCTGGTACATCTGGAAACGGGTTTAAACCTGCCCGGCTTTATCTCCGAAGCGGGTAATTTGAAAATCGGTTACGCTTTCGATTACAATATTTCGGCGTTCGATTTGCCTTTCGGCGCCTCCCATGAACTGCATATATCGTATTTAATAGATACTAAAGGGCGCTAAAACCTGTCCATTGTGGCCTTCAAAGAATATTATTTCACCCCGCCCCTGCCCTTCCCGCCAAAACAAAATTTAAATTATGCCGTTTAAAACGCCGCTTCCCGTAAATTTTTGAAACCATTTTAAGGTTTTCCGTCTACTTTAGAAAAAAAAATGACAAAGACGGGTTAAAAAACTTAACTTTGCGCCCGAAAAATGGTTTAGGATTAAGATATAATCCGCAACAGTCCTGCCCGGCAAGCAGCTGGTTGTTTCACCAGCCTTTCATCATTCCTCGCATACACACGTTATATAGCACCATCGCACAATGAGGCAACTAAAGATTACGAAGTCCATTACCAACCGGGAGAGCCAGTCACTCGAAAAGTATCTTCAGGAAATTGGTAAAGTGGATCTTCTCACCCCCGAAGAAGAAGTAGACCTCGCCAAACGCATCAAGCAAGGCGACCAGATAGCCCTCGAAAAACTCACCAAAGCCAACCTGCGTTTTGTCGTTTCTGTTGCAAAACAGTATCAGAATCAAGGACTTAGCCTGTCTGACCTTATCAACGAAGGCAACCTGGGCCTGATTAAAGCAGCCCAGCGTTTCGACGAAACGCGCGGTTTTAAATTTATTTCCTACGCCGTTTGGTGGATTCGCCAGAGCATTCTCCAGGCCCTGGCCGAACAAAGCCGTATCGTGCGCCTGCCCCTGAACAAAGTGGGTTCTTTGAATAAAATCAACAAGGCGTTTTCCGAACTCGAACAAACGTTCGAACGCGAACCCAGCCCGGAAGAACTGGCCGAACTGCTCGAAATCACCACCGACGAAGTAGAAACCACACTCGGCGTGGCTGCCCGCCACGTTTCGATGGACGCGCCCTTCGTGGAAGGGGAAGATAACTCGCTGCTCGACGTGCTGGAAAACAACTCCATGCCCGGCACGGATACGCACCTCGAATACGCCGACTCGCTGCGCCGCGAAATCGAACGCTCGCTCGGCACACTCACCGACCGCCAGTGCGACGTGATCAAACTGTACTTCGGCATCGGCGTGGAACACCCCATGTCGCTCGAAGACATTGGCGACAAGTTTGGCCTCACCCGCGAACGCGTACGCCAGATTAAGGACAAAGCCATCAATAAGTTGCGCGCTACCAGCCGCAGCAAATTGCTGAAAACATATCTGGGGTCTTAATAGTTATCAGTTATTTGTTATCTGTTATTCGTGTTGATTATCAGGCATTTGTACATAACGCAACCTGATTTTAGCCAAGTACTCAGACAGAAATCGTTTTGTAAATGATCCCGAATTTTTCCAGTGTGGAAAATTCGGGATTTTTGTTTTGTAGCGGCGACTTATTGAAGTTTTTAAATAAAACGACATTAAATGGGGTTGAAACCCCGTAATCAGCTATCTGTAAGTAGGGGTTGTGTCAAAAGTCTAAAGCGAAAAAAATGTTTTTCGCGCCAAATTATGTTGCCAAAAAGCAATGCGGAACAGTGCTAAAGCCATTAGTTATCACTCATTCTTGAGCCAGACGTTACCGCCGTGCGCGGGTCTTACGACCCCTGCACTTCTTTCTTCATTTACATTGTGTATACCACACGTTTTTACCACAACGGACACGAAGTGGTTTCACAAAGGACACAAAGCGTAGAGTGACCACATTATTTATCCCGAAACTAAAGATGGGTCAACTCTACGCTTGTGGTTGAAATGTGTATACAGTACTTGTGGTGAGCCGGGGTTATGAAACACTGCTTTCGGCTACTTTATATACAGAACGGCCGAGTATTATAATAACGGACGCGGCTCAAAGGACACAAAGGTAGAGTTGACCTATCCCGTTTTGTATTTACGTAGATTTGGAAAAAATCATCGCAAATTACTGGAAAAATACAGTCAACTCTACGCTTAGTGTCCTTTGTGAAAACCACTTTGTGCGCTTTGTGATAAAAAAATTCAGTGCGGGGGTCGTAAGACCCGCGCATGTTTAAACTGAAACGCATTCTATTCTGAAAACTTCTATATGAATCCTCCATTACCTCCAATTATGTACCGTTTCTTTTCAATCTGTTTGTTCTTACTTAGCGTCGCTGCTGTCAGGTTGCAAGCGCAATCCGACACCCTCGCCCCTACCCTGCTCCAACCCGTCGAAGTGAGCGCTACCCGCTTCACTACCAACGATTTACAAACGGCATACGGCCTGAGCGTACTCGGCAAAACACAATTACAATCGGGGCTGCAACAACTCAACCCGGCGGAGTTTTTATCAGCAGTTCCGGGTGTGTTTTTTATGAATGCCGACAACTTTGCCCAGGACCTGCGGGTCTCCATCCGCGGGGTGGGCGCCCGTTCGGCATTTGGCATTCGCGGCGTACGAATCATGGTGGACGACCTGCCGGAAACGACGCCCGACGGGCAGGGGCAGATCGACAACCTCGACCCGGGACACCTGGAGCGGCTGGAAGTGATCCGCGGACCGGCTTCCGGCCTGTACGGCAATGCTTCGGGCGGCGTGTTGAGTTTTAGAACAGAAGAAGTGGCCGAAAAACAATTCTGGCAACTCGGTACGCGCTTCGGATCATTCGGTTTTCAGCAATTCCAACTCAAAACCGGCGGGCGAAACGGGCGCTGGCAATACATCGCGGGCGCGACCCACGTTCGCCTGCAAGGTTTTCGAGAGCAAAGCCGGATGCGCAATACCATCGCCAACTTAAAAATCAGGTATCAACTCAATGAGCGCCACCACCTGCTGCTGATCGGCAATTTCGCCGGCAGCCCCGTTGCCGAAGATGCCGGCGCGCTGACTGCCTTACAGGCTGACACGCTGCCCACACAGGCGCGCGACGTAAACCGGCAATACAAGGGCGGAGAATCGGTGTACCAAGGCCGTATCGGCGTCATTTCCGACCAGCGTTTGTCCGCGCGCAGTCGCCTGAAAATCAGGCTGTTCCATACGATTCGGGAATTTGAAAACAACCTGGCGTTCCGGGCCGACGGCATCGTTGCTTTCCGGCGGAATTTCAGCGGGGCAGGCATAGGCTATCTGTATTCGGCCAAACCCGGCCGCGTCGCCTGGCAACTGCACACCGGAATCGATCTGGAGCGACAAGCGGATTTGCGCAAACGATTTACCAACCTCGACGGACTGCAGGGCGACCTGAGTTTTGAGCAACTGGAAACCTACCAAAATGCCGGGCTGTTTTTCCTGAACGATCTGCAATTCAACCAAAAATGGGCGCTGACCGCCAACGTCCGCCTCGACCTGATACAGGTGAAAGCCGCCGATCGTTTTCTGCAAAACGGCGACGATTCCGGCAGCCTGAGCCGCCAAAACCTGAGTCCCGTGCTGGGCTTGCGCTATTCCGCTTCCCAGGCAGCCAATGTGTACGTCAATGTCTCCACCGCCTTCGATATGCCTACTTTGAGCGAACTGAGCTCCAACCCCGACGGCAGCGGCGGATTCAATACCGGTTTATTACCGCAGCAGACAGTGGGTGGCGAGATGGGCGTCAAAGGGCTTATAAACAACAGATTGCGCTACGAAGCGGCCTTTTTTTATGCCCTCTCGCGCAACGAACTGATTCCCTACGAAATACAAAATTTTCCCGGACGTACTTTTTATCAAAACAGTGGACGCACGGCGCGCAACGGCATCGAACTGGCCCTGAACTGGCTGCCCGGCGGCGGCTTTCAATGCAGCGCCAACTATACCTTAGCCGCTTACCGCTATATTGATTTTCAATCGGGCGTCAACATATACGACGATAACCGGATTCCGGGACTACCCGAACAAACCGGCGCCGTCGAATTGCGCTATACCCACCGGAAAGGGCCTTTCGCCTTTATCAACACCCGTTATGTCGGCGCTATGTTTGCCGATGACGCCAATACGGCCCGCGTACCGGCTTTTTGGCTGCTCAACCTGCGCGGCGGCTGGCCTGTTTACTGGGGCAAGGTACTCCTGGAACCTTCTTTTGGACTGAACAACCTGGCAGACACCCGCTATTTCGGCAATATCCGGATCAATGCCTTTGGGGCGCGGTACTACGAACCGGCGGCGGGGCTGAACTGGTATGCGGGGCTACGGCTGCGGTTTTAAGTACCGGCGACTTTAGTCGCCGGAAGTTCTTTTAAATGTAAAAACGCTAAGTTTAATTATCCGGCGCAAAGCAGCCGGTACGCCTAGAACGACGCATCAAAGTTATTTTTCCGGTACGGCACCTTGATAAAGTCGAGCGTACCCGGTTTCACCGCGATAAAAAACGAATACGTGCCGCGCGTCGGCTGCCAGCTCAGGCTGAGTTGCCAGCAGTGCAAGTCGCGGGTAATGCCGATATCGGGATAGACCAGACTCTTGCTGGGAAAATCATAACTGATATTATTCAGATCCAGCGACCATTTGGACGTGAGCGGAATACTGCCTGCAACGCTGACGTTGTTGGTGCCGATCAGGAGCGTATCCCTTGCCGTGCCGAAACCGGTGGGTATCAGGCGGCGGTCGAAGGAAATGCGGTGATTGACCCGCCAGTTGTCGAACCAGCCCAGCAGGTCGTCTTTGGCGACGCTGGTGTTGTTGCGTGGCGCAGTGTTGCCGTCTTCATCCTTTTTGGCAAAAATACCGCGCAACTGATTGACGGTGAAGCCGGTATTGACCTGAAATCCGAGTGAAGTAGTGCGCAAGAGTTTACCGTTTTCGCGCACCATGTAACGATTGACCCGCTGCCCTTTTTCGTTGGCAATGTAGGGATCAAACGTGGCGCTCCAGGTAAGGTTGACCACACCTTTAAATAAACGGAACAAACCGCCGGTGCTGATGGTGCTCCATTTCAGGGTATCGCGGGTCAGGCTGTAGTTGCCGCTGAAACCGAGGTTGTCGAAAATACGCAGTTTTTTGACGGGCAAAGAGTCGTTGCGCGTTCGATGCTTTATTTCCAGTACATTGATAATGGTGTAGTTGAGCGCCACATCGCGTGCGCCTCCCGTGGGACCTCCGAAAACGGCGTCTTCAAAAATGCTGTACCGCAAGGTATCGTTGGACGCCGGGCGCAGGTCAGTTTCTACGGTTCGGAAATATCGCGAATTGGTATAATCGGGTCCAAAACCTACGCTCACGGAAGGTTTTACCGTGTGGCGAATACCCCGGAACCAGCCTTTTTTAAATTGTTTGGTAAAAAACAGGGGCGTGGTGTTGACGGAAATACCAGCATTGTATTCGTGCGCGGCATTAAAACCCCAGCGGCGGAAAGTCGTGTCGATACCGAACTGCGACTTGAGGCTATCGACCTTAATATCCACGATGGTGTTACCCTCGAACGTCGTATCATACTTCAGGCGGCTCTCATTGAGCAATTGTTTTTCAACGCTGTACGGGTACCAGGTTTCTTTAAAATCGAGGCGCGGCGCGATATTGATATACTTCAAAAACTTGAAGTTGAAATCCGTGCTGGCCTGGTGCTGAATGCCCATGCGGGCCGTTTCCAGGGTTTTACGCGTAAAAAGCAGGGTATCCACCGTGCGGAACTGGTTTTCCAGGCGGGAAGAATAGGTCAGCGATATTTTTTCATACCACCTTTCATTGCCTACGCGTTCCTTTTGTTTGAAAGGAAAAATACGCTGCATGGTGAAGGTCGCGCTCGGCAGGCTGATGTCCATGACGCGGGTTTGGGTATTTTGCGAGTGGCGCAGGCCGGCGTTGAACTGGTATGGTTTGCCCGGGAACGTTTTGGAAAAATTAATGTTGGAACTCAACGTATTCTGGTAAACGCTGGCGTAGTCGTTTCGGTTTCGGTTTTGGTCGCGGTTGGTTTCGATGTTCATCGAGCCGCCGAAGCGCCGCGTGGGGTGGGCTTTCGGATCCTGGTTATGCGTCCAGCGGATGCCGAAGGATTTGCTCGATATTTTTTTCGCCTGGTTGTCTTCCCGGATACGGTTGTTGAAACGCAATTGAAAATCACCGTTGTATTTGTAGCGTTCATTATATCGGGCCGTGCCCGTCACACCCCAGGAGCCGCTGGTGTAGAGGTTAAAAATAGTCGTCACGTCCATGTGTTCCGAAATAGGCTGGTACCAGCCGAAGTCCTTGATACCAAAACCTTCCTGATCGGCAAATTCAAAGTCGCGGGGAATAATGACGCCCGCTTTCCGGGTTTGTGTGATCGGAAAAAAGCCGAAGGGCAAAATAAAAGGGGTTGGAATCCCCCCGATTTCGAGGTTGGAAAGCCCCGTTACCACCAGTTTATTGGGAATTACCTTTAGTTTTTTCGTGCGAATACCGTAGTGCGGAATCAGGTGGTCGCAGGTAGTCAGCACGGCATTGGAATTGTAAATCGTGTTCCGGGCTTTCAGCGTGGTATCCAACGAAGTGGAACCGATAAATTTGGCCCGATCCCCCAACACAAACAAATCCTCCTGCTTGGTACGGGCTTCGTAGATGATGCCCTTTTTCGTTTTAAAATTATACCGCAGCCGCGTCGCCGTAAAAGCCTGCTCCGCATCTTTGAAATCGGGAAGTCCAGTCAGCATACCGGTAGAATCGGGAAATTGCTGGGCAGAAATTTCATTGCGACCATAATCCAGCAAAATGTACCCGGCTTTGATGGTCAGGGTCGTATATTTGACTGTCGCTTCTCCGTAGAGGTGAACTTGTTTGTTTTTAACATCAAACCACATGGAATCCCGGGAGTTGTAATCAACCTCAGCATCCAGTGCGTCGTTGGAAATTTTAACCTGATTCAGGTTGAAAACTGCCGAATCCTGCACAACCGGCGGCACAGAATCGCGTCCGGGCAATGACAAGGTATCAATCGGCGTTTGTGCCGAAACCTGCATTGCCAGAAGAAGGCAGCCAATTTGCCAGAAAAGTCGATATTTGCGGGGTAAAATTTTCACAATTAATAAATAATCAAGGGATTGCACTTCGGGATTGGTCATAAACAGTACACATCATGCTGAAATTGTCCAGCCTACATCTTTCTATCCTTTCCCGGAAACGTAGTATGAAATCAAATTTCATTATCCGAACGCTGCTCCTCTCTGGGATGTGGCTCGTTTCACAAAATTTTAACGTACTGCCGGCAGATGCTGCGGTCGACATCTGTACCGCCCACCCTGCCGGGCACACCCGTTTGAATACAGGCGGCGGCAAAAGTATGGATTCTTTTGCGTCGGAAGCCGCAAATCTCCAGGCGCTCTTATCTGCGGATTTTAACAACCACGCTTACCACATCAAAACAGTAGTGCTCGACGCCGGACACGGCGGCAAAGACCCCGGCTGTATCGGTGTGGCAGGCACGTACGAAAAACACAATGCGCTGGCGATTATTTTGAAATTGGGCGGATTGATCGAGCAGTATTACCCGGATGTAAAAGTCATTTACACCCGCCAGGAAGATGTTTTTGTCGACCTGAAAGAACGCGCGGCCATTGCCAACCGCAACCACGCCGATCTGTTTATCAGCGTACACTGCAATTCGATGTCGGTATCCGGAGCAAAAGGCGCCGAAACCTACGTGATGGGGCTGCACACTGCCAAACACAACCTGGAAGTGGCCAAACGCGAAAACGCCTCCATTTTGCTGGAAGAAGGGTATCAGAAAAACTACGACGGCTACGATCCCAACAGCCCGGAAGCGCACATCCTTGGCAGTGTATGGCAAAGCGCATATCTCGAACAAAGTATTCTGCTGGCCAGTCTGGTACAAAAACACGCCAAACGCACGGCGAAACGCGAAGACCGGGGTGTGAAACAGGCCGGATTTATCGTGCTGAAAGAAACAGCCATGCCCGCTATCCTGGTCGAAAGCGGTTACATGACCAATGCCCTGGAAGAGGATTTTTTGCTGTCCGAAGAAGGCCGCGACCAAATGGCGCTGTCCATTTTTTTCGGATTTGAGGATTACAAACAACAGATGGAAGGCAATCCGCTTGCAAAATCGCGGTATAATCCCGCTCTCCAAACTGCGAAAGCCGTAGCCGTAAAAAATACGGAAACGCCGGTAAAAAATACCCCAAAAACAAACACACCGGCCAAAACCAATACCGCACCTGCTACCATGACGGCAGGAACTAAAACACAAACCGCTGCGGCAAAACCTCCTGCACAAACCGTTTCCCCAGCACCGCCGCAACCGGTCGGCAACGATTACAAAGGCCCGGTTCGCATTCTCCTGCTGTCGTGGCCCAAACGCCTCGATAAAAACACCGGACAACTCGGACTGCTCACGGAAGTGCAGGAAGAAATAATTGGCGGACAATACCATTATTTTCTGGGTAACTTTGCCGCCCGCAATGAAGCGGATAAGATGTTGTCGGAAATTAAAAACCTGGGATTTAGAACTGCATTCTTAGCACCCTCACGATAAGATTTGGAACTCAATTATGCACCGGGTTTGCGAGTCGTTAACTCACTGGTTACATGCTTCACCCACGTTCCCTCAACTTCAGTATAAGCGTAGAAATGAAAATTAATAACGAAACAAGAATTGCCCTCCTTGCCCTTGTTGCTGTCGGCCTCGCTATTTGGGGTTTTAAATTTCTGAAAGGAATCGACGTTTTTTCCGCATCCCAGACTTTTTATGTCCGTTACGATAATGTTGATCAACTCACCGCTTCCAGCCCGGTTTTTATCAGGGGTTTGCAGGTAGGCACCGTCCGGGATCTGTATATTGACAAAGCGGATGATAAAACCATCATTGCGGTGTTAGATATTCAACCGGATGTGGATATTCCGAAAGATGCCATTGCCACGATTGTCGGACAAAGCCTGATGGGCGGCAAAGCAGTAGATATTTTTATTACCCGGCCCTGCGAAGGCGACGACTGCGCCGAAAGCGGCGCATACCTGCAAGGCGCTTTCAAATCCTTCCTGCAAAGTATCGTCGGCGAACCCGGGCAAATTGACGCCTATACCGACCGGCTGCGCAAAGGATTGAGTATCAACCTGGATTCTTTGGCCAAAGCAAACCCAAACAGCCCTGCAGCCTCCATCGAATCCCTCGATCGCTCCCTGCGCAACCTCGAACTGATGACCAACCGGATCAACCAACTGCTGGCATCCAGCAGCGCCGGTATCAGCGCTACCGCCAACAATGCCGCCGAAATCACCCGCGGACTGCGCGACAGCAACAAGGATATTTCTGCTCTGATCGCCAACTTGTCCGAAGTCAGCGCCCAGTTAAAAAATGCAGACCTCAGCAAAAGTACCGCGAAAGCCGTCTCTACCCTCGACTCCGTAACACAATCGCTGACGGCCCTGCGCGGCACCTTGTCCACCACCGAACGCACAATTTCGCGGGTCGATACACTGGCCCAGAACCTCATCAACGGCGAAGGGCTGGTCGGGAAATCACTCACCGACGAGGCGCTCTACGACAACTTAGTCAGAACGACCCGGCACATGAACCTGCTGATGCAAGACCTGCGCCTCAACCCGAAGCGCTACACCACCGTCAAACTCAAAATTTTCGGCAAAAACAAAACCAAAGGGTACGCCAATCCCCTCGATGCCCCGGCTTATCAGATTTTACTGGATAGCCTGGAACGGGATTACCAACAGCGGATCAAGCAGGAATGAGGGATGAGGGATGAGGGATGAAAAAACATATATTTATGAAAAAAATCCGCCCTTTATACGATGAACACGGAGCGGAAGGCTACTACCGCGCATTTGCCGACACGTATGAAAATCCGCATTTCCCGGAGATAAAAGCGCTGCTGGAGCGCAACCTGAGCCGCTTCGACAGTTCAGCAGTGCTGGATTTTGCAGCAGGTGGCGGTGAAGTGGCGCAGGTTTTGCAGGGCATGGGCGTACAGGACATCACGGGTTGCGACCCGTTTACATTTGCCTTATTTGAAAAAAATACCGCTTGCGCCTGCCTGCGTTTGTCTTTTATGGATGTGATCAAAAACGGACTGCCGGCGCGTTATTCCACTATTATCAGTTCATTTGCGCTGCATCTTTGCCCGGTCAAAGATTTGTTTTCGCTGAGCTGGCAACTGCTGCAAGCCGCGCCGCTTTTGGTGGTCATCACGCCGCACAAACGCCCGGAACTGGAAAAATTAGACGGAATTGAACTGGTTTGGGAAGATGTGGTCAGCACGGAACGGGGGAAGAAAGTGCGGATGAAAGCCTTTATAGGGATGAGTTATGAGTTATGAGTTATTGGAGTTTCAGGCTGGAATGGGGAAATGAAGTATGCATTCTTTCCCATTCCAGCCTGAAACTCCAATAACTCATAACTCATAACTCATAACTCATCACTACCTTTGTGTCATGAATCGCCTCTACGCTTTTATCACAAAAGAATTTCGCCATATCCTCCGCGATCGGCGAACCCTGTTGATTCTGTTTGGTATGCCGGTAGCCCAGGTGCTGTTATTCGGTTTTGTGCTGACCAATGAAATAAAAAATGCTTCCATTGCCGTCTTCGATCAGTCGAAGGATTCGGAAAGTATCGCGCTGACCAACCAACTGGTGTCGAGCCATTACTTTCAACTCGATCAAACGCTGGATGCAGCCGCTGAAATCGATCCTGCTTTCCGGACGGGAAAAATCAAAATGGCGGTCATCTTTCCGCCCGGTTTTGCGGCAGCCTTGCAACGCGGCGAAGCGAAACTGCAACTCATCGGCGACGCCTCCGACCCCAATACGGCAACCACACTGATTAATTATGCCAATGCGATCATACTCGATTTTCAGCGTGTAAAAGCACAAAATACAGGAGTTGCTGTTGCATCGCCGGTCATCAACGTACAATCCCGGATGCGGTACAATCCCGAACAAAAAGGCGTGTTCAATTTTGTACCCGGCGTGATGACGCTGATTTTGATGCTGGTATCGGCCATGATGACCTCTATTACCATTGCCCGCGAAAAAGAATTGGGCACCATGGAGGTGTTGCTCGTCTCTCCTTTAAAACCGATCCAGATCATTCTGGGCAAAACGGCGCCCTATTTAGTCCTCACCCTGTTGAATGCCCTGGTGATTGTGCTGCTCGGCATCTTCGTTTTCGGGATGCCTTTGCGGGGTTCCGTGGTGCTGCTGGCAGCCGAATGCGTTTTGTATATGTTTGTGGCGCTTTCGCTGGGCATTTTTATCAGCACCAAAGCCAAGGATCAGATGACCGCCATGTTCATGTCGGCCCTCGGGCTGATGATGCCTACCATGCTGTTGTCGGGTTTTATATTTCCCCGGGAGAGTATGCCCATGCCGCTCCAGGTAGTCGGAAGCGCTATTCCCGCCACCTGGTTCAACACGATTGTAAAAGGCATTATGATTAAAGGCGTAGGCCTTGAATACCTCTGGAAACAAACCCTGATCCTGGGAGGCATGGCGCTTTTTTTCCTGGCGCTGAGCTTGCGAAATTTTAAGGACCGGCTGTGATATTTGCCCTATACTTACGATCAATGAAAAAGCGCTGAAATCGACTTGTGCTCTACCGTATTTCGAATCGCCCGGGCGAAGAGTTTAGCGGTGGATAACACATGGATTTTAGGTGTTTGTTTGAACAGCGGAATCGTATCGCATACGATCATTTGCGATAGTTGCGAGTTTTCTATGTTTTCGTACGCTTTGCCGGAAAGTACCGGGTGGGTGCAGATCGCCCGAACCGATTTAGCGCCTTTATCCATGAGCGCATCCGCCGCTTTGCAAAGCGTGCCTGCAGTATCCACCATATCGTCAATCAGGATTACTTCCGCTCCTTTTACATCGCCGATGACCGTCATGGCCGATACTTCATTGGCTTTGGTGCGGTATTTATCGCAGATCACCAGTTCGCGTTTGAAATGTTTCGAGTAATACCGCGCTCTTTTTACGCCGCCTACATCCGGGCTGGCGAAAATGACATTAGACAGATCCTGCTCTTCCAGGTACTGCGAATAAATCGCTTCCGAGCGCAGGTGATCCACCGGAATATCGAAAAAACCCTGTATCTGATCGGCGTGTAAATCCATCGTCATAATGCGGTCGGCGCCGGCTGCAGTGAGCAGGTTAGCGACTAATTTGGCGCTGATGGGTACCCGTGATTTGTCTTTTCGGTCCTGGCGGGCATAGCCGAAATACGGGATCACCGCCGTGATATAACCCGCAGAAGCGCGTTTGGCCGTATCGATCCAGAGCAGCAATTCTATCAGGTTATCGTGGGGCTGACAGGTGCTTTGAATAAAAAAGTGTAGGCGCCGCGCACACTTTCATTGATAATGGTTTGCATTTCGCCGTCGCTGAAACGGGCAAGGGTGGTATCGCTGAGGGGTGCATCGAAATGATAGGCAATGTCAGCAGCCAGCGTTTTGGAAGCGGTGCAGGAAAACAGTTTTACTTCGGGCATAAAAAAGCCGGGGGGCCGAGTCTGTGAGTGAAAAATGGATGGGAAGAAGGTTTGATGGTTTGCGAAGGTTTGAAAAGTTTGATGGTTTGATGGTTTGATGGTTGAGGTGGAACCGGGCCATGGTTACCACCTCAACCATCAAACTTTCAAACTATCTCAAACCATCAAACCTTCGCAAAGGTATAATACAACAACCTGAAAGCGAAGTGCCTAAAACACCAAAACACCCTTATTAACGAACACTGATAACGAATAACCAATAACTGATAACTAATTCGGCCGGCCAGGGTTAGCAAAACCTGAAATTTTATTTTTCAGGGCGGTTTCCTTGTTCTGCTATCATTTACCTTTGACCGCCTCCGATGATCAGATGTTCTTTTTTTATACCAAACCAAACTTTCCCGGTCTTTTTATGAACCTAACTTTTCTTGCTCAGCGCTGCCAGATAATCCTTTTAACGGTGCTGTTCAGCGTGAGCCTTGCTGCGCAAACGACAAACGTCACTCCGCGCGAAACGGCATTGCGTTTTTTACAAAATAATACGACCCGGCTGGGCCTTACTGCCCAGGATGTGGCCGATGTCAGCGTCACAGATGAATATGTGAGCAAAAACAACGGCGTAACCCATGTCTGGGTGCAGCAACAACACCAGGGGATTCCTGTTTTTAATGCGCTGATCGGTCTGCATGTTCTGCCAAATGGTGATGTAAAACATGTTTCCCACCGGCTTGTGCCCAACCTGGCGGCTAAAATCAATACCTCGGTACCTTCACTGAATGTCTACAAAGCCCTGGAGATGGCTATGGCAAATCTCGGTTTCAGCGGATTTGCAACACCCAGCGTAAAACAGAAAAAAAACGACCGCAACTGGGTGTTTGAAGGCGGCGCTGTGTCACGCGCAGATATTCCCGTACATGCCTGCTTTGAACCCCAGCCGGACGGCTCCGTTCGCTTAGCCTGGATGCTGGTGATCGAGCAGGCCAATACTTCCGATGTCTGGAGTATGCGCGTGGATGCCCAGACGGGCCTGATACTCAGCAAGTTCAACCGCACGGTGTATTGTTCGTCAGGCCATGTACACACAGCAGGGGAAGATATTTCCCGCTGCGAAGATGTGGCAGGCGAAGCGCCGTTGCCGGCAACAAATCAGGACGACGAAGCGAATGAGAGCTACCGCGTATTTCAATTGCCGGTAGAAAGCCCTGCGCATGGCAGCCGCTCCCTGGTGCAAAACCCTGCCGACCCGACCGCTTCTCCATTCGGCTGGTTAGACGTGAACGGCGTAGATGGCCCGGAATATACCTATACACGCGGCAACAATGCCTGGGCGTATGACGACAGCGCAAGCGATAATATGGGCACACCCGTGGAATCGGCTCAGGGCAACAACAGCGTTTTCGACTTTCCTTTCGATCCCAACCTGGAGCCGGAAAGCAATCGCAGCGCGGCGATTACCAACCTGTTTTACATGACGAATAAAATGCACGACTTCACATACCGGTTCGGGTTTGACGAAGCAGCCGGCAATTTCCAGGTCAACAACTACGGAAGAGGCGGAGAAGAAGGCGACCATGTCAATGCCGAAGCGCTCGATGGCAGCGATGTGGATAATGCGAATTTCATTCCCTCGCCCGACGGTTTCCCGGGACGTATGCAGATGTATAAATGGACGCGACAAGTCGGAAGACTGCTGACGGTAAATGCTCCCGGCGCCATACTTGGAACGTATGAGGTAATCCCCAGTAGTGGTTGGGGCGCCGAGATTACCACTACGCCAGTCACAGGCGATGTGGTATTGGTGGACGACGGTTCCGGTTCCGATGCTGCAGCGCAAGGTTGTACGCCTTCCGTGACAAACCTGGCGGGTAAAATCGCTATGATAGACCGGGGCGACTGCACCTTCCTGCTCAAAGCCCAACTGGCGCAGCAAGCGGGCGCCATCGGCTGTATTATTTGCAATTTTGAAGATGATCTCATCCTGATGGGCGGTGCCGGATTGTCCACTTTCCCGGTTATCATGATGAAAAAATCTGACTGTGATCTGCTGAAACAGTATGCCGGTAATGGATTGAACGCTTCCTTAGTGCTTCCGGCTTCCAGCGGCCCCAATATGCTGGACGGCGATTTTGATAACGGCATCATTGCGCATGAATACGGACACGGTATCAGCAACCGCCTGACAGGCGGCCCGCAGACAGTGGATTGTCTGCAAAATGAAGAACAAATGGGTGAAGGCTGGAGCGATTTTTTTGGTCTCGTCACCACCGTCAAACCCGGCGATGTGGCCACCCAGCGCCGCGGTATCGGCACTTTTGTGCGACGCGAGTCCACCGAGGGTCGGGGCATTCGACGTTACCCGTACAGCACCGATATGGATAACAATCCGATCAGCTACTCCTGGGTAGCGCTGACGCCCGCCGTTACAGGCGATCCTACCCGCCAATTCCAACACGCCAAGGGCGAAATATGGGCCGCTACTACCTGGGATTTGTACTGGGCAATGGTGGAAAAATACGGCTATGACGCTGATATCAACAATGCCAACAGTGGCAATGCCCGTGCGATTCAATTGGTTATGGACGGTATGAAACTGCAACCTTGCAGTCCCGGATTTGTCGATGGGCGCGATGCCATTATACTCGCCGACCTGCTCAATTACGATGGCGTCGATACCTGCCTGATTATGGATGTATTTGCCCGCCGCGGCATGGGCGTGAACGTCATCCAGGGTCTTGCTTCGGAAGATACGGACGGCCAGGAGAATTTCGATCCGATTCCGACCTGTCTCAAGGAATTGAAAATTAAAAAGGAAACCAGCACGCCGACCATAGATCCGGGCGACATTGCCGCGTTCAAAATCACCGTGACGAACCACAAAGACGAAGCGGCTGCAAATACCATTGTGACGGATGAATTGCCTGCCGGATTGACTTTTTTGTCTGCTTCCAATGGCGGAACCTATTCCAATGGTGTAATCACCTGGAACTTAGGTACGGTCGCCTCGGGCCAGGTGATAGCGCTGACGTATTCCGCCCAGAGTACGAATGGGGTGGGTTCGCAGCGTTATTTCCGCGATGTAATGGATACCAATGACGAATGGATTTCTTTTACCATAGATGGAACCCAGTTCTTCAACCTGCAATCCGCTGTCGTAAAAACAGGCTCGGCAGCCTGGAAAGCCAATAGTCTGGCTGTTGTGAGCGACTTCACCCTTGAAAATCCATTTCAGTCCTTCATCGTTAGCGGCGCCCAGCCGGTGCTGCGTTTCTGGCATCAGTTCAATACCGAATTGTTTGCCGATGCCGGTATTCTGGAAATTAAAAAAATAACTGACGTAAACTGGCGGCGTTTTACCAAAGATAAAGTCGTGCGCAATCCCTACTCCGGCGATGTTCAATACGGTACATTCGCCATTCCATACCTCAGCGGTTTTTCCGGCCATTCCAATGGCTGGATTCAATCCTATTTTGACCTGAGCGACTACGCCGGGGAGGAAGTAACCATTCGTTTCCGCTTCGGTACCGACGATAATACTGCGGCGGCCGGCGATGCCTGGTATGTCGACGAAGTAGAAGTGTTGGACCTGCTGAACTACAACGGACAAGCCTGCGTCACTGCGGATGCCAGCAATTCTGCCTGTGCTATTTTGCCGGAAAAAGGGGTGATCGTGCAACCGGCTACTGTCGGTACCGATGAAATATTCGCTTCCAACCGGATCGCCCTGACAGCCCTACCCAATCCTGCCAGCGACCTGCTGCACCTGACGGTCGATCAGCCGCTGAGCGGCGCAGTTCACGCTTCGCTGTTTTCCGCCGACGGCCGGATGATTCTGAACTCCACCGTCAACGGCCTGAGCGCCGGTCAGGTACTGACCCTGGACGTGCAGGAAGCGCCTTCAGGCGTTTACCTGGTGCGGCTGGAGAGCGCGGCGGGCGTGGGCGTGCGGAAGGTGGTGATAAGATAGAGGTGAGAGGTGAGAAGTGAGAGAGGTGAGAGGGTGCGTTGTTTCTGGGTTTTTCTAAAATGTAAGGAAAATCTTATGTTTTTTCTAAAAAATCCGGTAGCAACGCACCCTTTTTCATTGTTAACACATCTCACATCTCACCTCTCACTTCTCACTTCTATAGAAGAATGCCATTCCGTTTTTTTACCATCACGCTGCTGATTTTCATCTACTCATCTGCTGCCGGGCAAGATACCAAACCCGTTGTAAAAAAATTCCGGCAGTCCAAACAGGTTTCTGAGCGCTACCACGTCTTAAAATCAAACAAATCAATCCGGCATGGCGACTACGTCTCTTATTTCCCGTTGCAAAAGGAACAATACAAATCGGTCAAAAAAGTCGCAGATTCGCTGGAGCATTTTGTAAAACAGCGCGGTATTTACCAATACGGCAAAAAACACGGCGCATGGGTCGAATTCAGCAGTCCGGGCATTTTGCATTCCAAAGGCGAGTACGATCAGGGCAAACAAACCGGCGTTTGGATCACCAGCAGGGAAAATGGCGAAGTGATGGAACGTTATGATCACACGAGCCGCCAAAAATTAGTGCCGGAAATACGGATAAGGGTAAAATATCCGCCCAAGGCAAGAACGGCGGGCATCCAGGGCGAGGTGCTGATTCAATATCGATTGCAGGCGGATTGTTCGGTCAGCGACTTACAAGTGGTACAAAGCCTGAGCGCCGAATGCGACCGGGAAGCCACTCAAAAACTGCTGAAATATTACCGTTACCTGAAAACATACGGACCTGCACAGGGCTGCGAAGCAAAAACGGATACGTTCAAGGTCAGTTTCAAACTGGAATAATGCCTAATGCCTGAAATATAATATCGCCACGCTAAAAATAAATATGCTGATCACGACTTGCGTGAGGAGCATAATCGCAATGGTTTTCAGGATCGTCAGCCATTTCGGGCCGCCCATCAACTGGATATTGGCCCAGGCGACGTATGCTATCCACATGGAAAAATAAACGAAGAGTATGGTGGAATAATGCTGCCGGAAAAAAACGACCAGAGGGGTAAAGACAAGTAAAAAGAATACCGTACGAAAGCCCCCGAGAAAAGCGTGTAGCGTCAAATGTTCAGCGTAATTGAATCCCTTGCGCAGGAAAAGCAAGTAACTGAAGGCGGCGGCAATTGGTACGCTGAACAGAAAAATGAGGTCGATGTGTTTGGCTACAAATACCGAAACCGGATTAGCGTCCGCGCTATTGGCTAACATCAGGTCGAAATAGGTCGTTAGCAACACCGAAATACCCACTGTGAAGGTCAGGTATTTCAGCGGTTCATAATATTCCTTGCGTTTACCGGCGATGTAATCCCCGATGGCCTGACCGGGCCGGACAGCCAATGCTTTGGTCAGGTGTAAAATACCGGAGTCGGCGTGCAGGAATTTTTGAACACGTCTTTCCGTACCTGCTTGATTTGCAGGCGTTTGGTTTTGGCGCTCTGCCCGCATTGAGGGCAATAATTGTCCTCCGGCTGCAAAAGGCGCCCACAATTTTTGCAATTTTTGTTTCCCATAATAAACCATTTTCATATGCTCACCCTCTCACTTCTCTCACTCTCACCTCTCACTTCTCACTTCTCACTTCTTACTTCTCTCACCCTCTTAACCACCTCCGCCACTTTCTCTTCCAACCCCGCCCAGTCTTTTTGCTCCATCACTTCTTTGGAAATCAGTTTTGATCCCATGCCCACACAGGCGGCCCCGGCATCAAACCAGCCGCGCAGGTTGGCTGCGTCGGGCGAAACGCCGCCGGAGATCATGGCTTTAGTCCAGGGACATGGCGCCAGGTGCGCTTTCAAAAAAGCCGGCCCCAGCACCTCTCCGGGCGCGATTTTGACGATTTCAGCGCCCAATTCCTCGGCGCGTCCAATCTCCGACGGCGTTGAAGTGCCCGGAATAACGGCTACCTTCCGGCGGTTGCAGGTCAGAATCACGTCCTCCCGAAGCAGCGGGGTAATCACAAAATCGGCGCCCATTTGCAGGTACAATGCCGTAGTGCCCGCATCCTGAATGGAGCCGATGCCAAGCAGCAAGCCGGGTAGTTCACGGCGGACCCGTTTCATCAAAACGGCAAACACCTCGTGGGCAAAAGGCCCCCGGTTGGTAAATTCGATTACCTGCGCTCCGCCCCGGTAACACGCTGCGGCCAACTGAAAAGCTACTTCCGGATCGGGATGATAGAACAAGGGCATGAAGCCGGATTGCTGAAGGGTTTGGTAGACGTGAAGACGCATATTTAGAAGTGAGAGGTGAGAAGTGAGAGGGTGAGAGACGTTCCCGTTTAGCGGTTTGTTGGGTCTTAGCATTGGTTTTTCAGGCCTGTAATCGTGAATCGTGTTTCGGGTGTGGTGTTTAGTGTTTCGGCTGCTTCGCGTTTGGCAGTAGTTGATATTTTGATCAAGTACACTGTACTTTACATTATTTGATAGTTTGTCAAGCAAATATCTCGGAAAATTTAAAAAACCGTGTACTAATGTAACGCTTAAAAAACAAGTTCACGATTTGACTAACCCCCGCGCTTTAGCCGGGGGGAAAGAACGGGACAAATACAGATGGGTTTTAACCCAAAATGAGCGACTCGGGTTAAAACCCCGTTAGATTGGGTTTCTTCGATCCCCCGGCTAAAGCGCGGGGGTTAGTCAAATCGTGAACTTGTTTTTTAAGCGAAAATTCAACTAAAATATAAACTAATGCCAAAGGCGAAGCCCCCGCCACACAGGCGAAGCCCCCGAAACACTAAACACCACACACAAAACACGATTCAGGATTACAGGCCTGAAAACCCATACTAAAGCCATCGAGCGGCCAAACGGGACGTCTCTCACTTCTCACCTCTCACTCTCTCACTTCTCTCACCCTCTCACTATCTAATCAAGGTAACGTCCCCCTTCAAAAACAACTTCCTGCCCGGCACATATTCAATTTCCGCCATAAAGACATATACGCCGGCATTCAGATCCTGCCCGCGGTTGCTGCCGTCCCAGCCATCCGACAAGTCATTGGTGACGATATTATTTCGTTCAAAAACGAGACTCCCCCAGCGGTCGTACACCCGAAGCCAGTTGATTGGAAGGGTTTCTTTGCTGAATATCGTAAACCTGTGGTTGCCCGTTCCCGAAGCGGGCGCAAATACATTGGGCACATACACGTTCGGTTCCAGCACCACCTGCACCCGATCCGCTGCGGTACACCCTTCCGAATCCGTCACCGTAACTGTGTACCAGGTCGTTTCCTGCGGGCGCACAGTCAGTTGCGGGCACCCGCCGCAGGTGGTCGTGTCGCCGGGTTCCCAGCTATGCAGCACCACGTCTCTGTCAGACTGCGCTTCCAGTATTACCCGGTCGCCGGGTTTTACCGGTTCATCGATCCGGGCAATGTTTAGCGTTACGCCGAGGCTGTCAGGCTGGCCCACGCTGAGTTCCAGCGGACGGTTGTAACAACCCGTCGAATCGCGCACCACGAGTTTATAATCGCCTGCCCGGATGCCATTGGCAGTAGAAAGACTGGAAAAGTTTTTGCCGTTGTCGATGGAAAACTGGTAAGGTTCCAGTCCGCCGGAAGGTGTTCCGAAAATGATTTGTCCGTCGGAGAATCCGTAACAGGAAGGTTCTTCGGAGGAATAGGGGAATTCCGGCGAATTGAACACTGCCACTACATCATCTTCCACAAAATCCGTGCGGCGGCACACCCCGAGGTAACCGCGTGCGGTGTAAAGTCCCGGCGAATAAGCCACAAACATAGAATCCGGGCCGTATTGCAACAGCGAGTCGGCAAAATACCATTGTACCCCGTCGAAACGACCGCTGGCCTGCAAAGTATCGGGGCAAACGCCATCGCCGATGATCTGCAGGCTGATGGTCGGTTTGTTGGTTTTACTAAAACCGCTGTAAAATCCGCCGAAACCCGCAGCGCCGTTTCTGCCGAACAGGGCAACCTGTATGGCGCCTTCCGCTATGATACTCGCCGTTTGCGGCGGATCGTTTGCCGCAAACAAAGTCAGCCTACGGTACGTCACAAAATCCGTATTGCCCTGCACCGCGTCCGGGTTGCCCAGCGGAACATCAGCGCCGTCGATGAGCAGGGTAACGAGCGAATCTTTCATGGCGACGATCATCAGTCCGCCGTCGTACTGCACAGTGCCGATTAGATTGGGCTGGTAAATATTGTCTACCGCATTGGGTATACCGCAGGAAACGGGCGGCACAAAAATCAATCCCGCCGTTCGCATCTGGTCGTCGCCGACGGGCGTTCCGCCCACCATCTGATACACAAAAGCGGGTTCGGAGGTCTGAATATACAGGTTGCCCGCTGCGGTGTATTGCGCGGTGGACACCTGCAAAAACTGCCCCGCATTGAGCACCGCCGCCGGATTGCTGCTACCATTCAGAAATACGCTGGTGCCATTCACATGCGCTACCACCATGGGAATTTCCAGCACTTCGGAACCATTGCCCCGGCATAAAATGTACTCCTTGCCTACCAATTCAAAGGGCACAATCTGGTCAATTCCGACATCATTGGCATTGTCTATCACAGGCGCGCCGGTCCAGGAACCCACATTGACTGCTACGGGCTTGTTGCTTTCCAACAGCGATCCGATCAGTCCGTTGGGCGGCTGCTGGATAAAACTGCTGGAAACATATTGTGAAACAACCGTCGATTCTCCTGCCTGTAACACAATCTGTACCCCGCCCGGCGACTGCATGTCGGCGCCTCCAATGCGGAAACGCACCGCCGCATCGTATCCGGAAAGTTTGATGACCGTGCTGTCTTCTACGGCCATCACGCCGATAAAATTGGATCTGCTGGGACTCGAACTGCTGCCCTGTATCACATGGCCGATTCGAAAAGTAGTCCCCAATGCCGCCCTACCCTTGCAGGTGAGGTCGCAGGCCTGGTATTGGGAACTGCTGTGCGCCCTGAAATTGACGTAAAATTTCTGCGGCCCCACCAGCACCAATCCTTTGTCCTGTAAAGGAATATGCAGTTGATTGGAAGGCGTCAGGATGTACGTATCACTCGTAGACCCCAGGCTGAACCGCTGCGGCTCGGTGTTGGAAACCATGAGCGTGGTCACCGTTGCTCCTTGTCCGTCGCGGATCGTCACCGGGAATACATCCGCTTCCGGCGTTGATATGTATAAATATTGTGGCCCCCATTCCGAACGGGCGTGCATGGGCGGTATCCAGTGGATGGAGTCGAGCTGCGCCTGAATGGAGCAGGCGGCCAGCAAAGCGAGCGCCAGCAAGGGGGGGGTGGAGGAGTCGGAGTCGTCAGGCAGTCGAAGTGTGCGAGTCCGTAGATTACCCGTTTCATACTGGGGTTTATCAAACTGTAACGGTGTACTCTACGGACTGACGACTTCGCACTGACGACTTCGGACTGCCTGACGACTTCGCACTTAGTAGACTTCGGACTTTTTTGCCAACAATACATATTTTCGCGGCATATTTGGCGTTTTGTTTGCCATGTTAAAATTTCCTCAAAAAAACAGCCCAATAAACGGCATTTTTCGGCCCCTCGTTTGTTATATCGAACGTTACCGGTGTTATGCATGGAGATTATGACAAATCATTGAAAATCAGCCGACCTTTATCCCGTCAGACATCAAAATTACACGAATTAAAGTATAAAAATCGTTCTGAGCGGCGCCGCATTTTTAACGGAGCCGGTCGCTAAACCAACCTGTCAATTATGAACCTTCGGAAAGGCATCACTTCCATCTTTCTGCTGCTGTTTGCATTCGCGCTGAATGCCCAGCAAACTTCCGTCTTCACCGAAGCCACGCTCGCCTATAAACGCGGGGTGGACTTCTTCGACCAACAAATCTACGGACTTGCGCAAAAGGAATTTCGCACCGCCATGGATTTGCTTCGCCCGGTCAATGAACCGGAGTGGAAAGCAGTCAAAACAGACGCCGAACTGTACAATGCCAAATGCGCCGTGCGGCTCGGACTTCCGGAAGCCGAAAAACTTACCCTCGACTTCCTGCGCGAAAACGCCCCTTCCCCGGTGGCCAGCCAGGCCGCGCTCGAAATCGGCAATTACTATTTCGACAACAAAGAGTACGACAAAGCCCTGACATACTACGATATGGCCCCGGCGGGTTCAGGCGCCACCCGCGATGAGATTCAATTCAAAAAAGGATACGCCTTTTTTGTGACCAAACAATTCAGCCGCGCAAAAGGCGCTTTTGCCTCGTTGAAGGAAAATACCCGCAGCGAATGGTATTACCCGGCCAATTACTACTCTGCCTGCTGCTCCTTTTTTGAAAAAAAGTACGACGAAGCCCTCAAAAGTTTTCAGCGCTGCGAACAGTCGGACAAATACAAACAAAGCGTACCCTACTACATCGCCCAGATTTACGCCCACCAGAAAAAATACGATCAGGTCATTGCATTCGGCGCGGCCAAAGCCAAAGATACCAACATCAAAAACCGCCCGGAACTCAATCAACTCGTCGGTCAGGCTTACTATGAACGCGGCGACTATAAGAATGCGCTGCCTTACCTCGAATTTGCCGCCACCAACGGCGCTGCGTTGCGTCCGGCCGATTACTACCAGATCGGTTACGCGCAGTATCAATCCGGCTTTTACAAACCGGCTATTGAAAACTTCGAGCACCTCAACAAACAAGACTCCCTGCTGGGGCAAAATGGTTTGTACCACCTCGGCGATGCATACCTGCGTACCAAAAACAAATTCGCGGCGCGCAATGCTTTCGGACAGGCATCCAGCATGAATTTTGATAAATCGGTCAAAGAGGACGCGTTGATCAATTACGCCAAACTGAGTTACGAACTCAAATTTGACCGCGACGCCCTCGAAGCGCTGCAAAAAATCCCGACGACTTCGAAGTACTACGAAGATTCGCAGGCGCTGATGAGCGAGGTATTTCTCAATACCCGTGACTACGACCGGGCTATTTCCACGCTGGAATCCGTCAAAAACCGCACCCCGCGCCTGAACGAGACGTACCAGAAAGTATGTTACTACCGCGGTCTGCAATTGTACCAGAGCAAACAATCGGACGAGGCCCGCCGCTATTTCAACAAGTCGCTCGAAAACCCGATCGACAAGCGCACCATGGCGCTCTGCTCCTACTGGATGGGCGTTATTTCGAATGAAAGTGAGGAATACGCCATCAGCAAACAGCACATTTCGTCCTTTGTAAATGCTGCCCGCGGATACACCGATCTGCCGGAGGAAAGCAATATCACCATGGCCAACTATGTGCAGGGTTATAACAACCTGAAACTCAAGGATTACAAACAGGCCATCGCCAACTTTAAAATTGTAGTAGACGGCATCAAAAACAATCAGGCGCAAATCAGAAGCGACCAGATCCGCACGGCAGTGCTCGGCGATGCCGTGTTGCGCGCCGGCGACGCCCATTTTAAAAACAACCAGTACAGCGATGCACTGGCTTATTACAACGATGCGATTAATAAAAAATACGAAGGTTTCGAGTATGCTTTGTACCAGAAAGCGGTCATTCGCGGCTTGCAGGGCAGCCCGGTCGACAAAGTACTGGCCCTGGAAAACCTCGTAAACAGTTACCCCAACAGCCGTTATACGGACCAGGCCCTGTTCCAGATAGGTGAAACGTACCAGGAAATGGGCAAGTTCGACCAGGCGGTTACGCCGCTGCGCAAACTGGTAGCCGATTTCCGCGGCAAATCGCCATTGATCAACCAGGCATTGCTGCGCCTCGGTCTTATTTCCTACAACCAGGGCAACACCAACGCGGCGATTAGTTATTACAAACAGGTGTTTTCCAACAACCCGGAAACCACTGAAGCCAAAGACGCACTGGCTGCTTTGAATGAAATTTATGTAAAAGACCTGAACCGCCCCGACGAGTATTTCGCTTTTGTGGAAACGGTTCCGGGCTACGGCAGCGTCAGCACTTCTTCCAAAGACAGTGTGACCTTCCAGTCTGCTGAAATTCAGTTCCAGCAAGGCCGTTACCAGCAGGCCATCGAGGGTTTTACCAACTATTTAGCCAAATACCCCAGCGGCCAAAATGCGATTCCAGCCTATTACTACCGCGGCGAATCCTATGCTTCCGGTACGATCAAACAATACAGCAAGGCATTGCAGGACTACGCTGCCGTAGTGGCCAAAGGCACCAGCCGCCTGTATCCGAAAGCAGCCGAAAAAGCGGCGTTGCTGGCCTTGAATGTGGAAAAAAACTATCCGCAGTCGTTTGAATTTTCCCGCAAATGGGAAGAATCGGCCCTCACGGATGCTTCCCGTTTCGACGCACAACTGAATGCCCTGAAATCGGCTTATTTCACCAATAACTCCGTGGCAGTCAGCGAATACGCCAATAAAGTGACCCGCAGCAATCTCGCTTCCAATGAACAAATTGCTACCGCCAATTTTTACCTCGGTAAAATGGCTTACGACAAAAATGATTTCCCCCGCGCTTACCCCGCCTTTCAATCGGTTACCCAAAATTCGACGACGGAAATCATGGCCGAATCCTGGCATTTATTGGCACAAATTCTGTACAAACAGAAAAAATACGACGATGCGGAGCAAACCATCGGCGACGCCAACAAGGCCAGCGCCGGTTACGACGACTGGATCGCGCGCAACCTTATCCTGGTCTCCGACGTGTACCTCGACCAGGGCGATAAAAACAGCGCCTCGGCTGCACTGGAAGCCGTGCTGGAAAATTACACCGGCGACGACCCGACTATTTTAGCCACGGCCCGGCAGAAATATAACCGAATCGGTACGGCGCCCGTGATGAACACAACCAATGAAAAAGGCGGGCGGAACCTGCTGGAAATGGACGAGGGAAATAAATAGAGGTGAGAAGTGAGAAGTGAGAAGTGAGAGGGTGGCATTTTCATAGATTTAGCATCCTTTCATTATCCGGCAAATCATCACGGTCATCCTTACATCCTTTAAATCAGGGTCCAACATCAATAAATCAAGGTCATCCCTGCATCTTTTAAATCAGGGTCCAACATCACAGTCAAAAACGAAATCCATGTTATTCCAATATAAATCTCTGTTTCTCGCCTTATTCCTGGGAATGCTCTCCCAGGCGGCTTTTGCCCAAAAAGAACTGGAGGGCGACAACGTAACGGTCATCAAAGACTTCGATGCGCGCCTGCTGGAGTCCAACAAACTGAGCGTGCCGCCATCTCTGCCGCCGTTAGACACCAATACACAACTCCAGAACTATGTGGTGCCGCCGCGCCCGCTGACGCTGAATTACGAAGCGCCCAAACTGCGCCCGATCGGTATGAAAGCCGGTAAAAAGGAAGAAAGTTTCAACGGCTATGCCAAAGCAGGCGCCGGGGTTCCGAAAAGTTTCTGGGGCGAGATCGGTTACTTTTTTGCCTCGGAAGACAAGTTCGACGGCAAGGCCTGGTTCCGCCACCACAGCCTGGACGCCAGTAAAAACCTTGATAATCAACGTTTTGCCAACAACGACTTCCTTGTAAACGGCAACTACTATATCAACGATCAAATTGCCGCAGAAGCCAAAGTGGGCGTCAGCTTCGACCGCGTGCATTTTTATGGCTACGACCACGACTCCCTCGATTTTTCAAAAGAAGGCACCCGTCAGGATTATAAATTGGTAACCGTCGGCGGCCGCCTGTACAACAAAGAACGGAATGAAACAGACCTCAATTTCTCCGTGGCGCCGAATATTTATGTGCTGAACGACTACTATTCAAACAAGGAAACCGGTTTCGACCTGAACCTGAGTGCCACAAAATGGTTTTCGGAAAAACACCCGCTACGGCTCGTGATTCGCACGGACATGACCAAATTTACGGACACGGTCACGCAGAAACTCAACAACATTTACCTGCAACCTTCCTTCACCTTCCACTCGGATGTGGTGAAAATCAAGGTCGGCGGTAATTTTGCCAGCAACCGCGACGTATTCAGCGTGTTTCCCGATGCGGAAATTACCCTGCGCGTATTCGGCGACGGCATCCAGATTTTCGGCGGCGCCAATGGCGACCTGCGGAAAAACACCTACCGCAGCATGTCGGAATACAGTCCTTTCCTCCAGATCCGCGAAACCAGACTGAAAAATACCCGTTTTGATAACTACTACGCCGGGGTGAAAGGCAACTTAGGCTGGCTGGACTACACCGGCCAGGTAAACTATTCCAAAGCCTCCGACCTGGCGCTGTTTCAAACGCAGTACACCAGTACAGGCATCACACGTTTCCAGGCCTTGTACGACACGGTGAAAATCAGCAACATACAGGGCACCGTCAAATTCAGTCCGATCAAAAACCTGACCGTGACCGGTACCTTGAGCCAGAACTTTATCATGGATCCCAGCAACCAGTCCAAAGCCTGGGGACTGCCCAAACTGGAAGGCAATTTCGGCGCTACGTACACCGCGCTGGAAGGCAAAGCCATCCTGAAAAGCAACCTCTACATGGCCGATGGTATCTGGTTCCTCGATCCGGAAGGCACCGCCAAACGCAGCGCGGCATTAGTCGACCTGAACATCGGCGGCTCTTACTTTTTCTCGAAAAATATCGGCGCGTTCCTCGACATCAACAACCTGCTGAACAACAAACGCGAACGCTGGAGGGACTACCCGATGATCGGGCTGAACTTTATGGCGGGGATTACTGCTCGTTTTTAGTGTTTGGTGTTTGGTGTTTAGGCCCCTCCGCCTTAGGCGACCGTGTATAGTTTAGCCCTTCGCTTGATTTCTGCACCTTGGCCAAAGGCGAAGCGCCCTAAACACCAAACACTATACACCAAATACGACGTTGGAGCATCAGATTGGATCGGTTATCTTTGTATCTGAATTTAGCCATATGAAAAAACTACATTAATATGCAGCGACTTGTTATCCCTGTAAATGAATCCGTGGCGGCGGCCTGGCGAGGCCGGGGCAGGCAACGGCGGCATCAGCCTATTCTGCTGGTTTTGGGCCTCGCTTGGTCTTCAATCTTGCACGATATTCGCCCACAAGGGCCGGTCTTGGTCTTTTGACCAAGACCAAAATATAACAGACCTTCCTAATATCACGATGCTTTGATTACGCTTGGTAAGGATTAATTTTGATGTACGTGTGATCTTGGTCAAAAGACCAAGATCGGCGTAAAGCATTCAATTAATCCTGGCAGCACGAAAAGAATAAATGATGCTTTACCACCCCGGTAACTAATAACCGATAACGGATAACATCTTTACCACCATCCACACCCACCCCGCCACAAACAAAAACGAATCAAACCGGTCCAGCAGCCCCCCGTGTCCGGGCAGCAGGTTACCCGAATCCTTGACGCCGATGCTGCGTTTGAGCATACTTTCCACCAGGTCGCCGAGGGTGCCGAAAATACCGATTACAGCGCCGACGGCCAGCCACTGTGCGGTAGAGAAATCATTGAAATACAAAGAGATAGCCCAGGCCATGAGCACCGTGCAAATGGCCCCGCCAATGGTGCCTTCCCATGTTTTTTTGGGTGAAATGCGTTCAAAAAGTTTGCGGCGACCGATCTGCGATCCGATCAGGTAAGCCATGGTGTCGTTGGTCCAGATCAGCCAGAGAATGCCCATCACGCGGTGGGGGTGGTAGTCCGACAAAGACGCGACATCGAACAACATGGCAATGGGCAGGGCAATATAAAAGATACCGACTGCGTAGTAGCCGATATTCTGAAAAGGCGCTTTGGAGGCGCCGAACAGTTCCACCAGCAGCGTCCAGCCGACCAGGTAAGTGAGCACGAACGGCCAGTCGCGCAGGAATGGTTGCAGGGCGCCGGCGGGAAACAAATCACCGAACCGGTAGCAGGTGGCCATCAGCAGCGCAGCGAGGCCCAACAGCGTACCGATCAGGCGTTTTCCGAGGAAAAAAGTCTGCTCCCGGGGCAGCATCAGGCCCAAAAACTCCCACAGGCTTCCGACGGCTATGGCGAGGAATAAAAAGAAAAACGGCCATGTTCCGCCATAGATTCCCCCTATCATAGCGGCTGCAAAAAAGACAGCCGTGATTGTGCGTTGTTTCATAATGAAGTGCTTCCGGTTAGGAAAATGCTGGAAAACCTGCCAAGGTTTCAAAAAATGTGGGTGGATTGGAGCAAAAGAGCGGTAATATTTTTATGATGCGGTATTGATGGAACTTGGATTTTTATGGAACACGGATTTAAGGGATGAGACACGGATTTTTTACCACATATTTTTATTTTTTAAACACATAGGCACATAGAAAACATAGCCGTAGAGTACTTTAAACTATGTTTTCTATGTGCCTATGTGTTTAAAAATAAAAATATGTGGTAAAAAATCCGTGTCTCATCCCTTCAATCCGTGTTCCATTACTCTCCTTTCACCCGCCGCCACAAATCCCCGAACGAGCTTTTGCTCGCCTCCATATTTTCCTGGTTCCTATTATTTTGGAGCACATCCCACTCCCCTTTTTCATTTTTAAACACCAGGAAAGGAAACACGTAGTTGTTGCCGCGCAGGGTATCGCCCAGCAACCCGAAACGCAGGTCGTTTACCTGCAAGGTATCGCCGCGGTAAGGCTGAACGCTGTAATACCCGTCGGTGAACCAGCGCAGAAAATGTCCCGCCCTCGAATCAGCAGGCACCGGATCGAGCATCCGGTGGTTTTTCGGGATGGTCGAGATTTTGGTAAAGGCGCGTTCGCGGTCGTTGAAGCCGTACTGGCCGAAGTAAAAGGCCGTGTCGCCTTCCGCTACACCGCTCCAGACAATGTTGTTAAAAATAGTGGGATTGGTGTAATAACGCGAATAAGGAATGTTTTTAGCGGCTAAAGAGGCCTCGAAAATCTCGTTGACCTGCATTTTATGCCAGACCGTGTAGATGCAGAGATAGGCACAAAACCAGGCCAGGCCGACCCAGTTCCACACGGCGCGCAGGCGGCCTAAACGGGCATAACGCGCCGCGACCAGTAAGGCCAGCATAAACGGCACCGTCGCGAGCGGGTCGACCACCGAAACGGTACACCACTGCACGCGCAGATCGGAAAAAGGCTGCCATATTTGTGTACCCCAACTGGTGAAACAATCGAGAATTGGGTGCGTGACGATGCTCACGAAAAAAAGCGCGACCCAGGTCCGGTACGGCGCCTGCACCATACTCAGGTCGCGTTGCCAGTAGTCGCGCCAGAGTTTCCAGGCAAAATAAGCGCCCAACGCCACCGTAGGCAGCATAATATACCAACTCAGCCCCTCACCCAGCAGCACCGGAATAAAATTGATGCCGGCAGCCGCGCCGATGTAAAACAAGAGCCAGATCGTCATGGCGGCCGCTTTATAATACCTTCGCCGGTGGATTTCATCGCCGTAAAACCATTGCGTCAGACGCGCCAGCAACCAGGGCGCCAGGGCTGCAAACAAAAAAGAGTGCATAAATCCCCGGTGAAAAGAGGTGCTGGCAATTTCGTCGGTGAACAAAGAAGCAAACACATCCAGGTCGGGGATGGTGCCGCCGATAGCGCCCCAGAGCATGGCCCGGTTGCCGAGTTTTTTACCGGCTACTACCTCGCCACAGGCTGCGCCGAGTACGATTTGCGTGAGTGAATCCATTTTTTGTTATCAGTTATCAGTTATTGGTTATCAGTCTGTTATCAGTTATCAGTTATCGGTTATCAGGGTGAAAACCTTTGGCTTAAGTAAATAAATTGGCCAAAGGTTTCAACACGGATAACCGATAACTGATAACTGACTGATAACTACCTGCGAAGCAAGGCCCGTTGAAATACCCCGAACGGATACGTCCTCACCTCTGGGATATCTTCTTCGCCCTGTTTGGTGTTGCCCGTGCTGCTGATTTCTTTTTCGGGGCCTGAAAGTACCTCAAACACCAAAGTATCGGCGCCGGTTTTTTCGTAAGTGCATAAAATGCGACTGCCCTGCACCACAAACCAACACAAAAGTTTGGGGCCGTAGAGGTAACTCTCCATAGCGATAGAGTTTTTTTCATCCACTTTCCAAAGGCCGCGTTCGGGCGCCACAGGAACGAGTTCATACGGGCGCCAGTCCTGCTCTTTGGAACCGTATACCAGCCCGAAAGTATATCGCCCTTCTTTCGAGGTATCAATTTTATGGATTTCGATGGTCATTTCCACCGACTGTACTTTGCCCTTACCTGAAAAAATTTCGAGCGTACCGGTCCAGTTACCGGCCCAGGAAGCAGGGAAAGTGAGCGAATCCGGTGTGGATTGCGCAACCCCAATTTGCAGATAAACAATTGATAAACAGAGTAATAGCGTACGCATGGGCTTTCTATTTTCAGGCAAAAATACTTATCCGCTTTACTCTTTCAGGGAAATGCCTACTTTTCGACCTCTTTTAGTTATTGGTTATCAGTTATCCGTTATCGGGTTTCAGGCTGGAATGGTGTAAGAATGCGGCATCGTTTTCCCCATACCTTTTCAGTTATTGGTTATCGGTTATCTGTTATCAGGGTTGTAACCTTTGGCTAAATTATCTACTTATGCCAAAGGTTACAACCCTGATAACAGATAACAGATAACCGATAACCAATAACACACAGGGAAAATGAATTGTCCCTTTCTTCACCATTCCAGCCTGAAACACCACCAATAACGAATAACGGATAACTGATAACCAACCAATGAAATTACCCTCTCCCGGTTTCCTCCTCGATGCATTCATACAAGTCTGCCGGCGTTTTCCGGCCACCATGCTGGCTGCTGTAACCGGCGTCGCGGTGCTGCTTATTCTGGTGGAAAGCGGCAACAGTTCCAATGAAGAATTACTGGCGCGGATATGGATGGCCGCTCAATTGGGCCTGCCTTTGCTGACAGGCATACTGGTATGGACGGAATCCGCCGGCTGGTCGCAGGGGCGCAGGTGGCTGGCGCAGGGCGTCGGTGTGGCGGCACTGTCGGCTTATGGCTGGTATTTATATCTGCAACCCAATACGGCATTTGAACACCTGCATGTACCGCGGTATATGATTTTGCAGTTGGTCGCGCACCTGTTTGTTGCGGTTGCGGCCTATCTCAACCGGCGTTCGGTGGCCGATTTCTGGGAATACAACCGCCGCTTGTTTGCCAATTTTGTGGTGGGCGCCACTTTTACCATGATCTTGTTTGCAGGATTGTCGCTGGCAGTTCTGGCAGTAGATCAACTGTTCAATTTGAACATTTCGGAGCGGATTTATGCCCGATTGTTTATCCTGCTGGCTGGCATTTTCAATACGAGTTATTTTTTGTATCATTTTCCGCAAAAGTACGAATTTGAAAACGCAGACGCTTCCTACAACGCCGTTTTCCGCAACCTCTGCAAGTACATTCTGATCCCGATAGTGGGTTTGTATTTCCTGATTTTATACGCTTACGGCGCTAAAATTATCGGCACCTGGTCGCTGCCGCGCGGCTGGGTGGGTTCATTGGTGATCGGCTTTTCTGTGGCAGGCATCTTTACCTGGCTGCTCAATTTTTACCTGCCGCAATATGACGACAGCAAAATAGTCAGCCTGTTCCGCAAATGGTTCTGGTGGATCGTTTTGCCGCTCACGGTGTTGCTTTTTGTGGCAATCGGCACCCGTATCAGTGATTACGGCGTCACCGAGCCGCGCTTCATCGTCGTGCAGATCGGCGTCTGGCTGGCCGGCACCTGCCTTTATTTTTTGTTCTCTAAATCGGATAATATCAAGTTTATCCCGATTTCACTGGGACTGATTGCGCTCTCCATCGCCGTTGGCCCATTCAATGCATTTTCCGTATCCAAACGCAGCCAGACCGGGATTATCAAAAATGTGCTGGAAAGAAACGGGCGCTGGGAAAACGGGCGGCTCAAACAAAGTTCGGCGCCCATGCTCCAGGCAGAAATCTCGCAAGTGGAATCAGCGCTACAGTTTCTGGACCGGCGCGAACACCTGGAGTCCGCCGACTGGCTGCCCATGCCACTGGATAGTTTTCAGAAGGTCACGACTGCCTACACGAACAGCGGACGCATTATGAACTGGCTGGGCCTGCAAAGTGATACTGCTCCGGAAAGTAGTACCCTGAGTATCCAGGGCAATCAAAACCACGGGGCAACCGACATTCGCGGCTTCACGAAATGCTACCCGATCAGCTTGAGCGGATACCGCGATGCCAAACCACCGGCAGGTTATTATTTTGAACGCTCCAAAGATGGGCAGAAAATCATCTGGCTCCAGGTGAAGGATCAAAAAACCAGTGCTTTAGATTCTTTTAACCTGAAACCTGTTATGACAGGCTGGCGCAACCAATCGCAGGGCAGTTACCTGGAACTTTCCCCGGAAGCATCCATTTTCGACCTCAACGGCGCCAAAGGCAGCCTGCGTATCCGGGTAACAGACGCGGAAATAGAGGAGATCAAGGGTACATTTCAGGTGAATTATCTGAATGGACAGTTGTTTTTGAAGGAGCGGTAGAGCAAAAAGCAAAGGGCAAGGGGCAAAAGGCAAAGAGCAAATGTAGCATTTAGGCGGCCTTTGCATTTTGCCCTTTGCCCCTTGCCTTTGCCCCTTGCCCCTTGCCTTTTGCCCTTTGCTCTTTGCCTTTTTACTTAGTTTTGCGCTTCATGGAATTCTACCTGCTTTGTTTTTTTGCCTTTTTAGCCGGTTTTATCGACAGTATCGTGGGTGGTGGCGGACTCGTGCAGATTCCGGCTTTTTTTATTTTGTACCCGCAACTGACTGTCCCCAATATTATTGGCAGCAACCGCCTGGCTTCTGCCGCCGGCACTTCCGTGGCTGCCTGGAATTACAGCCGCGTGGTGGCGATTCCCTGGAAAACAGTGTTGTATGCGGGACTTAGCGCGGCCATTTGTTCCTATTTTGGCGCAACCGTACAAAGTATGCTGCCTTCCGAGGTATTGAAACCGATCATTCTGGTGCTTATTGTTGTCATCGCTATCCATACATTTCGGAAGAAAATTTCGGGCAGCATGAATCATTTCGGATAACGGAAAAAAGGCTGCCCTTTTGGGCTGCCGGTATCGGCGGCGTGCTGGGTTTTTACAATGGCTTTGTAGGGCCAGGCACCGGAAGCCTCTTGGTTTTCGGTTTTGTCAGCGTGATCGGATATAATTTTTTATCCGCGTCGGCCATTTCCAAAATCGTCAATGTAATAGCGGATGTATCGTCCCTGGTGTTTTTTCTGCTGCACAAACACGTCCTTTTTCATTTGGCGCTGCCAATGCTGGTTTGCAACGTGGCTGGTTCGTACTTTGGCAGCCGAATGGCGGTATTGCGCGGCAATGCCTTTATTCGAAAAGTGTTTTTAGTGGTGGTGGTGGGCATTGTGCTGCGTTTTGCCTGGGACGTGTTTTTCAGGTAACAGCGGCATGGGACTAATAACGGATAACTACTTAAAAATGAACGCATTCTACAAAATCCTTCTCTTGAATTGCCTGCTGTCAACAGGTGTTTCCGCCCAACAAAGCGCCCCTTTTTTCCAGGAGGAAATGATCGTGACAGCCAGTTCGCTCAACTTGCGCGAATTGCCGGATAAAAATGCCAAAAAAGTCGGAACCCTCACGCAGGGTACCGTCGTCCAGTTTGTGGAAGCCTATAAAGACGGCGAATACATGCAGGCCGACACGACCGACCCCGAATCACCCTACGCGCCCTGGCTGAAAGTGCGTTTCAAAGGCGGCACCGGCTGGGCGTTCGGCGCTTATCTGACCGGCGCCTACGGACTGTATTATGAAAACGATATTTTCGTGGAAGGAGATGCCTTGCCGCCGCTGCAATGGTTTGGCGTGTATGCCCGCGATTCATTTGCCGATGAAGTGCGCCGGGTGCAGGTGCGCCTGGCAGATGAGTTCAACGAGTTTTTCCAGACACAGGTACGGGTGTTAAAAACAAACCAGCGCGAACAAAGTAAATTTCTGGTTGCGAGCCTGACACCCATTCCAACAGGTTACTGCGGGCCACTGGGCAATTTTGAAATCGGGCAAATGTATTACTCCAAAACCCTCGGCCCAGGCGGTCAGTTGTCCATTTACCCCGGCAATGACCTGAATGATACCCTGATCAGGCCCACTTACGGCATAGCAGCCACCGGCTGCGCAGAGTTGGACAACACCTACGTCCGCGTCACGAACTATCAACTTCGGCTGATCGATTTCAGCCAGGAACCCGTACAATACCAGGACCTCACACAATGGGTAAAAACCGATACGCCGGAAGCCAGCCCTTCGGTCGATTTATTGTGGTTTGGCGACCTCGACCGCGACGGCAAACCCGACGCCATCATCAACGATTGCCCTTATGAACCCGGCTGCCGCGCTTCCCTTTTCCTGTCATCTAAAGCAAAACCCGGCGCATACCTGCACAAAGTGTGCGAGCATTTCTGGCCGGGTGATTGATTTCTTGTGTGTTTAGTGTGTGGTGTTTAGTGTTTCGGGCGCTTTGCCTTTGGCATTAGTGAGTAATTTAGCCAAATTAATACCAGAGCCAAAATACTAACTAATGCCAAAAGCGAAGCGTCCGAAACACCAAATACTATACACCAAACACCGGCCAAAGGCAACGCGCCCGAAACACCAAACACCTCCACACCAAACACACAAATATGCATTTCGACTCACTTACTGCTAAAGAAGTTCCCGACAATCGGACAACCAAACCGCATATTTTACCCATATATGCCACCTCTTCTTTTTCTTTTGAAGATATCGACCAGGGGATTGAAATATTCAAAAACATAGAAAGCGGACACGTTTACAGCCGGTATGCCAATCCGACCGTAGACACTGTCGCGCAAAAAATTGCCGACCTCGAAACGCACGGCCTGGGCACGGAAGCGCACGCAGTGATGACTTCCAGCGGCATGTCGGCCATTTCCACCCTGTTGCTGGGCGTCTTGAAAGCAGGCGATAAAGTACTGAGTCAGGCCAACCTGTACGGCGGCACCACCGATCTGTTAAAAAGTATTTTCGGACAGTTCGGCGTGGAAACGGTATTCACCAACCTGGGCGATAAAGAGGGTGTGAAACGCCATTTTCAGCAGGATAGCAGCCTAAAAATGTTGTATTGTGAAACGCCTGCCAACCCGACCCTGGCTTGTGTGGACATTCAGGCCCTGACCGAAATTGCCCACCAGAACGGCGCCTGGTGCGCCATCGACAATACTTTTCAAACGCCGTATTTGCAGCAACCATTTGCTTTCGGGGTCGACTTCATTATTCATTCCACCACCAAATTTCTGAATGGCCACGGCAATTCCACTGCGGGTATCATCATTGGAAAAGACAAGGAAATCATGCGGAAAAAAGTGTGGCATGCCATGAAATTAGTGGGTACCAACTGCTCGCCTTTTGAAGCCTGGCTGACGTATAACGGCTTGAAAACACTGGCATTGCGTATGGATCGCCACTGCTCCAACGCCCTTGTACTGGCGCAGTTTCTGGAAAAACACCCGGCAGTAGAAAGAGTTAATTACCTTGGACTGCCTTCTCATCCGGATCACGCGCTGGCCCAACGCCAGATGCGCGGCAATGGCGGTATGTTGAGTTTTGAACTGAAAGGCGGCCTCGATGCGGGTATTGCCTGTATGAACCGTATTCGTTTTTGTACCCTCGCGCCGACCCTCGGCGACATAGATACGCTGATCGTACACCCCGCATCCATGTCGCACCTCAGTATACCCAAAGCCGTACGCCTCGAAAATGGCATCACCGACGGTCTGATACGAATCTCAGTGGGCATTGAAAACCCGGCGGATATTATTGGGGATTTGGAGCAAGCCCTGGTTTAGTTATCGGTTATCAGTTATCAGTTATCAGTTAGGTTTCAGGCTGGAATGCCTAAGAAATGCTTCATTCATTTCCCTATACCGAATTGATAACCGATAATTAACAACCAAAAGGGAAAAGAAAAAACCCTTACCATTCAATTCCAGCCTGAAACCCGATAACTGATAACTGATAACCGATAACCATTTCCAGCCTGAAACACCACGAATAACCAATAACGGATAACCAATAACTAATTATGCGCACCACACTCCTTCTCCTCCTCTTGGCGCTTTTCGCCTGTAAAACCCGCAAAGACAGCCCTCCGGCCAACGACACCAACCTGATCCGCTTAGCCACCCAGGGCTGCCGGGGTTATTGCCCGGAGTACACCCTCGACTTTCGCAACAACGGCAGCGTCAGCTACGAAGGCATCCGGAATGTCGAAAAAATGGGAAAAACGGAATTTCAACTTACGCCGGAAGAACTCCGTACGTTGAAGGCAGAAGTACAAAAAGTCAACCTTTGGCAGTACCCGGAAAACATCGAAAGTGGGGTTGCCGATGCGCCCTATGCAACCCTGACAGTGTATGATGGCAGTAAAAGCCACCCGGTTTCCGGCAGTATCGACCGGCCCAAATCTATCATCGATCTTGAAGTGATGTTGAAAAACCTCGCCGAAGCCCACGGCTTACAGGTAAAACGGGGATTCGACCCCAATGACCCCATCCTGAAACTGACTGCACAAATAGTGGTGAAACTCAAACCCGAGGTCAACGCGGGCAACTGGATTGCAAAATTTGATGCCGGCGTCAAACTGCGCCTGATCCGGCGTATTGCCACTGAAAACAACTGGCTGCTTGCCTACAATCCCGATCAGTTTTCAGAAAAGGAAATCATTGACCTGTTGAAAAGTGTTGAAGGCGTACTCGATGCGCTACCCTCCAAAGACGTGAAAAACCGCAACTGACAGGGATGAAAGCGTTTTGGAGAAAAGAATGGTTGCTTTGGTCGGTATACAGCCTGGCAGCGCTATTGGTCTCCCTGCAACGGCTGGGACTGGCGCCCAATGCCGATGGCTATACGGCCTATGAGAACTACCGCATTTTCCGAAACGCCTATTTTCACCTGCTCGCAGGCCAGAATCCTTATGCTGCCTTCCCGGCGGAACAATGGGATTTATTCAAATACAGCCCTGCTTTTGCCTTGTTTATGGCGCCTTTTGCCGCCCTGCCCGACTGGGCGGGATTGCCCCTGTGGAATCTCCTGAATGCTTTGCTGCTGCTGGCTGCCGTATTTCGCATGCCTGTGCTGACCGCAAATCAGCGCATTTTTATGGCCTGGTTGATATTGCCGGAACTGGTTGTTTCCATGCAAAACAGCCAAAGTAACGGACTAACTGCCGCGTTGATGTTGTGGGCGTTTATTGCACTGGAAAACCAAAAACCTGTATCCGCTGCCGGGTGGACGGTCGCCGGCGCCTTCCTCAAAATTTTCGGCATTTTTTCAGCCATTTTAGCCTGGTTCTATCCTGAAAAGATGCGATTTGCACTTGGATTGATGGTGTGGACGGTTGCGCTGGCGCTGCTGCCCGCATTGTTTACCGGCATGGAACATCTCGGACAAGTGTACCGCTGGTGGTGGGAATTGCTGATTCACGACCACGCCGGTTCGGTAGGTTTATCGGTGCAGGGCTGGCTGCAAACCTGGTTCGGCTGGACGCCATCCAAGATCGGCGTGACCTTAGTTGGCCTGCTCGTGCTGCTTACCTCCGTCTTTGTTGCGCAACGCACCCGGCAGAACGCTTTGCTGACCCTGGCATCTCTTCTGCTTTGGGTCGTCATTTTTAACCACAAGGCAGAGTCTCCCACCTTTGTCATTGCCATGTGCGGCATAGCCATCTGGTACCTCACGGGCGCCCGCAGCCGCTGGGAAACGGCTTTGCTGATCATTACTTTTATTTTTGTCTCGTTGTCCCCTACGGATATTTTTCCCCGCCCCTGGCGTGAACAAATAGTGCAACCGTATGTATTAAAGGCGGTTCCCTGTATCGCGGTTTGGATACTGCTGACGCTGCGGTTGATGGGAGGAAAAAGTTTAGGGGTTAAGTTTGAATTTCTAAAACAAACCGCGAAATGTTCCCCCATTAACCAACCGAAACCGATAACTAATAACCGATAACTAATAACAACATGCCCACCACACTCCTCGCCGGCGGTTCCGGCCTCATTGGTACCCGGCTCGCCGAATTGCTCCGCGAACAGGGACATACCGTCCGCCTGCTCAGTCGCCGCCCGCGTGGCGAAGGGCAGTTTGCCTGGGATCCTGCTGCCGGTACGCTGGATGAAGCGGCCATGCAGGATATCGACTATGTGATCAACCTGGCGGGCGCCGGTATTGCCGACCGCCGCTGGACAGCCGCACGAAAACGGGAACTGATCGACAGCAGGGTACAAAGTACCCGTGTGCTGGCCGAAGCGCTGAAACGCAACGGGCAGCGACCCAAAGCCTGGATTTCTGCTTCTGCGATTGGTTATTACGGCAATTCGGGCGAACGAATCATGCGTGAAACAGACGCGCCGGTAGAACGGAGTTTTATGGTGGAGTGCTGCGAACAATGGGAACAGGTAGTGGATGAAGTAGCCGCTCTGGGTATTCGCACGGTAAAACTGCGCATCGGCGTGGTGCTGGCAAAAGAAGGGGGCGCCCTGGCTGAATTTGTAAAACCCCTGCGTTTTGGACTGGGCGCTTATTTCGGCAATGGAAAAGCCTGGTATTCCTGGATTCACCGCGACGATCTGTGCCGCGCTTTTATCTGGGCGCTGGATCACCCGGAAGTTTCCGGCGTTTATAATGCCGTGGCCCCCCACCCCGCCCGCATCAAAGCCCTGGTTCAGGCAACCGCCCGCGCCAGGCATCGTCCTGCCCTGATAGTGCCGGCGCCTGCTTTTGCGATGCGCCTGCTATTCGGCGAAATGTCTGCTGTGATCCTGAACAGCAACAATATATCCGCGAAAAAATCATGCAGGCGGGTTTTGAATTTCAATATCGCACCCTCGACAGTGCTTTACAGGCAATTTTCAAAAATAACAACTGAAACACATCGCTTGCAGAATTAAAAACGGTGGTAACCGAATATACCACCCGCTTCAGTGAAATACAGGAACTGGAATGGGTCGCCAAACCCAATTCTGCCAAATGGTCGAAAAAAGAAGTGTTGGGTCACCTGATCGACAGCGCCTTGAATAATCACCGGCGCTTTGTGGTAACACAATACATTCAAAATCAAAATATTGTGTATGATCAGGATCAATGGGTCGCGCTTCAGGATTATCAGAATGCCGATACCCGGGCGTTGATACAATTATGGCGTTTGCTCAACCTGCAAATCGCCGGAATACTGGAAACGATGCCGGAATCAGTCTGGAATGCCCGGTGCGATACAGGTAAAAACGGCGAAGAACTGCATACGCTGGAATGGCTGGCGGCGGATTACATTCCGCACATGAAACATCACCTGGGGCAAATTTTTGACTTGCCCATTGCCATTTAACACTTCTCCTGTCTCCGCCTTGATCCTATAAACCATACACTATAAACCATAAACCCTCTTAATCCTTCTCCTGTCTCCGCTTGATCTCATCCCTGATTTTCGCCGCCATTTCATAGTCTTCGGCTTCCAGTACTTCCTGCAATTTTGTTTGCAAGGTATCCATCGACAGCGTTTCGATGGCATCGCTGTCCATATTACCGGCCACTTGTGCGGCGCGCAGGCTGCCGTCTTCCTGTTCCTTCCAGCACAACGCCGGCGGCTTCGAGAATAAAATCGTAGGTAAAAATCGGGCACTCGAAGCGCACCGCCATAGCGATGGCATCCGAGGTGCGGGAGTCGATTTCAAACAACTCGCCTTCGCGCACACAGATCAGGCGAGCATAAAAAATACCGTCCAGCAGGTTATTGATCACTACTTCTTTCAACTGAATATCGAAAGTATCGAGCGTACTTTTGAATAAATCGTGGGTCAGCGGGCGATTGGGCACCATACGTTCCATGGCAACCGCTATTGCCTGCGCTTCAAAACTACCAATTACGATGGGCAGGCGGCGTTGTCCTTTGCGTTCGCCCAAAACCACAGCGTAGTTGTGTGACTGCGTCATACTATGAGAAAGAGCCACGATGTCGAGTTCTATACGTCTCATTATCAATTAGATAAAGGTTCTTGTCAGGAAAATGGGATACAAAACGGCCCGGGTTCAATACTATCATTGCGCCGGACAAACGTGTTGCGGGCGCAAAAATAATAATAAAAACACAGGTTGGGGGTGTTTGGATGCGGACTAAGCAAAAAAAACGTAGAGGAGGATTCAAGCGCAGGATAATGGCAACGGAGCAGGATAACGGATGAACACGGATTTTCGATTAGAGGACCGATTTGAGCATAGACACGGATTTTCAAACCGGAGCTTTAAAAATCCGTGTCTCATCCGTCCAATCCGTGTTCTATTATCCTACGTTGATCTTAGTGCGCCGCTTTAAACTTCTTCAACGACTCATTCAGCCTTGGCACAATATCGAACAAATCGCCGACCACCCCGTAGTCCGCCGCTTTGAAGAACGGCGCTTCCGGGTCTTTATTGATCACCACGATCACTTTGGAGTTGTTTACGCCGGCCAGGTGCTGGATGGCGCCGCTGATACCGATGGCGATATACAGGTTCGGGCGAATGGCAATGCCTGTTTGACCGACGTGTTCGTGGTGCGGGCGCCAGTGGCTGTCTGCTACCGGGCGGGAGCAGGCAGTGGTTGCATTGAGCGTGGCGGCCAGGTCTTCTACGATGCCCCAGTTGGCAGGGTCTTTCATACCGCGTCCGGCGGAAACCACAGTTTCGGCTTCCGGCAGCGGAACAATACCTTCCTGTGTTTTGACTTCTTTTACGCGGATACGCCCCTTTAGCGCCGCCTGAAATGTTTTCAACGGACACGGCAGCGCCGGTGGCTTCGGGTTTGATAGCATTACCCATCAAAGAAAGCACTTTCACGGCACTGTTGATTTCATATTCCGCAATGGCTTTTCCTGAAAAAACGGTCTTTTTTACGTGCAAGGAAGCGCCTTTTACTGTCGGAAGGCTGTTCACGCCCGACACCAGGCCCGCATTCAGGCGAATGGACAGGCGACCCGCAATGGATTTGCCCGTTGAACTATGGCTTAATACCACGACTGTAGCGCCCTGTTGTTGCGCGACCGTCGCAATGGCCGCAGCAACGGCCTGGCTATCAAAATGATCGAAAGCAGTATCTGCGATATGGAGCACCTTGGATGCGCCGTAAACGCCCAATTCACCCGCATTTTTTACCGAACCCAAAGTGAGCGCGATACAACTCGTGCCGAGCAGATCAGCCGTTTTTTTACCGTACGTTACGGCTTCGAAAGCCGATTTTTTTATGACGCCGCGGGGAGATTCCGCAAAAACAAGAACCATTTTTTAGTTATTAGTTATCTGTTATTAGTTATCAGTGTTGATAATGAGCATTTGAGTTATGAGTTAAGAGTTATTATTGTTTAGGCTGGAGAGAATGAGATGAATGTTCCCATTCCAGCCTGAAACACCAATAACTCATAACTCATAACTTATCCTCATCCCTCAAATTACCTTGGCTTCCTCGTGCAGCAGTCGCACCAGTTCGTCCATGTTTTCCGGGTCGATCAGTTTTACGCCTGCTTTGGCGGGAGGTAAAGTGAACTGCACAGCTTTTGCGGCGTCTTCAAATGCGACCGGCGCTACTTCCACCAGCGGTTTGGTGCGGGCCGTCATAATGCCGCGCATATTGGGAATGCGTTGTTCGGCCATACCTTTGGAAGCGCTCACGACGAATGGCAGGTCCACTTCCAATACTTCCACACCGCCTTCAATATCGCGTTCGAGGGTGGCGATGTTGCCGTTCAGGTCCAGTTTGGACGCATAGGAAACGTAAGGCAGGTCCAGGTATTCGGCCACCATGGCGCCTACTTCGGAGCCGTTGTAATCGATTGTTTCTTTGCCGAAAAATATGATGTCGAAGTTTTGGCTGCGGGCATATTCTGCAATTTGTTTGGCTACAAAACCGGCGCTTTGCGGGTCGGCATTGATCCGAACGGCATCGTCGGCGCCGATGGCCAAAGATTTGCGGATGGTGGTTTCGTTGGCAGCAAGGCCCACATTCAGGGCCGTCACAGAACCGCCGAGGGTTTCCCGCAGTTCGCAGGCGCGGACGAGGGCGTACCACTCGTCGTAAGGATTCATGATAAATTGTACGCCGGCTGCATCAAACTCCTTACCGTCCGATTTGAAAGAGACTTTCGCGGTGGTGTCGGGCGTTTGGCTGATACAAACTAATAATTTCATTTTGAACAGGTTAAGTAGTTATCCGTTATTAGTTATTGGTTATCCGTGTTGATACTCAAGCATTTGTAAAGAATTTAAGCAAAACTAATTTTGCACTCCTACTTACTAAATGAATGGTTAAGGTAATTTTTTCCCTTCCGGATACCCTACTTTTGCGGGACTGCAAAGATACAAACAAGGTTCAGCACAAAAAAATAATGTTCAGCGAAATTTCGCTATCTTTTTTTTGGTTGATAGTTTATGGGTTTATGAGTTTATAATAATAGCCCACTCAATAAACCATAAACCATAAACCATAAACATCTCCACCCACATGTCCCAACGCCTCCAACACCTAAGCCGCCTGCTCGAATCGTCTCCCAACGACGCCTTCATCCTTTTTGCCCTCGCAAAAGAACACGAAGGCCTTCACAATCAGGAAGAAGCCCTGGCGTTCTATCTGCGCCTGCTGGAAGCCGATCCGGGTTATGTGGGGCTGTATTATCATTTGGGGAAATTATATGAACAACAACAAGATTTTGATAAGGCTGTTCTAACATACAAACAAGGCATAGAAGTCAGCAAAAAAGCGGGCGACCGCCATGCCATGAGCGAACTGGGCGGTGCGCTGCTGAACCTGGAAGACCCGGAATGAGTGTTTGATGTGTTGTGGTTAGGGTTTGGTGCTTTAGGGTTTAGGTCATCAGTTTTCGGAGTTCGACAAACACTAAACACCAAATCGCTCTAAAACACCCAAGGCGGAGCACCTAAAACACAAACACCAAACACACAAACACCAAAACAACACAAAAAAATGCGCTATATCCTTTTTCTCCTCTCCCTCACCCTGTTGCTTTCCGCCAAAGAAAGCGGTTGCAAGCGATCGGGAGCGGATACTGCCGGCCAGGACAAAGCGGCGACGGAAGCCAGGTCGAGTAATTATTTGCTCAAAAAACTGAATGGCAGGGATTTGTCAAAAGTAAAACACCTGAATGCCCAGGCCAAAATTTTTGTAGAAGGAAATGGCCAGTCTATTTCAGCCAATGCCAACCTCATCTGGATCAAGGATAGTGTTATGTGGTTGAATGTCAAGAAGTTTGGCATTGAAGTTGCACGCGTATTAATCACGCCCGACTCCATCATCACCCTGAACCGCCTCGAAAAGACCTGCACGCTTCAATCGCTGGCGGCTTTACAACGCCAGTACAACCTGCCTGCCGGATTCGGTCTCCTGCAACAAACCCTGCTGGCATCTGCCTGGGTTTCGGAAGGCATGAAACTGGAAGCCGACCTGGCTGAAGGGCAGCACAGGCTGCGCGGCAACGACGGTCAGCTGGGCGCCGACTACAGATTACAGGAAGGCAACTTTTTACTGACGCAGGAGTCATTTGTGCAGCAAAAAGATGCACGATTGGTCTCACTGGATTTTGAAAACTATAAAAAAGTGCCTGAGGCTCAATGGTTTCCGTACCTTCGCCGCATAGAAGCCTCTAGTCCGGAAAACGGGACGATGCGCCTTGAAATTGAATTTTCCGATGTTGAAATCAATGTTCCGAAAAATTACCGGTTTGAAATTCCCCCTCACTATGAGCGTGGGCAATAACACGACAGGCATCCGAATCCTGCTTTTGCTCCTCTTTTTGCCTGCCTTGATGGTGGCGCAATCCAAAAAAGAATTGGAGGAAAAACGCAAAAAAATCATCCGCGATATTACAACTACCGAGCGGATGATCAAAAAAACGGCGCAAACACGGGAAGCGACATACGATAAGTATTTAGCCCTGCAAAGCCAGATTGAAAGCCGTGAAAAACTGATCCGCAACATTCAGGAAGAAGTGGCTGCCGCAGATGAAAACCTGCTGCGCAATGAAAACGTCATCATTTCGCTCACGCAGGATATCGAGCAGATGCAGCAGGAATACGGCAAAATGGTGCGCAATGCCTACCGCCGTAAAAGTTTAAGCAATCCACTTTTGTATATTTTATCTGCGGAAAGCCTGAATCAGGCCTTTCGCCGCTGGCTTTTTTTGCGCAAATACGACCGTTTCCGCAAGCAACAGGCCGATGCCATTGCAGCCACCAGGGCTATGCTGGCAGAAAAAATAAAGAGCATCCGGGAAACCAGACTGGAAAAAGAAGCCTTGCTGACCTCGCTGCAAGGTCAAAAAGCGACCCTATCCACCGACCTGGAACAAAAAGACGAAACCCTGAAATTTCTGAGCAAAGACGAGGAAAGGCTGAAACAGGATTTGCAGAAAAAACAAACAGCGCACGAGCAGCTGAATCGGTCGATTGAAAATGTCATTCAGGAAGAAGTGCGCAAACGCGCGGATGAATCGAGGCGCGCCCAGCCGGTTGCTTCCACCCCGCCCCTTCGCCACCGGTAACGAATAAACCTGCAGCCCGGACCCCAAACACATCCGTGGCCGCTAAAACGAACAGCGCTTCAGAACCTGCCCTGAAACCGGAAGCAGCAGAAGACAACCAGTCCTTCGATTTCCGCCGCAACAAAGGCCGCCTGCCCTGGCCCGTCGAAAGCGGCTTTATCTCCAGGGGGTTCGGCAAACAACAGCATCCCACCATCAAAACCATCAGTATTACCAATAACGGTATCGATATCCGCACCGAAGAATCAGCCACCGTTCGGGCAGTACATGAAGGGATCGTAGCAGGCGTACAATTTATTCCGGGGCATGACTATACTGTCATCATCCAGCACGGCGACTACTACACGGTGTACACCAACTTAGCGGAAACCAGTTTATCGAAAGGGGAACAGGTGCGTTCCAAACAGGTTATTGGAAAAGTGAGCAATAACCCGATAACCGGAGCCTCGGAGCTGCACTTTGAATTGTGGCACCAGAAAGAACGGGTGAATCCGGTGGGGTGGATCAAGAAATAGTGTTTTGGTGTTTTAGTGTTTTGGTGTTTTAGGGTGCCTGCCCTGTTGGGAAATTTCAATACATGCCAAACGGACGCCCGAAACACTCCACCTAAAACACCAAAACCCTAAAACACCAAAACACCCTCTCACGCCAGTTTCTCCACATCCCGGATCAAAATACTGTTCCGGTTGAAATAGATGAGGTTGGATTTGCGCAGGTCATTGAGTACCGAAGTGACGGTTTGCCGGCTGGTACCGGTCAGGTTGGCAATATCCTGTTGTGTCAGGTGGTGTTTCACAAGCGTTTCATAGCCTACGCGCCGACCTTCCTTGCCGGCCGTTTCCACCAGAAACTCGATGATGCGTTCGCGGGCGTCTTTGAGGACCAATTTGGCGAGGCGATCTTCCACGCGTTGCAGGCGTTGCGTCAGGTGGTGCATACAGGCAAAAATAAGCCGTTGGTTTTGCTGCATCAGTTGCTGAAAATCAACCACGCGGATCGCCAGGTATTCCACATCGTCGTGTAACGCCTGGGCATAATCGCTCCTTTTGGTTTCGCCGGTGAGGGCCAGATCGCCGAAAAAAGTTTCCGGTTGTAAAATCTCTTTGATGACTTCACGTCCTTCCGCCGAAAAAGTGCCTGTTTTTACCCTGCCTTTCAGCAAAATATAAACGTAGTCGGCGACTTCATCCGGCATAAAAATGAACTGGAACTTGGCAACCCGCCGGAAAGTGGCGATTGTTGCAATTTGTTCCAGTTCATCTACTGCCAGTGATGCCAGAATCGGAAGTTTCCCGAGGACGTTAATTTTGTTGCTCGTTTCCATGGCGGCGTAGTTTTTGATTAGTAGTTGTGTGTGTTTGAACCGGGTCAGAGTACCCTTGAATCAGATCGGTTTGAGATCGGTATTTTTCTGATGATACAAAAGTAGCAGACATTATTTCCCAAAAAAGGGACATTATTTGTAGATTGTCGGAAACTTTTTATTTCCATAAAAATAATTAAATAATTGATTTTCAATTTTTTAATGAAACTTTTTGCATGATAAAAAGTTGTACAGAAGTATCATTTTTCATAAAAACGCCCCTTCCCCAGGGCGCTAAAGGCCAATGTTGTTGATTTAGGGGTAATGAAGAGGTGTCATTTGCGACGCAGGAGCAAGTGACACCTCTTCACGGCCGTTTCTGCAGAAACGTCACTTTTGCCCGATGCAAGTCTGTGTGTTGGAAAGACACTGGATGGTTAAGTCCAAACATCAGCCTTTTAACCCCAATACTCTTGCCACCATCGATGTTCGCTGTTCCCAGATTCGATTCACTATGAATATTCGCCATACGTCGCCATTTGTTTATACCCTGATTTTGCTGCTGGCGGGGTTACTGCATGGGCATGATGTCAAAGGGCAGACCACCTGCGACAACCCGGTCGTTCTTTCCTCTATTCTCATTTCCAATGCCACCTGTAGCAATTCGACCGGAGCGATTATCCTGAACCTCGGCAACGGCGCTTTTCAATTCAACTGGACGCCTGCTGTTTCGGTTTCCAATGTGGCCTCCAACCTTCAGGCGGGTACCTACCGGGTAGAAATTATCCGGGCAGATAATCCAAACTGCAGACTCGATACCACCATCATTGTCAATAATTCCAATGGCCCTGTGGTACAGGCGAGCAATATCAGCCCTGCCAACTGCCTGGCTGCCAACGGGAGGGTTGTGATGTCGCCCGCTACATTGACCTATACCTGGAGCACCGGTGAATCCGGCGCCATCAACGACGGTCTTGGCAGCGGTTGTTATTATGTGACGGCTACCAACGCCACAGGGTGTTATGCCGTACACAAAATATGCGTCCCCAATACCAATCCGCTGGAATCCGAAGTCATCGTATTGCAGAACGCCAAATGCGGTCTCCCCACCGGCGCTGCCAATGTGCTGGTGGAAGGCGGTTCGGGTAATTATTCGTTTACGCTCGGCCCCGCTCCGCCCTTTACCGGACTGGCGGCGGGTTCTTACGTCGGTGGCATCACGGATATCGTTACGGGTTGTACAGATGAGGTATCTTTTGTAGTCGACGATATTCCTGTCAATGCAACCGTGCTCCTCCAGCCGGGCAATGTGCAATGCCCGGGAGGGAGCAACGGCTCCGTCAGCCTGGCAGTTACGCCGGGCGATAATTTTCTACTGCCATTTACTACCCTTATCAAGGATGAAAACGGCGCGACGGTATTACCCGACAATCTCTTTCCCGGAACCTATTTTGTTCAAATTACGGATGCCGACGGCTGTCAGTTGCCCCTCGATTCTTTTGAGATTACAGCACCGCCTTTATTTGTATCACAGGCACTGATTGTTCCGGTCAATTGCGACGTAGGTGGTCAAATCCTGCTTACTGTTTCCGGCGGCACAGGCCCCAAAAAAGTGGATTGGTTCGACCTGCCCGGATTGGACAATCCGAAAGACCGCCAAAACCTGGCGCCGGGCTTGTACAGCGGTATTGTGTATGACAGCCTGATGTGCTCTTTCGCCTTGTCTCCTGTCCTGGTTTCCTCCAGTTGTATTCAAACGGACACCATTCCGCTGATTGTCACGATCAACACCCTGGATTCCTTCTGCATGGAGTTGCCTGTCGGTATTCCACCCAATGCCGCCACTTTTTCACTACCCGGAAACGGCGGAAGTATCTCCGGCAATTCGATTTTCGGTTCCTGGGTATTGAAACCCGATGGTTGCCTCATATATGCGGCAGGCAATATGGAAGGCGCCGGCGTGGATACGATTTGTATTGCGCGAAGCGTCAATCAGCCGGGACTTAATGACACGGTATGCTTAGTAATAAGCATTGTGGAGCGAAATTGCAGCGCCGTCATAGATCTTCCCGAAAGTATGACGGTACCCACCACGGATTGTCAGACGGCGGTTGCCGTCTGCATCCCGATTCCGTATAGCGAAATCAACAATTTTGAAATCCTGGATAACGGCCTGCCTTACGTTAATACCCTGCTGGGATGCGCCCTGGATACGGTGACTGCCTATACCATATCTCAAATACCGGCGGTCGGACCGTTTCAATTAACGGAATGGGAGATAAACGGACAATCCGTATCAGGTAATTTCCTAAATATCAATGCTTTAATTGTATTGATGAATCAGTTGGATCCTTTCGGCGAATGGGTGATCCGGGATAATCTGTATATCACAGGCGGCCATCCGAACAATACCTACGGTACGCTAAAAGTGCTTTCCACGCAGGGGGCGCAGGCTACCCTGACGCCTGCCGAGCAATACATCGCCCGGGGTTCGGAACTTCAATTAAGCGTCGGCGAACACCGGCTGGTTTTTCAGGATGCCCTGACCGCTTGTGCCGATACGATACAGGTCAGCGTCAACTGTTACGAATGTTTGCCCATACACAACTATACGCCTGATATGACGGGCGCCATAAGGTGGGAGATTGCCGATTGTGACGGTGATACGGTTTTTTGCAGCAATATCCTGAGCAACGGCTTGAGCGACTGGGTTATCACGGATAACCAGCTGCCGTTTAACAACATCAGCTTCTGTGGCAATAATGTCGGATTGAACATAGATACCGGATTGCATGTGCTGCAAATTCGCAATATACAGACGACTTGCACTTATAACTTCAGGGTAAATATCACCTGCGACAGCGTCGTTTTACCGACGGATACCACTTTCGCAGTGGCCGACGCAGCCTATACCAACCGGGGAATTACCGTGGTAATACCGCTGCTGGACAACGACGTCGTCCTCGGCGCCACAGGTGATGCCGGATCGGTAAGCGCCCTCGATTTTTTGAGCGCCCCGACAGCAGGACAGTTCGCCTACAACCCTGTTACAGGCGAACTGACCTTTAGTCCGGAGGACTCGCAATGCGGACTGGTAACATTTAAGTACCTGCTTACCGATATACTCGGAAACCAGTCAGAAGCCCTGGTTTCCGTCACTATTATTTGTGATAAAATATTGATTTACAATGGTATTTCTCCAAATGGTGACAGCCTCAACGATGAATGGCGCATGCCGGGTATCGATCAGTATACGAACAATGAAGTACGGGTTTACAACCGCTGGGGGCAACTTGTTTTCGAGCGCCAGGGGTATACCAATGCAAACGGATGGGATGGCCGCTGGAATGGCCGCGACCTGCCCGATGGCACTTACTTCTATTTGATCGACCTGAAAGACGGGTCAAAGGTGCTGAGCGGGTATTTGCAGATTCTTAGATAGAAGTGAGAAGTGAGAGGCGAGAAGTGAGAGGTGTGAGACCCTAGCCCAGGTATGAGCGCAGCACTTCCCGGTTATACGATTTCCGAAGGCGGCGAATGGCGCGCTCCTTGATCTGGCGCACCCGTTCGCGGGTGAGGCCGTAGAGCTCGGCGATTTCTTCCAGGGTGAGCGGCTTATAACCGTTCAGGCCGTAGTAGGAAGCAATGACTTCCACTTCACGCGGCGACAAAATGCTCATGCCTTGTGCGACTTCATCTTTGAGCGATTCGGCCATCAGGTCGAAATCGGGATCATCGGCATTTTCGGGTATCATCACATCGAGCATGGTCGAGTCGCCGTCTTCACTGCTGGAAAGGGGCGCATCGAGCGATACGTGGCGGATGGTACTGCGCAGCATCGTTTGCACTTCGCGCGGGGTCATTTCGAGCAATTCGGCCAGTTCTTCGTCGGAGGGTTCGCGTTCAAACTGTTGTATAAAATGGATATAGGCCTCGTTGACCTTGTTGTAGGAGCCGACTTTATTGAGGGGCATCCGCACGATCCGGCTGTTTTCGACAATAGCCTGCAGGATGCTCTGGCGAATCCACCAGACAGCGTAGGAAATAAATTTGAAGCCCTTCGTTTCGTCGAAGCGGCGGGCGGCCTTGATAAGACCGACATTGCCTTCATTGATCAGGTCGGAGAGGCTAAGTCCCTGATTCTGATACTGTTTGGCCACGGACACGACAAAGCGCAGGTTGCCCCTGGTCATATCATCCAGGGCATCCTGATCGCCTTCACGGATGCGTTGGGCCAGGCGGACTTCCTCCTCGGGGGTGAGCATCGGTATTTTACCAATGTCATTGAGGTATTTGTCCAGCGCTAAACTTTCACGCGTGGTTATTTTGTGGGCAATTTTTAACTGACGCATAGTGCATTGAGGGTATAACAAAGGGCAAAAAGCAAAGGGCAAAAGGCAAAAAGGCTTGTTTTTTGCAGGCGAAAAATACAAGTTTTACCCGGGAAAAAAACATCCACATGTTTTAATACTGTTTTGACGCAGAAAGTTTCCGTTTGGATGTTTTTTTTTCGGTAAAATAACGGATACCCGACGCAAAATGTTTTTGAAAATGAGATCAGTAAGGCGCATTTCAAACGAGACATCCCGGTTTTGCCTAAAACGACCACATAGAGGTCAAACTCTTATTTATTGATAATTGCTTATTGACAATTGATGATTTTTGATGTGCGAAGATGCCACCTTACATCAAAAATCATCAATTGTCAATAAGCAATCATCAATAAAAAATGTGCCGACGCGTGCTAAGAGTCACTAGAAAAATCCGGATGACTCATGTTTAAAATGCACCCGGTCAGTACTACCGCCTGCCCTAAAACTTTCTAAACCGGCTATAAACGCCGAAAGGTCGCAAAGTATACCTCGCGCCGACAGGTTTTGGGCATGGGCAAAGCCGAGGATACGTTTACTAAACTTAAAAAGTTTAGTAAACGTCGCCAAACCACGCCGTCCGAACGATTGACGCCGAAAGGTCGCAAAGTTGCCGCCTGCCGGCAGGTTAATTGTCGATTATTTTTTGGCAGAAAGCCGACATTGGGTAGGCGGTTTCGCCGGGTATGTTTACATTTGCTGGAATTTTATTTTTAATCCGACTTTAATATAATCTCATGACTGCTTTGGCGGCGCCGCACTTCGGCATGCTTACCATATCGACCTGCATGGATCAGGGGCATTGTCAAGCCCTTTTCCAGTACCGGTTTCGGGTCTTTTTCCAAAGAAGTCATACGTATTTTTGAAGCAATTGTTCCACATTGGGACAATGCTATTTGTATTGGAATTCCGATTTTTTTTGTGCTATATTCTTTATAATCAATCTTTTAATAATTTCTCATGAAAAGAAATGTACTCCTTTTTTCGGCCTTGTTCATCTGTTTTTCAGCCTACAGCCAAACAGCGCAACCGTTGCCATTTTCCCAAAACTGGACAAATACAGGTTTAATTACCGTGAATGACGACTGGTCAGGCGTGCCTGGAATTCAGGGTCGGCGGGGCGATGGATTGACCGGAGGACTGGTACCGATCCACAAACATTACTTGCTGCGGATGATCCTGGAGTAGTTGATGTGAATGTAAATCGAACTGACCCAGGAGTATTTGCAACAGGCGGTGCGACTGAATTTGAAATAACAGACCCGGTAGTGGGTTTGGCAGGTTCCGGCACAGCGGATGCGCCGTATCTGCTCATTGCCATTAACACTTTATGCTGGCAGAGCATTGTTGTGCAGTACAACGTCCGGGATTTGGACAATTCAGCAGATGATGCCATTCAGTCGCTCGCTCTTCAATACAGGGTGGGGAATTCAGGTGCATTTATGAATGTTCCTGCTGCGTTTATTTCCGATGCTACCACAGCCAATGCGGCAACGCTGGTTACTCCGGTGAATGTAATCCTTCCTCCTGCCTGCAATAACGCTCCGGTTGTACAACTGCGTATTATGACCACGAACGCAGCAGGAAACGATGAATATATCGGTATCGACGATATTTCAATTACAGGTACGCCGCTGGTTTCCGCCGTCATCAACGGCGCCGGCAATTTCTGCTTCTCCGGCAATACAGCCACGGCTGCTACCCCGCTGTCGGTAACCATTACCGGCGGTACCGGTCCTTACACTATCGATTATACCGACGGATTGATGACCAACTACCCTGCGATTAGTAATTATACTAACGGTGCGGCTATTTCGCATAATATTACATTTACCACAACATATACCCTCGTTTCCGTGACGGATGCAAGTGGTTGTCCTGTTGCCCTATCAGGTTCGGCTGACTTTTTCGTGTCAGAAAGCCTGCCCTCTGTCGGGATGTCTACCCAATCCGATCCCTCCCTTCCCTGCTTCGGAATGAACGGTTCCATCCAGATTACCTCTACTATGGGTGGAATGGGCCCTTTTACGGCTACGTCGTATGCCTGGAGTACTACAAATGGTGATGGGATCGTACCGGCCAATGGCGCCACTCAATCGACGCTGAGCGCAGGCACCTATACGTTGGTGATTACGGATGCCAATGGATGCCAGAGTGTTCCGACCAATTTTACGCTCAACGAGCCTCCGGGGTGTTGCCCTCAAATTGAAGCCGTTATGGTGGATGCCTGCGGTACGGAACAGTTAAATGAATTTATCATTATCGGATCGGGTGCAGGCTTTAACACTTCCGATATTCAGTTGGATTATAATGCAGGCGCTAATGTCATTGGACCGGAGAACAACGATATTAACATCGACAACGGCAACTTCCCCGGCGACCCTACGCTTTGCGGCCTGATAGCCGGAAACACGGCCGCTTTCACCGGATGCAGCAATCTCATCGCCGTTGGGCCGGGTTTTGACATTCCGGCGAATTCCTGCTCGTTTTACAAACCAGCGCGGGGTCGACGAACAATCTCTACGATTTTAGTTCCTTGTGCGGCGCCGGTCAGTGCGTATATGTGATTGCCAGTAGCTGTACAAGAAGCACCGGCGCTTTTGCAAATGCCGGTGCGGGCATGCCTACCACCAATTTTTACATCGATGGTGATTGCGCACAGACGATAACCTATAATCAGGCTTCCCTCGGCGCCGGTAATGGCTCTTATTACCTGCCCCTGACAGACATGTACGGGAATGCCGGTTGCGTTTCGCCACCAGTGAGCACGGTCGCCGCTGATTGCAATACCTGCGACCTTGTAACTGCCGGTTTGACGAACATACAATGCAACAACAACGGAACGCCGAACAATCCTGCCGACGATTACATTACTTTTTCCCTGCTGCCTGACGGTGTTAACCTGGGCACTACTTACCAGCCTGACCGTGAGCAGCGGTACGGTAACCCCTCATCAACGGCAACCCCGCAACGAACCTGGTATATGACGTGATGCCGACGCAATTCCGGCTACAGACAGGTTCTGCCGGCGCAGGAAACGTGACGGTCACGATTTCGGACGACGACAACGATGGCTGTACGCTCGATGTGCCCGTCGACGACCCGGGTGTTTGTTCTTTCGCTTGCCCCACTTTGAGTGGCGGCACCTTCACAGGATTTGTTTGTGCCGGCGGCAATTTCTCTTTGAGCGTGACCCAACTGACCAATATGGCACAGGCCGCAAACAGCGAAACCGATTTCGGCCTCACTTTCGTGGCTTTTTCGGGGGCGGTAGACCCCTACACGGCGGGGGGAGGTACAGTGCTGGGTACCTTAACGTTCGCCATGCTCGGCGACGGCGGTACGACTGCTACGCTGAACGTGATGAATACGAATTTGCCCGTAGGGAACTATGTCGCGTACGCCATCCTGAGTCCCACGCCAGCTGTTATGAGTTGCCGTCCAAGTTTCCAGTATATGTTCCAGGTCGTGGCTAGTCCTACGGTCTTCAACGTAACCGGCGGCGGCAGCACTTGTGAAAACAACGGTCCCGGCTTCCCAATCGGCCTGTCCCCGGCTCCCAAGCGGATTTTCCTATGCTTTGATCCTCAACGGGATGGCTTCCGCCGGTCATTACGCTTATCGGGTACCGGGATGGCGCTGGACTTCGGCGACTTCAGCACGGCAGGCACATACACGGTTGTCGCGACAGATAATACAGGCGCCAACCGCACCGCTAATATGAGCGGCAACGCCATCATCAGCGCCCAGCCGGAATCGCCGGTACCGACGGTGACAACGCCGGTGCTGTATTGCCAGGGCGACATGGCAGTTCCATTGACTGCCGGTGGCGTCAACCTGCTGTGGTATGAGCAGGCTATCAGGCGGGCGATCTTCCGTAGCGCCGACGCCATTGACCGCAGCGGTCGGTAATACTTCTTATTTTGTTTCGCAAACCACCAGCAGTTCACCGGCAGTAAGTGTGCTGGCGGCGGGCAATATTGCGATTATTTCCTATGATGACGTTACGGATATCTTCGGGTTTGTGCCTTTTGTCAATCTGGCGGCAGGTACGACGATCTATTTTACGGATAATGGCTGGGATCAGTCGCTGAACGGAGGTATGGGCGGCTTTAGTGGCGCCACCATTACAGACGGAAATGGCACCGAAGGCTTTGTAAGATATGTCGTTCCGGCAGGAGGCGTAACGGCAGGAACGATCGTTTATAGCAATAACAGCAATACCGGCGGATTCACTTCCTCGATGACTGCTATTCCCCCAGGTTTGATCGGCAATTTTACTGCGATTAATTTTTCAGGCGACGGCGATCAGATATACGCATTTCAGAACAGCAACCTCGACAATCCGCTGTTCAATAACGGTACAATGACGCACCTGTTCGTACTGGATAATACCAACGCGTTTGAAAACACTACAAACTCTAACCAGGGAAATATTCCGCCCGGTTTAACAGGTGTTACAGCCAATACCTTCCCGTTTTCAGGGAGCGCTGCTTTTGCTCTTAATAATAATGGAATGCCGCGTACAGCGGTCGATTGGCTCGCTTATATGGATTTAAGCACAAATTATACTACAGGCGCTACGGCGCCGGCCATTACCAACCTCAATGTCATCCTCGACGGCCCATCCCTCTGCGAAAGCGATCGGGCTGAAATCGTGGTAACCGTAATGGAACCCGCCACGGCGATGATTCCGGCGGTGCAACCCGTATGTGTCAACACCCTTGCTAACCCAAGTTCTATAATCCTGTCCGTTGTTTTAGGCGGCGGTGCGGAGAGTGGTATGGGCTCCTGGTCGGCTAATATTGGGGGCGGTTCTTTTGCGCCGAACAATACAAACGACATGGTGACCTACACGCCACCCCTGAATTTTTCGGGCAATATCCTGTTTACCTATACAACCAACAACCCGGCAGGGCCTTGCCCGGCAGTGATGGCTACCCGTACGGTGGAAGTACAAACCGGCGGCGTTAATGCAGTCCCGGACCAGATTATCTGCGCCGGCGAATCCGTGTCGCTGAATGCGACCCTGGGATCCGGCGCAACAACGCCTGTTTCCTGGTCGGCATCCGTCATGGGCGGCTCTTTCGCTCCCGATAATAATATCGTCTCCGTTTATACGCCTCCGGCTGATTTCACGGGCACGATTACCCTGACCCCTCACGGCTACCGGAGACGACGGTATCTGCGCGCTTCCGCAAGACCAGTTGGTCGTGACAGTGCTTCCTGCCCCACCGCTGCCGACCGTCACCACACCTGTGATATATTGCCAGAATGCAGACGCCGATCCGCTAACCGCCATCGGCACGGATTTGTTGTGGTACGATTCGCCTGGCGACGGTACAGGCGATCCCCTTGCACCGATTCCGTCTACTGCGGTGATCGGGAATACCTCTTATTACGTAACACAGACCGTAAATACCGCGCCGCCGGTCAGTGTGCTGGCGCCGGGCGATCTGGCGATTATTGCCTTGAAAGACGGAACGGATGATTTTGCCTTTGTGCCTTTTGTGAACCTGGCCGAGGGTACCGTGATTTATTTCACGGATAACGGCTGGACGGGAACAGGTTTCCGCAATACAGGTATGCCTCCTTCCGGTGAGGGCAATGAAGATATTATGCGTTTCACCGTTCCCGCAGGCGGCATAGTGGCCGGGACTGTTATTCCGATGACGGTCGGCAATATGTTAAGCCCCGGTTTTGATCCCTTCAACACACCGATTCCCGGCGCAAGCGGCGGTTTCAAACCTCTTGACTTTAATTCAGACGAGGGGAGATCAAATATATGCTTTCCAGAACAGCACGGCTACTGACCCATTGAATACCGGTATAAAAACACATCTGTTTGTTTTTGACGATACCAATGGATTTGAAAACGCTCTGTGAACCCTCCGCTGCACCGGAGGGTGATATCCCGCCGGGATTAACATTCGGGGGTTACAGCCGTGACCTTCAATTTTGTTTTAAATACGACTTCCCAACTTATCAATGACGGCGCAACGCGTACACCTGCCGAGTGGCGGTCATACATTGCCGATGCAGCCAATTACGCAACCGCCACAGATGATGTCACCAATGTCAGCATTGCCGACCTGAATATGGCGAACCTCTGCGAAAGCGAGCGCGCTGAAATCGTCGTGACCATCCAGCCTGCCCCGGGCATATTTACGGTAACAGGCGGCGGCGATATTTGCGACGAAGACCCGATTGGCGGTTTGCCCGTAGGTTTGAGCGATTCGGAAACCGGTGTGAATTACCAGTTGCAATTCAACAATGAGGATGGGCGCTTCGGTGCCGGGCACAGGCAATGCGATTTCGTTCGGCAACCAGCCGCCCGGCGTTGGAAATTACACCGTGGTGGCTACGGTAGTGGCTACGAGTTGTACCATCACAATGGCCGGCGCGGCGCAAGTGACGGCCGTCAACTGCCGGATTGAAATTACAGACCCCTGCATCTGCCTGAACAATGCCACCAGCCTCAGCAATGGCCAGTTTGGAGAAGAAATAACCATATTTGCAATTACAGGCCAAACCTGGACGCTTGTTGCCAATACCGGCCTGTACCAGCCGAACGGTCCGACGCCTCCCGGCGCTCCGGTTTTAATACCGCTCAATACGGTTATCACGGAAAGTCCGGCAGGTAGCGGTGAGTACATCCTGAACGGCGTACATGTGGACGATATTGGTTATTCCATCACGGTTCGAATAACCGGGGACAGGAATTTACCATCGGAACTCCTGTGCGTACCCCAATCCGGTCATACTTTCCGATCTGACAGGGCCGTTCTGCCTGTTTTCGGCGCCGGTTCGCTCCCTGGGCGATCCGGGCGACGACACGTGGTGAGTGCCGGATTCTTTATCAACGGCGTTTCTGCCACCGAGTTTGATCCGGCTGCACTGGGCGTGGGTTCTTATGTGATCAAGTACATCGTAAACGGCGGCGTACCTGACCCGGAGAATGATGACCCGGGTTGCATTTACACCATCACCAGGTTCGTGCAGGTGGTGGCTACGCCGACCAACCTCAACTGTAACGACTTCGTAAACGTATCGCTGGAAGCCGATTGTTCCACGGAAATATTCCCGGATATGGTGCTGGAAGGCACGTACGGTTGTTTTGACGATTATGTAGTTGAAATCGACCGGACTTTGCCCTTGGGCAACGGCCCCTGGCTGCCGGGTGTGGTAAACGCAGATGACATCAATCGTACCTATGCAGTACGGGTAAGACATTTAGTATCCGGCAACAGCTGTTGGGGCACCTTGAAAATAGAAGACAAAATTCCTCCGGTGGTTGTCTGTGAGAATTTTGACCTGCCCTGCAATGTACCCGACATAGCGCCGGGATTACCTGTTTTTTAAACGGTTTAGCCACCGCAACGCAGGCATTCCCCGTCGTAACGGATTGCGATGACTACACGAGCGTCTTCAAAGACGTTGTAACAGAGCAGACTTGTGCGACAGGCTTTACCAAAATAATTATCCGCACCTGGACCGTGGTCGACGCCAGCGGTAATAAATCCAGCTGCTCCCAGACGATTCGTTTCTTCCGCCCCACCCTGGCGGATGTGGACCTGCCCGAGAGTTATGATGGCAACTCGGCGCCATTTTTTAGTTGCACAGCCGTTTATCCAACTCCTGAATGGATTAACAATGCGGGCTTGGAAGGAACGCCTACCGTATTCGACCAGACTGAAGGTTGTAATATTGGCTGGACTTATACGGATGAAAGGATCGACGTTTGCGATGGCACCTATAAAATATTGCGCCACTGGACGATCATTGACTGGTGTACGAATGTTGTTCTGCATCATACCCAGATCATTAAAGTAGTGGACGATATAAAACCGGTTATGACTTGTCCTGCCAACCTGACGGTGAGCACTGATCCGTTCAACTGCTGCGCAACGGTCGATTTGCCGGATATTTTTGTGGAAGACGCTTGTTCGCGGATCAACAATGTACGGGCGATGGTCACCACTTTCGATCCTGATAACCTGGAACAGACGGCAGTATATACGGTACCCGGTACGCTGAACACTTTCCATGAAAACAACATCTGGGATAGAGATACGCTGGCAAAATTTGGCATCGTACAGAGTTGCCTGCCTTTGGGAACGCATACCGTGATGTACACTGCTGAAGACGATTGTGGCAACGTGGCGAACTGCGTGTTCCAGTTAGTGGTAGCGGATTTGATACCGCCCGAAGTTTCCTGCGTCACGGTTACCCAGGTGGGGCTTTCTGCCGATAGTATGGCTATTATTCCGGCTATTTCGCTCAACAGCGGCACCTATGACAATTGTTCGCCGGTGATGTTCAAAGCCCGTCGGGTGGACTTTAATGAATGCCAGGACAATGTTTTTTACCACGACTCCCTCACATTCTGTTGTGCCGACATTGGCACCGTTGTGATGGTGGAATTGCGCGCCTGGGATGTAATATTGCCTGCCGGCGATGTGGCGCCCAACTTCCTGGATGCAAATGCCAACAGTTGTATGGTATCGGTTTTGGTGGAAGACAAGGTGAAACCTACCTGTGTGCCTCCGCCCCACGTCACTGTTTCCTGCGAAAACTTCGATCCCACGCTTTGGGCTTATGGTTTTGCCACCTCGATTGACAATTGTTGTCTGGATACGATTACGGCCACCAAAAACATAACGCAGTTTGACACCACCTGCAACAGGGGAACAATCGTGCGCACCTTCCGCGTATCTGACTGTTCGGGCAACACGCCTCCCTGCACCCAGCGCATCCAGGTGACTTACGGACAGAACTATTACCTGAAACTGCCGGATGACAAAGTAGTGTACAGTTGCAATGGCGCGCCCAATGCTTTTGGCGCTCCGTCATTTTATGGCGAAGACTGCGAATTGATCGGGGTTTCTTACAATGATGTGTATTTCACCCTCGTGCCTGATGCCTGTTACAAAATAGAGCGCACCTGGACGATCATTAACTGGTGTACCTACCTGCCCGACGAAACCTGTATCGAGGTGCCGAACCCCAACCCGAGTTTCATTTCCAATGACCCGGCAAATGTTCGGGCGCCCATTTTGTCACCGCCCAATACGCCGGTGCCCTGGGCGCCGACCATTATTAAAATAAATCCGACCGATCCGTTGCCGACCAACTACTCGGATATATGGGACGCGAATGCCAACTGTTACCGGTATAAACAGATCATCAAGGTGCTCGACATCCAGGATCCGGTATTTGATGAATGCCCTGCCAGCCCTGTTGAATTCTGCGATTACACTGCCAATGATTCCCTGCTGTGGAACTTCGATTACTGGTGGGATAACACCTTGCAAACCCATGATCTTTGCGAAGGCCCGGCCGACCTGAAGGTTACGGCACTGATTCCTGCTCCGGTACCGATATCCGCTTCCGTTTCCTGTTGTTCCTCGACCTGGATAATGATGGCGAAATGGAATCCGTTGTCAGCAGTACCAACCCGCCGGCCCCCGGAACGATTCACTACAACAATATCAATACACTCAATTATGGGGGTGGCGAGATACGCCAGTTCCAGCAGAATATTCCTGTAAACCAACGGAGTCGGTTTACTATTCTGGAACATTACACTCCGGACGGAACCAGGCTGGTAGCAAACCTGCGTTTTAACACCATACAAACGCCCAATGTGTACACCATTCCTCAATTACCACACGGCAAACACAAAATCAAGTGGATTGTAGAAGACAAATGTGGTAATGAAACGATCTGCGAATATGAATTTGTGGTGCGCGATTGCAAAGCGCCGACCGTGGCTTGCGCCGATGTAAACATCAACCTGATGTATGGCGGAATGGCAACTTTGTGGGCCAACGACTTCTTCCTGTATGGCGAAGACAACTGTACGCCGAGCAGTATCCTGAACCAGAGCCTGGCAGTGATTCGCGCCTCAGACAACCCTGGCGAAACGTATCCGGGCGGTAGTCCACAAAACCAAAGCGTGGTGGTAACTTGTCTCGATGAGGGTCAAAACGTTCCGGTACAGGTTTGGTTACAGGATGCAGCGCAACCCGGAAACGCCGATTTCTGTACTGCGTATATCAATGTGCAGGCAAATCTGGTAGGTTGCGAAGGGTTCTCCCTCTGCTGCGGTAGCGGGTACGCTGACCATGGAAGGACAGGGGCGTAGAGCAGGCCGGCGTCGAACTACAGGGCGCACCCAATGTGAATATGGTACATACGACCAACGACAACGGCTCGTTCCATTTTGCTTCCATTCCGCTGGGCGCCAACGTAACGATAACACCGACGAAAGACGACAACCCGCTGAACGGAGTGTCAACCTACGACCTGGTACTGATCACCAAACATATTCTGGGTCTGGAGCCGCTGACCCTGAGCGACTTGAATACCAATATGATGGCCAATCACTTTGAAGGAGTGAAAATTGGTGACGTAAACGGTACGGCTATCGCCAACAGCCTGCAATCGGTAGAAGACCGCACGGCGGCAACGCTGTTGTTCGACGTTCAAGACCGCACGGTGAAAGCCGGTGAGGTATTCACCGTCAACTTCAAAGGCGCAGAGCGCGTACAAGGCTACCAGTTCACGATGAACTTCAACGGCCTGGAAGTAGTAGATATAGTACCTGGAACAGATATGAAGTTGGATAACTTCGGCGTATTTGCTGATGCGATCACCACTTCTGTTGACGGAGCAGCCAACGAATTTGCCGTGACTTTCCGCGCTACCAAAGCCGGTCAGATCAGCCAGATGTTGGGTGTTTCCAGCCGGATTACGAAGGCAGAAGCATACAACCTGACCAATGATCGACTTGATGTAGCATTCCGTTTCAGTTCCCCTGCGGGGATGACAATCAGTGGAGTAGGCTTCGAGTTGTATCAAAACCAGCCGAACCCGTTTGTAAACAAAACATTCATCGGTTTCCACTTGCCGGAGGCGACGCAAGCAACGCTGCGTATTTTAGACGAAGCTGGTCGCATGGTCTTTACACAAAACGGTGACTTTGCAAAGGGTTACAACACGTTTGCTATTGACCGTCAACTGATTACAACGACTGGCGTACTGTATTACACGGTGGAAACAACAACGGACAGCGCAACGAAGAAAATGATCCAGTCCAAGTAACGCCGATCCCTGATCGGCGAACGTAACACCGATCCCTGATCGGTGAATACTGAGTTACTAAACTTTTTAAGTTTAGTAAACGTATCTCCCTGATCGGCGAAGTATAGCCCTTCTCCTGCCTGCGCGGGGGAAGGGCTTTTTTCATGAATGAAAAATAACCAAAACGAGTTATTTTTGACCTTATTTGAAGGAAACAGCTAAGAAGTTGAAGATATCAGCTCAAAAAGGTGTTAGACATTTAACCTTCAGTACAATACCAGACAAACACTTATTCAATAAACATCCAAAACCAATGTGCCGTTTTCTCTTTTTTTTGGTTTTTCCTGTGCTGCTCACAGCACAGAAAGGGGGTTATGTGGTTCATTATGAGCAATATACCATTTCCAACGGATTGAGTCATAACCACGTATACCAAGTTTTAAAAGATAGCAGTGGCTGGAATGGATGATGAAGACGGTATTGCCGGCGCCCTGAATTTCCCACTGGGCGGTCCGCAAAATATCAGCATCATGGTCAATAATGTGTTCAACATGACCGGCTCTACGGCTACGCTATGCCTGATCTGACCTGGATGGCGACGGCCAGTTTGAGGCGGGTGAATTGCAATCTACCACTGTTGCGAATCTTTCAACGGTACCAAAACACTGAACCGGCGTTACGATTACCGGATTAACATCGCACTTTGTAAGGTTGCGTTTGACCACCGATAATCTTATGGATGACGGCACTACCGCAAATGTGGATGAACGAGCCACTATTGCGGCGTCTAATGGTGAAATAGAAGATTATCCAAGCACGGTACAATGCCCTGTTTTGACAGCGCAAGCGCCTGCTGCGCAAGTTACCAACAGCATTTGCACGGTCTTTGGCGGTACGCCGAGTGGCGGTTTGATTTCGGCGCCTCAGGCTTCCTGTCCGACGGGTTCTACTTTGCAATATTCCACCAATAATGGAGGCTCCTGGAGCACAACTGTACCGACCTATGACCAGGACGGTCCTGCACAAACAGTTCTGACGCGTTGCAATTGTGATGCGAATCCGCAGGTTTCCAGTCCGACCAATACAGTAACTACAGCGCCCGGCACATGCCCGCCCTGCCCTGTTTTGACAGCGCAAGCGCCTGCTGCACAAGTTACCAACAGCATTTGTACGGTCTTTGGCGGTACGCCGAGTGGCGGTTTGATTTCGGCGCCTCAGGCTTCCTGTCCAACGGGTTCTACCTGCAATATTCCACCAATAATGGAGGCTCCTGGAGTACAACTGTACCGACCTACGACCAGGACGGTCCTGCACAAACAGTTCTGACGCGTTGCAATTGTGATGCGAATCCGCAGGTTTCCAGTCCGACCAATACAGTAACTACAGCGCCCGGCACATGCCCGCCCTGCCCTGTTTTGACGACGCCGGCGCCTGCTGCACAAGTTACCAACAGCATTTGTACGGTCTTTGGCGGTACGCCGAGTGGCGGTTTGATTTCGGCGCCTCAGGCTTCCTGTCCGACGGGTTCTACTTTGCAATATTCCACCAATAATGGAGGCTCCTGGAGCACAACTGTACCGACCTACGACCAGGACGGTCCTGCACAAACAGTTCTGACGCGTTGCAATTGTGATGCGAATCCGCAGGTTTCCAGTCCGACCAGTATGGTGACCACGGCGCCCGGCTCCTGCCCGGAATGCCCAGTTTTGACGACGCCGGCGCCTGCTGCGGTGGTAGTGAACAGTGTTTGTACGGCCTTTGCCGGCACACCTGCTGGCGGTTCTATTTCTGCGCCGCAGGCTTCCTGCCCGACGGGTTCTATTTTGCAATATTCCACCAATAATGGAGGTTCCTGGAGCACAACGGTGCCGACATACGATCAAGACGGCCCGCCGCAAACAATCCTGACGCGTTGCAATTGTGAAGAAAATCCGCAGGTTTCCAGTCCGACCAGTATGGTGACCACCGTACCCGGTACCTGCCCTGTATGCCCGGTTTTGACGACTCCTGCACCGGCTGCGGTGGTAGTGAACAGCGTTTGTACGGTCTTTGGCGGTACGCCGAGTGGCGGTTTGATTTCGGCGCCTCAGGCTTCCTGTCCGACGGGTTCTACTTTGCAATATTCCACCAATAATGGAGGCTCCTGGAGCACAACTGTACCGACCTACGACCAGGACGGTCCTGCACAAACAGTTCTGACGCGTTGCAATTGTGATGCGAATCCGCAGGTTTCCAGTCCGACCAATACAGTAACTACAGCGCCCGGCACATGCCCGCCCTGCCCTGTTTTGACAGCACAGGCGCCTCCCGCAGTGGTGGTGAACAGCGTTTGTACGGTCTTTGGCGGTACGCCGAGCGGCGGTTCTATTGCTGCACCAGTGGCTTCCTGCCCGACGGGTTCCACGGTTCAGTATTCCACCAATAATGGTGGCACCTGGAGTACCACTGTGCCGACATACGACCAGGACGGTCCTGCGCAAACAGTTTTGACGCGTTGCAATTGTAATGCGAATCCGCAGGTTTCCAGTCCGACCAATACGGTAACGACAGCGCCCGGCACATGCCCGCCCTGCCCTATTTTGAACCGACCTACGACCAGGACGGTCCTGCACAAACAGTTCTGACGCGTTGTAATTGTAATGCGAATCCACAAGTTTCCAGTCCGACAAATACAGTAACGACAGCGCCCGGCCTGTGCCCGCCCTGTCCTGTTTTGACGACTCCTGCGCCTGTTGCAGTGGTGGTGAACAGCATTTGTACAACGGTTGGCGGTACGCCGAGTGGCGGTTCCATTGCTGCGCCGGTCGCTTCCTGCCCGACTGGTTCTACCCTGCAATATTCCACCAATGGTGGAGGCGCCTGGAGCACCACGGTGCCGACATACGACCAGGACGGTCCTGCGCAAACGATCCTGACACGATGCAATTGTAATGCAAACACGGAGGTTTCCAGTCCGACCAGCATGGTGACGACGGCGCCCGGGGCCTGCCCGGTCTGCCCTGTATTGCCGGTACCTGCTAATGTAAGCATTGTCAACAGCATCTGCAACGATGACTGTGAAGTATCCGGCGGCGTTATTACCGCCCCTCCGGGTGTACAATGCCCTCCGGGTTCCACCCTGCAATACCAGGTAAACAACGGTTCCTGGACTACTACCTTGCCGGTGTACGACCAGGATGGCCCTCCGCAAACGATCAGAACCCGTTGCTCTTGTAATATAGATAACACGGTAACAAGTAACCCTTCTTCCGGAAGAACGACCGTACCTGGTTTTTGCCCGCCGCCGCCCACCAATTTGGTGTGCAATGACCTGGTCACGGTGTCATTGGATGAAAGTTGCAGCCTCGAACTCAAAGCGGATGATATCCTCGAAGGGACTTACGGATGTAATGGTAATTTCATCGTTCAAATCGACCGGACACTTCCGCTGGGTAATGGTCCCTGGGTTGCTGCCATTCTCGGCCCCAACGATGTCCACCACACCTATGCAGTGCGCGTTGTGGTAGATTTGAATGGTAATGGCGTAGTAGATCAGGGTGAAAATACCTGCTGGGGTAATATTTCGATTGAAGATAAACTGCCACCAGTCATCACCTGTCCCTGCGGACCAATGGATGAGGGTGATTGCACGTACGACTGCGCGGACCTGAACGGTATTTTGAACGGCACAATCGCTACGCCGCTGCCGGTTGCCATCGACGGTTGCGAAGGTCCGATCACGAACATTGTGACGAACCCGAATGCACCGGGTGCGCACCTGTCTAAAAAAGACGTGTATTTCCCTGGCGAAGACGCCTGCAGTGTAGGGCGCATCGAACGCACCTGGACGGCGAGAGACTCCTGGGGCAATTCTGCACAGTGTACGCAGATATTCTACCTGGAGCCGTTCACACACGATGACATCGACTTCCCGGATGATATTACGATCGACTGCCTGGGTTGCGGCAGCGCACCCGGCGTTCGTCCTTGCGATCTGCCAACGGGCTCAAGTGTTCCTTTTGCCGGTCTCTACCCGCTGATCGCTAACCCGCAGAATATCTACGTGGTAGGTTGCAGCACCTCGGGCGGCCTGTGCAACCTGGGTGCATCGTACACGGATACCCGGATCAATATCTGCGCCGGTACGTTCAAAATCCTGCGCCGCTGGACCGTTCTGGACTGGTGTACGAATGAAACCTGGACGCATGACCAGTTGATTAAAGTAGTGGACGACCGTGGCCCGGATATCGCAGTTCCGGCAGACATGACGGTATCGACCAACCCATCGCAGTGCTGCGCTACCGTAGACCTGCCGAATGTGATTGTGGAGGACTGGTGCTCCCCGACCGCTTCGATCAGCGCGATGATTACGGTGTACGACCAGTACCTGGAAGGCGAGGTGATTGCGACGTACACGTTGAACAGAACCACCAACCCGGGCCAATTCGGTCTGAGCACTTTCCCAGGCAATAACTTTTGGGATTGCGACACTTTGGGTAACTATGGTACCACACCTTGCCTGCCGATCGGTCACCACCTGGTTACCTACATGGCTGAAGACGTATGTGGCAACACCAGCGCCGAATCGTTCTGGCTGACCGTTGTAGACGACGTTCCACCGGTTGCTACCTGCACAGAATTCACTACTGTTGCAATTGGTACAGATGACCCAACCGACTGCTACGAGCCAGGCGGTGACTGCCAGTTTGCAGGTATCACCTGGGTTCCGGCTTCTGCCTTCAACCAGGGTTCTTACGACAACTGTAACGATATCGCCTTCACGGTTCGCCGGATGCCTGTTTCAGGTGACCTGCACGCCGAAACGTGTTCATCGCTTGGAAATGACCTTAAAAACGACCCGGGTTGCGACAACTGGTCCGTAGATATCTGCGGCGGGTTGAACTACAACCAGCCAAACGGTTTGAATGACGAATACGACATCGCCACTGCAGAAAATGACTCGATCAAATTCTACTGCTGCGAAGTAGGTACTACCCAGATGATTATCCTGCGTGTGTACCAACTGGACATCAACGGTGACTGGGCATACTACACAGACGAATTCGGCAACCCAGTACGCGACGCTGAAACCAACTGTATCCAGTACATCTACAACGAATGTATGATTGAAGTGGAAGTACAGGACAAAATCAAACCTGTCTGCCTGCCACCTGCACACGTAACAGTTGCCTGTGAGAACTTTGAGCCAAGCCTGTGGGCATATGGCTACCCAAGCGCATACGATAACTGCTGCCTGGACGAAACACCTCCAACAAGCGCTAACCCACAGGGTGTTACCAACATCCCTGCCGGTACAACCGCAGTTCCCGGTGTTTGTGGCCTGACTCAGAAAACATACTACAGCGGTTTCCTGGATGCTAACTTTGATACTACCTGCAACCGCGGCCGGATCATCCGTCGCTTCACTGCATGGGATTGCTACGGATTCAGCAGCAGCTGCACCCAGCGTATCACCGTTACGTACAACGAAGATTACAACATCGAGTTCCCGACCGACAAAACGGTTAACTGTGTAACAGAACCTGTATTCGGCGCACCAATCATCACCAACGATGAAGGTTGTGAACTGATCGGCGTATCCTACAACGACGTGTACTTCACAGTTGTACCAGATGCATGCTACAAAATCGAGCGTACCTGGACAGTGATCAACTGGTGTACCTACGATCCTGACGAGGCTTGCTTCGAGCAACAGCGTACAGCAGGTCGTTTTGTACGGGTATGGGACAGCAATACAAGTCCTACCGTAGACAATACCCCGAACTGTGTGACGTACAAGCAGATCATCAAAGTGATCGACCAAACGCCACCAACAGTTACCTGCGCACCGATCGATACTTGCGATTACAGTTCTAACTTCGATGCAGACGGCCTGCGCTACTGGAACGACGGCGACCTGTGGTGGGATAATGGCACGATGTCGCACAACCTGTGCGAATCGGACAAAACCCTGCTTTCCGTAACAGCAGAAGACCTGTGTGATTCGATTTCTCCGGTTGGTGGTCTTCGTTTCCGCTACCTGTTGTTCCTGGACACAGACGGCGACGGAATCATGGAAACAGTTATTTCGAGCGCAGACATCCTCACCCGTCCAACGGTCTGGGCCAGGTCGCGTACGGTTACTACAACTCGCAGAACCTACCACGGTGGAACACCAGACTACTTCGACAACACGGCGAGCGGCAACCAGCGCTACCGCTTCAATATCGAACAAACGCTGAATGGCGCACGTGTAACCTGGCGGACAGCCGGCGGAACGGTACAAAACCCGAACCTGCCACACGGTACACACAAGATCAAGTGGATCGCAGAAGACGGTTGTGGTAACGAAGCGGTATGTGAGAAAACATTCACGATTCGCGACTGCAAAGCACCCGTGGTTGCCTGTGCCGATGTAAACATCAACCTGATGTACGGTGGTATGGCTACCCTGTGGGCAAGTGACTTCTTCCTGTATGGTGAAGACAACTGCACACCGGCCGACTTCCTGAAACCGTAGCAGTGATCCGTGCCATGATCCAAACTACGACCACATTACTTTCCCGGCGGGTTCGCCGCAGAGCATCATCGTAACCTGCGATGACGAAGGCACAAACGTAGCGGTAGAAGTATGGGTAATCGACGCAGCAGGCAATGCAGATTTCTGTACCGCTTATGTCAACGTACAAGCCAACCTCGAAGGTTGCGACGGAAACGTTCCGACCACGGCAACGATAGCAGGCATTTTGGCAACAGAGGAACAGTTCGGCATAGAAGACGCCATCGTGGAATTGTCAGTTTCTTTAGGTAATGGACAATCAAATTTAATTGGCCAAACTGATGCTACCGGCTCAATTCTGTTCCCCAGTGCCGCTCCGATGGCTTATAACTAACGCTGACACCGACGAAAGACGACAACCCGCTCAATGGCGTGTCTACATACGACTTGGTACTAATGACCAAACATATCCTGGGTCTGGAGCCGCTGACAACGCCGTACAAAATGATCGCTGCGGACGCCAACCGTTCCGGTTCGATCACGACGTTCGATATTGTCGAGTTCCGCAAACTGATCCTGGGTATCTACGACGAACTGCCGAACAACACTTCGTGGAGATTTGTAGACAAAACCTACTCGTTCCCGAACCCGGCCAACCCATTCCCGACATTCCCCGAAAATATTTCGGTGCTGAACGTACAGGCTGATCAGTTGGATGAAGACTTCGTGGGTGTTAAGATCGGTGATGTGAACGGTACTGTTATCGCTAACAGCCTGCAATCTGTTGAAGATCGCACGGCAGCCACCATGTTGTTCGACGTTCAAGACCGCACGGTGAAAGCCGGTGAGGTATTCACCGTCCACTTCAAAGGCGCTGAAAAAGTACAAGGCTACCAGTTCACGATGAACTTCAATGGCCTGGAAGTACAGGACATCACACCGGGCGAAAACATGAAGTTGGATAACTTCGGCATATTCGCCGACGCGATCACGACTTCTGTTGACGGAGCAGCCAACGAATTTGCAGTGACCTTCCGCGCTACCAAAGCCGGTCAGATCAGCAATATGCTGGGCGTATCCAGCCGCATCACCAAAGCAGAGGGTTACAGCCTGACGAACGATCGTCTTGCTATCGCTTTCCGCTTTAACAACGGTAACACGAGTACGATCAGTGGTGTAGGCTTCGAGTTGTATCAAAACCAGCCGAACCCGTTTGTGAACAAAACATTCATCGGTTTCCACTTGCCGGAGGCAGCGAACGCTACCCTGCGCATCTTCGACGAAACCGGTCGTATGGTATTCACACAAAACGGTGAGTTCGCAAAAGGTTACAACACGTTTGCCATTGACCGTCAACTGATTATGACGACCGGTGTGTTGTACTACACACTCGAAACCGCTACGGACAGTGCAACGAGGAAGATGATTCAGTCGAAGTAACGCCGATCATGTACCGCCGATCCCTGATCGGCACAACCGGGATGACGTTTACTAAACTTGAAAAAGTTTAGTAAACGTACCATCCACTCGAAGTAGAAGAGGTGATAGAGAAGCCCGGCACTTGATAAAAGTGGCCGGGCTTTTTTTATTAGCCTTGTTGCGGTGCGTAACTTTTATCATCAAAGTCGCACACTGCAACAAATCTGATATGTAAAAAATAACCAAAACGTGTTATTTTTGCCCGCATTTGAATAAAATAGCTAAGGAATTGAATATAACAGCTGAAAAAGGAAACAGACATTTAACCTTCAGTAGGATACCAAACAAACGCTAACAAGAATGATCCCAAGCCAAATGATCCGTTTTCTCTTTTTTTTAATTTTTCCGGCGCTGCTTCCAGCGCAAAAAGAGGATTATGTGGTTCATTACGAGCAATATACCATTTCCAATGGTTTGAGTCACAACCACATATATCAAAGCTACAAAGATAGCAGGGGGATTCTTTGGCTTATTACGGAGCGTGGATTGAATCGTTTTGACGGCAACCAATTTAAATTAATTCCACAAGTAGAAATTACAGATACTCCCCCGGCAAAAATATTGCTAGAAGACAAGGACGGTGAACTCTGGATAGGCGGTTCCGGGCAACCGCTGCTTTGTTTAAACATACATACCGAACAGGTACGAACCGCCCGGGAAAAGTTTGGAAAGCAGTTTCCGGAACAGATATTATCCGCGTTAAAAGGCATATCCGATACCTATCTTGTACAAACGGCCATGGATTCAATCCAGCGCTTTACCCCGGGGAAAGGCCTGATTCCGGTATATCAGACTCCGGGGAAAAGAATAGTACCAATTGCAAAAACGCCCCGCGGCGTCTTATGGCTGAAAGGTAGTAATGAAGGTGGCGACAGCGAAATTATTGCCATACATCCGGCATGGAGTGCGCCCCGGATATTCAGAGGTATTTCCGGCCGTATCAACGGCACAGGAGTTTGGGGGGAAGGCATGGTGTACTACACAACCCGTGATAGTTTTTTTGTAGCGGACGAAACGGGTATTCAAATCCAAACTCCGATTCGCTTCCTGTTTCCCGACAACAATACGAAAGATATTCCCGCTGCCAACTGGTTCCAACAGATTGCCTTAGACCGGAAAACCGGGCAGGTATGGTGCTTCACCCCACTGGGCGTTCGTGTTCTTAGCAGCGCTATACAATTATTGTATGAACTCAAACAGGAAGTAAAACCGCTGCTGACTACGCATATTTACGATGTACGTATAGATGAGCAACAACGGGCCTGGTTGAGTACGATGGATGGTTTGTTCAAGGTTCAATGTAGCCCGAATCCATTTCGTTTGCTGCCTACAGGTAAAGCGAACTGGGAGCTGAGCAGATTGTATCGGGTGACCCCCGCAAAAAACGGGAATGCGGGTTTTCAGCCGGAAGAATCAGCCCGGTACAAATTTCCCGGCATAGAAGTGAGACACGTCTGTAAGGATACCGATGGGAGTGTCTGGATGGCGACCTCGAAAGGGTTGATTCATATTGACTGGATGACGGGGCAGTATCGTATCTACCGGGTCAGAGACGGCTTATCACATAACAGTTGTCATGCCGTATTACCTGATGAATTCGGATTCTTATGGATCAGCAGCGATGACGGATTAATGCAATTGGAAAAACGCAGTGGCAGCATAAGAACGTACCATAAAACGGATGGCCTCGGAATGGATAAGTTTTTTCCGGCATCCTGCTACCGGGAAAGTAATGGCGCCCTGCATTTCGGCGGTACACATGGGGTAGTTTCGTTTTATCCTGCTGCATTTATGTATCGTTTTGACGAACAAGAGGACGTCAGATTGACACTTACCGAGTGCCGGGTTTATTCTGGGAAAACCAGGCAGGAAGAGGATGTGCGCGTTGGTTTTTTCCGCGATGGTAAAATTGAAGTACGCCCCAACGATCTTTTTATCCAGATGCATTTTGCAGTGACAGATTATTTGTACTCCGGCAAGATTGATTATGAGTACAAAATAGAAGGATATCAGAATGAATGGAGAAGTATGGATAAAAACGTATTGAGCCTCGCCGGTTTGGATTATGGCGACTACAAGGTGCTCGTAAAAGCAAAGACCGCCAATGGTATTTATGCAGGGCAGGCACTGACGATACCGCTCCGCGTACTTCGGCCCCTTTACATGCAACCCGGCTTTGTATTACTTTTTCTAATTGTATTGCTGGGCTTTTTTCAGGGGTATAAAAAATATAAAAACATACTTGCAAAAGGTCTCTCCCGCAGCAACACCTCCCCCGTTGCTGAAGAACCCGTTGTCCGGGAGGAAGAACAAGCTCCCCCACTATTACAAAAACCGGAAGACGTCGCTTTTCTGGAACGATTAGAGGCTATTGTGCTGGAGCACATAGATAAACCGGCCTTTGATGCAAAAATACTCAGCAAGATGGTTGGCCTGAGTAATACACAGTTGCACCGCAGGCTCACCGCGCTGACCGGATTGTCCACGGGGCGATACATTTACAGTATCCGTTTGCAGGAAGCCAAACAGCGAATTGAGCAGACCAATTTGACGATTTCAGAAATTGCCTACCAAACAGGATTTAGCGATCCGGCCTATTTTACGCGCCTTTTTACCAAAATGTTTCAATACCCGCCCAGCCATTTTCGCTAAATAAAGTAAATGCAACTATTGTCCAAGCATTTGGAATTATTGTCCAAATGCAAGTATGGAAATGGCCTCAAGTTTGTCGGGTGAAATTGGGTAGTTCCATTTCACTCCTTGTTTCTCAAGGTATTTTTTAATCTAGCAGCTATATACTCATGATTGGTTATTACAATGCCCTTTGCGGGGCGTGCTTTCTCCTGCCGGAAGCACAGGGTTCGTTTACGAACCCTATTCTCTTGTTTTTTCTGTCTGGCATCCGCTTGTTCAGGCCTGTTACCAACAGCGCCTGCTCCTTCATTCCCATTCCTTTTTCTGAACATAGTGTCGCGCCGCGTCATGGTCCTCCCATGAGCGATTCATTCGTATTTCCGACATAAAAACGATAGTCCTTCCTTCATAAATGGTTAACAAACACTCCATAACCTCTAATTCATTATGAAAAGTTTTACACCCTCTTTCTTCCAATTTATTGGACAACAATTAGTACTGCCGCGAGGATCAGCCTTCCTGCTGATTATGCTGCTTTTCTTTATGGGCATCAGCCGCTCCTACGCACAAGTGCAGGCAATGCCGGAAGACCAGATGCGGGAGCGCGTTCAGCAGACGCTGAAAAAAAATGCCGAAACCATCCGGTTTATGGAAAACAAAGGGCAGATCGCCAACAGCGATGTGCTCTATTATTTCGAAGGCCTCGAAGGTGCTGTGTATATCGAGCGCAACCGTATCCGGTTCGTCGCGGTAGACGACTCTGTTTATACGCAGAAGTCCGACAAGCACGTATCCGCGAGGGCTTCCGTGTTTGACAAGAAGCGGGGACTCAAAGGAACCCACACCTTTAGTGTATATATGGATGGCGCAAACCTCCAGCCGGATGTACAATTAGGTGAATCTTTCAGTACGAAATATAATTTCTTCCTGGGTCAGAGTCCCGGCGACTGGGCTTCCAGCGTAAGGGCAGCCAAAGACCTGACTCTGCAGGATGTTTACCCTGGAATCGACCTTCGCCTGTATAGTACTTCCGACGGTGAACTTGAACTCGACTGGGTGATGGATGCCGGTGCTGATTTCAGCAAAGTGAAGATGCGTTTCGAAGGACAGGATGATCTGACGATCGACGATAAAGGCGAACTCAAAGTGGGCCTGCGTTTTACAAATGTCAAATTCAGCACGCCGGAATCTTATCAGGTCACCGATACCGGTAAAGTGCCGGTAGATTTTGCCTATTCCAAGTTGAATGAAAACACGGTAACGTTTGCCACAGCGGCTCAGATTGATGCCCGTTTTCCTTTGGTTATTGACCCCGTTCTGAGTTGGGGCGCTTTTGTGGAAGGTAACTTAGCCAACATGGACCAGTATCTTTTTGCCATTCAACTGGACCCTGTCGATGGCTTGCTGTATTGCGCGGGCGCAACCAATCAAAATTTTCCGACGGCAGCACCGCCGTATGATGCCGACGGTTACCTCAACACGATTGCCGGATTTACTGTGAATGGAACGCCGCGCGCTGTGGTTGTGTACAGAATGAACAGTATGGGAACAGACCTGGTGGACTTAACAATGTATGGGCCGGGTACCGTCTCCGCTGATGGCGATGATGATAATGCTGTTGCATACAGCTTGAGTCTTTCTACCACCAGGGTATTCATAGGCGGGCACACGAATATAGATCTTCCACCGGCAGGTACTGCTTTTGACGGGACCCGCAATGCTGAAGACGGTTTTGTAGCCGTTTTTTCCCGCGACCTGGGTACCCTCGTTTATGCCACGTACATTGGAGGTACCGGCGATGATTTCCCGGGGGTAACTTCCATCCGGGCATTGAGCGACAATTCTTTTGTGATGGGTATTACGGTGGACGCAGCGTTGCCGGCCGGCCCTGCAGCGCCGGATTACATTACAACGGGCGCAGACCTTACTTATGGCGGCCCCAGCGATATGTATATTGCCCGGTTCAGCAGCCTGAATGTATTGGACTGGGGTACCTATGTAGGTGGAGCCGATGATGAGGTATTCAACGACCTGGAAGTATTCCCCGACGGAAGGGTTGCTTTTGTTGGATATGGAAACGGTGATCTCACAGAAGTAAACGTCGCCGCAGCAGGATCGACCAACACCAACAACGATGACGGTATTATCGGTGTCCTAAACACTACCGGGACGGCTTTTAATTACCTGGATGAAATCGGGGGCAGCGGTAGTAGTGATGAAGATCAGTTTTATGATGTGGAAATAGTAGGAGAAGTACTGTATTTTACAGGATCTGTTTCGAATAACTTCCCTGTTACAGGTGGCGCTTATGATGGAAGTTATAATGGCGGCAGCCGGGATGTGGTCGTCGGTAGCGTCAGCGCGGCTGGTGGTAGCGTAGGTTACGTAGCTACTTATTTTGGCAACGGCGGCGAAGATATCGGCAGCGGTATTAAACTTGTTTCCCAAACCAATTGTGCAGGTGTGCTGGAAGAATTCCTCCTGGTATTTGGGACAACTTCGGGGGGCGACCTGCCAACGGTCAATATCAACAATGAACCTTTTTATGAAGATCAAAATCAGGGCGGGGATGATATATTCTTTGCAGCGTTCAAAAGCGATCTGACTGCTCCCCTTCAATTTGCCACCCATATCGGCGGCTCTGCCAATGATTACCTCGGCGATACGGGCGCCCCAAGGGGATCCAATCACCTATGGGTGAATGGCGCGAATGTATATGTCGGAACTACGACGCACAGTGCGACGCATAGCCCCGATATTTCAGCCAATAGTTTTGACAATGTGAAGTCCAATACCAACGAGGACGCCCATATTATTTTCTCCATTCAGTTTACTTCTTTGCTGGAGACAGATTACGGCGATGCGCCCGTCAGTTACGGGGCGCCTTCGCACGTGCTGAATTGTGCCAACCTGCGCATCGGATCATTGCTGGATGCTGAAATGGCCGCGGTACCTACACCTACTGCCAATGGTGATGATGTGGCTGGAATGGATGATGAAGACGGTATTGCCGGCGCCCTGAATTTCCCACTGGGCGGTCCGCAAAATATCAGCATCATGGTCAATAATGTGTTCAACATGACCGGCTCTACGGCTACGCTGTATGCCTGGATCGACCTGGATGGCGACGGCCAGTTTGAGGCGGGTGAATTGCAATCTACCACTGTTGCGAATCTTTTCAACGGTACCAAAACACTGACCTGGACCGGCGTTACGATTACCGGATTAACATCGCACTTTGTAAGGTTGCGTTTGACCACCGATAATCTTATGGATGACGGCACTACCGCAAATGTGGATGAACGAGCCACTATTGCGGCGTCTAATGGTGAAATAGAAGATTATCCAAGTACGGTACAATGCCCTGTTTTGACAGCGCAAGCGCCTGCTGCACAAGTTACCAACAGCATTTGCACGGTCTTTGGCGGTACGCCGAGTGGCGGTTTGATTTCGGCGCCTCAGGCTTCCTGTCCGACGGGTTCTACTTTGCAATATTCCACCAATAATGGAGGCTCCTGGAGCACAACTGTACCGACCTATGACCAGGACGGTCCTGCACAAACAGTTCTGACGCGTTGCAATTGTGATGCGAATCCGCAGGTTTCCAGTCCGACCAATACAGTAACTACAGCGCCCGGCACATGCCCGCCCTGCCCTGTTTTGACAGCGCAAGCGCCTGCTGCACAAGTTACCAACAGCATTTGTACGGTCTTTGGCGGTACGCCGAGTGGCGGTTTGATTTCGGCGCCTCAGGCTTCCTGTCCAACGGGTTCTACCCTGCAATATTCCACCAATAATGGAGGCTCCTGGAGTACAACTGTACCGACCTACGACCAGGACGGTCCTGCACAAACAGTTCTGACGCGTTGCAATTGTGATGCGAATCCGCAGGTTTCCAGTCCGACCAATACAGTAACTACAGCGCCCGGCACATGCCCGCCCTGCCCTGTTTTGACGACGCCGGCGCCTGCTGCACAAGTTACCAACAGCATTTGTACGGTCTTTGGCGGTACGCCGAGTGGCGGTTTGATTTCGGCGCCTCAGGCTTCCTGTCCGACGGGTTCTACTTTGCAATATTCCACCAATAATGGAGGCTCCTGGAGCACAACTGTACCGACCTACGACCAGGACGGTCCTGCACAAACAGTTCTGACGCGTTGCAATTGTGATGCGAATCCGCAGGTTTCCAGTCCGACCAGTATGGTGACCACGGCGCCCGGCTCCTGCCCGGAATGCCCAGTTTTGACGACGCCGGCGCCTGCTGCGGTGGTAGTGAACAGTGTTTGTACGGCCTTTGCCGGCACACCTGCTGGCGGTTCTATTTCTGCGCCGCAGGCTTCCTGCCCGACGGGTTCTATTTTGCAATATTCCACCAATAATGGAGGTTCCTGGAGCACAACGGTGCCGACATACGATCAAGACGGCCCGCCGCAAACAATCCTGACGCGTTGCAATTGTGAAGAAAATCCGCAGGTTTCCAGTCCGACCAGTATGGTGACCACCGTACCCGGTACCTGCCCTGTATGCCCGGTTTTGACGACTCCTGCACCGGCTGCGGTGGTAGTGAACAGCGTTTGTACGGTCTTTGGCGGTACGCCGAGTGGCGGTTTGATTTCGGCGCCCCAGGCTTCCTGGCCGACGGGTTCTACCCTGCAATATTCCACGAATAATGGAGGCGCCTGGAGCACCACCATGCCGGTATACGACCAGGATGGTCCGGCATAGACAATTTTGACGCGTTGCAATTGTAATGATAATCCGCAGATTTCCAGCCCGACCAATACGGTAACGACGGCGCCGGGTACATGCCCGCCCTGCCCTGTTTTGACGACGCCTGCACCGGCTGGTATTCCACCAATAATGGTGGCACCTGGAGTACCACTGTGCCGACATACGACCAGGACGGTCCTGCGCAAACAGTTTTGACGCGTTGCAATTGTGATGCGAATCCGCAGGTTTCCAGTCCGACCAATACAGTAACTACAGCGCCCGGCACATGCCCGCCCTGCCCTGTTTTGACAGCACAGGCGCCTCCGCAGTGGTGGTGAACAGCGTTTGTACGGTCTTTGGCGGTACGCCGAGCGGCGGTTCGATTTCGGCCCCAGGCTTCCTGCCCGACGGGTTCCACCGTGCAATATTCCACCAATAATGGAGGCACCTGGAGCACAACTGTGCCGACTACGACCAGGACGGTCCTGCGCAAACAGTTTTGACGCGTTGCAATTGTAATGCGAATCCACAAGTTTCCAGTCCGACAAATACAGTAACGACAGCGCCCGGCACATGCCCGCCCTGCCCTGTTTTGACGACTCCTGCGCCAGTAGCGGTAGTGGTGAACAGCATTTGTACAACGGTTGGCGGTACGCCGAGTGGCGGTTCCATTGCTGCGCCTCAGGCTTCCTGCCCGACAGGTTCTACCCTGCAATATTCCACCAATGGTGGAGGCGCCTGGAGCACCACGGTGCCGACTTACGACCAGGACGGTCCTGCGCAGACAGTTCTGACGCGTTGTAATTGTAATGAAAACCCGCAGATTTCCAGTCCGACCAGCATGGTGACGACGGCGCCCGGGGTATGTCCAGTCTGCCCTGTATTGCCGATACCTGCTAATGTAAGCATTGTCAACAGCATCTGCACCGATGACTGTGAAGTATCCGGCGGCGTTATTACGGCGCCCTCGGGTGTGCAGTGCCCTCCGGGTTCCACCCTGCAGTACCAGGTAAACAACGGTTCCTGGACTACTACCTTACCGGTGTACGATCAGGATGGCCCTCCCCAAACGATCAGAACCCGTTGCTCTTGTAATATAGATAACACGGTAACAAGTAATCCTTCCTCCGGAAGGACGACTGTACCCGGTTTTTGTCCGCCGCCGCCTACCAATTTGGTGTGCAATGACCTGGTCACCATTTCATTAGATGAAAGTTGCAGCCTGGAACTGAATGCGGATGACATCCTGGAAGGTACCTACGGATGTAATGGTAATTTCATCGTTCAAATCGACCGGACGCTTCCGTTGGGCAACGGTCCCTGGGTTGCCGCTATTCTCGGCCCCAACGATGTACATCGCACTTACGCAGTACGCGTTGTGGTGGATTTGAATGGTAATGGCGTAGTGGATATTGGTGAAAATTCCTGCTGGGGTAATATTTCGATTGAAGATAAACTGCCACCAGTCATCACCTGCCCTTGCGGTCCGAACGATGATAATTTCTGTACGTATGACTGCGCAGACAAAGACGGTATCCGCCATCGACGGCTGCGAAGGCCCGATCACGAATGTCGTAACGAACCCGAATGCACCGGGCGCACACCTGTCTAAAAAAGACGTGTATTTCCCGGGTGCAGACGCCTGCAGTGTGGCGCGTATCGAACGCACCTGGACGGCGAGAGACTCCTGGGGTAATTCTGCACAGTGTACGCAGGTGTTCTACCTGGAGCCTTTCACACACGATGATATCGACTTCCCGGATGATATTACGATCGACTGCGCCGGTTGCGGCGACGCACCGGGCGTACGCCCCTGCGACCTGCCAACGGGTTTCAGCGTTCCATTTGCCGGCCTGTACCCGCTGATTGCTAACCCGCAGAATATCTACGTGGTAGGTTGCGGTACTTCAGGTGGCTTGTGCAACCTGGGCGCTTCTTACATCGACACACGGATCAATATTTGCGCGGGTACGTTCAAAATCCTGCGCAAATGGACTGTCCTGGACTGGTGTACCAACGAAACCTGGACACACGACCAGTTGATTAAAGTAGTGGACGACGAAGGTCCGGTCATTGCCTGCCCTGCAGACATGACGGTATCGACCAACCCATCGCAGTGCTGCGCTACCGTAGACCTGCCTAATGTGATTGTGGAGGACTGGTGCTCCCCGACCGCTTCGATCAGCGCGATGATTACGGTGTACGACCAGTACCTGCCAGAGCAGGTGATTGCAACCTACACGTTGAATAAAATCACCAACCCTAGCCAATTCAGGTTGCAGGACTTTCCTGGGCAACAACTTCTGGGATTGCGACACTTTGGGTAACTATGGCACCACCCCTTGCCTGCCGATCGGTCACCACCTGGTACCTACATGGCGGAAGACGTGTGCGGCAACGCAAGCTCCGCACGTTCTGGCTGACTGTTGTGACGACGTTCCACCGGTTGCTACCTGCACCGAGTTTACCACCGTTGCAATTGGTACAGGATGATCCAACCGACTGCTACGAGCCAGCCGATGATTGCAAATTTGCAGGTGTAACCTGGGTTCCGGCTTCTGCCTTCAACCAGGGTTCCTACGACAACTGTAACGACATCGCTTTCACGGTTCGCCGGATGCCTGTTTCAGGTGCCTGCACCCGGAAACGCTGTTTACTCGACTGTGAATGACTTTAAAAACGTTCCGGGTTGCGACAACTGGTCCGTACGATATCTGCGGCGGGTTGAATTACAACCAGAATAACGGCTTCAACGATGAATACGACATTGCCATTTCGGAAAATGACTCGATCAAATTCTACTGCTGCGAAGTAGGTACAACCCAGACGATCATCCTGCGTGTGTACCAACTGGACATCAACGGCAACTGGGCGTACTACACAGATGAATTCGGCGAACCACTTCGCGACGCTGAAACCAACTGTATCCAGTACATCTACAATGAATGTATGATCGACGTGGAAGTACAGGACAAAATCAAACCTGTCTGCCTGCCACCTGCACACGTAACAGTTGCCTGTGAGAACTTTGAGCCAAGCCTGTGGGCTTACGGCTACCCAAGCGGTTACGATAACTGCTGCCTGGACGAAACACCACCAACAAGCGCTAACCCACAGGGTGTTACCAACATCCCTGCCGGTACAACCGCAGTTCCCGGTGTTTGTGGCCTGACTCAGAAAACATACTACAGCGGCTTCCTGGATGCAACTTCGATACCACTTGCAACCGCGGCCGGATCATCCGTCGCTTCACTGCATGGGATTGCTACGGCTTCAGCAGCAGCTGCACCCAGCGTATCACCGTAACGTACAACGAAGATTACAACATCGAGTTCCTGACTGACAACACAGTGAACTGTGTAACAGCACCTGCTTTTGCCGCACCGATCATCACCAACGGCGAAGGTTGCTAACTGATCGTCGTCTCCTACCACGACGTGTACTTCACAGTTGTACCGGATGCCTGCTACAAAATCGAACGTACCTGGACGCTGATCAACTGCTGTACCTACCGATCCCGGACGATCCTTGCTTCGAACAACTGCGCGCCAATGGCCGTTCTATCCGGGTATGGGATAGCAACCCAAGTCCTACCGTAGACAACACACCGAACTGTGTGACGTACAAGCAGATCATCAAAGTGATCGACCAAACGCCACCGACGGTTACCTGCGCACCGATCGACGATTACAGTTTACTCATACGAACGATTCCGCTTCTGGAACGACGGCGACCTGTGGTGGGATAATGGCATCAGTCGCACAACCTGTGCGAATCAGACAAAACCCTGCTCTCCGGTAACAGCAGAAGACCTGTGCGATTCTATTTCACCGGTGGGCGGTCTTCGTTTCCGCTACCTGTTGTTCTTAGACACAGACGGCG
>JADJSY010000009.1 GCA_016711435.1 Lewinellaceae bacterium
GATAATAAGGATGTGGAAACTCGATCACATGCTCGTGGATACCGCCTCAATGAAGCTGATAACTGGCATCCCGCGTGGATGGATGTTATCGTCACTGAGAATATGTTCGGCGATATTCTCACGGACGAGACGTCGGTTTCGGCAGGATCGATGGGGATGTTGCCCTCTGCCAGTTTGGGAGAATCAACTGTCGGGTTGTACGAACCGATCCACGGGTCTGCTCCAGATATCGCAGGCAAAGGAATCGCAAATCCGACTGGAACGATTCTTTCAACGGCAATGCTGCTTCGATATTCTTTGAAGTTGGAAGCTGAAGCCGCTGCGATCGAAAAAGCTGTGGATGAAACCATCACCGCTGGCGCGCGCACTGCTGACATTGGTGGAAAGTTAACTACCCGTCAAATGGCGGATGAAATTATCAAAAAATTATAAGGAGATTGATATGGGCATGGAATCGAAATTCATCTGGATGAACGGCGAAATGGTGCCGTTCGAAAAAGCAACGCTTCATTTTCTCACGCCTGCACTGCATTATGGCGCGGCTGTGTTTGAAGGAATTCGCGCGTACGATACGCCGAAGGGTCCTGCGGTTTTTCGTTTGACAGATCACGCTGAGCGTTTGTTGGATTCTGCGCGGGTATTCGGATTTCGAGATCTGCCCTGGACAACTGAACAGATCGTTGATGCGGTCAAGCAGACCGTGAAGGTTAACAATTTTAAAGATTGCTATATTCGTCCGCTTTTGTATCTGGATGGCGGCGGCTGGAATCTGAATGTGGATTATGGCAAGGCATCCCTGGCGATTGCGGCATGGGAATGGGGTAACTACCTCGGTGAAGAAGCGCGCAAAAGGGAATCCGCGCGAACATTTCATCGTTCACGCGTCATCACCCGAATGTGTTGATGACCAAGGCGAAGGTTTCCGGTAACTATGCCAATAGTTTTCTTGCCAAGACCGAGTCGGAACGATTAGGTTTCCAGGAGGCCATCATGCTTGATCCGCAAGGCTATGTGGCCGAGTGTACCGGCGAAAATCTTTTCATGGTGCGCCACGGCAAGATCGTGACGCCGTCCACTGCACCTGTGTTGGAAGGCGTGACACGTCATTCCATTCACACCATTGCAAAGGATATGGGCTACCGCATTTTGGAGCAGCCGATCTCCCGCGACCAGCTTTATATTGCCGATGAGGTCTTTGTCTGTGGAACAGCTGCCGAGTGCATCGGTTTGAGCGAGATCGATTTCCGCACGATCGGCAATGGCAAGACCGGCCCCGTGACGAAGCAGATTCAGGATGTCTACCATGAAGCCATTCGCGGAAAACTTCCACAATATGAAGCGTGGTGCGAGTACGTATAGTAAAGATTGACGGCAGACAATTGACTGTGGACGATGGGATTGTGTAATTAGCCCGTCGTCCACAGTTTTTTGAGTGAATGAGATCCTGTGATATAATCTCGCCGCCTCAAAAAGGCACATTCTGCTTGGGACGGGCAATAAGCGTCCCTGAGCGGGTCAAGTCGCAAGGCGCATCCCCGCTAAACTCATTCTGTTCTGCGCCAGTCTTTGCACTGCGCGTTGGAGAACGGCACAAGTTAAGGAGTACTACATGGCTGTCATTTCTATGAAAGCCCTGCTTGAGAGCGGCGTCCACTTCGGACATCGCACCAACAAGTGGGATCCCCGCATGAAACCGTACATCTTCACAGAGCGTAACGGTATTCATATTATCGATCTTCAGCAAACGGTTAAGTTGCTGAATCAGGGTTACAACACAGTTCGTGATGTCGCTGCGAACGGCGGTACCGTTCTTTTTGTTGGCACCAAACGCCAGGCACAGGAAACTGTTGCCGAAGAAGCCGCCCGCTGCGGTATGCCTCACGTCACCGAACGTTGGATGGGTGGTATGCTCACCAACTGGGCTACCATGTTCAAGCGTATTCAGGAACTTGAGCGCCTCGAAAAATTGCGCGATACCGGCGAGATCAACCGCCTTACCAAGAAGGAAGGCTTGTTGATCGAACGCGACATCCTGCGCTTGAGCACTCGTCTTTCCGGCGCACGCATCATGAAGCGCCGCCCTGACCTGCTCTTCATCGTGGATGTTGGACGCGAAGAAGCTGCTGTCCGCGAAGCGAATCTTTTGAAGATCCCTATCGTTGCTTTGGTTGATACCAATTGCAATCCCCAGAACGTTGATTATGTAATTCCTTCCAATGATGACGCCATTCGCGCCATCAAGTTGCTGGTCGCCAAGATGGCGGATGCCGTCCTCGAAGGTAAGGCCATGCGTAAGGAAGAAGAACCCGAACAGCCCGGTGAAGTGAAGACCGAAGGCAAGCCAAAGTCCCGCCCGTCCCGCAAACCTGTTGTTGAAACAGAGCAGGATGAGATGGGTGATGATGTGTTGCTCGGTGAATCCACCCTGGCCAAGATGAACGTTGGCGCCAAGGCGAATGAAGCTGCTCCTGTGGAAGAAAAAGCAGCCAAAGATGACGCCGCTGAACCTGCGGCAGAATAATCAACTTCAACTGTAAAGTTGCACCAAGGATTGCGAAATGGAAATTACTACTGAGATGATCAAACAACTGCGTGCTGCCACCAGTGCTCCCATGCTCGATTGCCGCAAGTCATTGCAGGAAGCAAATGGAGATTACAACAAGGCTGTAGATTGGCTGCGTGAAAAAGGCATGGCAACTGCTGCCAAGCGTGCCGATCGTGATGCCTCCAACGGCGTTGTTGAAATGTATTCCCACGGCGGCGGACGTGTGGGTGTGATGGTTGAGATTAACTGCGAGACGGACTTTGTCGCCCGTGCAGAACAATTCCGTGCCCTTGCGCACGAGATCGCCTTGCAGATCGCCGCAAGCGCACCGAAATACATCACAGCCGAAGAAATCCTGCGGCTGAACTCGAGCATGAAGCGGATATCGCCCGCGCCCGCGCCAAGGAAGAAGGCAAGCCCGATAACATTCTTCCGAAGATCGTGGAAGGCCGCGTTGATAAGTATAAGGATGAAGTCTGCCTTATGCGTCAGACCTACATCCGTGACGAGTCCCTTACCATTGAAAAACTGATCCTTCAGAACGTGGCTGCCATTGGTGAAAATGTCATAGTTCGCCGTTTCCAGCGTTGGGAACTGGGTGAAAGCACAAGTCAGAATTAGTTTTAAAAAGCCAGCCTTCGGGTTGGCTTTTTTTCTATATGGCCAAAATTTTGCAGGCACTAATATATTTGGAGGTATGAATGGCAGAGTTGAAATATAAACGGATCCTTCTCAAATTAAGCGGAGAGGCGCTTGGTGGAAAGTCTGGCTTCGGTATTGATGTCGATGAAGCTGAATCGGTCGCCAGCCGCATCAAGGAAGTTCGTGAGATGGGCGTGGACGTGGCTGTGGTCATTGGCGCAGGCAACTTGTGGCGCGGCAAGCAGGGACTTGAGCGCGGCATGGATCGCTCCACTGCCGATTACATGGGCATGCTCGCAACCGTGATGAATGCCACTGCCCTGATGGACGCTCTTGAGCGACAAGGCGTATATACCCGTGTCATGTCGGCCATTGAAATGCGCGCCATTGCCGAGCCTTACATCCGTCGACGTGCCATCCGCCATCTTGAAAAAGGACGTGTGGTCATTTTTGGCGGAGGGACAGGCAACCCGTTCTTCTCTACCGATACGGCTGCGGCATTGCGCGCCACTGAAATAGATGCCCAGGTCGTTATCAAAGCCACCAAGGTGGATGGGGTCTACGACTCAGACCCGAAGAAAAATCCGAACGCTAAAAAGTTCGAAACATTGAGCTATATTGAAGTCCTCAACCGCCGCCTGGAAGTGATGGACAGCACTGCAATCACGCTTTGCATGGAAAACAACATGCCCATCCTTGTGCTAAACCTCTGGGATTCAAAGGCGCTGCTTGGTGCATTGCACGGCGAGACCGTGGGCACACTGGTTACCGCTTAATCCGATCTGTATTTCCGAACCATCCATTCCTTCCCCCTGCTTTTTGAATAAGGGGAAGGTTTTTTTCTAAGTTGCTGCCGCATATTGGCATAATCGATGGATTATTCGAATAGGGTACAACAGTAAATTCCCTGATAGTCTCTCATTTTTTTGCATATCCTCTCGCTTTTCGGCACTCCCATAGCCTAAATTCTTGTTTTAAGGTATCCTTGTATCGTAATCATATTCAGGAGGATGATAGTGAGCACCGACGAAGTTAAAGACCTGTTGAAAGATGCTGAAACCCGCATGAGCGGCGCGATCCAATCCCTTTCAGATGATCTTGCCGGCATTCGCACAGGAAGAGCCAACCCCGCCCTGGTGGAAAGACTCCCCGTGGAGTATTACGGCTCACCAACCCCCCTCATGCAGCTTGCGAGCATTAGTGTTCCCGAGCCGCGTTCCATCATGATCAAACCATTTGATGCAGGTTCCATTAAGGATATTGAAAAAGCGATTCGCACCTCAGACCTGGGCCTGAATCCCAGTTCTGACGGAAAAGTCATACACCTGAACCTGCCTCCGCTTAATGAAGAGCGCCGCCGCGAGTTGGTGAAGCACATGCACCACCGCCTCGAAGAAGCTCGCATTGCCGTCCGCAATATCCGCAGGGACTTGCACAACGACATCCGTGAATACGAGAAGGAAAAGTTGATCACGGAAGATGATTTAAAACGTGGCGAGGAAGATCTGCAGAAGCTAACCGATAAGTTTATGGAAGACATCGCAAAACACGGCGCACACAAAGAAAAAGAGATCATGGAAGTATAGATTTTCTGGCATTGCTATTACCATGTCAGAAAGAGCGTCAAAAAAATATGGCTGAACCCACCTCCAATACTCCTCTCGAAAAAGTCCCTCAACACGTTGCCATGATCATGGACGGTAACGGACGCTGGGCCATTCAACGCGGTTTGCCGCGTCTGGCGGGCCATAAGGCGGGTACAGAAAACCTGCGCCGCGTCATTCGCTCCACGGTGGAATTTGGCGTTAAATACCTGACCATCTATGCCTTTTCCACTGAAAACTGGGGACGCCCCGCCGAGGAAGTAAACGGGCTGATGCTCATCCTTCAAAATGTGATCGACCGTGAACTAAACGAACTTCACAAGGAAGGCGTTCAACTGCGTCACATTGGGCGGCTGGAGCGTCTTGATCCTGCCATTCAAAAAAAAGTACTGAGTGCCATTGAACTAACCAAGAACAATGACCGGCTCATTCTAAATGTGGCTTTCAACTATGGCGGGCGGGATGAGATCGTATGCGCCATCCAAAAGATCATCAATGATGGCATTCCCGCAGAAGATGTGAACGATGAATTGGTGAACAGGTATTTATTTACCGCAGGCGTGCCCGACCCCGACCTTATCATCCGCACCTCGGGTGAACTGCGGGTAAGCAATTTTCTCATCTGGCAAGCGGCGTATTCAGAATGGTACATCACACCGACCTTCTGGCCCGATTTTGACAAGGATGAATATCGCCGTGCGCTGGAAACATTTGCCCATCGCGACAGGCGTTTTGGAAAGGTAGCTTCGGGGGAATTACAGGAATCCAATGCGTAGAAGATTAATCACTGCACTAGGACTTGCCGCCGTAGGATTGCCCGCCATATTATTTGGCGGCATCTTTTATTATTTGCTAATGGGTACGTTTGTGATCGGTGCCGCATGGGAATATGTTCATTTGTTTCGAGCGGTGAAATTTGAGCCTCATCTTCAGATCACGATGGGCGGAGTGGCGCTTGTAACCATAACGCGTATGTTCTTTCCGGCTTTTGCACAACCAGCTCTTGCTGTAAGTGTGCTTCTGGCAATGACCTATCATTTGTATACGTACGAGCGCGGACGAGACCAGTCCGCGCTTGATTTTGCCATCACAATAGGCGGCATTGTGTACATTGGCTGGATCGGTTCGTATCTTTTTGAGTTACGGAATCTTCCGGAAGGCGGCTGGTGGCTTATGCTTGTGATGTTCTGCGTTTGGTCGGGAGATTCGGGCGCTTACTCCATTGGCAGAGCCTATGGCAAACATAAAATGGCGCCGCGTCTCAGCCCCAAGAAAAGCTGGGAAGGCTACGTCGCCAGCGTCTTCACAGGCACGATCACAGGTGCCTTTTATGTGTATGTATTTACCACCTTCGGAAGCCTGACCAGCGACATCACCCTCTGGCAGGGCGCGATCCTGGGCTTTTTACTGGGAGCTCTGCCGCCATTGGGTGACCTCGGCGAGAGCATGATCAAACGCCAATCTGGTATCAAGGATTCGAGCGATATCATCCCAGGGCACGGCGGTTTTTTTGACCGCATCGATTCCTGGTTATGGGGCGCGGTGATCGGCTATTACTTCCTTATTTGGTTCATCATATAAACTCAGGAGGCAGAATGGACGTACTTGGTGCAACACCCACTCGAAATCTCGCGCTGGAACTTGCCCGTGTCACGGAAGCAGCAGCTATGTTGGCAGGTCGCTATATGGGACGAGGCGATAAAGAAGGGGCCGACCAAGCCGCAGTTAATGCGATGCGTCTCGTCCTCAGCACAGTGGATATGAACGGAGTCATTGTCATTGGGGAAGGGGAGAAGGATAAGGCTCCGATGTTGTTCAATGGCGAGAAGGTGGGCAACGGCTCTTCCCCCGACGTGGACGTGGCCGTTGATCCGATAGATGGGACTCGCCCCCTGGCATTTGGCCGTTCAAACTCGCTAGCCATGGTGGCTCTTGCTCCGCGTGGAACCATGTTTGACCCTGGTCCATTTTTGTACATGAACAAACTTGCGGTCGGACCCGAAGCAAAAGGTGTGATCGACATTGAAAAATCCATTACTGAAAACCTTAAGGCGATTGCGAAGGCCAAAGGAAAGCATATCGAAGACTTGACCACCATCATCCTTGACCGCCCTCGTCACGATGACATGGTGGCAGAGATCCGTTCATGCGGCGCGCGCATCCGCCAAATTCCCGATGGTGACGTAGCCGCCGCGTTGATGACTTCCTGGCCCGATTCAGGCGTGGATGTTTTGCTCGGTATTGGCGGCACCCCAGAAGGTGTATTTACTGCCTGTGCTTTGCGCGCGATGGGTGGTGAAATTCAAGGCAAACTCTTTGCACGTGACGAAGACGAATTGCGCCGTGGACGTGAAGCAGGCTATGATTTCGATAAAGTGTTGACAATGAACGACCTGGTTTCATCAGAGGATGTGTTCTTTGCCACTACAGGCATTACCGATGGCGAACTACTGCAAGGTGTACGATATCATGGAAATCACATCACCACCGAAAGCCTCGTAGTGCGTGGTTTGACAGGAACCATTCGCCGCATCCATGCCACACACAGCACGGATAAACTGGATAACTTGAGTTCGATCCACTATTAGTCTGTGCGTTTTTTCAGTTCCTGACTTGTAAGAACAACCTTGCTCAGCAGGGTTGTTCTTTGTTCTGATAAAATTATGAAGAAGGAATTTTACGTTTCCCCATGATCCCCGGGCTTGATGGACTGCGAGCGATCGCGTTTTTAATGATCTTTGGTTTTCACACCGACTATTTCCCATTTGGGTGGCTGGGAGTTCAACTGTTCTTTGTGTTTTCCGGTTACCTGATCACCGGGATATTGCTGCGAATGAAGGCGAAGATGCCCGCCAGAGAATATTTCCTGAAATTTTACACAAGACGCTTCTTCAGGATCTTTCCGCTTTATTATTTTTACCTGTTCCTGATACTTGGTCTCGCAATGTGGGGAATATCCGCTTCATATAAGATAAAAATGATGAACGTGGTTGTGGACCAAATTGGATACGCATTTCTGTATGTATACAACTTCTTTTCAGCGTATCGGGGTTTCATTTCCTCTCCATTCCTGGACCACTTGTGGTCGCTTTCTGTGGAAGAACAGTTCTATATTTTCTGGCCCCTGCTGATATTTTTTGTGGATGAAAAATATCTAAAGAAATTATTTCTGGCTGGGATCATTGCAGGGCCTGTATTTCGTATTGTCATATTTTTGATTCATCAATCAGGTTATATCGAATCTTTTCATGTCTCTGAAATCCCCCCCATTTATACTCTCCCATTCAGCCATGTGGATGCGTTCGCGCTGGGCGCATATATCACCCGCTTTTCGATCCCGAATGCCCGGAAGCAACTTGCATATCTGAGTCTGGGGGTTCCGCTGCTTGGTTTCATAACTCAATTCGCAGCGAACGGTAAATTTGAACCTTTCCTGACACTGGGATATCAGGATTCGCTGCCTGATGCCTACCAATTTATTTGGGCGTATACACTACTGAATTACTGGTTTGTGGTCCTTATTTATTGCGTGGTTCATGAGAAATTATTTGTTCGATTTCTTGATTGGCCTCCGCTTCGATACCTTGGTAAGATCTCGTATGGCTTGTATATTTATCATTTTCCCATTGTATATTTTTTCCCTGTGAACTGGTTTGTGGATCAAATTCGAGCGCTTGGGATTTCAGAAGGTTTTGTTCCCCTGCTTATTTTGATAGCATCTTTTACCGGCACGGTGCTGGTTGCATCTTTGAGCTATTATGCGTTGGAAAAACCGTTTCTGCAAATGAAGGATCGTTTTGCCCCCTACTCGGCGTGATCTTTTAGCAAGGTTGTTTTTCCCTGACAATTTTTTAGGAGGAATTCATAATTTTCTATGATCCCCGGACTTGATGGATTACGCGCGATCGCTTTTTTAATAATTTTTGGGTTTCACACTGGCTACCTTCCGTTTGGGTGGATGGGGGTTCAGATATTCTTTGTGTTTTCAGGATTTTTGATCACCGGAATTCTGCTGCGAATGAAGGCGAATCTGTCTCCCGGGGGGTATTTTCTGAAATTTTATGCGCGCCGTTTTTTCAGGATATTTCCCCTTTATTATTTTTACCTGTTGTTGATATTTACGGCGGCAACTCTGATGCTCACTATTTCGTACAAACCGAAGTTCATGGGCGCGGTGGTGAACCAGATAGAGTATGCAGTTTTGTATGTGTACAATTTTTATTCTGCGCATCAGGCATTTAATTCCTCCCGTCTTTTGGATCATCTCTGGTCTCTTTCTGTGGAGGAGCAATTCTATGTTTTCTGGCCGCTGCTGATATTCTTCGTGAATGAAAAGCACCTGAAAAAATTGTTTCTGGCAGGGATTATTGCCGGGCCAGTATTTCGACTTGCCATATTTTTGATCTATCAATCGGGCTATGTAGAAGCGTTTCGAGACCCTGTTTCAATGCCTGTTTATACCCTTCCGTTCAGTCATGTGGACGCGTTCGCGTTGGGTGCGTATATCACCCGTTTTTCGATTCCGAATGCACGGAAACAGCTTGCGTATTTGAGTTTGGCGGTTCCGCTGGTTGGTTTTATAACTCAATTCGCTGTGAATGGCAGTTTTGAATCCTTCCTAACCCTGGGATATGAGGTTACGCTTCCCATTGCCTACCAATATATTTGGGCGTACACGCTGCTGAATTACTGGTTTGTAGTTCTTATTTACTGTGTGGTTTATGAGGGATTATTCGTGGAGATTCTTGATTGGGCTCCCTTGAATTATCTTGGGAAGATTTCCTATGGTTTGTACATTTATCATTTCCCGTTGATCTGGCTTGTGGGGTTGATTCGGGAGCATGGTGTTTCAGAGGAAACCGCCCGCCCCATAATCCTGATTGGATCCTTTGCTGCGACAGTGATTGTCGCATCTTTGAGTTACTATATTTTGGAAAGACCGTTCCTGAAATTGAAGGATAGATTTGCCCCTTATTCAGATTGACCCTTTGCGTGGATTTTCCACCTGTTATTAAACAAAACAGACGCATCTATTACGAGTGCGTCTGTTTTTAATTGTCTCTGCCAATGTAGTGGGATTTTCTCACGGAAGGATTGCCCATGCTATTCGAAGCAGGGTCAACTCACAGTTAAGTTCGAGGCGCGGAACTTCATCCATAATTTAATTTTGTGGCGTAGAATCAATGCAGGAGTAATAATGGAATCTATTCAGGAACTTTATCGAATCGGTGTGGGGCCTTCGAGCAGTCACACGATGGGGCCGCGGCGTGCGGCGGAAATTTTTTGCGAGCGCTTTCCATCGGCGGCGGCGTATCGCGTAAAACTTTATGGAAGTCTGGCGGCCACTGGGCGCGGACATTTGACCGATGCCGCGCTCAAGAGTGTTTTTGTGCCGGGCGCGTTGGAAGTGATCTGGAAGCCCGAGAAGGAATTGCCATTTCATCCGAATGGGATGCGCTTTACGGCAGTGGATGCGAATGGCAAGGCGCTTGGGCGTTGGGAAGTTTTTAGTGTGGGCGGCGGCGCGTTGCGGGATGAGGGCAGCCTGCCAATTCCGCAGCAAATCTATGATCTGAACAAAATGTACGAGATCCTCGACCAGTGCAAATTGACTGGGCAGGCGTTGTGGGAATATGTTGAGGCGCGTGAGGGCGTGCAAATTTGGGATCACTTGCGCAACGTGTGGGGTGTGATGCAGGCGGCCATCGAGCGCGGCTTGCATGCGGAGGGTGTGCTGCCTGGCGGGTTGGGTCTGGCGCGCAAGTCGTGGTCGTTCTATCGCAAGACCATGCTTTCGGGGCAGGTGCTTCAACGCGCGGGATTGGTCTCTGCGTATGCGCTGGCGGTCTCGGAGGAGAACGCTTGCGGCGGCGAGATCGTGACCGCGCCAACTTGCGGTTCGTGCGGTATTGTGCCTGCGGTGCTGCGCTATTTGCAGGAAGTGTTGAAATGTTCGAATGATTCGATTCTGCGCGCGCTTGCGACTGCTGGATTGATCGGGAATCTGGCGAAACACAACGCTTCAATTTCCGGTGCCGAAGTTGGTTGCCAGGGAGAGGTGGGAGTTGCCTGCGCTATGGCAGCGGGTGCAGCGACTCAGCTATTGGGCGGCACATCGCGTCAAATTGAATACGCCGCTGAGATGGGACTGGAGCACAACCTCGGCCTGACCTGTGACCCCGTGGCGGGGCTGGTGCAAATTCCATGCATTGAGCGCAATGCCTTCGCCGCCGCGCAAGCCCTCGCCAGCGCGGATTATGCTCTCTTCACCGATGGCGGACATCGCATCTCGTACGATGAGGTGGTCTCTGTCATGCGTGAGACGGGGCAAGCCCTGCCTTCGTTATACCGTGAGACGTCTGTGGGTGGGTTGGCGAAGGCGTATCGTCATCGAAAACGGGGGAAGTAGGAGAAAAGCTACACTTGGAAATGAAAAAGCAAGGTTAGCTTTTCAAAAAGCAAAGCTTACTTTTCGAAAAGCCAACCTAGGAATCCGAAAACGCTCACTGAGGAATCCAAAAAGCTCACTGAGCAATTTGAAAAGCTCACTGAGGAATTCCAAAATAGCTCTGAAAGGCTTGAAATGGCAATGCTTGAGTGTGTAATTCTTCACAATCTGATAGAATATTCAAAATGTCTCGGGAGGGCAGACTAATGAAGCAAATTCAATCAAGTGGTTTTGGGTGTGGATTTTTGCTGATTACTCTAGGAGTGCTGGGGCTACTTTCTACGGTGATTAACCTTGGAACTTCCAATCGTGCCATCTTCCAAATATTCTTTGAATTGGCAAAGAACTTTGGCTCGGTCACCACGTTTTCACTCATCGTCATTGGCGTTGGAGTGGTGGT
>JADJSY010000010.1 GCA_016711435.1 Lewinellaceae bacterium
TCAAATCATTATAAAAATAAAGACAACGGCACGGGCATTCCCGACGAGGTAAAAGCCAAATATTCCAGCCGTTTTTTACCACCAAGCCCACGGGCCAGGGCACAGGTCTGGGGCTTTCGCTGGCGTACGATATTGTGACGAAAGGACACGGGGGAACCATGAGGCTGGAGACGAAGCAGGGAGAGGGTACGACGTTTTTTATAAATCTACCCAACTGAATGCTTTGACAATGAAAAAAACAGCATTCACCTTTCTCCTGTCACTGGCATGGAGTCTCGGTTTTGCTCAAGATGGAGAATTGTCCATTGACAGCCTGAAACACCAATTGGGCGTGGCAAAAGATGATACCAACCGAATACTGAAAATGGCTGAAATCTGCCATCTTTATGGCTACACAAATTATGATTCCGCCATGGTGTACGGTCAGAGGGCGCTTGAACTCTCGGACCGAAACAATTTCCCAAGAGGTAAAGCGAGAGTGTTTTTTAGTTTGGGTTGTGCCTATTTAGTTCATGGAGATATTTCCAAAGCCTTGGGCGTACAATTGGATGGTTTGCAACTGGCGGAAAAAAACTATTACGAGACTGAAGAGGCAAGTTGCCTGATGGGTATCGGCCATTGTTATCAAAGGCTTACCGATAATTCCAAAGCAATTGAAATTTTTCAACGGGCAAGGAATATAAACAGGAAAGTCAGGCAAACAGAAGGACTGGCATTTATTGCCCCCGAAACCGAAGTCAACCTCGGCATCACATTCGGAAAAAACAACCAGTTTGATTCGGCTTTCGTTTGCCTTCGGGGACTTGCTGATTCTCCCCCGAACTCCACATGGCGGGCAGTTGCGTTGACGGCCTTGGCCGAGGTCCACATACGCACGGGAAAATATCAAATGGCAATGGACTGCCTGACAGAAAGCCTTGCTTTGGATATGAAAAATGAGGACGACTACTCTACCATGTGGGCCTGCCTTGCCTTTTCCGATTTGTACAAAAAAATGAACCGATCGGATTCAAGTCTTTATTATGCCCAAAAAGGACTTCGGAATTGCAAAGAAATTGGACGTAAAAGAAGGTTTGCGCAGGTCAAGTCTGATGCTGGCAGAGCAATATGAAAAAACAGACCCAACGGAAGCAGTAAAGGCATCAGCATAAAATCTATGAAGCCGTCAATGCGGAAATGTATGGGTCGGATAAGGTTGTGTCTCTGCAAAAAACATTGTTGGAAGAACAGGAAAGACAACGCAAAGTGGAATCCGACAGGCTGGCATATCAAAACCGGGTAAAGCAATATGCTTTTTTTGGCGGGTTTGAATGCTGCTTTTAATTGCCTTCATGCTGTTCCACAACAATCAAAAGGAAAAAAAAGCCAGGAATTTACTTCAACAGCAAAAAGAAGAAATCCAATCTACATTATCAAAACTCCAATCCACCCAAACCCAACTCATCCAGTCCGAAAAACTCGCCTCGCTCGGCGAACTAACCGCCGGTATCGCCCACGAAATCCAGAATCCCTTGAACTTCGTCAACAACTTCTCGGAACTCAGCCTTGAACTGGCGCAGGAACTCAAAGAGGAAATCGAAAAACCGGACGCAGACAAGGCCCTTGTACAGGATTTAGTGGACGATTTGACCCAAAATCAGCAAAAAATCAACCACCACGGCAAACGAGCGTCCAGCATCGTGACCGGCATGCTCCAACACGCCCGAACCAGCACGGGAGCAAAGAACCGACTGACATCAATGCTCTGGCGGATGAATATTTGCGGCTGAGTTACCACGGCTTGCGGGCAAAGGATTCAACTTTTAACGCCAAAATGCTCACAGATTTCGACCCGGCTGTCGGCAAAGTGGAGGTCATTCCGCAAGACATCGGGCGGGTGTTTTTGAATCTGATCAATAATGCATTTTACGCAGTGCAGCAGCGAGAGCAGCAACTTCCCGAAAGTTTGAAACTTTCGGGAAATTATATGCCAACAGTCACCATTTCCACCCAAAAAGCAGACAATCAAATCATTAGAAAAGTGAAAGAGAACGGAATGGGCATCCCTGACGACCTGAAGGCAAAAATATTCCAGCCGTTTTTACCACCAAGCCCACGGGCCAGGGGACGGGATTGGGGCTTTCGCTGGCGTACGATATTGTGGTGAAGGGGCACGGGGGAACGCTGGAAGTGGAGAGTGCGGGGGGAGGGGACGGAGTTTATTATTCATATCCACAAAACTAAACGGCTTATGAAGGCTTGGCCTTTCTCCTATCCTGTGGACCATACCTCAACCGATTCTATCTTCTTGATCATGTTTGCGTTTTCTTTGCCAGTTCAAAAAGAGTTTAATATCTTTCCATATTCTCCACTACCGACGCTCCATTGGCCACTTAATTTTTTCACAAACTATTTCTAAAATCTATGCTAAACAGACAGCCGCTCCCCCTTCCCGAATTTCTGGCAAACCTTGAAACATTCGACCTTGTGATGATGAAAGGATTATTAGTTACCAGCCAGGAAGCCCAGTCTATTACCAATTCACAATGGTCGCATATAGGTATGGTGGTGATAGCCGGCGATCTGCAGATTTCCGGCATAGATCCGGCTGCAAGACTTTATTGGGAAGCCAATACGGCCGATACGGCCAACGATGTTCTTTCTAACACCATTAAAGCAGGACCACAATTAGTATTACTGGAGGACAGGATACAACATAATTTCTGGGTAAAATTTGACGGGGCTTATATGGCCCGCAAACTAATGTATAACCGTACTCCTGATATGATTTCTACCCTTAAGGCGGTAATTGATGAGGCTAAAAACGGAACTTTGCCTTATTCCGGCAAAGATCAGACAGCAGAACTGACCAACTTCCTGGCAGGACGGTTTTATAATATTGCCTCGACAGCAGGCCAGTATGCCTGCAGTCAGTTGGTTGCTCATACCTATATGGCGCTGGGATTGCTTTCGCAATTTTATGTAAGCAACAGTTACGTGCCTGCTGATTTTACAGAAGAAGTGGACGTATCCCTGCTCAAAGGCGCCTGGCTAGGCAGGGAAATTTATCTTCACACAAAAACCATTGCTCCGGCGCCGCCTGATTACAAACCACAGGGCACAACATCCTGATTGTTTCAGTATAGTCATTGGAGAAGAGTTAAATTTTAACAATCATGGAAAATTTTCTTCTCAGTTCTTTTTCGCTGATGGCCCTGATCATCCTCCTTACGGCGTTGGTTTTTTTTGTAGCTTTGATACGATCGCCCCATCGTGCAGGATATAAACGATGGATGATGATTTATTTCATAGGGTTATTGAGCTGGCACAGTATGGGTTTTATCAGCGGGGGATTCCACTCGGAATTAAGGGAGATGACCTACCGGTTCACCAATTCGTTTTTTAATATGGGGTTATCCATTTCCCTCGTAGCTATAATACATATCTCTTATCTTTTTCCAGAACCTGGTTTTGACCGGGAAAGAAAATGGGTATCCCCGATTTCTTTATTAATCTGCAGTTTCTATGTTTTTGGTATTTTCTGGTATCATTTTTTACGCAACCAGGAGGGAGCTAACTCAACCAATTATAACGCCTTTGTAAATGTTTTGTCAGGCATAGTTACATCCCTTATCAACAGTTGGGCCACGCTTGTTTTTTTCAGAAAGTATTTACTTTTCCGAAAGCATAAATCGCAATATTCGACTCCCTGTTTCCTGTTGGGAAGCGCTCAGTTGTTTATTGTCATCATTTCTTTGCTTTTCATATCACCAGGTGCTGGTCACCCGATGGTCTTGCCTTTATATATTTATGGGCTTTGGCTCCTATTGCAGTTGCAATGTATTTTGTTCATAGTTTATTCTGTTTTTCCTATTCCGTTTAAAACAAAGCTGCTGGGGTTTACCCTAGCCACGGTGATGGCTATCCTCTCTGTTACCATCATGGCTATAGTACCTTTTACCACTAATTCGGAAGCGCCAGAAAACCTGGCGCAACGGATTGCCGATCAGCCAACCCTTCAAAACTGACGATGGTAATAATGAGCTCATTCGTCTTTATCATCTGGATGTTTCCGGTTATTTTGAAAACGAATCTTATTGAGCCTTTGAATAAGTTGGTACAAGGAATGAAAAAAGCGAATGAAGGAGATCTGAGCGTTTCCCTTCCCGAAGGAGTGCTGGATGAAATAGGCATCGTTACCAGGAATTTTAATAAAATGGTGGCTTCCCTTAAAGTTTCTAAGGAGGAATTGGAAAATTATGCCAATACACTGGAGCAACAAGTAGAGAAAAGAACTGAGGAACTAAGTAATTCACTCAAAGAACTTAAAGCCACCCAGACCCAACTTATCCAATCCGAAAAACTCGCCTCCCTCGGCGAACTCACAGCCGGCATCGCCCACGAAATCCAGAACCCGCTGAACTTTGTCAACAATTTCTCGGAACTCAGCGTAGATCTGGCGCAAGAGATTAAAGAGGAGATAGATAAAATTGAAATTCAGGAAAAAGACAAAGCGTACCTCGATGAGTTATTAACCGATTTAGGCCAAAACCAGGAAAAAATCAACCTCCACGGCAAACGGGCGTCCAGCATCGTGACCGGCATGCTCCAACATGCCCGCACCAGCACGGGAGCAAAAGAACCGACCGACATCAATGCTCTGGCTGATGAATATTTGCGGCTGAGTTACCACGGCTTGCGGGCAAAGGATCCCAACTTCAACGCCAAAATGGTCACCGATTTTGACCCGGCCGTTGGTAAAGTGGACGTTATTCCGCAAGACATCGGGCGGGTGTTGCTGAATTTGATCAATAATGCGTTTTACGCTGTGATGCAGCGCGAGCGGCAACTTCCCGAAAGTTTGAAACTTTCGGGAAGTTATATGCCCACTGTCGCCATTTCCACCCAAAAAACTGACAGTCAAATCATTATAAAAATAACAGATAACGGAACGGGCATCCCTGACGACCTGAAGGCAAAAATATTCCAGCCGTTTTTTACCACCAAACCGACGGGGCAAGGGACGGGCCTGGGGCTTTCGCTGGCATACGATATTGTGACAAAGGGGCATGGAGGGACGATGAGGCTGGAGACGAAGGAGGGGGAAGGGGCGGAGTTTGTGATTCAATTACCCTGTTGAAACAGGATGCTTCAAAAAAGTGTGCCACATTTCAAGAAAGATCATCTATCTATGTACTTTTGTTGGAATACCCTGAAGTTACCAATTTCGCATATTTCCTTCATCTAAAGCAATCGAGCAGTATACCGTGCGCTTTTTAACCTTCACAATTATGAAAACTATTCTCCTTTTTCTCGCTATCGGAGTTGTTTCATCTATGATGCTTTTGAAGGACGTCACGCCGGGAGACCCTATCCCAGGTTGTGATGTTAAGGTAGGCAAAAAACCACCCGGCGGCAACGCTTTGGCTACAACCGTCACCGATACCTCCGGTTATTTTGAGTTCAACAATCTGGAAGCAGGCAACGGCTATTACGTTGAATTTGGCCTCGCAACGTTGGGTATCGATTCAAGTGGCGTACCAACCGTAATTGAAGGCATCGGTATCCAAGTGTCCAGTGCGACGGCTACGGAAGCGAAACAAAAGGCATCAGAAGGGAAACAAAAGGCAAGCGAAGCGAAACAAAAGGACACGGAAGCGAAACAAAAGGACACTAGAATAACACATAAAGACAAAATGCAGAGCGCAAACAAGAATTCGGATAAGGGTGGGCGTATGGCGACTGCAACAATCACAAGAATTTTTGGCAACGTGGAAGCGATGATCACGGTTGAAGGCAACAGTATTCGAGGCACCCTGCGCTATAAAAATGAATAAAAGCGGTCTATTTTAAAATCTGAAAAAGGTTGCTGTATTGGTCTGTCCACAAGCGAAACATCTTTTCCGGAACCAGTTCGGAGACATCTTGTCCGTGCTCGAGGATGGGAGGCGAGGTCAAAAAATCTGTGTTTCGCGTTAGTAATATCCAGTCTGACCTAACCATCCCCAGTCGTTGAAATGACTGGTGACCACTTTCGCTTGCAATTGAAAATGCGCAGCCAATTGATGTGCCACCGGCAGCAGATCAACGTAGGTATTGGTAGCCTGCACGGCGATGATGCCCCGGTTCGGATCGCGCAAATGGCGGAAATACACCTCAAACGCTTCTTTGGTCAACAGGTGAACCGGAATCGCATCGCCGGTGAATGCATCGAGCGCTATCAGGTCATATTTTTGAGCCTGTTGTCGTTCCATCCGATGCGCGCATCGCCCAGTTCGGCTGCTTTTTGCCGGCGAATCCCTCAAATAGGAGAAATATTTTTGGGCAATTTCAATGACGTCCGGATTGATTTCATAAAAACAGTAATAGTCGCCAGGCCTGCCGTATGTAGCAAGGGTCCCTGCGCCCAGCCCCACAACAGCGATTCGCGCAGGCTCATCGATTTTGCAAATATGGTTAAGTGCAATCCCAATTCCGCTTTCCCGGACGAAATACGTGGTCGGCATTTTGCGTCGAATTGAATCCTGGAACTGGGAGCCGTGAAGAATTCGCCCATGCAGTAATTCACGGATGTAATCAGCACTGCCCACCTCGAAATCCTTTACCTTCAGGACACCGTAAAAGTTGCGTTCATAAGGGATTGCTTCAGCGTCGTACGTTTTGAACTGTGCCACACAACAAACATTAACAAAAACACACCAGCGAGCGCTGCCTCCTTTTCCAAATTCGATTGAGCCAAATCGTTTGCCTGAAAGCTATCCGACAGCACAAATACCGCGAGCAGTATCCGCCAACAAGCCAAAGCTCATTTCGAAGTTGAAATTGAAAACCTGCGGGCAGATCAACGCGACAAAGATGCCTCCAAGCGCGCCGCCGGTTGACATCAACAATAGAATTCGGTTAGGCGCTGCGATGTCGGTTTACGCCGTACCAACTCGCCATGACAAATCATGCAGAGGCAAAAGCATGGCGAGATACACGAACGATTCCCCCATATGGAAACCCCGACCCGTAATGACAGGCCGAGTTTATCGAAGACACTATTGAAATCCACGTATCCGGAGAAATACGCCTTCTCCAGGAGAACTTTGTAATCGATAGTAATGCTATCTGTGTTTTGGTTAATCCAATGAATTGAACCATTTAATGCCTCACTGATTTCAAAAGAGAGCTCGGCCAGGCAAATCCACGATAAAAAAAAGCCGAACATAATACTGAAAAAACGGCGATGATACCACGCTTCCGTATCAAAACAAAGTATGAAGGAAAGTAAGTATAAGCTCAACGGCAGTATCCAAAAAAACGGAATTACTGCTACGTCCTGGCATAGATGGGCAGTCACTGCGAGCAAAATCACGGAAGACAGCATTGGCAATAAGACCCATGCGAGCCGCTGTTTGAGAAAGGATGGGTCGTCCACTTTTTCCTTTTTCGCGTTGATTTCCGGTTGTGCCGGCGATACGTTATAAGTTGTTGTCATCGCTGCAACGTATGCCAGCCCGGCGCATAACACGGCAAACAAACCAAAGCCGGTTGTCCAAAACCAGCCTTGACCATTCGAGGTCAACCAAGGCTCAAAAACGAACGGGTAACTTAATAGCGCGAGGAGTGACCCAATGTTGGACAGAGCATACAGCCGAAAAGGCAGGCGACCCGGATAAACCCGGTTGAACCATGCTGTGAGCAACGGCCCCGTCGAGGCAAGCATGAAAAAATTTGGCAAACAACAATACCAATATCCTAAACGTAGGCAGTGCGCCATCGATGGTTTCCATTCCTCACCGGGCATGATGGGCAATGTCAAGCCGCTGCTATCAAGCATACGATGTGAATCTGCATCTGCCGCTTAGGCGACATGGTGCTGCTGAGCAAATGTGCGTAGGCATACCCGCCGAGTAAAGCAACTTGAAAAAACATCAGGCAGGTCGTCCAAACGGCTGACCCACCGCCAAACCACGGCAAAATCATGCGGCTGATGATTGGCTGGACTTGAAAAAGCAGGAAGGCACTGAGGAATATCGTAAGGGCCGAAAACCAGGCGAATCGGTTGTTTGCAGAAGGTGAAGGTGTAACAGACATGTTGATTTTTGTATTTGATGGCTTTCGCTGGCGTACGATATTGTGACAAAGGGACATGGAGGAACGACGAGGCTGGAGACGAAGGAGGGAAAAGGGACTATATTTTTTATAAATTTACCAATAAAATAAATAATATCCGATAATTTTTAAAATGTAATAAAAAATATCGGATTTTGGACCAACTCAAATTTTGGCGCACTGCCGATGGAAACGAGGTTGACTTTGTGGTGGAAGAAACAGCATTCGGCGGTAAGGCCATCGAGGTAAAGTTCAACCCGGAAGAGGCGAACGCCAACAAATACAAGAAGTTCACGGAAACTTACCCGCAATTTCCCTTGCACTTTTATTCCTGGCGAACACCCAACTTAATGCTTTGACAATGAAAAACAATATAGGATGAAAGCAATTACATGGACCTTTCCTGTCAGACTTACCTGGAGAATAGCCTTTGTATTGCTTTTGGCGTCGCCTGCCCATGCTCAGCAAAATGCAGCACCTTTCAACCCTCGTTTCGAGGTCTTCAAACTGCCCGGCGACTTACTGGGTAACAGCGTACAGGGTATCGTTCAGGACAGCGCCGGATTCCTTTGGTTCGCCTCGCAGGATGGGCTGCACCGATACGATGGTCAAACTTTCATTACCTACCACTACGACCCGCTCAACGCCAACTCCCTCTCCAGCGACTATATCGAGTATATTTTCCTCGATAGCAAGGGCGTACTCTGGCTGGCACACTGGAATTCAAGCGGCTTGACTGCTTTCAACCCCGCAACGGAAACCTTCACCCGCTACCGCCACGACCCTAACAATCCCGAAACCCTGAGCAGTAACACCATCAGCATCATCGCCGAAGACAGGCAGGGATACATCTGGATCGGCGGGAATTCGGGGCTGGATCGTTTCGATCGGGAAACAGGTAGGTTCAAACGTTTTCACCATGACCCTGCTGACCCGCGCAGCCTGTCTTACAACCATGTCAGAGGCCTTTATGTGGATAAAAAAGGTACACTCTGGGTCGGTACAGGCTTCACCTGGGATGATGCCGACCCGCAACAAAAACGCGGCGGACTAAACCGCTACGACCCGAAAACCGAAACCTTCACGCGTTACCTACACGACCTCAACGACCCGAAAAGTATAGCCCACAACCACGTGCGGGCAATGCTCGAGGACAGCCGGGGCAATTTCTGGGTGGGTACAGGCGGCGACGGGCTGCACCTGATGGATCGTGAAAAAGGTACGTTCAACTGCCTGGAGTACGACCCTGCCAACCCGGCCAAATTGAGCCGTCCCTGGCTCCGGGATATACCGCTTGCCGCCCAACCCGTAGAGAGCCATGTATCTGCTATCATCGAAGACCAGCATGGGCGAATCTGGATAACCGCCGTCATGGGTGGCCTGAATGTGTTTGATCCCTCCGGAGCGGGGACCCGACATTTTGAAACGGAATCGGGTGAAGGCAACCTGAGCACTAACTTCCTCTGGCATACTTTCCAATCCGCCGACGGCGTCATATGGATTACCACCGGCAACGGCGGCGGCACGGTTTTTAAAATAAATAAAGAAGGAAAACGCTTTCCTTTTTTTGCCCCTGATTCTTCTAACCCTTCTACGGTGGTGAGCGAGGTGGTAAAAGACAAATCGGGCAATGTCTGGATAGGTTACTTCAACAATCCCGCTTATCCGTTGATCCGTTTCGACCGTGAATCCGGTCATACCATCGGCTTGATACCCGGCTTTGGTCAGGATGGCCCGGACGCCCGGCAGGTCAATGCTATTTTGGTCGACCCGGAAGGCTTTTTATGGGTTGGAACGGAGCAGGGTGTGTTCCGGCTGGACCCCCAAACCGGTAATTTCCGGCATTTCCCCAATGCTTTGGAAAAATCCCCCTGGGTCGGAGGCCTGCTTTATGACAGGAGCGGCTATATCTGGATATTCGGAAGGCAGGACGGACTGAAGCGACTGGACCCCAGGACAGGCAAATACACCCACTACCAGCCAAACCCGGCCGACCCCGGCAGCATTAGCGGTAGCGGTATCTCCGGGATATTTGAAGATGCCAGAGGGAACCTCTGGGTAGGCGGCGGTAGTTCAAACGACATCGCCACCCCGTTCTTTCTCGACCGCTTCAACCCCGGCGACGAGCAAGCCAGATTTACCCATTTTGTCAAAGAACCGGAGGCCGGTACCGCAGAAGACTTGATCCAGGACAACCAGGGCAATATTTGGTTTCTCACTTACGGCGGTATTCAGAAATTTAACCCCTCAAATGGCGCCTGGCAAAAGTTCAACTCCGCCAACAGCAACCTGCTCAGCCGCAACCTCAAAGGAATGGCAAAAGCGAAAAACGGCAAAATATGGATCAATTCCAATAGTGGTGTGGTTTATGAACTGGATCCCGAAACCGCGCAGTTCCATGCCTTTGGGAAACAATTCGGTGCTTCGATTGGCTCAGAGGAGGTCAGTAATGTCCATGTCGCCGACGATGGAGAGGTGTTGATCGGCAGGAGCGGCGGCTTCATTGCTTTTTATCCCGACAGCCTGATCCGTGAAAAAAACAGTCGCCCGCCCGATGTGCGTATCACCGATTTCCGCTTGCTTGAAGAGCGCATTACGCCCGATGGCAGTTCTGTTTTAAACGAACCCATTTGGCAAATATCACATCTGCGCCTGGCGCATGACCAGAACGTATTTTCTTTTTCGGTCGCTTGTTTCGACTTCCATGACCCCATCTCCAACCAACTCCAGTTTATGCTCGAAGGATACGACAAAGGCTGGAGAAAAGACCTTCGCGACGGCGAGACGCCCTCCTATGTCAATGTGCCCCCGGGCCAGTACACCTTTCGGGTAAGGGGCGCCAACAGCCTCGGCGTCTGGAATATGGAGGGCGCCCGCCTGCGCATCATCATCTCTCCGCCCTGGTGGAAAACGGTGTGGGCCTACTCATTTTACGGGATTTGTTTGATTGTAGGGCTGTACTATACCAACCGTCTTCTACGGAAAAGAATAGCGGAAAAAGAACGGGCAAAATCGAGGGAACGCGAACTGGCGCAGGCGCAGGAAATTGAAAAGGCATACCATGAACTGAAAGCCACCCAGGCCCAGCTCGTCCAATCCGAAAAACTCGCCTCGCTCGGCGAACTCACCGCAGGCATCGCCCACGAAATCCAGAACCCCCTGAATTTTGTCAACAACTTCTCTGAACTCAGTGTAGAATTGGCGCAGGAACTCCTCGACGAGATCGAAAAGCCCAACTTAGACAAAGCCGCGGTGCAGGACCTGGTAGCCGATTTAACCCAGAACCAGCAAAAAATTAACCACCACGGCAAACGGGCGTCCAGCATTGTGACCGGCATGCTCCAACACGCCCGCACCAGCACGGGAGCAAAAGAACCGACCGATATCAATGCCCTGGCGGATGAATATTTGCGCTTGAGTTATCATGGTCTGCGGGCAAAAAACTCAACGTTCAACGCCAAAATAGTCACGGATTTTGATCCGGCAGTTGGAAAAGTGGAGGTCATCCCGCAAGACATCGGGCGGGTGTTTTTGAATCTGCTGAACAACGCGTTTTATGCGGTAGCGCAGCGTGAGCGACAACTTCCCGAAAGTTTGAAACTTTCGGGAAGTTACGAACCCACTGTCACCATTTCCACCCAACAAACAGACCATCAAATCATTATAAAAATAAAAGACAACGGAACGGGCATCCCCGACGACGTAAAAGCCAAAATATTCCAGCCGTTTTTCACCACCAAACCGACGGGGCAAGGCACAGGGCTTGGGTCTTTCACTGGCCTATGATATTGTGGTAAAGGGGCATGGGGGGAACTTTAGAAGTCACTTCAATTGAGGAGGTCGGGCCCGGAGTTTATAATTTGTTTGCCTTTTAAAACCAATGGAGGATGAAAAAAAATTATTTTCTATACTATTATATGCTCTTTCTTTTAGCTTTGGTTTTGCTCAAACCTCGCAAGGTTATTGACAGTTTGAAGCATGAATTGACTATTGCCAAACAAGATACAACCAGGGTGGATATTCTGGTCGATTTATGTAGAAAATATTGGGGTATTAATCCAGATTCTTCATTGAAATATGGGCAACAATCTTTGGCTTTGTCTAAAGAAATTCATTTTTATAGTGGTGAATCTTCTTCATTACAGGCATTGGGGGTTGCATACAGGACTTTAGGTGATTACCCAAAAGCGCTTGATTTTACGTTTAAGGGATTACAAATTGCTGAAAATAATCGATTAATTGAGCCAACTATCAGTTGTTTAAATGGCATTGCACTTGTTTATGAAAAATTAAAAGATTATTCAAAATCCATTAGTTATTTTAGAAGAGGATTGAAATTGGCAAGAGATAATCATAAACTATACTGGACAGCACAGTTAGAAGCGAATATGGGAAGCGCTTTCATGAATGATTATCAAATAGATTCCGCATTCTACTATATCAATAACGCTTACATAAAAGCAGATTCGCTAAAAGGTTCATTCCTGCAAAAGATAGTTTTTAATCTAATGGGCGAGGTTCAATTTAAAATGGGCAACTATCAAAATGCTCTTTCAAATGTGCATAAAAGCATTTTAATAAACCAAAAAATGAATGACCATCGGATGTTATCCGGCTCTTACAGCACCCTTTCAGGATTTTTTAAAATACTAAACCAAACTGATTCCAGTATTTTTTACGCCAAAAAAGGACTTGTTGAAGCGCAGGAAATTAAAAATAAGCCTGGAATATTAGATGCAAGCAAGTTATTGGCAGAACTTTATGAATCCAAAGATATTAATACAGCGCTCTATTATTATAAAATAGCCAACTCTACAAACGACGAACTTTATGGTTCAACAAAAACACTGGGTTTGCAAAAGATATTGGCAGAAGAACAAGAACGGCAAAGGCAAAAGGAAGCATTTACAATTGAATATGAAAATAAATTAAAACAATATGCTTATTTAACTGGGTTGGCAATTCTTTTATTGATTGCATTCCTTCTCTACCGCAACAATCGGCAGAAACACAATGCCAATGCCTTACTCCAAAAACAAAAAGAAGAAATACAAAATACACTTTCACAACTCCAATCCACCCAAACCCAACTCATCCAGTCCGAAAAACTCGCCTCCCTCGGCGAACTGACCGCCGGTATCGCCCATGAAATCCAGAACCCGTTGAACTTTGTCAATAATTTCTCGGAATTGAGCGTGGACTTGGCAAAGGACATCAAAGAAGAAATGCACAAGCCGGCGGTGGACCAAGCATATGTAGATGAACTCTTGAACGACCTTGAACAAAACCAGGAAAAAATCAACCTCCACGGCAAACGCGCTGCCGCCATCGTCAGTGGCATGCTCCAACATGCTCGTACCAGCACGGGCAAGAAAGAACCCACCGATTTGAACGCATTAGCCGACGAGTATTTGCGCCTGAGTTACCACGGCCTGCGGGCAAAGGATTCCAATTTCAACGCCAAAATGGTCACCGATTTTGATCCGGCAGTTGGTAAAGTGGACGTGATTCCGCAGGATATGGGCCGGGTGTTGCTGAATCTGATCAACAATGCGTTTTACGCGGTGCAGCAGCGCGAGCGACAACTTCCCGAAAGTTTGAAACTTTCGGGAAGTTCGCCGAATACAGCGCCGGAACTTCAGGTCGCCAGACTTTCCAGGTTTTAAAAACCTCGAAAGTCTAAGCGCACCCTACCAACCCACCGTCACCATTTCCACCCAAAAGACAGACAATCAAATCATTATAAAAATAAAAGACAACGGTACAGGCATTCCCGATGAAGTAAAAGCCAAAATATTCCAGCCGTTTTTCACGACCAAGCCAACGGGCCAGGGCACAGGTCTGGGGCTTTCGCTGGCGTATGATATTGTGGTGAAGGGGCATGGGGGGACGATGGAGGTGGAGAGTGAGGAGGGGGTTGGAACAACACTTGTTATTCGCCTGGCATCACCCATTTGATCTGCATTGTTTAAAAAAATCCTGAAATAGTATGCAAGTACAATCGACCGTTTTTAGCCATACTGCGCTGTTGTTGCTCTTCATTCCGGCTTATTTATCATCACAAGACGTTCGTTTTGAGAAACTACCCGAATTCGACCTCACAGAATTAGGGTATGGCGGGGTCACAGATATAACACAAGATCCCGAAGGTTACATGTGGTTTGCTACCTTAAATGGCTTATACCGATATGACGGCTACCAAATAATAACGTATCAAAATGACAATTCAAACCCGCAATCGCTTGCACTTAACCATCTGAACTCCGTATACGCCGATCAGGATGGCCTGATTTGGATTGGCACTGTTGGAAGAGGTGTGGACTGTTTAAATCCTAAAACAGGCGTTTTTAAAAACTACAGGCACCACCCGAATGAAAATGAGTCTATCTGTAATGATACGATCAACACGATAAGAGGTGATAAAAACGGGTTTTTATGGATTGGAACAATGAATGGTTTAAGTTATTTAAACACCCGAACAGGTAAATCTACCAGTTATTATTTTAATAAAAACGACCCGAACAGCATCAGCGATAAGGAAGTCAGGGTTATTTATAAAGATAAAGCAGGAACAAGCTGGTTCGGTACGCGCAGTGGTTTTTCGGTCGGTCCGGATAAAGAAAACCCGGGCGGGCTTAACAGGTTTAACCCGGAAACGGGTAATTTCACAAGATATTTACGCAGCCCTAATGACTCAAAACGCTAATTAATAACCGTATTACCGCCATATTCGAAGACAGCAGGGGCGTTTTTTGGGTAGGCACATCGGGCGACGGATTGCATACCATGGATAGAACAACGGGCGCCTTTGAGCGGCATACATATGACAAAACACAACCCGGCAAATTGAGCAGACCCCCTATAAGAAATATACTTTCATACACAGATGATTTTATCACTTTTATCAATGAAGATGCGACAAAGAAAATCTGGATTGGCACCATGAGCGGCGGCATCAACCGGTATGATCCGGTGACGCAAAAAATGACCTTTTTTAATGAAACAACCGATCCGGCAAGCGGCCTGACAGCTGACTGTTGCTATTTTACTTCTTTTGTGTCCAGAGATTCCGTATTCTGGATAGCCGCATGGCTGGGAGACTTGTTTAAAACAGACCCTTATTTAAATAAAATACCTTTTACCCCCATCGACGAATACCTAAACGGTATAATTAAAACAAATCGCGATGTATTTTGGTCGTATGGTAATGGACTTACCCGTAAGGATGTAAAAACAGGCTTGCAAAAAAAATATTCGCACGACCCCGGGAACCGGAATAGCCTTGGTTACAATGATATTTCTCATATTGAAATCGGCAAAAATAACACCTGGTGGATTTCAACGTATGGCGGCGGTTTGGATGCTTTTGACCCGCAAACGGCGTCGTTTACGCATTATAATCACGACCCTCAAAATAAAAATAGTATAAGCGACAATGTTGTTTCTATTGTATGTGAAGATGGAGAAAATCTGTGGATCGGGACCCGGCGCGGTTTGGATTTAATGAATGTAACAACCGGGAAATTTTCTCATTTTATTCACAGCGAGACGGATCCCAACAACGATCGAAATATTAAAATACATGGAATATATGTTAAAAATAAAGAAACCATCTGGATGGCTACCGCAAACGCGCGGGGCATGAGCGTATTGAATACAACAAATGGCAATATCCGGAAATACTATTTAGAAGGCAAGTTCATCAGCTGTATTTTCAGAGACCATCGGGATGTTGTATGGGCCGCTACCGATGACGGGCTTTTCCGCTACGATGCCAAAACGGATGTCTTTTCCCGTTTTTCAGACCCGCACCGGTTTACGAAAATCGGGGCTGTAGAACAGGTACAGGAAGATGATAAAAAAAATCTTTGGGTATTTACCAGATCAGCCATTCATAAAATCAGCCCGAACAGAGATTTTATCAATACCTACGGGTCCGAATACGGGGTTCAAAAAATCAACGCCTGGCTTGGGATTAAATTTGTAACGGCGCCCAAAGGCGAAATCTACTTTATTGATAGAAATGGCTACTTTTCGTTTAAAGAAGAAGATGTAACGTACAATCCCTTTCCGCCTCAAATTATTATCCGCGACATCCAAATTAAAGGAGATTCCACCCTTCATAGCAATGCCGAACAAAAATTTCTCATTAATCAACAGGAATTGGTTTTGGCGCATCATCAAAATACTTTTTCCATTGCTTTTACCCCCATCCATTTTGCCAATCCTCAAAAAAACAAAATTATTTTCAAACTCGATGGTATTGATACCGATTGGCGGGAATCCGGCAATGAGAGAACCGCCTACTATTTCAACCTCCCTCCGGGCGCCTATACTTTTCGGTTAAAAGCTTGTAATGCCACCGGTGTTTTGTCGGAAAAACAATTTGCAATTACCATAACGCCCCCTGGTGGCAGACCTGGTGGGCTTATCTGCTCTATGCTGCAACATTTATTTTTTCAATAACGGCTTATGTCCGATACCGCTCCCGCAAGCTGTTACAAGAAAATATTATCCTGGAAGCAAAAGTTCGCCAACGCACGCTTGAATCGGAACAAAAATCAAGGGATTTGGAAAAATCTCTGGAACATCTCCAATCCACCCAAACCCAACTCATCCAATCCGAAAAACTCGCCTCCCTCGGCGAACTCACCGCCGGTATCGCCCATGAAATCCAGAACCCGCTGAACTTTGTCAATAATTTCTCGGAATTGAGCGTGGACTTGGCAAAGGACATCAAAGAAGAAATGCACAAGCCGGCGGTGGACAAAGCATACCTAGATGAATTCTTGAACGACCTTGACCAAAACCAGGAAAAAATCAACCTGCACGGCAAACGCGCTGCCGCCATCGTCAGTGGCATGCTCCAACATGCTCGTACCAGCACGGGCAAGAAAGAACCCACCGATTTGAACGCTTTAGCCGACGAGTATTTGCGCCTGAGTTACCACGGCCTGCGGGCAAAGGATTCCAATTTCAACGCCAAAATGGTCACCGATTTTGATCCGGCAGTTGGTAAAGTGGACGTGATTCCGCAGGATATGGGCCGGGTGTTGCTGAATCTGATCAACAATGCGTTTTACGCGGTGCAGCAGCGTGAGCGACAACTTCCCGAAAGTTTGAAACTTTCGGGAAGTTCGCCGAATACAGCGCCGGAACTTCCCGGGTCGCCAGACTTTCCAGGTTTTAAAAACCTGGAAAGTCTAAGCGCACCCTACCAACCCACCGTCACCATTTCCACCCAACAAACAGACAATCAAATCATTATAAAAATAAAAGACAACGGAACGGGCATTCCCGATGACGTAAAAGCCAAAATATTCCAGCCGTTTTTCACGACGAAGCCGACGGGGCAAGGCACGGGACTGGGGCTTTCATTGGCGTATGACATCATCACGAAGGGGCATGGGGGAACGATGGAGGTGGAGAGTGTGGCGGGGGAAGGGACGGAGTTTGTGGTAAAATTGCCGGACAAATAAGTATTACAGGAACAAAACTGTACATTTGTAACACTCAATCTTCAGAATGGCGACCAACCACATAGAAATTATATTGTGCCGGCAATTGGCCGACTTCTTAACGGTACCCGTCTTCCTGACCGATCCGGAAGGCAATTTGCTTTTTTACAACGAACCCGCGGAAGGGCTGCTGGGCAAGCGATATGAAGAAACCGGACAGATGGCCGTCGAGGAGTGGTCAACCATATTTAAACCGCTGGACCTCGACGGAAACGTCCTTCCGCCGGAATCCCTGCCTTTGGTCATAACACTGACAAACCGGCAACCGGCATCCGGCGTATTCTGGATTGAAAGCCTGACCGGTGAAAAAAATAAAATATCGGTCACCGCTTTTCCGATCATCGGTCGTCCCGACCGTTTCCTGGGAGCGGTTGCCATTTTCTGGAAGACCACAACACCATGACGATTACTATTTGGGGTACCCGCGGCTCACTCCCCGCACCAAGCCCCGAAAACAACCATTTTGGCGGCAATACCTCCTGCGTTTCGGTAGAACAGGGCGATACCGTTCTCGTTTTGGACGCCGGTTCGGGGATCCGCCGCCTGGGCAATAATTTTCCGCCCGGGATAACGCAGGTCGACATCCTGCTCACCCATTTGCACCTGGATCATATCTTAGGACTCGGTTTTTTTCTCCCGCTTTACAATCCGGCGATGCGCGTGAACATTTACGGCCCCACGGGCCATAAAGAAAGTTTGTTGACCCGTTTACAGCGATACCTGTCGCCGCCGCTGTTCCCGATCCGATTACAGGACCTTCCCTCCCGACCCAATTTGATTGAAATTAACGAAAGCGCTTTTGACATCGGGCCTTTTCATATAAAATCTTCTTACATCTGCCATCCGGGACCGACACTGGGCTTTCGGGTAGAAAACGAAAAGTCTGTTTTTGCCTACATGCCCGATCACGAACCGGCCCTGGGTTCTGCCCATTTTCCGACGGAACCGGCCTGGACTTCGGGTTACGCTCTGGCGCAGGGAGCCGATTTGCTGCTGCACGATGCGCAATATACCGAGGAAGAATACCGGCCCCGCGTCGGTTGGGGGCACAGCACCATGAGCGATGCTTTGAAATTCGCAGAGTTGGCAGCCGTAAAAAAAATGCTGTTTTTCCACCACGACCCTTCTCATTCCGATGAGCGCCTCCAGCAGCTGCAACAGGAAGCCATGAAAAATAACCACTTCTCCTTCAAAACAGGGATTGCCGCCGAGGGCGACGTCTTTTATTTATAATAATAACAGATATATGAAAATCTTAGTAGTTGACGACGAGCAAGACATCAAAACTTTGTTCGAGCAGCGTTTCCGCCGCGAAATCAGGGAGGCAACACTTGCGTTCTCGTTTTGTTATTCAGGTGAAGAAGCGCTCACTTACCTGCAAGAGCACTCCTCGGAGGCCATCCTGATTTTATCAGACATCAATATGCCCGGCATGAGCGGACTGGAACTCCTGCGCCGAATCCGGGAAAATTCGCCCGAGCCGCCCCCCCTGATTTTCATGATCACGGCGTACGGCAACCCAGAAAAACAGGGGGAAGCCATGCGGCTCGGCGCCAACGACTTTTTGAATAAACCGCTGGATTTCGGCGTACTCAAGCAAAAATTATCCAATCTCGTATGAGCGCTAAACATAAAATATTGGTCGTGGACGACGAAGACGATATAGGTCAACTCATCCGCCAGAAATTCCGCCGCGAAATCCGCGAACAGGAGTACGAATTTGTGTTTGCAAAAAATGGCCGGGATGCCCTGGTAAAACTGGGAGATAACCCCGATACCGAAATGGTGTTCAGCGATATCAATATGCCTGAAATGGACGGGCTGACACTACTGGATAAAATCGCCGAGACGAGTCCCCTGCTCAAAACCGTCATTATCTCCGCATATAGCGATATGGATAATATCCGGGTCGCCATGAACCGGGGCGCTTTCGACTTTATCTGCAAACCCATTGATTTTCAGGACTTTAAAAGCACATTGTTAAAAACGCTGCAATCCTGCCAGCAAATCAGGGACACGATCCGGGCTGTCCAGGAAAACAATATCCTGAAAATGTACGTAGACAACAGTGTCTTGCGGTTTATGTGCTGTCAGGAATTTGAGTCCACCCTGTTGGTCAGCGAGACCATAGAAGCGACAATCGTCTTTATAGATATTTCCGGATTTACGGCTATATCTGAGCGCGAACCGCCTGATGTGGTCATCCAACTGCTCAACAAGTATTTCGACATCATCGTAAAAGCCATCATCGCCGAAGGCGGTAACGTGGACAAGTTTATGGGCGATGCCGTGCTGGCAGTTTTTAAAGATGCCGACCACCTCGGGCGGGCCATCCGCGCCGCTCAGTCTGTCAATGCCCATATTCAGTCTATTGAAGACCCCCTGTCCGAAGCGCAAACTTTTTTTCCAAAAGTGTCCATCGGCATCAATACCGGCGAAGTGGTGTCCGGTAACATCGGCTCCGAAACCCTGCGCAGGTTTGATTATACGGTCATCGGCGATGTGGTCAATACGGCTCAACGGCTCCAGTCGGCGGCCAAGCCCGGGCAGATACTCATCAATCAAACGACTTTTGAAAAAACGGACGATCGCTTTCAGTTTCAAAAAATCGGGGAAGTGGCGCTGAAAAACAAGGCGAAACCGGTGGTGGTGTATGAGGTAGTGTAACTACCAGTATAACCAGGGAAAAGGCAAACATGAATCATCCCGAATTTTGGCAAAAAGACCGCAAAGCAGTCAAATCTATATTGATGTTTGCGATTGACGACATTGATGATTATAGATGCAAGCATAGTTAAAGTACTCTACGCTAAATTATCAATTGCCAATGTGGCAAAATAACGCTACGGTTTGACCTTATGTTTGACCGTTTTGCACTTTTGCCAAAATCCGGGATGACTCATGTTTGCCTTTTGCCCTTTTACGCTTTATGGTGTTTGATCGTACGCCCTTCGAGCGCCTGTACCGGCCGTGCATTTTCGTGTTCCAGCGCTTCAAAATCATGGATTTGGGCGGCGGAAGCTTCGATATGGTGTTCCATGACGATCCAGGTTACAATTTCAGAGCAAGGTGGTGTGGTCAGCGAACCTGCATAGGTGAAATAACTCTGATCGGCCGGCATCAGATCAAGTGCGCTGAACGTTTCTGCGGCTTCGTATTTAGCGTCCAATGTAGCCGGCAGGTGGTGAACAAAATGCTCCAAAACGGCATTTTGCGCGCCTTCTTCCACAAATACACCGATCACCGCGAGTTTGCCGGTAGCGGCATTTTTATGTACGAAGTGGATTTCCATCGGCGCGGATACGCCGCCGACGGTATGCTCGCTGTGCGTATGGGTGTGAAACTGAAGCAGTTCGTAGGATTCACCGTTGACGGTAATGGTGCTGCCTCCATCGTAATTAAACTGAATGGTGTGGCCTTTATTGACGATATGCGTTGCGGAAGCAGCGTACGTGCGTGGAATATTAGGCAAAGTGGCATCATTGACAGCACCGGTAATATCCACCGGCGATTGTACTTTCCCGCCACAATCAGTGTAATCAACACAAAGTTCGCTCCAGTGCTCCGGGCCGTCAACGCCTTCGTATTCGTAGGTGACGCCTTCGCAGGAAGGCAGGGTTTTGTCTTCTTTACAGGAAACGGCGGTCAGCAGCAGGCAAGCTGTGAAAACAGGGAGCAAGTAGGTTTTTGTCAAGATTGTCATGTCAATTAGATGTTTAGAAGGTAAAAATGAGAAGGATGTAAACCTTCTTTAAAGAAGGATTTATATGTATATCTCCACCACTAAAATAAAGTGACCCGGTAGGGCGCATTTTTTTTATTTTTTTTAAAACAGTACATTTGCCGGACGCATCTCTCGATGCATACACTGGAATGGAAAACTCCGACATGTACTTTATTCGTGGGATTTTGAACAATGAAGCCCCTGTGCTGGGAGAAATTTACCGCAAGTTTCTCCCGGTTCTTTTTGGTATGCTGCGTCGGAATGGAGGGACCTTCGAGGACGCCAGGGATGTTTTCCAGGAAGCCCTGGTGGTCGTATTTCACCATGCCGCCCGGCCCGGTTTCCAGCTCTCCGCCCCTTTCCAATCTTATCTGCTAGGTATCAGCCGATTCATCTGGTTTCGGCAATTGAAAAAAAATGCGCGTATGGAGGTCACTTCCGACCTGGAAGAGGGATTTGATATAGATGAGGACCTTGAACAGAAAATTTTCGAATCGGAAAAACGGAACCTGTTCCGGGAAAAATTTGATCGACTGGGTCCCGATTGCAGGCAGTTATTACAACGTTTTTTTGACCGCGAGCCGCTCCTGCACATTGCCGAAGACATGGGCTACACGGCTGATTATGTCAAAAAGAAAAATAAGGTGTGCAAAGCAAAACTCATGGAATTGATTCAAAATGATCCGCGTTTTGGAGAAATAACTTCCCATATCCGATTATCTAAAACAAGCCCAGATTTCTAATGGATAACCATATAGACGACTTGATTGCGGATTATCTGGCGGATGCGCTGGATCCGGATACCCGGCAGGATTTTGAACGGCGTTTGGCTGCCGATCCTGATCTGGCCGCCAGGATCGAACTGGAAACCAGCCTGATCGATGCCCTCGGCGCTTCGCCGGAAAACCATCTCCGGTCAACCCTGCGTAGCATCGCCGGGCAATATGAAACCCCGGAAAGCCTTAGCAGTGTGGAGGGCAATACACCCAAAAGCAAAGGCCGGCTGTGGTGGTTTTTTACTGGTTTTCTGGTGCTCATCGGCGCAGTGGCTTTGTTGATACTCCGTCAGCAAGAAGAACCTGCCCCACCTATCCCCCCCACCCTACAACAGGAATCACCGACGCCTACGCCCGGCGCTCCGACTGAAGATTTGCCGAAAACCAACGATCCCCAACCAAACAATTCTCCCCGCCCGTCGAGGCCGGTGGCTGCCGACTTCCAGCCGATTAAGAACCTGGAAACCTACATCGGCTCCCAGGTTCGCAGCGGCGATTTCCGTTTGTACGTAGAAGAACCCCGCAGCGGCGTGACCTTTCGCGCAGGCAGAATGAACTTCCGGCTTTCCGGCAAAACGGAAGGCGCCATCCCGGCCGGCCAGACCTTTCATACGATGCTGTTTAGCAATGATTTAAAAGATTTCGAGGCGATGCGCCCTATAGAAAACCTGGCGCTTGCCCTCAAGCCTGATGCCCGCTTTCTTTTGGAAAAGAACCTTGTTTTGCAACCCGGTTTGTACTATATCATTATCGAAGAAGAGCAATCGGGAGCGTGGTTATTCGTAGACAAATTTTTGGTAAAATGAGCTGATAAGTATCGAGTTAAAATCAGCCTGAGTTGATTTTTTCAAATGCTTGAGCATCAAGCCAGATAACTAATAACGGATAACCGATAACTACATAGGTTTCCTGCTGCCAATTTTTTCACATCTTTGCCGGGAAACAATCGAAAAATGCAAACCTTCTTTTGCCACCTTCTGGCTGTGCTGCTCAGCCAGGCCATGTTCTTTTCTCTTGCTGCCCAAACGCCGGAAAAGCCTTTAGCCGATATGAATTGGCAGGAGATGACCGAAAAATGGGAAGCGCTGAGCATAGCAGGTCAAAACTTTGAAGCCCTCACCTATGCCCGTGCCGCACTTGAAAAGGCCAGACGCGATTCTTCCGAAGCCAGCCTCGATTATGGCAACAGCCTCGATTATCTCGGTTATTCCCTTCACCATACCGGGCAACTTGCAGAAGCGGAACGCTGCTTTCTGGCAGCCGTCGCGCATGCCCGGGAAGACTTCGGCGAAAACCACGAGGATTATATCACCCGCCTCTCGAACCTTGGCATGCTCCATCTCGATATGTGCGAACTGGCCAAGGCTGTTTCCGAACTGGAAGTTGTCGTTCATTTAGCAAACAAAAACCTGCCGGACGACAACCCGTATTTTGCCATCATGGTCAATAACCTGGGCTTGACCTATGAAAGAAGCGGAAACCTGGAAAAGGCGCTCGAATATTATTTGCAGGCATTGCAATTGACCGAAAAAAACCTGGGTAAGGGAAATGCGCGGTACGGCATACGCCTGGCTAACGTTGCCACGATCTATCGCCGAACCGGGAAAAAAGAACTTGCACTGGAGTTTAATCTTCAGGCCCAGTCTGTATTTGAAAATTCAGTCGGCAAAAAACATCCCCTTTATGTCTTTGGACTGAATGGCCTGATATCGTCTTTAGTCGAATTGTCGCGGTATCAGGAGGCGCTTGCAGCGAGTGATGAATTACTGGCCATCGTGGATGAAAATTCATTGAAATTAAGCACCGAATTTTACGATTTTTCCTGCAACATCGCCAATCTGTATTTTGTCACGGGCCAGTACCAGCGTTGTTTGGATTTTAGTAAAACGATGCTGGAAAAATTCAAGCAAACTTTCCCGACTCTGTACAGCGATCATAGTTATTTGGCAAGACTTGCCATGCTTGCACTCGAAAAAATGGGAAAAACGGAGCAAGCCGTCGAATTTGCTTTGCTCTACAATCGGTTTTCACTGGACGAATTGCGGGAAAATTTCAGCGAATTTACGGAAAGCGAACAGTTGCAACTCTACCAGACCCACGGGCGGTTGTCCGAAATTTCTTCGCATTTGTTCGCAGTACGGCACCCTGAATTCCCGGAGATGGCAGATGCTGCCTATGATTATCAGATGACTATCAAGGGTTTGTCGCTGGCCAACAGGCGGCAATTGTTTCAGTCCCTGCGTGAACACCCCGATGGGCAGTTAAGCGAGCAGTTTGGGGAATGGAAACAGTTACAGAACGAAATTTCCCGGCAATACGCGCTAACCCCTGCCAGGCGACAAACCAACCTGGATAGCCTGCTGACCGTTTCGAATACCCTGGAGCGCAACCTGGCCATCGCTTCGGAAACGTTTCGGCTGACCAGTCAAAATGCGCGCTGGCAAGATGTACAGGCAGCCCTTGCACCCGGAGAGGCCGCCATTGAATTCGCCCAACTCAAAAACCCGAAAGCAGACAGCACCCTGTATATGGCCTGGGTGCTCCGGGCCGGCGATACCCATCCGAAGCAGGTTTTTCTGTTTGAAGAAAAAGAACTCGGCCAGATTTCCGCCACACGCCGGCTCTATGCTCCGGAGCCGCCCGCGACCGGCAAAAACCTGCATCAACTGCTCTGGAAACCGCTCGAACCGATGCTGAAAGGCGTTTCTACAATTTACTACGCTCCTGCCGGTATCCTGCATCAAATCAACCTGGGCGCCGTCCCCCTGTCCGCTACAGCGGTTCTGGACGATCGTTTCCAACTGCACCGGCTGGTGAGTACGAGGCCGGTCATTTCCCTTAAAAATGCGCCTGCAACGCCTGCCCTGAATGTTGCGTTGGTGTTTGGAGGCATTCGGTATGAAAGCGACAGCCTGGCTTTAGTCTCCACGAATACGATCCTGGACAATCCTGTTCCGGATGCCATCACATCCAGAAACCGTGGCGCTTCTTTCGGATCTGAATGGAGTTATTTGACGGGTTCCCTCCAGGAAGCGGTTTCCGTGCGGCAGCGGCTGGAAACAGCAGGGGCAAAAGTCTCGTTTGCCGACGGCTTTCACGCCTCTGAAGGTTATTTTAAAAAGTCGGTACAGTCCGCCCCGGCTCCTGCGGTGCTGCACCTGGCTACGCACGGCTTTTTTGTTACGGCCGCCGACTCCAGTGCGCACAGTGGTTTTGCAACTGCCGAAAATCCCATGGCGCGTGCGGGTTTGGCCCTGTCCGGCGCCAACCGGGTCTGGGGCGGCGAGCAGCCTTTCGGAGGTCAGGAAGACGGCATCCTGACAGCGCTGGAAATCAGCCGCATGGATTTGAGCGGCACGGAACTTGCCGTCTTGTCGGCCTGTGGCACCGGGCAAGGCAAAATTGAAGCGGGGGAAGGCGTGCTCGGCTTGCAGCGGGCCTTCAAAATGGCCGGTGTTCATTATGTCATTATGACGTTGTGGAATGTGCAGGACGAGGACGCGCAACAATTCATGGACTTTTTCTACGGCGAATGGCTTACACAGAAAAATAGTATCCCGAATGCATTCCGGGCTGCACAACAGCACATGCGGGCAATCCATACCACACCTTTTCAGCCGATGGCCTGGGCGGGTTTTTTGCTGTTGGAGTGACATTTTTTAAGCCAGGTCTTCCATGATAAAAACCGCAGTTTTAGGGCAGAGCGGTTTTGACAATGCGTTTCAGAACTCCGCCAAGCATTTAGTAGACCTCACATTTCCATTATCCGCCTTCACTGCTTATTCCTACGCCTTCACTGCATCTCTTATCCGGCCCGGCAGGGTTCTCGGATACTTTTGAAGTATTAATTCACAAAAAATGAATGACTTCATGCGTAAGAGAATGCTTCAGTTTGTCATGACAGGTATCATCCTCGGTATCTGTTCCGTAAATGCATCCGCTCAATTATCAAGAATTAAAAAAGCAGCGGAGCAGACGACCTCAGCCATATCCAAAAACACACTGGCGGTAAAGGATACCAAAACCAATACGACTTCCGGTACTTCAAAAACCGCCGGGAATGGCAATTCTATGGAAAAATCGGCTGTTTCCGAAGGGAAACAGTACTATATCCGGCCCGATGGAAAAGGCAAAGACGCCACCAAAGAAATGCCTGCAAAAGACATTGCAGCCATTGCCATGCAGCTCAAGGCAGGGGACGTCGTGCATCTGGCGGCAGGTGTGTACACCAGTAAAGCCGATCAAAGTTCCGATGTGTTCACGGTACCGATTTCTATTATCGGTGGATATAGCCCTGACTTCGGCAGCCGCGACCCCTGGGGACAGTATAAAACCGTGTTCAGTGGCAGCAACGATATCAGCAAGGGGCTGACGACCGAACGCATCGGTATCCTGACGGATAAAGACTTCAAAGACTGGACCGGAACGGTGCTCATCGACGGCATTATTGTTGATAACGGCGCCAGGAATTATTACCAGGACCCCAAAACGGAAACTTTGATCCGGAGAAAAGCAAGCCCTGAAAAAGGGATGAATCCAACGCCGAACACTCCCGGCATCAAAATCAGAACGGGTAGCGGCACCAGGGTGGTCATCAAAAACTGCGTCATCACGAATACGGCGCCCACGCAGGGCGCACTCGACGTGCAGGTGGGTAAAGGCGGCGCGGCCCTGATCGAAAACAACCTGATTGTCAACAATACCGGCGAAGGTATTATGTGTAAAAGCAACCACCACGGCGCTACCGATCATCCCGCTTATACTGTTAAAAACAACACCATCCTGTTTACCTGGAAATACGATGCCATCGGCAGTTTTGGTGGAAACAGTATCATGTTTGACCAGGCGCTGACCTTGCTGGCGGAGAACAACGTATTCGGATTCAGCGATTTCGGCGGCGTAAACAATATCAAACAGTGCAAAACAGTCACCCTGAAAAACAACCTGTTTGTAGGGCATAAAAAATACGATTACCAGGAATTCGGCACCGGCCTCAAACTTGATGAACTGGAAGATTACGCCAATTATATTACCCGAGAGTCGGGCAATAACTACTCACAGGAAATCAAACTGAATGTCAACAAAACCTGGGTGGAAAAATACTTCGGGCGCCAGGAAATTTCACGGGCCGAAGTAGATGCGGCTGCTAAAACCTCCAATAGCGGCGCCAATCAGTTGAGGGCCATGTTCGGGCTTCCCTTGCAGGCCGGCGCTGTTTCAAAAGATGCGGACATCTGGTTGCACCGGATGCAACTGGAAGATGCCATCCGCTTGGGTTTCAGCACGTATGGGAATAACAGCGGTTGCTCCAAACCATGATTTAAGAAAAAGGGAAAAATTGCAAAGGGCATTGTAAATCAATGCATTACAGAAGATTTAGCCTGAATTGATTTTGCATAACTACTTCCAAACCAGAAAAATTATAACACCATGAAATTGTTACCATCCATCCTGCTCTGCTGCATGCCGTTTTGGCGCTTGCACAAAATTTTCCAACAGATTCCAGGGTATTGGAAGATGTCAAAAAGTACCACGGCAAAATTGCTACCGCCCGGGTTCAAAACGAATGGAAACTGGAAAAAGAAGCCGGTTACACCTTCAGCAACATGGCCAAAAGGGTGGTTGCCGCCACCACGACCAAGGAAAACGGCGTGTTTAAAAATATCATCGGCCTGGCTATTTATGTGAGAGGCGGCGCCGGAGAACCCTGGAGTTTTTCGCGGTATTTTGTCACCTCATCCGAAACGCACGGACAAAAACAACTCACTGAAGCACAAATCATAGAGCAGACAACCGAACATTTGCGCAAAAATCCGAACCGGATTTTCGGCAACTTGTCTGATATTGCCTGGATATACGGCATTTATTTTCCCAATGGATTTGTCTTCGAAGACCAGAAAGACGGCGACTATATTTATAAGGCAATGATTGATTTTGAAAGAAAAGAAGTCGAATCTATTCCCTTCGATGGCGGATTATACCGTTACAAAGCGCCATTGGATATTTATGTCCGGGAAATCGACGGCGTGCTGCAAGTAGGTGGTTTTTCACTGGGAAACAGCGCGCACGTACAAAAAACGGCCCTGTCTGAAAAGCAATACAATGCCTGCCCCAGTTTGCAGGACACACCGTATGATGAAATTTCCGGGCCACAAGGCCCCGTCGTGAACGGCAAATTCGATAAACCCGGCAGCGGTCCCAAAAGCGGCGATACCGGAACGGCGGGCGAATCCAAAAAGTCAGAAAAGTCCGGCAGTACCGGCGAAGGCAAAAAAGTCTCTAAATTGCCCAAAATTAAAATAGGGTTTTAAGTAAAAAAGCAAAAGGCAAAAAGCAAAAAACAATGTAAATCATTGACTATCATTGCCCATTGCCTTTTGCAAATTTGCCTTTTGCTTAATACCTCATCTCTGACCAATGCGCGCATTGCTCCATATCATTCTGTGTTTGTGTATCGGCTCTACGGCTGCTGCACAAACGCAGTATGCCTATTTCAAGCACCGCGTCGATAATTTCAGGAATACCATCACGGGTGGCAATAATGTGGCGGATACGGCTATTCTCCGCATGGCGCTGGATTTGCAGGACAGCATCTCACTGGCGCATTTTGCCGATCTGGAGGCTGAAATGCTGATCATCACCGGAAAACTGAACCAGCAACTCGGACGGATGGGAAGCGCCGAGCATGCCTATAAAAAAGCGATGCGCGTAGGGGAAACGCAAAAGACAGCCTTTGGATAGCTGCCATGTGGGACCGGCTGGGCAATTTTTATGCCCTGGAAGAAAGGAGCTACCTGGCGTTGGATTGCCACCTGAAAGCCCTGGAATTGCGGGAGAAATACGACAAAAGCCGGGCAAGTATTGCGAGCAGCCAGCATAGTATCGCCAAAGTGTATTTACAGTTGGGCGAACTGGATGTGGCGGAAAATTACTTGGACAAAGCCGGCAAACTGAAGCAGGAATTGAAAGACACCGTCGGTCTCGGTATCATCGCTATGTCGCAGGCCAATCTGTACAGGGAAAAAGGGCAATTTGAACTGGCCGCAAAACTGTGCCTGCAATACATCCCGAAAAGGCTCAAACAATCCAACTATGAAGGCCTGATCATCAGTTATCTTTCCCTGGCGCAAACCTATGAAAAGTGGGGCAAGAAAGCGGATGCCGAAATGTACTACCTGAAAGCGCTGGAATCGGCAGAATTCATTAAACGACAGCGCGATATCGGGCTGATTTTGATGAAACTCGGTTCGTTTTATCAAAAAAATGGCCAGACGACCAAAGCCAAAGAACTTTTTAACCTGGCCGTGGAGCGCTGTACAGCGGTTGATTCCAGAATTTATCAGTTAAATGCGTACCGAAACCTCTATCAAATGGCCAGGGTGGAAGGCGACCTGACCAAAGCGTTGTCATACCTGGAGATTTTTACTTCGTTACAGGACAGTTCCTCCCGGGAATCGCTGCACATGAAACTGGATGACCTGGAGGCATCGTTTAAACTGAAACAACGCGAAACGGAAATCGCTCGACTGGACGAGGAGAATAAAGAGGGAAGGCAATTCCGGAATATCCTGCTCGCCGGTATCGGCCTGTTGCTTACCCTGGCCGTATTTCTGGTCATGCTGTACCAATCCCGCAACAATACCCTGACCAGTTTGCACCGCGAACAGCAACAAACGCAGCTGCTGCTACAAGAGAAGGAAAAACTGCTCGAGGATTTACAACAATCCAACCTGCACCTTATCCAGGCAGAAAAAATGGCTTCGCTGGGTGTCATGACGGCCGGTATCGCACACGAGCTCAATAATCCCGTGAGCTCCATTAGTGCAGGCATAGCGGCACTGAAAATGGACCAGGAGGAACTGGCGCCACTTTTTGACAGATTGCTCTTGTTGCAGCGCAAAGGCTTGGAAGATACCACCGCCACCCGCGATCTGATCGACATTCTGAAACAAACAGACCTTCAACTGATCTCAAAGGAGCTCGAAAGTCTGCTGAAAACCATCCTGAACGGCGCACAAAGAACAGCTGAAATAGTCGGCGGCTTAAAAACTTTTTCCCGCAATACGGGCGACCGTTTTCTGCCCTTCAAAGTGGAAGAAGGGCTGGAAACAACCCTCACTTTGCTGCACCACAAACTCAATGATGATATTGAAATTCAAAAGTCCTATCGATCGAAACGGGAAATCTTATGTCAGGTAAGTAAACTGAATCAGGTGTTTCTCAATATCCTGGATAATGCCGTACAATCCCTGCAAGGCAGCGGTACCATCCGCATCGAAACATACGACACCGCAGATGCCTGTGTTATTGTCATCGAAAACACGAGCATCGGCATGGATGCGGACACCCAAAAGAAAATCTTCGAACCTTTTTTTACCACCAAAGAGGTCGGACAGGGCACCGGCCTGGGATTGTCCATCAGTTATGCAATCATACAGCAGCACCGCGGTGATATTACTGTAGCATCGTCGCCCGACAACGGAACCGTATTCACAATTACCTTGCCGTTTTCCTGATGCTATTGGGTTATAAAGGACTGATAACCAATGTAATACTCATTGGGTTGGGTTATTTTCTTGCGCCCTGGTTTCTGGGCTTCCAAAGCGCCCCGCAAGAACTGACATTACCCGTTCCGATACTCGCTTTACTGGCCCTACTGCTTGTTGCAGAGCGCAAAACCAATCTGAATGTGCTGGCTGTGGAATTCAGCGCCTTGCAGGACGTACACCATCAACGCTGGAAACGATTCATGCGCAGCTGGTATTTTGGCCTGCTGCTGCTGATGGCGGTGATCTGGCGCAGCTATTTCCGCCTGATCCTGATTGTATTTCCGCTGTTGAACTGGGTATATGACAGTATGGATATTCGTTACGATGCGCTTCCCTGGTACGGTCGTATGCCGTACTGGCTGTGTGGGCTTCTGGTGGCTGCGGGCCAACTGTGGTTGATCGCAGACGTACTGGAACCGCCGCAGGTAAAAGTCTCGCCCGGAGCCGAACTGGTATCCCGGGTGTTCAACCTTATACTGCTGACTTTTTTTATGAGCCAGTTTTATCTGCTGTTCAAAAGCGTTTTAATACCCTGGAACCCTGCAACCACGGCATCGCAGATACTGCTCGGAAACCTGTTGTTTCTAAGTATCATTTTTACCTTTTTTTACATTCCCATCCGCATTGTAGATATGGTGTCGGATCTGACAGACTGTCGGACACGGGCGCAAGCCGTGCTTTTTTGGGTCAGCAGCGCCATGGCGATGGTCGAAACATTGCGACCGGGAATATTGCAGGCGCTCTTTAGTTGAACGCGCTTTCCGTGTTCACTACACCTTTTTCCCTGTTTACTTCAGTTCATTTGGGCGGGCTCCCGCAGCGCCCCTATTTTCAGGAAAAAATTATTTTATGGGAATCCTTTTTATGTTTGTTCTGGTATGCCTGTTGCTGTATGCCATACTGGTGTCGCACGGCGTGTATTTTTTGTTGAAGTGGGGACTGGTACAAATGCTGGGGCTGGCAATATCACAAAAATTACTCTGGGGCACGATCAATCTCGTGCTCTGGGCCCTTGCTTCCCGGTTTATTTACTTTTTGATGCTCGATGCGAAAGGAGGTACGCCGAATATCGAAGGCGTATGGAAATTTTTCATGCTGCTCAATGCCATCCTTTTTGCGGTGGTATTTCTGGTAGGTTATAAATCAAAATAAGTAGTGTCGGCAATTTTTTGCTTAAATTTTTTACAAATGCTTGATTATCAACACGATAACTAATAACAGATAACTACCAAGAGGTGGCTAAAGCATTTTCTATTCTATACCTGGACGATGAAGCAGACAACCTGGTTTCCTTCCAGGCTGTCTTCAGGCGATTTTACCAGGTGCACCTGGCCGCCAACGCTGTCGATGCCCTGGAAATTCTTGCCCGCAACGACATCGATCTTGTCATCAGCGATCAAAGAATGCCCCGGCAGACGGGTGTTGAATTTCTGGAACAGGTGCATCGGCTTTACCCGGATACGGTGCGTATGATTTTGACAGGTTACAGCGATATGCAGGCCATTATCGATGCCATTAACAAGGGAAAAATATACCACTACATTACCAAGCCCTGGAAAATGGAAGAACTTCGGGTAATCCTCGACCATGCGCTGGAAACATATGTACTCAAACGCAAAAACCGGCAGTTGGAAGATGAAAAGAAGGAATTGCAACTGCATGCCCTGCGGCAGGAAAAGGAGCATATCGCCTCGCAATATGAAGTGCTGAAAAACCAGATCAACCCACATTTTCTTTTCAATTGTCTCAATACACTTGCCTCGCTGATAGGCTCCGATCAACAACGCGCCATCCAGTTTACCAACCGGTTTGCGCGGATGTATCGGCAGCTGCTGGAATACGGCGGACAAGCGCTTATTCCGCTTTCCAGAGAGATGGAACTTGTTGATAATTATATGTTTCTGCAAAAAATCAGATTTGGTGATAATCTTTCCATCGACGCCGAGATACGTGATATGAATTATACATTGCCCCCTTTCGGTCTGCAATTGCTGGTCGAAAATGCGATCAAACACAATATTATTTCCGACGCAAGTCCGCTCGTTATTCGTATCAAGCCGGTGCGCGACACCCTTGAAATAAGCAATGCCATATCTGCACGCCCTGCTGAAAACGATTCCACCGGAATCGGGCTCAAAATCTAAGCCAGCGCTACCGGATTATCTCCGGCAAAGAAATCGCCATTCAAAACGATGGCAGCACCTTCACCGTTATCATCCCACTTATTCCTGATGCCTGACAATACACGTATTCAAGTTTTGATTGTAGAAGATGAAAAACCGGCGCAGGAACACCTGTCGCGTATGCTGTCGGCGGTCGCCCCTGAATTGGAAATTTTAGCCGTAACGGATAGTATTGCCCAAACGGTGCAATGGCTGAAAAATCACCAACCTGATCTCGTTTTTATGGATATTCACCTGACAGACGGCATCAGTTTTAATATTTTTGAACAAACAGACGTCGCATCGCCGGTTGTTTTTACCACCGCCTACGACGAATACGCCATCAGAGCATTCAAGGTCAACAGCATCGATTACCTGCTCAAACCTATTGATGAAGACGATCTCCGGCAAAGTCTGTCGAAATACCGCCGCCTCACAGCACCGCAAGACAAGTTGCAGATAGACAGCCTGTTACAAGCGATCCGGCAACAGCGCCCCGCTTATCAGGAGCGATTTATGGTACACCGTGGAGAGCGGCTGATGAGTATCGTCGCCGATCAGGTCGCCTATTTTGAAGGAGAGGACAGGTATGTGTACCTGGTCAAAAAAGACGGCACGCGGTTTATCGTGGATTACAGATTGTCCGACCTCGAAGCCTTGCTGGACCCTCGTTTGTTTTTCAGGCTCAACCGCAGTTTTATTGCACATTTTGAAGCCATCCAGTCGATTGTTAATATGAGTAAAAGCCGGATTAAAATCGATCTTCAACCAAAGGCGAAACGCGAAATCATTGTAAGCCATGAGAATAGCCAGGGTTCAAGGGGTGGTTGAATCGTTGAGGTGAAAAACTATAATTATACCCTACTCACATCCTTAAAATAACGCGCCGGCGAACCCGCCCAGATCTGCCCTTCAGGAATGTCTTTGGTAACCAAAGCCGCAGCCCCTACCACAGCATAATCGCCGATCTTGCGTTTTTCAATCACGGTCGCATTAATGCCCACATCGGCGACTTTCCCGATTTCGATGCGGGAACCGACCACACAACAAACGGCTAAGTGCGACAGCAGACCGACCATCGAATCGTGGCCGACAAATGCGTGCGCGGCCACCAGGCTACAGGCGCCGATGTGTGCGCCCGCGCCGACATAACTGTTGACCAAAACACAGGCGCCCGGCTCTAATACGGCGTTGTGCGCCACAAAAGCCCGTTTGCTGACGACATTGACCAATAACTCCTGCGGCACATTGACCTGATGAAATAATTCTTCCGTTTTATAATTTCGGCCCAGCATGTGGATGGCATACACAAACAGATACCCCTCGTCCGCAAAACGCGCCACATCGCCTGTGCCGCCCAGTACCGGAAAATTATGAATGGTTTTGCCGATTTCCATGTCGTTGAGAAACCCGGCCACTTCGTAGGTCATATCGCCGAATGTGCGGCGATTATCTTCTATGGCCGCCGCTATAGGGCCGCCTTTGCCTTCCCCTCCAATAATGATGATCTTTTGTGACATGCAGAGCGATGTGAATGGTGAATAATGAATGGCTGCAAAACCAATTTGCGCTGGATATACCATCACCCGAAAGGTACAACACGATTGAATTTTGCCTGCAAGAATTTTTCATACGAGGGCGACCACAAGGGAGGGCGACCACGAGGGAGGGCGACCACGAGGGTCGCCCCTACACATCATGGCATTGGCATCGTAGGGCGACCCTCGTGGTCGCCCCTACCTCGTGGTCGCCCTACCCAGTGGTCGCCCTACCCCGTGCCCGAAAACATCCTTTTTACAAATCCGTTACATCGTTTTACAATCGAAAAACGGTCTGATCCGGGCCTGCCCATACCTTTGTCGCATTGTTTCACCAACCAAACATCGTCATGCAAATCCATATTCTGACTCTTTTGCTCTTGTTTCAACCCTTTCTTGCCTGTCAGCAGCATCCACAGGATATCCGGCCAGTATCAGCCGGCATCGATCTTCAGCCCGAAGATGGCGGGGTGAAGTGTATGGCAAAAGCCCAACTACCGACATCCGACATCATCTTTCAATCCGCTGACGGCGGACGTACCTGGCAGGACGTCAGTGCAGGATTGCCGGAAAATTCGTTTGTCAACTGTGTTTTTGCCACTGGCGACGAAATTATTGTGGGCACTGAAAACGGTTTGTACCGCAGTAGCGCCGCCACCCCAGTCCCGGTTTGGGAAAAAGACTTTTTTTGTACGGAACAAATTACGAACATTGCCCTCGGCCGGAATGGGCCTTATTTCAGCAGTTACGGGAACGGTATTTTTCAGGAAATGCCGGGTACGGGGATATGGATTCCCATGCACAATAACCTGAAAGACAAAACAATACGGACCGTTTTGGAAACCCCGGACGGAACCCTTTTTGTCGGCTCCGATACCGGTATTTTCAAATCCGCCGATGGCGGGAAAACCTGGAAACAAGTCTATAATGGCGGCATGGTGCTGAACATTGTCGCATCGGGAAATATTCTTATCGGCGGCGGTAGCCGGGGCGTGTTGCGCTCGACTGATGGCGGCGAGCACTGGGAAAGTGTGCTGAACGAAAATACTATGGCCAAAAAAACAGGCCTCATACAGGACCGTTTCGTCGCGATTCTCGGCACCGAAGACCCCACAAAAATCAGTCCTGAAGGCATTACAAACATACTGCGCGTTTCCCCCGATGGCGGCAAAACCTGGCAGCGCATGGAGCATGGACAATTGCCGGTCGAAGACATGTGCGACATGGATGAGCGGCTTTTGCCGACCCGGGCCATTTACGACGTCGTACGGGTGGGCGAATACCTCTTTTGCGGCTTCGACACGGGTATTTTCCGCTCCTCCGACCAGGGCAAAACATGGGAACTCGTATTTGCTTCCACCGAAAAGCGGAAACTGTCCAATTTGACGGTTTCGGGCAATGTGATATATGCTGTTATCGGAGGCGGGTGTTGAAAAAAGAGTGCCTACCACTTGTCGCCAGGCAGTGTCTCGCAATGCTTATTGACGGGGTGACTTGAAGTCGCCCCGTCAATAGCCTGCGGGGTTACTCCCGTTAAACCCTGACCCGAAATGCCCGTCCAATCTTCCAAAAAACTATTATGCCCAAACATATCCTGCTACTGCTGGCCTTTTCCTGTCAGTTATTCGCCCTTTCCGCCCAATACGATGACCCCATTTTTGCAAAACCTGCCGTCGGCTACGGGGCCGACGGCAGTTATTCCGTCGAAGTCACCACTTTCCCGAGCCCTGATTTTCCGGGGGAGCTTATTGAAATATTTCACCCGGTCGGGGTGGCAACTGCCGTTCCGACCCTGTTTTTTGCACATGGCTTCGGCGGTACGTTTTCCAACTATGTCGGCGGAATGCTGGATTATGTGGCCAAAAAAGGATACGCCATTGTTTTTGTCCCCTACCCGACCACCGGTTCAAGCATTGTCGAGCGATACGACATTCTATTGGCCGGTTTCCGGCAGGCTGCACGTGCTTATCCGAATGTAATCGATACCACGCAGGTCGGCTTCATGGGGCATTCTTTCGGCGGTGGCGCTATGTTCGGTGTAGCGCACCGTTGCTTTACCGAAAACAACTGGGGTGAAAACGGTCGCCTGCTTTTCTCCCTGGCGCCCTGGTATTCCTACGAACTGACGCAGGCACAACTCCAGTCGTTTCCGTCGAATACCAAATTGATTATGCAGGTGTATGACGATGACAACGTGAATGACCACCGGATGGCGATTGATATTTTTAACAACATCAATATCTCAGCCGAAGAAAAAGATTTCATCCTGGTACAATCGGACACTTTACAGGGCCATATTTATGCCGCCGACCATGCCGTTCCCGGTACCTTCCAGGTTTTTGATGCACTGGACTATTATGCTTTTTATCGCCTGCTCGATGCACTCTGCGATTATACGTTTCATGGAAATCCGGCCGGGAAAGAAGTAGCGCTCGGCAATGGTAGCGCCCAGCAAGTCACTATGCCCACCGGCTTGAAACCGCTGGTACAAACGGACGCTCCCGCACCGGTCTACCCGGAGGACAAATATGGTTTTCCGTGCGGCGCGATTTTAAATCCCCGCAATGATTACTGCCCTGCCCTGACCAGTACGAGCGAAGCAAGACCGGCCGGGTACGCCCTGGCGATAAACCCAAATCCTACCGTCTCCCAGGTTCGTGTCAATATTCCAGCCGATGCCAAAGTCCGGCAAATCCGTGTTTTTAACCAGTCCGGGCAACAAGTACTCGTTCAAACCATTCATGCCGCTTCGGAAATAACACTCGATCTGGGCGCTTTACCGGCAGGCGAATACCGGGTAGTGCTGGGCAGGTATCGTGGCCGGGTGCTGAAGGTGAAATAACTTTGAATTTTGAGCGACCTTAGCCCGAAAATCATCAAATCTGGTGAACCCTGGCCTAAAGTTGTTACAAGACATGGTAAAAATAATATACTTCTTCAACTGGATCTGTATCGGCTTAATCGCGCTGTTTGTCCTGTTGCTGCTGCTCGATCCCAACAAAGGCGGCGGCGACGCAGCGACCAAGGGCTTGGGAACCGCCTTTATCTTTTTGGGACTGGCCGCATTGGCGATATTGCTGGTACTCAACCTGTTGCCCTGGCAGTGGAGCAAGTACCTCGCTTCCGTGCTGGTGTTAGCGCCCTTCTTATTTTATGTTGGATCGTCGAAATGGTCGGCTTACAAACGGGCGGAGCGTGCGCGCATCGAAGCCGCCAGGCCGATTTTTGACGACCCGAACGTAGACCGCCTTGCGCGGCTGATTGAGGCCGGCGAGTCACAGGTCTTACAAAAAAGCCTGCCTTCCGAGACACTGGAACTGGTGCAGTCAAAAGATTTGTTGTGGTTCGCCTTGCAGGAGGCTTCCTCCAGTGGGTTCCGAAGCGACGAAAAACTGCAATGCCTTCGACTTTTGCTCGATGCCGGCGCACCCTTTGATACGCTGTTGAAAGGCGAAACACCCGTGCAAAGCAGCGCTGCGAATACCGGCAACGCCGCCGTATTGCGCCTTCTGTTTGAGCGTGGCGCCGACCCCAATGCTCGCGACCCGCATTTCAATCGCCCATATATATTCGACGCCATCGTCTCCCACATGGATCCCCTGGCTGCTGTGCAGACTTTCCTGGAATTTGGCGCCGACCCCAATGCCACAGCCATTTTCGACGACGAAGATGGCCCCATCACGCCCCTGATCCGGGCCGCGCAATTCGACCGATGGAAAATCTGTGCCACCCTGATCGAAAAAGGCGCCCACCCCGATTTTAAAACCCCCAATGGAAAAAGTTGCGCCTTCTACTTGGAACAAGCCGAGGAGAGTATTCGTCAATACGGTTCTCCGGAGACCCAGGCCGATTTTGCACGCTTACAGGGTTTGGTGGAGCAGGGACGTTGATATCGCTTAATATAGCATGCTATCATCTCTAAAGAGAGATAAAATTTTCAGTTTTAAGGACTTCAACTTTCCCAAAATAGCACCAATAAAGCACTATTGCCATTATTTATATATCCCACATGATTAATACGGAGTTCAGTATTCTTAAGAATTCTCAACGTTCTCAACTCTTCTATCCAGGAAATTTTTCCAAATAATGCCAAATATTCAATTTTAATATTCTTCATTTCTTCGGGTATTTCAATTCTATCCGTGAATTCAATATCCAGGCTCTTTATGATGGGGAAATCTAATATTTGCCTTGGAAATTTATTTACACGAAGTTTTTTATGACCTTCGGCAAACTCCGTTTTAAATACGATATTTTCCTGGTTTTTATTTTTAATGGCCCAACCAATTTTCGGGCGAAGCGCCAAAGTCTCCGTGTTTTGTTCCAGTCCAACGAAACCAGCCCATAATTCAAGCATTGTTCTTTCTAATGATCCATCTAACCCAATTTTAATATGCTCTACATCAACTTTTACAATTTCTTCCGGCAAATCAACATTTAACCCTTTTATCACTTCGATTGGCGTTTCCCTTCTATTGCCTTGTTTGTCATAAGGAAAAAACTTTAAAATCCAGCCATCCACTATGTCCGGCGCCCCGTATTCATCCAGTGTATGATATTTGAATATATTTAGCCAAAAGGATTTGTCAATTATATTTTTCGAGGCTTTTAAAAATTCATTCAATATTGGGTCTAATTCATCAATCCACCAATCTAAATTGTATTTTCTTAATGCATTTGCTTTTTTTATTATTTTTTCCCAATCTTCGGGATTTCCTTCTATTGTTAATTCAGGTATTCCACAAATTCCATAAAGTATACAAAACTCGAAATAAGATTCTACTGCTTTTAAGATGGTGATTTGTGAAGCTATTTTTTCCGTTATTGTTGTGGTGGAAAAATCGGCGGTTAGGGCATTAATTAGTTCTTCACCTACATGTATTTTAATTTCTTCAATGAATTTTGCGAATATTTGTTCCCATGAACTTTCAGGATTTTCGAGGTCTGCTTCATCACCGCTTACAATTAAAGTCAGTTTTTTATCGAAGTCAACAAATTGATTTCTTAACGCTTCTGAATTGTTTTTTACATGGTTTGCAAATCCCTGGCTAATAAGCAGCCAAATCATGTCGGGCGAAATAACAAATGGTCTGTGTTCGGCATAAGCACAATGCATTCCATTGAAAAATGCGTGGTAACCAAAATCAATTAGATTATCTGATTTGGAGCTGTTTGTAACAAAAATATTAGAAATTAATTTTTCTTTTTGTCGAGAATCATATCTTGATTTCCCAATATCAGATAAAAATAGTCTTATTAATATGTCCCTAATTGGAACCGTTTTTAAAAGAGTTGTTGCTTTTTCTACTTTTTCAATTTCAAAAGTTACAGCATTCATGTTGAATATTTCATTTTAATTAAGTTTTTTGCCTCGAAAGGTGTTCCCTGCTGTGGTAAAAATAAGGAATGCTGCATGAATGTTAAAAAGTAAATTGGCTGAAGGTCATACCATCAAATTTACACACCCCTGCGCCGTCTGTTCCAAACCAGAGTTCAGCATTTTTGTCTTTATAAATCGTATTGATGGCATTACTTTCGTACAGGCTTTTTACCGGTACATTTTCATGTTTTGCACAGCGTTTTTATTCCCCTGGTCAGCCGCTTTTTGAAACCAGTACTTCGCTCTGACGTAATCTACTTTCACACCGAATCCATTATGAAACATCACGCCTAAATTGTTTTGAGCAAAGGCGTCTCCTTGCTCTGCCGCTTTTTCATACCAGTACAGCGCTTTTTTGTAATCTTTCTTGACGCCATTCCCGGTATCGTACATAAATCCCAGGTTACTCTGAGCCTCCATGTGGTCCTGCGCGGCTGCTTTTTCATACCAATACAGCGCTTTTTTGTAATCCTTCTCCACACCTTGACCACTTTCATACAGGACGCCCAATTTGGACTGGGCGAATGCATCATCCTGCGCTGCTGCTTTTTCGTACCAAAACAGGGCTTTTTCGTAATCCTTCACATAATAATTATACAACGACCCTAGTTTTCCCTGCCAAAAAGGGTCGCCGGATTCTGCGGATTCTTCCACTGCATGCATCGCTTTTTTTGCGTGTTCGTTTGCCTCGATCTCATCTTTCGAAACAGGCAAATTGCTGTAATAACTCCATAAACCATAATGGCATTTTAAATCTCCTTTTTCTATTCCTTCTTCGCAGTAAAATTTAAACTTTTCATAATCTTTAACTCTGCCATTCATATAGCACCGTGCCAAAGGATAGTATGCCTCTACAACACCGCCCTGATTGATGGCGGCTTTTAAAGAAATTTTTGCCTCTTCAAAAAGCCCCTTATTATACAGACCCATGCCCTCCTGATAGGATAAAGAGCAAGTCTCTTTTTTTCAACGTCCAAACCATCCGTTGTAGTGATGGCTACTTGTGGCTCCTGTGAAAGTTTATCGTATGCAAAAGGAATCAGCCCGATCGTTGCGGTAATGATCGGAATAAAAATATTTCCAATGCTGAATTTTACTTTGGAATCTTCCATTGTTGTGTTGCCCTTCCTTTGTAAACGATCTGGCTACAAAAGAAACCTTTTAGATGAATGTAACCGGTTAGTGCGACCATCTGCGTTTGTGGATTACCTGAATCAGATGGTTGTAATCATCTGTAGTGATTACCGGCGTATAACGAAAAACTGCCTGCCGGATTGTATCGTGCAGAAGGGTGGGAAATGATCTTCAGGGCGCGCCTGGCAGACACTGCGGCAGCGCTGGGCCTAAGTGCAATATGGTGAAGGGGTAACACCTGCCGAGGCTAAAAAATGCTGTACTTTTCCATCCTTGGTGAAAACACCAAGAGCGGCGACGGGCGGCGAACACCTGGCCAGGCGAAAGGTCGATGAGGGTTGAAATCAGTTGGTATTTCCATCTTTATCCGTTTTAATAAGTCCGATGGAATGAAATTGGTTTGCAAGTATTACATATCCGTCGCATCCAGACAGGGTTTCGATACTTATGCCGCTATCATACGTGGTGTCTCCGTATGTTTTTTTCCACTGCACTGTCCCTGTACCGTCGATTTTAACCCAGAAAAACATCCGCGCCTGTCGTGCCGCCCAGATTAGCATATCCTAACAGGACATAGCCGCCATCTGGGGTTGGTTTGATGTCAACGCCTCCTTCATTGCCTTGTACATCGTAGGTATTTTCCCATTGTTTTTCACCTGACTGATTCGTTTTGATCAGGTACATGTCGTAGATAGGAAGTTCGGGTTTTTCAATGAAGCCCAGCAACATATATCCCCCGTCAGGCGCCTGCACCAATGCATATCCCTGGTCGTCCAGCGGCCCTCCAAAAGTCTTTTCCCACTCCATGGCGCCGGAACTATTCACTTTCAGGAGATAAACATCGGATTTGCCTGTATTATTTATATCCTTCGTTTGCCCAAGCATGGCATAGCCGCCATCGGTAGTTGCGATCAGCGAAAAAGCGTCTTCTCTACTCCCATACGTTCGCTCCCATTCTACCTGGCCTGTTGCATTGGTTTTTATCAGGTAAATTTTATTGTTACCTGCCACAGTGTCGGTGGTGCTTCCTAAAATGACGTAACCTCCATCAGGCGCCTGCTGAATTTTTCTTGCGAATTCCAAACTGCTTCCGCCATAATCTCTTTCCCATTCCGTATTTCCCTGCGCATTGATTTTAGTTACATGAAAGTCCATGTTAAAAGATCCCAACTCCCGGGAACTCAGCAATGCGTACCCGCCGTCGGCTGCCTGAATCATGGAAGTAGCGCCTGCGCTAAGGTTCTCATCAAAAACCCTGTCCCAAAGTTTGTTACCCGCGCGATCCGTTTTGATAAAATACAGTGGTTTGTAAGAAACGGAAATCGTATTCCCAAATATGGCATATCCCATGTCGGAAGTGCGAACCATGGCTGCGGCATACGCACTTTCGGGCAGTGAAAACTTCTTCCTGAAAACCAACGGAGAAACGGTTATCTCTTCGGTTTCCGAACTGCTTGTCCCCTCGATGATGAGGGTGAGCGTGACGGAATAGGCACCCGGACACTCATATACATGCAAAGGGTTCGGTTCGGATGAATGGGGCATTCCATCGCCAAAATCCCATTCATAGCCGGTTGCATTCGATACCTGACTGGTAAATTGTATCCCATAATTTCCTGTTCCAGAAGGGCGGTTGTAAAAGTGTTTTCCAGTTCACCCGGGCCATTTTTCTTACACGCGCTCATCAGAAGCAGGGATAAGAGGGGAACGTACAGGCATAGGTTTTTTTTCATTTCTATTTATTTTTATGCTAAGAACGTTGGAGCACTGGAAATATGTTATGCTGCCTCGGCAGGTGTTTCCCCTCTCCCACCCTCCCAGACCTGCCGCAAACATACAGCAGGATGATCCTTTCTTTATCCCTTCAAAATTATAAACAATCCAACCAACCCATATCACGCCGGGGTGTAAAAGGCGGCATGAATTCACTAGAGGTAGCATTCATTCCTGCAATTGGGTTATCTTTTTCGCCGATCTTGGTCTTTTGGCCAAGATCACAAACCATAATCAACTCTTTTACGGCCAATACCGGCACTTGGCGGGGGCAGGGGGAACATCAAAATTAAGACGAAGCGAGGTGTAAATAGTGCTGTACTTTTCCATCTTGGTGAAAACACCAAGATGGGCGACGGGCGGCGAACACCTGGCGAGGCGAAAAAAAAACACGGATTAAACAGCTAAGACACCGATCAAAAAATCCGTGTCCCATCCATCCAATCCGTGTTCCAAAATATCAACTAAAATCCAAAAATCACTCAATCGGCATCGGCACATGGTTTTTATACACCCCAGCCTGCATCTTCTCCCGCACCGCCGTAAACGCATCCAGCGTCACCCGGATATCCTCCTCCGTATGATCCGCCGTCGGGATCAGGCGCAGGATAATCATACCTTTCGGAATCACCGGATACACCACGATGGAGCAGAACACGCCGTAGTTGTCGCGCATATCCATGACGAGCGCCATGGCTTCTTCCACTTCGCCGTGCATATATACGGGCGTCACGCAGGTATTGGTGTCGCCGATGTCGAAGCCGCGTTCTTTCAGGCCGCCTTGCAGCAGGCGCACGTTGTGCCAGAGTTTTTCGCGGAGTTGCGGCTGGTTTTTGAGCAGTTCAAAACGTTTGAGCGCGCCTTCCACGAGTGGCATGGGCAGCGATTTGGCGAAGATCTGCGAGCGCATGTTGTAGCGCAGGAAACGGATGATCTCCGTCGGGCCGGCCACAAAAGCGCCGATGAGGGCCATACTTTTGGCGAAGGTGCTGAAATACAGGTCCACGTCGTCGGTGACGCCCTGTTCTTCGGCCGCGCCGGCGCCGGTAGCGCCGAGCATGCCGAAGCCGTGTGCGTCGTCGATGAGCAGGCGGAAACCGTAGGTTTCTTTCAGGGCTGCGATTTCGCGCAGTTTGCCCTGGTCGCCGCGCATACCGAACACGCCTTCCGTGATGACCAGAATGCCGCCGCCGGTTTCAGCGACGAGGTTTTTGGCTCGGTCGAGGTTTTTGACTAAGCTGCCGATGTCGTTGTGCGTATAGGCAAAACGTTTGCCCATGTGCATACGCAGCGCATCCACGATACAGGCATGGCTTTCGGCGTCGTACACCACCACGTCGTGGCGGGTGAGCAGGGCGTCGATGACTGACAGGATGCCCTGGTAGCCGTAGTTGAGCAGGTAGCCGTCTTCTTTGCCGACGAAATGTGCCAGGCCCGTTTCCAGTTCCTTGTGCAGTTTTGTTTCGCCCGACATCATACGGGCGCCCATCGGGTAAGCCAGGCCCCAGCGGGCGGCCGCTTCCGCGTCGGCTTTGCGCACTTCCGGGTGGTTGGCCAGGCCGAGGTAGTTGTTGATGCTCCAGCATACAACTTCCTTGCCTTTGAATTTCATGCGGTTGCCCAGTTCGCCTTCCAGTTGCGGGAACATATAGTAGCCTTCTGCTACGTCGGCGTATTTGCCCAGCGGGCCTGCCTGTTTGAGAATTCGATCGAATAAATCCAAAACGAGTTATGAGTTATGAGTTATGAGTTATGAGCGATTGTTAGTAGTTAGGTTTGAGTTATGAGTTATTGGTGGGTAATGACTGATTGGCTGTTCATAAACCAAGCCAAACAACAATACTCACCTCAACTACTCAACAATCAAGCGGCACGCATCGCTTCCTTCGCCTTCTTCTGCGCCTGCGCTTCTTTCCAGGCTTTCCAGCGCGGACCCATGACGGCGTTCATGCCTTTATCGATGACGAAGTGCCGGGCGATATTCCAAAGGCCTTTGGCTTGCGTGAAAATAGAATCGCGGGAGCGCAGGCTCAGGGAAAATCCGCCTTCCATATAAACGATATGGTGCCACCACATGGATGGGATAAACAAGGTTTCGCCGTGTTGCAGGATCGTTTCGTAGCCGGTAGCCTTCTGTAGGGCCGGATATTTTTCAAAATTCGGGTGCAGGGGGTCTACATGGCTTTGCACCGTGAATGGATGCTGGTAGAGAAAAGGGCTTTGATCCTGGTCGAACAGTACAATGTGTTTGCGCGTCCAGAAATGCGTATGGAACACGTGCGAGCAGTCAATATCGTAATGCAGGGTTGTCACAGCGCCGGTACCGCCAAAAAACATAAACGGGTAGTTGTCCACCCAGCCGTCGCAGATGGTCGGATTCGACACGTCACCGGCCAATTCTTTGGCGTGATCGAGGATATTCCAGAGGAAAATGCGGTGCTCTGTCGGGCCGCTCCGGATCAAATCGAGGTATTCCCCGAATTTCATCGTCAGGCCGCTTTTCATGTATGTAGGTCCCGGTTTATGGTAATCAGATCCGATGACCGGCACGTCTAATTGGCCGTGGTGTTCTTTCAGGTACTCAAATGTCCACTTTTTAGTCGCTTCCCAGTCTTTTGCCAAATCCGTAAAAACGACCGGTTTTTTGGGTTTGAGGTAATTTTCGATAAATTCTTCGCGGGTCAGTCCGCTACGTCGATCGATTTGAATCAGTTGCATAATGTACTAAATTATTTCAGCAGAACAGTTTTTTGTTCTTCCATAAAACCTTGTTCAATCATCCACTCGGCACTGAAGAACTTGGTGGCATATTTGGAGCCGTGGTCGCTGAACAACAGCACCACCACATCATTTTCCGTAAGTTCATCCTGAATTTGTTCGAGTCCCTGAAGGGCTGCGCCGCTGGAATAACCCACCATCATACCTTCGGTACGGGCCAGTTCGCGGGCGCGCAGGGCGCTGTCTTTGTCCGTCACCTTGACGAATTTGTCGATCAACTCAAAATCCATATTGCCGGGAATAATGTTTTTTCCGGTGCCTTCCATACGGTAGGGGTACAATTCCTTTTCGTCGTAAATGCCTGTTTCGTGGTATTTTTTCAGCACGGAGCCGAAGGCATCCACGCCGATAATTTTTAGGTCAGGGTTTTGCTCGCGCAGGTAACGCCCTGATCCACAAAGGGTTCCGCCAGTGCTGGCGGCGCCGATCAGGCAGGTGATTTTTCCTTGCGTTTGTTCCCAGATTTCCGGGCCGGTGCTCAGGTAATGCGCTTCCCCGTTGTCGAGGTTAAAGTTCTGGTTGACGTAAAAAGCGCCGGGAATGTCTTTGGCGAGTTGTTCCGCTTTGCGGTAATAAGAGTTCGGATCGTCGGGTTTGGCTTCCTGTGGGCAAAGCACCACTTCGGCGCCCATCGCCTTGAGGTTGTTGAGTTTGTCTTCCGAAATTTTACTGGTCACAGTCAGCACGCATCTATAACCCCGGATGGCGGATATCATCGCCAGGCTGAACCCTGTATTACCGCTGGTTGCATCCACCACTGTCCCGCCGGGCTTGAGTTTGCCGAGGCGTTCGGCCCGTTCGATCATGTGTAAAGCAATGCGGTCTTTTGCGCTCAGGCCGGGATTGAAAGCCTCCACTTTAGCATATACGGTTGCAGGAATATGCATTACAATATTGTTGAGGCGAATGAGCGGGGTTTTGCCAATTGTTTCTAGTATGTTATTAAATACCATTCCGGGAACTTTTAGAGATGTACAACGCGGTGAATATTGCTTCTGCGAAAAATAGAGAAGTTCTTCGAAGAACAAGTAAAAAAAAATGCAAACCCAGGACAAAACACGCATCGGGCGGGTGGGCAAGGAAGTATCGACATACAATCGGGCATTTGTTTCCGGGGCAAAAGTACTTCAAAGTGCCCGAATTATGGTTATCTGATTTTCAAAAGGACACTTAACAAAAAAAACATCTGCAAATGTTTGTCACTTTAAATATTTTTTTCACCTTTGGGTCATTCATCCAAACAATAGTTTGGTTTTCATCTTACACACACAATTAATTCACTTTTCAATCCCCCCACCTATGTTAGTTTTTTACGTTGTTACCATTTGTTTACTTGCAGTCAGGGCTATTCCCTATGTCTCATCGTATTTAGAAACGGGCCTCCGCCGGTAGGTGTTTTCACCCAGGAGTCCTGTTGAAAATGAAGCGGCTTGCTTGGAGGGTTTATTAGTTGATAGTTTATGGTTTATGAACGTTTCAGGAAGCAATGCTTCCTTGCGAGCAGCCACAATAAACTATCAACCATAAACTTATAAACCTTCCGAAGTTAGCCGCTTTCTTTTTTAAAACTTTCCTTCCAAAAAAGCGCGGACATCATGGACTGTTTGCACGGGGTTTTCCTCTTGCGGCCAATGTCCGGTATTCCGGTATATCTTCAAAAAAGCGCCGCGAATGCGCCGGTGAAAATCGTACGCGTGTTCCGGAGAAATGCGGGTATCCTCCGCCCCCCAAAGGATAAGCGTCGGATTAGTTATTTTTTCTACCACATCTGCTGGCGGGCGGTTGTCGCTCACCGAAGCCCTGTCTGTGAACGCTTTTCGATTGCCGCTGCGCAGCAATAATTCGTAGTGACGTTGGATCAGCGAATCCGTCACGAGCGCATCATCTGCATATACCTCGTCTAGCATAATTTCGATGAACGATTTCGGCGTGATTTTCCACAGGCTGCGGTTTAGCACGGGCGTGCGAGCAATCAAATGAACCAGGGAAGACTTTTTTTCCTCAAAACCGGGCGCTGCGATCAGGATCAGTTTGTCAACCTTCCCAGAAGAGGACTCCGATGCGTAGTGCCAGGCGATCTGGGCGCCGAGACCATTGCCTGCCAGGTGAAACTTTTTGAGATCGAGGTGGCCGGCGAGGCTGTCCAGAAGACTGGCGTACATAAAAGCGCTGTAACTGCCCCGCGGATGTGGCCCGGTCAGTCCAAAACCAGGCAAATCCACACAAATAACTTTGTACTTATCAGAAAGAGAAGCAGTCCAGGCATCCCAGGTATGCATGGAACTCTGCGCATCGTGCAACAGTATGATGGCATCTCCTTTTCCCGTGATGCGACAAAAAACATCCATGTCGTCGATGCGCAGCAAGCGGGAATCCGGAGCGGCATACTTCAGGGTCAGGCTTTCCACCGGCAGGTCATCGTGCCAATTGTTCCAAAGCCAATAACTGAGAAACAATAAAATCCCCCAACGCAGCATAAAGGATATGCTCAGGAAACCTAACCATTTTCTGGCGGTTGCGAAGAAGGAAGACCTGGGCGAAGGTGAGTTCATGTGGGTGGTGTTTAAACCTCACCCCCCGACCCCCTCTCCCTTAGAGAGGGGGTGACTACACCTTTGGTATCCATTTTGATGAAGCCAAAGTTTTCGTCAACCCCTCTTGAAAAAAGATCGGGAGCGAGTGCCCTTGAATTCATTTCTGAAGAAGCCAAAGAGGTAACCCCCTCTCTATGGGAGAGGGGGCCGGGGGGTGAGGTCTCAGGCCATTGATTTATCAGAAGCGAATACCGCACTCATGTACTCGCGATTCATGCGTGCTATATTTTCTACCGAAATTTCTTTGGGACACTCCGCTTCACAGGCTTTTACATTGGAGCATTGTCCGAAACCTTCTTTGTCCATTTGTGCGATCATGGACAGTACGCGTTTCTGGCGCTCCACATGTCCCTGCGGCAGCAAGGCGAGGTGCGAAATTTTAGCGGAAGTAAACAGCATAGCCGATGCATTGGGGCAGGCTGCCACACAGGCGCCGCAGCCGATACAGGCAGCAGCGTCGAATGCGTGGGAAGCCTGTTCTTTTTCAATCGGAATGGCATTGGCATCCTGCGCCTGACCGGTATTGACGCTGACGTAGCCGCCGGCCTGTATGATGCGATCGAATGCGGAGCGGTCTACCACCAAATCCTTGATAACCGGAAATGCATGTGCCCGGAACGGCTCGATCACGATCGTTTCGCCGTCGTGGTAATGGCGCATGTGTACCTGGCAGGTCGTTGTGCCTTTCATGGGGCCGTGCGCTTGTCCATCGATCACCAGCGAGCAGGTACCGCAGATACCTTCCCGGCAATCGTGTTCAAAAGCAACCGGCTCCTCGCGTTGCATCACGAGTTGTTCATTCAATACGTCCAGCATTTCAAGAAAGGACATATCCGGGTTGACATCCGGTAATGGGTAGGTGACGAATTCACCTTTGTATTTGCCGCCCTGGCGCCAGATTTTCAGATTCAGTTTCATCTTGCGTGAGATGAGTTATGTGTGAAAAATTAGAATCAATTTATTCCTTCACTTCCACAATTGCAGAACAATTGTCTATCAGTAAGTTACCATTTTTACCTTCATGGCCCGGTGCGTAGTACGCCATCAGGTCGATTTCATCAAAGTCCGCCATACTAGGCTGTAAAGTAAACGTATAAAGCGTCCAGATGGAATGGCTCACGGCGCTGCTTTCAGCCAGCAATTCTTCTTCTCCCGTCCTCGTATTGACGCCCCATATTTTCAGAATCGTAGGCGATTTATAATTCACCTCCAGTCCCGTTATTCTGGAAACGGACTGATAATTATTGGAACGCGCCAGATACGCACTAAAAGTATAGGTCGAATCTTTTTTCAACCAGCCGTTCAACTTTTGTCCGATACCTTCCCAGGTATTGTTGTCGCGCACCACCATACCCACAAATTTATCTCCGTCTTGCGCTTCTAATTTTACGCCGAACCAGCCGGGCTGAATATCAGAAGGCGTTTCGTTTTCCGCTCCCATATTCATCCATCCACCCGGAGTAAGGCCTGCCTCCCGCTCATCCCACTCGAAAGAAGGATTTTGCAGTCGTATGGTTTGTTGCGCCTGTAAACTGACCAGAAAAAAGGCCGGCAGCAACATGAACAACACTTTCCTTTTCATAGCAAACCGTTTTTGTGAAAATGCCAAACAAAAAACCGCTCTCCCCCTCTCACCTCTCACTTCTCACCTCTCACTTCTATTCATAGGAACGCTGCACCACCTTGATTTCCTCATACACCAGCGGTTCTTTATGTAAAACAGGTTGTTCACCTTCACCTTTCCATTCCCAGGCAAACACATTCATAAAATTTTCATCGTCGCGCTGCGCTTCCCCTTTGTCCGTCTGGTATTCTTCCCGGAAGTGGCCGCCGCAGGATTCCTGGCGTTGCAGCGCATCGTGGCACATCAGTTCGCCCAATTCAATAAAGTCGGCTACACGCCACGCTTTTTCCAGTTCAGGATTGAAATCGTCCGATCTGCCCGGCACGAAAGCGTCTTTCCAGAATTCTGCGCGCAAGGCGCGGATTTCCTCGATGGCTTGTGTCAAGCCTTCGGCATTGCGGGCCATGCCGCATTTATCCCACATAATTTTACCGAGGCGGCGGTGGAAACTTTCCACACTTTGTTTTCCGCCCAGGTGCATCAGTTGATCGATCCGGTCGCGCACTTCTTTTTCAGCCTGCTCAAATGCAGGCGTATCGGTCGGAATGCTACCCGTTCTAATTTCTTTTGAGAGGTACGAGCCGATGGTGTACGGCAGTACGAAGTAGCCATCGGCGAGTCCCTGCATCAGCGCGGAAGCGCCGAGGCGGTTGGCGCCGTGATCGCTGAAGTTGGCCTCTCCGCAGGCATACAGGCCCGGAACCGAGGTCATCAGTTCATAATCCACCCACAAACCACCCATTGTATAGTGTACGGCGGGGTAAATGCGCATCGGAACTTCATAAGGATTGTCGCCGGTTATTTTGGCGTACATATCAAAAAGATTGCCGTAGGCAGCCTCGACTGTAGCCTTGCCTTTGCGTTTGATGGCATCAGCAAAGTCGAGGTAAACGGCTAAGCCGGAGTTGCCGACGCCCAGGCCTTCATCGCAGACCGTTTTGGCGGCCCGGCTGGCAATGTCGCGCGGAACGAGGTTGCCGAAAGCGGGGTACCTGCGTTCCAGGTAGTAATCGCGGTCTTCTTCCGGTATCTGGCGCGGGTCTTTCAAGCGGTCTTCGGCTTTTTTAGGCACCCAGCAGCGGCCGTCGTTGCGGAGCGACTCCGACATGAGGGTGAGTTTGGACTGGTATTCGCCCGAAACCGGGATACAAGTCGGGTGAATCTGAGTGTAGCAAGGATTGCCGAAAAACGCGCCGCGGCGGTGCGCCCTCCAGGCAGCAGTCACGTTGCACATCATGGCGTTCGTGCTCAGGTAGAATACGTTGCCGTAACCGCCTGTACACAAAACGACCGCATGCGCTGCGTGGCGTTCCAGTTCGCCGGTGAGCAGGTTGCGCACGATGACGCCCCGGCATTTTCCGTCGACCACCACCGTATCGAGCATTTCATGGCGGTTGTACAGTTTGACCGTTCCGAGGGCCACCTGGCGACTGAGCGCCTGGTACGCGCCAATCAGGAGTTGTTGTCCGGTTTGTCCGCGGGCATAAAAAGTGCGGGACACCTGGGTGCCGCCAAAAGAACGGTTGTCGAGCAGACCGCCGTATTCGCGGGCAAAAGGCACGCCCTGCGCCACACACTGGTCAATAATATCCGTAGAAACTTCTGCCAGCCTGTGTACGTTGGCTTCGCGGGCACGAAAGTCGCCGCCTTTGATGGTATCGTAAAACAGGCGGTAAACAGAGTCGCCGTCATTTTGATAGTTCTTGGCCGCATTGATACCGCCCTGCGCTGCAATAGAGTGCGCTCGGCGCGGACTATCGTGGAAAGTAAAACATTTTACATTATATCCCAATTCGCCCAGTGATGCGGCAGCCGAGGCGCCCGCCAGACCGGAGCCGATGATAATAATATCGATGCGGCGTTTGTTATTGGGCGCTACGAGGGGCACATGGCCTTTATAAGACTCCCACTTTTCGGTGATGTTGCCTGGAGGAATTTTGGAATCGATCGCAGTTGCCATATTTATTTAATCAATAATAGTTGTTGAAAGAAGTTATTCGTTATCCGTTATCGGTTATCAGTGTTGAAATACAGGAGCGATTTGCCTGATCTGACACGTGTTAACGGACGAAATACATCCACAATGGAATAAGTGCAAAACCCGCCGGAACACCAACGGCATACAGGTAGCCGATTGTTTTGATAAGCGGATTGTAACGCGGATGATTGATACCCAGGGTCTGGAAAGAGGACCAGAAGCCGTGCCACAGGTGTAAACCGACCACGACCATACAAAAGACATAAAAAAGCACATACAAGGGATTCAAAAATGCTTCCGCAACGGGTTTGTAGAGGTCCTGCACCGGATGCGAATAGGCTTCCACTTTCCACAGGAGGCAGCGCGCCCAATTTCATCTGGAGCCAGAATTGCCACAGGTGCAGCACTAGAAACACAAAAATAACAATGCCAAACCAGGCCATATTGCGGGACGCCCGCTCCTCTGTCCGTGTGTGGGATACCGCATACCTCGAATGCCCCCTGGCAGCTTTGTTGTTGCGCCACAAGCGAATTCCCTGAAAGGCATGCCACAAAATAAAGGCATACAGGGAATAGGAAATGATCTTGATCAACGGATTGTGCGTCATGAAAAAGGCATAGGTGTTGAATGCCTCTCCACCGTCGTCTTTTAATAACTGCAAATTACCCAGCAGGTGTACAATCAGAAAAAGCATCAGAAATATGCCTGTCAGAGACATGATGACTTTTTGACCGATGGATGAAGAGAGAAATTTGGAAAACCAACTCATCGTATTAGTTATGAATGTTACGTTTTTGTTTGTTTTGAAGATGCCTCGAACGGCAATTGCGCAAAGAAACAGAACAAAATGAAGTATTGCACTGTATTGCCCATTTTTTCGCGGAACAAAACTACTTACACCAAGCGCGGTACCAAATTATCGTTCGATAAAGATGTGGAAATGGGGACTATTTAGAAGGGGTAAAAATTCGGGAGGGAAATGGGACGGATTTTGGGGTAAAAAAGGAACACGCTCAAAAAAAATCCCGAATTTTTCCACAACGGAAAAATTCGGGATCAAATATTTTGCAAATACCTGATTATCAACACAGATAATCAATAACGAACAACGAATAACTACTTACAGGTGCAGCCGTGCTTTTCGTTCCAGCAGAAACTCTTTGGACTCCACCCGGTCAGGGTCGGGCACACAACAATCCACCGGGCAAACGGCAGCGCATTGCGGTTCTTCGTGAAATCCGACACATTCGGTACACTTATCCGGAACGATGTAGTAAAAATCATTGGATACCGGACTGTTTTTTTTATGGACAGGAACAACCGTACCGTCTTCTAACTTGTATTCCCCTTTTACTGTATTTCCATCTGAAATAGCCCACTCCACACCGCCTTCATAAATGGCATTGTTGGGGCATTCCGGTTCACAGGCTCCACAGTTAATACACTCATCGGTAATGATAATGGCCATTTTTTTTTCTTTTACAGGCTGTTTTAAGGGGTTGATAAAGGTTTATGAGGTTGATAAGGTTGATATACATCCGCTCTAAAAAGTAAAATCGTCTCATTCCAGAGCGGATGTATATCAACCTTATCAACCTCATAAACCTTTATCAACCCCTTAAACAACGCATTTTTCCGAAAGTTGGCGCAAATGTACGGAGAGATAACGAAAAAGGTTGATAAGGTTTTAAAGGTTGATGAAAGTTGATGAGGGTTTATAGGTTGATCACCAAAAAAAGGACATTCTCCCGATTGAGTGGAAAATATCAACCCTATAAACCTCATCAACTCATAAACCCTCATAAACCTTATCAACCTTTTTCAACCCTACTGCACCGCCCGCACAAAAGCGTCTATGTTCGCACTTTCCAACTGGCGTTCCAGGGCATCGGCTTCCCGGCGTGTACCGAAACGGCCTACGCAGACGGAGAAAAACGAAGAATTGGGAAAACGCACGATTTCCGCCGCGCTATAGCCTGCAGCCTGCAGGGCGGTCATCTGGTTGTATGCCCGGTTTTCCATCAGGAATGAGCCGGCAACAACATAATAGGTGTCGCGGTCGGCATTGGTCACGATGACGCCTCCATTGCCGGCATTCTGCTTTTTGCCGCCCGGAGCAGTTACTTCCGGAGAGATCGGCGAAGGGCTGTTCATCTGGCCATTGACATAAATCATGGAAGCGCCTTGCATGCCCGTAAGAATACGGATTTCGGTGCGCCGGTTACGCGCATGTTCCTGATCGGTACAGGAAACGCCATCCTGGCAAATGTTGCGCGGTTCACTTTCGCCATATCCGACGGGTTGGAGGCGGGTGCGATCGACGCCCCGGCTCACCAGGTATTCCACCACGCCATTGGCGCGCCGCTGACTGAGTTCCTGGTTGTATAAGTCATTGCCGCGGCAGTCGGTATGGCTGGCTAACTCTACCGTAATGGAAGGTTGCTGGCGCATCAGCGAAACCACCAGGTCGAGGTCTTTACGCCCGTCGGGGCGCAGGGTGGCATCGTTGAAATTGTAGTAAATATTGGGCAGGTCGACTACCGTACCCGGCAAAAGTGGCGCCACGGAAAGGTTCTGCATGATGGGTTGTCCTGAGGTAGCCCCATGCGTATCTACTTCCGTCGATCCGATGATGCGTCCGCCCTGGTACAAATCAACTTTATATTTTTTATTGGTATCCAGGTAATAATCTACCAGGCCATTGGCATCGGCTACAACGGTATCCTGTTTGCCCGATTCGTCTGTCAGTACAAACATGGCGCCTGCAAGCGGCGCGTTCGTGACATAGTTAAACGCAGAGGCATTCCACTGCACTTTGCCCGGACCGGCCATCGAAGTGCGCTCCAATTGGATGGCGAGTTCATTGCCGGGTTTGGAAACGGTCAGACGGATTTGTTTGGTCTGGTACCCTTGTTTGGAAATGATAATCACATAATTACCGGGTTTTACCTCGGTCGAAAAACGGCCTTTCCCGTCGGTTACACCGTTGATTCCTTTATCGGGAGCCATGGATTTGATCACATCCTGACCGTTGACATTCTGGATGGTAATCAGGTTGCCGGATTCATCACGACCGATCACATTGTTGGCGTCATAGTTCAATACCTGCGCATCGGCATCGCTGATGGCGGCGCCCGATGATTTGTCCGTCACCACCACCCTGATGTCGAGATTACGGTCAGGTACGCGCTGGTTTTGCAGCAGGTAATCGTCGAGGTTACCGTTTTCCGTATGAAAACTAAAAATTTCATCGCCGCCTTTGCCGCCGCTGCCATTGGTGGAATAGTAACCATTGATTTTATTCAGGTCTACAATCAATCCAAAATCATCGCCGCTGGTATTAAACGGGCTGCCCAGGTTGACCGGTTTAGTCCACTGGTCGTTTTCCATGATGGCATAATACATATCGAAACCGCCCTGGCCGCCTTCCATTGCATCGGAAGCGAAATAAAGCGTATTATCGGCATGTATGAATGGAAATGCTTCGCGGCCGGTGGTGTTGACTCCGGGACCCAGGTTGACAGGTTCGCTCCAGGATTCGCCTACCCGGTAAGAAACATAAATATCGGTGCTACCCAGACTGCCCGGGCGGTTGGAAGCAAAGAACAGTTTGTCGCCGTCGATACTGATTGCCGGGTGGAAATCGTCAAATTCGTTGTTATTGAAAGGCAGCGCTTCAGGCTCGCTCCACACGCCATTTACTTTTTTAGAGCTGTAAATACGCGTTTTTTGCGTTTTGTCTTTCGCAAATTTTTCTTTCCCCCCGATAGAAGCATTGCGGGAAAAATACACCGTTTCCGTTGTACGATCAAAACAAACCGGTCCTTCATGATCGACCAAAGAAGATAGCTCTTTGGCAAAAATTTCAGGCGCTGAAAGCACCCCTGTAGAATCGCGACGAGAACGCAGGATGCTCAACGCAGGCAGGTGGAGCTCTTCATCCCTTTTCTTTTTCAGGCCGACGCTGCTGGCGTTGGTCGAGATAAAAACGATGCCGTCTTCATAAAAAGTTGGGCTGAATTCCAGGCCGCTTGAATTCACCGCTTCTTCATTTTTTACCTGAACCGTGATCAATGGCGGGGCTGTGGGCGTAGTCTGGGCATATGCCAGACCTACTGTAAAGCAGGAGGCGAGTAAAGAGATAATAAGTCGAAGGGCTTTCATAATTCCCGTGTTTTTAATGTGCCGGAACGGTTGATTCCAGCGTTATTTCTTATGTTTGGATATGTACAAGATGTGCAGACAATATTTTTAAAAATGACAGCAGGTGTTTCATCCTCTCACCTCTCACTTCTCACCTCTCACTTCTCACCTCTCACTTCTAAAAATGGGTTACAGGAAGAACCGTGGATTCGACATTTTTTTACTGCGTTTTTTCAGATCTGCCTGTACCATCAATTCTACCGAGCCGGCATTGTAATCTTTGAGGCTCGACAAACCGAAATCATAAGCGGCCCCTACGCCAAATTGAGGCGCTGCCTGCCAGAATGCGAGCAACCCGATGGATTCACCCGGGCCGTCGCCACCCAGACGATAGGAAAGACCGGCGGTAAATTTCTTACGAATATCCAGATTCAGATTAACATCCGCATCAAATGGTGCATTTTTTACATATTTTAACAAAATAGCAGGCATAAGGTTGATGTCGTCAGCAATCGGGAAAACGCCTCCGGCCATGCCGTAATAGTGTTGGTATTCTTTAGCGATCAGCACGGCGTTGCCATTGGCATATCCCATGGCATTGGAATAAATACGCGGTACGGAAAAACCGAAGTAAAAACGATCGGATACCGTCCCGTATATTCCAGCGCCCACGTTGCCATAAAAATCATTCACCTGGGCCTCGCCGAGCGAAGGATCGCCATCCACGTTCGGCTGTGCGTCGCTGAATGCGATACCCAGCGAACGCAGCGAAGCTGTGATGCCCACGCGCATGGAAAATTCATCACTTGCGACGAGGTCATAAGAATAAGCCAGCGCCATGTGGAAATCGCGTTGTAACCCGATTTGCCGGTGCGACACAGTGACGCCTACTCCCACCCGCGGAGAAAGGAAAGGAGAGTTGAAACTCACCAGTGCCGACTGGGGAGCGCCCTTGAAACCGATCCACTGGTTGCGGTAGATCGCCGTAATGGACGGAACACCCCGTGCGCCTGCATAGGCCGGATTGATGAGCAGTTTATTGTACATAAACTGTGTGTAATGATGCTCTTGCTGAGCGAACATGGTCGCTCCTGCCAACAGCAAAGCGAATGAAAATATAAGTTTTTTCATGGCGCAATATTTTATAGTAAACCGGGTCAAAGGAAAGGAATCCGAACACAATGACCCGGTTTTCAAGTTTTTAACGGAAAATTTCAATAAAACCCTTCACAGTTGCTTCGTTCGGGCCTGGTTTGAAAATGTAGAAATACACACCGTCCGGCAGGTCTTTGCCGGGTTGGCCATCTAAGGTGCCACGCCATGCAAGGGCCTCATCATTGGAATAAGGCGCTGCTTCATACACTTTGTCACCCCATTGGTTGTACACCACCAGCGAATTGCTCTCGAAAAAAACCGGAATCCAGACATGGAATTTCCAGCCGGTCATTGACGCCGTCGCCATTGGGTGTAAAAATATTCGGGATGAACGTACATTTCGCATCGCGTATCGTGATCCTCACCGTAGCTATGTCGCAAAGCAGTGGGCAGGATTGTGAGCAAACTTCATAAAAGAAGGATGCACTGCCGGGTTGTGCGCCAGCCTGGTAGGAGAAATCGCCATTGCCTAAGTTAATCAGTCCCTCAGGTATGGTATCTCCTACTAAAGAAATTGTAAAATCGCCGGCAGGAGTCAGTATATCATTGGTCAGTACATTAAATGTATCCAGCGTGGAAGGATCGAGTATAAAACCCGTATCGTCCTCCGCATTGGGCTGAACCGCTAAATGGACTACAATGGTGTCGCGCGGCGTAGTGCATCCGTTGATGGTTGCCTGTACAAAATATGCGCCTGCATTACTGGAATTCAGCGACTGTATCGTTACGGTGTTGGTAGTGGCGGTGAATCCCTGCGGGCCTGTCCAGCTATATGTGGCGCCGACAATCGGAGGAACGGATAACATCACCGTTTCACCGGCACAGCCGGGGTTGGGGTCTGCCGTCGGTTCAAGCGGCCGCAGCGGTAACACTTCAATAATGACCGAACACTGGGCACTCGAGCCGGATGCATCAGTTGCCTGAAAGGTTAGCGTATCCCGGCCTATCTCGAAAATGGCGCCTGAGACCGGTCCTGCTATCTGCGAAACCAGTGGAACGCCACAGTCGTCGATAGCAGGCGGCAGGTTGAAAGACAGTGCCGTAGCGAGGCAATCGTCGACGGGGTCCGTGCCGGTGATAAAATTTCCGGGATTTGCAAACAGGCCTCCGGCCGTATTGACCATCACTTCCCCGGCCGGGCAGGTAATTTGTGGAGGCACACCCGCCGTCACCGTCACAGTGAAGGTAGCCGTAGTTGAAAATCCATCGTTGTCTATTGCCGTGTATTGTACGGTTGTAACGCCAACCGGGAAGGTATCGCCGGGCTGGAAATTGGAGAAGGTATCCACATCGCAGAAACCTACTGCAATCGGCGGCGTCCAGGTCGCTACAGAGTCGCAACCTGCCAGAACAATGTTTGCAGGTATTTGCTCGAAACGTTTGAACGGCCCGTTTAAGGTAATATTAAAAGTACAGGTATCGTAATTGTTACTGGCATCAAACGCCCGGATAACCAAAGTGGTCGTCCCGATAGAGAAGGTATCTCCCGGCTGAAAGGAAGATTCAAATTCGGGTATCGAGCAATTGTCGGTAGCAGTAGGGAATATCCATTCTACCACAGCGCCGCAGGGGTTTTCCGTCGTAATCGTTATATCAGCCGGGCAACTGGTAAATACAGGCGGCACCAGATCAATCAAGGTCACATTGAACGAACATTCCGCTGTATTTCCGGCCAAATCGGTTGCCGTATACACAACTGTTGTTGTACCGGCAGGAAATACGCCCGGCTCCAGTTCTGATTCTATGGTTGGGTCTCCACAGTTATCTGTCGCTAAAGGAGGTATCCAACTGACCAGGGAATCGCATTTATTGGACGGCAATTCAATAATAATATCATCGGGACAGCCGGTAATAGCAGGTGGTATGTTTTCAGATACCGTTACCTGGAAAGTACAGGTGCCTATATTGCCGACATTGTCTACAGCAGAATAGGTTATGATGGTCGTTCCAACCGGTAGAAAGTCCCCGGACTGATAATCTACAAAAATGTCTATGCCGTCAAAATCGCAATCGTCCGTAGCATTGGGTGTAGGCCATGTCGGGAACGCCCCGCAAGTATCGAGTGCCGTTTCAACCGTCAGATCATCCGGGCATTTGTCAAAAACGGGCGCATTATTGTCAATGACTGTCACGTTAAATGTACAAGAGCCGACATTGCCGTCATCATCTACCGCAATATAAATAATGCTGTTGGTGCCTGCTTCCAGGGGAAGCACAGGCTCGTATCCAAACAATTCGGGTGCATCATCGCAGTTGTCATTGATGAGGGGCAGATCAAAGAATACGGTAGCGATACACAAGCCGCTGTCAGGCGGTACAATCATATCGTTCGGACACATGACGACCGGCGCCAGCGTATCGCGTATTTCTACAGTAAACAAGCAAGTTGAAACATTTCCGGAGACATCCGACGCTTCGTAAGTAACTGTTGTGATTCCGACGCCGAACAGTTCGCCCGGCTCAATATCGTTTGTCAGAAAAACAGCGCCCTGTTCACATGTGTCGACCGCTGTCGGGGGATCCCAGAAAACAGCCAGCACACAGGAATCAGCGGTGGTATACGCAATAATATCTGTCGGACAGTTCACGATTTGCGGGGGCAAAAATTCAAAAACCGTCACAATCAATGTGCAGGAGGCAGAGTTGCCTGCCGCATCGAAAGCGGTAAACGTTACCGTAGTTGCACCTGCTGTGAACAGATCGGTGTCTTTGCTGGAAATGATAGACTCTACTGTACCGCAAGCATCTGTAGCATCCGGAAGTGGAATAATAATGGTTTCACTACATGTTCCGATCTCGGCATCTACTTCAATATTACCAGGGCAATCCAGGACAGGTGGCGACTGGTCTTCAATAGAAAAATAGCCGTTGGTGATATTGAACGGTACGGAGTTGAAAGCCGTATTCACCGCATCGAAGGGCGGAATAAAGGCGATTTCAGTGGTACTGTTGGTATTGAGGACCGTATAGTAAACGGTGAATAAAATGCCGTCATCGGGGATCGCAGGCCAAAATGGGGCAACAGGGTTGCCTGACAAAAAGCGCAACAGACCGGATGTAGTGCCCAGGTAGTTCAGGAAGTCGGCCGCATCCAGGTTTAGCCCGGGGTAACCGTTGCCGACGGAGTCGAATTGCAGAACGGTTGGATCCCAGCCCAGTGAAAACTGAAGACCGATCAGATCACTAAAATCCTGTACCCGCACGTTGAACGCCACCGTACTGTTACCCTGACAATCGGCAGCCACACTATCCACACTAAGGCCAAGACCGGCGCTTGAATTCACCAATACATTGAAGGTACAGCCGGCCGTGTTGTCCGAGGCATCCGTGGCGGTATAAGTTACAGTGCTAAGCCCGATATTGTAATTCCCGTCCGCGTTGCCGGCGCCTTGTCCGGTCGTTGCGCCGGTGATGGTATAACCCAGCGTCACTGCGCTACAGTTATCTGCAAAAACAGGCGCCAGGTTGCTCACAGGAGCAGAAGTATTGCCTACTGCCGCCATTGCTGTAGCATTGGGCGGACAAGTAATCGTCGGCGGTTCAAGGTCGGCAAAATTTACCTGGCCATCGATAAATGTGACATCGGTTTCTTCCGGTGGCGAAACAGCGCTGGTGTAGGCTTCCCGGACAGATGGAAAATCGCCGAATTGTATCAAGGAATTGGCGTTGTTGCCTCCAATCACATTGAACGTAATGCTGAATAACACAGCGCCATTCGGGATCGTAGTTCCCGTAAGAGAATTTGTTGTCCAGCTGAATGCCAGGAATCCGGCATTAACGGAAGTGGTGCCGAAATTGGTCGGCGCCAGTTGCAGTGCAGGGTTCTGGTTGCCCAATGTTCCGTATTGCAGAATTGCAGGATCCCAGCCCAGTGAAAACTGAAGCGAACCGAGGGAATCAAAATTCAGGGCTGTAATATTCAGCGTATACGTCTGCCCACAATCGGCTGCCCCGCTTTCTGCAATGACCGTCAGGATGTCGCTCGTATTCGACACTTCCAGGGTTACGTCGAAAGAACAGGTCGCGGTATTCATGCCCACATCCGTAGCGCGGTACACTACCGTAGTCGTGCCAAAGTTAAAAATAGCGCCGCTGGCATCCGGGTCGTTCGGCGCATTGGCCACGGTCGCTCCGGTAGAAGACCAACCTACAGTCTCTACACTACAATTGTCGAGGGCTGAAATCGGTGCAATATCATTAATTGCGGAAGGCGTACTGGCTGCCACCGTCAAATTATCAGGACAAACAATGGCAGGAGGTGTCGTATCTATCGGTCTGACACCGCCATTCATGGTTTGCACCATCAGTTCATTACCATTGGCATCGGTAATTTCAATTTGTACCGGCGTACTGATAATTTGTACCGGTGAAAACGGCCCGCTGATGCGCCGGAAAGCCAACGAAAATAGCGTTGTGTCGTCCGGCACCGATAAACCGCCGAATCTGGTCCAGTTAAAAGTAATGCGCCCCGTCGCCAGATACGTGGTGGAGTCGAAGCCGACATTTACAGCGCCTTGTAAAAATAAGAGGTTGAGTGGTGTGGTATAGGCATAATCCAGATCGGCAGGGTTCCAGGAAACAGTAAACTGCATGGAACCCACATTGGTGAAGTTGCGCACCCGCACCGGGATCAGGAATGTGTCAGATGACTTACAGTCGATGGAGACTGAGTCGGTTTTCAGGATGACTGCCTGCGCTGACGTTTGGCTTGTAAAAGCAAACGACGCAAACAGCATCAGGATTAGAAAAATATTTCTCATGGTTTTAATAATCATGCAATTAGAGAAAAATGATTGTGCCTGCCTCATGTCTCCGATATGTTGACCGGGTTAAGTACCGCAGCTGTCTGGATGGGTTAAAAGTACTCGTTTAACCCATTCCAGACTGCCACGATTCAGAGGTTAATCCTACTTTATCAGAATCATTTTCTTACGATCGCTGTGTGTGGGTGTTTCAAGTTCATAGTAATACACGCCGGGTGCACCGAGTTCTGATTCGCGGAACCGGAATTCGTTGTAACCTTTTTCAAAGTTGCCGACAACCGTACGAACCAACTGACCAGATGCATTGAACACCCGTAACGCTCCCCGGCTGCTTTCCGGCAGGCGGAATCCGATCGTCGTCATGGAATTGAACGGGTTGGGCTGGTTTTGATACAGCGTGAATGAGGCCTCGTTATTCGTTGTACTGCGTTCTGTAAACTCGAAATCAATTTTCATCATTTCGCCGTCAAAGTTGTATGCTTCAGCCACGGTCAGCGCGGAACCTGGTCGCAGAATTTCTGCAATTGTGCCGTTGCGCAGGGCGCGGAAACGCAGTGTGAACAATACCTCGTCATCAGAGATGGTCATTGATTCGCGGCTCACCCACAGGGTTGTCAGGTGACCGTCCGACAAGTAATTTGTACCGAAGTTGTCATCTGTAAGTGGCAAAACACCGGGCGCAATATCTTCGAGTACAAATACATTCGGATCAAAATCGATCGTCATCTGGTAGGCTAAGCGTTGGTTGAAATCGCTTGCTTTGAACGGAACCGACACAATCTCGCCGGCTTTGAATGCGCTGTCGTCGAGGCGGAAACGGAAAATTTCTCCACCAAAACGTTCTTCTGACTGGTCATTGGTCAACATCGGTGTGATATTGCCATTCACGTCGCCCATACGAACTGCCACAAAGTCATCGTCCAGGAAGTCCATATCCGCAGGGTTGTGTACAATACTTTGTGGCACCGGAGCGCTCAAGGGGTTCGGGCTTGGGAAAACGTATGCCTTTGGCACAAATTTCCAGTCCGGCGAACCCAGAATATGCTGATCCGTAGCCAACACGACGCGCTGAATGCGCAGGTAGTCATTAAGCGAAATATTGGCGTCGCCGTTTACGTCGGCTGCTACCCATTGGTATGGGGACAACAACTGAGTACCAAAAATATGATTGACAATAAACAGCAGGTCGGCGGAAGAAATACCGGCAGAACCCGCAGTTGCTTTGCTGGCCGCAAGTGTGACATCCGAGTTGTTCGGAATATCGCTAAAGAGGTAGGTGCCTGGTACGCCGGTGGTTTGCATTTCGCTGACATCTCCAGAAAGTGTAACCACTACGCCTGGTACAGGTTGAGTAGGCAATCTCCATGTTTGTATATCGCCGCCAATTTCAATCGCATCTGCAGTACAGGTGATCGTAGCCGACCCGGCTGTTGCATCAATTGGAACAATAACCGGAACGCCCAGGCTATCCTGGTTGAATTCGATGCCAACCGGAACGCCGACAACTGTTACAGGAGCAGCAGAACCTACCACTGCGCTATTGCTGAGCAGGATTTGCAGGTCGAACAACTTCGTTCCGTCTGTGAAAATCTGCGGAGCGCCGTTGCCTGTCCAAACAACGCCTAAGTTGTTGAGTGGCAATAAGTTTGCAATAAATCCGGTCAAAGCGGGGTTGACGTTCGTCACGCCTGTGATAGTACCCACGGTACCGTCGCCGGCATTCAGGGTAAATGCGAAGGAATGCACCTCAAAGAAATTTTCTACGGTAACAGGCACAATGGCCACACCATTCTGGCAACCCGTGTCATTTCCGACGATCAACTGGATTTTTGCGCCTTCATCCACCACTGCGGTGTCTGACTGGATACAACCGTTGTCTTCATCAATTGCCGTAACAATATACGTACCGGCCGGCAAATTAGCCAGCGTGGTAGTGGTATCGCCTGTATTCCAGGTAAAGGAAAAGTTACCCGAGCCGCCCGTTGCCGTTGCTAGTGCTGTACCGTCATCCGATCCGAAGTAGGATTCAGGAGTAGCAGTAGTGGTCAGTGAGAACCCGGCACTGGCGCCCAGTGTCACTTCCACATCAACTGTACAAGAGTTGATATTGCCAGAGTTATCCACTACGAACAATGTCAGCGGATTGATACCCAGTTCACTACAAACAAAAGTTGTTTGCGAGAGATACATGGTATCAATCGCACAGTTGTCGGTAGTGCCCGCCAACGCAACATCCTGTGGCAGGATGGTAGCCGAGCCGTTGGAACCGAGCGAAATGATGATGTCATTGTTACAAACAACCGTTGGAATGCTGTTATCAATGATTTGCAGTAAAATGGAGTCTTGCCCTACATTACCGCATGCATCTGTGGCTGTAAATTGAATTTTATATTCGCCCACACCGTAATTGCCGGCGATGCTCAGTTCGCCATCACCCTCCGGTGCGTCATTTGTGACCGCAATAGAGGAGTCCGGCTGGCAGTCATTCAGGTACTGCAATACATTAAATTCATTAAGCCCTATATTGGCGGAACAGGAGTCGTTCGGCGGGTAGTTGGCAGTGAAAATTTTCACCGTATCCGGCATGCCGAGGAATTGCGGCGCCTGTTCGTCAATGATGGTAATCGTACGGGTATGTGACCGTATTTCCACAGTCATCTACGGCAGTACGGGTGCGCACTATAGTGAAGTTGTAAGCGCCGCAAGGGCCGACAGCGACACTGATTGTATCCTGCGTCAACAATACTTCTATGCTGTCGGAACAGTTGTCTGTGGCAGTTACGAGCAGGGGTGATGGTACCAAGGAGAAACAATTGATCGTATCATTCGGAGCCGTTGAAGACAGAATAGGTACAATCGTGTCCTGGATATTCAATTTTTGAATACAAACGGCCACATTGCCGGTAAGGTCACGCGCCTGCCAGTAGCGGTTGAGTACCGTACAGGTAGCGCCCGTTCCTGCTGTCAGTGTGTCGGAGAACGTAATCATAACAGTGCCCTGACAATTGTCTGTTGCAGATGCTGTGCCGTTTGTTTGCGGCGCAGTTGAATCCGTGCATTGGATCGTTTTGTTGGGCGGGCATGTGACCATCGGCGCCACATTGTCCTGTACTACAATGTAAGTCTGGCAGGAAGATTCATTCCCGGCCTGGTCTTTTACAAACAGTTTGACCGGATGCTGCGTCATAGCATCTGCATCATTGCAGTTAAACAGGATTTCCGTTGTAATCAGACCCAAGGGTTCGAGGCGCTGTATTTTCAGGTCCAGCGAATCCAGGCTGGTGCAATTGTCCGAACTGGCGGCATTGATCTGAGCGGTTGTTACCAGCACTGTGCCGGAGGCCTGCAACGATACGCTTACACCGTTGATACAGGCAGCAATCGGGTTGGTACCGTCTTTTACGACAATGACGATTTTGTGCGAACTCTTGTTGCCGCAAGCATCCGTCGCAAAGAAGGTGGTGGTATGCGTACCCAGACCGAATGTTTCCGAAGTGTCTGTTTTGGAATAAAATCCTTCGAGATTCGCTATTGTCAGGTCATTTCCGGTTGAACAATCTGAAATGTATTTCAGGATATTAATATCCACTTTAGCCGTACAATCCGTATTGTTTGTTGCCGTAAATGCATGAATGGTATCCGGTGCACCCACAAACAGGGGCGACTGAATGTCCTGTACCGTAATTTTTTGTGTTCCGGTCGAAACATTTCCGGCTGCGTCCACAGCTGTCCAGGTGCGCGTGATCATGTAAGTGTATTGACCGCAACCCACAGTATCCTTAGTGGAGGTTTGTACAAAAGTAATGATCGGATTGCTACAAGCATCGGTCGCTGTCAAGGTCACAATTGTCGGGATAGCATCCTGGCAGTTGATGGTATCGTTGGCAGGAATATTTTGCAGCATCGGCGCCACCACGTCTTTTACTTTTATGGTTGCCAGACAAGGTAAAGAGGCATTGCCATTCACGTCTACTGCAACAAAACTGACCACATTGTTACCCAACTGAGCGCAACTGAAACTCAGGGAATCGACATAAGTCATGGGGGCAGTTCTGAATTTGTACGTAATCGGGCCGCAATCATTCTGGTCGAAACTTCCGTTGTCCAATTGGCCGGCTGCAATCGTAAAGGTGCCGCCGGCGCTCAGGTTCACGGAATCTGACTTACAGATCGCAACCGGCGGGAAAACATCCGCCAGTACCGTGATATTCTGTGGTTGGGTACTGATATTGCCGTTTCCGTCATTATAAACCCAGGTAATGACATAGTTGCCCAGCATCAAATTGTACGAAGGCGGATCGGTGTTCAGGAACTCGCCGACCTGTGCGGAAGGCGTACCGTAAATCGTATCAGCCAACGGGTTGCAGGGGTCGAATGCCAACGGCGCAAATATGACAAACATACCGCAGGAATCCACAATAGCAGGCAGGGTAACGAGCGCCGGAATCGGATCGTCGCCATCCTGCAAGGTCAGTATGAAGAAACAGGTAGTAGTATCGTATCCGTCTGTTCCGCTGATAAAAATCGTGTCATTGTCGCCAGTTAAAGGCGCCGGGCCGAAGAAACTGCCCAGGGTTGTGTTCGGGAGGGGATTCTGAGTCAGCACGACATTTCCGGAACAGTTGTCCGTGATCTGAACCAGGTTCGTGTAATTCGGAATTTGCGCTTCGGGACAAGTGGAACTGAGCAACTGATTAGCAGGGCAGTTCAGCACGGGCGACTGCGTATCTTCTACTTCCACGGTGAATTCACAAACGGAGCTATTCGGAGGCATTGCATTGTCCGTAGCGGTATAGCGCACTGTTGTAACGCCTACCGGGAACTGCGCCGTCGGGAAAATCTGGAACGGGAAGTTGGCATTGTAATTAAACGGATTCGTCAGGTTGATGGTCGTTTGAACCGAGTTCGACGTACTGCCGGCTGCATTCAGAATTTGTTCCTGAATACTAAAAGGAAGGCAATCGTCCACATTACTCAGCGCAGCCCAGGGGCGCTGCCAGGTAAAGATATTGGAACAAGCGCCGGGTGTATTCGGAATCACGTAATGTGCGCCGCAAATGGTATCGAAAGGCGGATCAAATACAAATATCGGTCCTTGCGTGTCTTTTATGATAACGGAAACCGTGTGCGTGGCGCTGTTACCGCAGGCATCCGAAGCCACCATCGTTACGATGCTGGTACCAATCGGGAAATAAGCCGTGATCGGCGTATTCAAGGGCAGCGGCGACGGAACGAGCTGATCCGTATAGCCGAACGAAGGTGTCGGGTAGTCAATCGTAACATTGACGGTTACATCACCGCAGGCATCTGTTATTACGCCGGGAGAAGTCAGTTCAAAAGTGATCGGTCCATCGCAGAAAGTGGGATCGTCCGTTTCACTGGTAATGGTGGTGGGCAGGTTCCATACAGGCGCCGTATTGTCTTCAATAACAATAATTTGTACGGCAGTACCGGTGTTGCCCGATGCGTCGGTAGCCACCCATTTGCGCTGAATGGTAAATTCGTCGGCACAACCGCCGGGCGTGATGATGTCATCGCCCGTGCTGTATGTGATAGAAACAACCGAACAATTGTCCGTTGCCGTAGCAGTGCCGCCGGAAGTAGCAGGGTTATTCGGGTTGAACGTAGCGCAATCGACCACCACATTTGCCGGAGGTGTAACGACCGGATTAGTCATGTCCTTGATCATCACGATCAGGTTGCACTCATCTGTATTGCCACCGGCATCCGTTACTTCCAGGGTTACCAGGAAAGAGCCGGTCTGGCTGCAATTAAACAGGTGTGCCGTTTCGTAAGGCCCTGCATCCACTTTAAGTCTGTATCCAGTAATGCTACAATTGTCGGTGCTGCCATTGTTCAGGGTAGAAGCTGCCAGATTAAACTGACCGCCCGCATTCAACACATAGGTTTGGTTGCCGATACAGATCGCATTCGGGTCAATATCGTCGATTACCGTCACCTTTGCATGGCAGGTATCCTGGTTGCTTTGTCCGTCGCGGAGGTCAAGCACTACTGTGTTGGACCCAAGATCGCTGCAATCGAAATTATATTCCGTCAGCAGACTACCTGTGCCATATTCGTAATAATCATAGAAACAGTTATCGGTGCTGCCGTTGTCAATTTCAGTTGGCAATACGGTGGCATCGCCGTTTACATCCAGCGTAACACTGACGTCTTTACATTTGGCGACAGGCGCCTGCACATCCACTACATTCACTTTGAAGGAGTGAATTCTCACATTACCCGCAGCATCTGTTGCCGTGTAAGTAACGGTTGTCATGCCAAACTGAAAGAAAGTGTTGGGGGCATGGGTAGAAGACACAGATAAGGCGCCCGGACAGTTATCTGTGAACGTAGGCGCAACCCAGTTGACCTGACGAAGGCAGCTGGAAACATTCGTGAAAACAGTAATCGTGGTATTGGCAGGCTGACCACCGGAATAAGCCGGCGCCTCCTGGTCGATCACTGTAACATTAAAATTACAAACCGTGCTGTTTGTGCCGTCGCTGAAGGTATAGGTTACGGCTGTGGTACCTTTATTAAAGGCTACGGCGCCAATGGAAGCATAAGGGCCGGAGCCTGTAGTTGCACCGCTCAGGCTGTATGTAACGGTCGGGGAACTACAATTATCAGTATACTGTCCTACTGTTGTCAGGGCTGTGCCAGGTGCAACGAGGGTCAGACCGCCGGTAAAACTGGCTACGCAGTTACCGGAATTGGTCGGCAGGGTAATACCCGAGGGACAAATCACTTGTGGCGCCAGGTTATCTACAATATCGATGGTTGTGTTGCAGGTAGCCGTATTGGCAGGTACAGCCAGGTCGGAAACCGTCAACGTCACGTCAATAGTATTGTCTGCCAGATCGCCGCAATTGAACAAACCCGTAATCATGGGGTCATCATCCGGCGAAGAAATGGACAGAATTACGTTTCCGCAGTTGTCATTGGAACCATTGTCCACCATAGCCGGCGTAAGCAATACTTTGCCGGTGGCGTCTAATGCCAGGACAATGCTGCCCGCCGGTTTGCAAAGCGGCACAGGCGCTTCATCTTCATTTACTATAAAGGTGTAGTCTATGGTTACCGTATTGTCGTCGTCATCTGTCCATGTATACCGAATTACAGTAGTACCGGCAGGGAATTGCACCGTAATGTCGCCGCCGCCTGTGGGCGGAAAGGCAGGCGCGCCACTCAGTACCAGCGAATCCGGACCGGATAAGAATGCTTCCGTGAAGGTTACATTCACATCGCAGTCGCTCACCATGCCTTTAGAAGGGCGTGTGAAAGTAAGCACCTTCGAACAATCGCCCGCTGTCACGGATTGAACCGGGTAATCGAAATCAACCGGCGCAGGTGCGATGATCGGCGCTTCATCATCAGATACCGTGACGATAAAAGAAGTGCTACCTGTATTGCCATTGGCATCGGTAGCAACATACGTAACGGTGGTAGCACCCAGGTTGAAAAACTGGGTGGTAGTAGCGCCTTGCAGGGCAGCCGCAGCGGCCACCACGGTTGCGCCACTGTATTCTACGGTCATAGTATAGGGGCCGACACAGTTGTCTACTACAGAAGGATGATCCCATTCCAGAAAGCCGTCGCACAGGTTAATCGGCGTAGCGCCGCCTGTGGAAGTTCCGATAGGCTGGTCATCCGGCACATCTACAAAGGTAGGGTCTTCATCATCTGTCACTGTCACCATAAAGGAACAGGTACCCGTATTACCGGCTGCATCTGACACCGTATAAGTAACGGTTGTAATTCCTAAGCCGAAATTGATGGCAATATCGCCTGATCCGGTGGCGGCGGTAGCACCAGTGGCTTCCCAGTCAACGGAGATAAAATCAGGGCAGTTTTCAGTAATTTCAATGGGATATACAGGAGCAATGATATTGGATATATCGCTCAAGCAGGAACCGGGTGCAGTCGAGTACACTTCGTCCGGAGGACAAGGCGAAACAAACGGCGCTTCTACATCTTCAATTTCAATTTGATAAGAAATGCCGTTGGATATATTGCCGGAAGGGTCTACACCGGAAAAATTAACCGTTGTAATACCGGTGTTAAAATCTACAAAATCGAGTGTGGTGGCATAATTGCCGGTTGTAGCACCGCTTAATATATAGGTAATAATAACGCTGCAATTGTCGCCAATCGTTGCATCAAATTCTGCACCGGAAGCCTCATAAGAACAGAGGCCGGGATCAGCCGGGCGAAGTTCGTTGCCGGGATTCACAAAAATAGTAGGTGGAATATTATCCACAACCGTAACACTCAGTGTGCGAACCGTTGCACCAGGACCACCGTTGTTGCCCGGAGGCACACCGTCGACCCGTACATACCATGTCTGCGGTGAAGTAGAGACATCGGCACAAAAGAACGTCACCGGCCTAGCAGACCAGGGGCCTAAAGGGCTTTGGGACAGATAATATTCACAGGCGGGGCTTTTTACAAAGCCCTTATTGTCAAGTACCGCTTCATTTAAGTCTACTGTACCTCCGGCGCCGAGAGCCAGTATGATTTGGACAGATGCATCAGGCGGGTATGATACAAAGGCCGCGCATTGGCTGTAAAGGTTTTGGCTGACAAGCAGGGACAAAAAAGTCATAGCAGTCAACGCCCAACGCCGAGGTGTTGTCGAGTTGTTCATGGTCAACAAATTAGATGATGGGAAATGGAAAAAGGTGGGAATTCTTCTGAATAAATGTAATCTTAGCCTCATCAAAGCTGAGTCGGTTTGGAATGAATAAATGTTGTTACAAATGTTGGGTTCATCGCGTCAGATGTTGGACACAAAAAAATGAAAACACGCAATCACGAGAAACCAACTTTGAAAGGCGGAAGATTAAAAATCTGTTTTGAACCAGACTGTGGGATTAAAAAAAACGGGCGCAAATTTAGTTCAAATTAAACGAACCGCTTTGAGTTTTTTCTCCGCAACAATCAATACTCTAAAAATAAAAGATTGATTGTCAAACATTTACTCTATTTTTTCACTGTCCGGGAAAAATATTCGGAACCTGTGAAAAGTAACTTTTCAATTCATTGATGGTGTCTATTCCAATAATCATACCAATTTGAGGGTATCTTTCAATTGCTGCATTTTTTAGATGTGATCCTCTCACATCTCTCACCCGCTCACTTCTCTCACCGCTCTTTATTACCTTTGCCGCCATGAGCAGGAAATTTCACCAGCATACTAAAATCAGGAAAAAGGGATTGCCACCGGGCACCCTGATTTATACAGGTTATCGCACGGACAAGCCGTCCAGTGTGTTCACTGTTCAATATGCTGAAAACAAATATAGTGAACATCCATATTACAGCAAAGAGCTTCGGAAAAACCCGGGCATGATTTGGGTCGATATCCGAAGCCTCACGGAAACGGCGCTCATTTCTAAAATCGGCGACGACTTCCGCATCCACCCCCTGGCGCAGGAAGATGTACTGGACACCCAGCAACGCCCCAAACTGGAAGAATTCGACAACGGCCTTTTTATCATCCTGCCCAATCTGACTTTCAAGCCGGAAACGGTGGAAATCGTCTGCGAACAAATTGCCATTTTTATCGGCAGCGATTTTGTACTTTCTTTTCAGGAAGATCCCGACGACAATTTTGCCCACGTGCGCAAACGGGCGCAGGAAGGAATCGGTCGCATCCGGAAAAAAGGCCCCGATTACTTAGCCTACGCACTGCTGGATACCGTTGTAGACGGGTATTACGTCGTACTCGATGAGATTCAGAAACAGTTGTTTGACCTCGAAGAAACCTTGCATCGAAACGGCGCTGAACCGGAAGTAAAAGCAGGTATTTTTAACCTGAAACACGCCGTAAACAATTTTCGGCACAGGGTGCTCCCGCTCCGCGATGCGGCTACCCGACTCTACCGAACGGAAAGTGAAATCGTGGATACATCCAACCGACTATACCTGCGCGATGTGGTAGATCATGTGGCTCAAATATTGGATGGTATTGATAGTCAGCGAGATATGTTGTCCAGCCTGGAATCGCTTTACCACGCCGAAGCCTCCAATCGCCTGAATAACGTCATGCGGCTGCTTACGGTGATCAGCACTATTTTTATCCCGCTGTCTTTTGTGGCCGGTGTGTACGGCATGAATTTCGACAATATGCCCGAATTGCACACCCAATACGGCTATTTCATTGTACTGGGCTTCATGTTCATTGCGATGGTCGGCATGTTGGTATATTTCAGGGATAAAAAGGTGGATTTAGATGGTAGCACGGTCTTTAGGCCGTCGGGATGAGTGCCTTTCAAGGCGCTTTTTTACAGTTTTGCGGGCATAAATGCCCTTGTCCCGACAGCCTGAAGGCTGTGCTACCTTACCACGTATAAGAGCATTCCACCCGCCACCCGCGCCCCGGCATAGGCCTGTAAAGGAGCGCCTGGTACGGCGTGTTCCAGGCGTTTTCTACCCGGACGCCAAGCGTTAATCCCGTCAGTTTTTTGGAAAGCCCGGCAAATCCGAAGCGCAGGATCAGGTTTCCGGTTTGAAAACCGCGCAATATTTCCAGATTATCGGTAGTGGCAAACCGGGGTCCGGTAAACTGATGCAGGTATGCGCCTGTAAAACTGCCGCGTCGGACGTGCACACCGATTGCGCCCGTATGGTTTGGGGTATATGCCAATTGTTTGTTTAACACACCTTGCTCCGCTGTATATACGGATACGTTCGTGGCTTTTACATATTGGTACCGCCCGGAGAAGCGCCCCTGCCAGCGCCCCAGGCGCCAGTGCCAGGCGCCGCTCCATGCCACTCCCCTACTCCATACTTTTTTTAGGTTATAGGGCCTGAAAATGCCGTCTGTTCCGGGTTGCCAGTCGATCCAGTTATCCATAAGTATTTGAAAGACAGACACTTCACCGGAAAAAATTTCATTTTGGTATTTCCAGCCGAGTTCGCTGCTATACCCGCGTTCAGCCTTAAGACCTGGCCGTCCATAGAAATTCCAGAAACGGTCATTAAAGGTAGGCAAGTTAAAATTGCGGGAAAGATGGAAGTGCAGTTGTCCGGAACCGAGGCGAAATTGCCCCCCGGCAGACCAGGTAAAAGGAACGCCTTGCTCCTGTGCCCATTCCTGCCGAAGCATCAAAGAGAGGCGGCCGCTTTTGAAACGGCGTTCTCCTGTGGCATACGCCGCCAGCCGTGCCTGTCCGTACCAGCGCGTACTGTCTGCGTAGCCGTCGGCATTTGCCCATTGCTGTTGTGCGTTCAGCCCGGTTTTGAAAAAAAACTGCTGCCGGAGCGTCGTGGAATATTCGCTGCTGAGCAGCGCGGTTCTGGCGCGGCTGGAATCCGTTTTGCCATATAAGTAATAATAAATGCCTTCATCGAGCCAGGCAACGCGGGTTTGCCAGAGGCTATTAGTGCGCTGCTGTTTGTCCCAGGTAACAACGGCCCTGGTCGCCCGGTCGCGCTGCCAGGTTTCTATCGGCACTTGTGTCATCGTCGGCGGAATTTCCCGGAAAGCGCGCTGGCTCCAAAACGCCGATTTCAGCCTGTTTTTTCTATTAATTACCCATTGACTGTGTTGCTGAATATCCCATTTTTCTCCGAAGTTATTGGCTTGCCGAACAAGGGGTTTGCCTATTTGTGTGATATTGCGGTATAGGAAATCGTTGTTGGAACGCTGCCAGGATGCCCGGATTTCCACCGCGACATTTTCGCCGGCGTAACCGCTTGAAAGCATATTTTCCACACGCCCCCAACTGCCGGCTGCCGCAGCTGCCGATCCCAAAAAACCGGCTTCCTGCCGGAGTGTTTGCGACTCCAGGATCACACTGCCGCCCATGGAACCACTACTTTGCGCAGCGCTTTGTCCGCCGTACCGCACTTCCACCCGGTCTCCCGGCCAAATCGGGATCAGGGCAAGGTCGACTACGCCATGCATGGCGCTTTGGAGCGGAAGCCCGTTCCAGAGTACGGGACTGCGTTTAGGTCCCGCACCGCGAATAGACGCCGTAGCAAGCGTACCCGGCGCATTGGGGCGGATATCAACAAAATTATCCCAGAAGAGGCGCTCGGAGAGGGACAAAACGCCGTTGACAGGCAGTGAATCGGCCCTCCAGATGGCGTATCCGTTCCGTTCCGCCTGCTGCCGGCGTATGAGCACTTCCGGTAATATGAGTAAACTGTCCGATTGCGCCTGCAGTCCGCAAAACCCGTTGAACATTCCGGCCAGGAGCAAAAAAAGCCCGGCAGGCGACAAGCCTCCGGGCGGTATTTTCTGCCATGGTTGTCCCATAAGTGCCAATAAGAAAAAAACGGTTTTTATTTTTATCGAGTACTAAACATAAGCATCCAATTTTGGCCGGAAAAAGGCCCCCCACAAACACTTTTGGTTTCCCCTATTTTTTTTTGCTCCTCAAAAACCAAATAGGGCGAACGGCACCCCTGTTTTTTCTGTTTCCTGGTTTTGTTTTTGTTTTGGGGTTTGTTGGGGGAGAGGGTTTGGATATATGCTGCCATCTCACGCCAAAATTTGGGATGATTCATGTTTCTGGTAGCGAAACCGAAATAAAAATTTGTACCATTTATGATTTTGATACTATGAGACAACTACATTAAATCTGACAAATTTCCTCATAATCCGGCCTGTCATAAGGATTTCGATGTATAAACTGATTAAGAATCACGCCTTTATGTACCAGAAAAACACCGGGCATCTGAAAACCGTCGCCCAGTTCTTCGCTGGGGTTGTTGTTACCATGCCCTTCCAGTACGCTGGCCTGAAATCCCCGAATCCAGTTCATCAGTCCGAATATTTGCTGCGGCGTACCGCGTGACAGGCCGAATGCCTTGTAAAAAGTTTTCTCCGGATCCGAGATATGGTCGACCGGGAAAAGTTTGTATTTTTTAAAAAACTTTTCAGCGGTTTCCTGATCGGGCGCCATGTGTACAAATACCACCCGGAATCCATTAGACTCCAGTTGTTTGCGTCTTTGAGAAATATCACTGATCGCTTCCCGGCAAAAAGAGCAGCCGAAGAATCGCAGAAAAACCAACATAACAGGTTGTTTCTCAGATATTTCGGCTAAGGACTCGCCACTATTGACCGTTATCATATTCTCCCAGAAACCGGGATGCTGCTACAGAGGGTTGGATTTCAGACATAACTTTTTAATGTGTGTTTGGTGTTTCGTTTTTCGTGTTTGGGGTGCTTCGCTCAACCATCACAGCATGTCTTGGGCAATGTCCCCCCAAACACCAAACACGAAACACCAAACACGAAAATCACAGTACATTCATAGCATCCAGCGCATCAGAAACTTCTTTGACGGCTGCGGCAGATTTATGCAACAGATCGAGTTCGTCTTTTTTCAGGCGAAGTTTGATAATTTCCTGGATTCCTTTGCGGCCGAGTTTGACCGGCGTGCCTACGAACACATCCTTCAGTTTGTATTGACCGTTGAGCCGTACGCAGCAGGGGAAAACGCGTTTTTCGTCTTTAAAAATGGAAATAGCCATTTGGGCCGCCGCTGCGCCGGGTGCATACCAGGCGGAAGTGCCCATGAGGTTGACCAATTCGCCGCCACCGAATTTGGTGCGCTCAATGATGGCCTCCAGTTTATCTTTTTTAATCAGTTCCGTGACCGGAATACCGCTTACGGTTGTGTAGCGGGGCAGCGGCACCATGGTATCGCCATGCCCGCCCATCAGCATCGCCTGAATGTCTTTGGGCGATACGTCGAGGGCTTCCGCGAGAAATGCCCGGTAACGGGCCGTATCGAGTACGCCGGCCATGCCGATCACGCGTTTGTCAGAAAGTCCGGAGGCTTTCCAGCAGGCGTATGTCATTACGTCGAGCGGATTGGAAACCACGATAATGATCGGGTTTTTGGTGTATTTCAGGATATTTTGGGTGACGGAAACCACGATTTTAGCATTCGTGGAAATCAGGTCATCGCGGCTCATGCCTGGCTTGCGCGGGATACCGGCGGTAATGACCACGATATCCGAATTGGCAGTGAGGGCATAATCGTCGCCACCCGTCAGCCGGGTGGAATAGCCGTCGACAGGCGCCTGCTGCCAGGTATCGAGGGCTTTACCTTTGGCTAAATTGCCCTGAATATCAATCAATACAACCTCGTTGAAGAGGTCTTCGTGTGCCAGTACATTCGCACAGGTGGCGCCTACATTGCCGGCGCCTACGACGGTAATTTTGCTCATTGAATTTTGACTATTTTGTATTGGTAGTAAGATCGGCAAAAGTAGAGAAAATTTCTGCGACACGACGTGTATCTATGTCATAGAAACCGCTGTTTTTAGTCATTTTTTACCAAAATATGGATTTTGGCAGCCTGCATATCATTGATGTTCCAAAACTCAAGACAACTTCGACACACCATAATATGCATCATCAGTTATTTAATGGAAACTACGCCTTGTATTTCACCTGGTGGGACAAATGGATGGGGACGGAATTCAAAGACTATGAAAAAAGGCACGCGCAAATTTTTGAAAGAAAAGACAGGGCCTAGGTATTAGATATGACACCGGCTTCAAAAATCTGCAAATAATCCGAGCGCGGTAACGGGTGCAGCCAACACGTTTTGGCCTTTCAGGGATCCCGTGAATCGGGCTGTGGTGCGGGCGCTCCTTTTCCATGCCTCCGCCCTGAAAAAAGAGCGCCCCACCGGAAAATGACCGATGGGGCGCTTACTTCAAAATTTCAGATGTCTGAACAAACGACTTTTGGCAGAAAATCGCCCGGGGTTGCCGGATGGATTAGCGGTTGCCCGATTTATCTTTTTTCATGTCGCCTTTGACCTGGCTTTATCCGCGTTGTTCCCGCTTCACTTTGGTCGCTTTCTTCGGGTGCTTGTTGTATTGCTTCTGGGCTTTTTTTGCCTCTTTGCGCGCCGTGATTTCGTCATATTTGGCTGCCTGGTCGGCATTCAGCACGGCTCTTTGCGCGCGTTTTCTTTCTTCGCGCAGCTGAGACATGTCTTGCTTTTTAGCGTCTTTCGTTGCTTTTGATTTGATTTTGTAATCTTCGTCCGCTTTTTTGAATTGCTCTCTTTGTTTCTGGGTAAGGTTCAGTTCGTCTTCCACAGGTACAGGTTTTTGCTTCTTCGCCTTCATTTCAGAGCCTTCTGCCCTGTTTTTTTTCAAAGGTGCGGTTTCGGTTTGCGCTTGTGCCGCTGCAGCAAAAAGCAATATGAACAGCAATACAGAGCGTGATTTGATTGACTTATACATTTTCATAATGAGATATTCATTTTAGTGAGTAATGGTCCTTTGACTCCAAAACGGCCAATTAGTTTCCCCGGTGTACCCTTAAATAAATCTTAAAGTTTCCGGCAGCACCCCGGACAAGACTGAAAAGCGCTGAACGTCTCGCGTTAGCAAGGCTTTTTGTTTTTCCACCAACTGAAAACTGTACTTTTGCCGCATCAAGTGTTTAACCACCCGATAATGAAAAAATTATTGCTGTTATGCCCGGTACTCGGGCTTTTATGGAGTGCATGTTCAAATGAATTTGACATTGCCGCCCCTTTCAAAGAAATTCCTGTTGTTTATGGCATTATTTCCCCGGATGACACTGCCCACTATATTCGGATAGAACGGGCTTTTATCGATCCGGACGCCAGCGCTTATGTTGTGGCAAAAATTGCCGACTCTTTGTATTATCCCGCCAATGCGATTTCCGTATTTCTGCAACGCGTGGGAAATGCGCAACGGTATCAGTTGACCCGTGTCGACGGCAACCTGGAAGGATATGTGCGCGACGAAGGCACCTTTGCCCAGTCGCCCAACTGGTTGTATAAAATCAAAGACAGCCAACTTGGCGGCGGTTTGGCAGACGGCTTAACGTACCGACTCATCATTGAACGCGCAGACGGCAAACCGGCTATTACAGGGGAAACCACGGTGCCAGATACCATGATGTTGATCCGGCCGGAGCCATCGTTTTTTACACCCAGAAGAATCAATATTGCCGGTAGTGTTCCCATTGTGGTGGAATGGCGTTGTCGCGCAAATGCAGTTATTTTTGATGTTTACCTGAATATCCGCTACCGGGAAGTAGCCCCCAATGGTAGCCAGGAAATGAAAAGTTTTCGCTGGAAGGCTGCCAAAAATGTGCTTCGGGAAAACACAGTCATCGGCGGCGGCTTTTACAGAGGCCGATCAAACTTCCTGGCAACTGATTTTTACAATGCGTTGTTACAAAACATCGAACCATCCACCACGTTGCAGCGGTATTTTAGCGGCATCGACGTAATAGTGGAAGGCGCCGGCCCGGAAATTGCAGCATACCAGGAAAGCGAAGCCGTCAATTCGGGTCTGACGGGCGCCGAAGTCACCACATCGTATACCAACCTTTCCGAAGGTTTCGGTATTTTTACCGCCAGAAAAAGTTGGCCATTCCCGAATTTTGAACTGGAAAGCAAATCTGTCGATTCCCTGAACCTTGATCCGAAGTTCCGCGTCCTCAATTTTAAAGGATAAGGAAAAAGGCAAAATTGCAAATGGCAAAAAGTAATGTAAATAATTGATTATCAACACTGATAACCAATAACTAATAACGGATAACTACTTAATAATGTCCGCAACTACCGGAGAAATCAAACGCGTCACCACCCATGTCATCCAGGCCATGAAAACACGCGGTGAAAAGATTGCCATGCTCACCGCCTACGACTTTTCAATGGCCAGAATGCTCGATGAGGCTGGTATCGACATCCTGTTGGTAGGCGACTCCGCCTCTAACGTAATGGCCGGGCATGAAACCACCCTTCCAATTACCCTCGATCAAATGATCTACCACGCGCAATCTGTCGTGCGGGCCGTCAGCAGGGCTATGGTAGTGGTGGACTTGCCATTTGGCAGTTATCAGGCCAATTCGGAAATCGCCCTTTCCAGCGCTATCCGGATTATGAAGGAATCGGGCGCACATGCCGTCAAATTAGAAGGCGGTTCGGAAGTAGAGGATTCCATTAAACGTATCCTGATGGCCGGCATCCCGGTAATGGGCCACCTGGGGTTGACGCCGCAAAGCATCTATAAATTCGGCACCTACACCGTACGCGCCAAGGAAGAAGAAGAAGCCCAAAAACTTCGGGAAGACGCCAAATTGCTCCAGGCGCTCGGGTGTTTTGCCATCGTGCTGGAAAAAATTCCGGCCCCTCTGACCAAAGCGGTATCGGAAAGTATTGAAATTCCCACCATCGGCATCGGGGCGGGCAAACATGCCGACGGCCAGGTTTTGGTCACACACGATATGCTGGGCATTACCAAGGATTTTAAACCGCGTTTTTTACGCCGCTACCTCGAACTGTTTGAAACCATCGGGAACGCCACCAAACAGTATGTATCCGATGTTAAAAAACGGGAGTTTCCAAATGATTCGGAACAATATTAGTTTTTGGAATTTACCTTATGGATAACAATCACTATGCGTTGCTCCAACCCAGCGGGCAACTACATTTCAACAACATGCAACAACAAAAAACAGGTAAGCGCACCCTTATTGGAGGGGCCGTTATTGCCGTACTGGCGCTCGCGCTCTGGTTTGGATGGCAACCCTTAAAAGCGATTTATTTCTCGGGCGTACCGGAAGAACTTGCAGATCCTTTCGTGTGTATCCCCACCGGAGCCAATTTTGAACAGGTCGTATCCATTTTAAAAAAAGGCGGCATCGTCAAGGATGAAGCCGGATTCCGCTGGCTGGCAGCCCAGATGAATTATAAAAAAGATAAAATGCGGGCCGGCCGCTTCCAGATCAAACCGGGCTGGAACAACCGCGAACTGATCCAACACCTGCGCAATGGCGAACAAGCGCCTGTGCGGGTAATCCTGAACAATGAGCGGCTGCCTGAAGAAATTGCGGGCTTGGTCGCCCGGTTTATTGAAGCGGATTCCGCATCACTGATCGCTGCGTTCCGCAATCCTGTCCTGCTTTCCGAACTGGGTTTTACGCCGGAAACCCTCGTCACCGGTTTTATTCCGAATACGTATGAAATGTACTGGAATACAGACGCCGCCAATTTTCTGAAACGAATGAAAAAAGAGCATGCTGCGTTTTGGGACAAAAACAACCGGCGCGCCAAAGCAAAGGCGCTCGGCCTGACGGAAACGGAAGCGTACATACTCGCCTCCATAGTGGAGCGCGAAACCAACTACAACCCGGAAAAAGCGACGATTGCCGGGGTGTATCTCAACCGCCTGAAAATCGGCATGAAGCTACAGGCCGACCCCACTTCTGTGTTTGCCACCCGCGATTTTGCCACCCGGCGTGTCACCGAGTACCACACCTTGTTCGATTCTCCTTACAATACTTACATGTACAAAGGACTACCGCCAGGCCCGATCAGCATGGCCGCTATCCCTACCATCGATGCGGTACTCAACCCGGAACAACACAAATACCTGTACTTCTGCGCCAAACCCGATGAAACGGGAACGCACGCTTTTGCAGAAACTTTTGCCGCGCACAAGGTGAACGCGGAGCGTTTCCAGAACTGGGTGCGGACGAAGGGAATTTAAATGATGAATGATGAATGATGAATGATGAATGATGAATGATGAATGATGAATGATGAAAAAATACTAATTAATTGCAAATCAATACTTTAAAGAAAAAAACAGAATTCACTTCACCTGTCAGGCCAAATATTCATCATTCATCATTCATCGTTTATCATTCATCATTAATAACCTTTCTATGAAATTACTACTAATTGGTATGGGGCCGGGCAACGGCATTTCCATCGCCAAAGATTTGGCCGCGAGGGTTTTGAAATACTGATGGTCGCGCGCAATGAAGATAAATTGAAATCCTATGTGGCAGAATTGGCACAATCAGGCATCAAGTCTCAGGCATATCCGGCAGACATTGCCGATTCCGACACTTTTGTCCGTTTGCTGGAACACATCGTTGACGAACATAAGGATATTGAAATCCTGCATTACAACGCCAGTTCCTACAACCCGGCCACACCTTCCCAAATTTCCTTGTCCGTCTTCCTGAACGACCTGAATATCAACGTAGTAGGCGCTTTATTGGCTGCTAAAGCCGTTTTTTCACAAATGAAAGAAAGGGAACATGGCGCCATGTTTTTCACAGGAGGCGGCACCGCTTATCAGGCGCCGGCCATGCTGGCTTCGCTCGGAATGGGTAAAGCGGCCATGCGCAACCTGGTTTTTTCTATTGCGCAGGAAGGCGCGCCATTGGGTATCAAAGCAGCTACGGTAACGATCAGCGGCATGGTCAAGGCAGGCACCCGATTTGACCCGGATTTAATAGCCGACGAATTCTGGCGGCTTTATCAGTTGCCGAAGGGGCAGTGGGAAACGGAAGTGCATTGGCAGTGAGTCATAGGGTTGATGAGGTTGATGAGGTTGATGAGGTTGATAAGGGTTGATGAGGGTTGATAATACATTCGCTCGAAAATGGAGCGATTTAACTTTTTAGCGCTCTTTTTTCGATCCCGCTCGTTCATTCCTCATCCCTCATTCCTCATCCCTGTTAAATCAACCTATTCGGCGTCTGCGCGTATAAAAGCAGGGTATTTTCACCAAAATACTCCTTGAAGGCCAGCGCAAACGTACCCGGACTGCTGAATCCCACGAGTTCGCTGATGGCCTGCGGCGTCCCTGCGCGTTTTTCGAGCAATATTTTGGCTTTTTCCAGCCGCATTTCACGGATCAGTTGCACAGGTTCCTTGCCTGTCAGCACTTTCAATTTCTTGACGTAGTGCGTTTTGGTCAACTGCATTTTGCGGGCAATATCATCGGCCATAAAATCCGGATCGGCCAGATTATGCTCGATCATTTGCATGGTATTGGACAGGAAAGGTTCCTCGATGGTGATGCGATTTTCTGTGAAATACAGGTGCATATAACGATTGAACTGCTCGTGTTTTACTTTGCGAGCGTCCAGCAGGCGCTGCACGGAAGCGTCAAATTCATCATCGATTACCGGACGGGTAAACCAGGCGTCGGCGCCGGCGCGCAAGGCATCCAATTTGCCTTCATTCCCGAATTTATCCGTCAGCAGCACGACCGGAATATGGTTGGTGCGGTTCCGAAAGTTTAATCTGGCGCGCCACCTCGATACCCGATTTTCCATTTAACAGGGCGTCGCAAACTACGATATCCGGCATCAGATCATTGGCCAATTGCAGCCCTTCTGTAAAGGTATGAGCGGTTTCAATCTGAAAACGATCGGACAACAGCGATTTCAAATACAGTACTACCTGCCGGTTCGGCTCAATCAGCAAGGCAATTGCTTCCGGTTTGGGGCCGTGGTACATCGGGTACGGATCCGGCGAAGTAAGTGTGACTGCACTCAGGGGAACAGCGACCGACGTGGCTTCCACGAAGTCTGCATTGTGCTTCATCTCCGCTTCGTATTGCAGATTGCTGCGCATAATATCCCATTCCAACTCCTTCTTTTCCAACAACTTACGCCAGCGGTCATTGCTCCGAAAATTAGAGTATAACAATGCGATGAACATCAATCCGGCAGCGCCGACCAGCAGCCACAGGCGTTCTTTTTCCATACGGACATAATTGCGCTCAGCCAACATCTAATCGGCGCAAGGCCGTCAGGGAATCCAGTTGGCGGCGCATATCCGATGTAGATCGGCGGCGTTCACGGGCTGCTATGGAGTCCTGTGCGACTGCGAGCAATTGCTGACAGGTGAGTGCCTGATCGGGCAAATCCCATTTCCGGCATTCCTCGACGATCACTTTTAACAAAGCGGCCTTATTGACTGGGTTGGGGTCTTTGCGGGCACTCAATTCGGCATCTGCCAGCAAACGGGTAGCGCTCCGGTCATCCTGATTGGCGCGGTAAATACTGGACAACAGCGTCAGCGATCTCGGGGTTATCGGTATTTGATGCTGTTTCAAAAACGCCCTGAACGCTTCCGCTTCCACCTGTGCCTGTTCGTAACTGCCCGATTGTGTCAGTTGAACAAGCAAGGCAATCCGATTGCTCAGGGTATCCTGAACAGCAGTGCTTTGGGCTGAAAGCCCGCCAGCCCCCCAAAAGAGCATTACATAAATAAATGGACGAATAAAACGGCGCATGGGAGTCGGAGAAAATACGTTGGATAACCCGGATAATGGGATAAAAAGGTTTCTTAGGGCAAACATACAGAAAATACAGCCACATAAAAAACGCAGAACTTTGTTGGAGTGCATGTATTTTTACTCCAAAATTCAGCAATCGCTCTAAAACCCATGTTTGAACTGCGCGGAAGTCTTTCCAAAATTCAAAATATCACGCTCGGCATTCTGGGGGCAATCATGTTAATTGGCTTTTGGTGGTTACTCGCCGAAATGCTTGCCATACCCGCCCTCGACTATCAGGCGCCTCGCTTAGATGATCCTTCTTTGCAAAATCTGAACCGCGACTCGCTGCTGCGGGCAGACAGCATTCAGTTTGCAAACGCCAAAACGGTTGGAAAAATCTATAAAATTCTGCCTACTCCGCTTCATGTGATCCAGGCTTATCCAAAATTACTGGAAGAAGACAACCTGCCTGTACACACCATCCATTCTATCTGGCTGAACTTTAAAGGTTACTTCTGGGCCATCCTGGTGTCATTTTTCGTCGGGGGACTGATCGGGTTTATCCCCTTGTTCCGGGGGCTTTTTTCCCGACCGGTCGATGCCATGCGTTACCTGCCCATTTCGGCGCTCACCGGTTTGTTTATGCTCTGGTTTGGCCTGGGCGACAATATGAAAGTGGCTTTTCTGGCGTTCGGTATCTTCGTCTACATGATTCCGGTGATTGTACAACGCATCAATGAAGTCGAAAACGTTCACCTTACCACCGTTTACACTTTAGGCGCCGGCAGTTGGCAGACCCTGATTTCTGTTTACCTGCCCTCGGTCATTTCCAAATTTATGGAGGACTTGCGCGTACTCACGGCTATTTCCTGGACGTATATCATCATCGCGGAAATCCTGAACAATACCGGCGGACTGGGCTCGCTGATTTACTGGCTTGCCCGCCGCGACAAAACGGATAAGGTATTCGCCGTGCTGCTGCTTATTATTGTTATCGGTATTCTACAGGACAGGTTGTTTGTCTATCTGGATAAACGCCTCTTTCCGCACAAACATTATAAAACCAAGGTAGACGGACTGAAAGAAGTTCAAACCGGTATTTATATTGTACTGGGAACCTTTGCCCTGGCGGTGTTGCTGCCTTTGTTTATTTCTTTGTCCCCCACCCTGCTGCTGCAAGGCGCAGGATTGGTCATTCTGGCCGCTATCGGTCTTATCCTGATGGGTGAAATGAAACTTTGGAATGGTCTACAGGCCGTGTGAAATTAAGTAAAAAGGCAAAGTTGCAAAGGGCAAAAAGCAATGTAAATGCTTGATTATCAACACCGATAACAGATAACTAATAACGGATAACTACTTTCCAACATGCTCGCAATTAAAGACACTGATCTTCCCAATATCATTGAACTGAAAAATATCAGCCAGACCTACAGCAATGGCAAAGACTTCATTATCAAAGACTTAGATTTTTTGATTGAAGACAAACCCGGTCAAGGCCAGTTTGTAGTCATTCTGGGTGCTTCGGGTTGTGGAAAAAGTACGCTGCTACGCTATATCGCCGGTTTGCAGAACCCTACTTCCGGGCAAGTGCTGCTGCGCGAAAAACCCGTCCATGAATCGGGTATCCGGGCTGGTATGGTATTCCAGCAATACTCCTCGCTGCCCTGGATGACAGTGCTGGAAAATGTGGAACTGGGACTGAGCTTTCAGCAGGTGGAAGCCAAAGAACGCCGCCGCCGCGCCCAGGAAATGATCGAAATGGTGGGACTTGCCGGACATGAAAACAAATATGCCGTCTACCCTACCCTTTCGGGCGGCCAATTGCAACGCGTAGCCATCGCCCGCAGCATTATCGCCAGCCCCGATATCCTGCTGATGGACGAGCCGTTCGGCGCCCTCGATATCAATACCCGCCTGCAAATGCAGGATTTACTGGAAGATGTATGGCTGAAATTCCAGCCCACCATCGTTTTTGTTACCCACGACATCGAAGAAGCGGTTTATCTCGCCGACGATATTTATATCATGGCTGCCAATCCGGGCCGTTTTGTGCATCATATTTCGGTCGACCTGCCTTTTAACAGAAACATGGAAGTGAAACACAGCGCACAATTCAATGAAATTGTACGGAAGGTGGAAGACAGGATGATTGAGGTGGCGAGGATGTAAGAGGTGAGAGGTGAGAAGTGAGAAGTGAGTGAAAAAAGAGGCGACATTTTCCATCCTTTACACGTATAATTCTGTTGTACTTTTGCGGTGAAATTTTAAAATATTTCCATCGTTATTAAATCGGAAATTCAAAATACAAGTAATACAACCGCCTGTTTATCAGTCGGTTAATACATAAAACTATCATTGCTATGAAAAAAACACATATCCTCGCTATCGGTATCCTGGCTATCGCCATCGGTATCCTTATCACAGCCAGTAAGGATGTAACGACCTACGCCAATTTTGCACAAGCCGCTCAAAGCGGCGATAAGGTAAAATTAGTCGGACAATTGGTGAAAGACCGCCCTGTGGAATACGACCCTGAAAAAAATGCCGACTTTCTGGCATTCTGGGTGCGCGACGATGCCGGAGAAATCCGCCGCGTGGAATTAAATGCCGCCAAACCGCAGGATTTTGAACGCTCCGAATCCATCGTACTGACCGGCGAAATGAAAGGCGAAACCTTTGCCGCCGCCGAAATGCTCCTGAAATGTCCTTCCAAATACAAGGATCAGGAGATTTATGTGCGGGAAAAGCAAGGATGATTCGTGTGGTGTTTAGGTTGAGTGTGAGGCGTTGTTGGAGTCGTAGAGGTTACACTTGGCGCTTAAAGGATTGGCAAACGGAGTAGTTTAGGCAATGCGCCCCAAACACGAAACACTAAACACCAAACACGCACTCAATACGCCCATTTCATCAGCAACGATCCCCAGGTAAACCCACCGCCAAAAGCCGTCAGCACAATATTATCACCTTTGCGCAGGCGCGGTTCATATTCCCACAAACAAAGCGGCAGGGTTGCTGCAGTCGTATTTCCGTATTTCTCAATATTCACCATGACCTTTTCCATGGGAAAATGCAGGTGTTCGGCCACAGAAGTAATGATGCGCATATTGGCCTGATGTGGCACTACCCAGCTCACATCATCGGTGGTCAGTTTATTGCGGCGCAACAGGTCTTCCACCGTGCTGGTCATTCCTTTCACCGCGTGAACAAACACCCGTTTGCCATCCTGCCAGGCGTAGTGTTCGCGATTTGCGACGGTTTCAGCACTTGCAGGATGCAGTGATCCGCCCGCTTTCATATTCAGCATGGTGCGGCCGGAGCCATCGCCACGCAATACAAAATCCTGGATGCCATTACCATCTTTTCTGGGTTCGAGCAGCACAGCGCCCGCGCCGTCGCCAAAAATAACGCAGGTATTGCGATCCGTGTAGTCAATAATAGACGACATCATATCAGAGCCTACTACAATTACCTTGTTATAGGTTTCACACTGAATGAATTGCGCGCCGGTAGCCAATGCGAACAGGAAGCCGGAACAGGCGGCGTTGATGTCGTAACCGAATGCATTTTTTAGCACCGACTTTATCACAAACCGTATTGGCGGTATCGGGAAAAACCATATCGGCGGTAACCGTCGCTACGATAATCATATCAATTTCGCCCGGTTTGACGCCTGTTTTTTCGAGCAGCCCTTTTACCGCTTCCGCACACATATCACTGGTAGCCCATCCCGGCGTACGCAGGATGCGCCGTTCGCGGACACCCGTGCGAGATACAATCCACTCGTCATTGGTATCCACCATTTTTTCAAGATCAAAATTGGTCAGCCGGTCTTTTGGTACCCAACCGTGAACGCCCGTAATAGCAGCACGTATTTTTCCCATGATGTGGTTTGTTAATTTAAATTTGGATGGCAAAAGTAGAGACTGTTCATCAAACACGCCCTATAAAACCTAAGTAAAAAGGCAAAATTGCAAAGGGCAAAAGGCAATGTTAGTCAATGAGTTACATTTCCCTTTGCCCTTTGCAGTTTTGCCCTTTTACTTAATCGCCGCCCGTTGCTGCAACAATGCCGCCCGTTCAGGATGCCGGCTCGCTTTTCGGGCCGCCGCAAAACGCAAGCGGATATCGCGGTAAAAAAAAGAAAACCAGCCCAGCAAAGGCGCCAGCAATACCAGCGACAGCAACCAGGGCCTTGCTGTGAACAATCCGTACAGGAAGAGTACCAGGCCCGCAAACACCCCTGTAACCGTAGCCAGTCCCATCAGCACACTGGTAACAAATTCGCGCTTTTTCACCGATTTTTGGACAACTCTGCGGGCGAAAAAACGAAACGGCCAACTGACCATAAATCCAATCAAGGCAGGCAGGGCGCCTAAAACTAAAAAAAACATCCACCCGACGCTACTGTGTTCAGGGTGGCGCAGGCCTGCATCCGTCAGTCCGGCCTGTTCCAGCGCCGAAAAATAAGACCCCGCTTGCTGTTTCAGTTCATTTTTGGGCATTTCAGGCATCGCATTCAGACGATCCAGCAGTTGTTTTTCCTGTAAAAAAGTTGATTGCCCATTTCTACTACGGGTAATAAACGGGCAGGAAAATCATTCCGCAGCAGCATCAGCAATTGTTCCGCCAATGCCGTGTCTTCGGGTTTTTCAATGTGATAACACAGGTCTTTTAAGGCTTTTTCAATGTCTGCGTTGAGCCTATTGATCGCAGTTGCGGGATTTAACTGATAAGCCTCCCAATAATCTTTAACAAAAATCGGAGCGCCGACCAGCAACTTTAACTCATCCCTCGTGCGGTCGCCGTAGATATAATTGCTACCTACCGGAATAATTTGCAGGTCCTCCGGGGCGTGGTTCTGGTACGTGCCAAATGCAATGCGCGACAAACCTTTCTGAACGGGTTTAACCTGTTTATCCAGGTGATGCTCACCTTCCACATAAACAGCGACCACCTGTTTTTTCACCAGTTTGCTCTGACAAAATTCAAAAACGCCATCGTTGCGTTCCCGGCCCGTATAGCCGTCGCGCATCCTGAAAACGGGAAACATATTGACGTCTTCCAACATTTTGCGTGCCCAGGGCCGCTGAAATATATCGCCTCGCGTCATATTGTAAATCGGCGGGTCTAAGTAAATACACAATGCAATCGGGTCAACAAATGCCGTTGGGTGGTTGGCGGCAATCAGTACGGGTTTGTCGGAGGGAATGCCTGCGATATTGTGCAGGTATACTTTTCGGAAAAGGCACCAGTAGGTAAGGTGTAAAAACGGTTCCATCAGCCAATACGTGAGGCCGTCGCTTTTACGGATATGGATATATTTCATGGCGTAAAAATAGTTTCGTTCAGATAGAGCAAGTAAGTAAATCCTTCGTTTTCTTCGCCCCGATGAAAAATCTACGTTCCAAGCACCTGATTGTCGTCGGCGGCGCTACGGCTACCGGAAAAACGGCGCTGGCTATCAGGCTGGCGCAACACTTCGGCACGGAGATTCTTTCTGCCGACAGCCGGCAGTTTTACCGGAAATGAGCATCGGAACAGCCAAACCTTCCGCTGCAGAATTGCAGGCTGCACCGCACCATTTCATTGATAGTCTGTCTGTTACAACAGATTTTAGCGTGGGCGATTTTGAACGGGAAGCATTGGCTACACTGGATCGTATTTTCCAGGAACACGACGTGGCTATTCTGGTCGGCGGCTCGGGATTGTTCCTCCAGGCAGTGTGCGAAGGCCTGGATCATTTCCCGGAAGTTTCCGCCGACACCAAAAAAATGGTGTCGGAAAAACTGGAATCGCTGGGACTAGACTGGCTTCAGGCGGAATTACAACGCTTAGACCCCGTCTATTATGCCAGTGTCGACCGGCAAAATCCGGCACGGCTCCGGCGGGCATTGGAAGTTTGTTACGCATCGGGACAACCCTTCTCTTCGTTTTTGGGACAGGGTAAAAACGAACGTTCTTTTATTCCGGTTTACCTGTTATTAGATTTGCCGCGCATCGAATTGTACGCCCGCATCGAAGAACGGGTAGATCGAATGCTGGAAGCGGGACTGGAAGCGGAAGCCCGTTCTTTCTTGCCTTACCGCCACCTAAGCGCTTTACGCACTGTGGGTTATGAAGAATTTTTCGACTATTTTGATGGAAACACCACGTATCAGGAAGCGGTTGATAAAATCAAACAACATTCGCGCAACTACGCCAAACGACAAGCCACCTGGTTTCGGAAACACGGCGCATGGATGGCGTTCAGGCCGGAGCAGTGGGAGGAGATGCTGGAGGTGTTGATAAAGGAATGAGGAATGAGGAATGAGGAATGAGGAATGAGGAATGAGGAATGAGGAAATGGGAATGTGGAATTTATTGTAAATCAATATTTTAGTACAAAACTCAAAAAATTTCTCATTCCTCAATCCTCATCCTCATTCCTCCTAAAACCTGTGTCGAGAAAAGTCATTTTCTGAAAAAACGCCCGCCCGTTGAGCCACCAGATAAACTGCGCGCAAACCAGACCGGCAACGGCTCCGGCCACAATATCGGCCAAAAAATGTTGCACCAGAAATATCCGGGAAATACCCACCGCAATAGCCAGCAAGGCAAACAGCAGTCCCCAGCGGGCATGTTTGCGTCCGGCAATCAGGCTTAACATACTGTACAGGGTAAAAGCCGACAGCGTATGTCCGGAGGGGAAACTGGTGCGCCCACTGTTCAATTCCACTTCCGGCACCACCACCACATCTCCGTAAACGCCCTGCTTTTCAAAGTACGTTTTCGGACGGTCGATCGCGATCTGATCTTTCAGAACATAGCCGAGTGGAAGAATAAAAAGGCCTGACAATGCGATCAACACCGTGAAACGATAACGCCAAAGCAGTGCAGCAATACCCAGTGCGATGTAGACAAAAACTTCCCCAAGGATCGTACACCAGCGAAAAACCGTATTAAAAGGTTCTACGCGCCAGGCATTAAAAAAGAGGATTTCATCGCCATAAGGTATGGTATAAAGCAAAAAAATGCCAACGACTAAGAAAATCAGTACCGGAACAGCAAACCATTTGTTCTCCCAAATGCCCCTCATGCGATTTTTGTTTTTCTTTGTTCCAGGCGCGCCATGAGCCACTGCCACAAGCGGTCAATCCGGTCGGTATTGAACAGTTGGGAGTCATTCATGGCCTTCCGGGTCAGGAAAATGCCAACCGGAATCAAGATGATACAAGGCACCATAGCCGCCCAGAACGGCGTCATAATATAGGATTCCGCTAATTTCCGGCACACGATGGTCAGCACGATAAAGATGACGAAGAAAATAATGGAAACCAGGATGGGATATCCGAAACCACCTTTCCGGATAATAGCGCCCATGGGCGCGCCGATAAACAGGAAAATAAAACAAACCAGGGCAAAACTGTATTTCGTGAACAATTCATAACCTGTTTTTACAAATTCCTTTCGGCGGGCATCGATCTGGTTTTTGCGGGTTTCCAGCGCGTTTTTGGTCAGTTTAACCCTTGTCACCGCTTCTTTCTGCAATGCCGGGCGGTATTCCGCCCCAAAAACCTGTGCGAAATCGGCGTATTCGGTGAGCGGTTTGGTAATTTCCTGTTTCGGGAGCCTGGCCCTGGCAGGGCGTTGCGGTTCCGGCTGTACCTTCGGCGGGGTGATTTTCAATTTGCCCTTGCCTTTATTCTGTTGCACATAAGCAGGCACCGGCGGAATGGCGGGCACCGGCTTCACCAAAGGGCGTTTCATATTCGTCAGCATATCATCCGCAAAAGCCTGCCTGCTGGCCTGCATGGATATTTGCAAAGAATCCATATTGACCCGCAACTGATTCATACTCAACATGGAGCGCTGCTGGCTGAACCGATCCTTGTCCGTACTCACCATCTCGAATTCCCGCATGTCCCATACTTTGGTCAGGGACTTGAAGTTGGTACGGATAAAAGGAAATTTCTGCTTTTGCGGCGTCGCGCCCTGGTTGCCCGGCTCCTGGTATTGGGTGCCGTTAAAAAGATTCATTACAAAAAAACGCTTGTCCCGGGTCGTGTACATCTGGCCGCTGTCTGCCAGTATCTGATTGAATTTTACCTGCCCGATATTGGTCTGGTCTTCAATCATAATATCGCCAATCGTTTCTCCGTCTTCCTCTTTACTGCCAATTTTGATCACAAACTGGCGAAAATCTTCATTAAACACCCCTTTTTCCAGGGTCAGGGCCGGTTTTTGTCGACGAATATCGTAGAGCCTCGATTTGAATTCCAGGTTGGAAATCGGGATAATAAAATCGGAACAGATATAGGAAAACAAACCGATGCCCGCTGCACAGAAAATCAGCGAACGCATGATGCGAATCAGCGGCACACCCGCCGATTTCATACTGGATAATTCGTAGCGTTCGGCCAGATTGCCCAGCACCATCACCGAGGCAATCAGCACTGCAATAGGCAACGCCATCGGGAAAGTGGAGATAGACAAATAGCCGATCAGTTCGAGCATGATAAAAATACTCACCCCTTTACCCGCAATGTCGTCGATGTACAGCCATAAAAACTGCATAATCAGTACGAAAAGCGCGATAAAAAACGACACCGCGAAGGGGCCGATGAAACTGGTAAGGAGTAGTTTATCTATCTTTTTCATTCAAAGGTTGATGAGGGTTTATAAGGTTTATAAGGTTTATAAGGTTTATGAGGTTGATATTTATCCACTCGAAAAATAGTAAAATGGGTTATTCTTCGAGTGGATGCTTCATTTTCGAGTGGATGAATATCAACCTCATCAACCTTATAAACCTTATAAACTTAAAAATCAAATCCCGCTTTAAACGCTTTTAACTGCCGGATCGTTGCCTCCGGGTCGCTTGCGGCAAATACGCTGCTGCCGGCCACCAGCACATCCGCGCCCGCCTGCAACAGCGATTCGGCGTTGTGCAGCCCCACGCCGCCATCAATTTCTATCAACGCCATACTATTATAGGTGTCGATCATTTCTTTCAACTGCCTGACTTTCGGCAGGGTCTGGTAAATAAACTTCTGGCCGCCAAAACCGGGATTCACGGACATGATACAAACCAGGTCGATGTGTTCGATCACGTTTTCTAAAATCTGGATCGGCGTATGCGGGTTCAGGGCCACGCCCGCCTTGGCGCCGCATTCCTTGATCTGGTGGATGGTGCGGTGCAGGTGCGGACACGCTTCCGCGTGTACCGTAATCACTTCCGCGCCGGCTTTTCGGAACGACTCGATGTATTTTTCCGGCTCCACGATCATCAGGTGGACATCCAGCGGTTTGCGGGCCAGCCGACCGATGGCTTCGATGATAAACATGCCGAAGGTGATATTCGGTACAAAACGGCCATCCATGACATCGAGGTGAAACCAGTCGGCCTCGCTGCGGTTGACCATGTCTATTTCTTCGGCCAGCCGGGTAAAATCGGCGGCCAGCATGGAAGGTGCTACTAAGTGATTTCTCATAATGGGCGCAAATATCGGATTTTTTGCGGAGGGGGGGGGGGGGGGGGGGGGGGCGGGGGGGGGGGGGGGCGGTTTTAAAGTTTTTTGGAGGCAGCTGTCGAACGGCCAGCGAACCATTGCACCGAGTAACATTTTCTTCAAGTTTATTCGAAATAACTTTCACAATTTAGCGCACAACAACAATCTGATCATTTCTCAAAAGTGGCATCCGTTTCATCCGCAAAAACAATTGCACCGTCGCCAGCACATCCTTTTCACAATAAGTAGCAATGCGGTCGAGGTCGCGTTCTTCCCAGTACACCCCGGCCACATCGGCGCCGCTGATGTCGTCTTTGGGCGAAGGAATATCGAACACAGCCGTCAGCAGTCGCAGCGAAGTGTAGTTTTTGATGTCACCAAATTTCCACATTTCCATGGTATCGAGCATGTGTTTGGTCTCCCAGGGCTTTTTCCCGGCGATATCGATCATTTTGGGCAGTGGCAACTGGTTGATCATCATACGACGGCAGATATATGGAATATCGAACTCGCGGATATTATGGCCGCAGAGGGCAAATTTGTCGGGATTATTGAAATGTTTGGACAACACTTCGCTGAAATCATCCAGGATACTGGCTTCGAGGTGGTTGCTGAACGACTTGAGGCGCAGCAAAGGTTCGTCGCTGCCAGGCTGGCGGGTTATAAAGCCCACCGAAATGCACACGATTTTGGCGAACTCGGCATAAATGCCCGCTCTCAGGCGAAAGAGTTCGGCCATTTCATCGTAACTGATTTCCTCGTCGGCGGGTTTGCGCAGGATCGAGCGGCACTTGATGCCCCAGAGTTCCTGTAATTCCTCGTTCATTTCTTCAAACTCGGCAAAACCCGGGACGGTTTCAATGTCGAGGAAGAGGATATTGTATAAATCGTAGGTGTCAAATGCAGACATGCAGATGTATTTAGAGTGATTGTATTGCTTTTTGTTCGTTGCCCACTGCCTTTTAATCCGGAGCCTTAGTGTTATTCCTCCCGGGTATCAGTGAAAACCCCGACACAAAGATAGGTATTCACCCTTCATCCAAGCATAGAGGTTTTCGAGGTAATTTTCAGTAAATATTATTTATTTAAAAATTTTTAACGTTGACAATCAATTGGTTATGTTTTTTTTAAAAAATATTTCCAATAAGTCACAATAACTTGCGGGCAATAAAGCAAGCCAAAAGCGGTTTTATCTGCAACAATCGCAAATACAGCGATACACAACAAATCAAACATACGCATACAGAACTACTGCCCCTGAAACCAATTGAACATCGAACGAATTTACGTTAAACCTTTCACACACTTTTCTAAATAATTATGAGCACACCCACCAATTTCAATCAGCCCGCAACCCCTAATTACGGCAATAACGAACCAAACAATCAGAAGCGTATGACGACCATTATGGGCGTCGCGATTGCCGCACTCCTCGGCTTGTGTGTCTTCCTTTTGGTGAGCAAATACAACACCAGCAAACAACTGGATTCCACTACCATGGAACTCACGCAGCAGAAAGATGCTTTCACCGAGTTGGATCTGAAATACAATGAGGCTGTTACACAACTGGAACAACAAAAAGGTATCAATGCTGAACTGGATGCGAAAATCAACCAGCAATTGCAGGAACTGGAAACTTCCAAAAACCAGATTGCAGGTTTGATCCGCAGCAATAAAGACTACAAAGGTGGCATGGCCGGCCTGGAGCGTCAGAAAAACGAATTCCTTGCTCAGATCGACGACCTGAAAAAACAAGTCGGGATTCTGACCGAAACCAACACGCAACTGACTACGCAAACCCAGCAGTTGAGCACTTCTCTGAATGAAACGCAGACGAAATTGCAGGAAGAAGGCAGCGCCAAAGCAGCATTGATCTCCGAAAAAACTGCCCTGGAATCAGAACGCGCCCAACTGTCTAAAAAAGTAGACATTGCTTCTGCCATCCGTGTGAGAAATATCACGACCAAAGCCGTTACTGTGAAAAGCAGCGGTAAAGAGAAGGCAAAAAGCAAAGCCAAAAATGTGGACAAACTGAATATCTGCTTCACAACCGAACCAAATGAAGTGGTTCCTGCCGGTGAAGAGACTTTCTACCTCCGCATTGTTGACCCAACCGGCGCACCTTTGGCGATCGAAAGCCTTGGTTCAGGTGTTGCCAATGACAAACGTAACGAATCTGAATTCCGTTACACTACCACTGCAACCTGCAACTACTCCAACGGTGAAACCGAAGTATGCGGTGCATGGCAGCCTGGTCAGAATTTCGTAAAAGGTAAATACGCCGTTGAAATCTACAACAAAGGTTACCTCGTAGGTACCGGCGCTTTCAACCTGAAATAAGAAGAAGGAACACCCTGTTTGCAATATTGCGGGCGACCGAAGCGAAAGCTTTGTCGCCCGCATTTTTTTTGGTGTTTGGTGTTTAGTGTTTGGTGTTTGGGGCCCTGGCCGTTTTGGTGTTTGGTGTTTAGTGTTTCGGGCGCTTCGCCCTTGGCAACTGTGTGTGTTTTGGCCGAATTCCACACATTTACCAAGGGCGAAGCGCCCCAAACACTAAACACCAAACACCAAATACGGGACAGGGCCAAGGGCAAAGCGCCCCAAACACTATACACCATACACCAAACACTATCTGATCGCTCCCGCCTTTTCAATCAACCTGCACAATTCCGTCCGGTAACCCGAAGGATCGTTTTTGGCAGCCTGTTTTGCCAGCAACAAAGCAGATTGATACGTGGCATTGCCCTTATACGTGGAATTGCGAAGAACCATGCCGAATGATGCGGCTGCGGCGGCCAGCGTGAGATTTTCGCTCAGGTCAGTAGCCGGCTTGTCCAGCACAACAGTCTGTATCAATTCGCTGGAAGCCCCGGCTTTGGGTTGTTTGTAACGCAATTTCAGGGTCAGCAGATCATTCCCTTTTGAAGCCGCTGAAAGTTTTGTTTTTTGATATTTCAGGTCGCCATTCCTACTTGCCACCGGGATATCCTGCCCTGCCGGTATAATTTCATACAATGCCGTCACCCGGTGACCGGCGCCCAATTCTCCCGCATCTTTGGTGTCGTCGTCAAAATCTTCGCGGGCCAGCATCCGGTTTTCATAACCGATGAGGCGATAGGCCGCCACTTTGGCCGGGTTGAACTCTATCTGGATTTTCACATCTTTGGCAATGGTGAACAGGGTGCCGCCAAATTCATTGATCAGCACCTTTTTTGCCTCCGCCAACTGATCGATATAGGCGTGATTGCCGTTGCCTTTATTGGCGAGTTGCTGCATTTTGGCATCCTGGTAATTGCCCATCCCAAAACCCATGACCGTCAGAAAAATGCCGCTTTCCCGTTCTTTTTCAATGAGTTGTATCAAAGACGCATCATCGCTGACACCCACGTTAAAGTCGCCGTCAGTACACAACACGACGCGGTTATTGCCGCTGTTGATAAAGTTGGTTCTGGCTGTTTGGTAAGCCAACTGGATACCCGCTGCGCCTGCCGTGCTGCCGCCCGCGCCCAAAGCTTCGATGGCTGCCTTGATTTTTTCCTTTTGATTGCCCGGAGTAGATGGCAATACCAGGCCCGCCGCACCGGCATACACTACCAGCGCAACCCGGTCCTGCGGGCGGAGGTAGTCTGTCAGCATTAAAAGCGAGGACTGTACTAAAGGCAACTTATCGGGATCGCTCATACTGCCGGATACATCCACCAAAAAAACAAAATTAGATGCCGGTAACTGGCCCGTTTCGATTTCCCTGCCCTGCAAACCGATGGACAATAAGTGGTGTTGGGGCATCCAGGGGCATTTGGCCAGTTCGGTATGCACCGCAAAAGGTTTTCCGTCGGCAGGTTGCTTGTACTGGTAGTCGAAATAATTGACAAACTCTTCGACCCGCACCGCATCACGGGGCGGTAATTGGCCCATATTTAAAAACCTGCGCGCATTGGCGTAGGCTGCGCCATCCACATCGATCGAGAAAGTGGAAACGGGATTGGAAGTGGCTTGAAGGAATTGGTTTTCAACGATATGCGCGTAATTTTCAGGTGATTCATCCTGCGTGGCAATATCCTGGAGTTCCGGTTCTTGAAGTGCTTCTATCACTTCCTCGTCTTTTTTTACAACTGGCGGCGTAAATTTTGTTCGCCTTTCTTTGGCCGTTGGGTTGGAGGCCTTTGGTTTAGCCGCTGGGTAAGATCGAATTTCCTGGGAAGTGAGGGCTTTCCCGCTATTGGTTCTGTCCTGCTCGATCAGTGGCGCCTTGTAAGACGTGATCTCGATCACATCCAGCGTAACAGCGCCTGACAAGACACAGTCAAAAGTATTGATCTTCCCTTCCAACACTTTCACACCTGTCGTTTTTTTAGTGGTGTAACCGGTATAATCGACTTCTATATCGTAAGTGCCAGGGTCTATTTGAAGCCGGTAATGTCCATTGTAATCGGTAACAACTCCTTTGATTAAATCAGTGCCTTTAAGGATCTTTACGGACGCCCCGATGAGCGCCTCGCCGGTACTTTCTTCGGTAATGGTTCCTTGTAAAACGGTGTTGTTTTGTACCAACAGCAAGGCCGAGGTACACAATCCGGCCAGCATCAACAGAAAGATTTTCATGGTAAATTGATTTTTAGGCGTAACAATGCCGGCGCTGAATGTGCGGCACACGAATTCAGACCGGGTTAACTACGCCAGTGGAGAAAAATGGATTTGAAATAAGATATTATGCAAGATGCATCCCGGCCCGAAAGTGCACAGTAAAAGGCATAAAAAAATGCCCGTTTCGTAGAAAGGGCATTTGGAAGGTCGGATACTACGGTTCGGTGTGTGGTGTTTAGTGTTTGGTGTTTGGGGCGCTTCGCCTTTGGCGACTGTGTGGTTTTGGCTAATTACCCTGATTAGCCAAAGGCGCTGCGCCTTTGGCGACTGCGCATTTGAGGCCAAAATCACCCACCACACAGCCAAGGCGGAGCGCCCCAAACACTAAACACCAAACACTAAACACTTCTATGCATAAACCTCCTTCCTGCACGCCTTCAGCGTATTCATCAGCAAGGCTGTCACCGTCATCAGGCCCACCCCGCCCGGAACAGGCGTAATATGGCTGCATTTCGGCGCAACGGCTTCAAAATCGACATCTCCCACGAGCCGGGTACCCGATTTACGGCTTTCGTCTTCAATGCGGTTGATGCCCACATCGATCACTACGGCGCCTTCTTTTACCCAGTCTCCCTGTATAAAATTGGGGATGCCAATGGCCGCTACTACAATGTCGGCGCGGCGAACCTCGCCGGGCAGGTCGCGGGTGCGCGAATGGGTCAGGGTTACGGTACAGTCGCCGGGGTAACCTTTGCGCGACAATAAAATGCTGATGGGCGTTCCAACAATATTGGAGCGACCAACCACCACGCAGTGTTTGCCGGCAGTTTCGATGTTGTAGCGGCGCAGCATTTCAATAATACCATACGGTGTGGCAGGCAAAAAAGCAGGCAATCCCTGCGCCATACGCCCGAAATTGACCGGGTGAAAACCGTCCACGTCCTTTCGGTGGTCGATGGCCAGGGTGATTTTTTCCTCGTTGATATGTTTGGGCAACGGCAATTGCACAATAAATCCGTCGACATCGGGATCATTGTTCAAGCCCTGTACGATTTCGAGCAACTCCGCTTCGGTCGTTTCGGCCGGACGGCGAATCATGGTGCTTTTAAAACCGACCTGCTCGCAGGACTTGATTTTGGAATTGACATATACCTGGCTGGCCGGGTTTTCGCCGACCAATACGGCTGCCAGGTGGGGAATTTTGCCGCCGCGTTCGCGCAAAATGTCTACTTCGGCGGCGAGTTCGGATTTGATATTGTCGGAAAGCAGTTTCCCGTCGAGCAGAACCATTGTGAGTTGTGAGTGGTGAATTGTGAGTCGTGAGTGGTGAGTGGTGAGTGGGGCAAAAGTAGGCAGATAAATACATGTCGTTATACTTAGATCCATTAGGATTTGTGCTTGGGTTAATCTGAGGCGACGTTTACTAAACTTTAAAAGTTTAGTAAACGTCGCCAAATCGAATGCACAAAACCTAGCGGCGTGAAGTATAAATCATGCTAAGGAAAAGGGCTAAATAGTTTAGATTAAATTCTTTGCAAATGCTTGATTATCAACACTGATAACTAATAACAGATAACTACTTAAAAACCAACGTTTTAAACCTTTGGTAAGCCTCCTCATAAACCAGCGCATTGGCCGTATTGGGTTCAATGGTCGTATTTTTGGGGCTGTCGCCAGTTGGATTTAATCCAAGCATTTGTCCGGCAAAACGCAGCGCGCCCAACAGCGAAGCGTCCACCTTTTCATCGGGCAGGATCACCGTTTTTTGAAAAATATCAGCCAGCATTTGCACCCACAAGGTATTGTGGGAAAAGCCGCCACCGACGTGCAAGGTATGGATCGGGCTATGCGTTTCCAAGGCCTCGGCGATTATTTTCACATTGTACAAAACACCTTCCATCGCGGCCCGCACAAAATGCGCCTGCCGGTGCCGCGCAGTCATGCCTTGAAAACTCCCGCAAACCTGCGCGTTGTAAAGTGGCGCACGTTCACCCAGCAGGTACGGCAAAAACAACAATCCATCGGCGGCGGGTGGTACGCTAACGGCCTGATTAGCAAAGGCTTCTGCCGACAAGGGCGATTGAAATACAGCGTGGCGCAACCACTCCAGGGCATTGGTACCATTGTTGCTGGCCCCACCGACGATAAAACGTTTGTCGTCCAGACGGTAACAAAAAGTGCGCATGGAAGCGTCTAATAGAGGCCTGGCGCTTACCGTCCGTATGGCTGCGCTGGTGCCGATCGTCACCGCTATTTGCCCGGTTTCGGTTGCACCCGAACCGATATTGGCCAAAGCGCCGTCGCTGGCGCCGATCATGTAAGGAACACCTGTCGGTAATGCCCATTTTGCTGCCATTGCCGGTAATACGCCGGCAATATATGCAGGTGACACCGGCTTCGGCAGCTGTGCGGCAGCAATGCCCGTCATTTCCATGGCCGGCGCATCCCAAATCTGCTGCTCAATATTCAACAAACCGGTAGCCGACGCGACAGAAACATCTGACCTGAATTCGCCGGTCAGCCGAAACCATACGTAGGATTTAATGTCCAGAAATTGATGCGCTTTTTGGAAAACATCCGGTTGGTTTTGACGCAACCACATTAGTTTGCACAAAGGCGACATCGCATGAATGGGCACACCGGTGCGGCGATAAATATCCAGACCTTCCCTACCCTGCCGCAGCGACCTGGCAATAGCATCGGCCCGCATATCCGACCATAACAAGATGTTTGTCAAGGGTTTACCATTCTTGTCCACCGCCATCAGCCCGTGCATGGCCGACGAAAAAACGACGCAAGTCAACGATTCCTGCCCTTTCGATGCGGCCCACACCTCTGCCAGCACTTCCACCACATATTGAAAAACTGCCTCGGGGTCTTGTTCCTGCCAGCCGGTTTGTGGATTCAGGGTCGCATTTTGGCGCTCGGCCACAGCCAATACATCTCCGGCCCCGCTGACTGCGACGGCTTTGATGTTGGTGGTACCGATGTCGGTGGCGATAAGCATGGTCGTGTGTGGTGTGTGGTGTTTCGTGTTTGGGGCTGGGATTTCTGGATGAAAGGGAACACGGATTGAACGGATGAGACGCGGATTTTTTTCCCTCGTAGAGTCAATGGGGACGAACCGTGTCTAATCCGTTCAATCCATGTGCCATTTAATCTCAGAACAAGTCCAGCAAAAGAACCCCGATCAGCCCCATAATCCCCACAATCGTTTCCATAACCGTCCAGGAGCGGAATGTATCGCGCAAACTAAGTCCGAACCACTCTTTGAACATCCAGAATCCGGTATCATTGACGTGTGAGCACATGAGGCTGCCTGCGCCGACGGCAAGTGTCATCAGTTCGGGTGAAGCGCCGCCTGCCGCTACGAGCGGTTGCACGATACCTGCAGCCGTCATGCCTGCCACGGTAGCGGAACCGACGGCAATGCGCAACAGGGTTGCAACACACCAGCCCAGCAACAATGGCGAAATCGGCGCGTCGGTCAGTATTTCCGCCAGTTCCTTGCCAATACCGCTGTCTACCAATATTTGTTTAAACGCTCCGCCGGCAGCGACCACCAGCAGCAGGGTAGCCCCGGCGCCCATAGCAGTTGCCGATCTGTCGAGCAATACACTGGATTTTAATAAATTAACATTTGGAAACAAGGCATTTTGCCCTAAAAATAAAAGCCCCAGCAATACGGAAATCATCATGGAAATACCCGGATCACCGGCAAATTTCAGCCAGGGGTATGTCTCGCCTGCGCCGGGAAAATTCAACTCAAAAATGGTGGAGAGGGCCATCAAGACGACAGGAGACAGGACAATCAACAGACTTTTTTGGGAAACCGGGCAATGCGGCAGGGTCGATTTTACGTACTTCAAACAAACCTGCCGGCGGGTTGGCCTGGATGTTTTTTAATAATTTCCGGGAAAAGGATACCCGCCGTAACGATGGTTGGAATGGCAATGACAAAACCCAGTAAAAGTGTCCGGCCCAGATCAGCGCCGAACAAATTGGCCACAGCGGTAGCACCCGGATGCGGCGGCAAAAACCGTGCGTTACGGATAGCGGCGCAGCCATCGAAAGCGCCAGTGGAACCAGCGACTGCCCGGAAAAAGCGGCTACGGTAAATACCAATGGCGCCAGGATCACAAATCCGGCATTGTAAAACATCGCAACGCCTACTACAAAACCGGTTATCAGGATCGCCCAGTTCGCGCGTTTCATACCAAAAACCCGCAACAATCGCTCGGCAATCACCTGTGCTGCCCCGGTTTCAGCCAGGATGCTGCCAAGGATAATACCGAATGCCAGCACCATTACCAATCCGCCCAAGGTGCTGCAGATGCCATTTTGCAGCGACTTGACCACCTCGGAAGGCGGCATTCCTTTGGCCAAACCAACAAATAAAGTAGTGATAATCAATGCTATAAATGCATTGAGCCGGACAAAAATTATGAGAGCCAGCAAGAGGGCGATACTGAGGAGGAGGAGAATCAAAGCAGGAATGAGGGATGAGGGATGAGGAATGAATGATCAGGAATGAGGGATGAGGGATGAGGAATGGAGGAATTTGTTTTGGGTTTTAAAACGCCCAAGAAATTAGTGTTTTTCCATTTATTGCCCCCCGAATAGAGCGGCTGTAATCATTCCTCATTCCTCATTCCTCATTCCTTTTTTTCCACCGCATGCCCCCCAAACTCATTCCGCAGCGCCGCCACAACTTTTCCGGAGAAAGTATCGGCCTGCTGGGAGCGGTAGCGCATCATCAGGGATAGTGCGATTACAGGGGTGGGTACGCCGAGATCGAGCGCTGTTTCGAGCGTCCATTTCCCCTCGCCGGATGCGTGCATGACGCCGCGGATCGAGTCGAGGTTCGGGTCTTTGGAAAAAGCGTTGGCGGTGAGTTCCATCAGCCAGGAGCGCACCACCGAACCGTGGTTCCACAGCGTTGCAACTTTCTGAAAATCAATGTCATATTCGGAATGTTCCAGCACTTCAAAACCCTCCGCAATGGCTTGCATCATCCCGTATTCGATGCCGTTGTGCACCATTTTGGTAAAATGCCCTGCGCCGGGGCCGCCGACGTAGAGGGTACCTTCCGGAAGGGAAATATCATCAAATACGGCTTTGCAATACTGATACACCGCCGGTTCGCCACCGATCATCGTACAGGCGCCGTTCAAAGCGCCGGAAGTGCCGCCGGAAGTACCACAATCGAGAAAGTCGATTTCTTTCCCTTTCAGGGTGGTATACCGGCGGACAGAATCTTTAAAATTGGAATTGCCGCCGTCAATCAGAATATCTCCGGGCGACAAATGCGGCAAGAGGGAGGAAATCACCTCCTCTACAATGTCGCCGGCAGGCACCATGAGCCAGATGACCCGGCGTCCGGTCAGTTGCCGGCACACCGCCTCAATAGAATTGCCGGTTGCAATGCCGTTTTCCGAGGCTATTTTGGCCGTTAGTTCTGCGGAGCGGTCGTAAGCGACCACCGAATGGCCGTGATTGCTGAGATTGAGGGCGATGTTGTAGCCCATTTTGCCGAGGCCGATCAGACCGATTTGCATAAGATTTGGTATGTTGATGTATAACTGAACAAGTTTTGGGCAAATGTTGGATTTTTTACAGAATTCCCCGTGGAAAAATTCCAAATAGCATAACTAAGTGTCAGAAGTACAATTTATAGTTAACAAACTTTGAAGGGCTTTTTGGTACCTTTGCCGCCGCAGGAACAAAGTGATCCTGTATCATTTTTGAGTTGGCAGTGAACCCTGTCAGTTCCTGCCTGTTAAGCGTAAAACATTTAAAATTAATACATGGAACCCTCAGGATATTTTCCCATCATTATGCAGGCGCTGGTAGCGCTGGGTTTTGTTGCGCTGGTGCTCATCGTTGTCCCGATGTTGGGTCCGCGCCGCAAAAGCGCCAAAAAGGATGAAAACTTTGAATGCGGGATCGAATCGCAGGGAAATGCACGGCTGCCGGTCTCCATCAAATACCTGATGACAGCTATACTGTTTGTGTTGTTCGACGTGGAGGTGATTTTCTTTTATCCTTATGCAGTCAATTTTCGGGAAATGGGGTTTGAAGGTTTCTTCGCCGTACTCCTGTTTGTAGCGATATTTTTGATCGGTTTTTACTATGTGCTTCGCAAAGGAGCGTTTGAATGGGATAAGTAAAATGATGAATGATGAGTTATGAATGATGAATGATGAATGATGAATGATGAATAAACGTGGCGTCGCGCCGGGTATTCATCATTCATCATTTATCATTCAAATTCATCATTCATAATTCATCATTCATATTGAATTATGGCTAATATTTCAGAAATGCCCGAAGGTTATGGTGGAGAAGGCTTTTTCGCCACTTCATTGGGCAAAGCAGTCGGCCTGGCGCGTGCCAATTCCATCTGGCCGCTTCCTTTCGCTACTTCCTGCTGTGGCATCGAATTCATGGCAACGATGGGCACGAATTACGATCTGGCCCGCTTTGGTATGGAACGCCTGTCATTCTCGCCCCGTCAGGCAGACCTGCTGATGGTAATGGGCACGATTGCCAAAAAAATGGCGCCCATCCTGAAACAGGTGTATATCCAGATGGCAGAACCGAAATGGGTGATTGCCGTAGGCGCCTGCGCCAGTTCGGGCGGTATTTTTGATACCTATTCTGTGTTGCAGGGGATCGACAAGGTTATTCCGGTCGACGTGTACGTCCCCGGTTGCCCGCCGCGCCCGGAACAGATCATCGACGGTATTATGAAAATCCAGGAACTGGTGAAAAACGAGCCGTTGCGTCGCCGCAATTCGCCGGAATACCAACACCTGCTGGCCAAATACCAAATTGAAATTGATTAGTCCGCCAATGAACTTGAATAACCACACCTTACTGGCTTCCATCGAACGCCGCTTCCCGGGAGCCGTCCTTACACACAGTGAGCCTTATGGCATGTTGACGCTGGAAACCACGCGGGAGCATATCATCGACATGCTGCGCTTCCTGAAAGAAGACCCGGAACTGCAAGTCAATTTCCTGACTTCCCTGTGTGCCGTCCACTACCCCGACCATGCCGGCAAAGAGTTGGGTATCGTGTACCATTTACACAGTTTTACACACAACCTGCGCTTCCGCATCAAGGTGTTTTTCCCGATCAGCGACCCGACCATACCCACTGCCACTACCCTGTGGCCGACGGCCAACTGGATGGAACGCCAGGAATACGACTTTTTCGGCGTGCAGTTTACCGGCCACCCGGATTTACGGCGTATCCTCAATGTGGATGACCTCGATGTGTTCCCACTGCGCAAGGAATACCGCCTGGAAGACGGCACCCGGACGGATAAAGACGACCGGTTCTTTGGAAGGGACGGCCATGAGGGACAGGAGTTTGATTAAGCCAATAAAATGAGTAACATGACCAATTCTTCAAAGGAATCAAGAAGCGGCACAGGAAGCTTGGGCTTTGGTTCAGGACAGAAGCCTTTTCGAAAAAGTGACGTAGACTAGGTAGAATTTGAAATGGATTTGAGGATTAGCGGATAATTATTTGATTGCATTTGCGTTTGAATCTATTTTTAACGAAAGATCGATTTAGTAACCACAAATTCTTGGCCCGTATTTTTTCGGCTGTTGAGCGGCAAAGTGCTGCTTTGGATGAAAACTTTTTCTCTTGGGAAGCGCCCCCCCAAAGGGGGGGGGCCCAGAGGCCCTTTATCGAGAATCTTGACACATGCAAGTCCAATCATATTTTTCCTCCCTCGATAACCTCGACGGAGAACTTTCAACCCTGAACCTGGGTCCGACGCACCCGGCCACGCACGGCATCTTCCAGAATGTGCTGAAGATGGATGGCGAGCGTATCGTCAGTGCGGAACCGACTATCGGTTATATCCACCGGGCTTTTGAAAAAATAGCGGAGCGCCGGCCCTACAACCAGATCACGCCGCTGACGGATCGTCTGAACTATTGTTCTTCACCGATCAATAACATGGGCTGGCATATGACGGTTGAAAAACTGATCGGCTGCGAACTACCCAAACGCGCGCAGTACATGCGGGTGATTATCATGGAGTTATCGCGTATTGCCGACCACCTGGTGTGCAATGCGGTCATCGGGGTGGATACGGGCGCATTGACGGGTTTTACCTACATGTTCCAGGAACGCGAGCGGATTTACGATTTGTTCGAGGAGGTATGCGGCTCTCGGTTGACCACCAATGTGGGACGTATCGGCGGCATGGAGCGCGACTTTACGCCGCGGTTCCATAAATTGTTCAAGGAGTTTATGGACACTTTCCCCGCCCGTTTCGAGGAATTCAATAATCTGCTGGAACGCAACCGGATTTTTATGGACCGCACCATCGGCGCAGGCCCCATCAAAGGAGAACGGGCGCTGGAATATGGTTTCACCGGCCCCAATCTGCGCGCAGCCGGCATCGATTACGATGTGCGGGTGATGACGCCTTACAGTAGTTACGAAGATTTTGAATTCGATATTCCAGTCGGCAAAGACGGCGACACCTACGACCGTTTCATGGTGCGCCAGGAAGAAATCCGCCAGAGCCTGCGGATTATTACGCAGGCTTATAAAAATTTGCCCGACGGCGCTTACCACGCCGACGTGCCGGATTTTTACCTGCCTGAAAAACCGGATGTGTACACCAAAATGGAAGCCCTCATTTACCACTTCAAAGTAGTGATGCAGGAAACACCCATTCCGGTCGGCGAAGTGTACCACAGCGTGGAAGGCGGAAACGGCGAACTGGGTTTTTACCTGATCAGCGACGGCGGTCGCAGTCCTTACCGGCTGCATTTCCGCCGCCCGTGTTTTATTTTTTACCAGGCGTACCCGGAAATGGTGCGCGGATCCATGCTGTCCGACGCCATTTTGACGATGAGTTCGATGAATGTCATCGCGGGAGAACTGGACGCATAAAAGAAAAACAAAAGGCAAAGGACAAAAGGCAATGATGGCCAATCTGGTTTCAAAATGATTTAGTAATAACTTGATTTACATTGCCCTTTGCATTTTGCAATTTTGCCCTTTTATTTAAGATTTGAAAGAAATTATCGCATACAAATGACTGCTGTTCACGCATCCAACGGTACGCCGTTCCAATATTCCGAAGCCGCGCTCGCAGAAGTGCGCAGCTTCGCAACGAAATACCCCGAAGGCCGGGGCAAAAGCGCCATTATCCGCGCCCTGCATATCGCGCAGGAGGAAAACCACGGCTGGCTGAGCGCATCCGCTATGGATCATGTGGCGGAAGTACTGGGTATTACGCCGATCGAAGTGTACGAAGTGGCTTCTTTTTATTCGATGTACAACCTCGAACCGGTGGGCAAATACGTACTGGAATTTTGCCAAACCGGCCCCTGTGCCATTGAAGGCGCAGAAAGCATTATTGAATACACCAAACAAAAATTAGGCATCGGAAAAAACCAGACGACGCCCGATGGGCTGTTTACGATCAAACAAGTGGAATGCTTGGGCGCCTGCGGTTATGCCCCCATGATGCAGGTCGGCGAATTTTATCACGAACACCTCGACGAAGCAAAAATTGACAGCTTTATTGAAAACTGTAAGGCTGGAATTATTAATAAAGGCAGCTGGAAAATGCACTGATTATGTAGTTATTAGTTATTGGTTATCAGTGTTGATAATCAAGCATTTACAAAAAACTTTAACAAAAATAATTTTGCATGATTACTTGTTAAGTAATGCACATGACACTCAGACAGATATTGGCGATTTACATGTTGTTGCTGCTGGCAGTCGGTTCTTCCTGCAACGGCGACCCGGCCGCAGGCAAAAAGCAGGCTCCGGATAGCAACGCAGTTGCGCCAGGAAGTGATCAGTCAGCCTCCAATTCGGAAGCAGCGTCTGCAAAACCGGAAGTGGTAGCGCCTTCCACACAAAAAAAGCACCTGTCGATCGATACCAGCCGGAATGAAGATCAGCCTGTGTACAAAAAAGACAGAACCGGAAACATACCCGCTCCGGTCACTGAAAAGCCCGCAGTCAGACCTCCGGGTGTTGCGGGATACATTACAAGGGACGATGCGCCTTTACATACGGAACCTGCTGCAAGCGCCGGCAAAGTCAGTACTCTGAAAAAAAATGAAATCGTCTACATCCGTTCAAACCATTATGACTGACGAAAAAGGACAAGTGACAGAATATCCGACCTGGTATAGAATTGAGCGGAAAAACAAACAAAGGGGTTGGGTTCTGGCAAAATCGGTGGTAGCAGGCGGCGGCGGCTGATGCTTTAAAGGGCAAAATTGCAAAGACCAAAAGGCAATACATAAACCTGAAAATACACGGAAGATGAAGACAAACTATTATTTTATTGTTGCGCTTTTAATTGCGTTTTTTTGGACCGCATGTGGAAGCGACCCTTCCCCAAAAACCGGAGAAGAACTGGAAAAAGCAAAAACAGAACTGGAAGCCAAAAAGAAAGAACTTGCTGATAAACAAGAGATTGCAAGAATTGAAAAAGAATTGCAGGAACTTAATCAGCAGATCAAACAAGTGAACAAGGAAGAGGATCAGGCTTCCGGCAAAAGTGAGCCTGGAACTAAAAACGCAACACCTTCTGCAACGAATACCGGCCCGCAAAGCCGTATTATTGGCACTGGCGTTACCATGCGCAAAGACGCTTCGGTGCAGTCGGATAAAATAAGCAGTTTTAATGCCAATGAAGCAGTAACCGTACTGGAAACCAAAAATGTAGACAACGACAAAGAGGCTGTTCTGACTAAAGCAATCACCCTCACTGGCGGTGGCTCGGAAATCAAACTTCCGAAAGGCAAAGCGGTGGTGATCGAGGAATACAAATCTGAATCAAACACTTACCTGGTGACCTATCAGGATCCTCAAAAAGGAAAAATGTCCGCAGATATTGACGCGAGCGCTATTGAAACGATCACGTATTCCACCTGGTACCGGGTGAAACGCAGCAATGGACAGACGGGATGGGTATTGGGTAAGTTTTTGCAAAACAATTGATGATGGGACAACTCTCGCAGAAGCAAATCGAAGAAATACTGGCCAAAAAGCCGGAAAAACGTTATAATTACTTCATCAAAACGGTTTGTGAAGAAGAAGAAGTGTGGGGACTAGCGGACGACGAAGGCTGGCTGCTGCTGGAAGACGACGAGGATGATTCGGAGGTGCTGGCCGTGTTTCCATATCCTGAATTTGCGGAAATTTTCCGCGCCAACGGCGGATTTGACGAGTTTAAAGTAGCCTCGCTGGATTTATATGAATTCGTGGACTGGCTGGACGATTTTGAAAAAGAGAAAATGAAGGTGGCTGTTTTTCCAACGCCTGATTTTCAGAGCGCTGTAATGACACCCCAAAAACTGAAAGAGGACTTTCAAACGGAATTTGACAAAGAAAGTGAATCGTGAGTCGTGAATGGTGAGTCGTGAATGGCAACTCGTTAGAAGAACGAACTTTACAACCTTCTAAGCGGACGCCACTCACGACTCACTACGACTCACAACTCACGACTCACAACTCACAACTCACAATATGGGTCGCAAATTATTACTGGAACACGCCCACATAGCGGGCATTCATACCTACGACGTTTATCGCAAACACGGCGGCTACCGCTCCGTGGAAAAAGCGCTGAAAACGATGTCGCCCGAGGCGGTGGTGGAAGAAGTAAAAAAATCGGGTCTGCGCGGCCGCGGCGGCGCAGGTTTCCCGACGGGTATGAAATGGTCGTTCTTAGCCAAACCGGAAGGTGTGCCGCGTTACCTCGTCTGCAATGCCGACGAATCGGAGCCAGGCACCTTTAAAGACCGCTACCTGATGGAGAAACTTCCCCACCTGCTCATCGAGGGGATGATCACTTCTTCGTATGCGCTCGGCGCCAATACGTCCTATATCTATATCCGCGGCGAATATTCCTGGATCGTATTTATCCTCGAAAAAGCCATCAAGGAAGCCTATGCGGCCGGCTGGCTGGGGAAAAATATCCTCGGAACTGGTTATGATTTCGACCTGTACGTCAATCCCGGCGCGGGCGCTTACATCTGCGGAGAAGAAACGGCCCTGCTGGAAAGCCTCGAAGGCAAACGCGGCAATCCGCGTATCAAACCGCCGTTCCCGGCTGTAAAAGGCCTGTGGCAAAGCCCGACGGTGGTCAACAACGTGGAAACCATCACAGCGGTGGTTCCGATTGTCAACGACGGCGGCGAAGAATACGCTAAAATCGGTATCGGAAAAAGCACGGGTACCAAACTCATCAGCGCCAGCGGCAACATCAACAAACCCGGCGTCTATGAAATCGAACTCGGCGTATCAGTCGAGGAATTTATCTACTCCGATGAATGGTGCGGCGGCATCAAACGCGGCAAACGCCTGAAAGCCTGTGTGCCGGGCGGTTCCTCGGTGCCGATTTTGCCGCATTTCCTGGTCACCAAAACGGCAGCGGGCGAAAACCGCCTGATGACTTATGAAAGCCTGGCCGACGGCGGTTTCGCGACCGGCTCCATGCTGGGTTCGGGCGGCTTTATCGTGTACGACGAAGACCAGTGCATCGTGCGCAACACCTTCAATTTCAGCCGTTTCTACCACCACGAATCCTGCGGCCAGTGCTCGCCCTGCCGCGAAGGCACCGGCTGGATGGAAAAAGTGCTGTGGCGTATGGAAAACGGTCAGGGTAAAATGAGCGACATCGACATGCTGGCAGACATCGCCAAAAAAATAGAAGGCAATACGATTTGTCCGCTCGGCGATGCGGCGGCCTGGCCGGTAAGTGCGGCGATCCGGCATTTCCGGGAGGAGTTTGAATGGCACGTGAACGAGCCGAAGTTGTGTATGGAAAGGAATTATGGATTGGTGGGGAACCGGTGGCAACAACCGTTTAAATTATTGAAACATGAGTGCAGAACACCTCACATATTTTAAAGTCGAAAACTTCAAACGTTTTGACTCTTTGGAATTGACTGATATCGGTCAGTTCAATCTCATTGTGGGGGATAATAATGTGGGAAAGACGAGTGTGTTGGAGGCGTTGTTATTTGATAAAGATGGAAAAATGTATTTCAAATTTTCATAAAACCTTTATTAGATAAAGGGTTATATTAAACCAACATTTATGGTCAGGACAAAGTGGACCAAAGAAAATTTTTAAATACTTAAGAAATAACTCTAACTTTCTTAAAAGCGAAAGCCTCTTTATTTAAATTTTCACCCCAATGAAAAGAAAACTTACTTATGAAATTCGACCTAGAATTTTCACAGAAGACCTCAGATTTTCTACATTAATTTTATATAACAGGCTTTAAGATCAAAGTGATAAGAAGGAGACATGAAAAAATAAATTGGTTTGCAGGTCTATTTATGACATTTTTAAACCAAAGTAGAGATGAAGATATTGCTAGTATAAAGTTCATTTTCAGATAATCTCTTACAAAAGCCTAATTTGAAATGGTAGATGTAGCAGAGGCAAGAAAAAAATTTAAACATGTTAATTTTACTCCAAGATTGAAGACTTTGAGGTGCGAAAAATTGACAAGAAGATCAACTCATGTTGAGTTTGAAGAGCAAAAGATGAATTCAACCCAATATCTTTTGGGGAAGATTATATTCGGACAAATAATGCTGGAAGTTCTCAAAATACCAAGGAAAGCGCCTGATGATCGACGAAATCGACACCGGCATTCATTATTCCCGAATGAAAAATTTCTTAAAAACTGTTTTCAGGTCGCAGAAGAACGACGTCCAACTCTTCATGACAACCCACAGCCTTGAGTGCCAGCAGGCTTTTGCAGAAGTATTTGAAGAGTCAGATATGGCACAGTATCAAGAAAAGGTGCGACAATTTACCTTACTTGAAAAACAGATGGACAAGTAAAGGCTATTGTTCGCAATTTTGACCAACTGGAATTTGCACTTCAAACTGACAATGAGACGCGAGGAGGCGGAATCATGGTAAAAACGGATATTTGGGTTGAAGGCACTGCCGACCAGAAATTTCTGGCTGATGTTTTAGAGCAATGGTTTTCTATTCAATTTGATATGAGATTTGAGTGTCGAGATGAATTGGGTAACATCTTGATTCGACTTAGAAAAGGGAAAGAGAGTAGTTTTAATTCAAAAGCCGGATGGGAGAATACCAAACCAAATTTTGAGGGAAAGGATAGGGGTTCAAAATCTATAATCATTTTAGATGCGGATGAAAATTTTGACAAAAGAATTAAAGAAGTAAAGGACCATCATTGAGTGAGAATTTTTGACCCAAAGACCACTTTCTTAATCCCAGATCACCGAAAAACGGCAATCTGGAAACGCTTTTAGAACAAATCATTAATCCTGAACATAGCATCCTTTTTAAATGCTGGAACGCTTACGAGAACTTGTTTGAGATCACCAGAGCAAAAACTACGCTTCCTCCAGCCAAAAGCCAAAATCTATGCATATCTCGAAGCACTTTTGGATGAAAACGAGAAAAAAAAAATTAAACGGAGAGAAAAGGGATTATTCCATACAGATCATTGGATCCTCGACCACACCAAAGAACCATTAAAGCCTCTTTACGAGTTTTTGAAGAAGCATTTAAAAGAACGAAACATAAATTGAAAGAGCATGGACTTGACTCATTTGTTGATCTAATGGACTGCACTTTATGGAAGGGGGTCAGAATTTCTCTGGAAGAAGCCCAAAAGCATTCGGCCATATTTCTGGCAAAGAAGGCGAAGGATTTTTAAGATTGGGAAATAGCACGGAAGTGTTCTACGGAGCTGGAAGCATTGCCCCGATTACAGATGAAAACAGTCGTTAAGCAAATTTTGGAAGATTACAATTTAGAAGAATACAATGGCTAAAGTTACCATAGACGGATTTGAAACCGAAGTGCCCGACGGCACCACCATCCTGAATGCAGCCCGGCAGATCGGCGGCGACATTGTGCCGCCCGCCATGTGCTACTATTCCACGCTGAAAGGCAGCGGCGGCAAATGCCGTACCTGCCTGGTGAAAGTGACCAAAGGCTCCGAAAAAGACCCGCGCCCCATGCCCAAACTCGTGGCTTCCTGCCAGACAGCGGTGATGGACGGCATGGAAGTGGCCAATATCACCAGCGACGAAGTGGTGAAAGCCCGCGCAGGCGTGGTCGAGTTTCTGCTGCTGAACCACCCGCTGGACTGCCCGATTTGCGACCAGGCCGGTGAGTGCCACTTGCAGGACCTCGCTTTCGAACACGGAGCAGCCAATACGCGCTACGAATTCGAGCGCCGCACCTTTGAAAAGATCGACATCGGCCCGTATATCAAACTGCACATGACGCGCTGCATCCTATGCTACCGCTGTGTGTATGTGGCTAATCAATTGACAGACAACCGGGTACACGGCATTCTGGGTCGCGGCGACCACGCGGAGATCAGCACGTTTATCGAAAAATCCATCGACAATGACTTCTCCGGTAATGTCATCGACGTGTGCCCGGTGGGCGCACTGACCGACCGCACGTTCCGTTTCAAAAGCCGCGTGTGGTTCCTCAATCCGATGGATGCGCACCGCGACTGCCCGACCTGCTCCGGCAAAGCCGTGGTCTGGATGTATGGACACGAGATATACCGCGTAACGGCCCGCAAGGACAAATACGGTGAGGTGCAGGATTTCATTTGCAATACCTGCCGTTTTGAAAAGAAATCACCCGAAGACTGGACGATCGAAGGCGCCCGCGAAATAGACCGCCACTCGGTGATTGCACAGGGACATTACGACGAAACCGCCAAACCGTCCGCTAAGGAAGAAAATAAGCTGATACGCATGATAGACATGATATTGTTATACGATTTTGCACTTTTTGCCCAAAAAGCGGGGCTGATAGTGGTTGTTTTTACGATTACGTTAGGCGTAGCGGCTTATTCCACTTATGGAGAGCGGAAAATCGCCGCTTTTTTGCAGGATCGCCTCGGCCCGAGCAACGCAGGCCCCTGGGGTCTCTTGCAACCCATTGCCGACGGCGTGAAAATGTTTACGAAAGAGGATTTTATCCCGGATAAATCGGAGCGCTGGATCTATATCCTGGCGCCGGGCGCCTTTATTTTTGTAGCACTGATGACTTCTGCGGTCATTCCATGGGGTACCCGACTGACTTTGTTCGGACTCGACCTCGATTTGCAGGTGACGGATATCAATATCGGCATTTTGTACATCATGGGTTTTGTGTCGCTGGGCGTGTACGGCATCATGCTGGGCGGCTGGGCTTCCAACAACAAATATTCCTTGTACGGCGCCATTCGTGCCAGTTCACAAATGATTTCCTACGAACTGGCAATGGGCCTTTCCCTGATTGCAGTGATTATGTTGAGCGGCTCGCTCAGCCTTCGTGAGATTGTAGATCAACAAACCGGTTTCCGCTGGAATATACTGTTTCAGCCGCTGGGGTTTATCATTTTCTTCGTCTGTGCACTGGCGGAATGCAACCGCGCACCGTTCGATATGGCGGAATGCGAAACGGAACTGATCGGCGGCTACCACACGGAATACAGCTCGATGAAACTGGGCTTTTTCCTGTTCGCCGAATACATCAATATGTTTATTTCCTGCACGGTCATTTCCTGCCTCTATTTCGGCGGTTACCGTTTCCCCGGGCTTGATCCAAGCTGGCTGGGCGGACTCATGGGGCCGATCGTGCTGTTTTCAAAAATATTCTTTTTCATTTTTGTTTTCATGTGGATTCGCTGGACTTTGCCGCGTTTCCGCTACGACCAGTTGATGCACCTGGGCTGGAAATCGCTTATTCCGCTGGCGATTCTGAATATGCTGCTGACGGGAGCGGGGGTTTATTATGGGGAATGAGGAGGATGAGTAGATGAGATGGATGAGAAAAAAATTTAGAAAATAAGAATAACTCGTTCATAAAATTTTGAGAATCAAGGTAATCTTCAAATCATTTTAATCAGGGTAAAAAAAAATCAGAGTAAAAAGATATGCAACTCACACAACGCTCTAAACAGGTAGTCCACAAGGAAATGACGTTCATGGAACGCATTTACCTGCCGGCCATCTTAAAAGGCATGTTTACAACGCTGAAGCACTTTTTCCGGCGTACGAATACGCTTTCTTATCCGAAAGAGCACCGCGAATTTGCGCCGGTGTACCGCGGCTGGCATGTGCTCAAGCGCGATGCACAGGGGCGCGAAAACTGTACTGCCTGCGGCCTGTGTGCCGTGGCTTGTCCGGCAGAAGCCATTACGATGGAAGCCGCCGAACGTGAAAAAGGGGAAGAACACCTGTACCGGGAAGAAAAATACGCTGCGGTGTATGAAATCAATATGCTGCGCTGCATTTTCTGTGGTTTGTGCGAGGAAGCCTGTCCGAAAGAGGCCATCTTCCTGACCGACCGCATCGTACCTTCGGATTATGTGCGCCAGGAGTTTATTTTTGGAAAAGACATGCTGGTGGAAGGCGTCGAACCTGAAAAACGGATCGACGTAACCAAACGCCAGCGGCCCATGGTTGAGAAGAAATAAATTATTTTAGCCGATTGAATCGGCAGCGAAACCAACGCATTATAGATGACACTTTACATCTTTTTGGCCCTTGCCATTGTATCAGTAATCACGGCTTGCTCATGGTGCTTTCCCGCAACCCAGTGCACAGCGTGCTTTTTCTGATCCTCACGTTTTTTGCCATTGCCGGCCAGTATGTACTGCTGAATGCGCAATTTCTGGCAGTGGTACACATCATCGTCTACGCCGGCGCCATCATGGTGCTTTTCCTGTTTGTATTGATGCTGCTCAACCTGAGCAAAGACACGGAACCGCAAAAATCGAACCTCTGGAAAATCAGCGGCGCCATTGCATCCGGTTCGCTGCTGCTGACCTTGGTCGGCGCTATGCGCGGCAGCATTGCCGTGCAATCGCCGGAAGTAAGTGATCCCGGCGTCGGGCTGGTAGAAAACCTCGGAAAAGTACTCTTCACCGACTTCGTAGTGCCCTTTGAAATCGCCGGCATTTTGTTCCTGGCGGCGATGGTAGGGGCAGTGCTGGTGGGAAAACGCGACTTAAAACTTTAATGATGAATGATAAATGATAAATGATGAATCAAAAGCGGCATCTCGCTCGGTTATTCATCATTCATCATTTATCATTCATAATTCATTCGAATGATGTTAGAAATAATACGACAAATACCCATCGACTATTACGTCTGGCTCAGCACCGTGCTGTTTGTCATCGGCGTTTTTGGGGTGCTGATACGCCGCAATGCCATTGTGGTATTGATGTGTGTCGAACTGATGCTCAATGCCGTCAACCTGCTGCTGGCAGCATTTTCCACTTACCTGGGTGATGCGCAAGGGCAAATCATGGTATTTTTTATCATGGTGGTAGCGGCGGCAGAAGCGGCGGTCGGATTGGGTATTTTGGTGATGATATACCGAAATACGAAGAGTACGGATATTTCACTATTGGATAAACTACGAAACTAGGGATGAGGAATGAGGATGATGATTGATGAATGATAAATGATGAATCAAAAGTGGATGATTACAAGTATTCATCATTCATCATTCCTCATCATCTCATTCTCATAACTCATCATAAAAATAAATTATGGATTCACTCATACCACTTATCCCATTTCTACCCTTTATCGGGTTCATTATCAACGGTTTATTTGGCAAAAAATGTCAAAAAACGCCGTGGGTATTATCGGTTCCGGCACGGTGCTGGCTTCCTTCGCGTTGAGTATCCTGTGCTTCTATCAGGTAGCGGAATCCGGGGCGATCCAGGTGAACCTGTACAATTTCTTTACCGTTGACAGCCTGCAAGTTGATTTTGGGTTCCTGGTCGATCACTTATCCGTCTGGATGATGCTGATCGTAACGGGTATCGGTTTCCTGATCCACGTGTATTCCATCGGGTATATGCACGACGATGACGGATTCTGGAAGTTTTTTGCTTACCTGAACCTGTTTATTTTCTCCATGCTGCTGCTCGTGATGGGCAATAATTTCCTGATGCTGTTCTTCGGCTGGGAAGGTGTGGGCTTGTGCTCCTACCTGCTGATCGGGTTTTGGTACACGAACAAAGAATACGGGAAAGCGGCGCGCAAAGCGTTCATTATGAATAGGATAGGCGACCTGGGTCTCCTGTTGGGCATCTTTATGATTTTCCAGTTGTTCGGCAGCCTGAACTTCACGGAAATTTTTGAACGCCTGCCAACTATGCGGCTCGAAGCGGGTGTGGCCACCACGATCTGCGTATTGCTGTTCATCGGCGCGATGGGCAAAAGCGCGCAGTTGCCGCTGTACACCTGGCTGCCCGATGCGATGGCCGGCCCGACGCCCGTTTCTGCGCTGATCCACGCCGCTACAATGGTGACGGCGGGTATTTACCTGATCGCGCGTTGCAATCCGCTGTACTCGTTGTCGCCCGAAGCCATGCAATTTGTGGCTTCCGTCGGTCTGGTAACCTGCTTATTTGCAGCCGTTATCGGGTTGCGGCAGAATGACATCAAAAAGGTACTCGCCTACTCTACCGTTTCACAGTTGGGGCTGATGTTTGTGGCGCTCGGTATGGGCGCTTACGCCAGCGCCATGTTTCACGTGACAACCCACGCGTTTTTTAAAGCGTTGTTGTTCCTCGCAGCAGGCAGCGTGATCCACGGCATGGGCGGCGAACAGGATATTCGTAAAATGGGCGGCCTGCGCAAGGCCATGCCGATTACCTTCTGGGTATTTCTGATTGGTACGTTTGCTATTTCCGGTTTCCCGTTGTTGTCCGGTTTCTTTTCCAAGGACGAAATTTTCGCGTTTACCTACGCCAACGGCGGCCCGCTTTGGTGGGGATTGTCAGGACTGGGCGCAATGCTGACGGCTGTTTACATGTGCCGCTTGTTGTACGTTACGTTCTTCGGCGAATTCCGCGGAACAAAAGAACAGGAGCACCACCTCCACGAAAGCCCGCTGACTATGACCGCACCACTGGCTATCCTGGCCGGCTTGTCGCTGGCAGGCGGTTTTCTGAATACGCCGCACTTCTTCCACCTGAACAATGAACAATGGATGGCGCACTGGCTCTCCTGGGTGATACCGATACAGGAAATACATCTCGACGCCGCTACGGAATGGACCCTGATGATCATAACCACTTCTCTGGCAGTAGCAATTATCATTCTATCCTATTTCATTTACGGAAAAAAATCGAACCTGCCGGTGGCGGATGCGGAACAAACCGGTCTGATCCGGGTGATCGCCAACAAGTTTTATGTCGATGAAATATACGATTTCCTGATTGTGCGCCCCATTGAAAAAATGTCAAAAATCTTCCACTACTACGTTGATTTACAAGGAATCGACGGCATTGTCAACGGAGTTGGAACAGGTGTGCAGAAATTAGGCGCTCAGTTTCGGAAACTGCAAAACGGCAACATCGAGTACTACCTCATCGGCATGGTGGCCGGCGCGGTGTTGCTGTTGCTGACGGTGTTTTTGGAGGGTTTATGAGGTGATGAGGTTTATAAAGGTTGATGAGGGTTGATATTCATCCACTCTAAAATATTAAAAATTGCATCGTTTTTAGAGTGGATGAATATCAACCCTCATAAACCTTTATAAACCTCATAAACCTTTAAAAAAAGATTGAATTCATACTGAAAGAATATGTCACTTTTACTCGTACTAATACCACTAATAACGGCCATTTTTCTGCTGATTGCCCGCCCTTCGGGAGCGCGAACGATCGCATTGGTGGCTACGCTGGCCAATCTGGCGGTGAGCGCATTTGCCTGCATGGGTTTTGTTGGCGACGGCTCCTTCAACCACGAATTCAGCGTTCCCTGGGTGGCCGAAGCAGGCATTACCTTCCGCCTTGGCATGGATGGCATCAGCCTGCTGATGGTGATCCTGACCAACCTGCTGGCGCCGCTGATCGTTTTGGGCAGTTTTGGCAAACAGATGGAACCGGAAGGCCGCTTTTATGGCCTGGTGATGCTCATGCTGGCGGCTTTAAACGGCGTGTTTATGGCCCTCGACGGTTTGGTTTTCTACGTTTTTTACGAACTGGCGCTCATTCCGATCTATTTTATCTGTGCCATTTGGGGCGGTCAGGATCGCATCCGAACCACGCTGAAGTTTTTCATTTACACCTTCACAGGCTCCCTGTTTATGCTGGTGGCGCTGTTGTATGTGTACCTGCAAACGCCCGGAACACATTCTTTTGCGTGGGAAGAACTCGTCCGGGGTACAACTTGATCTAACTGCGGCCTGGTGGGTTTTACTCGGATTTTTCCTCGCTTTTGCGGTGAAAATGCCGGTATTTCCTTTCCATACCTGGCAGCCTGATACTTACACGACCGCCCCAACCGGCGGCACGATGCTGCTTTCCGGTATCATGTTGAAAATGGGCGTTTACGGCGTAATCCGCTGGATGGTGCCCCTGGCCCCGGAAGCCATGCACGATCTGGCGCCGGTTTTTATCATACTCGCTGTGATCGGGATTGTGTACGCCAGTATCATTGCTGTGAAACAAACGGATCTGAAACGCCTGATCGCTTATTCTTCCATTGCACACGTCGGCCTGATCGCTGCGGGCGTCATGGTGTGGAATAAAGCGGGTCTGCAAGGCGGACTGATACAGATGCTCAACCACGGCATCAATGTGGTGGGGCTGTTTTTTGTGGTGGATATGATCGAACGGCGCCTCGGCACCCGCTCTTTGTACGACATGGGCGGCATTGCCAAATCGGCGCCCAAATTTGCGGCGTTGTTTATGATTGTGATGCTCGGATCGGTGGCGGTGCCGCTGACCAACGGTTTTCCCGGTGAGTTTTTACTGCTGAACGGCGTCTGGAGTTATAATTTCTGGCTCGGCGCAGTGGCCGGTTTGACGATTATTTTCGGGGCTGTGTACATGCTGCGCGCTTACGGATTAGTCGTTTTTGGAGAAGCCAACGCGGAAACGGCTAAATTCGAGGATGTACAAACGAACGAATGGATCGTACTCGGCGTCATCGCTACACTAGTCGTGGTGCTGGGCTTTTTCCCGGGCCTCGTGCTGCACCTGACGGACGGGAGCGTGAACAGGATTTTGGGGACGGTACAGTTTTAGAAGTGAGAGGTGAGAGGTGAGAGGTGAGAGACGTCCCGTTTGGCCGCTCTTGTGATTTGTGCTTAGGTGTTTCAGGCCTGTAATCGAGAATCGTGTTTGGTGTGTGGTGTTTCGTGTTTCGGCCGCTTCACTTTTGGAGTATTTCGGAATTATCAAAAAACATAATTTTCGATTAAATTCTTTGCAAATGCTTGATTATCAACACGAATAACGAATAACTGATAACTAATAACCAAACCATGAACTGGATAAAAGTAATTCGCAATGCCGCAGTGGTAACCCTGATTGCCTTTTCCATTTCATCGGTGCTGATGCTTTTTCTCAATAGCCGGGTGAACTGGTTGCAACAAAGCACCACAGCTGTGTTTTTTTTCATAGGTAGCAGTGTGGTACTCTTTTTAAAGGAGCGCAAGGCAAACAAGCAATCCGCTGACAACAACGAGTTATGAAAAATCTGGAATTTACACTCGATGGGCAGGATCATATTCAACTCAATAACCTGTTGAAAGTCCTGCACCTCGTGGGCACAGGCAGGAAGCCAATATCCGGATTGACAACGAGGAAGTGCGGGTTAATGGCGCTGTCGAGACCCAAAAACGCAAAAAGTTGCGGGTAGGAGATAAAGTGGAGTTTGGGAAAGCAATCATTACACTACTTTAATGCAGACCTTCCCGAAAGTTTTAAACTTTCGGGAAGGTGAAAAAACTGTCCCGACGATTGAAAATGAAACATCAGGACGTTACCAAATAAAAGAATAAGGTTTGAATTCAAACCGCAAGAAATTACAAGACAATGACTGCAATACTGATACTTTTTACCACTGCCATCGCAACGCTGTTCACAGGGCTGACGAAAAACCGTTCCCTGTTGCAGCCGATTGCACTGGCCGGTTGCCTGCTGGCGCTGGGCGCAACTTTCTATAACCCCATGGGCTGGAATGAGCGCTATATTTCGATGTTTCAGTTCGACAACTTTGCGCTGGCGTTTTCGGGAGTAGCCATTCTGGCTGCCATACTCATCATCGGCCTGAGTGGCTGGGGATTTCGCCAACTGAACGATACACTCGGCGATAATTACGGGCTAATCCTGTTCAGTTTGTGCGGCGCCTTGTGCATGTTCTCGTTTACCAATATGGTCATGCTGTTTCTCGGCATTGAAATCCTTTCCATTCCCCTGTATGTGCTTGCGGGGAGCCGCCGCGACGACCTTGCAGGCAATGAAGCGGCCCTGAAATATTTCCTGATGGGTGCATTTGCTACGGGTATTCTGTTGTTCGGCATGACCCTGGTATATGGCGCTACCGGTAGTTTCGACCTCGCTGTTGTAAACGAATCCATCGCAACGGGCAAGGGTTCAGTGGGCATGTTGCAGACAGGTATTGTGCTCATCATTGTTGGTTTGAGTTTTAAAATTTCCGCCGTTCCATTCCATTTCTGGGCGCCCGATGTGTACCAGGGCAGCCCCAACTTAGTGACTACTTTTATGGCTACGGTGGTCAAAACGGCGGGTATTGCAGCGTTTTATCGCCTGTTTTCCATAGCATTTGAACCGGCGATGGATTTCTGGAGTGTCCCGGTCACCGTTATTGCGGCATTGACGATGACGGTCGCCAATATGACCGCCATTTTCCAGACAAATTTCAAACGCATGATGGCCTATTCGTCCATTTCACATGCGGGTTATTTATTATTAGCCATCCTGGCAATCGGCACACCCGGTAGCGAGGGCGCCCTGTTGTTTTATACGCTGACGTATTCGCTGGCAACGATTTGCGCCTTCGGTTGTTACATGGTGGTAGCCGAGCAAAGCGGTGACGGTTCTTTTGCCGCATTCAATGGATTGAGTAAAAAACATCCCCTTCTGGCCGCTGTTTTGGCCATTTCGATGTTGTCGCTGGCAGGTATTCCGCCCACTGCCGGTTTCTTTGGCAAATATTTCCTCTTTTCAGCAGCCTTTGCCAAAGCGCCCTGGCTGATCGTGCTGGCAGTCATCAATTCCGCCATTTCGATCTATTATTATTTTAAAATCATCATCGCGATGTATTTCAGCCGGGAAGAAAACGTTTATGAAACAGGTATTCCCGTGGGCGTACGCTGGGTGGTTTTGGCAGGCATGTTGCTGATTGCGCTGCTGACCTTGATGCCGGGCAGTGTGTATGCCTGGATTTAAGTAGTTATCCGTTATTAGTTATTGGTTATCAGTGTTGATACTCAAACATTTACAAAGAATTTAGCCAATCGTTCTAAAACCAGATCAATGAAATCACTGAAATTTTTAGCGCCCGCAGTTTTGTCGGCGCTTGTTATACTGAACGCCTGCCAACAAGACGCCAAGCAAACCACCACTACGCCGGCGCTTACGTCGGCCTCGCAAGACGCCAAAGTAAAACCCCAGGTATATCTTTTTGCAACAACGGTCGACAAACTGAATTTGCGCGATCAGCCGAATAAAGCCGGAAAGGTTATCGCTCAATTTGCAGAAGGCGACTTTGTGGAAAGCAACGGCGAAGTATCGCCCAATAAAGAAGAGGCTCAATTGAGGGGTATTACTTACCTGGAGCCTTATTTCAAAGTTACCTCCACTACGCCGGAACAACACAACGGCTGGGCGTACGGCGGCGCTTTGCAGCGCGTTTATGCCGGCTCGCGTGCCGGTAGCCCGGATCTGGGTAAACTTTCCCAGTTTACCATGTTCCTGAAAACGCTCGACGCCAAAAATTAGAAAGTGGCAAAAAAGCCTGGGATTATGTAAAAACCAACCTTGCAACCGCCAACGGTTCCTTAGCCGATGCCGCCTTTACACTGCTGGAACATTTCCTGTTCCGCATGGAAAGAGAAGGCGAATTTTATACCATTACCGAGAAAATGGAATGGAAGGAACAGGACTACAAGGACATGTTTGAAAACAAATTCGATATGAACCGGTATCCTGCTACCAAATCTTTATCTGAAAGCGGATTCACGCTGGCCACCGGCGAAGGCATGGTGTTTCCGGTGGTGGACTGGAATCAGTTAAATGCGTTTTTTAAGAGTAAGGTGACTGCCCCGATGCAAACATTCCTGACGCAGGAAACGGCAGAAAGCAATCTTACGGTGTTCAGCGACGGCGGCATTGTAGCGCCACTGGAAGAAATTGCCGACCGAGCTGCCTTCTGGGAAAAGTTCAACTTAGATAATCCCTACTTCATGCGGCAGGAAGAAACCACTGAATCGGAGCGCTGGATGCGCCTCGTCATGGTAAATGGCGCCGACAATACGCCCTCTTTCGACTACGAAACCCAGATGATTTCGGAAGATTATAAAAAAGTATGGGCCTACATCGCCCAAAAATACCCCGGCACCAAACTCGCCGCTACCACCAAAGAACTCTCCGATCTCTGCGCCGCTGAAGGCTGGAAACGAACCAAAAAGGTGGAAGACTGGCAGATGAAGTATGTGGAGCAGAATAGCCTGTAGTTCGTTATCCGTTATTAGTTATCAGTTATTAGTGTGGTAAGGGAACATCTGTTATCTCATTATTAATGCGATTCATAGGTTGAATGCCTGACAAGTTGTATTTCAAATTGCCGTATGCTGTATACTTGACGAGGGTGACTTCAAATTTAACATAGGCAACTTAGAACATTAAAAGCGAGGCGTACTCTGCAGCTATGTGGCATGTGACAACTCATATTGTGGTGTATTGCGCTACGCGTGTTTATCCTCAAAGTCCACGCAGATTGACTGCTTCATCTGTGGACGGTGTCTATGGTTCAAATTCTTAACGAGATAACAGATGAGTTGTTTACCACCAAGATAACGAATAACCGATAACTGAATAACGAAATCAGAAATTCCACGTGAACCCAAACCGGTAATCCCAGGGTTGCTCGTAGGAGTCTATATCGTTGGCGATGGCGAGGTTGTAAAAAATACCGATTTCGGAACCGCCGGTACCCGGACCGCCGCCGAAATTGTAACCGGCGCCGATATACTGGTTGCCGCGGGTAAATCTCCTTTTACTGATTGTATTGTCCGGTTGAAAGGCTTCCGGTTCCTGCACCCATTCATTGGCGACTTCGCCTTGCAGGAAAAAACCGCGGAATACTTTGGCGCGCAGGAAAAGCCCCAATTCTGTATTAAACAGGGTGATTGATTTATATCCCGGGTATTTCTGCGAGCTCATATAAACCGAGAGCCGGGGTCCCGCCGAAAAAGGCCCCCAAAACTTGTATCCCACCATCGGCGCAAGTCCGAATCCGAAACTACTCTGGCCGTTGAAAGAGCCGAAACCGAGGCCGATGCTACCTCCAAACCAGATTTTTTCCTTGAGCGATACGCGATCTTCTCTTTCCGCCGCCTCTTCGGCGGCTTTTTTATCGGGATTGCGCTGCGCAAAACCCTGTTGCGAAATCAGCAGCAAAAGCACTACTGCTAACAATGTGGAGCATTTTGGATATTTCATGTACTTCATTTTTTAGTTGAAAAGAATGGGTGCAAAGATAAACCATGATTTCGGCATATTCGGAGCGACTTAAATTCCTACTTTTGCACTCCTGAAAGTACCGATTCGAGTAACTTTCTTTCATATAAATTATTCAAATAATACATGACCATCGGCCTCCGATGCATGGCATTCAGTGCCTTGCTCTTACTGTTTTTTGCTTCCCCAACCCACGCACAATCCCTTTTCGCAGAACCAAATAATGATTACCAGCATTCCAGGCCACTTTCCCGGGCATTAAAGCAGTGGGAAGTGTACCGTGTGGATGCTCCGGCGCTTTCGTCCGGCGTTAAAAACAGGACAAACCCGGAAATTACCCTGGGCAGCCACTTCTGGCGCCTGGAACTGTCTTCCAGCCGGATTATCTCCCCCGATTATACGCTCCAGATCATAACGCCTTCCGGCACAGAAATACAGCGTATACCGGAAGAAATTGCTTTTCAAGGCTATGAAACGAACGGAGGCGGAAAGGTGCGGCTTACCCTGACCGACAATTTTATTTACGGATATGTCTCGCAAGGAAATAAAACCTGGTATGTGGAACCATTGTGGTACTACGAACCGGGAGCAGCACCCGACTTATTCGTGGTGTACGAAAACAGCGATGTCATTCCGAACACCGACGCCACTTGCGCTGTGCGGGAAATGGCGGAAAAAGGGAACACTTTCAACAGGAAGAAGACCCTACAAGTACTCCTGAAACCATTTCCGCCTGTTACCAACTCGACCTGGCCATCGCTTCCGACCGGTCTATGTACGACAAATACGGTTCTTCCGTAACCAATGTGCAAAACCACAACATCGGGGTCATCAACAATGTGGAAGGCGACTATAGCGGCGAATTTAACCACGACATCCAGTTCAATATAGTCACACAAGTAGTGATTTCCGGAACGGATCCCTGGTCAAACACCACGGTTGCCGGGGATTTGCTGGATGAATTCAGGGATTGGGGGAACAGCGGCGGATTCGGTATGCAGTTCGATCTGGGCGAAATGTGGACCAACCGGAATTTTGACGGAAGCACGATCGGTATTGCCTGGGAGGGTGCTGTTTGTACAAGCTTTAGATACCACTTGCTTCAGGATTTCACCTCGAATTCCCAGCAATTGCGTTGTATGACATCCCATGAAATCGGGCATAATTTTAGTTGCGGCCACGATCCCGAGAATGGCAGCAGTTGCCCGCCGAATTTTATCATGTGCCCGTTCGTTTCAACGACCAGTAACTGGAGCACAACTTCGCGCAATGAAGTAAATAGTTTTCTTGTCGGTCTGATTAACAACGGTTGCCTGTCAGCCTGTAGCGGTGGCGGCACACCTCCCACGGCCAATTTTAACTGGTCGCCCAATCCTGCCTGCCAAAGCCAGACTGTACAATTCACGGATATGTCGACGGGTACGGTGAACACTCGGAGCTGGACGTTTCAGGGCGGTACCCAAGCAGTTCTACCCAGATCAATCCAACGGCGACCTGGAATACAGCGGGCACTTTTAATGTAACCCTGACGGTTACAGGCCCCAGCGGATCAAATTCCGCCACAAAACAGGTCGTGATTGCGCCCAAACCAACCGCCAATTTCACCTTTTCAGTATCTGGCAATACGGTTTCATTTACCAATACCTCGGTCAATGCCAACACGTATTTGTGGAGTTTTGGCAATGGCTCCACTTCCTCGGAAGTAGACCCCGTGTTCACCTATCTCACCAGTGGCTTATACTCGGTTACGCTGACTGCAACCAACAATTGTGGCACGTCTACAAAAATCATTGGAGTGAGAACGGCGCCTACCGCCAATTTCATCGCTTCCCCACAAAGTGGTTGTGCACCGCTCACCGTTCAGTTTACCAATCAATCCACCGGCGCCAATATCACAAATTATAATTGGTTGTTTCAGAATGGAACCCCGGCTTCCTCTGCTTTGGCCAATCCATCCGTCGTATATAACACCCCCGGATCTTTTGATGTGAGCCTTGCGGTAAGCAATGTTTCCGGAAGCAATATGCTCCTGCGAGAGGAGTATATTGTGGTACTGGCAGCGCCGGTTGCCGGATTTGAATGGGCAGCCAACAACTTGGACGTCCAGTTCACAAACACGTCTACTAACGGCACAGGGTATAACTGGGATTTCGGCGATGGCAATTTCAGCACCGCAACAAACCCGAATCACAGTTATGCAAGCGGCGGTGCTTATACTGTAATCCTGACAGTATCAAGCAATTGTGGAATAAGAACTTTCGCGCAATTGGTTGAGTTGGAAGACGCGCCTGTTCCCGGTTTTTCGGTCGGCGTAACAAATGGTTGCGGCCCGCTGTCCGTTTCCTTTAACAACGAATCGAGCGAAAATGCAGATTCCTTTCAATGGCTTTTTCCCGGAGGCGCCCCGGCTTCCTCTACCGCAGCCAGCCCGACTGTGATATACAACACCCCCGGAACCTATTCCGTGAGTCTTACTGCCTTCAATGCCCTTGGCAGCAATACCCTGACCAAACAAAACTATGTCACTGTAAATCCCCTCCCGACACCGGCGTTTAACAGCAGTGCATCCGGCTTAACGGCTTCATTCTCCAATTCTTCCGTCAATGCCGTTTCTTACCAATGGAATTTCGGCGACGGCAGCAATACCAGTACGGCCACAAACCCAAGCCATAATTACGCTGCCGACGGTGTTTACACAGTTACCCTGACGGCTACAAATGCCTGCGGAACCAGCACCAGTACGCGGACGGTAACGATCATAACACCTCCGACAGCGGATTTTTTGGCCGATCAAACGGCCGGTTGCGCACCTTTCACCGTTACTTTTGGAAATGAATCGAGCAACAACGCCACGTCTTTCCAATGGCAATTCCCCGGCGGAACACCTGCTACTTCTACACAATCCAATCCTTCAGTCGTTTATGCTTTGCCGGGCTTGTACTCCGCCACTTTGATTGCAGGTAACGCAGCAGGCGCCGACACCTCGGTGCAAAACAACATTATCGCCGTGAATGGCGGCCCGACCGCTGCTTTTGGCGCGAATGTCGCCGGTTTAGCCGCCACTTTTACCAATACTTCCGTCAACGCTATTTCCTACCTCTGGAACTTTGGCGACGGCAGCAATACCAATTCTGCGGTAAATCCAGGCCATAATTACGCTGCCGATGGCATTTACACAGTTACCCTGACGGCCACTAATGCCTGCGGAACCAGCACCAGTACCCAGACGGTAAGCATTATAACGCCTCCGACAGCGGATTTTTCGGCCGATCAAACGGCCGGTTGTGCACCTTTCACCGTTACTTTTGGAAATGAATCGAGCAACAACGCCACGTCTTTCCAATGGCAATTCCCCGGCGGAACACCTGCTACGTCCACACAAGCCAATCCGTCAGTCGTTTATGCTTTGCCTGGCTTGTACTCCGCCACTTTGATTGCAGGTAACGCAGCAGGCGCCGACACCTCGGTGCAAAACAACATTATCGCCGTGAATGGCGGCCCGACCGCTGCTTTTGGCGCAAATGTCGCCGGTTTAGCCGCCACTTTTACCAATACTTCCCTCAACGCTGTTTCCTATCTCTGGAACTTTGGCGACGGCAGCAATACCAATTCTGCGGTAAATCCAAGTCATAATTATGCTGCCGACGGTGTTTACACCGTTACCCTGATGGCAACAAATGCCTGCGGAACCAGCACCAGTACCCAGACGGTAAGCATTATAACGCCTCCGACAGCGGATTTTTCGGCCGATCAAACGGCCGGTTGTGCACCTTTCACCGTGACTTTTGGAAATGAATCGAGCAGCAACGCCACGTCTTTTCAATGGCAATTCCCCGGTGGAACGCCTGCTACGTCCACACAATCCAATCCCGCAGTCGTTTATGCTTTGCCGGGTTTGTACTCCGTCACTTTGATTGCAGGTAACGCAGCAGGCGCCGACACGATCGTGCAAAACAACATCATCGCCGTGAATGGCGGCCCGACCGCTGCTTTTGGCACAAATGTCGCCGGTTTAGCCGCCACATTTACCAATACTTCCATCAACGCTGTTTCCTATCTCTGGAATTTTGGTGACGGCAGCAATACTGGTACGGCGACAAATCCAGGCCATAATTATGCTGCCGACGGCGTTTACACCGTTACCCTGACGGCTACAAATGCATGCGGAACCAGCACCAGTACCCAGACGGTAAGCATTGTAACGCCTCCGACAGCGGATTTTGCGACCAATCAAACAACTGGCTGCGGCCCGCTGACGGTTCCATTCACCAACCTGTCGAGCAGCAATGCCACTTCTTTTCAGTGGGAGTTCCCCGGTGGCGATCCTGCCACGTCCACCGCAGCCAATCCGGTAGTGACATACACCATGCCGGGTCTCTATTCGGTTACATTGAACGCTTTCAATTCGGCAGGTAACAACACCTTTCAACAGACAAATTTCATCACCGTTTTACCGTTGCCAACTGCCAGTTTTACCGCGATCATGGACGGCCTAGAGGCTTCTTTTATTAAAAATTCAGAAAACAGCGATTCCTTTTTCTGGAATTTTGGAGACCCCGATGCTGGGGGCGATAATACCAGCACGGAAGCCAATCCAACACATACTTATACCCGTGATGGGGAGTACATGGTTACACTCACGGTCAGCAATAATTGTGGCGCTGCCTCCTACAGTCAAATTATCACCATTGTGACGCCGCCAAACGCCTTGTTTAGTGTCATCGAAGACAATGTATGCGCGCCCGCTTCGATCCAGTTTCAGAATGCTTCCACCGAAAACAGCAGTTCATTTCTTTGGACATTTGAAGGCGGACAACCGGCTACTTCCACATTGCCCAATCCAGTTGTGGTCTGGAGCCAGCCTGGTATTTATGCCGTAACACTTACCGCTTCCAATACTGCGGGAAGCCATACATCGACCGGCACGGTAACTATTTCAGGGCCGCCCGATGCCGGATTCAGCAGTGTGACAGCCGGAATATCCGTGGTAACACAGAATACGACCACGGGGGCAACTTCGTACAACTGGAACTTTGGCGACCCCGTCTCCGGTACGGGAAACACCAGTATACTCGAAGCGCCGGTGCATGCGTTCAGCAGTGTTGGAACTTACCTCGTAACCCTTATCGCGGAGAACCCTTGCGGCGCCGATACTTTTACTACCGAGGTGATAATTGCGGGCGATGCGCCTCAATCCGCTTTCTCCAATGAGAACGATAACGCTTTCTGCGCTCCGGCAGTCGTTCAGTATAAAGACTTGTCGGCAGACGATCCAGGCACTTGCCTCTGAGATTTCCCCGGTGGCGATCCCGCTACTTCTACCGAACAAAATCCGGTCGTAACGTATTCGCAACCAGGTAGTTATAGTGCAACCCTTACCAGCGGCAATATTTATGGAACAAACACCGCCACGGTCGAAAACGCCGTTTCGATTGGTAGTGCACCCACTTCGTATTTTGAAGTAAATACAAACGGAAGCGAGGTTTTTCTGGATAACCTGTCAACAGATGCCGACACCTACTTCTGGTATTTGGGCGACGGCGACACCAGTACTTTGCAATACCCGGAGCACATGTATGCGCAATCGGACACGTATGACATTGTGTTAATTGCAGCAAATGCGTGCGGAACGGATACTTTTGCGCTGACGGTATTTCTGGCTGTGACAGGCGCGCCAGAAGCAGATGCCTGGAATGTGTTCCGGCTTTTTCCCAACCCGAATGCCGGGCAGTTTACCCTGGAAATAAGTGGTATGCCGCAAGACCGGCTTGAATTTGTGTTGTTTAATACACTGGGACAACAATTGATCTTAGAGGCGGCGGATTTCAGCACGGGGGCCTTGCAACACAACTTTGATGTTCGTTATTTGCCCGCTGCTATGTACACATTGCGGATCAGGGCTGACAACCAAAGCAGTTTTGTGAAAATTGCGGTGCAGCGGTAATGCCGCTTATTGTTCGGGGCGCAGGGCTACAGAATGAAAATAAAAATAAACATGAGTCATCCGTAGTTTTGTGCGAAAAGACTGCGAAGCAGTCTTTTCTATATGCTCTATTTGCCGAGCGCGACATTTTTTCAAACACATAGGCACATAGGACACATAGTTTTAGAGTACGCTACGCTATGTGTCCTATGTGCCTATGTGTTTAAAATTTCTCTACGGGTGTTGCAGAAAACATAGATTTGACTGCTTCGCAGTCTTTTCGCACAAAAATTAGGGATGACTTATATTCTGTGGCAAATAACTGCCTGGCTTCACCTTACCCACCACTCACGATTCACGATCACACCATGCTCAAAAATCGACTTTTTCGCCGTTTGTCAGGCGCCTTAACCGGCCTCCTGGCCTTGTATTTTATCGGAATTTTCGCGCACGGCTATTTCAACGACTGGGATCCTGCGGAAGGTGCAACAAGCCTCTCCCCTACCCAGGTTTCCAGCCAGTCGCCGGTACCCGACAGCACGCTAACTTTTCTGATCTGGAACGTCGGTTTTGGCGGCCTTGGAGCCGAATCCGATTTTTTCTTTGATGATCAAGGTATGTGGTATTCAGGCAGTAGTATGGTTCGTACACCCAAACCATTGGTGGAGAAAATATACAAGGCGCTTTGGCGCTGCTCCAAAATACAAAAGCCGATTTTCTCCTGTTGCAGGAAGTGGACGAAGCCTCTGACCGGAGTTACAATATCCGCCAGTACGATGCTTATTGTCAGGTTTTGCCGGGTTTTTCGGCTACTTATGCGGAAAACTATCACTGCGACCGGGTGCCGATACCTTTGCTCGAACCCTGGAACGCTTATGGTAAAGTGCGGTCGGGACTGGGTACATTTTCCCGTTTTCAACCCAAAGAAGTACTGCGTCATCAATTGCCGGGAAAATATCCGATGCCCGACCGGATTTTCCAGCTCGACCGCTGTGCAGCCCTGCATCGTTACCAGACCTCAACCGGTAAAGAACTGATTGTCATCAATATACACAATGCGGCATACGATCCGGGTGATAAAATCAAGGCTATTCAATTGCCTTATTTAAGGGATATTGCGCTGGCGGAATATGAAAAAGGGAACTATGTGGTGCTGGGCGGCGACTGGAATCAGTGCCCGCCGCATTTCCGTTTTGATATTTTTACACCGCAATTATCCAAAGGTTTTCAGCAGGGTAATATTCCGCCTGATTTTTTCCCTGAAAACTGGGTCTATGCCTATGACCCGACGGTTCCGAGCAACAGGAAATGCAGGAATCCGTATAAAAAAGGGGAAACATTTGAGACGCTGATCGATTATTTCCTGGTATCACCCAATATGCAGGTCAAAAAAGTGCAGGGAATCGATCAGGGATTTCAATTTTCGGATCATCAGCCGGTGAGGATGGAAGTGGTTTTGGCGAAGTAGGAGATATTTTTTGTTGATAAAGGTTGATAAAAGTTGATGAAGGTTGATAAAGGTTGATAAAAGCCGCTCTAAGGTGCAATCTCTCACTTTCCGAGTGGCATTCATCAACCCTCATCAACCTTTATCAACTTTATCAACCAAAAAAGTAGTTTCAAAACCTTACTTTTGCGCCGCAACGAACATTTTGTAAACAAAATACTCAAGATAACAATGGCTAAAAAACGTATCGCCATCAACGGCTTTGGCCGGATCGGTCGGCTCACTTTCCGCAACCTCGTCAAGGACCCCAATGTAGAAGTGGTCGCTATCAACGACCTCACAGACAACCACACCCTCGCTCACTTGCTGAAATACGACACCATGCACGGTCGTTTCGACGGTACCGTAGAGTCCGACGAAAACAGCATCACCGTCAATGGTGTCAAAATTGCCGGTCTGGCTGTGAGAAATCCCGCAGAATTGCCTTGGTCCTCAATGGGCGTGGATGTTGTAATCGAATGCACCGGTATTTTCCTCGATAAAGAAAAAGCAGGTCTTCACTTGCAGGCCGGCGCCAAACGCGTGGTACTTTCTGCTCCTCCAAAAGCGGACGATGTGCCTACTTTTGTAATAGGCGCCAACGAAGATCAAATCAAAGACACAGACCTGATCCTGTCCAATGCTTCCTGCACGACGAACTGCCTTGTTCCGATGATTTTGACCCTGGATAAAGCATTCGGCGTCGAACAGTTCTTTATGAACACGATCCATGCATACACTGCCGACCAAAACCTGCAGGACGGTCCGCACAAAGACCTGCGCCGCGCCCGCGCTGCTGCACAAAATATCGTGCCTACCAGCACCGGCGCTGCAAAAGCCGTTATTCTGGTGGCGCCGCACCTGAAAGGTAAAATCGCCGCGCATTCCCTGCGTGTACCGGTTGCAACGGGTTCCGTCACAGACGTGGTGGCGATGATCAAAAAAACCGCTACCGTAGAAGAAATCAACGCAGCATTCAAGGCAGCGGCTGATAGCAACCTGAAAGGTATTCTGGAGTACAATACGGATGAAATCGTATCCAGCGATATCGTGCGCAATACGCACTCCTGTGTTTTTGACGCGCCGCTGACCCAGGTAAATGGTAATACCTGCCGCATTGTGGGCTGGTACGACAACGAAGCGGGTTATTCCGCACGTTTGGCGCAACTGGCTGCAATGGTGTAAATACCCCACATATCCGGTTATTACCTTAAGTTTATCCCGAATTTTTCCATCGTGAAAAATTCGGGATTTTTATTTAAAAGCCCTTCCCCCGCGCAGGCAGGAGAAGGGCTAACTATTTTTTGCCGAGCAGGATGAGCCGTTTACTAAACTTGAAAAAGTTTAGTAAACGTCATCTCCGTTTCGCCGATCCCGGATCGGCGTTACTTCGACTGTATCATCTTCTTCGTTGCACTGTCCGTAGCGGTTTCGAGTGTGTAGTACAACACACCGGTCGTCATAATCAGTTGACGGTCAATGGCAATTGTGTTGTAACCTTTGCGAACTCACCGTTTTGTGTGAATACCATACGACCAGTTTCGTCGAAGATGCGCAGGGTAGCGTTCGCCGCTTCCGGCAAGTGGAAACCGATGAATGTTTTGTTCACAAACGGGTTCGGCTGGTTTGATACAACTCGAAGCCTACACCACTGATCGTACCCCGCAGGGGAACTGAAACGGAAGGCGATGTCGAGACGGTCATTCGTCAGGCTGTAACCTTCTGCTTTGGTGATGCGGCTGGATACACCCAGCATCTTGCTGATCTGACCGGCTTTGGTAGCGCGGAAAGGTCGCAAATTCGTTGGCTGCTCCGTCAACAGAAGTCGTGATCGCGTCGGCGAATACGCCGAAGTTATCCAACTTCATATCTTTGCCCGGTATGATGTCCTGTACTTCCAGGCCATTGAAGTTCATCGTGAACTGGTAGCCTTGTACGCGCTCTGCGCCTTTGAAGTGGACCGTGAATACCTCACCGGCTTTCACCGTGCGGTCTTGAACGTCGAACAACATGGTGGCTGCCGTGCGATCTTCAACAGATTGCAGGCTGTTAGCGATAACAGTACCGTTCACATCACCGATCTTAACACCCACGAAGTCTTCATCCAACTGATCAGCCTGTACGTTCAGCACCGAAATATTTTCGGGGAATGTCGGGATGGGTTGGCCGGGTTCGGGAACGAGTAGGTTTTGTCTACAAATCTCCACGAGGTGTTGTTCGGCAGTTCGTCGTAGATACCCAGGATCAATTTGCGGAACTCGACAATATCGAACGAAGTAATCGAACCGGAACGGTTAGCGTCCGCAGCGATCATTTTGTACGGCGTCGTCAATGGCTCCAGACCCAGGATATGTTTGGCGATCAGCACCAGGTCGTACGTGGACACTCCATTCAGCGGGTTGTCGTCTTTCGTCGGTGTCAGCGTGTAGTTATAAGACATCGGAGCGGCACTGGGGAACAGAATTGAGCCGGTAGCATCAGTTTGGCCAATTAAATTTGATTGTCCATTACCTAAAGAAACTGACAATTCCACGATGGCGTCTTCTATGCCGAACTGTTCCTCTGTTGCCAAAATGCCTGCTATCGTTGCCGTGGTCGGAACGTTTCCGTCGCAACCTTCGAGGTTGGCTTGTACGTTGACATAAGCGGTACAGAAATCTTCATTACCCGCTGCGTCGATTACCCATACTTCTACTGCTACGTTCGTGCCTTCGTCATCGCAGGTTACGATGATGCTCTGCGGCGAACCCGCCGGGAAAGTAATGTGGTCGTAGTTTGGATCATCCGCACGGATCACTGCTACTTTCAGGAAGTCGGCAGGTGTGCAGTTGTCTTCAGCATACAGGAAGAAGTCGTTCGTCCACAGGGTAGACATACCACCGTACATCAGGTTGATGTTGACGTCGGCACATGCTACAACTGGGAGTTTGCAGTCGCGAATCGTGAATGTTTTCTCACATACCGCTTCGTTACCACAACCGTCTTCTGCAATCCACTTGATTTTGTGTGTACCGTGTGGCAGGTTCGGGTTTTGGATGAACGCTCCCGAAACATTGCGCCAGATCACCCGTGCACCGGTCGCTGTTTGTTCGATGTCGAAGCGGTAGCGCTGGATGACGCTCGCCGTGTTGTCGAAGTAGTATGGTGTTCCACCGTGGTAGTTCTGCGAGTTGTAGTTACCGTACAGCACCTGGCCCAGCGGGCGGGTGAGGATGTCGGCGCTGGAAACAACTGTTTCCATGATGCCGTCGCCGTCTGTGTCTAAGAACAACAGGTAGCGGAAACGAAGACCGCCCACTGGTGAAATAGAATCGCACAGGTCTTCGGCTGAAACCGAGAGCAGCGTTTTGTCTGATTCGCACAGGTCATGCGACTCGATGCCATTATCCCACCACAGGTCGCCATCGTTCCAGAAACGGGAATCGTTCGTAGAGTAATCACAAGTGTCGATCGGTGCGCAGGTAACCGTCGGTGGCGTTTGGTCGATCACTTTGATGATCTGCTTGTACGTCACACAGTTCGGTGTGTTGTCTACCGTAGGACTTGGGTTGCTATCCCATACCCGGATAGAACGGCCATTGGCGCGCAGTTGTTCGAAGCATGGATCGTCCGGTACGTAGGTACACCAGTTGATCACTGTCCAGGTGCGTTCGATTTTGTAGCAGGCATCCGGTACAACCGTGAAGTACACGTCGTTGTAGGATATACCGATCAGTTCGCAACCTTCGTCGTTCGTGATAACAGGGTAGCCAAAATCAGGCGCTGTTACACAGTTCTCTGTGTCGTCAGCAGGGAACACGATGTTGTAATCTTCGTTGTACGTTACCGTGATACGCTGGGTGCAGCTGCTGCTGAAGCCGTAGCAATCCCATGCAGTGAAGCGACGGATGATCCGGCCGCGGTTGCAAGTGGTATCGAAGCTGGCATCCAGGAAGCCGCTGTAGTATGTTTTTTGTGTCATACCACAAACACCGGGAATAGCAGTGGTACCGGCAGGGATGTTGATCAACCCGTGGTTGTCAGCGCTTGTCGGCGGTGTTTCGTCCAGGCAGCAGTTGTCGTAAGCGCTTGGGTAACCATATGCCCACAGGCTTGGCTCGAAGTTCTCACAGGCTACTGTTACGTGTGCAGGTGGCAGACAGACAGGTTTGATTTTGTCCTGTACTTCCACGTCGATCATACATTCATTGTAGATGTACTGGATACAGTTGGTTTCAGCGTCGCGAAGTGGTTCGCCGAATTCATCTGTGTAGTACGCCCAGTTGCCGTTGATGTCCAGTTGGTACACACGCAGGATGATGCGCTGGGTTGTACCTACCTCGCAGCAGTAGAATTTGATCGAGTCATTTTCCGAAACGGCAATGTCGTATTCATCGTTGAAGCCGTTATTCTGGTTGTAATTCAACTCGCCGCAGATATCGTAAGACCAGTTGTCGCAACCCGGAACGTTTTTAAAGTCATTTACACAAGTCGAGTAAACAGCGTTTCCGGCGTGCAGGTCACCTGAAACAGGCATCCGGCGAACCGTGAAAGCGATGTCGTTACAGTTGTCGTAGGAACCCTGGTTGAAGGCAGAAGCCGGAACCCAGGTTACACCTGCAAATTTGCAATCATCAGATGGCTCGTAGCAGTCGGTCGGATCATCCGTACCAATCGCAACGGTGGTAAACTCGGTGCAGGTAGCAACCGGTGGAACGTCGTCCACAACAGTCAGCCAGAACGTGCAGGAATTTACGTTGCCGCACACGTCTTCCGCCATATAAGTTACCAGGTGGTGACCGATCGGCAGGCAAGGCGTGGTGCCATAGTTACCCAAAGTGTCGCAATCCCAGTAGTTGTTGCCCAGGAAATCCTGCAACCTGAATTGGTTAGGATTGGTGATTTTGTTCAGGTTATAGGTAGCAATTACCTGCTCAGGCAGGTACTGGTCGTACACCTGGATCATCGCGCTGATCGAAGCGGTCGGGGAGCAGAAATCTTCCACGATTACATTCGGCAGGTCAACCGTAGCGCAGCACTGCGATGGGTTGGTCGATACCGTCATGTCTGCAGGGCAGGCAATGACCGGACCTTCGTCGTCTACTACTTTAATCAACTGGTCATGTGTCCATGTTTCGTTGGTACACCAGTCCAGGACAGTCCATTTACGCAGGATTTTGAATGTGCCCGCGCAAACATTGATCCGTGTGTCGATGTAAGAAGCGCCCAGGTTGCACAAGCCACCTGAAGTACCGCAACCTACCACGTAGATATTCTGCGGATTAGCAATCAGCGGGTACAGGCCGGCAAACGGAACGCTGAAACCTGCTGGCAGGTCGCAGGGGCGTACGCCAGGGGCGTCACCGCAACCGGCGCAGTCGATCGTAATATCATCCGGGAAGTCGATATCATCGTGCGTGAAAGGCTCCAGGTAGAACACCTGCGTACATTGTGCAGAATTACCCCAGGAGTCTTTTGCAGTCCAGGTGCGTTCGATACGGCCTACACTGCAGGCGTTGGCGCCCGGGAAATACACGTCTTTTTTGTACAAATTAGCGCCCGGTGCGTTCGGGTTCGTCACGACATTCGTGATCGGCCCTTCGCAGCCGTCGATCGCAATCGGTAGCGGCGTGGCGATAGTGCCATTCAGGATACCGTCTTTGTCCGCGCAGTCGTATGTGCAGAAGTTATCATCGTTCGGGCCGCAAGGGCAGGTGATGACCGGCGGTAGTTTATCTTCAATCGAGATATTACCCCAGCAATTGTTTTCACCCTGATCTACTACACCATTTCCATTCAAATCTACCACAACGCGCACTGCATAGGTGTGGTGGACATCGTTGGGGCCGAGAATGGCAGCAACCCAGGGACCATTACCCAGCGGAAGTGTCCGGTCGATTTGAACGATGAAATTACCATTACATCCGTAAGTCCCTTCGAGGATATCATCCGCTTTGAGTTCGAGGCTGCAACTTTCATCCAATGACACCGTGACCAGGTCATTGCACACCAAATTGGTGGGCGGCGGCAGAAAAACCAGGTACGGTCGTTCTTCCGGAAGAAGGGTTACTTGTTACCGTGTTATCTATATTACAAGAGCAACGGGTTCTGATCGTTTGCGGAGGGCCATCCTGGTCGTACACCGGCAAAGTAGTCGTCCAGGAACCGTTGTTTACCTGGTATTGCAGGGTGGAACCGGAGGGCATTGTACACCCGGAGGGGCGGTAATAACGCCCCCGGATACTTCACAGTCATCGTTGCAGATGCTGTTGACAATGCTTACATTAGCAGGTACCGGCAATACAGGGCAGACCGGGCAGGCCCCGGGCGCCGTCGTCACCGAACTGGTCGGACTGGAAACCTCACTATTTGCATTACAATTGCATCGTGTCAGGATCGTTTGAGCAGGGCCGGCCTGGGCATAAGTTGGAACAGTTGTACTCCAGGTGCCTCCATTATTGGTAGAATATTGCAGGGTAGAACCTGTTGGGCAGGAAGCCACCGGTGCAGCAATAGAACCGCCGCTCGGTGTACCGCCAACCGTTGTACAAGCGCTGTTCACCACCACTGCAACAGGCGCAGGAGTCGTCAAAACAGGACAGGGCGGGCACAGGCCGGGCGCTGTCGTTACTGTATTTGTCGGACTGGAAACTTGTGGATTCGCATTACAATTACAACGCGTCAGAACTGTCTGCGCAGGGCCATCCTGATCGTATGTCGGCACAGTTGTGCTCCAGGTGTTTCCATTATTGGTGGAATATTGCAGGGTAGAACCCGTCGGGCAGGAAGCCACCGGCGGAGAAATGAGACCACCGCTCGGTGTGCCGCCGAAGACGGTACAAACGCTGTTCACCACCACGGCAACTGGTGCAGGCGTCGTCAAAATAGGGCAGGGCGGACATGTACCAGGCGCAGTCGTTATCGTATTTGTCGGACTGGAAACCATCGGATCCGCGTTACAATTGCAACGCGTCAGAACCGTTTGTGCAGGGCCGGTCTGGGCGTATGTCGGCACAGTTGTGCTCCAGGTGCCTCCATTATTAGTGGAATATTGCAGGGTAGAACCCGTCGGACAGGAAGCCACTGGCGGAGAAATGGCGCCGCCGCTCGGCGTACCGCCAAAGACCGTACAAACACTGTTCACCACTACCGCAACAGGCGCAGGAGTTGTCAAAACAGGGCAGGCCGGACACAGGCCGGGAGCCGTCGTAATCATAGCTGACTGGCTGGAAATCTGCGGATTTTCCTCACAATTGCAACGTGTCAGAATTGTTTGTGGAGGGCCATCCTGGTCGTATGTCGGAACAGTTGTACTCCAGGTACCTCCATTATTGGTAGAATAT
>JADJSY010000011.1 GCA_016711435.1 Lewinellaceae bacterium
AATGGATAAAATATAGATAATATTTGGATAAACGATAAATATATCGGTACTTTATGGCTAAAATATCGATATTGTTATGGAACAAAAATTACAGTTTGATTTTGCGACAATACAAAAAGTAATCCAGCAGATAAGCAGGATTGATCAATTTAAAGGGGTATGGACTAATTTAGACCAGGAAGAAAACAGGTACTTGAGGGAATTGCGGAAGATAGCGACCATTCAAAGCATCGGCTCCTCCACCCGGATTGAAGGAAGCTCCTTAACTGATGCCGAAATTTCTTCGCTGATTAAAAATTTAAAAATATCGAAGCTTCAAAGCAGGGACGAGCAAGAGGTAATCGGATATTACGACACACTTGAAACAATCCTCTCCAATCATGCCGACATTAATTTGACCTTGTCGAATATTCACGGGCTGCATAATTTGTTACTGAAGCATAGCATTAAAGATGATAGACACAAGGGGAAGTATAAAGAAATGCCAAATCAGGTGGTTGCAGCCTATCCTGACGGAACAACACGGGTAATATTCCGGACAACCGAGCCGTATTTAGTACAGAAAGAGATGGAGGAGTTAGTAGATTGGACAAATTACTCTATAGCAAAACAAGAAATTCATCCATTGATTGTGATTGCGTCCTTTGTTTATGAGTTTTTGTCTATTCATCCATACCAGGACGGAAACGGGCGGCTTTCAAGATTATTGACAAATCTGTTGCTGATAAAACACGGATACCATTTCATTCAGTATATATCATTAGAACATATAATAGAAGGGAATAAAAAAGCGTACTACCAGGCACTAATGGAAGGACAAAAAGATCGCTACAATGAACAGGAAAGAATTGATCGATGGATACTTTTTTTCCTTAATAGTTTATCAGAGCTTATAGTAAAATTAGAAGCAAAAGTTAAAGAATTTAGGGCATTAGGAGGATATTTGAACGAAAGGCAAAAGAGTGTGCTTGAATATATTAGACAAAATCAGCCCGTAAAGATTGGAGATCTGATAATAAACCTAAAAGAATATAAGTCGCCATCCATTAAAAAAGACTTACAATATCTTGTCAAAGAGATGGAGATTGAAAAACTTGGAAAAAACAAAGGCACTGTGTACATCATAAGACAAAATAAGTAATCAGCAGAACAATTGCTTCCCGACCTTGAGCATTGCTTGCCGGCAAAAAGCACATTTCTTCCTGCGGTGAAAAAACAAAACCATCAAACAATGAAAAACATCCTCTTTTACCTGGTAATTATTCCCCTGAGCGTCGCTTGCCAACAAAAAGCCCCCGATCCCAAGCAAGAAGAAAAAGGCATTCGCGCATGTATCGAAGCCGAAACAAACGCATGGATTCAGCGCGATACGGTTGCGTGGCTCGATTGTTATGCCCAACTGCCCAGCAGCACGCAGGTATGGAACAACCGCGACGGCACCTGGGATGGCAACCGTGGCTGGGACAATATTTTTAAAGAAAATATAAAGGACTTTCGCAGCAACAACAAAGAAGCGTACGGACAAATTCGAAGGATCGAATTACCAGATCCAGATGTGTGGTCCTGACTGGGCATGGGTTACATTCGACCAGACGATTCGGAGAGACGGGGGACGGGAGTATAAGAATTTTGAATCACGGGTAATGACTAAAGTCGAAGGGGCATGGAAACTTGTTGGAAATGCCTCATTTTGGAATTACACCCAAACCGCTAACATAGGCAATGTACTTACTGGCCAGAAGGGCAAAGTAATCCGCCACACGTCCGCTCCCGGGAGTAGTGATTGGCTCATTGAAACCAGCCTTTTTGAAAAAACAATGACCCTGTATCCCATCGGATTGCCCGATGCCTTAAAAAAAGAGGGGCTGAATATCCAATTCGATGGGGAGTTCCTGTATGGAAAACATCAATTGTATAAGCCCGGGGCAGATAATAAGCCCGTGCCTGATCAATCTGTAAATTATGTGCGGGTGGATGCGGTGAATTGATATGGCGAGTGGAACGCGTCATCCTAATCTCTACGCACCACCACCTTTTCAGCAACCACCGTTACCCCGTTTTTCGATACCGAAACAACATATATTCCATCATACAGGCTGCGGCAATCGAAATACGAAATCGTGCTTCCGGGCTGAATTTCAGCGGTTTGCACTAATTTTCCCGACAAATCAGTCAGCCGGATGTCGATTTTTTCACGCAACATTCCACTGGATTGCACCGCAATAAAATCGGTCGCCGGATTCGGAAAAATACTCAGTTTCAAATTGCTGCCAAGGTCGTGAACGCCCGACGATGGGCTGTATGTTGTCACGGCTTCCGTGATGGTCTGCACTTTTGAGGCGCTGCGCACTCCGTAAAAAGTGGGTCCTACAACGTATGGATACGCGGAATTCCAATTGGCATCCACGGTCGTAAAATAACAGTAAATGCCCTGCGGGTATTCGGGTGTGGTGCAAAAACGCCCGTTGTGTTCGTCCAAAACATCGGGTGAACTACCCGCAATAAACTCGTAATCTTCGCGAAAATAGCCGAGCGGGTAAGTCGTGTTCACGGCAGGCCCGTCGGCTACATTGGTACCGTTGGCGTGGTCCGTACGGACCGTGATATTTCGTTTGCGATAAGCGGACTTCATACGCACAATGCCACCCGTGCCGTCCGTATTTTTAAAAGCATAAGCGCCATAAATCGGAAAACCGTCGTAGGCAAAACCCAGCAAAGGCGCATGTTGGGTGCTGTCAATAACGTACAAACCGTCTGCCGGATAGAGGTCGCAGATATTGGAAATCTCCAATTGGTCGAGGTTAAAAGCCGAAGGGTTTTGGTGGTGGTGATAATTTCCCATTGCCGGGTGCGCTTTGGAGCAGTCGAAACCCGCTCGTTCGGCGGGAATAGCATCGCGGTTCCAGGCCTGCGTCGTCGCCATACCGCCCGGGCAGGGCGGGTTGCCGGGGCCGCCGCAAAGGGCGTTGGTGTTCGTATTCCAGGCCACGCCATCGCGGTAGTCGAACAAGGCCACGCCGTTAAGGAATATACCGATGTTTCCGCCGGTCGTGCCGGTCGGTGTGCCATTGTTAAAGACGGGGTTCAGCGGAATTTTGAAATAACCGGTTTGTTCGGAAGCCAGCGAAGGATTGCCGTCCAAAAATGGACCGGTGATGTAAGCCGGGATGCCTGTTGCGTCCACATACACCCAGTTGGTGGAATACTGGACGGATTGAACATTCGCCAAAACGTTGTCCTGGATGGGTGTTGAATTGCCCTGAACGTAATGCCGACCTTTCAAATCGGTGGTGTTGAGCATCCAATGGGTGATGACGGGATTGCTTTGCGCCTGCAATTGCAAACAAAGAGCAAGCAAAAAAACAGATGAAAGAAATTTACTCATATTATTTTTTTAAATTGTATAAACATCGTTTATAAGCGATTGTCTAATTTTTCTTCCTGAAAACCTTGCCGCGGCGCCCCTTTCGTATAATTTCGGCATGCATTTGTTCGGTAGAAATAAAATTTTGATTTTCCATTTCGCAGATCAATTTTCCATCGATGTCAAAAAGGCGCACGCGGTAATCCAGAGAACCTTTCACCTCAATCGACAACAGGGCTGAAACCGGGTTTGGATAAATGCGAATGGACGCTCCTGCCAGTTCGTGGGTGAACGGAGAGGTTTTCGTCAATGTTGTTGCCATCAATTTCGACGGCATTTGGGTTTACAGCCGCATTGTTATCGTCGCAATCTACCAGCAAAGAAAATCCGTCATTGTCGGCATCTACCGTAACCGCAGCGCCGCTGTTGGTCACATAAGCGCCATACAAGCAATTGATAAAATTGTTATTACCGGCATAATCCACGTGGTAATGATAGCCCCTTGTATCATCGGAATGGCCTCGGCAAGCATCCAAACCTGTTGGTTCTGTTCCATCTTCATTCAGATGGGCATAGATGCCGTGGCCATCCAGGGCATACCCGCAGGGGGTGCGTGGCTGTCGCAGCGCTATTTTGTACTGGTAGCCGCATGAAGGGATATCCGCCACAGGTTGATATGCCCGCCGCGTCAAGGAGCCAGGTAGGGGGCGGGTAAACGGCAAGCGGCCAGGGGTAATAGGAAGTCGGGTAACATAAGAGGGCAAACATTCCGCAACCCTCCCCAACATTGGGGGTGCGCAATTCGCACAATCTTCCATCGTCTCGGTGGTGTAAATATTTCCCAGAGCATCATACATGAGCCAGTTGTTATCATTGTAGAAAGTAGCCATGTTTTTAATAAAATCGCCATCCACATCATACACTTCCCCGCCTTCAAGCCAAATACCACCGGCACTTGCATCATCGCTGATATTGTTGGGACACCAGGGACCCATATTATGGTCGGTTGGCATACCCGTTGAAATAATTTTATAACATTTCGTGCTGACGCCGTTGGAGAGGGTGCAGGAAATGGTAGAAACCTTAACATTGACGTCATCCTCCAGAAAAAGCAATGGATTGACGTTCTGAACGATCTGTGCCGTCAAATAAAAGCACTGCATAAAAGCGGCTGCTAAGATAAGGATTTGCTGAATGGTTGTCGTGCTGTTATTGGGCAGTATGCTGGTTATTATTATCCAACAAGAATTGTTTCTTTTTAAAGCCTTTTTTCAGAATAATCAGCGCGCTTTTGTTATCCAGTATGTCTTTAAAACCGGTATTGGTGGCGATTATCTTTTTAATTTCTTTGGGAACACCCGGCATTTCAAAAATGGCATTGGTTTCATGGCCCAACTTTACATAGCCTTTTTGCAGCTTCACGGCTTTGTTCCCGTTAAATGCTATGGAAATATTATTCATCAAATGCCTGATAACCAAAGCATTAAACTCTTCCGGCGTTTTATAGGAATCCTTGCCGCAATGGGGTGTACCTCGTATTCAAATGCAGTTAAAGCTGCGCGAATCTGCAAACCCAGCTCCATGGTGGTGAAAAACAGCGTCGATAAAATTAATATCCCAATTAGAAGCGTTACATATTGTACATTTTTCATTTTGCTGACTTTTTTAAGCGTTATAATCGTTATGCTCAACACAACGTGGTTCTGAGCAAGGGAAGAATCATTTAAATCGGGCGTCTGCCTTATTCAAATCATCAAAATCACCTTAATCACAGTTTAGACGCCCTGTTTTAAAATTTCCTTCGCTGTGGCGTATTATTTTTCAGGAAAAGAAAAAGCAGGGTTAAACAAAAAGGCTTTGTCTGTCAAAGTCAGCAAAAACGCCGTCAAATCTACTTTTTCATGGGATGTTAACTCGATTCCGAGTGCCGTGTTTTGTCCATAATAATGCAAGACTTCCCGCAATTTCCGGAAACGTCCGTCATGCATGTACGGCGCGGAAAACTCGATATTGCGCAGCGTCGGCACTTTGAATTTCAGCGAGTCTCCTGCGTGTTGCGTGACGCGCATACGCCCCAAATCGTTCAAAAAAGTGTCGAGCGGCAAGCCGTTTTTTTCAAAATTGAAATGCGTAAAAAACGGCTCCATGTGGCAGCGGGCGCAGTTCATTTGAAAAATCCGGTAGCCGTTTTGCTCCTGTAGCGTGAAATTTTCTTTCCCGGAAATGACGCGGTCGTATTTTGAATTGGCGGAAATCAGCGTCAGTTCAAACTGCGCGAGGGCTTTTAAAACCCGCTCGCCGGTAATGTTTCCCTTGCCGAAAGCCGCCTCGAAAAGCGCCGCGTATTTTGGCGAAGCCGACAAATTTTCAACCACTTGTTGGATGCTATTGTCCATTTCCGTGGAATCTGAAATGGGCGCAAGCGCCTGAAAATCCAGGTGATGAATTGCGCCGTCCCACATAAATGATTTTGCCCAGGCCAAATTCATCAGGGCCGGGGAATTGCGTCGCCCGATGCGGTCTTCGATGCCATGACTCAAGGCATGGTCGACGTGCGTAAAGGCCGTGAACGACAGGTGGCAACTCGCGCAGGAAACCGTGCTGTCGCGCGACAAAACGGGGTCGTAAAACAGCTGCCGCCCCAATTCGATGCCTTCACGGGTTAAGGAATTTTTGGAAAAATCGTAGCCCGGTTTTTCCCAGTAGGCTGGAAAAACGAGTTCGGCGGGTTCGGCAAAAGGTTGCGTTGTTGCGCCTGCCAAAAACAAGGTCAAGGCAAGGATGGCTGCAAAAAAACGGGGGTTATAAAAAAACATCTGACAAAAACGGCTCTTAATCATGCAGGAGGAAGGATTTTGCCAGTACTTCGGAAAGTTCCACCGCCTCGCGGCAGGGCGACATGATGCCCGGTTTTTTTGACCAGTTTATTTTTTCAAAAAAAGTAACAAGATCAAGTTGGAGATGGGCATGGTTTTGAGGTCTTCCCGTTTTTACCGTTTGGAGGGTTTGGAAAGGCGGCAAATATCCACCGAGGTGAAATTGAAATGTATGGTTGCGGGCCGGGTTTTTTAATGCGAAACCTTCGATTTTGAAATGAATATAGCCGCTTTGCCAGGTCCAGAACATTCCGCGCGTCGGGTCGAGATCGCCGCCCATCGCACCCGAGGACGGTCGTTGCACTGTCTACGCCGAAGTCGAATTGCAGGTTGTCAAAATCCGCGTTCTGGGGCAATTGAAAGTTTAAAAGCAGCGATTTTTCGTCTTCCAAATCCAAAAGGTGGCAGCTGTTTTTTTCCGAAAAAACGACCGCGCCATTTTTCAAAAAAACAAAATTAGAGAGGTAAAACCGCAGGGTATGCAAAACGAGTGAGTCGCCGTCGGTGGTACGCAAGGGCTGTTCGAGGGCGATCTGTTCGCCTTGAAAAACGGGCTGTACCGGCAGCGAAAACGACTTTATTCCAATGGCCTGCTGTGCAGTAGCAGTCAAATGCCCACAAATAACGGCAATCACAAAGAGGATATTCATCCGGAAAAAACAGTTCATTGCCTGGGGTGTCCGGGTTTTCTTTTGGGGGATAAAAACTGCAACATTTCCTCGGATATTTGCTGAAAGCCGGCCTTTTGCTCCGGTCGGCAAAGGCTTTTTAGCGCCTGAAAATGGCTGAGGTGGATTTGCTCTATTTCCGTTTGCACAACACCGATTTGCTGCACGAGCGAGTCTTTTGCCGAATAATCATCCCCGGAAAGGAGTGCGTATAATTGCCGTCGCGCGACGCTCATGGCAGCATCTTTTGCCTGGATGTCCATGCGGTGCTGTTCGATTAGTTTTTCGTAATCGGCGGTCTGCGCGGCATCCAGTTGGAGGATTTTCACCACCTTGTTTTTGAGCGCATTGCCGTCGGGCCGACGCATTTGGAAGAAGGCCTGCGTGAGGTTCAGCAGCAGGAGGAAGACGGCCGCGAACTGCCAAAATTTAGTTTTCGTAAGCAAAGTCAAGAGGGTTTGAAAAAAGGGGAATTAATTCCCCGGTTAAAAAAAGTCACCATCACTCCACCTTTTAGTATAACTGTGCAGATTGATACAAGCCAAATTGGGCTGCGATGTTGTTGTTTGCCGGTTGAACGACCTGCATATAATTGAGCCAAAGCAGGAGTACAACAGCGGTTGCGCCTGCCCAACGCCAAAAAACCGGCAGTTTTTCGGCTTCAACTGCCTGGATTTTAGCGCGTATCCGGGTCATCAAAAAGGGCGGCGCATCCACTTTTTGAACTTTTTTGCATCGATTTAATAAATTTTCCATGTCGAATGCTGTTGTAAGTCGGGTTTGATAGTTTGAGTGGTTTGATGGTTTGAGGTCTTCGCTTTCGGCACTGGTGCCGGCCTTTTGTTCAAAACCACTTTGCAGGAACTATACGTTTTGACGTCATTCGTTTTAAAATCCTTCGGGGTTGTTCAATTTTTTATCCAGACCCTGTTTTGCTCTTTGCAGGAGCGACTCCACGGCCTTTTCTGAAATTTGCATGATAGCGGCGATTTCGCGCTGCGGCAGGTCGTCCATGTATTTTAACAGGAGCGCAGTGCATTGTTTTTCAGGGAGTTGATTGATTTTTTGAAACAAATGTTCCAGAGCTTCCCGGTCTTCGAGCAGCACGCCGGGGTGGTCGAAATCAGGCGGGTCCTGCGCTGATTCATTTTTCCCCTCCAAAAAGGAAAAGAAAAAAGAAATGCGTTTCTGGCGTTTTCGCGCCCTCAATACGTCGAGGCAGTGGTTGATGGCAATGCGATAAGTCCAGGTTTTAAGGCTGGAATTGCCCTGAAAACCAGGCATTTTCAGGTATATTTTTATAAAAATATCCTGTGTGGCCTCCTCCGCTTCCTGTTGATTCTGGATATAGTTGAGGCAGAGGTTGAAGACAAGCGTTTTCTATTTTTCGTAAAGTTCTTCAAATGAAAACATCCGGATTTTTAAGAAAATTTCGCCGCAATCTATTGCATTAATTCGACCCGGAATGATTCAGGTTGTTGCGAAAACGCGTTGCGCCGGATTCAGCCCCCGTTTCACGCACTATTTTTGACCGGAGTTTGGTTGTTTGGCCTTTTCGCAGTTATATTAGGGCTTGTAAACTGCTGTAGTCAACGCGAAGTGGTTTTGAACAAAAGATCAATACAAGTGCCTGAAAGCGAAGACTTCAAACCATTTCAAACTACTCAAACCTCACTATACCTTATGCCAGATAGATTTTTTTGGCGACGTTTACTAAACTTTAAAAGTTTAGTAAACGTATCATCGGCTTAAACCATGCATAAAACCTACCGGCGCGAGGTATAGCAGTAACTGTAAAGGACGACACAAATGAGTAAACTTGAAGAAAGAATTCAGAATGAATTGAGGAGAAATCAGATTAATTTTGAGATTCAGAAACCAGTTCCACTAGATAATTATCCCTGGAAAACGAGTAGGACAACGACATCCACTAAATGTGACATATATCTCCATGATTTTGACCTTTACGTCGAGATTAAAGGTTTTATGACATACCAAGCTGTATCTAAACTTTCTTATCTTTCAAGACAAGATTTTAAATACTATATTTTTCAAGGGACAGAATACGAATGGAATCCATTTATTGACACTAATATTTCGATAGACAACTCAATAAAACCAGTACAGTGCGAGACTTGAGAACAACATAAACATCACGAGAGTTATAAACCTAAAGAAAGATTCAGATTTTTACATGAGGATTTCTCTGATAACTTTATCCCGCTTAAAACACTACATATCAGACAAGATAGGCGAATATAAAAATTGGAATGGAGAGTGGTATTGAAAAAGATAAAACAGCATCTAATAAAAACTATATTGCTTAAAGACAACCATCCTGCTCAACCTGAATACATGAAACACCTCTATTTTTTATCAGCCATTCTCCTGGCCGGGTGCACCGGGAACGAACCTCAAAAAGAAACAAGCGTTCACCGCGATACGATTGCCGTTCGCCCTTCACCGGCTGTATCCCAACCGGCCGCTAAAATCTATTCCAACGAACGCTTCAAAGAAGTTACCGTTGAAAAAACCGGCGAGCATACTTTCCTTGTCCGGGGCAAGGGACAAATATTTGAAGCAAGTTTTAGTTGGGTCGTGGAGGACGGCCATAATGAGTTAAAAAAAGGATATGAAATGACGGATGCCGGCGCTCCGGAATGGGGAAAATTTAGTTTTGAGGTAGACGTGCAAAAAGAACGGGCAAATTCAACCCTTATGTTGATCTTGTTCGAATCCAGCCCGAAAGACGGGAGCCGGCAATATGAATTACCGGTGTTGCTTTATTGAGCCGGAGCGGACGCACTACTAGAGCGCATAAAAACCAGGTAGCCCTCCAGTTCTCCCGTGCAAATAAAGTTGTTTTTTTGCAGCAAACGAATCGAAGGCGCATTGGCCGGATTTGTAAACGCCTCTATTGTTTTGGCCTGCATGACTTCAAAAGCGTAGTCCAGCACTACATCCAGCGCTTCCTGCATATATCCCTTTCCCTGCAAATCAGGGTGCAGCGAATAGCCGATTTCAACGCTGCTCTTTTCCGGTTCAATATTCCACAAACATATCGTACCGATCAACATCGGGTTGTTTTTCAAAGACACAGTAAATCGATTGGTTTTCGGCAATGTTGGTGTGTATTTTTTGAATAAATTCCCGGGCATCTTCCAGGTTATTGGCTTTGGGCCGGTCGATATACTGCAAAATACGCGCATCGGAACGCTGGATATAAATTTCCTGCTCGTCTGAAAAGGCCAGTTGGCGAAGATGCAGGCGCTCGGTGAACAGCTCGGGAAATGGAGTGAACTGGATTTGCATGTGATTTTTTTTATTGTTTTCTACTGCGCTGCATCTTTTCCATTTGCAGCAATTCATTTACCTCTGCGGCCTCCATCAATAAGGCGCGCAGGCGATCAATGTTCATTTTCACATCATGTACGCTGAAAAAACGTTTGGTGAAAACCTGTTTGCGTTTGCCCCGGTCGAGGTAACGGTCTTCGTCGGCGAGCAGGTGGCCGTTGTTGAACCCGAATTCCACCCCTTCCCAGACGGTGCTGCCCCAGGAAACCGATCCGGGCCAGATAAAACAAAGCGCCCCATAGCGCCGGTAAAAAGGCACATTGAAGGACAACCGCTCTTCTACGCCCGGCACAGTTTCCAACACCAGTTCCCGCAATAATTCGACCATCTCCAACCTTTCAGGGTCCAGAAAATCGAGCAATTCGCCCACCGAACGGAACTGAACGTTTTGCATCTGTTTTTTTTCTTTAATTTGCACGGGGTAAAAATAAACAAATCATGAACCGTACCGACCGATTGATGGGTATTATCACCCACCTGCAGTCAAAAAAATATCGTACGGCCGAACAATTGGCAACACATTTCGGCATCAGCGTGCGCACGGTATTTCGCGACCTGCGGGCCATGCAGGAAATCGGCGTCCCTATTGGTTTCGAGCCGGGTCAGGGGTATTTTATCGCAGGCGGCTATTTTCTACCGCCGGTTTCGCTCACACTGCAAGAAGCCAACGCGCTCGCCCTGGCTGAACCGCTGGTACTTCGATTTGCCGACAAGGGAAATAGCAGGGCACGTGGGCACCGCATTAGCCAAAATAAAAATGGTGCTGGGCGCCTCGCAACGCGAAAAATTAGAACAAATACAATCTAAAACAGCGCATTATGTGCCGGAAATATACGAATACTTGCTTCCGGCAAATAACTACCTCACGATTATCCAGAGCGCCATAGTCAACCGAACCATCCTGAACCTGACATACGAAAACCCGCAAGGTGAAGCCAGTTCCCGGGAAGTGGAACCCATCGGGCTGACGTTCTACTCCCTTAACTGGCACCTGATTGCCTGGTGCCACCTGCGACAGGATTACCGCGACTTTCGCACTTCCCGTATCCAAAACCTCCAGACTTCCATCAAACCTTTTCGCAAAACGGATCATATTGAACTGAACGAATACCTGCAACAGATAGAATTGAAAGCGAAACAGACATATATTTAAAGTGGCGCCAATTACACTGACATAAGGCTGTCAGTGAAGGACGCTTCCTTTGCCTGATTATTTCATCACAACCAGAATTTTCAAACTATGAGCAAAGGATTCACTGCTAAAAAAACCATTACTATCAACGCCCCGGTCGCCGACGTCTGGAAAGGACTGACCGACCCGGCCCAGGTCAAAAAATATTTTTTTGGTTCCAACCTGCACACCTCCTGGGAACCCGGCAGCCCGCTGTTTTTCAGGGGCGAATGGGATGGCCAACCGTATGAAGACAAAGGCACCGTATTGAAATTTGTATCGGAAAAAATGCTGCAATACGATTACTGGAGTTCCTGGTCGGACACTGCCGACACCCCTGAAAACTACCAGGTCATTACCTACCGCGTTCAGCCGAAAGGCGAGCGTACAACCCTCACCATTACCCAAGGTAATATCAGCAGCCTGGAAAAAAAGATCCATTCCGCACAGAACTGGGGAATGGTAATGAAAGGATTGAAGGATTTATTGGAAAAATAGTTTTTACGTGTTTCATTTTTAGTGTTTGGTGTTTAGTACTCAGTCACTTAAGTTTTTGAAATTCACTTTTACAATAAAGTTATGGGGTTAACGGTGCCAATGCCGCCGGCTGAAGCCGCCGGTTATTAAACGGCATTTCAAGGTCGAGTTGTAAACCTCGGCTTCAGCCGGGGAAAGGTCGTGTCGGGGTTCCCCCCCCCCCGAGAAAGTGACTGAGTATTAGGGCTGAAAATGGCACAAACTGACCTTGACCAAACACGAAAAACGAAACACCAAACACACAAAAAAATGGGCAAATTCAGCGACGCCATTCAACCCGCACACCGGAAATTTATCCAGCAACAACGCCTGTTTTTTGTCGGCACAGCGCCGATAAGCGCCGGAGGGCATATCAATATTTCACCAAAAGGTATGGACACGTTTCGGCTGCTGTCCGACAACAAAGTAGCGTACCTGGATATGATCGGCAGCGGCAACGAGACCTCGGCGCATACGCTGGAGAACGGGCGCATTACTTTTATGTTTTGTTCCTTTCAGGGGCCGCCGAATATCCTGCGATTGTATGGAAAGGGATACGCTGTATTGCCCGGCACGGCGGAATGGGAGCAGTACGCTTCCCTTTTCCCCCATTTCCCCAATGCCCGGCAAATCATCATGGCGGATATCCACTTGGTTCAAACTTCCTGCGGCTACGGAATCCCTTTGTACGATTACGTCGGAGAACGGGAAATCATGGCCGCATGGTCGGAGAAAAAGGGGAAGACGGGCTGAAAGCCTACATACAGGAAAAAAATCTGAGCAGTATCGACGGCCTGCCTACCAACCATGCACTGGGAAATGAACCATGAATTAGCCCATATTGCCCGCTTCCGGCTTCAAAATCAGCATATTACGCATCCTTCGCTGCTCACCATCGGAAAAATAGCAGCCTGGATGGGCGCTACGCAGGCACAGGACTACACACATGCCAAATGGGCGCTGGGATTGCGCTTGCCCGGCACTAAAGATGCCGATGTAGAAGCGGCTATCGACCGGGGAGAGATCATTCGTACACATTTGCTGCGCCCCACCTGGCATTTTGTCGCTGCAGAAGACCTGCGCTGGATGCTGGCACTGTCGGCGCCGCAAATCAATGCCATCATGGCTTCAACGAACCGGTTGATGGGACTGGATGAAGCCATTTTTGCACGATGTAACGATATTATCGCCAAAACGCTGGAAGATGGCCAACACCTCACCCGGGAAGAATTGATGTCCGAACTCGAAAAAGCCGGCATCGCTACCAACGACTTTCGGGCTGCACATATCATGATGCGCGCCGAACAGGAAGGTATCGTCTGCAACGGCTCCCGCCGTGGCAAACAGTTCACATACGCCCTGATCGACGAACGGATTCCTGCAAGCAACATTTACAGTCGCCCCGATGCCATTGCCGAACTGGCCCGTCGTTATTTCAGGAGCCACGCACCTGCAACTTTGCACGATTTCCAGTGGTGGTCGGGGCTAAAAATGACAGACGCTCGCAAAGGTTTGGAGGCCGTTCAGCCGACACTGGTGCAGGAAACCATCGACAAACAAACCTACTGGATGCCCCATGATTTTCAGGAACGCAAAACAGACGCTCCCACACTGCATTTACTGCCCGCATTCGATGAGTACCTGGTGAGTTACAAAGACCGCAGCGCCTCCCTCCATTCCTCCCGAAAAGAACATACGATTACCAAAAATGGCATTTTTAAACCGGTTGTGGTGCAAAATGCCTGGGTACACGGCATCTGGCAGCGGAGTTTTAAAAAAGACAAGGTTGCTGTGGATTATGTTTTTTTTGAGGAAGCCGGTGAAGTGGATGCGGCCTTATTGGAGGAGGCCGTGCAGCGCTTCTCGGGTTTTTACAGTTATTAGTTATCGGTTATTCGTTATTAGTGGTGGTAATGGGCCATCTGTACAATTGTTGGGCTACACGATAAGGAAAGCCTGACAATTGTACAGATGGCCCATTACCACCACTAATAACGAATAACCGATAACTAATAACTATTTTGCCCTTGCAACAATGTCCCGCACTTCCAGCACAGATTTGGAATAGCCCTGGGCGGCGGCATGGATCATAGCCAACGCCAGTTCGCGCAGGGTGGTGACAAAACCAGGCATTACTAATCGCAGGAAAGGATACAGCCAGGATACATATTTGTAATAAGGCAAGGTATTTTTCAGCCCCTTGGTCGGCTGCATATACCCCGGACGGAAATTATATACCTGTTTGAATGGCAATTTCATCAGGTCGTTTTCGGTTTTGCCTTTCACGCGCGCCCACATGACCCGGCCTTTTTCACTGCTGTCGGTACCTGAGCCGGAGATATAGCAAAACGTCATATCCGGGTTCTGGCGACTCAGAGTAGTAGCCACATGCATCGTGAGCGTGTAGGTCACCTTCGTAAATTCCTCCTCACTTTTCCCAACGGAGGTAGTCCCCAGGCAGAAAAAACAGGTATTATAACCTTTCAATTGTTCTTCCACAGCAGATAGATCGTACAGGTCGCTGTGTACTATTTCCTTCAGTTTCGGATGTGTCATGCCGTATGGCCGTCTGCCGAGAATGAGCACCTGTTCTACTAAATCGTTTTGCAGGCACTCGTGCAGTACGCCTTCGCCGACCATGCCGGTTACGCCGGTGATAATTGCTTTTATTTTCATGATGATAGGTTGATTGTTTGTTGGATGGTTGGAATGTTGAGGGTTGAGAATGTTGAGAGGTTGAGGGTGGTAACTCATGGCCCTCTCAACAATCTCAACCATCAACATTCTCAACATTCTCAAACCATCTTTTCATTCCCATTCCGGTATTAACCCCCGCAGCCCCATATCCACAATTTTTTCAGCGGGCGTCACGCCATCGCCGTAAAAATCGAGTTGGCCGTTGCCGTTGGTGTCTTGCCATTCAAAACTGTTGTTGACGGAAAATGAAAGTGTGACGAGTACGTCTTCCGTTTCGTTGCCGGTAACCACCAGCGGCTGTGCAAACCGGCCCGTCACCACACAGGAGCCTGCGGGAACAGGGCTGCTGGCAAAAAGTGGATTGACCACCGTGGTGGCGCCTGCGGGCGCTTCGCCTGAATAAACCTGGTTGTACGTTTGATATGGAGCACTCAACTGCGTTTCAAATGCCCAGAAACCCTGCTTTTTATCGTCGTTGACCGGTAGCGTTTTTTCACGTGGTTTCACCGTCGTCAGGTACGTATTAAATCCGACGAAGGAAGCGACCGTCCCTTTCTGGTTTGGCAGGTTGCCGATAACGGGCAGGCCATTGATGTTAAACGTGACATCGTAATTCTGATAGGTTACACTGGCGCGCACCCATTCATAGGTCCCGGGCGGTACTTTTTTTAAGGAAATTTTGGTAAAAACCTGGTTTTCGCCGGCCTTCGCGGCTTTGTCAAAATTGACCGCCGTTTCGCCGCCCTGGTTCGTTTCTTCTGCGTGGTACACGATGGCGCCGCCGCCTAAAGCGGTGAAAGCATTGGGCGCCAGTTCGATATAGTGAACGCTCAATTCCCGAAATTCCGGAGTTTGAGCGGCATTGCCCGCCGGTATTGCCGCCGTTTGGCCGATATTGTTCAGGCGCGCCTGGGCGGCATCAAAACGAAACTGGAATTGCATTTCTGCATCGGAGGTGTTTTCTTTTTTGCAGGAAAACAGGAATAGGAGTAATGCAGGGAAAAGCAGTAGTTTTTTCATAGTTATCTGTTATCCGTTACTTTTCCTTTGTTATTGGCTTCGAGTATTGACAATCAATCCATATTTAACAAATAAAATAGTTTTGCTTTGCGAATTATAGATTTTCTATCTCTCTCCTTAGTAAGACCTGCTAATCAACAATCTTTCGAATTGGCTCTTTTCAAATTTCATTTGACGGGATCTATTTTGCCTTCTGCTTTGCCTTCATAAGAGGTACCAGTTTAATCGCGGTAATATTTTAAACTCTCCTCGTCACTTTGCCTTTTTTTCATCAGGCGTGAAATTTGGCAAGATCTTGCAGCTCCTCGAAGATTTTTTTAAAACCAAAATCAGTAAATGGATTGATATATTTGTCCTGGAGCGCCATGGAATGATCTTTTGAGAGCAAAAATACGGAAAATAGCAGTGCTTTGCTTGCATTTTTCAACGTTTTTCGCCTCGACAGGTTGTTCTTTCCAACAATACGAAGTGGCTACGCGCCGCAGCAGTGTCTCCGATCTGCTGCGGGCTGGGCGATCTGCGGAAATGGAACAGAATACCTGTTGAAGCAAAAGTTGGTAATTGTTATCCGTTATCTGGTTCGACAAGGGGGAAAAGAAATACACCCTTCATAACCAATCTCAGCCTGAAACCGGATAACCAATAACCAATAACTAATAACTACTTTCTCTGCCTCCCAACACCCCGGGCAGGTGAGGTCACACTCGTCGTCGTCGTTCCTTCCGGCACATCGCTGGGCACCTGCTTCGGATCGGGCAGCGAGTCGCGTTTGGGAGCCGGCACAGCCAAGCGGATTTTGGCTTCCGCCTTGTTTTTCAGGAACTTATCAATCAGGTTGGCTTTTGTCATCCGATCCTGCACCGGGAGGCGCTCGGTGGCAATGGTGTCGTTCAGTAATTTTTCAATCATCAATCCGGCGATGGGCGCTGCAAAGGAAGCGCCCCAGCCGGCATTTTCCACGTACACAGCAATGGCGATTTTCGGATTTTCCTTCGGGGCAAACGCAAAGAAAACCGAGTGGTCATCGCCATGAGGGTTTTGACTGGTACCGGTTTTGCCACAGACCTGGATGCCTGGCACCTGTGCGATACGTGCCGTACCGCGGTTGACACACTCCGCCATTCCTTCCTGCACGAGTTCGAAATAGCGCTGTTCTATGTTCACGATGTGTTTTTCGTAGAGCCTTTTTGGAATGGGCGTGCCGTCGCGGAACTGTTTGGCTAAATGCGGCGGATACCAGTAGCCCTTGTTGGCGATGCAGGCAGCCAGATTGGCCATTTGCAGCGTAGTCATTTGAATCTCGCCCTGCCCGATACCCCGCGACATGATAGTCGGAGAATGCCAACTGCCGCGGTTGCGGGGATAAATTTTGTCGTAATAGGCGGAATTGGGAATATTTCCGGCGCTTTCATTGGGGTAATCAATGCCCAATCGGGTGCCCAGACCGAATTCTTCGCAGTATTTGGCAAAAACGTCCAGTCCCTGGTGCGGATTGGAATACCCAAACTTGTCGACGATAGCGCGGAACTGGGTAAAATAGTAGGTATTACAGGAGAAAGCCAGGGCATCCACGGCATTGCCCACGCCCGAATGGCGGTGGCATTTGTACAAACGGCCTGCATAGAAATAGCCGCCGTTGCAGCTTTGCCCTCTGTCGGGGTTAAGGGTTCCTTCCTGCAAACCGGTCAGGGTAATCAGGGTTTTAAAAATAGAACCCGGCGGATATTTGGCCATCACCGTCCGGTCAAAAAACGGCTTAAGCGGATCTGTCAGGAGTTCGCTGAAAACCTGCCCCCTGTTCTGGGTCATGGTGAGCAGGTTAGGGTCGTAAGTAGGACCGCTGATCATGGCCAGAATCTGGCCTGTTTTCGGATCGATGGCCACAACGCTACCTGTTTTATTCTGCATCAGGAATTCGCCGTACGATTGCAGGTCGATGTCGATGGAAGAAATCAGATCGTGTCCGGCTACTGCTGCGGAGTCGAACTGCCCGCCTTTATATTTCCCTACAATACGGCCAAGATTGTCTTTTAGCAGGGAAGTGGTGCCTTTTTCGCCCCGTAGATAGGATTCGTATTCCGATTCCAGTCCGGCAGCGCCGATGTAGTCGCCGGACTCGTACACACCGCCGCCGCGCTCGATATCGCGCGGATCCACTTCATTGATGTAGCCCAGTACATGCGCGCCGGTGTGGTAAGGATAGCCGCGAATATTACGCACCTGCACGAAAAAGCCTGGGAATTCATACAGGCTTTCCTGTAAGCGGGCATAGGTTTCGATGCTGAGTTTTTTCAGGAAAACAAATGGAACAGATCGGGAAAACCTGCCGCTTTTCCAGTCTTTGCTGAGGTTTTGTTTATAATCGGCCTCCTTAATGCCCAGAATGCGGCAGAATTTAGCCACATCCATATTCTTAAAATTCACCTGATTGTAGGTGACCATGAGGTCGTAGGTAGCTTCGTTGTTGACGATGAGTTTGCCGTTCCGGTCAAAAACCAGCCCGCGGGGTGGGTAAACCGTCAGTTTTTCAATCGTGGTGGCATCAGCCCGGCGGCGAAAGGAGTCGTCGAACAATTGCAACTGTGCTGCTTTCAATATGAGTGCCGCAGCGCATACCATGAGCACTATCTGAATATTACGTTGCCGATCGAGACCTGACTGTACCATGGGAGTGTTTGGTGTTTTTGTGTTTTTGTGTTTTTGTGTTTGCAGTCGACTCATGGTACCAACTAAAACACAAAAAACCAAAACACAAAAACACTAAAATACCAAAACACGATAATATTTTAACTTTTAGGATTAAACATGGCGGTATAAAGCCAGACAAATATCATGGTTAAAATCCATCCGCAGAAAGTTTTTAACGTAACTGTGCCAAAATAAACGACCGTAAAGTCGTCTACCGAGAAATACCAGAACAAATGTGCCAGAAAGAACAGCGCAGAGACCTGCAGGAATAACTGCCAGCCCATGTGCGCCGGTGAAAATATCGGCTCTTTACCCGAATAACCGCCTTTCGGCGCAAACATCGAAAAAACAATGAACCGAAAAAAACCGGAAAAAGCGCCCGCACTGGCATGTATCCCGATAGAGGGTGAAAAGAAATCTACCGTCAGCCCTACCGTAAATCCCAATAAGACGAGATATGGCGTGGCCAGCTGTATCGGTAAAAAAAGGATAAACAAGGGATACAGCAAGATATTGAAGTACTCGCCAACAGAAACGGTCAACTGTTTCAGCAGGAGTACCTGAACGGCTACCAGCCCCAGGAAGCGCCATAAATTGGGAAAAAAATTATTGTTCATCTCTCACTTTCACTTGAATGCTATCCTGCTCGGGCTGGAAAATATTTTTGACAACGTAGACATCTCCGACGGTCGACATATCCTGGCTTAAACGCACTTTCATCACCAGAAAATAAGGATTTTCAGGGTCTTGCGCAATGTCGCCTTCCACATGGCCGATCAGTATTTTTCTGGGAAACATTTGGGAAAAACCGCTGGTAACCACTTCATCGCCAGGTGTTACGGCGAAGTGTTTAGGAATATATTTCAGGGTCATCACATTTGGATCACCTCCTTCCCATACCAGCGAACCAAAAGAATTGAACTTGGACAAGGCTGCTGAAATCTTCGCCTGCCGGTGCAGCACAGACATCACCATCGAGAAATTCGGATCGACATGCCGAACGATGCCGACGATACCATTGTTGGTCACTACGGCCATATTAGGCGTTATATGATCCTTGCTGCCGCGGTTGATCATCAGCCAGTTGTTGGCGCTGCTGATCGAGTTGCTGATTACGGTAGCAGTATAATACTCATACAGCGGGCGCATCACTTTCCGCCGGACCGAATCGGTTCGATTGAGCGAATCAAACAAAGCGATAAAAGAAGTGTCGCGGCGGGGGATTTTAACGATCCGGGCATTGGCCAGATCCGTCTGCAGGCGCGCATTAATTTTTGACAAACTGTCCATACGCTCGCGCAGGCCGATATAATCGGCGAATTGCTGGCGTTTTTCGAGCGTCCGCCCTGCCATAATACCCGCTGAATGGGTAAAAATGGCGTTTTGACGTTCGTTGAATTGTACGATAATGAAAAAACAAAATGCCTCCACCAACACCAAAGTGACGAAGCCGCCATTGCGCAAGAGAAGTTGGAGGATTTTTCCCATATAATGGTTATCGGTTATTAGTTATCAGTTATCGGGTTTCAGGCCGGGAATTGAGAGGAAAGGTTTTTTTCTGTTCCCTTATCGGTTGTTAGTTATCTGTATAACAATTCAGTAAAGGGAAATGAATGGAGTATTTCTACAACATTCCAGCCTGAAACCCGATAACTGATAACTGATACCCGATAATCAAACGCTTTTCCGGTCGATCAGGAAAGAGTACTGATGCGAATTTCGCAGCGCCATACCGGTGCCACGTACGACTGCACGCAAGGGATCATCGGCAATATGGACATTGAGTTTTGTTTTCGATTCCAGGCGTTTGTCCAGGCCACGCAACAGCGCGCCGCCGCCGGTCAGGTAAAGACCGGTTTTATAAATATCGGAAGCCAGTTCGGGCGGCGTCATTTCAAGCGCCTTCAGCACGGCATCTTCAATTTTGCTGATGCTTTTATCCAGGGCGTAGGCTACTTCCTGGTAACCGACCTTGATTTGTTTCGGAATACCGGTCATCAGGTCGCGGCCATTGACGGCATAGTCGGCAGGCGGGTTATCCAGTTCGTGCAGGGCAGAACCTACGTGGATTTTGATTTGTTCGGCGGTGCGCTCTCCGATCAGGATATTGTGTTCCCGCTTCATGTAATTCATGATGTCGTTGGTGAGCTCGTCGCCGGCGATCCGGATGGACTGGTCACAAACGATACCCGAAAGAGCGATGACTGCGATTTCGGTCGTACCGCCGCCGATATCGATAATCATGTTACCGATGGGTTCTTCAATATTGAGGCCGATACCCAGGGCAGCCGCCATCGGTTCGTGTATGAGGTAAGTTTCTTTACTGTCTACGTGGTCGGCAGAGTCAAAAACAGCGCGTTTTTCTACTTCTGTGATACCGCTGGGAATACATATAACCATTTTCAGGTGACTGAAAAGGTTGCTGCGACGCCCTACCATTTTGATCATGCTTTCAATCATCGCCTCGGCAGCCTGAAAATCGGCAATCACGCCGTCCTTGAGCGGACGAACGGTTTTGATATTTTCATGGGTTTTTTCGTGCATCTGCATGGCTCTGTGGCCCACTGCAATGGTTTGTCCGGTACGGCGGTCAATGGCTATAATAGAGGGTTCGTCTACCACCACCTGATCATCTATCATAATCAGCGTATTGGCGGTGCCCAAATCAACTGCTAATTCCTGCTTGAAAAACTTAAAAAAATTGAAAGCCAATGTATTAGGTTCGTTTAAAAGTGAGGTATAAAAGGTTTTTGGACAGAATTGCGAAGTTCGATAAACTGTACTGATTGCATTATCTCATGGATAACAAGGCATTTTCAGACTATTCGCACCCGCTCAAACATCCCGGATTAAAAATCGTGCAAAACTACACACGTTTCTGGGTATTTTTTCTCAAAATTTAGAGCTAAATAAATGTATTTCTTTATTCATCAGTTGCCGCCAACCGTTACAGTCCAGAAATCCCCCGGTTGCAGGTATCGCTGTGCCAATTGCTGCAATTCGGCGGGTGTGATATGGCGGATGGTGTGAACCAGCGCTTCATAACTTTCCCAGGGAAGCCCTTCCACGACCAGGCTGCGCACCACATCGGAGATGTTCATCGGGCCGTCGAGACCGTTCAGCAACATGCCCAGCAGATAATTGCGCACCATCGCTATTTCGTCGTCCGAAACCGGATGTTCCCGCAGTTTTTTCATTTCAGCCATAATGGCCCGCAGGGTGGCGGCCGATTTGTCTTTATTCACCTCTGTGGCGATGTACAAACAGCCGTCGTGCAACATCGCATCGGCGGTAGAATAGATGTTGTACGTGTACCCTTTTTTTTCCCGGATATTCATCATCAGGCGGGAACCGAAGTAGCCGCCCAGAATGGTGTTCAGTACAAAAATGCCATTGAAATCGGGGCGTTCGCGGCCGAAAAGCCGGCGTCCCACCCGGATGGCCGATTGCAGGGAACCGGGTTGGGATATATGTACTTTTCGGGGTTTTACATCCGTTTTGGGGGGAAGGAAAACAGGAACCTGCCCTTTAACGGGGTTTTGCCCGAAATATTGGTTGAGCAATTGTAATACGCCCGCATCGATACGCCCGCTGGCAAACAGGGTGCAATTGGAAGGCGTATACCACTGCTCAAAATGCCGCACCACGTCATCCCTGGTCAGCGCGGCGTAGTCTTCCGCAACGGAGTTGTAACCATAAGGATGGCTTTCTCCAAAAATCAGTTCGGTGATTTTGCGATAAGCCTGCACTTCCACTTTTTCGAGGTCCACTAAAAGTTCCTGCAAACTCGTACGCCGAAACGTTTCCAGTTCATCCTCCGGGAAGGTCGGCTGCTGGAGCACTTCCGCAAAAACGGGAATGAGTTCGTGGACGTATTTTTTCAGTGAAAACAACAACACATTGGTGGTATCCAGGTTGGTAGGCACACTCAATGAGCCGCCGTAGTAATCGAAGTGTTCGGCAATATCTGCTGCCGTACGGGTAAGGGTGCCTTCCCGCAGCAGTTTGGCGGTGGCCCTCGAAGCCAGGCGTTTGGCTTCCTCCGGCCGGCCGGCCCGAAACACCGCTTCTATTTTTACAATTTCCTGCCCGGGAAAATCGAGTACATACACCGGAATACCATTGTCCAGGAGTATCACTTCAGGACGTGGCAAAAACAGGTTTTGTACTTCGAATATAGCAGGAGGGGATTTTCGATCGAGTAGCATAAGGGGCGCAAAGGTAAGGAAACCTCACTTCAAAAACGTCCCTTCAAAAAACGCTTCATTATTCCGGTCGTCTTTCACCACCAGCCGCAGTATGTGTTTGCCGGCGCCGATATGACCGTCGAAGGTATGGGTGAGGCGTTCGCGTTTCTGGTCGAATTCAAACAACACCCATTGTCCGTCCACAGTACCGCGGAAACTCATTTTGTCGGCCCGGCCGCTGACGGCAAAATTATCGCGGATACGGAATGCCATGCTGCTTTTTTTGCGCATGTCATCGCTAAAAACAACCGGTATAATACGGGGAGGATCGGTATCTGCCATAATACAGTAGTCGCCGAAATTCCGCACGCGGGTTTTAAGCATGCCGCCGCTCCACTCGCCGCCGCAGTTATCGGGACGGCCTTCTCCACAGAAGGCAATAACTGCTTTTGATCGCAATTCTTCGGGCAAATTGTGCGGTTTCAAACCAATTTCGACGTATTTGTGCAGCGGCGTACGGTTGTCGTGCAAATGATGCATGGGCGAGTATTGCCCCTCGTCATCGCTCGGCGAGGTTTTGTATTGAAAACGAAGCGACTCGTACAAAGCGCCTTGCGGTACATGCAGGTGAAAATCTTCCTGTACGATATTATTTTCGGTCTGGTAGTTGAAGTCGTATTGAGAAGGCAGCAGAAAAGTCGTTTCCATCACTTCGTCGCGCAAGGCCCAGAAGTTAACGGTCGAGGTGTTGCCGCCGGCATCGGTTACTTTCAGGTTGATTTTGACGGGTTTGTCTTTATACAAGGTCACTGCCCCCAGCGTTTCCGTGAGGGCGTAATTATTCAACCGGTTGCCAGGCAACACGAAACAGCGGTGAAACCAGGCGCCGAATCGTTTTTTGGCCGGGTAGTCGATATGGGCATTGTGGTAGCGTGTTTCATCAAAGTCGAGTTCACCCATCCGCCACTCGTATGCCAGTTCTCCGTCGGCATACAGGGAAATGGCATAAATACCGTTGTCATTCCGGAATCCGCTCATGTGGTCGTAGGCTTTCACTCCGAAACCCACGCGCCAGGCGCCGAAACGCACCGTATCGCCTTCCAATGCTGCGTTCCCGGCTTTGTCGCGCCGCAAAGGCAGGGGTTTACTAGTGATCACTTCGCGGTTTTCAGACAAAAAATAGACCTTCATATCCCTGATCTCCGGCGGCACTTTATCCGGTATCGGCAGGTTGAACAGCTGCGGATTCAGGACTTTACCATTCGTGGAATTGCGGATTTCAAAGTGCAGGTGGGGGCCGGTTGAACCACCGGAATTGCCTAATTTGCCTATTTCCTGGCCTTTTAATACTTTAAACTGTCCATCCGCAGGTTGTAAATCGATCTCAAATCGCTCGCGTTTATATTGGTTGTCACGCACATATTTGTCTAATTCAGGGGAAAAGCGAAGCAGGTGCGCATAGACGGTGGAATATCCGTTGGGATGTTTGATGTACAACACATTGCCGTAACCACTGGCCTGCACCCTGATCCGGTCAACAAAACCATCCGCCGCTGCCACCACCGACTGCCCTACCCCGCCGGTAGCGCTTTTTATATCAATACCCGAGTGGAAATGATCGGAACGCAATTCGCCAAAGGTCCCCGTAAGCCGGATGGAAGAAGTCACCGGACTTTGAAAATAATCTTTCGGATAACTTGCCAGTACAACTTCCGGCTCTGGCAATGGAGCGGGTTCAGGCTCCTCAAAAGAAAAAAACGCGCACAAAGCTGCGCTGCCTGCCAGGAGGCTCAACCACTTTTTTTGCATAATTTATGGGCGTTAAACGAGTTAAAAATTTGAATTGGCAAAGTTACAAAATTGCCGGCTACGGAAATAAAAATGTAGTCTATTTATTTTTTTAGTTAATCTGTTGATAATGAGATATTTGTCTGGTAAAAATTAATATGTTTCATCTATAGCATCTACCTGCAATGTGCCCTCCGCCGAACAGCGCCAGCGACCAAGCAAAGTGCGTTCGTAAGCGTTTTTGAGCAAGTATTCGTAGAACAATTCCCGCTGAATACCCCGCGCGCCCAGGCTCTCCAGGTGCGCCGTTTGCTGCTGGCAATCGATCAGCCAGAAACCGGCCTGTTCCAGCGCTTTTACCAGGGTGATAAAACCGGCTTTGGAGGCATTGGGTACCCGGGCAAACATACTTTCCCCAAAAAAAATGCGCCCCAGCGAAAGCCCGTATAATCCGCCGACTAAGGTGTCGCCCTGCCAGACTTCCACAGAATGCGCCAAACCCTGCCGGTGCAATGCCACATAACTGTCCACAAACGCCGTCGTGATCCAGGTACCCAATTCGCCACCGTTTCTCGGCGTCTGGGCGCAAGCCTGCATGACCTGCTCAAAAGCCGTATCAAAGGTATAACGGAATTTATGCTGGTTGAAAACGGAGCGCATACTTTTATGGATTTGCAAGTCCGCAGGCTTCAGTACCCAGCGCGGATCGGGCGTATACCAGTAAAAATAACCGTTTTCTTCAAACCAGGGAAACAGCCCGTTGGCATAAGCGCCAATCAGTCGCTGCTCGTGCAGGTCGTGGCTGACTGCAATCAAACCATTCGATTCCGCCTCGCTGTGGTGGGGGAAAAGGGTGTAATCGTCGTCAGGCAACCTGTAAACGGGCATTTTTTGTTATCGGTTATCAGTTATCAGTTATCGGATTTTCAGGCTGGAATTGAGTGGAATGGTTTTTTTCTTTTCCCTTTCGGTTGTTAGTTATCAGTTATCGGTTATCGGTTATCGGTTATCGGGTTTCAGGCTGGAATTGTTTATGAAAGATACATTTTTTCTCCCTAATAGTTATTCATCATCTGGTTACAGGTTGGGGAATAGGAAGGTATCCTTTATAAGCAATTCCAGCCTGAAACCGGATAACTGATAACTGATAACTGATAACCGAATCACCCCTCCTCTTCCCCCCCTTCCACTTCAGCCGACAGGCCGCGGTCGAGCAGGGCGGAGCACAAGGGAATAAGTTCGGGTCGTGTGCCGGTTTTGACGGTTGCTTTTCCTTTAAAGTGGATCAGCATGGCTAATTGCTCGGATTGTTCGGAAGTGTGCTTCAACACCGTCATAAAACATTCGATGACCCAATCAAAAGAATTGTGGTCATCGTTGTAGACAATCAGATAAGCGGGATCGCCGGTATCGACAGCATCCTCGACGAGCACATCTTCCTCTTCTTCCCAAAGCGGTTTATCAAAATTGGAAACACGAAACGCAGACTCCATAAGTAGAATAAGTAAAAAGGATTAGTTGATTGATTGCAAGGTTTGTTTCACGGCATTAAAATCAGGGATTTCACCCGCGTTTTCAAGCACCTCCACATAACGCACAATGCCTTGTTTATCAATCACAAACGCCGATCTTTTTTGACACGCCTTTCAAGCCCATGCCAAACTCCTTGTAGATGGTATCGTATTTTTTACTCACCGTTTTATTAAAATCGGACAACAGTGGAAAGTTAAAACCCTGCTCTGCTTTCCATTTGGCCAGGCTGTACGGGCTGTCCACAGAAACGGCGAGAATCCGGGCATCCAATTTTTCATAATCGGCTATGCTGTCGCGCATTTGGCACAACTCTTTGGTACAAACTCCTGTGAAAGCGAAGGGAAAAAATAACAACACTACATTTTGGCCGCGTTGTTCGGAGAGTTTTACCAGCGACTTATCACTGGAGCGAAGAGCAAAATCGGGGGCCTTATCGCCGGGCTGGAGCATATTACGAAACGGTACGTGAACAGATCAACTGATTTTTGAAGGGGCAAAATTAGAGAACTTTTGCCGGCTTTCTGCCAAATAAATCAGTTTGTACCGAATGTTGAGAATGTTGAGGGTGATGTTTGAAATGTTGAGGGTTTGAGAATGGTTTGAGGGTGGTAACTCATGGCGAGAGTTACCACCCTCAACCATCAAAACCCTCAAACATTCTCAACATTCTCAACCTCATCCTCACGGATACGCCACCGCAATGACCGCTGTTCCTGTAATCGGACGACCCACTAATGGATTGTCGGAGTTAAACAGCATACAGGAAAAAGAAACGTTCATTTTTCGTGTTTTTTGCCCGTTTTCATTCAATTCATACGGCTCGCTTGATAAAATCTGGAAATAGGCATCGGGCGTTTGCCGGCCCAGTTGCGATACCCAGACGGCGCCATTTTCATCTACCCACCGGATGGTAACACTGCCTGGTTGCAGGGTATCGGGTTGGGACGTGATGTTTTGAACCGAAAAATTAAAATCGGCCGTTTTGCCGGGCGACGTGCCAGGGCTGAGTGTAACTTGTGCAAAGGCAGTATTGCCTGCAAGGTTCCGGGTCGTCACCCCATAACTGGCATTTAACTGGCCGGCTTCAATTTGCTGAGTGGTGTCGCCGGTATTCCAGTCAAAACTGATTGCCGGGCTACCAAATGTATTGGCAATCAGCAGATAAGGCCCGGTGGCAGAAGAGTCGAACACCGTAATGCCGACTGCCGGGTAAACGGTCTGGGGGCTATTTGGGATGATGGTGCGCGTAACAACACTTTTTAAAGCGCCGTTGCGAAAGCCCCTGAGAGTCACCGTATGGGGAGTATTGTCAGGGAATTCCTTCGTAATGCTTTTGCCGGAAAAAGGAGAACCGTTGTCGATTTCCCATTGAAACAATTGATATTCAAGCGTATCCGGCGTTGCAAAAGTGATGCGTACGATACTGTCGGTTGCCTGCGGCGCAGCATCATAATAAACCCGACTTCCAACACCAAACACCGTATCGGGCGAAACCGTGGTTCCTATCCGGTCATTTCGCAACTCGAATGTGAGGCTGCCCGGACAATCGCTTTCCGGGCAATCGACAGGTGCAAAGGCGCCGCTTAAAACAAGCACGGCTCCGGGGGCATTGCGATATGTTGTGAAAAGGTACAAAGAATCCAGCCCGGCGCTGAGCGTCTGCTCCCCGGCATCGAATTGAAACTGCGCCGTGAACACGGGATCTCCGGGAATATCCGGCGGGGTCGGTTCCTTGCTGCAAGCCGACCACAACAACACAAACAGGAAAAGCCAACTATATTTCTTTTGCATGGATGATTTCTGATTGATATGACTAAAAAGAGGGTGTTCAAATAACTGTGTCAAGAAGAACATAACTACCTGACTTTCAATGCTATTCGAAACACGAAACACGAAAAACTAAACACCCTCCTTAAAAACGCCAGCGCAAACCCATATCCAGACCCAGGGCGTACTTTTCAAATTCTATATTTTCGACGGGTTTCAGGATGCTCCCCGGACGGTAATTTCCACGCAGTGTCAAACCGAGTCTGGACACCACGCGCCATTCTGCCAACACAAATGTGCTGAAATAGGCGCTGCGGAAGTTTGTTTTTTCACCCGATTCAAACCGTTTGACGGGTGTTTCTATGCCTCCCAGCGAACTTTCTACGGTTTGGGTCACCTGGTCTCTTGCCAATAGCAAGATGCCCGGCGCCACACCTGCTTCGAAGCCCAGCCTGCCCCGCTGCCAACGCGCTGCCAGGGGGATTTCCAGGTAATACAAACCCACCGTCGTACGCCGCCATTCGGTGCGTTCAAACCCGAAAGAATAACGGTACTGCACACTCACCTGCTCCGAACTATCCGGCAAAGGGTCAGCGGCGGCCAGCGGCAAATAGCGCAACCGGAGTCCTGCCGATACCGACCAGGGCGCGTTCAGCCGGTAATTACCAAAAGGCCTGCGGTGTACCCGGTACCACTTTTCCAGGTGGATACGGAAGCCTCTGCACCCAACACAAACCGTTTATCGGAAACAGGTTTTATTTGTGCGGCATACTGCTTTGGTTTTTTATAAAACACCAGGTTTTTTTCGGCGCGCAAAACAGGCGGGAATGGCAGTTCCAGCACCTCCAATAATGCGATGTTGTCCGTTGGAACAAAACCTGCCGCTTGTATGGCATCGGTTGTCGACACAGGAGCATTCAACTGCGCAGGCATTGACTTGTCAGGTGATACGCTTTGAGGTTGTTTTATATCTTCGTTTTGGTTTGTTGTTTTTTCCGGGGCGGGGATATTATTTTCGGATGGTCTGTCGCTTGAAGGAGTGCTTTTTCCCGTCCCATTCGGTTTTCGGTCAGATCGTGCTTTTCGGCTGCTGATTGATGGAGTAACTGCCGGTCTCTGCGCTCCCGGAAGCGTCGTAACGGAAGGGGTTGCACCTGGTTTTTTCGGTGCAGATTCGGCCTGCGCCTTCCCCTCTCTTGCTCTATTTTGTTGATTATCAATGCTTTTTGAACTATGTTCCGAACCTTGTTCTGATGCTGCGTTTGTTTGCCGGGGCGTTGTTGTTGCTGTGGAATGTTCTCTATCCGGCAAGGTGTTTTTTTCGGCAGGAGCAGCGGGTGAAACAACTTCCTGTTGTTCCATATCTTTACCCGAGGCCATTTCAGACGCCTGTCCGGGCTGTCCAAGCCAAAGCCATAAAGCGCCGGCGCCCACAAGCAGTCCGCTGAAAAACCACCAAAACAGGAATCGCCGCCGCTTTCGCCGCCGTTGTTCATCGGCTTCGATCAATGCCTGCGCCTGTTCCCAGTATTCCTCGCGGAAAGGGAAACGTTCGGCAGGGTCATCGCTGTCAAATTTGCGTTGCATGAAATCATCTATATTTTCCATAGCTCATATTGCCGGTTTCAGTTCAGTTTTAATCCAGTTTTGGAGTTGAGTTCGGGCGTGGTTCACGTGCCATTTGGAAGTGCCTTCGCTGATGGCCAGCATTTCGCCAATTTCCCGGTGTGTGAATCCGTCGAGTGCGAACAAATTGAAGACCTGTTGCGTCACACGGGGCAGCCGGCGCAACATATCTTCCAGGTGCTGCACGTCGAGGCGTTGTTCTGCTTCGTTCCACACGACCGGTTCCAGGGGGTGTTCTTTTTCTATCGTATCGGTGAAAACGGTGAGTTCGCGCCATTTCTTATCCCGCCGGAATTCATCTATCACCGTATTGATCATAATACGTCTGATCCAGGCCTCGAACGGCACTTCTTCGCGGCGGTAACGATCGAGGTGCTGGATAATTTTCAAGAACCCTGTATTCACAGCTGCCGCCGCCTCCTGCTCGTCGCGTTTATAGCGGGCGCAGACGGCCATCAGCACAGGAAAGCAAACCCGGTACAAGGCGTATTGTGCCTTGCGGTCGCCTTTCTGCGCTGCCTGCAACATCTGCGGATCAAGATTCATGTGGAGCGGATGATTCGGTTGATGATGGTTGAGAAGTTGAGGATGTTGATGGTTGAGAATGTTGAGATTGTTGAGGGTGGTAACTCAAAGCCTAGGTTGTCACCCTCAACAATCTCAACATTCTCAACCCTCAACAATCTCAACATCCTCAACCAATAAAAACTATTGTTTTACAATTCGTGTGCTTTGAGAGCCTTTAGCCGTACGTGCAGTCAGCAGGTAAATCCCTTCGGGCAAAGATGCGAGCGAAAGACGCATCTGCGTAGTGTTGACGGCCACTTTCTGCAATATTTGGCCCTCCATATTTGTCAGCAGCAATTCGCCATCTGTGTCTGTCAGTTCTACTTGCAGCACATCGCGCACCGGGTTGGGCGACACTTTTGTAAATGCCTCAAAATCAACATTTTTTGCAGATAAAACCACACCGCTTTCTGTCAGATTGAAATTAATGCCCGAAAAACCGGGTTGCTCAGGCGACAGGGTAATGGTGGTGGAAACAGGCGCTACACCCGGAATATCGATGGTTACAATATAGGTGCCGTAAGCCAGGCTTGGGAAACTATACGCTCCGTTAGCATTGGTGGTAGTGGCTGCTACGGCCGTTCCGTCGGGCAGGGTAATGATAATACTCACACCGGGGACAGGGTCGCCTTCACCGGAAAATTCCGCCTGCGGATTGCCGCCTGTTACATTTGCGCCCTCACTAACAAGGCCGCCGATAAAACCAGGTCCGCCGGGGTTATTACCGGGAATCAGATAAACATAAGCGCCGTTTCCTGAAAATGGATAAACAGTATGTCTGTATGCATTACTCCAAAGTAGCGCAGAATGACCGTAGGTTGGCAGGAAATCCGTAAACCCGACCGTGCCTGCTACGACGGCCGCTTTAACCAGGTATCGACCCGGCGCAATGTCGGCAAACTCTGCCAAACCGCTGGTGTTCGTTTGTTGGGTGTATGCCAACGTCAAGGTGCCCGCAAGACTATCATACTCAATCAAATAAACATCGGCTATTACCGGGTCATTATTGGTCGAATCGCCGGGAGCAACCCAAACGGCAAAAGAGATAGTCGGGAAATAAGCCTCCACGCAGGCAGTAGAGGTACATCCGTTTTCGCGGGTAACTGTCACGCAATACGTACCTTCCACCACAGTGTTGAAACCGGCGCTTGTTTCACCATTACTCCACAAATACGTGGCATCCAGATAATCCGGGAAAGCATAGGTGCTTACATACAGTCCGGCGGCGGTCGGCCAGGCGCTGGCATAGGACCAGCATTCGTCGTACGATAACGTGTCACAAGCGGATGCAACGCAACCGTCTGCATAGGTAATCGTCACGCAGTACACACCTTCTGTAGTCACATCAATCGTAGGCGTGGTAGCGCCTGTGCTCCACAAATAACCGCTAATGGGCGCAAAGGCTGAATCGGCGGCAGAGAGGGTGGTTGTCCCATTGTCAAAATTTATTGGCTGGACATAAGCAACACAGCCTGGTGGGTTCTGGTTAACTACTTCTACACAGGCCGTAGAAGTACAGCCATTTTCAAGCGTCACCGTTACACAATAGGTACCCGGCACCGTAGTATTAAAGGAAGACGTGGTAACGCCGTTACTCCATAAATAGGTAGGATCCAGGTAATGCGGTCCGTGATAAGCGCTGACCTGATACCCGGTTGCGGTTGGCCATACACTGGCATAAGACCAGCAGTAATCAGTCGACACAGTGTCACAGGCACTGGCTATGCAGCCATTGGCAAACGTGATGGTAACACAATATACGCCCTCGGTTGTGACATCGATGGTTGAGGTGGTTGCGCCGGTACTCCATTCATAAGAAGTTACCCCGGCGGAAGAGGAGTCTATGGCCGATAATGTAGTGACGCCGTCTTCGTAATTCGTCGGCCAGACGCCGGCCATACAAGGCGGGTTTTGGGCGAAGAGAATACCTGAAATAAAAAGTACAGGAAATATCAAAAGCAGTTGTTTCATGTTAAGAGATTGTCGTTGGTAAATGTTGTTGGAATGTCATGACAATCTCCTACACGCAAGTTGCTTCCAAAGGGTTGGGTGGGTGGTGAAATTATTGGGATATTGGGATAGCAATCAATTTATTAAGTGGCAATGTAATATCTCAATATCCTAATATCCCAATATCTCAATATCAATCAATGTCTAATTACCTGCAACAAAGTCAGCGCCAGCAGCGCCATTTCTTCTTCTGGCTGAAGGCTGCGCAGCAAGGTTACAGCCCGGGGGTTCGGCCCTGCATCCGTCCGGGAAGGGTTGCTGATGGCGGCGGCAGTTTTGTCGCCCAGCATGACCGGAATCTGCATTTCATCCCTGGCCGATTCCAGGCGTGCCAGCATTTTGCCGCCGCGTCCGGCTGACAGCAAGGCGCCGTCGACCAGCACAGCAAAAGGTTGTCCGTCGACCCACACTTCCGTTTCGCGGCCTTTAATTCTGAAAATAAACTCTTTATTACTGGTTCGGGCCAATAAAAGCCCGGTTTTGCCGCTGGTATGCGCAGCATAGGCAATGACTGGTTCCTGGTAAATGGTAGACAGTACGCCTTCCGTTGCCTTGTTTAACCATCCCGGTTTTTTGGTAACCGACTGATTGAGCGACAACAGCGACAACATTTCATGGTCCCAGGGGATCAGCATACCGGCAGCCTGGCTGCGCATCCGGGCGCGCAGGCGTTCGAGGGCATCCTTCCAGGCTTTGCTTTCCGGGTTAAAATTAATAGAGCCCAGTAAGCGGGCAACGGTATAAATAATGCCTACCACAAACAGGGCAGGAATCACAATCATCATCAACAGAAACAGCAGTAATTTCATCCTTCTCTTTTTTCTTTTTTTAAAGTAAACGGTAGTCCGGGGCCAATATCCATGTTTTTGGGCGTACGGGCGAAACAGATCGAGCAACATTTCAGGGAACATTTGAATTTCAGCCACAAAGCAGCAGCCTTACCAATTGGCATGTACGGTTTTTTCGATGAATGCGGGGATATTTACCGATGTGCTTGAGATTGTTGAGAATGTTGAGGGTTGAGATTGTTGAGGGTGGTAACTCTTGGCTTGGGCTCCCCCCTCAACAATCTTAACTCTCAACATTCTCCCCCTCAACATTCTCAACAATCTCAACCCTCAACAACCTCAGCCCGTGTCATCTTGCCAGTAACCCCCACTCTATCCTGACAAAAAAATCACCTGCACCGTTTTGAAACTGACATTCCGTCAGTTTTTTCTGCGTGGCACAACGATTGATAAAACTGGGAAGCAGCAGCCCGCAAACAGTTGACATCAAACCAACGAAAAGCATGAAAAGCAGCTGCTGATGAACAAAACAAATCAATATTCAACGAATCAATAATTTAGAAATAATGGGCAAAATAATCGGTATTGACCTTGGAACAACCAACTCCTGTGTATCGGTCATGGTCGGCAACGAACCCATCGTAATAGCAAACGACGAAGGGGCGCGCACAACTCCCTCTGTAGTTGGCTTTCTCGACAATGGCGAACGTAAAATTGGCGCACCTGCTAAGCGCCAGGCGATCACAAATCCAAAACGCACGGTGTCTTCCATCAAACGTTTTATGGGTATGCGCTTCAGCGAATCTACCACAGAAATCAGTCGCGTTCCCTACAAAGTAGTGAAAGGCGACAATGACACCACGCGGGTAGACATCGACGGACGGCTCTATACCCCACAGGAAGTCAGCGCTATGGTGCTGCAAAAAATGAAAAAAGTGGCCGAAGATTACCTCGGCGAAACAGTTACCGAAGCGGTGATTACTGTTCCGGCATATTTCAACGACTCCCAACGCCAGGCTACCAAAGAAGCCGGCGCTATTGCGGGGCTTGACGTAAAACGTATTGTCAATGAACCAACCGCGGCAGCCCTGGCTTATGGCCTCGACAAACGCGATCAGGACTTGAAAATCGCCGTGTATGACCTCGGTGGCGGTACATTCGACATTTCCGTACTCGAACTGGGCGGCGGCGTTTTTGAAGTGAAATCCACCAATGGCGACACCCACCTCGGTGGCGACGACTTCGACCAGCTCATCATCGAATGGCTGGCCGCAGAATTCCAGCGCCAGGAAAATATGGATATTCGCAAAGATCCTATGGCGCTCCAACGCCTGAAAGAAGCTGCGGAAAAAGCAAAAATCGAACTTTCCAGCAGCGCGGAAACGGAAATCAACCTGCCGTACATCACCGCCGTGGATGGTGTGCCAAAACACCTCGTGATGAAACTCAGCCGCTCGAAATTCGAGCAAATGAGCGACCCACTCGTGCAACGCACCCTCGAACCATGCCGCAAAGCGTTGAAGGACGCAGGTTTGCGCCCCAACGAAATCGACGAGATTATCCTGGTCGGCGGCTCTACCCGTATCCCGCGTATTCAGGAAGAAGTAGAGAAATTTTTTGGTAAAAAACCCAATCGCAGCGTAAACCCCGACGAAGTAGTGGCCATCGGTGCTGCCGTACAGGGCGCTATCCTCTCCGGCAATGCCGGTGTGAAAGACATGGTGTTGCTCGATGTGACCCCGCTTTCATTAGGTATCGAAACGATGGGCGGTATTTACGACGTGGTGATTGAAGCCAACACGACGGTGCCTACCAAAAAGTCGAAAACATATTCTACCGCCAGCGACAACCAACCGCAAGTGGAAATCCATATCCTGCAAGGCGAACGCCCCATGGCCCGCGATAACCGGGCGGTAGGTCGATTTATCCTCGAAGGTATCATGCCTGCTCCGCGGGGCGTCCCCCAGATCGAAGTGACTTTCGATATGGATGCCAACGGTATCCTGTCGGTGACAGCGATGGATAAAGGCTCCGGCAAACAACAAAATATCCGCATCGAAGCCAGTACCGGACTTTCCAAAGAGGAAATCGCCCGCATGAAAGCAGAAGCGGAAGCCAATGCCAATACCGACAAAGAAGTCCGCGAACGCGCCGAAAAACTCAATGCTGCCGACTCGCTGATTTTCCAAACGGAAAAACAACTCCGCGAATACGGCGACAAAGTTCCGGTCAACCACAAGGAAAATATCGACAAAGCGCTGAATGACTTGCGCGAGGCGCACAAATCGCAGGACATCGGCCGCATCGATACTGCCACACAAGTGCTGACCGACGCATGGAGCGCAGCCAGCCAGGACATTTATGCCGCACAACAAAGCGCCAATGGCGGCGCTGCCGAAAATCCGGGCGCCGACGCAACAGGCGGTGGCGCAACCGGCGGCGGCGAAGCGCAGGATGTGGAGTTTGAAGAAGTGAAGAACTAGTGAATCGTGAGTGGTGAGTAGTGAGTCGTGAGTAGGGCGATGTGAAAGCCACTTCATTGATTGTCAATAAAATATAAAGCCGGCTCGTGTAAAAACGAGCCGGCTTTTTTTGTTGATCATTTGACTTCAAAATCATATCCTAAGTCGGGATTCATTGAATGTCGTTAACCGCTTTGATCCGGCCCACTGGTTGCAAACAGGTGCATCTTGTCTAAAAGTTGATCTGTTGCAGCAGACTACACTTCATTTTTGAACCGACTGCATATGACAATCCATTTTAACAACAGCAATTGTGTTAGAAAAAGTGTATGAAAAACTGCACCATTTTTGTGTTCCTCTTTTCCAGTCAATCCATTGTAATAGAGGCCCAAATCACACACCCCGCTGTAGGCTGCAACAAAAAAGCCACCGTACCGAAAACGACATACGACCATGCATAATATACTAAAAATAACCTGGTTACACCTGTTTCCCGGCTTACTAATTACATTGCTCTATGTAATTCTGGCGCCTGTTGTCAATGCAGCAGGGTATCCGTCCTTAATGGCTCTGATGATTGCCTTTTTACTGGTGATCTCCCTTTTGAATGGTACTACCTTTTAGCAAAGGGAAACAGGTATCCGGACGATATTCGTTGTCCGCTGTATTGCCAACACAGCCTGTACCACTAAAAAAACGCATCCTGGCTATTTCAGGTGGCATCCTGGCCATTGTGTTCATCGCAGGTGGTATGCAGTTTTTCGACACCTCTATAAAAGAAGCGCTGGAGCAATGGTTGCCGAAATGGTATTTTTTTGATGAAGACTACAAAAGCGGCTATACAAAAGAGGCCATCATCGTTACGGCCGGCTTACGTATTGTTGTGGATGGCTTCATTATCCCTATTGTAGAAGAACAGTATTTCAGAGGGTACCTGCTACCAAAAATTCCGGCCACCGGCGTCAAAGCGCCAATGGCCGGAAGTATACTCTTTGCCCTGTATCACTTTTGGCAGCCCTGGAATTACCCCTCTCTGTTGCTCATTTCGGGCGTGCTGGTATTTACAGCCTGGCACTTCAAAAACTACAAGATCAGCCTATATATTCACCTGATTATCAATTTGTTAGGATCAATCGCATTTTTTTTGTTGGTGAGCAAGCCATAGGCCGGAACGAACCCGGCATTACGGTATTACAAATCCTTCAACTCTGACACCAGCTTCTGCAAAGTATCCTTCGCGTCGCCGAACAGCATTTTGGTTTTGGGCAGGAAAAACAACTCGTTTTCAATACCCGCGTAACCCGCCCGCATACTGCGTTTGAGTACGATGGTATTTTTGGCATCCCACACTTTCAGCACCGGCATACCGTAAATGGGGCTGCCGGGGTCAGTTTCAGCAGCGGGATTTACGACGTCGTTGGCGCCAACTACAATCACCACATCCGTATTGGGCAAGTTTGGATTGGCTTCTTCCATTTCCAGGAGTTTGGGATAGGGTACATCGGCTTCTGCCAGCAAAACGTTCATGTGGCCAGGCATACGGCCGGCTACCGGGTGAATGGCATAGTACACCTCTACCCCTTTGTCTTCCAGTTTTTTCTCTAATTCATGGCAAACGTGCTGCGCCTGCGCTACCGCTAAACCATAACCCGGCACAATACATACTTTGCCGGCGTAAGCGCATAAAATAGCAGCGTCGGAAAGACTGATTTCCCGAACCACCTGATCGCCGCTTGCGGATATTCCGGAAGCGCCGCCGCCGAAAGAACCGATAATTACATTCAGCAGCGAACGGTTCATCGCTTTACACATTAAAACGGTGAGGATAGTACCTGCTGAACCCACCAAAATACCCCCCGTGAGCATGACCTGGTTGTGGTATAAAAAGCCGCCGAATGCCGCTGCCATACCAGTAAACGAGTTGAGCAACGAAATAACCACGGGCATGTCCGCTCCGCCGATGGGCAACACGAACAAAATACCGTACAGTGATGATAAAGCCAGCAAAATCCAGAGTGCAGAGCCTCCCAACATGTCGGGATTGACCACCGCAATACCTAATATGATGAAAATAAGCGCTAATAAACCGAGGTTTAAAAAAGTCAGGTAGCGGCCGCCGAAGTCTTTGATTTTTTCATCCAATTTCCCGAAAGCCACGATACTGCCAGTGAATGACACACTCCCAATCACCAATCCGAGAAACACGATCAGCAGATAGCCCGCCGAACCTTCCGGATGGCTGTGGTATTCAACGAGGGAAATAATGGCCGCACATGCGCCGCCCATCCCATTGAAAAACGACACCATCTGCGGCATGGCAGTCATTTTGACTTTCATAGCCATCAGCCAGCCGATAATTGTACCAATGCCCATTGCAGCCAGTATCCAGGGAATATTTCCAATCGGTTGACCGTCTTTTTCATGAAACAACACGGTGCCTGCGATGGCCAGTATCATACCGGCTGCCGCCAAAAGATTGCCTTTGCGCGCGCGATCCGGGCTTCCCAACATTTTGAGGCCGAGAATAAAAGTAACGGAACCAATGAGGTAGGAGAATTCGAGTAGAAACTTTGACATTTTTTTTTTAGGTTGAGATGTTGAGGGTTGAGGGGTTGAGGGCCGAGGTTAATAAGGACATTCCATTATAACTAATGCCCTCAACATCTCAACTTTCAACAATCTCAACCCTTTTCCAACTACTTCTTTTTCTTAAACATTTCCAGCATCCGGTTGGTGACGACGAAGCCGCCGACCACGTTGAGGGTGCCGAGTAAAACAGCGAGAAAACCGAGTATGAGGGCTAAATAATCACCGCTGTGGGCATGGCCCATTACAATAATTGCACCGATAATGACTACCCCGTGAATGGCATTGGCGCCAGACATAAGGGGCGTGTGCAGGATGGCCGGCACATGGGATATCACCTCGATACCCAACAGGATAGACAAGATGACAATGTAAATAATATCTTGATTTTGAAGGAAAAAGTCTGTCATGGTGACACGGTTGTCGGTTGTCGATAACTATTATGAATACCAAAGGAAGCAGTCAAAACAAGTGTACAAATCGCATGTAAACCATTGGTTACCATTGCTTTTTGCCTTTTCATTTCACGCTGTTTGCATCACTTTTTTCATTCTTTCGCTCATGATTTCACCTTGATGCGCGATGCAGGTGGCTGCTATGATATCGTCATTAAAATTGAGATTCAATTCACCTTTAACAGCGATCAGTTTGATGAAATTAAACACGTTTTTGCCAAACATGACACTTGCATCTTTTGGTATGGAAGCCGCCAGATTAGAATCGCCGATGATGGTAACGCCTTTGTGACGGATGGTTTTGCCGTTTTCCGTCACCTCACAATTGCCACCCGAAGAAGCGGCCATATCTACGATCACAGCGCCGGATTTCATGGCTGCAACCGTATCCTTTCGCAGCAGCAACGGCGCTTTGCGACCGGGGATTTGCGCAGTGCATATCACCACATCCGCAGCAGCAGCATGGTTGTGAATCAGTTCAGCCTGGCGTTGTTTGAATTCATCGGTTTGTTCTACGGCATAACCACCCGCAGCCTTGTCGTCGATGGCGCCCGCCACTTCCACGAATTTGGCGCCGAGGCTGAGTACTTCTTCTTTCGCAGCAGCCCGCACGTCGAATGCTTCTACCACCGCTCCGAGGCGTCGGGCAGTCGAAATGGCCTGCAATCCCGCTACACCTGCCCCAAGAATCAATACTTTTGCCGGCTTGATGGTACCGGCAGCCGTCATGAACATCGGAAAAAACGTAGGCAGGAGACTGGCTGCGGTCAGAACCGCTTTGTAACCGCCTACAGTTGCCATGGAGGACAGCACATCGAGCGCCTGCGCCCGTGTGCTGCGGGGGGCCAGGTCGAGGCTAAACGCAGAAATGCCGGATTGCAGCAATGCTTCTATGACATCCGGTTGACTGAGCGGATTGAACTGGCCTATGAGGATTTGACCGGTACGGAGTTGGTCGAGAACGGATTGGGTCGGCGGGTGGATTTTCACCAACAAGTTGGATTGTTTGAGAACCGTTTCCTGGTCAGTTATTTGTGCGCCTTGTTTTTCATAACTGGCATCGTCGAAAAACGCGAAAGTGCCCGCTCCCCGTTCGACCAATATGTTTTGAAAACCCAATTTCATCAAGCCCGGAAGCGCATCGGGCGTTAAAGCGACACGATGCTCACCGTCGCTTTCTTTCAAAATACCAAGCGTCATTGTTTGGTGTTTATTTATAAGTGAGTAGTTTTTGGAAATTCCATGGTTCCATGCGGATGGCCGATTCCCGGCTGTTTCAGAAATAAAGCGCCGAAAGTAACTGTTTTAAAAAAACGAACAATCGAATAGAAGGGATATTTTTTTGTCAAGCCTGGCATTTTAGAACAAATGCGGTGGACAGCGATGTACAATCGTCGCAATCTGCAAGTTGCATGATTAATTCCAAATTCCATGCCGACGGCTTATAGAGAGCATTTGTAGCGGCGGCGTCTTGTGAAATCGCGCCGTTCAGCATAACTCAGGGCCGTTGCTGCCCCTGAACTTTCGCCCCACCGGCACCTGAAACCCGTCAAATTCGATTTTATTTCGGTGTCTCAGAGACAACTTGTCGCCGGCAACTATAAATGACTTATGCACCCTTACAAAGCCGTGTGGCGCCAGCAATTGTTCGAGACTTTTCATCGTCATCCGCACCACATGGCGACGGTCGGAGGTGTGGATAATCGCATAGTCTTTCAATCCCTGCACATGGGAAATGCCAAGCAGCGGGAGTGTGATACGTTTTACCCCCGACTGAATTTCTATCATTGTCGGGGAGGTAGACGAAGCGAGTAAGGTGGACTGCATTCGCAGCAGGTCAAGAAACTCGATAGCCCGGTTTAAAGCGGTGTCGAAACGTTCGCGGCGAATGGGTTTCACTAAATAATCTATCACGCCCAGGTCGAAACCTTCCAGCGCGTATTCCAAATGGGCCGTTGTCAGAATAGTAACGGGGCGATTTTCAAGTGTACGCAAAAACGCCAGTCCTGTTTCTTCCGGCATCTGAATGTCAAGCAATAAGATATCTGCCGTGTTTGCCTCACACCATTGGCGGGCTTCCAGCGTGTTGTAAGCACGGTAGCACAGTTCCACCCGCTCGTGACCCTGCAGGTAGTTTTCCAAAATGCGCTGGGCGATGGGTTCGTCATCTACGATAAGGCACTTGTACTTTGTCATTTCAGTTGCAGTTGCAAACGAACATTGAAATACCCTTGATCTGCCCCGGTCTCCAACCGGTACCGGTTTGGATAGAGCAAGTCGAGGCGTTTTTGTACATTTTGAAGACCCAGGCCAAGCGAGGGCGATGATTCGCCGTGGGCAGGATGGAGGTTCAGGGTTTTCAATTGCAGCATATTGCCTGTTACCTTTATTTCCAATTTCAAAAAGGGTTTTTCACGGCTCCTGTACACGCCGTGTTTAAATGCATTTTCCACTAAGGGTAACAGCAAAAGCGGGGCAATTCGTTGGTTTTCAACCGCACCCTCTATCGTGAACGACACGTCGGCAGCATCCGGCAAACGCAACAATTCAAGATCGAAGTAATTGTGCAGGTTGTCCAAATCCTTTTTCAAAGGCACCGTGGAGGCATTTCCTTCAGCCAGCGTGTATTTCATAATATCGGCCAACTTCAGCACGGTTTCGGCGGCTAAATCGGAGCGTTCGAGTACCAGGCCGTAAAGGTTGTTTAGCGTGTTGAACAGGAAATGCGGGTTGATCTGGGCTTTCAGGACGTTTAGTTCGGCCATCGTTTTTTCTAACTGCACCTGTTGGAGTTGCTCGCGCTGCCTGAAAAAATCATCGATGAATTTCAGCAGGATAGAGATGACTAAGTAACGGCATACCGTAAGCGCATTGAGTACCAAGCGGTTATAAGACAAAGTTTCGGGAAAAACGTTCTCTTCTGTTTCGATCTCCACTGGGGTATGCGCGTTTTCTTTTTGCTCTTCCAACGGAGGATGCATCCGTTCGTGTACCTGTTGCCAGGGGTTATTTTCAATGCGGCTGGTAAGCAATGCGCCGCATGCAATGGTAAGCAGCAAACTGAATGTATACAATCCATACCGTTTAGGGTTTAGAAATGCCGGTATCAGTACCCTTAAATGGAGGTAAACGATGGCTATCAGCAAGCCGTTTTTCAGTATCAGGGTACGAAAAAACAAATGCGTGTCGAAATGCCGCAATTCCGCAGCATCCACAAAGTAAGAAAACAGCACGATGGCCCAGAACAGGTAGTGGTAAAAGTACCGGTTGTTGGTGATTTGATCGCGCCAGTTGCCCATACGGTGTTTTTGAGGCGAAGGTAGCGACTCCAATATTTGTACGGGCAGGGACTTGGTCGCAAATCCGGGTCGTTCGTCGCACAGCGGTCCTCCCATTCCGGAATGTGCAAGTATTTTTATCACTGATACAACTAAATCAATATGATGAAATCTAAAACAATTATACCGGGCCTCCTTTTTTTGCTCCTTTCCCAAATGGCGCCGGCTCAATGGGTCTCCCAAACCAGCAATACTTCGGAGGTACTGCTCGGCGTGTCATTTACTGACAATAATACGGGCTGGATCTGCGGTACTGCCGGCAAAATATTGCACAGCACCGGCGGAGGCCAAAGTTGGGCGCCCCAGCCGAGCGGCACCTCTAAATTCCTGCGTGATATATGGATGACCAATGCCCAGGCAGGTATTATTGTCGGCGAAAGCGGCCTGATCCTGCGCACGACCACTGGCGGGCAGGATTGGCAAACAGTCAGCAGCGGCACTTCCGAACACCTGGTTCATGTCCATTTCTCTGATCTACAAAATGGTATGTGCAGCGGTCAGGGCGGTGTGCTCCGGCGCACCACCAATGCCGGGGAGAGTTGGCAAACCATGCAAAGCGGCACTACCGTTGAATTGGCCGGTATCCACCAGTTCAATGCATCTGTGGCAACAGCAGTGGGGTTTGGAGGCAAAATACTGCGTACCGACAACGGTGGCAATCTATGGACGACACAGACAAGCGGCACTTCCGGCGATTTACGGGGCGTGTGGTTCATCAGTGCAGATACAGGTTTTGTAGTAGGCTTAAGCGGGCGTATCCTGCGCACCACCAATAGCGGCAATAGTTGGCAACCGCGCCCCAGCGGCACTACCGCAGATTTGTACGACGTGCATTTTACTGATTCCCAGCACGGTACGGCAGTTGGGAAAGGCAAAATTCTGCACACCACAGACGGCGGTGATACCTGGCAGAACCAGCCCGTCGCGTTTTCCGGCGATTTATACGCAGTTCATTTTGCCGGTTCCACACATGGATGGGCCGTCGGGCAACAGGGGCGTATTTTTCACCAGGCAACCACATCTTCCGCAGCGGCTCCTCTTGTTAATGTAAATAGTTTGACCCTGACGCCCAACCCTGTACGCGGGCTTCTGTATATCAATTTTGAAACGACCGAAGATGCAGACCTCGTTTTTTCGATACTCAGTAGTACGGGGCAATTAGTCAGTTCTTTGCCGGCCCGCCGGTTTTCCCAGGGCGATTACCGGTTTGAATGGAGCGCGGAAGCCTTGCCCGGAGGCGTTTATGTGTTGCATATCGCGACGACTTCGGGGCAATTTGCAGGCAGTAAAAAATTTATCAGGCAGTAATTATGGCTGTCATTGGTCGCAACTGCGGGCTGTTTGTCGCAAGTAGCAAACAAACTGTAACCTGAAAGCAGGTGTTTGGTCTCTCAGGAGAAAAACATACCACATAGTTATGAAACAACACACATTACTCCTTATTTTGCTTGCAACGTTGTCCGGTTGCCGTTCTCAAACCCCAGACCTCACGCAACTCCGTGCCGACCAGTGGCAGGAGGACATCCGTTTCTTTATGGAACAGGCCCCAAAAATCCATGTCAACCTGTACAACACCATGCCCAAAAGCCGGTTCGACAGCATCGGCAATGACCTGATCCATCGAGTTCCAAACCTGAGCTCCGAGCAAATCACTGCGGAAATGGTACGGTGGGTAGCGGCATTGGGCGATGGGCACACCAATCTAACCCTGCCTGACGCCCATGTCTACCCGGTACTGCCTTTTTGGTTTGAGGAAGGCTTTTTCATTGTCAACGCTCAAAAAGAAGGCAAACCCTGGTTAGGTTGGAAGTTATTGAAAATCAACAATGTAGCGGTAGAAACCATTGTAGAACGCTTGCGCCCATATCAACAGCGGGATGGCGAACAACAAATCAAAGCGCAAGCCCCCGGTTTTTTAGTCAGTGTAGAAGCCTTGCGCGCTGTATCTGTCGTAACAGGTGTGGAGCAGGCTGTTTTTACCTTCCAAAACACACAAACAGGGGAAATCAAAACCGCCGGATTGCAACCTTTGGAAGCAACCGACGTCTACCGAAACCGGCATGGCGGCGACACCAACGAAAGCGATTCAGCGTGGCCGCTCTATCGCCGTCACCGCGATAAAATGTATTGGTTCGAATGGCTGCCAGACACCAAAACGCTCTACTTTCAATACAATACAATCCTGGAAAACCCGCATGAATCCGTTCAGGATTTTATTAAAAAAATGGCGGCTGCCGTAGAGGCAAACCCCGTAGAACGGTTTGTGGTGGATTTGCGCTGGAATGGCGGGGGCAACCTGTTTACCTCCAAACCCTTCACCGAATTTATCGCCCAAAACCCCAAAATCAACCAGCGCGGCAAACTTTTTGTCATCCTGGGGCGGCATACCTTTTCCGCGGCTTCTTATTTTACTTCGACCATGGAGTTCCGCACCCAGGCTATTTTCGTGGGTGAACCGACAGGCGCTTCCCCTAATCACTACGGCGACACACGCCCTGTCCGGCTGCCCAATTCCGGTCTGGCGCCTCAACTTTCATCCATTTACTGGCAGAATAGTTTCCCTTGGGACAAACGCCCTGCTACTCAACCTGATATAGCGGCGCCGCCAACTGCCGCCGACTGGCTCGCTAACCGCGACGCAGCGATGGAAGCCATTTTGCAATCCAAAATGCAGCCCATGCGCCCGGTGGCTGTTCCTGAACCTTTGAAACAAGCCCTGCTTGGCCGTTATTTGTTTGACGGGGAAAAACTTGTGAACATCCGGGAGCAAAACGGGCAACTCCGCCTTGACATCAAAGGTTTTGTAGCAACGAATTTATATTTGAACAGCGCCGAAACGAAACTTGCCTCCGATGTACGGAGTTTGTCCATAATATCCGCCGGCAAAGGTCAAATCATATTGGAAGCAATGGGTGGAAGCATGGTGCTGGAAAGACTGTCCGAGGATTTTATGCTTCCTGAAGAATTGCTCTCATCTGGTAAAATCAACGAAAGTTTGACTGCTTACCGCGCACTGAAACGGGAAAAACCCACGGCGCACAGCGTCAGCGAAAACGAACTCAACCGCCTCGGTTACGAAATGATGAATGCCAAAAAAACAGAAGCCGCCCGCGCAGTTTTTGAACTCAATACCGAATTTTACCCGCAAGGTTTCAACACCTGGGACAGCCTCGCGGAGTATTATATGAACGCAGGCGACAAAACAAAAGCCATCGCTTACTACAAAAAATCAATAGCGTTAAATCCTGATAATAACAACGGAAAGAAAATGCTCCGGCAATTGGAGTGAGCATTGCCAACTTTCCGATGTAAAATTATCAATGTCCGAATCCGAACACATCCGTTCGGGTTCGGACATTATTTTTTGTAAAATAACTACCTAAAACACTGATTTACATGTAATTATAAAAACGGCTTGTTAGTTGACTATTTCTTGTATGTAACTTAGCCGGTCATACAAAACGGGAGGATGAAGGTGTGCCACACATTTTTGAACATTCCCTATAAAACAGGAACACCATGCTACAAAACCAGTTTTTGATTGCTTTCCGCAACCTGCGCCGCCGCGCATTTTTTTCCTTCGTCAACATCGCAGGTTTGGCTGTCGGTTTGGCAGCGTGCTGGCTGATCGGGTTGTTCGTATGGCAGGAAAAAAGTTTCGACCGGTTTTTACCACATGCCGACCGCATTTACGCCGTAGCGCTCGATCTGAAAATGGGCGAGGAAGAAGGCCGAACTACCAATACGCCGCCGCCGGTAGGGCCGCGCTTGCTGAACGATTTTCCTGAAATTGAACTCGCCGCGCGCACATTTAACCTGGGTACGGTGGTGGTGCAACGTGAAAGTGCAATTGACGGGGTGACTTTGAGTCACCCCGTCAATGCACCGGCCGTCGCTACCTTCAACGAAGACGCTGCCCTTGCTGCCGACACTTCCTTTTTGGAACTCTTCGGTTTTCCCATGCTCGAAGGCGACGTGTTTTCCGCACTCGACAAGCCCGGAAGCCTCGTGCTGAACGAAAAAACAGCAGAAAAGTACTTCGGCCAACAATCTGCCATGGGCCGCTCGCTGGTGGTGAACGACCGTATTTTCACCGTCACCGGCATCGTGCGAAACCTGCCTGCCACTTCTACCGTACAATTCGATTTTCTGCTGCCTATTGCCGACTTCAAGGTGGTGGAGCGTTTCTCCTGGAGTTGGGTATGGTTGCAGGTAGACACCTGGGTGCGGTTGCGCCAGAAAGCGACTCCTGAAAGCCTGGCGGCGCTGGAAGCCAAATTCCCGGCCTTGGTGCAGGCTTATGCGCCTGCCGCATACCAGCGCATCGGTCAAAATTTTGAAGAGAACCTGAAACGCGGCGACCGGTACAACCTTCAATTGCTGCCTTTAACGACCTTACACCTTGGCCAGGCCGAACTTGTCTCGCGGTTGACCACGCTCGGCGACGGTCGGCAGGTACAAATGTTCGGTATCGTCGGCGCGCTGATTTTGCTTTTGGCCTGCGTCAATTTTATGAACCTCAGCACTGCCCGCTCCATGCAGCGCGCCCGGGAAGTGGGCGTTCGCAAAGCCCTCGGTTCGCAACGCAGCGCCCTGGTCGGACAGTTTTTAACGGAAGCCTTGTTGTTCAGCGGGGCAGCGATGTTCCTGGCAGCGATCCTGGCGCTTGTGTCTTTACCGTTTTTCAATCAACTGACCGGTTATCAATGGAACACTTCCGATCTTTTTTCCCCGGCATTCCTGGGCTTTGTCGTCGCTTTGCCGCTCATAACAACCTTGCTCGGCGGGCTGTATCCGGCATTGTTTCTGTCAAAATTTAAAGCCGCAGAAATTTTCAAAACGGTTCACACGGCATCAAAAGGTGGTCATGCCGGCTTCCGCAGCGGGATGGTGGTGCTTCAGTTTTCAGTTTCTATTGTGCTGATGCTCAGTTCCTTCGTGGTGTACCGGCAATTGGATTTTGCCCAAAACAAGTCGACCGGTTTGCAGCGCGAACACGTGTTGATTGTCGAAAATACACGTCACCTGAATCCCGGAACTACGCGGGAGTTGTTCCGGCAGCAAGTCCTGGAATTGCCCGAAGTCATGGGCGCAACACACAGTACTTACCTGCCGTCGCAGGGCAGTTTCGGCGATTTTTACGAGCCGGAACAAGGCGATCAAAGCCATGCGGTGGTGCAAAATCTGCCGCTTTCTGCTTTCCTGACCGATACGGATTTTGTGCCTGCCCTTGGCATAGAGGTTTTGGAAGGGCGCAATTTTTTATCCAATGCGCTGGGCGATTCGACCTCCGTGTTATTGAATGAAACCGCTGTAAAAACCATCGGCTGGGACAATCCCGTTGGAAAATGGATGCGTTATCCGGGCAACCGCAACCAGCGTTTCCAGGTGGTAGGTGTCGTGCGGGATTTCCACATCGTTTCGGTAAAAACGCCGATCGAGCCGGTAGCCATTTTTCACGAATCCTCCAAAGCCCACCAAGCCTGGGGTTCCAGCATGGCACTGCGCCTGCGCCCCGGTTCCGAAAAATCTGCCATCGACAAGGTAGCCGCTCTTTGGAAATCAGCCGTTCCGGACACCCCTTTCGAGTACGATTTCTTAGACGCCTCCTTTGCCCGGCTCTACCGCTCGGAAGCAAAAACAGGTTCGATCCTGGGTGTTTTCACCGGATTGGCGTTGTTTATCGGGTGTCTGGGCTTGTTCGCACTGGCGGCCTTTACAGCCGAACAGCGTACCAAAGAAATCGGCATCCGCAAGGTGCTGGGCGCAAGTGTGACCGGGTTGACCGGTTTGCTGGCGCTCGATTTTTTAAAATTAGTGCTGGTTGCCATCCTCGTCGCTGTTCCGGTGGCCTGGTATTTCATGCAGCAATGGCTGGCCGATTTTGCCTATCGCATCGATATCCAGTGGTGGATGTTTGCAGCGGCAGGGGTGGTTGCCCTGGGTATTGCATTTTTGACGGTGGCCGGGCAAGCGATTAAAGCGGCGCTGGCCAACCCGGTCGATTCCTTACGCAGTGAATAGTTATTGGTTATCAGTTATTAGTTATCGGGGTGTTTCAGGCCGGATTTTGAGTATAAATAGATGATTTTCCCCTTAACAGGACATGATAACTGATAACTGATAACTGATAACCTGATAACTAATAATTAATAACTACTTAAGTCTATGATTTTCAACTATATACTACTTGCCTGGAGAAACCTGAGGGCCCATAAAATGGTCTCGTTCATTAATATTTTTGGCTTGTCTATTGCTGTGGCCTGCTGTATCACAGTATTTCTTTTCTACAGAACTACTGGACACTTGATAACTTTCACAGCAATGGCGACCGTATTTTCCTGGTGGAATATCAGACAGAAATGGACGGCCAGGTTCAAACATGGGGCGACCCGCCGGCGCCGATTGCCCAGGCATTAGCCGCAGATTTTCCGCAGGTGGAACGCTGCGTCCGGATGAGCCGCGAAGGAGTGGTTGTTTCCAGTGGCGAACATGCTTTTGAGGAAGTCCTGACGTGTACGGATACCGGCTTTTTCCAAATGTTCACATTTCCATTGGCATTTGGCAATCACTCGGCGCTTGCCGACCCGAATGCGATTATTCTAAGTACAAATGCAGCGGAAAAATATTTCAAAGGTGAGGTACCGCTGGGGCGTTCCATTATACTGACAACCAGCAACCATGAGAAAAAAACCTTCATCGTTCAAGGTGTTGCCGCGCCATTCCCAAACAATGCCAGTTTGCGATTTGATCTGTTGATCGGCCATCGCCGTGCTGTTACGACTGCGGAAAACTGGAAGATCCAGGGAGAAGGTATTTTTGTACAACTCCGGGAATCAGCAGATGCCGCAATACTGGCAGCACAAATGAACAGATACCTTCCCTTGTTCAACGCGCACAACCCTGAAATACACGCAACAGCATTTGTGCTGGACAACCTGAAACACCCTGCGCCAGGAGCATTCGATGTAAACCGGCGTATGGCAGAAGCCCCTCATCCGATTCTGGCAGCCATGTTCACTGCTATCGCGTTGTTGTTAATGCTTCTTTCCTGCTTTAATTATATCAATATTTCCCTTGGCGCTGCCTTGCGGCGACTGAAAGAAATTGGTATTCGCAAAGTAATGGGTGGCAAAAGACGACAGCTCATCGGACAGTTTATGGCAGAAAACCTGCTCCTCTGTTTCATTGCGCTCTTATTGGGCCTGCTGTTTTGCCAAACCATTTTCGCACCACTCCTGAACAGTATCATGGTCTTGCAACGTGGTCTTTCATATACGGAAAACACGAATTTATGGTTATGTCTGCTTGGCCTGCTGGCACTCACAGTCCGGATCTCCGGCGCATATCCGGCTTTTTACATTTCTTCGTTTCGCCCAACTGTAATTTTTTCAGGGAAACAGCAGTTCGGCAAAAAAAGCGTTTTCAAATTTGGATTGCTGACAGTTCAGTTTGGGTTGGCGTTTATTGCCATCACACTCTCCGTTGTACTGATGGCAGCAGGGCGGCATTGGTCTGCCATATCCTGGGGTTACGATCCGGGGCAAACCTGGGTTCTGCAACTCAGCGACAGTACACAATATCCTATCCTTAAAAATGAACTACTGAAAAATCCGAATATACTTCAGATTTCGGGCTCCAGGCTCCACGTTGGACTTAACTCAGACCAGGAAAACATAAAAATAGCGGAGAACACGACGAAGGTCCGTCGTTTCGATGTGGCTGCCGGATACGCGGAAGCCATCGGCTTGCAACTTGATTCCGGGCGTTTTTTTGAGGAAAACCGCCGCGCAGAAGACGAGCAATCTGTCATCGTCAATGAAACGTTTGTACAAAAACAAGGTTGGAGCCATGCCCTCGGGCAGCAGATTCAGGTGGGAGACAAGTACTACACCATCGCCGGAGTCATCCGGGATTTCAAAATACTTGGTACCGGAGCAATGAATCCCGCTGTATTTTTTCGCACGGAAGAGGCGAATTTAAACTACCTGGTCGTTCGTTTCGTACCTGGCAGCGGCAAGCAGGTAGAAGCCCAGGTAAAAAAAGATTATCAACAGCTCTTTGATAGCGCACCGATGAGCGCTTTCTTTCAAAGCGACGTGTTTGAGGGTTTCAATCGCTCCTTCTGGGGCCTGGCGAAAAGTTTTGGTTACATTGCTGCGCTGGCCTTATTTATTGCCTGCCTCGGCTTATACGGCCTGGCCACCCAGCAATTCGGGCGGCGAATACGGGAGGTGAGTGTTCGCAAACTGTTGGGCGCATCCGTGCACCAGATTATGCTCCTCGTCAATCGCGAATTTCTTTTTATGCTGCTGTTAGCCGGCGGTATCTCAACCGCGATTTGCGTTGTCTGTTTTCGACTCATTTTCAACCAATTGGAGCAATTCACAGGCGCTTACCGTCCAGGTATTTGGCCTTTTCTGATTGCCAATCTCCTGGTTTTTATTACTGCTGCCATAGCCATCGGACAACATTCATGGCAGTTATCTCAGGTAAAATTGGCCGAAGCATTAAAAAACAGTGATTAATAGCCAAGTCATGCTATACAACTATCTGAAAATTGCCCTGCGGAACCTCTTGAAACAAATCCAGTTCACCGCCCCGATTAAATCCTTCACAAATGCTTGATTATCAACACAGATAACAAATAACCGATAACCAATAACTAACATGCTATCCAACTATCTCAAACTTGCCCTGCGCAATTTTTCGCGCAACCGCCTCTACGTCCTGCTCAACGTGCTCGGCCTGGGCATAGGCATCGCACTGTTGGTGTGGGGTATCCAGATGTATCGCTACTCGTTCAGTTTCGACAACTTTCAGCCCGACCGCGCGCAGGTTTTCCGGGCAGTCGTCACCCGCGAGGGCAACGACGACTGGAGGGGTGTTTGCCCGCTCCCGGTGGCGCAAATGGCTCAGCGCGACTTTGCAAGTATTACCGAATCGGTGCGCTGGGACAGCCGGGGCTGCGATATCAAAGGACAGGAAAACGACCCGTTTTCGGAGCAGGTTTACTTCACAGACCCTGCCTTTTTCTCCATGTTCCACTTTCCGCTCGTAGCAGGAAGCCATGATCTCTCTGACCGCAGCACGGTGCTTTTGACGGAAAAAATGGCGCAAAAATACTTTGGTAAAGACGATCCGATCGGTAAGTCCCTGCTGCTCTATGCAGGCGAAAAACGCTCGGTGCCGCTCATCGTGAAAGGGGTGCTAAAAGATATCCCTATCAATTCTTCCTTCCGCTTCGACATCCTCACCAACCTGGAAAACATGAAAACAAGCGACACCAGCTTCCTCCAGGCCGACGACTGGAAATGGTTTTTGGACGGTGTGTTTTTTAAAATACCGAACCCGGCAGACGCGCAACACCTGACCCAGGCATTCAACCAATACATCCCGCAGCAAAACAGCCATCGACCGGACTGGAAAGTCACCGGATTTCGCCTGATGCCTATGACCACAATGGCCAGCGAGACCTCCACGATGACAGCCAACGGGCTGATGCCTCGTCCGGACGACTCGGCAGTATACGGTACCTGATTACAGGGATATTGATTTTCCTGTCAGCCTGTCTCAACTTTGCCAACACCACTGTGGCGCGTTCCAACCGGCGCTTGCGCGAAATGGGCGTACGAAAAGCCATGGGCGGCACACGTATCCAGCTCATGCGGCAAATACTCCTGGAATGCGGGGTGGTGGTATTGATCGCTATCTTCTTTTCGATGCTTATTAATAAATGGTGGATGCCGACATTCAACAGTATGTTCGACAACATTACGATTGGGGCTGACTACCTGAATGATGCAGGTCTGATGGGGCTGATGGGAGGTATCCTGGTTTTCACCACTTTGCTGGCGGGCGCATACCCGGCATTTTACATCAGCAATTTTAATGCTTCACAGATTTTCAGGGGTGGCGCTACATTTGGCGGCAATAATCTGTTCTCCCGCTTCCTGCTGGGTTTTCAGGTGATGATATCACTCATCACGGTCATTGCAGGCCTGGGTTTTGCGCGCAATTCGGCGTTCCAGCGCGACTACGACTACGGCTATGACCGGGCAGGATTAATGGGCGTTCCGGTGCCAGACCGCAGTACCTACGAGACGCTTCGCAACTCGGTACAGCAGCTTCCGGGCGTGGAATCTGTAGCCGGCACCCGCCACCATATCGGCTTTGGATACCGCTTTGTCACTGCCGAGGCGGAGGGTCAAAAGCGCGAAGTCAGCTACTTTGAAATAGGTGAAAACTACCTGGAAGTGATGGATATGCACACCGTGGCAGGGCGATCTTTAGAGCCAGGCAATGAATCGGACTACTCGAATGCTTTACTGATTTCTCAAAAAATGGCTGCCGAGTTTGGCTGGAAAGCCGATGAAGCCATTGGAAAAAAGGTTCATATGGACACGGCCAGTTACACGGTGGTCGGTACGCTCCACGATTTTCACCAGCAGCATTTGTTCGAACCCATGATGCCTGCCATGATACGCCTGGTTCGCTCCGATAGGTATTTTAACCTCATTATAAGAGCCAAACCTGCCGAACTCAAATCCGTGCATGACCGGGTGAAAGCCAGCTGGACGCAGTTGTACCCGCTCAAACCGTTTCGCGGGTATTATCAGGATGAAGTAGGCGCAGAGGCATATAAAGTCACTTCGAGCATTGCTACCATTTTCTCCTGGTTTTCCATTGTAGCTATACTGCTCACCGCCACCGGGCTGTTTGCGTTGGTATCCCTCACCGTTTTGAAAAAAATGAAGGAAATCGCGCTGCGCAAGGTCGTAGGCGCCAAACCGCTGCAAATCATGGCCTTGGTCAACCGGGGTTACGTCTGGGTGTTTGCCATCGGGACAATCCTGGGCTGTACCGCAGGTTGGTTTTTGACCAAACTTTTGATGGATATGATATTCGTAATCAATGCCGGTGTAGAACCTTTTACGCTGATGCTCGGTGCAGCTGTGCTGTTCCTGATTTCCGGGCTTACAGTGGGTTTAAAAGTGCGGCAGGCGGTGCGGACGAATCCGGCAGATGTGTTGCGCAGCGAGTAGAACCGAACCCTGTTCGGCGTACAGACCGGGGTTGTGTCAAAAGTCGTATTCTACTCGAGCCATGGTTTTAGTGTAAAATTTAATTTCGCGTTACCTCCAACTTCCCGAAAGTTTTAAACTTTCGGGAAGTTTTGAACCGAAAAACCAAGTATAATTTGGCGCCTTATTCCACTTCTCCCCTTTTGACACAACCCCTTACCTCAACACCTCCAACACCGCTTCCCGATACGCCCGCCCAATTGGCACCTCCATCCCCCCGATCTCCACATCCATCGCCGTAAACGCCGTGATTTTATTGCGTGCCACGGCAAATGACTTGTGCACCCGGATAAAACGGTTTTCAGGCAGCGTCGCAAAAAAATTGCCGATGGAAACTTTGGTCATGATCTTCTGTGTGGGCAAAACGATGCGGGTGTAGTCTTTGATGCCCTCCACGTAAAGGATATCGTCCAGCAGGACGCGGATGGTTTTGCGGTCTGCCTTGACATAAATGCAGGGTTCCTCCGGGTTTTCGGGCGGAGCGGCGGCGGGCGGCGCGTGTTTTTCCAGAAATTTTTCGATGGCCTGCAAAAACCGCACGAAGGGAATGGGCTTCACCAGGTAATCGAGCACGTTCAGGCTGAATCCTTCCACGGCGTATTCCCGGTAAGCCGTGGTGAGAATGATGGCGGGTTTGTTTTGCAGGGCGGCGATGAGTTCCATGCCGCTGATTTCCGGCATTTCGATGTCGATAAAAAGCAAATCGGGTTGCAGCGTTTTGATTTGAGCCAGCGCTTCAACGGGATGGGTGGATTTACCGCAGACCTCAAACGCACTGAATTTCGACAAATGTTGCTCGATGACCTGGATGGCCAGCGGCTCGTCGTCGACGATGAAACACCTAATTTTTTTCATCCCGCATATTGATTTCAAGCCTTGCGCTGTGGGCGTCGGGCAGGTTATGGATGCTGAGTTGATGCCTGCCCGGATAAAGCAGTGCCAGGCGCTGCCGGATATTTTGCAGGCCGAGTCCGCCGCTGTGTTTTTTGATTTCCAGCCCGTTTTTTTTGCTGTTCCAGATATAAAAAACCAGGTTTCGGTCGTCGGCTTGCAGTTCGATGTTGACCCGGAACAGGCCGTCTTTGCCGGGGCCGCCGTGTTTGAAACAATTTTCCGCAAAGGGCAGCAACAGCAGCGGCGCCACCTGCAAGTTATCGTTTTGCACGGAAATATTCGTTTCGATGCGCAGGTGATCCTCGTAGCGCAATTGTTCCAGGCCGATGTAATTGTTCAGCAGTTGCACCTCTTTCGATATTGGCACCTTGTCTAAATTGGCCCGGTAAACTAAGTAATCCAGCAATTCGGTGAGTTTCAGGATGCTGTCGGCGGTCAGGTCCGACTTGGTCAGTGCGAGGCTGTAAATGTTGTTCAGCGAATTGAACAAAAAATGCGGATGCAACTGGCCTTTCAGCAACTTGATTTCGGCTTCCGCCTTCGCTTTGACCAGTTCCAGGTTCGCCTGCTGTTTGTTGCGATAATCGCCGATAATATAAATGCAAACGGCCAGCGCGATGATGGCGTAATCGCGGATGACATTTTTCAAAACCTTGGAAACCGGAATCCGGTAATACTCCTCGTACAGGATGTAATTCACCAATTCCATCCATTTCATCCGGCCGTACAGGGCAAAAAGGGCAGTCAGCACGACGCATAAGACAAACCATCCCCAGCGCTCCGTTTTCAAAAAACGCGGCACTGCAAACAACGCGATAAAATAGGTGGACAGTAGCAGCACGGGCAAGGAAATAAGCATCGACTGAAAAAACTGCCAGCCCTCCCCTACCCGGATATGCACCAGGTTGGCGTAGTACTCCGAAACGACGTACAACATCCAGAACAGGATGTGAAAAGCGAGCGTTTTTAGTGGACCGGTTTGAAATTTCATGGAACCAAATAACGACAAAATTCCTGTAAGGAAACGAAAAGCATAGCAACGACCGGTTTGGGTAGAGCAACGGCGAATTCATCGCCCGAACGCCCTTTTATCTGTAAAATCTGTTGTTGCTCTACCGGTAGCGGTCGTTGCTATGCTTTCCGTTTTTCGGGCTAAAAGTGGGCATAAGTTTGTAAAAAAATTAGTTCACCAAAACATTTTAGTCATGAAAAACAACGTAATGCAACTATTCAGTCTGACCGCCCTTTTGCTGCTGACCTGTTCCTTTAAGCAGTCGCCTGCGCCCGCAGCAACACCTGTAAACAGTTTTGAAAACATGGATGACGCGACCGTAGGCGGCGCATTTTTATTGTTTGCCGGCAAATTCGGCGGCGAGATCACCAAAAATGAAATAGAAAAAGCCACTCAAACCAACCTGCAAGTGGACGGCTGCGCCAGAGGCTCCAGGATTTTCGAGTACACCATTTACATTACAAAAAACGGCCAGACGAGTAAGTTGAGCAACAAATCCAACGCGCTGACGAGTGAAATGCGGGACAAACTGAAGAGCCTTTCCAAAGGCGACTCATTCGAATTCAAAGATTCCAAAGCGTATTTACCTGACGGGAAAGAAGTGGTCAATGTACACGGCAAGAAGTTTATGGTTGTATAAGCGGGTAGTACTTCTCTTCCAGTATTCTTAAATGCCAGCGTTGATGGCCCGGCATCATAAAACCGGTGGCTGCTACGGAATATTCACCTTTGAAACCTTTGCACATGCGCAACAGCATTTCAGGGCTAAAGGATTTGTACATGGCCTGGAAGGAAAGGTGGACGAGCCGCAGTTCGGCGATCAGGTCTTCCATATCCCGCCGGTTGGCTTCGGCCGCGTCGGCGTATTCATCTTCCGAAAAGGGTATCATCGCCTGTTTTTCGCCCCTCGAGGCGGCGAGCATCCGGTAGGTAAAAATGCGCTCCGTGTCGATCAGGTGCTGCAACGTGTCTTTGACGGTCCATTTGCCGGGCGCATAAACCCGGTCGCTCAGGGCCTTCCATGTATCGACGGGGAAACGGTCGATTTCATCCAGGCTGGTTTGAATGGCATCCAACACGCGCGGGGGGGCGAATTTCTGGTAGGGTGAGTTGTGTCGACATCGGTAGTTCATAAGCGTTGATCAACCTGCCGAGTAGCCTTCGCTTTCCGTCCGCAGGCACGCGTATTCTGGACATATCAGGGTTTAAGTTGTGATGGTTTCCTTGCGTAAAGCGTAATGTTGAGCGGTTTTTTACGTTAAGAACTTTACGACAAAGGTGCGGCATATTTCCGGTTGTGCAAGGACAGGGAACAGACATTTCCGGCCAAGGCATTTTGTTTATTTGCCACATAGGAAAGCGCGGGATGCGCGTAGTCCTTTTGCACAAACTGCGGAAGGAAAACACCATCCACATCACAAAAGCCGGGAAAACAAGTAAACTGAGCAACCGCTCCAACGCATTGACCAGCGAAATGCTGGCCGCGCTAAAAAGTCTTTCCAAAGGCGACGAATTTGAATTCAGCAACACCAAAGCCTACCTGCCCAACGGAAAAGATGTGATGGATGTGCATGCCAGGAAGTTTATGGTGGTTTGATCTTATCGTTTTGCCCTTATTAACTGATTATCAATGCCAAAGGGGTCTACGGGCGGATTTCATCCGCCCGTAGACCCCTTTGGCCAATAGAATCATTACATAAATTCAGGATGACCCGTGTTTGTATTATTTAACCTCCTGCGGCTCCCCAAAAATGAAGTCGTCCATCACCGAAACATCGACGCTGCCGCCGTCATTGGGGCCGAGGGCCGAGTTGCCGTACTCGATTCTGACGCGGTGTACCACGGCCTCCGGGAACAACACACCCAGAAACACATGCCCATTGTTCAGCGCGGGCGTAGAATAGGTACCCAGTGATTTGTCGTTGATGTCGAAATACTCGAACGCGGCATTTTCCAGCCTGTCTACATCCACGTACACGGCGCCGAAGCCGCGCACAACGGCTTTGGTGTTCGTACCGGGCACATAAAAACGGATGTCGGCAATATTGCTGCCGACGGGTGAGAACAACCGCTCGCCGCTAAATGGCGGAAAAATCGGCGTGTATGTAGGATTGATATTGCCGAACGAAGTGGGTGTTCCTGTTGGATTGTTGCTGTCGGCGCTCACCATGAGGCCCGTGCCGGGCGTGCTGAGCACGATGCCGCGCGAGCGGGGCGCCGTGGGGCTGTTAAACAGATCGGGCGCGTACAAATAAGGCGCCGACTCGGCATCCGTGAGGCCGTCCCAGTTCACTTCGCGGAAACCGGTGGCGCCTTTTGTGCCGGGATCGCCGCCGTTGTTCTGGCCGAGCAGGGCTTTGTATTCATTTATTTTTGCCTGAACGTTCGTGGCAGCGGTCAGTACGGTAGGTTTGGGGCCGTCATCGTCTTTTTTACAGGTGACTGCGAAAAAGGAAAACATCAAAAGGAGGAGCGTGGCTTGCAGGACAGTTGTCTTTTTCATAAAAAGTTACATTGGTTGTGGAAGAATGAAATCAATGGGTTTGTCCATACTACTGGACATTTTCGTGGACCGAGACCTATAAGGTTTTAAAAACCTTATAGGTCTGAGCGCTATAGAATAAAATGTCTAGTAGTAGAGGGTTTGTCTCATTGGTTTCATTCGACCCAAAAACCTAACCTGGTAATTAAAAATTTTTTTTGCGAACCAGTCGTTATGCTTTTTCAAAAACCGACTGACTTCCATGAGCAAACGATCTGCCTGCCTGCTTGCCCTGTTCCTTTTTTGTAATCCTCTTTTCCTTTTTTCCCAACAGGCTTGCGACACCGCGCACATCAACACTGCCTTGTCAAAATCAAGCGCTTTGTTGGATAAGGGAGAAATCCAGTCTGCCATAGACACTGCATTGTTTACCTGGAACAATATGGCCAATTGCAGTGCCCCTCCTGAACTTCGGGAAAAAGTGTTGCTGCAAACCGCCGCTTGTTACGAGGCTGCCCGGGAAGACTTTGCCTCAAAAGGCAGGATCAACCAAAGTATCGATATGCTGGAACGAAGCATTGCCCTTTACAGGCAATTGCCCGACAACAATACCGATCTTTTGGCCAATGCCTACGCGAATCTTGCCGGGTCGCATGGTTTGAACCACAACGAACAAATGGCTGTGGAAACGGGCAAAAAGGCCCTGGCAATCCGGCAGGCCGCCAAACCGGACGATCCCCGTCTGGCGAATAATTACCAGCAGGTGATCAGCGACCTGATGATGCTCGACGATACGGCGTCCATGCGTCAGTACCTGCTGGAATGGGAATCGCTGCACCGCCGATTGGGCGCAAAAGCATACCTGCAAGCAAGGTTGAATCTCGCCAATGCCTGGGCTTTTTACTTTGATTTAAAAGGCGATCTGAAACAGGCAGTTCGCGTGATCGAGGATACGCTGGCTCGTTACGGCGAGCCAATCAGGGCCAAAGGCGGTTTTGTCGGGCCTTCCGAATTCCGGTTGGCAAGGATCTATGCCGACATCGGGGCGTTCGATAAATCATTGCACTATGCGGAAAAAAATGTCGCGCTTTTTGAAAAACGCCTGAAAGAACAACGGGGCAAATTGTTCGGCCGCTCGCACTACGCCTGGTGCCTCACCTATGCCGCAAGGGCTGCATGGGGACTGTACCTACAAACAAAGGATACCGCCTGGTATCACCTCGCCGATCGCCGTTGTACACAGGCAGAGGAAATGGTATTTACCATGCGCGACCGTTCACCCTCCGACGGCTATCGCGAATGGATGGTTGACTCCGATATTTTTGGAAACCTGACGGAAGTGCGGCAGGGTATGTACGCACTGACAGGCGAAAACAGGCTCGCAGCACGCAGTTTTGAAACCAATGAGGCCGTCAAAACATTTGCCATGCAGCAATTTCTGCATGAAACGTATGCCCTGCAATGGGGCGGCATTCCCGATTCACTCTATCAAAGGGAAATTCATTTCCGGCAGCAAATCATCAATCTGGAAACCAATTTTTTTATGGTGCGGCGGCGGTCTAATGCCGACAGCCTCATTGCCGCAAACGATCAGCAATTGTTTGCCCTGCGCGATCAATACGGCATTTTTCTGGCTGCTTTAGAAAAAGAATACCCCGAATATTTCCGCCTGAAATACAAACAGCCGGTCATCCGGCTCCGGGATGTGCAACACGAGGCGCTCCGTGCCGGCCAATGCCTGCTCGATCTTTACATCAAAAACGACAAAGTATTCGCACTTCTCATCCGCCCGGATACCATCGTGTGGATAGCCACACCGTTCGAGAGCACCGCGCAAAAAGCCCTGGAGAACCTGGCTTCCGAATCGCGCCAGTTTGCGGAATACCAAAAACTGCCTGAAAAGAATATGTACAACGATTGCAATCATTTGCCGATGCTTCCTACTTGGCTTACCAGGTGCTCATCGGGCCGTTACGGCCCATGCTGCCGGAAGAAGTGCTGCTGATTCCCCGGAACGAACTCAGCACCGTTCCTTTCGGCGCCTTGCTTACCAAAAAGGAAACGGACATGGGCAAACCATTTCGATGGCATTTTCTCGACCAGGAATTGGTCATTAGCCAGGCTTTTTCCGCAGGCCTGTTTCAATTTCAGCAAAACAGACCCAAAACACGAAAACCGGCAGGTTCCGTACTGGCATGCGCGCCGTTTTTTGAAGGAAACATATCCGATGACCTTCAACTGCCTGTTGGCGACGTGGCTGCATTGACCCGCAGCGAGGTGTTTAAGCCATTGCCCGGCAGTGGCGAAGAGGCACAAGCCATCGCTCAATTGCTTGGGGGGCAGGCGCTTGCCGGGCAGCAGGCAACCAAACACAATTTCCTGAATAAAAGCACTGATTTCAACATCCTGCACATCGCTACCCACAGCGCAGCCAATGATGTGCTGGGTGAATATTCCTTTGTGGCCTTGCAAGCCGGCAGTGCGCAACAAAAGATCGACATGCTCTATGCGCGGGAGATTTATAACCTTCGTCTCTCTGCCGATCTTGTCGTGCTTTCCGCCTGCGAAACCGCGCTCGGACAATACCGCAATGGCGAAGGTATCATCGGGCTTACCCGTGCTTTTACCTGTGCCGGCGCGCGCAATGTAGTGGCCTCTCTCTGGTCAGTCAACGATGCGAGCACCAAAAACCTGATGATTTTGTTCTATCGGGAAATAAAGAAGGGAGTGCCTTACAACCGCGCTTTGACCAATGCTAAACGGACATTTATCCGGGAAAACCGGCAATATGCCCACCCCTATTTCTGGGCGGGTTTTGTGTTGAACGGGCGGTAAATGTAGAGGTTGTGTCAAAAGCCTAAAGCGAAAAAAAATGTTTTTCGCGCCGAATTATAGTTGCTAAAGGCAATGTGAAACATGACTTCTGACACAACTCCATTCATCTTACCCTGAACAGGATGCGGGGTCACAACTGCGCTGCCAGTCGTTTTGCCTCCTGTTGAAAAACATGCCCGTCATCGCCGGTTATTTGTTCCAAACGACTCATAATCAACGATTTCTTGCGGTCATAATCGGGTAATAAGGCCAGTGTTTCATACCATTGCGCCGCTTCCCCGTACCGGACACTACCTGTCAGTTGTCCAAAAACAGCTGCGGCCTGCGCGTATTTCTGTTGGGCAAAAAAAGCGTGCCCCCGCAGATAGTCGGCATCCGTCCGGTATGCAGCGGGAACGTTTTGGAGCGCTGCGAGCGCCGCTGAAGGCTGTTTTGCGGCGAGTGCTCTGCGCGCGTCGTCGAGCAAGTCCCGGCCGCCGGGCGCATCGCCCCGGATATCGGCGGCAAAATCGGGCGCCTGGTAATTTGTTTGCGCCAGGGCTAAGTACCGGTTGGCGGCAGACTTTTGTACAACGGGTTCCTGCCGGCGTTGTTCCGGCAAAGCGGGTGTCGGTTGCTTTTGAGCAGGGGTTTGTTGTTCCGAAGGCAAGTCTGGCGGAAGCGGTTTTTCGGCTTCCGTATTCGGCCAGAACCACCAGGCGGCGCCCCCAAGCGCGCACAGCAGGAACAACAGGAGCAGCAAAGATTTGCCACTACGCCGGGGCGGCGTTTGTTGACGCCATTGCTTCATTTTGGCGCTCAGGTCGGCAGCGACGAGTGCTTCGCGGGCCTCGCGTTCCAACCGTTCGTTTGTGTTGTCTGCCATGGTGTTGTTATAATTGGGATATTGAGATATTGGGTTATTTTATTGATAATCACCAAATTGAAAGGAATATCACAATAACCCAATATCCCAATTATGCACCAAAAAAATCTTGTAATTCATCATTGTTTTCAATAACGAGTTTTAGTTTTTTCCGGCATTTGGAACTTTCGTTCATCGCCACCTGGTCGGACAGGTAGCCCATTTCGGCGGCAATTTCTTTCATGGAATAACTCAACTGGAATAAAGTCAATATCCGTTTGCACTTGTCGCCAAGCGACGAGAGCATGCGCTCCATTATGTTTTGCCTTTCGCGGTCGTACATGTCGTGCTCCGTGAAATGTTCCGGTTCCGGGAGTTCGGCATTTTCTGTTGCGACGATGCGGCCCATTTTTCGTTGTCGGTTGAGCCACTGCCATTTTGCGATGCTGCAAAAAAAGGTTTTCAAAGAGGCCTCTTCCCGGAATTTGCCATCTCGGATGAGCCGGTCAAACGTAATGAAGGTGTCGTGGTACAAATCTTCGCCGTCCGCCGCCGAGCCGCCGTGTTGAAGCGCATATTGCCGTACCCAATTTTGCAATCCCTGGTCATTGAACCACCATTGCAACGCCGCATCCCGCTCCGCATCGCCGCCCGTGATGGCGCGGAGGAGGGCATCGTCAGTCCACAACAGTTGTCGGTTCATACAGGATTGTATACTTGGTGTGGGTAGTTATTAAAATATAACCCTGTAAGGTTCGGTTTTTTGGGAAAATTCCCATGCGGGATGTTGTATTTTCTCAAATTGTATGTTTTTGGGGTTGTGTCAAAAGGGTCGAAGTAAAATAAGATGCCAAATTATACTTGGTTTTTTCGGTGCGAAACTTCCCGAAAGTTTTAAACTTTCGGGAAGTTGGAGGTAACGCGAAATTAAATTTCACACTAAAACCATGGTTCAAGTAGAATCCGACTTTTGACACAACTCCGTACGTTTACTCTTTCAACCCAAACGACTTCCCTTCATCTTCCGCTTTTACGGTGATAAATGGTTTATCCTCCCGGATGCTTCCGCCGCCCATGACCGTCCCGACCTGCCTGCTGTCAGCCTGGTATATTTTTGTGCCGATATGGCATTTATAGGTGCGTTGCGCACCGGGCAACAATACAAAAGAATTGGTCCAGTTGCCAGTTTCGGCCGGGTTATAGCCGATCAGGGTGTATTTATGCGGCAGCAGGGTATTGTTTCTGAGTTTGAATGAAACGAGCCCCGGTGCGCTGCTGGGCCTTTCGTTGGCTGTGGGCTGCGTACCGGAACATGCAGCGAGGAGAAGCAGGGTTGCGAAGAGCAGATTTTTCATGTGAATGAGGAATGAGGAATGAGGAATGAGGAATGAGGAATGAGGAATGAGGAATGAGGAATTTGTCTAATTCTTTGATTTTAAACTACTTTTTATTGATTTTTTTGCCTTTTGCCTTTTGCCTTTTGCCTTTTGCCTTTTTACTCCTTGCGGGCCTTGATGCGTTCGTCGGCATCTGTTGCGCCACCGTTGTTTCGGTTGCGGGTTTTCAGGTTTTGATTGCCGAATTTCCAGGAAAAACTCAAGGCTATGTTTTGGCTTTCCCAGGTATTTCGCATGGTACCGCGCACAGAACCGAAATCTACCGATTGCGTCCAACGCTGGGTACCGAACAGGTCATTGACAGCCAGTTTAACGCTGGCTTTACCATTCCAAAGCGATTTCTTGGCGCCGGCGGAAGCGCTTGCGATACCGCGATTGGTAAAAATGCCGTCCTGCGTGGGGAACTGTGCCCAGAAAGAGGCTTCCATTTCATATCCTTTACCCAGTTTAAATTGCTGCGAAAGGTAACAGCCGCCGCCGAAAGCACCCGCATCCAGTTGCCCTTCATCCAGTTGCGACTTGAATTGATTATGCCATATGCCGAGCCACAGATAACCCTCCCACCAGGATTGAATAGGCAAAGGCAGGTGAATGTTCACACTGATATTATCCTGTTGTTGGAGGTTTTGTGGTTGGGTGTATGCCTGATCGCCTTGCTGACGGGCAATAGTATTTACCAGATCAGTCGTGCGGCTGTAGGCAATGGAAGCACTGGCAGCATATTTATACGTGTAGGTAAATTCCACGGAATTGGTGTAAGCAGGACGCAGATAAGGATTGCCGCGTTCGCTGGTGTACGGATCGATCTGCCAGACAAAAGGGTTCATATCCTGGTATGCCGGGCGGCTCAGGCGGCGATTGTAAGAAAGCCCGAGTTGGTGCATGGGTTTCAGGGTGTATTGCAGGTAAGCGGTCGGAAAAAGTCCCAGGTAAGCGGTGTCCGGATTGTTTAAAATATTGCCGTATAGGTCGGTCGAATTGCCATTTACTTCTGTACGTTCTGCTCGAAGTCCAAGTTGCCAGTTGATTTTTTCACCTTGTTTGCCGATGTTGGCGTATACCGCTGCAATATTTTCACGATAATCAAACCGGTTGCTGCGACCAGCATCGGGCTGCGAGATACCATCATCTTCACGGGTACTTTGGATGTCATTATTGGAGTTCGTCCAGTTTACTTTGGCGCCTGATTCCAGTTTCAGGCCGTTTTTGCGGTTTTTCACATAGTCGGCTTTCAGCGACCACACCGTGATATCCGAGCCGATATCGCTGAGAAATACGTCCTTGCCCTGCAAAACCTGCCCGGTGTCAAAACGCTGGTTTTCCAGTGTATTGGTGCAGGCGCTGCTGAATGCGATGCGGTCGGCATCGAAAGTCAGTTCATTGCCCAGGGTATCTGAAAAGCGGTAATTTACATTATACGTCAGGCGATTATTCTGGGTCGGCGCCAAAATTCGGCTACGCAAAGTACTGTCAATCAATACACTGTTTTCATTGCTGATTGCCGTCCGGTTATCTTTTCTGGAATCATTCCGGTAAAAATTACCCAGCACGAGTACGCCTGCTGTGTGGCGCTCGTCGGCGAAAAAATCAGCCCCTGCCTTGAATGATTTCGTGCCGAACTGCTCTACCATCGGATTGGTTTGGTCATACAACTTACCGTCGGCAAAACGTTCGATGGTTTGGCCCACTGACTGCGCGCCATCAATCAGGTTGGCATTGCCGAAAAAATTGACTTTGCCGGGGCGATAGTTCAGGTTCAGGCCTGTGCGCAGCCGGGCATGGATACTTTGTGTATACCCTGCAGAAAAAGTCCCGTTCAGGCCCAGGTTCCGGTTTTTCTTCAGGCGGATATTGATTATCCCGGAAACACCTTCCGCATCATATTTGGAGGAGGGACGGGCAATCAATTCTATTTTCGAGACGGTTTCAGCGGGCATACTTTGCAGGAATGCAACCAATTGATCGCCGGAAAGTTGGGTCGGCTTGCCATCCACCATGACCATCACACCACTTTTGCCTTCGAGCATGACAGCGCCCTGCGGGGTAACCAGAACACCAGGCGATCGCTGCAACAGTTCGAGTACATTATTCCCGGCGGCCAGCACAGAACCTTCCACGTTTACGACCACTTTATCAATTTGCCGTTCAATAAGGGGTTGTTTGGCAGTGACGACGATTTCTTTCAACGGGGTAACCGGATCAAGGATAATCGAATCTTCGGAAATGGATTGCGCAGTTAAATGATTAGAAAAATAAATGAGTAAAAAATAACACAAGGCAAGCGTGCATCAAATGCTTCAACATGGTCAACCATTTTTGTTTGTTATGAAATGATGCAAAAGTGGGCTGAGCAGGCAGGGGCAATCGCTGCAAATGATAACTTGAGACCTGAAAATAGAAGTGAGAGGTGAATTGAGAGAGGTGAGAGGTCGTAGATTACACCGCTTCGCGTTTAAGCAAAGCGGTGTAATCTACGCCTCTCACCTCTCACCTCTCACCTCTCACTTCTCATTTATAGTTGCTCGGTGCGCTCCCCGTCCGTTTTTTAAACGCCCGGTTGAAGGTGGCTTTTGAGTTGAAGCCCGATTCGAAGGCGATACCCAGCAAGGAAAGATACTGAAAATCCGGCGTGGCCATTTTGCGTTTCACTTCTTCCACGCGGTAGGTATTGACAAAATCGTTGAAATTTTGATTAAAACCGTTGTTGACTAAGTAAGATAGTTGGGAGGTATTGAGTCCGAGTTGGCCGGCCAGAATGGAAAGTGTGAGTTCAGGATCGAGCCAGGGTTTTTCATTTTCCATAAATGCCGACAGTTGAGCATGGCGGCGGGTAAACTCTTCATCTGTCATTAATTGTTTCCCGGTGGCCGGGGTCGGGTCTTCCTGCAGATTTTGAGGTTCAATGCGTGATCTGCTTTCCAAAACAACAAATTGAACGCTCGATTTTTGGGCAAACGCCCAGCCTGCCGCTGAGATATAGTAGAGCATCAAGGCCCGGGTCAGATTGAGCCAGTACCAGCCGGTGTACCAGAAATTATACAGCAAACCGACCACGTTGAACAACAGATCGAACAACAAATAGGCGCTGAATGCAAATAAAAACAAGCGCATCCAATCCAGCGTTATTTTCCCGATGTTGGCGTATTCCTGCTCAATCAGGTTCCGATAGGCATAAAAACGCTGAAAAGATTGCCACAAATACCAGCTTGTAACAAGGTAAAATGCCGCATCAAAACCGTATTGAACGATCCCGCCCGGCACGGTAGCATCTAAAAAATGAAACTTCTCGGCATCGGGCATCGCCCAAACCGAGAAATGAACGATGTAATACAACAGCGGCAACGCAAAGTGAAGCCCATCTTTTTTTTCCCATCGAAATGCCCCATCCGTCAATGCCCGGGTATAGAGCAAAATGAGTGGGCCGTACGTAAATGGGTTGTGAAATGGAAAAAACGTCAGGTCGTGGCCCTGCTCACGGGCATAATCGTACACACCCATAAAGCCGATGAAATGTTCGATCAGCGAACAGGAGAGGAAAAAAAGCAATCCGGATAAAAAGAAATCGGCTGTTTGCAGGCGACGCAGGCCGCGCAACAGCAGCAAGGCTGCAATTACCTGCCCCTGCAACATCGCAATCAGAAGTAAAATGGAACGCAGGTTGATGGTGTAATCCAAGAGGAATTTTTGGCGGCAAAAGTACGCGAAGAATCAGGGCGCGCCAAAAATGTAGTTTATACTGAATGTATCTTAATAACGACAGCCGCCGGCATGCAGCGCTATCGTAGTCGCGCAATTCATGGCCGTTTGGAGATGTTCTTTTACCAGCGTCCAGTTGGGCGCTGCCATGGAAGCGCTACAAGCACGGATACCTTCGCGGGCCGTCTCGCGGACTTTTTCACACTGTTGCAGGCGTAAAGCCAGCAATTCCGTATCATGAAAAATCCGTTCAGCGTGTTCCGTTTTTTGAGAAAGAATGTGAGCGCCGGTCGCTCTGGGGGGGCGGGGGGGGCGGGCCGCTTGTCCGGGAGGAAAATAACATCAGAAAAAGAAAGAGTAATCTGATTCCGGATAGGTTCCAATTTTTTGGGCTGATAAAAGATGCTTGCAACATGCGCAATTGAGCGGTTTTAAATACAGCCGGACACGCTTCCCGCATCCGGCTGCCAGACCCAAAACTTTGTATGAATTTAATTTCCTTCATTTCCCAGCATATTTACAATGGGCGTTTTGCCATCCGTAATGATCGTTTTGGTATTCGGTGAGGAGGACAATTGCTGAAAAGCCTCTATCTGCTTGAATTTCAATACGTTATTACTCAAACTGGCATTGATCATATCGTTGGCGCGCTGGATGCCCTGCGCTTCGATTTCGGTGCGTTTCGCCCGGGCTTCGGCTTCGATAATAGTGGCATTTCGTTTGCCTTCGGCTTGAATCCGGGCGATTTCCTTGGCCCCCTCCGCATCGATGATTTGCCGTTGTGCTTCCTGTTTCTGGCGGTCCAGCACAAACTGCATGCGCAGCGCATCCTGTTCAGCCTCCAGTTTGGCTTCTATGGATTTGGACAAACCCGCAGGCAGCGAAATGCTCTTCAGCAATACAGACTCGATGATAAATCCTTTCGGTTCACATACTTCCACCAGGCGTTTTTTAATTTCTTCTTCAATTTCGGCACGTTTGGCACTGTGCATGTCCTTGGCATCGTACTTGGAACAAACATCGGAGGCCGCAGAACGAAAAACCGGCAGGATCAACATGTCTTCGAACTCCATTCCGGTCTCCTGAAGGATTTGCGGTACGGCGCCGGCTCGCACACGATACAAAATGGAACTTTCAGAGCGTATCGTCAAACCCTCTTTGGAAGGAAGGTTTTCCGTGATGGCAAGGTTCATGGTTCGAACCGGCACCCGGACGACGCGGGTGGTAAAAGGATTGAATCCTACGATGCCCGGTTTTTTGACATCGTTGTTGATTCGTCCGAAGGTGCGCTTTACCCCTACCTGATCGGGCATAATGGTGGCGCAGCTACTCAATCCCAGCAGCGAGGCTATTACGATCATTTTGATTTTAATCTGTCTCATACTTCACATCATTAAATTTTGATGCAAAGGTGCGGGGGCCGTATTAGAAGCACATAAGAACCGATTTAGAAGCGCATTAGATTTTCAAATTTCAGATACCGGCAAAAAAAACCGAACCGTGACACCATGCCCTGGCTCAGAGTGGATACTGACGTTTCCCTTATATTTTTCAGCAATACTTTTTACCAGCGACAATCCGATCCCGACGCCCGGGATTTGTTGCTGCTGTTTGCTGCGGTAAAACGGTTTGAACAAATGCTCCATATCCTCGGCAGCAATCCCGTCTCCCTGGTCTTTTACTTCTAAACCCACCGACTTGTCTTTAAAAAAAAGCCGGACGGATACTGGTTTTTCGTTGCCGTATTTCAGGGCATTGTCCAGTAAATTATAATAATCCGCCTGTAGAATAAGCGGGTCGCAATACACCATACACTCATCAGCATCCGAGGCTTCTATTTGCAATTGCAGAATATGTGTAGCCGCCGGGTATTTATTCTGCAATGATTTTAGAACATACAACAGCGTTTCATCGGCTGCGCAGGGGCGATCTAAGTAGTTGCCGCCACTTTCCACTTTCGCCATCAGGAGTAATTGAGCTACCAGTTCGTTCAGGTTCTGGGCGCGAAGGCGAATGTTTTCCAGGGCGCGCTGGTAGTTTTCCGTGCTTCGGCTTTGTTGCAGTGCCAGATCGGCCTCGGCTGTGATGGCCGTGAGCGGCGTCAACATTTCATGGGAGGCGTTGCGCATAAATTGCTGCTGCGTGCGGAATCCAACTTCTATCCGGTCTAACATTTCGTTGAAGGTAAGCGCCAGGTGGCCGAGTTCGTCGTAGTTGTTTTTTACATTGAGGCGCAGGTTCAGGCTTTTGGCGCCGATGGTGCGGGCCTTTTTGATCTTATCCGCGATGGGTTGCAGCATTTTTTTCACCCAGTACCAACTGACGATCGTCAGCAGCAGCACGCCGAGCAGGATACCCACCATAATTCCGCTGCGCAAATTGCGGATTTTGCTCATCCCATAGCGGTCTACAGCGGAAACCATCAGTGTGTTGTGGGTAAGGGAGTCGTGCAGAATGCCGTAATCGCGCGGGCCCACCTGTGTGAAGCAGTAAGTGCAGCGATCCAGTTGACTGGTATCCACTTCCTTGGGCAGTATACCGATATCGTGACCGGCCACGTACACAATCTGTTCGTCGGGCAATTCTCCCGGCGGCAAAGCCTGAATGGCGGCCAATGGATGCGCGGGGTCTACGGAAATGGCCGAGTCGGCTGCCGCCAATCTTTCCTGTATACGCTCCCGGAATTCCTGTTCACAAAAACGAACGGAATAGATATAAATAAAATATCCTTCGAGCAGTAATATCAGGAGGGCAGAGATGGAAATAAACAGCGGCAGGCGCTGGCGAATGGTTAGTGCCGGTTTCAACATGACAGTTATTCTTTCAGGATAAAGCCCAGCCCCACCTGCGTGTGCAGGAGTTTTTTATCGAAGGGTTTATCTATTTTATTGCGCAAATAGTTAATATATACATCAACTACGTTGGTATTTGGATCAAAACTCATTCCCCATACCTCTTCGAGAATTTCCATCCGGGTTTTCAGGCGGTTTTTATTGCGTATCAGGAATTCGAGCAACCTGAATTCTGTGGCGGTCAATTTGATCATTTCCCGGTTGCGCGATACCTCCTTGGCCTCGTGGTCGAGTACCAGGTCCGCCACCGTACTGATTTGTTTATCTTCGGATTGCTCCGCGCGGCGCAGCAGTGCGCGCACGCGTGCCAGCAGTTCAGGCACCCGGAAGGGTTTCACCATATAATCATCGGCGCCGGCATCAAGGCCACCCACCACGTCTTCCGTACCGTTCAGAGCCGTGAGCATGATGATCGGTATGCTGCTCTTTCGGCTGCGTATCTGTCGGCAGAGCTCCCGTCCTCCCAAATGAGGCATCACCAGATCAGTAATGATCAATTTGGGCTGGAGTTGATCGAACAGTGAAAGCGCCATTTTGCCGTCAAATGCGATCAATACTTCGTAATTATTTTCCTGCAGCGTTCTACTGATCAGCGCGGCGATATGTGCGTCGTCTTCTACGATTAAAATTTTTTGCATAAAAGGGTTTTCTGTTACTAATCCTGCCGGAAAGACGGCTTCCGGCGATTACAGTAACATACATACCTATTAAGTGGTTGAAGGAAACACCCGGAATGTATTATGATTTTTTTTTGCCCCCCATGCAGCAAAAACAAGTTTTTACTTGCCTTTCCAAAAAACACTCCCCTGTTACATGGATTATTTTCCGAAACAAGTGCTGTTACAATGTCAAAAAGGCGATCCAAATGCCCAAAAGGATTTGTATGTGCGGTACAAAGCAGTTTTGTTTGCCGTTTGCCTCCGCTACGCCCGTGACCATTCGGAAGCAGAGGACTTTTTACAGGAAGCGTTTATCGTAATTTTCCGGGATATCCCTCAGTTCCGCAGCGAAGGTTCTCTGGAAGGCTGGCTACGGCGCATCACCTCGCGTGTGGCCATTACACAACTGTACAAAAAATACCCTACCCGTTTTGCACAGCCCTTTGAATCCTTGCCGCCGGAATACGCCATCAGTATGCCGGAGCATTCTGAATTGGATGAAGAAGTGATGCTTCAATTGCTGCAACAAATGCCCGAAGGCTACCGGACGGTTTTTAACCTCCGGTGCGTGGAAGAGTATTCCTACGAAGAAATTGCACAAATGATGCACATCGCCGAAAGCACCGTCCGATCGCAATATGTGCGGGCCTGCCGCTTCCTGCGCAAACTGGTGGAAAAGATGCTTTCGGGGGTGAAAGATGGCGGATAATTGGCATCCTGTTTTGCAGAAAAACTCTTGAAAATCAATACGTTATCTTCAATAATCTCCGTAGTACAAACCATATCAGGCGATCTAAAAAAAACACCATGCAACATACATCCGACCATCCTTTTGAACGCTATATCCGCAATAAAATGCTTGCCTTGCGCAGAGCGCCTTCCGACGACTTGTGGGAACGCATTGCTAGCCGGCAAAAGGCAGTGGTTCGGCGGCGTTTTGTAAGCAGGTTGCTGGTTCGTACCGGAATACTTCTGGGCGTAATTGCCTTGCTTTTCCGGGGGATAAAATGCCATTCAAACCAAAGCGCAGACACCATGCAGCTTGTTCAAAAATCGGGGGCCCTGATAGTGCCGCCGGCAGAGAATGCGCCTTCTTTAGCGACGGTTCAAAGCCATATCCCCGCTTCTCAACCCATTTTACCAAATAGCAGCACAGATCAGGATATTTTGAAAAATCAGGAAAAACAGAGGCGGCCGATCCCTTTTCAAACAAGGCAGTATGACACATCCAATAAGGTAGATTCAAAATGGATGATGGAAAAGAAAAAGGAACTGCCCGCTGTGCCTGTTTTGGGAAGCAGTATCGTTGCAGGTAATGTGACTGCGCAGGAATCGACTCAACCCGCGCCGGATACTGTTAGGCTTTTCAATTCCGATCATCCATTATCACCTTTAACTGCTGCTCGCATAGCGCTATCCCAAAATCCCGCAAAATTCAAATTAAATACATTTTTCTACCTCCCTGCAGCTCCCGTTATTCGGCCGGATCGCGCAAAAAAATGGCAATACGGTGTTGCATTCTCGTCAGGTAAATTACACAAATCGGGCAACTGGGAAAGCAGTTACCTCAGCACAGGCCTACAGGTACAATATCGCCTGACCAAAAAAATTCACCTCTTCGGCGGGCTGGAATGGGTACAGGGCAAATGCCGGTTTGACGCTCAATCTGACATCGGAGGCGTTCGTGGGTTTTCCAGGAGTCAATTCCCTTTCATCCCTCCTTTTCCCCAGGGGCCGCCCCCTCCCCCAGCCCTGGATTTCTATGTTCAGTCGCATTGGAACGGGCTTTCCATACCTCTTGGGGTAACACTATATCGGAAATCGCCTTATCAGCGATTTGACTGGGTGTTGCGCGCTTTTTACAAACCGCAGTTCGCTCTGTTGCGAAAAAACGAGGTGTGGGCGCCCCTGACCTCGTTGGACAAACAACTTTTTGAAACCAAAAAACAAGCGCTGCGCGCGGGCTGGATTGGCGCGCAGGCTGGATTGGATGGCCATTTGGGCCGTCGACTGCATGTTGAATTGACCCTCAATGCGGAACAAGCCTTGCAACCGGTTAACCTGGAACAGGTCAACTACCAGGCATTTTCGCTTCGATTAGCCGTTTTCCGGCGCTGATCCCCTAATGTTGCATTAAACCCGGCAACGGCCATAAGTATTTGAAAATCAATACTATGGAAGTGCCTTGTGTATACCGTTCACGCGGCTGTACCGGCTGTGTATTGCCCCTGCCCTTCTTTCCTTTCAAACAACACATTTGCTCTACTTACTTTTTTTACTATGGAAATTCGGATAAAAACACTGGCTGTTACTGCCCTCGCCATTTTTGCGTTAAGCAATACCCTGTTTGCTCAAAATTACCGGCAGACGGTCAAAGGCATCGTGCTGGATAAAAACCTTCAGGAACCTTTACCCGGCACAACTGTCCGGATCGAAACCGGCGACACCCTGCTGCAAACCATTACGGATACTGCCGGCCGTTTCCGCATCGGGCAGGTACCGATTGGGCGGCATAACATCGCCGCGATTCGTCTGGGATATAAAGTATTGATCCGAACGGATATTGCCGTACAAACCGGCAAAGAAACGGATATCACCATGGAAATGGAAGAACAACTGCTTGCTTCCAAAGAAGTAGTGGTGCGTGGAAAATCCGAACAATTCGATCCATTGAACCCCTTTGCGGTGAACAGCGCCCGGTCTTTTTCGGTGGAGGAAACGCAGCGTTATGCCGCCGCCGCCAATGACCCCGCGCGAATGGCCTCCGCATTTGCAGGCGTAGCAGTACCGGGCGACGACAACAATACAATCGTCATCCGGGGCAATGCGCCAAATGGACTATTGTGGCGGCTGGAAGGAATTGATATTCCCAATCCCAATCACTTTTCCAATGCAGGCGCTACCGGCGGCGCTATATCGGTGCTCAGTGCGCAGGTTTTGGGGAGTTCCGATTTTTTTACCGGGGCATTTCCGGCGGATTATGGCAATGCCCTGTCCGGCGTGTTCGACCTGAAATTGCGCAAAGGCAATACGGAACGGAAGGAATTTACTTTTCAGGCGGGGCTGCTCGGGCTGGAAGCAGCCATGGAAGGCCCTTTACATGCCGGTCGTCAAAAGGGGTCTTTCTTATTTAATTACCGGTTCTCTTCTTTGTACCTGTTGTCAAAAATGGGTATCGAGATAGGAGATGTCAAAACCAAATTCCAGGATATTTCCTTTAACACCTGGCTGACAACCGGCAAATTCGGCGAACTTTCCTTTTTTGGCGTTGCCGGGATCAGCGCTGAAAAACTACCGGGGCAACCCGATTCCGTCGTTTGGCGAAGGCGCCCCGATCAACGCTTCAACAGTCTGTTCAGGGCCGATATGGGCGTACTCGGTTTGTCGCACCAAATGAGGTGGGGAAATACGCATTGGAAACAGGTTTTGGCCTGGTCCGGAGGGAATAACATCGATCAATTCGAGCGCTACCGGGATGATTATACCTTGCAGCCAATTTCTATTTTGGAACACCGGCAGAAGCGGCTCACTTATTCTTCCGTTTTGAATCATAAATTCAGTGCCCGGCATTTCATACGCGGTGGTTGTTATGCGACGGCTCATCATTTTCAACTTGCCCAATCTATTTTTAATCCGGTCATTGATCGTGCTGTAGAAACGATCAACAGAAAAGGTAAAACAGCCACGTTGAATGCCTTTTTTCAATGGCAATACCGACCGGTTGAGCAATTAACATTCAATACCGGCATACATACTTTTTTTCTGTTTCTCAATGGGAAAAAGTCGATAGAACCGAGGGCCTCCGTGAAGTATGTTTTCAAGTCGGGGCAATCCCTCGGATTCAGTTATGGACTGCACACGCAGATGCAGCCGATCGGCGTCTATTTTTCAGAAGACAGCACCGGAATGCGGCTCAATCCGAACCTGGATTTGACTAAATCGCGGCATTTTGTAGCCAGTTATAACCTCAAATTGGGTCGATTCTGGCAATTTAAAACGGAGTTATATGCCCAGAATTTATCGCAGGCGCCTGTAAGTGCAACATCTGAAAATTCCTATTCCCTGCTGAACGAGATGGATGGTTTTGCCGATGGGGCACTTGTCAATGCCGGGCGGGGGCGCAATTACGGTCTGGAAATCAGCCTGGAACGCCCGCTTGCCACAGGATTTTACCTGCTTTTTTCAACTTCCCTGTATCAGTCGAAGTATCAAGGATCAGACGGAATATGGCGCAATACACGTTACAATGGCAACCAACTGATCAACTTTGTTTGTGGCAAGGAATGGGACTGGAACAGAAGAAAGCGGCAAAGAAGCGTTGCACTGAACCTCAAAGTCACCTATTTCGGCGGGTTGCGTGAGGCTCCCATTGACGTGGCAGCATCCGGGCAAATCGGGTTCACAGTTCGGGATTATCAGCATGATTTTGAATTTCAACTTCCCGCCTATTTTCGGATCGACCCGGGTTTCCGCATCAAAAGACACTATGCACACGCCACCGCCACTTTTTTTATCGATATACAAAATGCTACCAACAGGCTCAACGTCCGCAGCAGTTTTTACCATCCGCTATCCAAAGCAATTGATTTCAATTACCAGGAGGGTTTAATACCTATTATGGGCTACAAAGTGGAGTTTTGAAGCGAAGTGCTGCGGCTACGAGCCACGACTTCGTACTACCGACTTTGGACCAATAAAAACGATCGTTTTCAAAAACAGTTTCTACGCGATTCCCACCCACCATGCTGAAAAAACCTGGCCCTCATCATTCAAATCCACCTTTTCCCCAATCAAAGGATGCAACAGCGGCATACCGGCATTTTTGGCAGCTACCGTTACCCGGATCATCGGCTCGTCCCAGGCGTGGCTGGACAAGGGGAACTTGCCCCAATGCACCGGCAAAAGTCGTTTTGCGCCCAAGTCCTGCGCTGCCTGCACGACTTCCTCGGGCATCATGTGGATGTATTTCCAGTTCTTGTTGTACTGCCCGCATTCCAGGATGACGAGATCGAAAGGCCCGTGCGCAGCGCCAATTTCTGCAAAATGGGTGTCGTAACCGCTGTCGCCGCCGATAAAAATCCGCAGCGTGGGTGTTTGCAGCACGAAGGCCGTCCACAAGGCTTTGTTGCGCACGAGTCCGCGACCTGAAAAGTGGCGGGCAGGGGCAGTGTGCGCCGAAAAGCCGTCGTTCAGGGTAATGGCTTCGTTCCAGTCTTTTTCGATAATTCTGGAATGTTCAAAACCCCAGCGCTCCAGGTGCTCGGCTATGCCGAGGCTGCAAATTACCTGGCCGATCCTGGGCTTGAGTTGCACAATTGTCGGGTAATCCAGGTGATCCCAATGGTCATGTGAGACAAACAGGTACTCGATGTCAGGTATGTCGGCAACAGCGTAAACATCCGTTCCCCTGAAACTGGGCATAAAGGACCGAATGGGCGCCGCGGCGCCGCTCAGCACCGGGTCCACCAGGATGCGTTTGCCGTCTACCTGCATAAAATAGGAGGAATGTCCGAACCACACCAGCACGTTATCAGAAGGCTCCAGCGCGTGCAGGTCTGTTTTCAGAGCAGGCAATGCGACGGCAGGTTTCACCCTTGTTTTTTTGCCGAACAGCACTTCGCGCATTACTTTCGGATAGGTTGCACCTTCCGTGAAGTTGGGCGTAGGACTCAGGTTTTGAAAAGCACCTTCACGGAAATGCGGCGATTTTTTCACACGCTCCAGGCGCTCGCCGGATGGTGTGCGGCCGAATTTCGACTGCTTTAGATAGATAAATACAGCCAGGACAAAAGCAAGAAGGGTAATGAGCAACAACATAGTTATCCGTTATCAGTGTTGATAATCAAGCATTTACAAGCATTTAACCTAAAGGATTATTTCCCAAGATTCGCATGATATACCAAAAAGAACAAAGCTATCAACGAATAATCTGAGGTTTGGTTTTGGGGTATCCGCAACGATGCCCTTTCGCGACTTCGCACTTCGCACTGCCGACTTCGCACTATAGACTGCCGACTTCGGACTTATAAAAAAACCCGCCTCGTAGGGAACGAGGCGGGTTGATTACACTCCATCAGAAAATGTTCATGGTCAATCGCGAGTTTGTATCATGGTCCTTGTAGCGGAATTAGTCGGTGTTGTCACTTTGTAGTACAGTACTCCGTTAGCGTCCAACTCCCGGCCTTCCAGCGTAACGGCGTTGTAACCTTTCGCATAGTCGCCTTTTTGTGTATGCAGCAGTCGGCCGGTTTCATCAAAGACAGACAGTGTGGCGGTCGTTGCTTCCGGCAGGAAGAATCCGATCACAGTGCGGTCGATGAATGGGTTCGGCTGGTTCTGGTACAATTCAAAACGCTGTGCGGCTAAGGTAACGCCACCGTCTTTTTCATGGAATCGGAAGCCGATCTGCATCTGTTCGTTGCCGGGGCTGTAAGCCTCCGCTTTCGTGATGCTGCCGGATACTGCGAGCATATCGCTGATCTTGCCTGCTGTTGTTGCGCGGAAGCGAATAGCAAAGTTTGCATGACCGCCGACGCTCCAACTGGTTGTTACAGCCTGTCTGGAGGCGAACACTGCGAAGTTCGTAGCATCCATCTGCTCGCCCGGCAGGATTTCCAGTACTTCCAGATTACCGGTGTTCATTGTGAACTGGTAACCTTTCACTTGTTCCGCAGTAGCAAACGATACGGTAAACGTTTCGCCAGCCTGTACCATCCGGTCATCCACATCGAACAACAACATACCCTGCGAACGTTCCTGAACACTCATCAGGCTGTTCGGAAGCGCGGAGTTATTCAGGTCTCCGATTTTCACAGCGATGAAGTCATCCGCCATATGGTCGCTTGCAATGTTTTCGAAAGATTTGTTTTCCGGGAACACCGACTCGAACGGATTCAGCGGGTTCGGGAATACATAATCGTGATCTACAAAGCGCCAGGAGGTGTTATTCGGCAGATCGGTGTAAATACCCAGTATCAGTTTGCGCAGTTCGATAATATCGAATGTCGTGACAGAACCGCTTCTGTTCGCGTCCGCAGCAATCAGTTTGTACGGAGAATTCAGCAGTTCCAATGCCAGGATGTGTTTTTCCAGCACTACCAGGTCGTACGTTGTAACCCCGTTGGATGGATTATCATCTTTCGTAGGCGTCAGCGTATAATTCGCACCCATCGGCAATGAATGGTCGAACATAAAGTGGCCGTCGTCGTCTGTCAGGTAGATAGCCTCCACATTCGGTTGTTCCAGCATCTGACCTTCCAGTTCGACATAACCTTCTTCTACCATTTCGCCTTCTTCCGTCATCAGCAAGCCTGCTACCGATGCATTGTCATCCGTTACCTGGGTGAGTACACTGATCGTGAACTCTTCCGTATCGGAACATGCACCCAAAGTAGCGGTTACGGTAACGGTAGCGGCGCCAACGGTCGTATTGAACGGCAGGATAAGCGGCAGGAGACTGGTTGCAGTTCCGTTTGCCAAACCTACCGATGCACCGCCTGTCCAACTGAAGTCAGCACCCCAGGTTGTTGTTTGCAGTACAATCGGGCCGAGCTGCGTGCCTGCATTCACAGGGCCGTAGTTCGGAATCGGAATGATCGAGAACGGAATGGCGTCTTCTACTTCCGCAGTACTTACTGCCGTACAAGCATTGCCATCTGTAACAGTTACCGTGTATACGCCTGCTTCCAGGTCGACAATGGTAGAACTGGTGACTGCGCCTGGGCCGGTGGTTACGCCGGTCGACCATACGAATTTGTAATTCGCAGGACCATCAGTGATCGTTGCAGTGATCGCACCTGATTGTGAACCTGTACAAGTATTATCGGTGACATTCAGGGCAACACCCGGGCTGGACAATACGACTAATTGCAGAATATCCACGTCGTAGCAACCGGAAGCATTTTCAACACGCGCCCAAATGTATTTGGTTGCGGAGTTGTAAGATGCCGGCAGCGGGCTTGTACCCAGTGCTGCTTGTGACTGCGAGTCGTAGTACGTTACGGTCAATCCGCTTACGCCGTTTGTTACCTGCGCGTTTGCATTGTTCAAGTTGAAGGTACCCATCATTCCGTCGAATACATCCGGGCAAACTTTTAGTACACCCACATGTGCGACCGGCAGCGGATTCACTTGCAGCGAAACCGGCACTACCTGTATGCCACCACCGCCAGATACCACGCGAGCGTATATCTGTGTGCCGTTGGCGCCGGTGTACGGGCTGGAAAGACTGCCCTGACCGTTTTGTGCCTGTGCGGCTGTGAGGTGGTAGGTCACTGTTGCGTTACCACTTGGATCCACTTCATCATCTGCTTCTGTCAGGTTAAACTGTCCGAGGTTCGATCCTGCTTCGATCGCGCATGCTTCCAGATGAGCCAGGTTGTCGGATACGAAACCGGCATCCAGCGTATGGTCGCTGCATCCTGCCATGCCTGTTGTGTAGGCGATGGCCGGGAAATCGTTCCAGGGTTTGTTCGCTGCATCTGCAATGGTAGCATCCGAATCATTCCAGTCGCTGTGCCAGCCTGCGCCGACATTTGCGATGGTCAGTTCGTATTCTGTGCCATTCACGGTCAATTTGCCCGTCGTCGTATTGAACTGGTTGACGGAACCATTCGTACCGAATACGATCTGGTAAGCCGTCAGCGGATGAATACTATCGCGACCCGGTGTGGAAATCCAGTTTTGACCTGGCGTTCCGATACCGGTGAAGTAGTATTCACCTTTCGCGTTCGTAGTTGTCGTAGCCAGCAACGCGTTGCTTGTGGCGTCGTAGAGGCTTACCGTTACACCCGGGATCGGGTTTTCGCAGGCATCCTGTACGCCGTCGGCATTGGCGTCGTTCCAGACATAGTTACCGATCTGAATCGGCGCTGCTTCACAAAGCGCTTCGAGGTCGCCGATACTGTTGGCCATACCAATACCTACGGTGTTGGCAGTCGGGTCGAGCAGTGTGAGGTCGTTGCGGGTCGTGTTACCTAATTTCAGGTCGTAGTACACGATACCGCCGCCGAAGTTGTATTCCGAAGTGTTCGGGTTGTTGATCGCACTCAGCAGTTCGTCTTCACCCGGCACGTACAACAGGCCGCCGCAATCGGCGTCTAGGTGTGTGAAACGGGTGTTGTCGTAGAAGTACTCACCGCCACCCAGGCCGTCGTTGGAGTTCGGACCGAACAGGCTGGTGCGGTTAAGACCAGGCACCGTGCCGTTGTTTTCGAGCGTCCAAACGCCGTTGACCGGGTAAGCAGCAATCACATCGCCGCCTGCGCTGGCAGAAATCGGATTGCCTACTGCTGTTGTCGGACGGTGCTGACGGTAGCCGAACTGGTGACCCGTGCGGTCCATCATGGCCACAACCATCATGCCTTCGCGGGTAATTTCAATATCGGAAATCAGCGCCTGACCGCGGCAGCGGAATTCAGCACCGGTCGGGCCGCCACCTACAATTTCAAAGTTGCCGTCGAAAATAGCGGATGGTTCGCCGGAACCGGTATTCGCCACTAAGTTGCGTTCCGTATATACATCTACCCAGGTTTCCCATTCGCGGCATTGTGCCAGGTTCTGGTTTACACTGCCCACAATATCACCGTGGTTGTAGTTCGGAGCGTGCAGATCCCAACTTAGGATCATTTTCCACATATTTTTCTTCACATCATACTCGTGTACGGATGCAGAAAGATCTGTGGCAGCGCCGCTGTTTTCACCGGTACATACACCGCCTACATAGATTTTGTTGCGGTTTGCTTTCACTGCCAGCGGACGGAACACACCGTTGTCGCAGGTTGGCGCAGAAGCAATCGCCAGTTCGGTCGATGTCGGCGTAGTCAGTACATCGTCTATGCGCACCAGGGTGCGGTTGAACAAGTTGATCGTCCACAGGGTATTTTCATCATCACTGATGTCGATGTCGCCCAGACCCACTTTACCAATTTTTGCAAAGGCATCAGTGTCCATACTTGGAGCGTTCGGCGCACCCAAATCAGCAGGGCGAATGACACTGCCGACATTCGGTACGGTGTACAATGCTACTACCTGCGGATTGATCGTATCGCTGTAATCTATGCGATAGATACCACCCAGACCGAGCGAGCCGAGACCTACGTGGCGTTTCAGGAATGCCGAGCCGTATAGGTAATGGCGGGAGCGGTCGTATGCCAGGCCGTATACCGAACCGACGAGTTCATTGGCTTCAATGTCTCCGAATATCTCCGTGCGGTCGATAGCGTTGTACGGTACCAGGCCGATCACAGTGGAAGTTACGTCGTCCGTTTTACCCTGCGCGAAGCAAGAGAACGCGATGTCAGGCGCATTCTGGCAGTAGTCGCCAGGATAGAAGAAGCCCACTTTCACATTGCAATTTGCCGACTCGATAAACTGTACGGTTGAGCCGCTTTGCGTACCGACAAATGCAGGTTTGATCCAGCAGGAGTCGACCACCGGTACAAATTCCACGCGATACGGGAAGTTGCCGAGGTTCGGGAACGTGTAAGCGCCATTCGCATCGGTCCAGACAGAGTCGACCGGAACCGGAATATTGCATTCGTAGAGGTAAACCAGTACGCTATCCAGACCGGGTTCCGTATCGGCCATAAAGCCGTCCGTATTGTAGTCATTGAATACCACGCCACCGATATTACCGCCGATAGAAGCGCCGGTTACACCGGTACAGCCATTGGCGTCTGTCAGGGTGATGGAGTATGTTCCTGCGCCTACATTTGAAATGGTAAACATGTTGCCATTGGCCACGCCGTTGCCGGTGATCGTGCCGTTGCTCCATGTATAGGTGTAAGAAGGTGTACCGTTGGTAACATTTACAATAATGTTTCCGGTGGAACTGCCTTCACAACCCACCGCACCGGATGCAATGGCTGTAGCAACGATCGAGCTGATCGGCTGTACCACCGTCGTTACCACTTCCGAACAACCATCGCTGCCGGTTACGGTGATGGAGTAGGTACCTTCAGACAGGCCGCCGATGACAAATTCATGCGTCGTTGCCGTACCGGAACCACTTTCCGTGCCATTAGACCAGTTGTAAGTGTAGTTGGACATTCCGAAGAGTACACCCACCGTAATCTTGCCATCGTCGCCACCGCATACCGTTGCGCAGGTTGGTACCGCTGCAACAAACATTTCTGTCGGCGGCAACATGACTGCTGTCGTGGTTGCGGAACATCCGCCGGCATCCGTCACGGTAATCGTGTAACTGCCTGGCAGGAGACCCATTATTTTCACCGTATCCATTGTAACCGGGCCACCGTTGATCGGGCCGGTCCAGGAATAGGTGTAAGGAGCCGTTCCGCCATGGACGTAGATACCGAATTCACCATTGGTACCGGAGCAGGTTGGCGCGCAGACGTGTGTAGTCGTCAACTGGAGTGAGCCTCCACCGGAAGGTGGTACCACTACGGAAGTGGTGGCCGTACAGTTGAATGCATTTTTCACTGTAAAGGAGTAGAGTCCAGGGGCGAGTCCTGATACCGTAAACGGTTCTGATACCGCCGTTCCGTTGCCGACATTGCTACCACTTACCCAATTGTATGTGTACGGGCCGGAGTTGCCGCCGGCAGTCACATCAATAGTTGCGGAGCCTGTTGTGCCGCCACAACCGGGGCCCGTTGCGGTTGCCGAGATGCTCAATGCCTGGAATTGCGTCACTATTACACTGGTTACAGCGGAACAGCCATTCGCATCGGTAACGGTAATACTGATCGTACCGGCTGCCAGGTTGGTAATCACAAATGCCTGCATGTTAATACCGCCGAGTTGACCGCTGCCGCCATTGCTGTTTGTCCAGTTGTAAGCATAAGGCAGCGAACCGCCTGATACATTGACCTGAACCGTGCTGGCTGTGATACCGCAAGGTGTCGGAACAACCGTTGCAGCAACCGTGATCGCACCGGACGTCGTTACATTCGCACAAGCGACGGCAGTACATCCATTAGCATCGGTAACCGTGATACAGTAGTTGCCACCGGCAAGACCTGATACCGTGAATGGCTCGTTTTGAGCGGTACCGTTGCCCGCACCTGTCCAGGTGTAAGGAGCTGTACCGCCGGTTACATCTACAGTGATGGTACCGTTTGAGGCGTTACAAGTAGCCGGTGTGGCCGTTGCAGAAGCGGCAATACCGTTTGGTTGTGAAACCGTAACACAAGCGAATGTAGTACAGCCGTTTGCATTGGTTACCGTGACGCAATACTGTAGTGGGATCAAACCGGAGATGGTAAACGGCTCGGTGAAAGAACTGCCACTACTTAATCCTGTATTCCAGGTGTATGGTGCGCCGCCGCCGGTTACATCCACTGTTATACTTCCATTATTGCCAAGACAGGTTGCCGGCACAGCAGTGGCGCTCATTGTTAATGGAGCAGGTTGGCCTACAGTAGCGGTTACTACCGCCGTACAACCATTTCCATTCGTTACAGTCACGCTGTAGTTGCCTGCTGCCAGAGCGGTGATCGTAAACGGTTCGCCATTGATCGGGCCGCCGCTACCACTGTTCGTACCATTTGTCCAGTTGTAATTGTAGTTCGGTGTTCCACCTGCTACGTCAACGGTAATGGTACCATTCTGACCGCCGTTGCAGGTAGCCGGTGTGGACGTTGCCGTTGCCGTGATGTTTTGTGCCTGCGTCACCACTACCGTTACCATCGCCATACAGTCATTTCCATCCTTCACCGTCAGGTTATATGTTCCTGGCTGGAGATTCTGGATCATAAACGATGGCGACGCGCTGTTGCCGGTACCTGAAGAAGTACCACTCCAGTTATAAGTATAATTCGGTGTGCCGTTTACAACAGTTACGGTGATTTTGCCTGGTTGACCATTACAACCGGCAGGGGTAGCCGTTGCTGAAGCCGTGATACCGGAAGTCTGCGTAATCGTAGCCGTTGCAGTGGCTGTACAGCCATTACTGCTGGTTACTGTCAGTACATACATACCTGCACTCAGGTTGCTGATGGTAAATGGCTCGCTGGCAATATTTTGTCCACTGCCCTGGCCGTTTCCATTGTTCCACTGGTAACTGTATGGTTGTGAACCACCTGTTACATCCACCGTAATTGTTCCATTGATGTCACCGCAAGTTGCCGGTGTTGGTGTAGCCGTAGCCGTAATACCGTTGGCTTGTGAAACCGTTGCACAAGCGACTGCGGTACAGCCATTTGCATTGGTAACCGTGACGCAGTATTGCAATGGGATCAACCCGGAGATGGTAAACGGCTCTGTGAACGAACTGCCGGAACTTAATCCTGTCGTCCATGTGTATGGAGCCGCGCCGCCGCCGGTTACATCCACCAGGATACTACCGTTATTGCCAAGGCAGGTTGCCGACACAGGTGTTGCGCTTACCGTAAATGGAGCAGGTTGGCCTACAGTAGCGCTAACTACCGCCGTACAGCCATTACCATTTGTTACTGTCACGCTGTAGACGCCTGCTGCCAGACCGGTAATGGTGAATGGTTCACCATTGATCGGGCCACCGCTACCGGTAGTCGCACCAGTTGACCAGTTGTAAGAGTAGTTCGGTGTTCCACCTGCCACATCGACCGTAATCGTACCATTCAGGCCGCCGAAGCAGGAAGCCGGAGTAGTCGAAGCAGTTGCTGTGATTCCGTTGGTTTGTGGAACCGTTGCGCAGGCTACAGCCGTACAACCGTTCGCACTCGTTACTGTGATACAGTATTGACCACCCGTTAATCCGGAGATGGTAAACTGTGTAGACTGTGCCGTACCATTCTGGTTAGCGCCAGTCCATGTGTATGGAGCCGTGCCACCGCTTATGTTTACGGAGATTGTACCATTGGAAGCACCGCAAGAAGCAGTTGTCGGCGTACCGGTAGCCGTAATACCACCGGTTTGCGGAACTGTTACCGGCACGGTCGTGGAACAACCGTTGGCATCCGTTACAACAATACTATACGTGCCGCCGGCCAAACCGGAGATGGTAAATGGTTCCGTTTGTGCAGTACCATTGCCTGCGCCTGACCAGGTGTATGGTCCGGTACCACCCGTTACATCAATTGTAACAGAGCCGTTCGCTGCGCCACAGGTAGCCGCCGATGGAACTGCCGAAGCAGTGATACCATTCGTTTGCGGAACCGTTGCGCTGACGGTCGTGGAACAACCGCTTGCATCTGTTATTACGATATTGTACGTACCACCGGCCAAGGCGTTAATTGTAAATTGTCCGGTTTGTGAAGTACCGTTGCCCGCACCCGTCCAGGAGTATGGCGCAGCGCCACCTGTAATTACTACCGTGATCGAACCATTCGAGCCGCCGCAAGTAGTTGGCGTTGTAGTAGCGGTAGCAGAGAATTGTCCGGCGCCCGTTACGGTTGCTGTGGTCGATTTCGTACAACCTCTTGAATCGGTTACAGTAACAGTATACGTTCCGGCAAGGAGACCGCCGATATCCTGCGTAGTCTGGCCGTTTGACCAGAGGTACTGGTACTGCGGCGTACCGCCCGATACACTCAGGTTGATGGTGCCATTGGCGCCTGCACAACCTGCCGGAGAAACATCTGTCGTCAGATTCAACGCCGGCGGAGATGAAATAACCCGGAACAAGGTCGCTGTACAGAATGTCGTCAGGTCTGTTACGACCACCGTGTATATGTTCGATGAAATATTGTTAATATCCTGTGTTTGAGCAAAGAAACCATTACCTGTCCAGGCATACTGGAAGTTTCCTGAACCACCCGAGACCGTCAGGTTGATAGCGCCGTTCGAACCGCCGGGGCAGCTGATAGGCGTTACCGTTGCAGACAGGCTGAGCGGTTCTATATTGGCTATCGAAGTTGATTTCACTGCCGTACATCCATTAGCATCCATTACAGTTACCGTATATGCTCCCGGCGGCACTTCATTTTGCGTAGCAGAAGTGGAACCGTTGGACCATTGGAAAGTGTATGATGGAGTACCGCCGGTTACAACAGTTGCCAGACTTGCCAAATTGTTTTGACAACCAGGAGGCGCTGTAGCAATAAATACCTGTATTGACGTAGGCTGGGTTACAGAAACCGTCAGTGCCTTGGTACAAGCATTCGCATCTGTTACCGTTACGGTGTAACTACCGGCATTCAATCCATTAACATCTTCCGTATTGGCGCCATTTGACCATTTATAAGTATATCCTGGCGTACCACCACTCACCGAGAGGTTGACAGAGCCGTTGGAGCCGCCGAAGCAGGATACGTTTGTGGTCGTTGCACTCAGGCTGATGGCCGGAGGTTGCGTGATGGTTGCACTCGTGCTCTTCGTACAAGTGTTGGCATCCGTAACCGTTACGGTATAGGTACCTGCTGAAAGGTTGCTTACATCCTCCGGATTGCTTACTCCTGCAATATGGGCCCAATTGTATGTGAATGGCGACACACCTCCACTGACACTCAGGTTGATTGCCCCGGTGCTGCCGCCTGCACATAGAATATTGGTCACATCCGTTGACAGAATAATCTCCGGAGAATTTATAATGGTCGCTGAAGTCGTAGCAGTACAACCCTTAGAATCTGTTACGGTCACCGTATAGGTTCCGGCAGCAAGATTGTTCGGATTCTTCTGGGTAGAACCATTAGACCACAGGTAAGTATAGCCTGGCGTACCACCGTTTACCGTCAATGAAATGCCTGCATTACTACCGCCGAAACATGCCGGTCCGATCGGTACAGCTGAAAGGCTGATAACCGGGGGCTGATTTACAGTAACAGATGTAGTAGCGGTACAACCATTAGCATCCGTAACTGTCACGGTGTATGTACCTGCCTGTAATGTACTCAGGTCTTGTGTTGTAGACCCGTTTGACCACAGATAAGTGTAATCGGGCGTACCGCCGCTGACGGTCAGGTTAACAGCACCATTTGCGCCTCCATTGCATGAAACCTGGGAAGGTGTCACACTCAGGTTGAGTGCGGTTGGTTGCGTGACATTGGCCGTACGGGTTTTTGAACAACCGTTCGCATCTCTTACAGTCACAAAATAGGTGCCCGCAGTCAAACCCGTCAGGTCTTGCGTAGTAGCGCCGTTAGACCATTGATAGGTGTAGCCGGGTGTACCGCCTTCCACGATCAGGTCAACCGCACCATCCGCGCCAGTGCGGCAGGAAACCGGTGTGGTAATGATTGTCAGGACAATAACCGGTTCCGTAACAATCGCGCTTGTCACTGCCGTACATCCATCCTGGTCAGTTACCGTAACAGAATAGTTGCCTGCTGCCAGACCGCTGATGTTTTGCGAGGAAGCACCGTTCGACCACAGGTATGTATAACCTGGAGTACCGCCCGATACGGTCAAGTTAACAGATCCATTCGTACCATCTTCACAGGTAGTCGGAGTTGGTGTTGCCACCAATTCAATACCTGAAACTTGTCCGACCGTCACTACTTCTACAGCCGTACAACCCCTGGCGTCTGTTACTGTAACCGTGTAATTGCCCGCTGTAAGGGTGGCTCGATTTTTTGGATCGATGCTGCCTTGAAGATCGGCCCAGTTATAGGTATAGCCGGGAGTACCGCCGCTGACAGTCAGGGTGATGGAGCCGTCGTTGCCGCCGTTGCAGGCCGTTACAGGTTCTGGGATCGCCTCAATTTCGATGGCAGGAGGTTGTGTGATCGTACGTTCGCGCTCTGCCGTGCAGCCATTCATGTCTGTTATGGTCACCAGGTAAGTGCCTTCTCCGATATTGTTGAGGTCTTGGGTGGTAGCGCCGTTTGACCACAGATAAGTGTAGGTCGGCGTACCGCCTGCAACCGTCAGATCAATTGCACCGTTGCTGCCGCCGAAGCAGGTAACATTGGTTACCACCAAGGTTGGGTTCAGCACAGGAGGTTGCGTGACAACGCGTGAGATGGTTACGAAACAGCCGTTTGCATCTGTAATGGTCAGCGTATATGTGCCGGCGCTGATACCATTCAGGTCTTCGGTTGTTGCACCGTTTGACCACGCATAGGTATAATCAGGCGTACCACCGGTAACCGTTATATTGATCGCGCCGTTTTCGCCACCGAAGCAGGAAACATTGGCTACCACTGCTGTCGGAGTCAATGGAGCCGGTTGACCTACGGTTACCGTTCTGAATGCTTTACAACCCAGTGCATCTGTTACTGTAACAGAATAAACGCCGGCAGGAATGTTATTCAGATTCTTCGTAGTGGATCCATTTGACCAGACGTAGGTGTAATTCGGCGTGCCGCCTTCCACTGTCAGAATGATAGAACCGGTATTGGTACCATTGCAAACTGCATTGTTAACCTCCGCAGTAGCAGTCAGGGTTGTATTTTCTTCTACCGTAGCAGTAGTAATATCAATACATCCTTTGGAGTCCCTAACCGTCACGGAGTAAACACCCGCAGTCAAACCCGAAATATCCTGCGTAGTAGCGCCATTCGACCACAGATAAGTGTAGCCGGGTGTGCCGCCACTGACGGTCAGGTTGACAGAACCGTTTTCGCCGCCGTTGCAAGAAACATTCGTGGTAGTTGCGGACAGATCAAGTGGCGCGGGTTGTTCTACTGTTGCAGAAATGACCGCGATACAACCGTGGGTATCGGTAACCGTTACGAAGTAAGTACCGGCTGAAACAGCACTCAGGTCTTGCGAAACTGCGTTGTTCGACCACAGATACGTATAGCCTGGCGAGCCGCCGCTTACAATCAGGTTAACCGTTCCATTGGTACCTTCATAGCAGGAAACATCCGTCACCTCCACTTCTAAAGTAATGTCAGGCGGTTGAATGATGAATCTGGTGAGTTCAAGTATACAGTTGTTGGCATCTTTGATCATTACGGTGTATTCACCGGAAGGAATACCGGAAATATCTTCACTGGTTGATCCATTCGACCACAGATAAGTGTAAGCAGGCGTACCACCTGATACTGTCAGGTTGATTGCGCCATCTGAACCGCCGAAGCAGGTCACCGGAGTAAGCACTGCTGTTGCACTGAGTACGGGCGGTTGTATTACCGTTGCCGTTGTGCTGGCAGTACAACTGTTCGCATCTGTTACGGTTAAGGTATAAATACCGGCTCCGATACCTGTCAAGTCTTGTGTAGTTGCACCATTTGACCAGGCATAAATAAATGCCGGGGTGCCACCGCTTACCGTCACGTCAATAGCGCCGTCCGTACCGCCGAAACATTTCACGTCCGTAACAGTGCGGGTAAGACTCAGTGCATCGATGTCACCTACTGTAGCAGTAGTCGTTTTCGTACAGCCGTTGGCGTCTCTTACCGTCACGGTATACGTTCCGGCAGTTACATTCACCAAATCCTCCGAAGTTGCGCCATTTGACCACAGGTAAGTGTACGCCGGCGTACCACCCGTTACAGTCAAATCAACCGCGCCGGAGTTTTCGCCATTGCAGGACGGCGTTTCCGTCGTAGCGCTCAGGTCGAGAACAGGCGGTTCAATAATCGTAGTTGAGGTAGAGGTCACACAACCATGATCATCCGTCACCGTTACCGAGTAAACACCCGGGGCCAGGCTGGAAATATCCTCCGTTGTAGCGCCATTCGACCACAGGTAGGTGTAGCCCGGTGTGCCGCCTGTTACAGTCAGGTTGATCGAACCATTTCTCAAAATCAAAACAAGTGATATTCGTAATGCTAACGGAAGGCGTCAGTATATTTGGCTCTGTAACAGTCACTTGTGTAACCTTGGTACAGTTTTTCGAATCGGTTACCGTTACGGAATAAATGCCCGCCGGTACATTCATCAGATCCTGTGTTGTTGCACCGTTCGACCACAGATATGTGTAGATCGGTGTTCCGCCGGAAACGCTCAGATCGACAGAACCATTTTGTTGGCCAAAGCAGTTTACATTGACATGTGTTGCCGTCGCGATCAGTTCAAGCGGTTCGTCCACCACAGCAGTTGTGCTGGCTGTGAAACCGTTGGTATCCGTTACTGTCACCGTATACGTTCCCGGAGCAAGGTTGCTCAGGTCTTCCGTTGTGGCGCCGTTTGACCACATATAAGTATATGGAGCAGTGCCGCCGGTAACGGTCAGGTTAACAGAACCGTTAGTGCCGTCATAACAGGATACATCCACGATCACTTTATCCAGAACGATGTTCACATAGAAACCTGCGTCGATACTGAGGTCATTCTCACCGGGAGACAGGGTTTCCACAGGACTCATCAGCGTAATCGGATCGGCGTCGCTATCCGTCAAGTCGTTGCCGCCGGCATTTACCGGAGATACCAAGTAGTTGGCGCCCGGAGTAGTGAAGGTCACTTTGTAAGTACCCGGATTCAGGTTACTGAAGAGGTATCCGCCATTGCCATCCGTAATATCTGTGAGGTTCACAGGTGTGCCGCTGATGGTAGTACCTGTCAGGTTTACTGTTAGGCCGGGGATACCCAGCTCGTTGCCGTCCTGAATACCGTCTTTATCCAGGTCGTACCAGACAAAGTCGCCAATGCTTGCATTGCCCTGGAAGCCCGCGTCGTACGTGGTATTGTTCTCTCCTGAAGTCAATGTCTCGGTCGGAGTCATCAGCATCACAGGATCGATATCGCTGTCTTTCGTATCATCGCCACCCTGATTTTGCAAGGTTGGCGTGTAACCCACAGGCTGGCCGAAGGTCAGTTTGTAGGTACCCGGCTCCAGGTTGGTGAAGGAGTACTCACCGTTCGTGCCAGTCGTAGTAGTCAGGTTGACAGGTGTTCCGTCGCCCGTGGTACCGGTCAGTGTAACCGGCACATTCGGGATACCAGGTTCGCCAAATTCCTGCACACCGTCGCCGTCGAGGTCGTTCCAAACGAAGTCGCCGATAGAAGCAGGCAGGAAGAAGCCGGCATCGTAGGTCAGGTTGGATTCACCGGCAGTCAGTACTTCCGCAGGTGTTTGTTGTGTACCAGGAGCAGCATCGCTGTCTTTGGTATCATCTCCACCCTGATTCTGAGCAGTGAGGATAAATCCACCGACAGGCGTACCGAATGTAACGGTGTAGGTACCTGGTACCAAACCGGAGAACAGGTAGAAGCCTGTACCGTTGGTCGTGGTATTCAGTGTTACCGGGTTACCGTCGATATTGGTGCCGTTCAGTGTTACAGGAACATTTGGAATGCCCGGTTCGCCACCGTCTTGTACGCCGTCGCCGTCGAGGTCGTTCCATACGAAGTCGCCGATTTCAGCGCAACGGTTCGGATTTACGGTAACCGTAACTTCGTCCATGTTGCCTACATTACCTATAAACAGTTCATCACCTGTAATCGGATCTACGTACCAAACTGCACCCATGTCTTCGGCGATATTCACCGTTGTCTGGTTGAGCACTGTAGTGTACGACCATTTGAACTCTTCGTCCGATTTGTCGTCGCCGTTGTTGTCGACAAAATCGAGTACACAATCGCCGTCCAGATCGCACAATACATTGCCGTTTTGTGCGCAAGTCACCCAATACTGGCCATTGCAGACAAATGTTCCGGGTACGTTATTATCTATTGCCGAAATATTGCGAATTTCGATACCTGGCGCGCCACCCAACATACGGGTAATCAGCGTGTAGGTAACTTCTTCCCCTGCGCAGATTTCCGTTTTATCAGCCATTTTCTCCATGTTGATAAATACGCCCGTGTAATTCGACGGATCAGTATCCGTAACAGGAGTACCTACCGGCGTACCGGTGTTGTCTACCGGCTGACCGCTTACAGAACCAAGGTTGTGGTACATACCGCGCATGGCCGTGCCTGTTTTGGTGCAGGTTTGGGATGCACCGGATGCCAGGAACGGAATGGTGCAGATCAGACCTTCTTTATCGTCGGTCACTACTACGTTCGTCAGGTCGAGGGTACCCGTATTGGTTACGGTGTACGTCCAGGTTACGATCGGCGCTACGTTCGGCACCAGAATAATCACACCCGGAGCATTATCTGCATCCTGACCATTGGTATATTTTTCAATATCGATGGATGGTGTGTGTTGAACCGGTATGGTTTCATCGTCCTGATCGTCTTCGGTCGGGACGTCGTTGTTCGGCGTGGAATCCACGTCGTCACCGTCGTCCGTGGTGATTTCTGCCTCATTGGTGAGGGTCAATCCGGTGAAGTTATTGTTGATCTTCGTTTTCACGATAAAGGACACACTCTGGCCTTCTAACAGACTCGGGATCGTATACGTACCGTTGCCGTTGTTGATCACACCGCTACCATTGGCATCAAAACCGATAATAGTCAGTCCAGCCTGCGGGCGATCTGTAACAATCACGTTAGCAGCAGGCAAGCCGCCTTCATTGGTTACGGTGATGACGAAATCCACGTTTGCGCCAGGCGCGAATGGACCAGGTGTGCCGGCACTCAGGTCTTTTTCCAAAGCCAGGTCGTAGCGACCGAAGCCCGCGTCGATGGTATTATCCGTTTCGCCGCTGCTCAGTACCACCGGAGGCGACTGGCCTGTTACCGGGCTTGCGTCAGAGTCTTTCGTGTCATCTCCGCCCTGGTTTTGATCCGTCGTGTTATAACCGGCCGGCGTTGTAAATGTTACCACATAAGTGCCCGGCGTCAGGTTGGTAAATTCGTATTCACCGTTCGAATCTGTGGTAGTTGTCAGGTTGACAGGCGTACCGCTGCCGGTAGTTCCGGTCAGGACAACTGTTACGTTTGGAATACCCGGTTCACCAAAATCCTGAATGCCGTCGCCGTCGAGGTCTTCCCAGACGAAGTCGCCCAACGCAGCAGGTTTGTAGAAACCGGCGTCGTAAGTCAGGTTGGATTCACCAGCCGTCAGTACTTCATTCACAGTCATTTGTGTACCAGGTGCAGCGTCGCTGTCGGTAGCGTCGTTGCCGCCCTGATCCTGTGCCGTTAATACATAACCACCTACGGGAGTGCCAAAGGTCAGTTTGTATGTGCCGGGTTCCAGACCGGAGAACAGGTAGAAACCTGTACCGTTGGTCGTGGTCGTCAGGTTGACAGGTGTTCCGTCGCCCGTGGTACCGGTCAGGGTAACCGGTACATTTGGAATACCCGGCTCGCCACCGTCCTGAACACCGTCGCCGTCGAGGTCTTCCCAGACGAAGTTACCTATTTCAGCAGCCTGGAAGAAGCCTGCATCATATGTTGTATTGTTCTCTCCCGAGGTCAATGTCTCATTCGGAGTCATCAACGTGGCAGGATTGATGTCGCTGTCTTTTGTATCGTCTCCACCCTGATCCGCTGCGCTTGGCGTGTAACCCGCAGGCTGGCCGAAGGTAACTTTATAGGTGCCCGGTTCCAGGTTCGTGAACAAGTATTCACCGTTCGGACCTGTTGTGGTCGTCAGGTTCACAGGTGTTCCGTCGCCGGTGGTACCCGTTAAGGTAACCGGTACATTCGGGATACCCGGCTCACCAAAATCCTGTACGCCGTCGCCGTTGAGGTCGTTCCAGACAAAGTCGCCGATAGAAGCCGGCTGGAAGAAGCCCGCGTCGTACGTTGTATTATTCTCTCCTGATGTCAATGTTTCGATTGGAGTCATCAACATAACAGGGTCGATATCGCTGTCTTTCGTATCGTCTCCGCCTTGATCCTGCGCGCTTGGCGTGTATCCGGCAGGCTGGCCGAAAGTAACTTTGTACGTGCCCGGTTCCAGGTTCGTGAACAAGTATTCACCGTTCGGATCTGTGGTAGTCGTCAGGTTGACAGGTGTTCCGTCGCCCGTTGTACCGGTCAATGTAACCGGCACATTCGGGATACCCGGCTCACCAAAATCCTGTACACCGTCGCCATCCAGATCATTCCAGACAAAGTCGCCGATAGAAGCCGGTTGGAAGAAACCTGCGTCGTAAGTGAGGTTGGATTCACCGGCAGTCAGCACTTCATTCGGCGTCATCAAAGTTACAGGGTTGATGTCGCTGTCCGTTGCATCGTTGCCACCTTGATCCGGCGCACTTGGCACATAACCTGCCGGCTGGCCGAAGGTCAGTTTGTAGGTTCCTGGCACCAAATTCGGGAACAGGTATTCACCGTTCGAACCGGTTGTAGTTGTCAGGTTAACAGGTGTACCTAATTGGTCGGTTCCCGTGAGGGTAACCGGTACGTTCGGGATACCCGGCTCGCCAAAATCCTGTACGCCGTCGCCGTCGAGGTCGTTCCAGACGAAGTCGCCGATTTCAGCCGGAACACAGCTCATTGGAGCGTCGTAGGCATCCACAAACGTTTTCGAGCAATTGGCATTGAAAGAAGCCGTCACGTCCACATCTGCGGCGCCGTTCGAGATAAGTCCGGTGATGGTCGCCGTTTGTGAACCGGAAGAACCGGTTACAATATTGATGGTAGCAGAGCCTCCTTCGCTGGTGACAACGGTAATCTGGTTGCCCGGCGCATTGGTCCAGGAAACGGTTACCGCCACAGAGTAGGTGTTATTCGCAGGGTTACAAACCGATGGGATAACGCTTGTAATATTGATCGAAGGTTCAATGATCGTTGCACTGGCTGTTTTGGTACAGCCATTCGCATCCGTCACTGTTACAGTGTAGGTGCCGGCCACAAGACCCATGAGGTCTTGCGTGGTAGCGCCATTCGACCACAGATACGCGTATGCAGGCGTACCGCCACCAACCGTCAGATCAATGGAGCCGTCCGCAGCACCCGTGCAGGAGGCCGGTGTCGGAATTGCTGATGCCGTCAATACAGGCGGTTCGGTAATAGTTGCCGAAGTTGTTTTCGTACAGCCATTTGCGTCTGTCACCGTTACGGTATACGTACCGGCTGTGCGGCCTGCCAGGTTTTGCGTCGTTGCACCGGTAGACCACAGGTAAGTGTAGCCGGGGGTACCGCCTGAAACTGTAAGATTGATAGCGCCGTTATTACCACCAAAGCATAATACATTGGTTACCACAGGAGTCAGTACAAGTGCCGGTGGTTCGGTAATGGTTGCGCTGGTCGTTTTGGTACATTCATTAGCATCTGTTACCGTTACGGTATAAGTGCCGGCAATGACGCCAGTCAGGTCTTGCGTGGTAGCGCCATTAGACCAGAGGTATGACAACACACCGGTACCGCCGCTTGCCGACAGATCAATTGCACCGTTGTTGCCGCCGAAGCAGGTGACATTGGTGACAACCGTATTCAGCGTAATCAACGGCGGTTGCGTCAGTAGGATGCTCACTGCTTTTGTACAGCCGTTGGCATCCGTTACGGTTACGGTGTAGACCGTTGAAGACAGGTTGCTAATGTCTTCGGTAGTAGCGCCATTAGACCACAGGTAAGTGTAGCCAGGCGTGCCGCCGCTCACGGTCAGGTCGATAGCGCCGTCGGTACCGCCGTAACAAGGCAGATTCACCACAGAGAACAGCACTGAAATATCATTCGGCTGCGTAATCGTTGCAGTGGCCGTTTTGGTACAGCCGTGTGTATCTGTAATCGTTACAGCATACGTGCCCGCTGTGCGACCTGTCAGGTTTTGTGTAGTAGCACCATTGGACCACAGGAAAGTATAACCCGGAGTACCGCCGCTAACCGTCAGTGTGACAGAGCCATTGGCAAGACCGAAGCAGGTTACATGGGTTGGCACTGCGCTGGCGATCAGTTCAGTCGGTTCTGTCACTGTTGCTGTTGCCGATTTCGTACAGCCTTTTACATCTGTAACGGTTACAGTGTAAGTGCCTGCGGTGATGCCGCTCAGGTCTTGTGTAGTAGCACCGTTCGACCACAGGTAGCTGTAGGCGGGTGTGCCGCCACTCACGGTCAGGTCGACAGAACCGTTGTTGCCGCCGTAGCAAAGCACATTGACTTGCGTTGTAGACAATACAATTGGCGTATTTTCAATAACCGTAGCAGTGGTTGTTTTCACACAACCATTGGCATCCGTTACGGTCACTGAATAGGTACCTGCGGCAAGACCGCTCAGGTCTTCTGTCGTTGCGCCGGTTGACCAGAGGTAAGTATAACCCGGCCGGCCGCCGCTGACCGTCAGGTCTATTGCTCCAGTATTCGCTCCATTACAGTCAACATTTGTTACCGATGTGGTTAAATTAACCGGAGTCGGCTGCGTAACAGTCTGGCTGCGGGTTTTAGTACAACCGTTGGCATCTGTCACAGTGACAAAATAAAGGCCTGCCGTAAGACCGGTCAGATTCTGCGTGGTTGCGCCGTTTGACCAGAGGAAAGTGTAGCCAGGTGTACCACCGCTTACGCCGAGGTTAATTGCACCATTGTTGCCGCCGAAGCACAATACATCCACAGTCGCTGTGGTCAGATCGAGTACAGGCGGTTCGGTGATGGTAGCCGTAGCAGATTTGGTACAGCCGTTGGCATCCGTTACCGTAACGGTATAGGTACCGGCCGTGCGACCTGCCAGGTTTTGCGTAGTTGCACCGGTAGACCATAGATAGGTGTAGCCGGGGGTACCGCCGCTGACCGTCAGGCTAATAGAACCGTTGGCCAGGCCGAAGCAGGTAACGTTGGTCGCTACCGGAGTCAGCACAAGTGCCGGTGGTTCTGTCACTGTTGCAGTAGCTGATTTGGTACAGTTGTTCGCGTCTGTCACCGTAACTGTGTATGTGCCTGCCACAACACCCGTCAGGTCTTGTGACGTAGCGCCGTTGGACCACAGGTAGGAGATAGCGCCGGTACCACCTGTTACCGTCAAATCCACTGCGCCGTTGCTACCGCCAAAGCAGGAAACATTAGTAACCGTAGTGGTCGGGTTCAACATCGGTGGTTGTGTCGGCAGGATGCTTACTGCTTTTGTACATCCATTGGCGTCTGTTACGGTAACGGTATACGTCGCTGAAACAAGTCCGCTGATGTCTTCTGTTGTCGCCCCTGTCGACCACAAATAGGTGTAAGCAGGTGTGCCACCCGTTACAGTCAGGTCGATAGAACCGTCTGATCCGCCATTGCAGGACAGATTCATAACGGAGAAGCCGATCGCGATATCATTCGGCTGCGTGATGGTAGCCGTAGCAGATTTGGTACAGCCGTTGGCATCGGTCACAGTAACCGTGTATATTCCAGCGGTGCGACCCGTCAGGTCTTCCGTTGTTGCGCCATTTGACCACAGGAAAGTGTAGGCAGGTGTGCCGCCGGAGACGCTCAGGTTGATGGAACCGTTGGAGAAGTCATAACAAGTAACATTGGTTACGACCGGAGTCAGAACCAGTGCCGGTGGTTCGGTAATGGTTGCACTTGCTGTTTTCGTGCAGCCATTTGCATCCCGCACGGTTACAGTGTAAGTACCCGCCGTGAGACCTGTCAGGTCTTGCGTGGTAGCGCCGTTCGACCACAGATAAGTGTAGCCTGGCGTACCGCCGCTGACCGTCAGGTCGATAGCGCCGTTATTTCCACCATTGCACAATACATTGGTAACCACCGTAGAAGGTGTTATTTCTGTTGGTTGATTAATGGTGGCTGTTGCAGTCTTCGTACAGAAATTAGCATCCGTTACAGTCACAGTATAGGTGCCTGCCACAACACCGTTCAGGTCTTGCGTGGTAGCGCCATTCGACCACAGATACGAGTAAGCGCCGGTTCCACCAGATACCGTCAGGTCTACCGCGCCATTGCTTCCGCCGTAGCAGGTAACATGGGTTACAGACACGGTCGGGTTGATCGGAGGCGGTTGCGTCAGCAGGATACTTACTGCTTTGGTACAACTATTGGCGTCTGTTACCGTAATCGTATACGTAGTTGAACTGAGTCCGCTGATGTCTTCTGTCGTTGCACCGTTCGACCACAGGTAGGAGTATGGTGCTGTTCCGCCAGTAACGGTCATATCAATCGCGCCGTTGGTACCTCCGTTACAAGGGAGGTTTACAACGGAGAATGCAATCATGATTTCATTCGGCTGCGTGATGGTGGCAGTAGCCGTTTTCGTGCAGAAGTTAGCATCTGTTACCGTGACGGTATAAGTACCGGCAGGGCGACCTGTCAGGTCTTGCGAAGTGGCTCCGTTCGACCACAGGTAAGTGTAGCCGGGTGTACCGCCACCGACGGTCAGATCGACAGAACCGTTGGAGAGGCCGAAACAGGTTACATTAATTGCGGTGGCACTTGCAGTCAATACAGGCGGTTCGGTGACCGTTGCCGAGGTGATTTTTATACAACCGTTGGCATCTGTTACCGTCACCGAGTAAGTACCGGCTGTCAGACCACTCACATCTTGCGTTGTTGCACCGTTCGACCACAAATAAGTGTAGTCAGGTGTACCGCCGCTCACCGTCAAATCGATAGAACCGTTGTTGCCGCCGTTGCACAATACATTTACAACAGTAGTAGTAGCAATCAGGGAACTGGTTTCGCTAACCGTAGCAGTAGTTACTTTGGTACAGTTGTGCGAATCTGTTACTGTTACGATGTAAATACCGGCTGTCAGACCGCTCAGATCTTCCGAAGTTGCGCCGTTCGACCACAAATAAGTGTAGCCGGGAGAGCCGCCGCTGACAGTCAGGTTAACTGCGCCGGTATTTCCTCCGTTACATGGAATATTCGTAACCGTTGTGCTCAAGGAGAGCATAGTCGGTTCTTCAATAACGGCCGTAGTTGATTTTGTACAGCCTTTGATGTCTGTTACTGTTACAGTGTAGGAGCCGGCAATAAGGCCTCCCAGATCTTGCGAAGTAGCGCCGTTGGACCACAAATAAGTGTATCCGGGGTAACCACCCGAAACCGTTAGATCAATGGCGCCGTTGCTGCCGCCGAAGCACAGTACATCCGTTTCGATGGTACTGAGTACGATCGGATTGTAGATACAATCTATATCATAACCTGCGTCTATGGTCTGGTTGCTTTCACCGCTGACGAGGGTCACCACAGGCGATTGACCTGTCACCACATTGGCATCACTGTCTTTCGTGTCGTCTCCACCCTGATTGGCCGGAGAAGGATTGAATCCAACCGGTTCGGTAAAGGTCACTACGTAGTTACCCGGTTCGAGGTTGGTAAATTGGTAATCACCGTTCGGACCCGTTGTAGTGGTCAGGTTGACAGGCGTTCCATCGCCGGTGGTACCGGTCAATGTCACCGTAACGTTCGGAATACCGGGTTCGCCAAAGTCCTGAATACCGTCATTGTCGGTATCTTCCCAGACAAAATCGCCCAAAGAAGCAGGTTTAAAGAAGCCCGCGTCATAAGTCAGGTTGGATTCGCCTTGTGTAAGCACCTCATTAACAGTCATTTGTGTACCAGGAGCAGCATCGCTATCAGTAGCGTCATTGCCGCCCTGGTCTTGTGCCGTTAGGATATAACCGCCTACAGGTGTACCAAATGTAACTTTATAGGTGCCAGCCACGAGACCGCTGAACAGGTATAAACCTGAAGCATTCGTGGTGGTGTTCAGTGTTACAGGAACTGCGTCGATGGTTGTTCCGGTCAGGGTTACCGGTACATTCGGAATACCGATTTCAGTACCGTCCTGTACGCCGTCGGCATCCGTATCTTCCCAAACGTAGTTACCAATTTCGGCACACTTGTCCGGATTAACCGTAACTGTCACCTGGTCGGTATTGCCTACATTGAAGTAGAATGTTTCAACGCCTGATACTGGATCAACATACCATATTTCACCAAAGTCATTGGCAATATTCGTGTTGGTCTGATTGACCGGAATGGTGTACATCCACATGAATTCCTCATCCGACTCGCCATTATTGTTCAGGTCAATGAAATCGATGATACAGTTGTTGTTCAGATCGCCGCCAGACCAGTTCAGGCCCTGGCAAGTCATATTGCCTACAACATTGTTATCCATCGCAACGATATTCCGGATTTGAATACCCGGAGCGCCACCCAGCATACGTGTGGTCAGGGTGTATTTCACCAATTCACCGGCACAAACCTCCGTTTTATCCGAGGTTTTATCCATGTTGATATAAACGCCTGTATAGTTACCTGGGTCTTCATCTTCTAATGGCGGGCCAACCGGCGTGTTGTCATCCGGATTAACGGGTTGACCGCTCACCGTTGCAATATTGGTGTGCATACCTCTCATGGCCGGGGCAGTTGCCGTACATGTTTGCGAAGCGCCTGCAGCCAAAGATGGAATAGTACAAATTGCGCCCAGTACGTTATCCGTAACGACCACATTCGTAAGTGGCAGGTTACCTGTATTGGTTACAGTAAAGGTGAACGTAACCGTCGGAGGCACATCCGGCACCAACAGGATCACACCAGGTGCGTTGTCCGCATCCTGTCCGTTGACGTATTTTTCCAGGTCTATGCTGGGTTGCGACAGGTAGAAACCTGCGTCATACGTCATGTTGTTTTCACCGGATGTCAATACTTCATTGACAGTCATCAGGGTACCTGGATTTACATCGCTGTCTTTTGTATCGTCACCACCCTGATCCTGCGGAGAAACCAGGTAACCGGAAGGTTGTCCGAAGGTTACTTTGTAGGTACCTGGTTCGAGGTTTGTGAATATATAGAAACCGCTACCATTGGTAGTAGTTGTCAGGTTTACAGGCGTACCGTCGCCGGTGGTACCTGTCAGGTTTACCGGCACATTTGGAATGCCCAGTTCGCTGCCATCCTGGATACCATCCTGATCGATGTCGTGCCATACGAAGTCGCCAATAGAAGCAGGGATAAAGAATCCCGCATCATAAGTCATGTTATTTTCACCGGAGGTCAATATTTCATTAACAGTAGAACCTGTTACAGGATCAGCATCTGAGTCGTCGGTATCGTCTCCACCCTGGTCTTTGGCAGTTGGGATATAGCCACCGGCAGGTGTTCCGAAATTCACAAAATAAGTGCCTGGTTTCAGGTTCGGGAATAAGTATTCCCCGTTCGAACCCGTAACGGTAACCAATAAGACAGGTGTGCCGTCGCCCGCAGTACCATTCAGGGTAACACGTACATTTGGAATACCTGGTTCGCCAAAATCCTGTAGGCCATTGCCATTCAAATCATCCCACACAAAGTCGCCGATAGATGCCGGGATATAGAAACCTGCATCGTAAGTCAGGTTAGATTCTGCCGGTGTCAATACTTCATTGATAGTCATCAGGGTACCCGGTGCGGCATCGCTGTCCGTTGCATCATTGCCGCCCTGATCCTGTGCTGTAAGTGTATAACCTACAGGTTGACTAAATGTAATTTTATAAGTACCTGCCTGCAAGTTAGTGAACAGATACAGACCGCTGCCATTCGTGGTGGTAGTCAGGTTTACAGGGCTACCACCGTTGGTAGTACCCGTCAACGTAACCAATACGTTCGGAATACCAGGTTCACCGAAGTCTTGTACACCATCAGCATCCAAATCCTCCCAAACAAAGTTACCTATTTCGGCAGCCGGCAAGTCGCCGCAGGCATCATCCGTGATGTCTGTGTCGCCGTCGTTGTCCGAATCCAGCTCCGCGCGGTTGTACAAGCCCTGGTTGGGGCCGCTGCCCGGACCGTTACCCGGTACAGCGCAAGCAGTATAAATATTGTCGCCACCGTCCGGTGATCCCGGGGCCAGGTTCAGGCTCACATTATAAGTGATAGAGAACGCATCTGTTGAACCAGCGCCAAGGGAAGTGTTGCTGATTAAAGTTAATGTACCCGGTCACCCGTAAAAGTATTCAAAGAACGTTCCGCAACAAATCAGGCCTCCGCTGTAACTACCACCGTTGACCGTCACATCGTATCAAAAGCAATGGCGTATCTTTCAGGCATAGGTACCGGTGGCGCCGCCCGTGTTGGTTACTAAAATATTATACGTTACATCGTAAGTGCCCTGGTTTCACGGTTGCAGAAACAAAGTTTTACGCATCTTGAGGTTCGGCAAGTCGCCGCAGGCATCATCCGTGATGTCCGCATTGCCGTCGCCGTTGGCGTCCAGATTCCGCGCGGTTGAATAAGCCCTGATTTGGACTGCTGCCAGGGCCGTTGCCTGGTACGCTACACCGCGTGTAAATATTGTCGCCGCCGTCCGCTGAACCCGGAGCCAGGTTCAGGCTCACGTTGAAGGTCACATTGTACGTGTGCGATGCACCCGCTGCGATAGCTGCATTTGTTGCCAAAGTGGTTGAACCGCTCGTGTTCATCGAACCGCTTGCCTGGCCGCTGTAACTGCCGCTGTTGATCGTCACGTCGTTGTCGAACAATGGCGTGTCTTTCAGGCCGTATGTACCTGCAACGGTACCAGGGTTGGAAACTACGATGGTGTAGGTCACATTGAAGGTGCCGTTTCCGTTTGGTACAGCACTTACAAAGTTCTTGACCATGTTGATATTCGGCAGGTCGCCGCAGGCATCATCCGTGATGTCTGTGTCGCCATCATTGTCCGTATCCACGGTGGCACGGTTGTACAAACCCTGATTTGGGCCGCTGCCAGGACCGTTGCCCGGCACTTGGCATGGCGTGTATGTATTATCGCCGCCGTCGGGGGAACCCGGAGCCAAATTCAGGCTCACGTTGAAGGTAATGAAGTAGGTGTGCGTTGCGCCCGCTGCGATCGCAGCGTTTGTTGCCAAATGTGGTCGTGCCGCTGGTACTCATTGAACCGCCGGCCTGGCCGCTGTAACTGCCGCTGTTGATCGTTACATCGTTGTCAAATGAAGGCGTATCTTTCAAGGTATATGCACCCGATGCACCGCCATTGTTGCTGACGGTAATCTTATAAGTCACATTGTAAGAACCATTTCCGTTTGGAACCGCACTGCCAAAGTCTTTACGCATCGTGATATTCGGCAAGTCGCCGCAGGCGTCATCCGTGATGTCCGCATTGCCGTCGCCGTTGACGTCTAATTCCGCACGGTTGAACAAGCCCTGATTTGGGCCGCTGCCAGGGCCGTTGCCCGGTACTGCACATGGGGTGTAAATGTTGTCACCGCCGTCCGGTGATCCGGGAGCCAGGTTCAGGCTCACGTTGAAAGTCACGGTGTACGTGTGCGTTGCACCTGCTGCAATCGCAGCGTTGGTAGCCAAAGTGGTCGTTCCAGTGGTGTTCATCGAACCACTCGCCTGGCCGCTGTAACTGCCGCTGTTGATCGTTACGTCGTTGTCGAACAATGGCGTGTCTTTCAGGCCGTAAGTGCCCGCAACGGCACCGTTGTTGCCACAACAATGGTGTAGGTCACATTGTAAGTGCCGTTGCCAACCGGTACCGCGCTGACAAAGTTTTTAACCATATTCAGGTTCGGCAGGTCGCCGCAGGCATCATCCGTGATGTCTGTGTCGCCGTCGTTATCCGTATCCAAAGTTGCACGGTTGTACAAACCCTGACCTGGGTTGCTGCCCGGGCCATTGCCGGATACTGCACAAGCCGTGTAAATGTTATCGCCACCGTCAGGTGATCCCGGAGCCAGGTTCAGGCTCACGTTGAACGGTACCGTGTAGGTGTGCGTTGCGCCCGCTGCAATCGCAGCATTGGTAGCCAAAGTGGTCGTACCGGTGGTGTTCATCGAACCGCTGGCCTGGCCGCTGTAACTGCCGCTGTTGATCGTTACATCGTTGTCGAATGAAGGCGTATCTTTCAAAGTGTAAGCACCCGATGCACCGCCGTTGTTGCTGACGGTAATCGTATAAGTCACTTTGTATGTGCCGTTTGCGTCTGGAACTGCGCTCACAAAGTTTTTAACCATATTCAGGTTTGGCAGGTCGCCGCAGGCATCATCCGTGATGTCCGCATTGCCGTCACCGTTTACATCCAAAGTCGAACGGTTGAACAAACCTTGACCCGGGCCGCTGCCAGGGCCATTGCCCGGCACTGCACAGGAGTGTAAATGTTGTCGCCACCGCCGGTGATCCGGGTGCCAGGTTCAGGCTTACGTTGAAGGTAACTGTGTACGTATGCGTAGCACCTGCTGCGATGGTGGCGTTGGTTGCCAAAGTAGTCGTGCCACTGATATTCATCGAACCGCTGGCCTGGCCGCTGTAAGTGCCGCTGTTGATCGTCACGTCGTTGTCGAACAATGGCGTGTCTTTCAGGCCGTATGTGCCTGCAACTGTACCAGGGTTGGAAACTACGATGGTGTAGGTCACATTGAAGGTGCCGTTACCGGTCGGTACTGCGCTCACAAAGTTTTTAACCATGTTGATATTCGGCAGGTCACCGCAGGCATCATCTGTGATGTCTGTGTCGCCGTCGTTATCCGAATCCAAAGTTGCACGGTTGTACAAACCCTGATTTGGGCTGCTGCCCAGGACCGTTGCCCGGCACTTGGCATGGCGTGTAAATATTGTCGCCGCCGTCCGGGGAACCCGGAGCCAAATTCAGGCTCACGTTGAAGGTAATGATGTAGGTGTGCGTTGCACCCGCTGCAATCGCAGCGTTTGTTGCCAAAGTAGTCGTGCCACTGATATTCATCGAACCACTCGCCTGGCCGCTGTAAGTACCGCTGTTGATCGTTATGTCATTGTCGAATGATGGCGTGTCTTTCAGCGTGTATGCACCCGCTGCACCACCATTGTTGCTGACGGTAACCGTATAAGTCACATTGTAAGTGCCATTACCCTCTGGAACCGCACTGACAAAGTTTTTACGCATCGTGAGGTTCGGCAAATCGCCGCAGGCATCATCCGTGATGTCCGCATTGCCGTCGCCGTTGGTATCCAGTGTAGAACGGTTGAACAAACCTTGTCCTGGGCCGCTGCCCGGGCCGTTGCCCGGTACTGCACATGGTGTAAATGTTGTCACCACCCGGTGATCCCGGGTGCCAGGTTCATACTTACGTTGAAGGTAACTGTGTACATATGCGACGCACCCCCTGCAATCGCAGCGTTGGTTGCCAAAGTAGTCGTGCCACTGATATTCATCGAACCGCTGGCCTGGCCGCTGTAACTGCCGCTGTTGATCGTCACGTCGTTGTCGAACAATGGCGTGTCTTTCAGGCCGTATGTACCTGCAACGGTACCAGGGTTGGAAACTACGATGGTGTAGGTCACATTGAATGTGCCGTTACCGGTCGGTACTGCGCTGACAAAGTTTTTGACCATGTTGATATTCGGCAGGTCGCCGCAGGCATCATCCGTGATGTCTGTGTCGCCGTCGTTATCCGAGTCCAAAGTTGCACGGTTGTACAAGCCCTGACCTGGGTTGCTGCCAGGACCGTTGCCCGGTACTGCGCATGGCGTGTAAATATTATCGCCGCCGTCGGGGGAACCCGGAGCCAAATTCAGGCTCACATTGAAGGTAACGTGTAGGTGTGCGTTGCGCCCGCTGCAATGGCAGCGTTTGTTGCCAAAGTGGTCGTGCCGCTGGTGTTCATCGCGCCGCTGGCCTGACCGCTGTAAGTGCCGCTGTTGATCGTTACATCGTTGTCAAACAACGGCGTATCTTTCAAAGTGTACGCACCCGATGCACCGCCATTGTTGCTGACGGTAATCGTATAAGTCACTGTGTATGTGCCATTTCCGTTTGGAACCGCACTGCCAAAGTCTTTACGCATCGTGATATTCGGCAAATCGCCGCAGGCGTCATCCGTGATGTCCGCATTGCCGTCGCCGTTGACGTCTAATTCCGCACGGTTGAACAAGCCCTGACCGGGGCTGCTGCCAGGGCCGTTGCCCGGTACTGCGCATGGCGTGTAAATGTTGTCACCACCCGGTGATCCGGGCGTCAGGTTCAGACTTACGTTGAAGGTAACTGTATAGGTATGCGTTGCACCCGCCGCAATCGCAGCGTTGGTCGCCAAAGTAGTCGTGCCACTGATATTCATCGCACCGCTGGCCTGGCCGCTGTAACTGCCGCTGTTGATCGTTATATCGTTGTCAAACAATGGCGTGTCTTTCAGGCCGTAGGTGACCAGCACCGCCAGTGTTGGAAACAACAATGGTGTAGGTCACATTGTACGTGCCGTTTCCGGCCGGCACCGCACTGACAAAGGATTTGATCATGTTGATGTTCGGCAGATCGCCGCAGGCATCGTCCGTGATGTCCGTGTCGCCGTCATTGTCCGTATCCACGGTGGCACGGTTGTACAAACCCTGATTTGGGCTGCTGCCAGGACCGTTGCCCGGCACTTGGCATGGCGTGTATGTATTATCGCCGCCGTCGGGGGAACCCGGAGCCAAATTCAGGCTCACGTTGAAGGTAATGAAGTAGGTGTGCGTTGCACCCGCTGCGATGGCTGCGTTTGTTGCCAAAGTGGTCGTACCGCTGGTGTTCATGGAACCGCCGGCCTGGCCGCTGTAAGTACCGCTGTTGATCGTTACATCGTTGTCGAATGAAGGCGTATCTTTCAAAGTGTATGCACCCGATGCACCGCCATTGTTGCTGACGGTAACCGTATAAGTCACATTGTACGTGCCATTACCACCTGGAACCGCACTGACAAAGTCTTTATGCATCTTGATGTTCGGCAAATCGCCGCAGGCATCATCCGTGATGTCCGCATTGCCGTCGCTGTTGACGTCTAATTCCGCACGGTTGTACAAGCCCTGACCGGGGCCGCTGCCCGGGCCATTGCCAGGCACCGCGCATGGCGTGTAAATGTTGTCACCACTCCGGTGATCCGGGTGCCAGGTTCAACTTACGTTGAAGGTAACTGTGTACATATGCGACGCACCCGCCGCAATCGCAGCGTTGGTTGCCAAAGTAGTCGTGCCACTGATATTCATCGCACCGCTGGCCTGGCCGCTGAACGAACCGCTGTTGATCGTCACGTCGTTGTCGAACATCGGTGTGTGGTTGGAAACTACGATGGTGTAGGTCACATTGAAGGTGCCGTTTCCGTTTGGTACAGCACTTACAAAGTTCTTGACCATGTTGATATTCGGCAGGTCACCACAGGCATCATCCGTGATGTCCGTGTCGCCGTCGTTGTCCGTATCCAGTTCCGCACGGTTGTACAAACCCTGATTTGGGCCGCTGCCAGGACCGTTGCCCGGCACTTGGCATGGCGTGTATGTATTATCGCCGCCGCCGGGGATCCCGGAGCCAAATTCAGGCTCACGTTGAAGGTAATGAAGTAGGTGTGCGTTGCACCCGCTGCGATGGCTGCGTTTGTTGCCAAAGTGGTCGTGCCGCTGGTACTCATTGAACCGCCGGCCTGGCCGCTGTAAGTACCGCTGTTGATCGTTACATCGTTGTCGAATGAAGGCGTATCTTTCAAAGTGTATGCACCCGATGCACCGCCGTTGTTGCTGACGGTAATCGGTATAAGTCACATTGTATGTTCCATTTCCGTTTGGACCCGCACTGCCAAAGTCTTTACGCATCGTGATATCCGGCAAGTCGCCGCAGGAATCATCCGTGATGTCTGTGTCGACGTCGTTGTCCGTATCCAAAAGGGCGCGGTTGTACAAACCCTGACCGGGGCCGCTGCCCGGACCGTTACCCGGTACAGCGCAAGCAGTATAAATATTGTCGCCACCGTCCGGTGATCCCAGAGCCAGGTTCAGGCTCACATTATAAGTGATAGAGAACACATCTGTTAATCCAGCGCCAAGGGAAGTGTTGCTGATTAAAGTTAATGTACCCGGATCACCCGTAAAAGTATTAAAGAACGTTCCGCAACAAATCAGACCTCCGTTGTAACTACCACCGTTCACCGTCACATCGTCATCAAAAGCATGGGTATCTTTCAAGGTATAGGTACCTGTGGCGCCGCCCGTGTTGGTTACAAAAATATTATACGTTACATCGTAAGTACCATCTGGTTTCACGGTTGCAGAAACAAAGTCTTTACGCATCGTGAGGTTCGGCAAGTCGCCGCAGGCGTCATCCGTGATGTCCGCATTGCCGTCGCCGTTGACGTCTAATTCAGCGCGGTTGAACAAGCCCTGATTTGGACTGCTGCCCGGACCGTTGCCCGGTACGCTGCATCGCGTGTAAATATTGTCGCCGCCGTCCGCTGAACCCGGAGCCAGGTTCAGGCTCACGTTGAAGGTCACATTGTAGGTGTGCGTTGCACCCGCTGCAATCGCAGCGTTTGTTGCCAAAGTAGTCGTGCCACTGATATTCATCGAACCACTGGCCTGGCCGCTGTAACTGCCGCTGTTGATCGTCACATCGTTGTCAAACAATGGCGTGTCTTTCAGGCCGTAAGTGCCTGCAACTGTACCAGGGTTGGAAACTACGATGGTGTAGGTCACATTGAAGGTGCCGTTGCCGCCGGTACCGCACTACAAAGTTTTTCGCCAGGTTGATATTCGGCAGATCGCCGCAGGCATCATCCGTGATATCCGTGTCGCCGTCATTGTCCGAATCCAGTTCCGCACGGTTGTACAAGCCCTGACCGGGGCCGCTGCCAGGGCCGTTACCCGGCACTTGGCATGGCGTGTAAATATTGTTCCCGCCGTCGGGGGATCCCGGAGCCAGGTTCAGGCTTACATTGAAGGTAATCGTGTAGTTATGCGTTGCACCTGCTGCAATCGCTGCGTTTGTTGCCAAAGTGGTCGTGCCGCTGGTACTCATTGAACCGCCGGCCTGGCCGCTGTAAGTACCGCTGTTGATCGTTACATCGTTGTCGAATGAAGGCGTATCTTTCAAAGTGTATGCACCCGATGCACCGCCGTTGTTGCTGACGGTAACCGTATAAGTCACATTGTAAGTGCCATTACCACTTGGAACCGCACCCACAAAGTCTTTACGCATCGTGAGGTTCGGCAAATCGCCGCAGGCATCATCCGTGATGTCCGCATTGCCGTCGCCGTTGACGTCTAATTCCGCACGGTTGAACAAGCCCTGTCCGGGGCCGCTGCCAGGGCCGTTGCCCGGTACTGCACATGGCGTGTAAATGTTGTCACCACCCGGTGATCCGGGTGTCAGGTTCATACTTACGTTGAAGGTAACTGTGTACATATGCGACGCACCCGCTGCAATCGCAGCGTTGGTTGCCAAAGTAGTCGTGCCACTGATATTCATCGAACCACTGGCCTGGCCGCTGTAACTGCCGCTGTTGATCGTTACGTCGTTGTCGAACAATGGTGTGTCTTTCAGGCCGTATGTACCTGCAACGGTACCCGGATTAGACACAACAATGTTATAGGTTACATTGTACGTACCGTTTCCAACCGGAACCGCACCCACAAAGTTTTTCACCATGTTGATGTTCGGCAGATCGCCGCAGGCATCATCCGTAATGTCTGTGTCGCCATCATTGTCCGTATCCACGGTGGCACGGTTGTACAAACCCTGATTTGGGCTGCTGCCAGGACCGTTGCCCGGCACTTGGCATGGCGTGTATGTATTATCGCCGCCGTCGGGGGAACCCGGAGCCAAATTCAGGCTCACGTTGAAGGTAATGAAGTAGGTGTGCGTTGCGCCCGCTGCGATCGCAGCGTTTGTTGCCAAAGTGGTCGTGCCGCTGGTACTCATTGAACCGCCGGCCTGGCCGCTGTAAGTGCCGCTGTTGATCGTTACATCGTTGTCGAATGAAGGCGTATCTTTCAAAGTGTATGCACCCGATGCACCGCCATTGTTGCTGACGGTAACCGTATAAGTCACTGTGTATGTGCCATTTCCGTTTGGAACCGCACTGCCAAAGTCTTTACGCATCGTGATATTCGGCAAGTCGCCGCAGGCATCATCCGTGATGTCTGTGTCGCCGTCGTTGTCCGAATCCAGTTCCGCACGGTTGTACAGACCCTGGGCGGGGCCGCTGCCAGGACCGTTACCCGGCACTTGGCATGGTGTGTAAATATTGTTCCCGCCGTCGGGTGATCCCGGAGCCAGGTTCAGGCTTACATTGAAGGTAATCGTGTAGTTATGCGTTGCACCTGCTGCAATCGCTGCATTTGTTGCCAAGGTGGTTGTACCGCTCGTGTTCATCGAACCGCTCGCCTGGCCACTGTAACTGCCACTATTGATCGTCACGTCGTTGTCGAACAATGGCGTGTCTTTCAGGCCGTATGTGCCGCTGCCAGTTCCGGTATTTGTAACAACGACTGAATAAGTCACATTGTAAGTGCCATTACCTGTTGGAACAGCACCTACAAAGTTCTTGACCATATTAATGGACGGACAATTTGTTACCACCACGGTAGCAGCAGCCGTTTTTGTGCAGCCATTTGCACCTGTTACCGTTACAGTATACGTAGTAGTTGTAACAGGAGAAACCGTAATCGCAGCAGTTGTTGCACCTGTACTCCAGGAGAAAGTACCCGTACCGGAAGCGGTCAGCACCGTGCTGAAGCCGTTGCAGATATTAGTATTTCCTGAAATAGATGCTGTAGGAGGAAAGAGGGGGGTGAGAGCCGCATCCGCAGTAGCGATGCAACCTTGAGGACTTGTAACTGTAACTTGATATACTACCGGTGTAGCCGGCATGATTACCGAGATCGAAGAAGTTGTTTCGCCGGTGGGCCACAAATAGGTGCCGCCACCTGAAGCTGAAATAGTCACTGATTGTCCGATACAACCAACAGCGCCCACCGCCATAGCATTAGGCAAAGGATTTACGGTGACTGTAGCAGTCGCCGTTTTGGTGCAGTTGTTCGCTCCGGTAACTGTAACTGTATAGGTTGTTGTCGTTGCAGGGCTGACTGTGATAGCCGCCGTGGTAGCGCCGGTGCTCCAAAGGTAAGAACCGCCGCCGCTTGCTGTAATGACACTGCTTTGACCGACACAAATTGCCGCAGGTGATGCGCTCGCATTCGCATTCGGCAATGGAAGTACCGTTACCGTTGCAGTGGCTGTTTTTGTACAGTTATTCGCGCCCGTTACCGTTACCGTATAGGTTGTTGTGATGGCAGGGCTGACTGTGATAGAGGCCGTGGTAGCCCCCGTATTCCACAAATAAGTGCCGCCGCCAGTGGCTGTAACCACGCTGCTTTGACCAACACAAATAGTGGGTGGCGTAGCGGATGCAGCAGCATTCGGAAGTGGAAGCACTGTAACCGTTGCAGTCGCCGTTTTTGTACAGTTGTTTGCTCCGGTAACAGTTACAGTATAAGTTGTTGTCGTGGCAGGGCTGACTGTGATAGCCGCCGTGGTAGCGCCGGTGCTCCACAAGTAAGTACCGCCGCCCGTGGCAGTAACCACGCTGCTTTGTCCTTCACATATCGTAGCAGGAGTTGCACTCGCACTGGCATTCGGCAATGGAAGTACCGTTACCGTGGCGGTGGCTGTTTTCGTGCAGTTATTTGCGCCGGTTACCGTAACCGTATAGGTTGTTGTGATGGCAGGGCTGACCGTGATAGACGCCGTAGTAGCGCCGTGTGCTCCACAAGTAAGTACCGCCGCCCGTGGCAGTAACCACGCTGCTTTGTCCGGCACAAATAGTCGGCGGTGTAGCGGATGCAGATGCATTCGGAAGTGGAAGTACTGTAACTGTCGCAGTTGCCGTTTTCGTGCAGTTATTTGCTCCGGTTACCGTAACCGTATAGGTTGTTGTGATGGCAGGGCTGACCGTGATAGACGCCGTGGTAGCGCCGGTGCTCCACAGGTAAGAACCGCCGCCGCTTGCTGTAATGATGCTGCTCTGCCCTTCACAAATGGTAGCAGGCGATGCACTTGCATTCGCATCCGGCAATGGAAGGACCGTTACCGTTGCAGTGGCTGTTTTTGTACAGTTATTCGCGCCCGTTACCGTTACCGTATAGGTTGTTGTGGTGGCAGGGCTGACCGTGATAGACGCCGTGGTAGCGCCGGTGCTCCACAAGTAAGTGCCGCCGCCGGTGGCAGTAACCACGCTGCTTTGTCCAACACAAATAGTGGGTGGAGTAGCGGATGCAGCAGCATTCGGAAGTGGAAGCACTGTAACCGTTGCAGTCGCCGTTTTCGTGCAGTTATTTGCTCCGGTAACCGTAACCGTATAGGTTGTTGTCGATGGCAGGGCTGACTGTGATAGCCGCCGTGGTAGCGCCGGTGCTCCAAAGGTAAGAGCCGCCGCCGCTTGCTGTAATGACACTGCTTTGTCCTTCACAAATAGTAGCAGGCGATGCACTTGCAGTGGCATTCGGCAATGGAAGTACCGTTACCGTGGCGGTGGCTGTTTTCGTGCAGTTATTTGCGCCGGTTACCGTAACCGTATAGGTTGTTGTGATGGCAGGGCTGACCGTGATAGACGCCGTGGTAGCGCCGGTGCTCCACAAGTAAGTACCGCCGCCCGTGGCAGTAACCACGCTGCTTTGTCCGGCACAAATAGTGGGTGGCGTAGCGGATGCAGCAGCATTCGGAAGTGGAAGCACTGTAACCGTTGCAGTCGCCGTTTTGGTGCAGTTGTTTGCTCCGGTAACTGTAACTGTATAAGTTGTTGTCGTTGCAGGGCTGACTGTGATAGCCGCCGTGGTAGCGCCTGTGCTCCACAGGTAAGAGCCGCCGCCGCTTGCTGTAATGATGCTGCTCTGCCCTTCACAAATAGTAGCAGGCGATGCACTTGCAGTGGCATTCGGCAATGGAAGTACCGTTACCGTGGCGGTGGCTGTTTTCGTGCAGTTATTTGCGCCGGTTACCGTAACCGTATAGGTTGTTGTGATGGCAGGGCTGACTGTGATAGAGGCCGTGGTAGCTCCCGTATTCCACAAATAAGTGCCGCCGCCCGTGGCAGTAACCACGCTGCTTTGACCAACACAAATAGTGGGTGGCGTAGCGGATGCAGCAGCATTCGGAGGACTGAGTACCGTTACCGTACGTGTTGCCGTGGCAGTACAACCCAAGGCTCCTGTTACAGTTACAGTATAAGTAGTCGTCGAAGTCGGGTTAACAGAAATAGAAGCACTTGTCGCGCCGGTGTTCCACACGTATGTGCCACCGCCTGAAGCTGTCAGTGTCGTACTTAGACCCGAACAAATAGAGTTATTTCCCGTGATGGAAGCCGTTGGAGGCAGGTTCAAACAAGGGATACAGGAATTGCCGGAAAGATTGATGTTGATGTCGTACTGGGCGCCTGCCACCAAGGTGTATGCCGTATTGGTCGGCTGGCTGACAATGTTAACCAGGCTGAGCCATCCTGAAGCACCGTATACATTTTGGTTGCCATTGGCGCCGGTACCTACCTGAAAGGCCGGTCCCATGCGAACAAAAGTGGCCTGAGCGCCTGCCAGATTACCCAAACCGTTTACCACAGCGGTCGTTGTTGTGTAATAGTAATAGTCTGTCGTGCTGGGCGTATAAGCACAGTTGGGTGCATGTGGGCTACCGGCAGGCGTTGTAGTGGTTCTGCCGGAGAATAATACATTTAGGCTGAACTGCGAACCCTGGGCATTGGTAATCGTACCCGTAAATATCGCAGTACCATCCGAAAACTCCTGGAACGTCGGAGCACTCAGGGAATAGCGCTCATTACCGGATGACCCATCGCCATTAACCAGATTATCTGCGTAGAAGCCGTAAGGGGTACCTCCACAATCAATAGAGTTGGACGCCGTACGCGTATAACACGGCGCGTCACAATTCGTTACCTGCACAGCCTCAGAAGCAGTGGCCGTACAACCTGCTGCGTTTGTGACCGTTACTATATATATAGTCTGTGCACTTGGACTGACATTGATGGCTGCCGTTGTAGCGCCCGTACTCCAGAGGTAGGAAGTACCGCCCGATGCCGTCAGCGTGGTGGAAGAACCGTCGCAAACAACGTTTGTACCGGTAATGGCCGGCGTAGGAGTGCTGCCTTTGGTTACCGTGGCCGTCGCCGTTTTGGTACATCCATTGGCGCCGGTGACCGTGACGGTATAAGTGGTAGTGACAGCCGGGCTGACCGTAATGGAAGCAGTTGTAGCGCCGGTGCTCCAGGCATATGTACCACCACCTGTTGCAGTGATGATACTATTTTGGCCGGGACAAATCGTAGCCGGCACGGCAGTCGCTGCCGCATTGGGCTGAGCATTGACCGTCACTGTGCGCGTGGCCGTTTTGGTACAACCATTGGCGCCTGTTACCGTAACGGTATAGGTGGTGGTGCTCGTTGGACTGACAGTAATAACTGCCGACGTAGCGCCAGTATTCCATAAGTACGTGCCGCCACCGCTTGCAGTGAGCGAAGTACTGCCACCACTACAAATGGTAGAAGTGCCTGAAACGGCAGCATTGGGTTGCGGGTTGACCGTCACCGTAATGGTCTTGGTGGCCGAACAACCATTCGCATCCGTCAGCGTGGCAATATAATTGCCCGCCTGGGTGGAAGTTATGCTCGCCGACACCACGATGTCATTTTGGCCGGTCGCGGTGAAACCGTTCGGCCCGGTCCAGTTGACCGTACTGACATTCGGATTCACGCTCAACTGCACATGGCTGCCTTCACAGACAGCAATGCTGCAATCTGCATCGGTCACCCAGCCGGCATTATTGATATTGGCCTCACATTCTATTGTGGGTTTAGGGTTCACTGTAATAGTGATCGCATTGGAGGCGCCGAAATAATCTGTGCAACCGGCACGACGCGCGCGACGCAGGAAACAGGTGCTCTGCGTCAGTACACCGGGCGAATACGTTGCGCTGTTGGCGCCGGAGATGGCCGTCCAGGTAGCGGAGTTTGCCGCCGGACAGGGAACAGCCGTACTTTGATACCATTGGTACTCCAATGTACCCGAACCACCGGATGGCAAGGTAACATTGGTAAGCGGCGCGGGTGTCTGTCCGCTACATATGGTCTGGCTATTACCTATTGTACCGCCACCGGTTACATTGTAACATTTGGCTACCGTAAATGTAAAAGTGGCCTCGTCGCACAGCGCGCCTTGACCATTATCCTGGGAATACACCTTTATATTAACAGTGTATATGCCATCAGAAGGAATAAAAGTTCCATTCCACGGTACGGTATTTTCGGTATTGGTGGTGTTTTGTTCTCCCGTGACTGTAAAAACGACACTTTCTACGGTTCCGTTGACGGTTGCTTCCAGGTTGTAATTACTGGAAACATCATCATACGAATAGGTTCCTCCATTCGTTATCGCGATATCATTGTTGCCAACCAGATCATTGAAAAAAAGATTGACGATATTAGCATTACAGGTTTCGGAGGTCAGGCATACCCCGTCTATTTTTATCCAGTCGCCATTGGCCTTGGCTACAAAACGAACATAGTGCGTACCTGCAGGAACTGTTGCCGTTAAATTATATAAGCCCATCGAAGGCAATTGGCTGTTCACTTCAAGGGGAACCGACGTGCTTGAAATAGGCTGCCAGGTACTGCTATAAAATTCAAGACCAACCGTAGCATAGTAGCTTGTATTGTGTACGCCGGCATATACGGATAATGACAATCCGGTTCCGGGCGCAATACCTGTTATATCCTGGTACATACCGCCGTCGCTGCCTGCTACCTCAAACTGGCCGGAGTTCGCGTCGCAAACGGCTGCATATGAACCCACATGTATGGTGCCGCCCCATTTGCTCCAGCCGGTGGAGCCACTTTCAAAACTGGCATTGGTGAGCAGATTGCCGGGGCAAGAGCAGGCCGTATTCACCGTAATGGTAACAGCATTGGATTCGCCGTCATATTCAGTACACCCTGAACGACGCGAACAACGCATAAAACAGGTGCTCTGCGTCAGAGGACCCGGATCATACGTTGCTGAATTAGAGTTGGTTATGGATTGCCAGGAAGTACTTCCCACTGGTGGACAAGGAATCGTTGTGCTACTCAGCCACAAATATTCGATCGTTCCACTTCCACCGGAAGGTGTAGTCACATTGGTCAAAGCGGCCGGGTCACCGCCGCTCGATATGGTTTGATTGGAACCAATCGTACCGCCATTGGTGATATTAAAACAGGTAGCACAGCCCTCGGAAGTGACCGGGTCGCTACTATTCATCGTAAGATGACCACCAGAAGTGGCAGGGTCTACCCTATCGCCGGCTGTCGAGACTTCAGCAAAATAGTTAAGCCCAAAAACAGGCTCAAATGAATCCTGTGCCTTCATCGACACCGGATTCAGCACAGCAAGCAAAATAAAAACACCTCCCATTCTGACAACAGAGGAGGTTTTAGATAGCTGTGCTGAAGCCTTGTCTGAATGCTCCGAACGACCTTGGGCGATCGTAGAGGAAACAAAATTTGCCGAGAAATAAAGAGCTTGTGATAACGCGGTGTAGACGTTAGACATCATAGTGTTTGTTTTTTCTAGTGTTTGTTTTTTGTGCAATATCAATTGCGTCCCTGTTATGCCATTGCACACAGAAAAAAGTATATACAGTCCATTATCCTCAAGAGGACAGAACCCAAAATATTATTAAACAGGAAGCGCGAAAAAAATTTGCAGAAATAAATCCTCAGGAAAAATTCCGAGATCTGCAAAATACCAGACAATTATCCCCTGAAATGTCTAACGACTTCAGGATCACAGATAATTGAATCTGGGATACAAGGGAAGAAGAATTGCGAAAATTAGGAGGGAAGATTAAACATTGATTTGATAAACTGCTCAAAATCAATGGTATAGACTTGAAGTGATTTTAATAAAATCCTTATCGGACACCAAATCACTTAAACTTGAATGCAAATGTAGTACTTGGTTCGGATAAACCAAATGAAAGAATTGTTTTTTTGGAAAATAATATCCGGATTAGTCGGCAGAGGTTTTGAACACCCTTCGGATCGTGGTTCCTTCGTTCGTTTTGCACTGAACAAAATACACACCGGGCGCTACATTCGGCAATTCAAGGCGATAAAATCCGGGACTTAGATTTTTCTTCGGAAGGAGTAAAGCCGCTAACCTGCCGGACTCATCGACCATTTCCACAGCGAGCGTGGTGCTTTTTTTCAGTTCAATGTCAAGCGTCGCTTTACTGATATATGGATTGGGATATATTTTCAGGTCAAACAAATCACTTTCTTGCCTGCCTGTGCCGGCATATAAAATTTCCTCGCTGCGTTTCGGCGCCAAAGGTGTGGCGGCAGATTCTGGATCATTACCTTTTTCCGCCAAAACGGGTTTACCCTGCAAGGCCCAGCGAATCGCGTTGAGCAACATCTGTGTAGACTCTTTTTCGTCAAAATAGTATTCAAAGCCCAGGTAAACGACATTGCCCTTGCCGATTGGTTTGTAACCCATCACCGGGTAGCCTTTCACATCGGCCAGTACCACAAAATTGGGGTCTGAAATATCCAGAGGGTAGGCATAGTTGCGCATATCAAATTCTTCTGCCGTGCCCGTCAGTACCGGATGTTCCGGCGATGTTTCATGGATCGTGGGCGCTTTACAGAAATATCCGAAGTCAATATCCAGCAATCCGAAATCCTGCAAAACAGCGTATTGGTCGGTGCCTGTAAAAATAACCATGCCGCCCTGGCGAACAAATTTCGCCATTTCCCTCCCGTATTGTTTGAGAATATCCGAATTTCCGCCTGCCGGATAAGGCACCACAACAATATCCCGGCCCGAAAGCGCTGCCGAAAAATCAGTGGCGCTGCCTTCCCAAAAATCAGTTATCACGGACAGCGGGAAACTCCGTTGAATCATCCCCCTGGTTTTTTCGGGATACACATTGTCGTAGGCGCTGTAATTAAGCATGAGAATCTGCATACTTAATAAGGTGTCCGGTTCGGGCGCCCAGTCTTCGTCGTATATATTGGTAAACTGACGCTCCCCGGAGAGAAAGAAGCGCGCGACGGTGGTATTTACGGGAAACAGCTGATCACCGAACTTCGGTTCCGCAGCACGATAGGCGCTCAGGACGAATATGCCCGAAACCAGTGCGAGAAAAGAAACAGTGCGGAGCATGTGTAAATTTTTTTTATGCCGGTATAACGAGTAAAAACAAATGTTCTTGTGTAAAGCTGCAAAGGTAAGCCCAATTTTGAAAGAAGACTCCTTTCGAGCATCTGTTTTGTACTAGAATCACCGCAAATACATACAAAAACGAGGCAGTTATTGAAGTTGATAGAGGTTGATAAAGGTTGATGAGGGTTTATAAGGTTGATGAGGTTGATAATCATCCGCTCGAAAATGAAGCGATTTTACTTTTTCGAGCGGATGATTATCAACCTCATCAACCTTATAAACCCTCATCAACCCTTATCAACCTTTATCAACTTCAATGACTGCCTCGTCAGACGCTAAAAAAAACACAGGTCACTTTTTTGCTACCAAAGAAACCTGAAGATCAAACTCGTCGTAAATGGTTTTGTCGCCCAGGCCGTCGAAGAAAGAACCTGAACCGTACCGAACATTAAAATCCGAACGGTCGATGGTCATCTTGCCGGAAGCCGTGACCGTGCCGGCATTTTCGGTTACTGCCGCCAGGAATTTAATTTCTTTGGTGGTTTCTTTGATCGTCAGGTTGCCCGTGATCTTGTAATTACCTTTTGTATCCTGGGGGATCGCGCGGGTGATCACAAATTTGGACGTGGCATATTTGGCAGTACCGAAAAAGTCGTCGCTTTTCAAGTGGCCGACCAATTTATCCGCCCATTCGCCTTCGAGGTCGGTATCCTTGATAGAAGTCATGTCGATGTCAAAAGAACCGCCGGTGAGTACGCCGTTGTCCATGACCAGGCTGCCATTTTGTACTTTCACAGTACCGGTGTGCTGACCTGTTACTTTGTAGCCTTTCCAGACAATAACGCTGGAATTCGTATCTACTTTATAGGTAGCCGGCGCATAAGCGGACATCAGCATAACCATCAGGACGGGGAGGAAAAAAGTTTTTTCATGTGTATTCGTTTGAATGAAAACGGTGAAAGAGATGTTGGTGTGTTTGTTTTTTGTGTTTTGGTCAAACCTGCGCTTGAACGCCACAAAGATAAGTGTATAAAAATCAAATGTTACAACACTTATATGTTAATTAGATGAAAATGATTCAATGTGACAGGATTGGGGTAGGCTGCAGACAGGTTTGTTGGTACGATGGTTTGGCCGTTGTTGGCGTCCCCCCGGGGGGGGGGGGGGAGGGGGGGGGGGGGCCGGGGGGGAGGGGGGGGCTACAAATGCCCTCGGACCCATCTTTGTTGTGGGCTGGTCCGCCAACAACGGCCAAGATGGTTTGATGGTTTGGCAGATTCGCTTTCAGGCTACTAACTAATTTTTATGAAAATATCCAAACATAATTTGTTTTTTTCCGCCGAAGCGAATTACCTTTGCGCCTCTAAATTTTGACGATACAAAATACTCATAGAATGAAAGAGTTGGAAGCCATACAGTTTGTACACGGCCAATTGCTGCAAAAGACTGAATTACCTGATTTCAAAACGGGTGACACCGTTATTGTTACTTACAAAATTGTGGAAGGTGACAAAACCCGTGAGCAGGACTACCGCGGAGATGTTATCCAGATCAAAGGACATGGTCTGACCAAATCCTTTACCGTGCGCAAAATATCGCATGGAGTGGGTGTAGAGCGTATTTTTTCCATTACTAACCCGAATATCGCCGGTATTCAGGTCATCAAACGTGGTAAAGTGCGTCGTGCACGTCTGTACTACCTGCGTGGATTGGTTGGTAAAAAAGCGCGGATCAAGGAGCTCAAAGTGTTTACGACAAACAAGTAATTTCCTTTTTATATGCAGCAGAAGCCGCCCGGTGATACACCGCGCGGCTTCTTGCGTTTATTATATTCTGGCTCAAAACTTCCCGAAAGTTTAAAACTTTCGGGAAGTTAGAGGCAAAACAAAATCAGGTTTTACAACTAATTCTTGGCCTTCATACAACCTGATTTGAGGTACAAATCTCAACGTTCGATTGTAACCTGTTGATTTACATCACTTCTTATACGTTGCAGTTGATTTTTGCCCCGAACTTCCGTCCAAACAAGGCCTGCTGTCACCACCACCGACAATACCTGGTACGCACCCACCATCCAGACATACCACAGACCCACATTGGTCTTTGCCCCAAACCAGTCGCCTCCCATTGTCCAGATCATGTATAAACCGGCAGCCGACTTGAGCAGCTCAAAATAGACGGCCTGCGGGTTGCGATCCATCAGTTCCGTATAGGCAAAAACGCCTACGAAAACGAATGCGCCGTAGTAGAACACACCGGGCGCGCCTATTTGGCCCAGAAACGCGAAAAAATAGATCAGTAAAATGTAGTTGAAACTCAGTTGTATCCAGGCCCATGTTTTGAATGCCGTAGAAGCGGGCGTGTCGTACTTTTCAAAATGGTAGACATTGTCAATTTTGAAAACAGGGTATTTTTCCTCCACATCTGCCGGCCTCCAACCTGTTGGCATAAACCAAATCCGCAGTTTGTCGTACCAGCTCCGGGTTCTCCAGGCATCCTGAAACATTAACCACGCATGCTGGAAGTTGATTTTGATCGGATTCCAGGTACGCACCGGGCGGGAAACCCCATAAACTGGCTTCACATCGGGCAATTCTTCCTGGAAAGTACCAAAAAGCCTGTCCCAGAGGATAAAAACCTGCCCGTAGTTTTTGTCCATGTACTCCGCATTGATGGCGTGGTGAACGCGGTGCTGCGAAGGCGTGACAATGATATACTCCAGCACGCCCATTTTACCGATCAGTTGGGTATGGTACCAGTATTGCAGGAATAAATGGATCGGCCCGACAATGGCAATTACCTGAACAGGTACGCCCAATAGCGCCGCAGGAAGCAGTAAAATGGTGAAGTAATTAATAAAAGCGGAGACGGATTGCCGCAGGGCGCAGGACAGGTTAAACTCTTCGCTGCTGTGGTGGATGATGTGCCGGTTCCACAAAAAATTGATCTCATGCGACCAGCGATGCACCCAGTACCCCTGAAAATCAACGGCAATAAACGCGATCAGGTAAACAGCCCAGGTCGCTTTTACCTGCACAACGGCCAGGTGCTCCACCAGCCAGTAGTAACTGAGTACGCTCACACTCATGCCCAACACATCTTTCACTACATTCGTAATGCCGGAACTGAAACTCGACACGCTGTCTAATGAGCGAATCACGTTTTTGCCCAGGTACCATTCAAAGGCTTTTTCAATAAAAAAAAGCAGAAAAAAAATAGGGACTACAATATTTAGTATCGCGCCGTATGCTTCCATAAAACAAACAGATTTTGACGCAAACTTACTAAGTGTTTGGTGTATAGTGTATAGTGTTTAGGGGGCTTCGGGCTTGGTATTTGTAAAAATTCGACCAAAATACCAACTACTGCCAAATGCGAAGCCCCCTAAACACTATACACGAAACACTAAACACCATAATTAAGGGCGCTTCAGGCTTGGCATTTGTGAAAATTCGACTAAAATATCAACTACTACCAAGCCCGAAGCCCCCTAAACACTATACACGAAACACCAAACACACCTTACTCGCAGCTTTCCTTCAATGCCCGCAGTTCCTCGCGGCTGTTGACGGTTACCAACGTGCTGTCCTCCGTCATTTGCACGGTCAGCGGGAAGGTAATTTGCGGACGACCGGGTACGCCCGGGTTTTCGTGATGCCACCTGCGGGTCATCATATGCAGGGCATGGCGGTCAGTTGCAGTGGCGGTCGTGCCATCCGGGAACAAAACGGTAACCGGAAAAACAATCTCAAAACAGGAAAGACCATGATTGCCATGTCCGGCCGGGCCGTGGTTGCCAAAAGTACCTGCACAGGCTGCGCGGAGGGCGCGAAGTTCTGTGTCGGAAGCAACTGTAATCACTTCTCCGTCCTGTGAAACCACGGAAATCGGGAAAACAAAAGCCAGGTGCGGGCGGTGTCCGGCTCCGTGGTGGTGGTGGCCATTGCCCGGCCCTGTGCCATTGGCTTCAAAATAAGCGCGCAAGGCCGCTTTCACTTCATCATAAGAATTTACTTCCACGATAGAACTGTCCGGCAAAACGATGGAAACCGGAAATACCAGTTCGTAACAACCGCGCCGACCCAGACCGCCGCGCTCCTGGGCGGAATACAAGGCCTGATCTACGGCTTCTTCGGTGGTAGCAAGTAAGTCATCGGCTTTATTGCAGGCCACGACAATGGCCATGAGCGCCAATACCGGCAGCAGAAACACTTTTAAGGATTTGATCATGATGTTTAGTTTTTAAAAATTTGTACGTGAATGATTTGATTTGACAGGTTAGGTCGCGTTTTGCGACAGGGGTTGCATGGGGGGGCCCTTTTATTTAAAAATATTTCTTCCCCATGCAACCCCTGGCTTTTTCACATTACCTACCTTGCGTACACTGACCTGTTATCTGCATGACCGAACCCAATCTGCAAGCCTGTCTTCGCGGCGACCGCCTCGCTCAAAAGCAGTTTTTCGAACGTTTTAAAGGCAAAATGTTTGCCTTGTGCCTCCGCTATGCCCATAGCCGCGAGGATGCGGAGGATATATTGCAGGAAGGATTTGTGAAGGTGTTCCGCGACCTGTATCAGTACACGGGTGAAGGCAATTTCGAAGGGTGGGTGCGCAAGGTTTTTGTCAACACAGCCCTGCAGCATTTACAAAAACAGAAAAAAGCACTGATTACACAGGAACTCGACGGACAGGATCTCGTGGAAGAAAGTACCGAGCCTTTTTTTACCGACGAGCCGCCGGCTAAAAACATGATCCGCATTTTACAACAACTGCCCGCCGGTTTCCGAACGATTTTCAACCTGCATGTACTGGAAGGATATTCACACCCCGAAATAGCAGAGATACTCGGCATTTCGGTCGGCACCTCCAAATCACAATTGATGCGTGCCAAAGCCTATTTCAGAAAACTACTTGAAAGCAGTCTAACATCCTGATTATCATGGAGAAAAATATACAAGACGAGCGCCTCGACGATTATGTCCGCAAATCATTCGAGGATTACGAAGAGGTCCCTGCCTCCGATATGTGGGGACGTATTGAAGAGGAACTGCCTCCTGTCGTGCCGGAATCCGGTACCGGCCCGGGCAGGCCCCCAATCCGACGTTATCTCTGGCAATTGACGGCGGCAGCAGCCATTTTGCTCCTGATTTCCAGCCTGGTATGCGGACGATTGTATTACGAAAACAAAATCCGGGAAATTTCCGCGCTTCAGGGTACAGAACAAAGCGGCGACGCCCAACAACCTGCGCAGGCGCCCTACCCTACCGGTTCAGTTATAAAAAGTCCAACGGAACAGGAAAATCCGGCAAGCAGCCAAACAGATTTGGCTTCCCATGCTGTGCTGCCAACGGTTCAAAACACTCCAAATCTGAACACAAACGCTTCCATTCTTCCAAAAACTTCAGCGGCCAACACATCTGTCGCCGACGCAAGCGCTGCCGTTGTTTCCCCTGCAACTTCCGCCCGGCAACCATCAACGGTATCGGAAAAAGCAAGCGCCAATGCTGCGCAGCCGGGCAATATCGTTGCCGCAAATTCCGGAACATCAACGCCGGAAGGTCCGGAAGTCCAAACGCCTGTTTCTGAACACAGCGCGCTTGTTTCACTTGTAAACAGCGCAGCAAACAGGGTGGATTCGGTTGCACAAATCAATGATTTTCAACTACTTGAAAACAATAACATTCCTTTTGTAAACTACACATTTTCCGGTTTCCAACCGCCCGTACTGCCTGTCAAGCCACTGCGTACATCCTCCGGTTGGTATGTGGGTGCACAGGTTACGCCTACCCTGCTCATTGAAAAGCCGGGGCCGGAACATACTGCTGTCATGCGTCCGCGTGTAGTCGGCGCCCAGGAAAAAACAACATTTACGGCTGATTACTGGCTCAAAGCGGGCAAACACCTGCAAGGCAGATGGGGCATTGAAACCGGAATCGGTTACCGCGCGATCGAAAGAAACACCATGCACCGGGCGAGGTTCAGGTTCATCAATGGCCGCCCGGGCGGCGGTGGCCAGGCGCGCAGTTACGATTTTGATTACGACCTCGATACCTACGGCGGCAGCACGGAGGTGACGCTACGCATGGAACAAGTCGACTCCAACACGGTGGTACCGGAAGACGAACCTTTACATTTTCAAGTAAAAACCTCCGAACGTCTGCAATTGCTCCGCGTTCCGGTATTGGTGACGGCTCGCCTGGGCCAGGGTCGACTCACCGGCGTTCTCAAAGCAGGCCTGATCGGCAATGTTGTGCTGCGCAATGAAATTGAAATCGTTACCCGGGTTTCTGAAAATACGCGGTTCCGCCCGGGACAAGGGAACAATGCCTACACCCTGCGACCGGATAAGACCCATAAGTTTTTTGCAGGCTATCAGGTATCAGCCGGTCTGGAATACCGCCCGTTGAAACACTTTTCATGGGTGCTGGAACCCAGCTTATCGGGCGATTTTGCGAGAAAAAACAGCGCGGGGAAGCAACTGCCGTCGATTGTTACCATTGGGCTGAACGCCGGGATGAATTACTATTTTAGGGGCGTTTTTCCCCCCCGGAAGAGGAGAGGGGGCGCCAAAAAGACAAAAAGTAGAGTTGACCAATTGTTGACATTTGGGGGGAGAGCTGGACAGGTGTCTGACCCTGCGTCGTGTGGTGCCACCGTTACAAGGTGTCACCTGCTCGTACCTCGCAAATGACACCTCTTCACTGGCTCAAAATAATCGTTTCATAAGCTGCCAGCAACATCGCCTGACCGCCATTCGGAACAATGTTTCGCCCTTTCTTATTCAGGTTGCAATAGGCCGCATACGCTTGCCCGTGGTATTCAAAATCAATCCTATACAGGTCATTTTCCAGTTCTGAAACAGCCTGCACATGGCTACCGCGCAAGGCAAGCGCTTCCGAAAACTCAGCAATTTGTTCGGAGGAATATTCCCCGACATCGTCGGAAGTGAACAACAAATTTCCCAGTAACACATTGATTACCAGCACGGTTTGTTGTTGTACGGCATTGAGGTGCTGGTGGTCGTTTCTTAAAATAAAAACATCAGGGTCATTGTGAAAAGCGCGGCCATTCAGCGACCAACGATGAAGCGTGGAGCGCAGGGAGGCAATCGTACTCACGCGCTCCCGGTGCCGCAAAAAGGCCAGCAACCTGTGTTCCCAGCGCAGGTGAATATCCCCGCCGATACGGCAGTAGTCCACCAGTCCAAAGCAGGAACCCAAGGGCGCCCCACAGGCAAGTATCCGCTTGTTACCTACCAGATGGCGTAAAAATTCCATCGCCTCGTACATCACCTGACCGCGCGTTTTGCCCGGCGGCGGGGCCAGGCATACCGCGAACAGAAAGTCTAGTTTCAGCAACTCGTAGCCCCATTTTTCGCAAACCATGTGGAATACCCCTGCCAGATAAGATTGCACCCCCGGATGGTAAAAATCGAGGGCGTAATACCAGCCTCCCCACAAGGGATTCCAGCCCACTTTCAAGGGTTTGTTTTTATGATCTTTCAGCAGCCAATCGGGATGTTTTTGAAATAAATCCGATTTTCGGGAAGCCACAAACGGCGCCAACCAAAGCCCTGGCATCAGGCCCTTTTCCCGGATTTGTGCAGCCATACGCCCCATGCCACCGGGAAAAGCCGGTTTTACGGACAACCAGTCGCCGACTTCCGTTTGCCAGCCATCATCTATCTGAAAAAAAGCGGCGGGTTTTTCCGCTGCAACATGCGCTACCGTTTGGTATTCGGAATGGCCCAGGGTCGCATAAAAAGCGGCAAATGAATCCAGGTTTTTCATCAAAACCGGCTCTGAAATATGGGTGAAATGCCGGTACCAACTCGTCCAGCCGATAGCGGGCGGCGCAGCGGGCGGTTTGATGTCAAGTAATTGAAAATAAGCATCGTATGCGTCCTGTTCACCCATTTTCAACACCACAAAATCCAGCGCCGGAAAGGAATGCGACAGTTGCAAGCCCTCCAGGTCCTTGCGTATCGTGAGAATGCTGTTACGGCGGTCATAGAGGAAAAGTGTAAAACCGGTACTTTCGTTCAAAGAACCCAGAAAAATAACCGTCTCCGGCGCATCCTGCAAGAGCGTGTACGTCCAGGAATGCAGCAGTCCCGGTCCATGTGGAATACCTGCGATCATCTCGTCGCCGTAATACCCCATGTGCCGCCGGGCCATTCGCCGCAGGCGCGGAATGTGCCCGTCTACCGGCATCCAGCGGCTTTCGCTCCAGGACTGGTATCCGTTGGCGAAAAAGTGGGCAGCGGCGGAAAGCGGCATATCCAGTTGAATTTCAAGGCGTTGCAGGGTTATATCCTGTTTGGGATGCAGGAAAATGGAGTATTTTGTTTCCTGTGCACTGACAACATCGCATTGAAAATCTGCAAAAAATGTCTCGAAAGAATTGGGTTTCCCCGGTACCAACTGATACGTTTGCCGGTCGGCAACAAGAATGGCTTGACGGAATTGCATATTTGAAAAATTTCGCTGCCAAGTTATTGAAAAATAGAGGAAAAGCAGGAAAATAGGTGGATGTCTCACAAGCCTCAAAGCGAATCCTTCATACCATCTAAACCGTTCAAACCTATCTGCCAATTGTGTAGCGATTCCATACCTTTGTTTCTAAAATAAGTACGTTGAAAGAACCTGAACAGATCAAACTCCATCCCCTGCTTGTCCGCGCGGTCGCGCAGGCACTCATGGCCATTTTTTTTGAACACCGCTATGCCGATAAAGTCATCGAACAGGCCCTGAAAAGCAACCCCAAAGCGGGCAGCCGCGACCGGGCTTTTATAGCCGAAACCACCTATGAAGTGCTGCGGTATTACCGGTATTACACCGAAATACTGGGAAAAACACCGCGTTTTGAGACTGATTTCTGGCAATTAATCGGCATCCATTTTTTCTTAAAATCCGGCAAACTCCCCGATTGGCAGGAATTTAAACACCTACAACTCAAAGAAATAACGGCCCGGGCCGAAAAAGCCAAAACCGAGCGGGCGCTGCGGGAAAGTATCCCGGAATGGCTGGATGAAATGGCGGCGCAACAACTGCCGGAATCCTGGGATAAAACCCTGCACTGGCTCAATAAACCAGCCCAGGTGGTACTCCGTGCCAATCGCCTCAAAACCGACCGAGCAGCGCTCCAGCACACCCTGCTGGAAGAAGGTATCGAGACAAAACCTGTCGGAACCGGCGACGCGCTGGTACTCGCCCGCCGTCAGAATATTTTCCTCAGCCCCTGCTTCAAAAAAGGCTGGTTTGAAGTGCAGGATTACAGCAGCCAACTCGTTGCGTCCGTTCTTGCGCCCGAACCTGGCATGCGCGTGGTCGATGCCTGCGCAGGCGGCGGCGGCAAAACCCTGCACCTCGCAGCGCTCCTGCAAAACAAGGGCAGCCTCATCGCACTGGATACCTTCGCCTGGAAACTCGACGAACTGCGCCTTCGCGCGCGCCGGGCAGGCGCCACCAATATCGAAACCCGCCCCATCGAAAGCCGCAAAACCATCAAAAGTATTACAAAACCGGGCGGGCGAATGGTGTACGCCACCTGTAGTATTTTGCCTGCCGAAAACCAGGATCAAATTGAAACTTTCCTCGCCAGCGACCCTGGAAAAAATTTCCGCCTCCTGGAAGAAAGAAAAATCCTGCCGCAGGACGAAGGGTTTGACGGGTTTTATATAGCGCTACTGGAAAGGGGAATCAAATGAGATAAGGTGGGTAGTCGTATTTTTCTGCGAAAAAATACGACTACCCACCTTATCTCATTCGATTTACAGATTTAGCATGGATAAGTTATTTGGCCCAAAAACCATTAATCCCAAACAATTGCACCACTCACGACTCACCACTCACGACTCACGCTATGACCGTCGAATTTCTCATGAAAGACTACGTCGCTTTCAACGTTTGGGCGAACGCGTTATTTGTTAACTGGCTGAAAAGCAAACCTTTAGAATTAATGGACCGGGAAGTGCCGTCCAGTTTTCCCAGTCTGCGCGGCACCTTGCTGCATATCTGGTCGGCACAGGATATCTGGCTGCAACGGTTGCAAGGGACCTCCCCCAACCACTTGATTTCAGCCACTTTCCAGGGTTCGAACACGGAACTGATGGACGGCCTGATGCAGAATTCAGCGGCTTTCCGGGATTTTATCGGTAGCCGGGACAGCGGTTATTTTTCACAAAAAATAGGCTATACCCACACCACCGGCATTCCCTACGAACAATACACCACAGAAATCATACAACATTGTATGCAGCACAGCACCTATCATCGCGGCCAGATCGTCACCATCGCCCGCAACCTGGGTCTTACGGATCCACCCAAATCGGATTATATCGGTTACGTAAGGGAAAGGGGAATCAAATGATACAGGGTGGGTAGAAAAAATTCTGCGAATTTTTTCTACCCACCCTGTATCATTTGATTTACGGGATTAGCATGGATAATAGACATAGGCCGATGCAATCATATTTTCACCATCCAAGCTCACCTGAATCCTATAAGGTTTTTGAAACCTTATAGGATTGTGTGAGATTGATAACAATATTTCACTACAAATTTTCAATCCGGGCTTTTCACAACCCCATAAATCCCTCTTCAAACAACAAATGCCAATCGTATCTTCACCATCAAAATTGTAAGGTTTTTTGTTGATCCTGCTGGTTTTTTTCCTCCGGAAAAAAATACCAGCAGGATCAACAAAAAATCTCCCCTATGAAAATTATTCACTTCTCCGACACCCACCTGGGTTACCAGGCATACGACCGCGTCAGCGCAGAGGGCATCAATGCCCGGGAGCAGGACGTGTATGATGCTTTCGAGCGGGTAATCGAACGTATGCTGGAACTGAAACCGGATTTGATTATCCATTCCGGCGATTTTTTCCACCGCCCCAGTCCTTCCAACCGGGCGCTGACCTTCGGACTGGAACAACTGCGCCGCCTCGGCGATGCGGGCATTCCCATGGTACTGATAGCGGGCAACCACGAAACCCCCAAAACGATTTACAACAGCCCGATTTTGCGCGCCCTGCGTTCGCTGGATCGGGTGTACCCGTTTTTTGGAGAACAAGCGGAACAGGTGACGTTCGGCGACGTAGTCATCCACGGCGTTCCGCATATCAACGACAACCGCCTGTTAATCAGTTCTTTGGAACAATTGGAGGCAAGGCCCGGCAAGTTCAACATACTCATGCTGCACACTTCGCTGGGAAAACGTTACCTGATGGAAGAATACGGAGAGCAGGTTTTTCCGGCCGAGTTTGAAAACCAACTGGCTCAATTCCAGTACATTGCACTGGGGCACTGGCACAATTGCCAGCCCATCGACGTACATCCCTGCGCCTGGTATGCGGGCAGTGTCGAGCGCCTGAGCGACACCGAAATCGGGACTGAAAAAGGATTCCTGCACCTGGATGTTCAAGCCGATCAGACCTGTTCGATTCGTTTTGAAGCGGTACCGACCCGGCCCTGGCTGCGCTGGGAAATGAACCGCTGCCACGAACTTTCAGCCGTCGAGATAGAAGCGGACCTGGAACGGTTCAAGCAGGAAAATAATACGCAGGAAGCCATCGTCTCCCTGAATTTTAATGACATCCGCACCGAACAAACCCTGGAACTCAGTAACCTGCGCCTGAAACAAATTTTCCCCGACGCTTTTCAACTCCTCCCGAAAAGAAGGACCTTTAGCGACCGGTCTTTTGTGCAAGGCATAGAAGCGAGTCAATTCGACAGTATCGACAAAATATTTACAGACTACCTGCGCAGCAAATACACGGAAGACCCCTTGCTGGCCGAACGCCTGGCAGAACGGGCCAACCACTATTTCCAAATTAAAAACCAATGATCCTCAATAGCTTACACCTGGCCAATTACAAACAATACGCCTCTCTTTCCCTCGAATTCCGGGAAGGGCTGGTAGGCATTATTGGCAAAAACGGTGCGGGCAAATCCACTATTTTTGAGGCCATTCTGTACTGCCTGTTCGGGCGCGACGAAAGCAACAAATCCCTGGTCAAATCCGCTTTTGCCGAGCCGAAAGCCAATGTGGAACTGGTGCTCGAATTCAGCATCGGCGACATTTTGTACCGGGTCAAACGGGAGTTTCGCGGCAAAGCGATGGCCGTCGGGGCAGAATTTTACAAAAACGATCAACTCATTGCCAAAGGCGTTTCAGCAGTCAACGAGGAACTGGTGAAAGTCCTGCACATGGAACGCGACGCTTTCAAACGCTCCGTTTTTTCAGGACAAAAGGAACTGAGCGAACTGTCGGACAGTTCCGGTGAAGTGCGCAAACGGATGGTGCGCCGGATGCTGGGACTCGACACGCTCGACGAGATTCAAACCCGCGTCAACGGCGACATCCGCGACCTGAGTAGCCAAATGACCGGACAACGCCAGAATTTATTGTCCACTGATCTGCTGGATGCTCTGCAAAACAATGTGATTGAACAAAGTAAAGCACTGACAGACAAACAGTTAGCCTTACATACCGAAACAGCAAAACAAAGCGCGGTTGAAGCAAAATACGTTGTTGAAAAACAAAAATTTGAAGAAGAAGAGCAGCGCCTGCAACGGTTCAATACCCTGCACCGCAACCTGGGCCAATTGCAGGAACGCCTGACCGGACTGGTCGCACAACAGGAAACCCTGCAACAAAAAAGCCGGGATTTACAACTTTTGCAAACCCAACAAGATGCCAGGCGGGACGAATTTGCCACGTACGAAGCAGATAAAAAGGCTTTGGAAATGCTCGAAAAAGAGCAGCAGCGCCACCTCAACAAAGAAATCCGCAGCAACCGGATTGCAGAAGACCAGGAAAAAATAGCGACGCAACAACAAAAACTGGCAGAACTCGACCAGGCGCTGACCCGGCTTCCAATGGTCAGTGCAGCCCTTCAGGAAACGGAGCAAACCATCGCCGATCTGGAAGCAGAAATGGAAAACAAACGCGTGGAACTGCGCGGCTTCGATGCACAAATCGCCGAATTTAAAAGCCGGATCAAAGAGCGCAGCGATAAAGTCGCCAACTTGAAGACCCTGGGGAATACCGGTCGCTGTCCCACCTGTTTGCAGCCGTTGCTGGAAGGGTATGAAATGGCATTAGCAGAATTAAATGCTGAAATACATGCGATGCAAACCAATGAGTTGCATAAATTTGACGAAGCCAAAAGCCTTGTTACCGAAGCCGGTCTGGCATTAAAAAACAGGCAACAGGCAGCGCGTAAAGAAGCCGAAAACCTCATCAAGGAACAATCGAAATTGAATGAACAAAAACGCCAGCAACAGGCCATCACCACAGAACTACAGCAATTGGAAGCGAAGTTGGTGGCCGATGCAGCCATTCTCCGCGAAATCGGGGAAGTGCATTTCGATGCCGCCGCCTACCAAAACCTGAAAAACAAACTGAGCGAACTGGAGCCGCGCTACCGCGAGTTTCTGGGCAATGAAAACTACCTCCGGCGCGAACGCCCCACGGTCGAAACGGCATTGCAAAATACCGGAAAGGCTATTGCCGATGTCAAAGAACAGATCAGCGTTCAACAAAGCGACCTGACGGCCATTGGCCACAATCCGCAGCGCTACGAAGCCGCCAAACAATCGCTCACCAGCTTTAGTGAAGTGCTCAGCGCGCAGTCCTCCACGGTACAGGCCTTGCACCAGGCAGTACTCGAACTGCAAAGCGATATCGCCCGGAACCGTGAAAAAATAGCCGCGAACGACCGGATTCTGGCCCAAATCAGCGACAAATTGGAGGAAACCGAACTTTTGCGCAAACTCGGGGAGATGCTGAACCTGTTCAAAACTGAAATCCTTGAAAAGGTAAGTCCGGGTATCAGCCGCGAAGCCAGCGACTTGTTCAGCCGGATCACCAAAGGCAAGTACGAAAGTATCCGCGTCGACGAAAATTTTGATTTTACCATCGCCGACGGCGGCATCTTTTACCCCATCGACCGTTTTTCGGGCGGTGAAGTCGACCTGGCCAATTTTTGCCTGCGCATCGCGATTACCAAAGCCATCATGGAACTGAGCGGCGCCGAACAGCGGATCGAATTCCTGGCTTTTGATGAAATTTTTGGTAGTCAGGATGAAGAACGCCGCCTCGAAATGATGCTGGCGCTCTACTATTTACAGGAACAATTCCGGCAGATATACATCGTTTCACATATCGACAGCCTGAAAGATTATTTCCCACATTTGCTCGAAGTGCAGTCGGCACCGGAAGGCAGTTCGGTGAAGTGGGTATGAAATTCGTGTTTGGTGTTTGTGTATGGTGTTTCGGGCGGGGGGGTGTTTGGGTTGGTGTTTGGCTTTGGCATTTGTGAAAATTTGACCAAAATATGGAGCGCTTCGCCTGAACTACTCACAGTTGCCCAAGGCGAAGAACCCCGAAACACGAAACACCAAACACTAAACACCACACACTAAACACTGCAATGATGAAAGACGCACTCCTTATCCTTTTCGAACGCGACCTCCGGAAACTCCGGGAAGAAATGAACCTGTATGCTGATGAAAACAAACTCTGGGTCGTACAGGAGGGAATCAGCAATTCTGCCGGAAACCTGTGCCTCCACTTGCTGGGCAATCTCAATCACTTTATCGGAGCCATTTTGGGCCATAGCGGCTATGTCAGGCAGCGCGACGACGAGTTTTCTTTAAAAGATATTCCGCTAGGCATCTTGACGGCACAGATAGACGCCACCATCGCAGTGGTGCAGGAAGCCCTGAGCGGCTTGTTAGACACCGATCTTGAGGGCAATTACCCGGAGCAAAAACACGGTGAAACGGTCAAAATGGACTTTATGCTGCTACATTTACTGGGGCATTTGAGTTATCACCTGGGACAAATTAATTACCACCGGCGGCTGATCGGAGGGTAAATCACAACCCCTTCACATCCACATTCACCTTCCCCTTTGAAAACAAATTGACCCTGATACTCGTCGGCGTCACCCGCGTATTTTCCACTGTCACCGAATCCACGGTGCCGGTGAGCACGACGCCGGGTTGTATTTCATAATAGTTCAGCGATTCCTGTACCGATGTTTTCAAGGCCCTGATATTTTCTTCCATCGGGAAAGTCATGGCTTTTTTCATCTGATTTTTGATCGTTCCCTGAAAAATCCAGGAAGCGGTTCGGAAGAGAAAGTTTCTTTGTATCTACTTGAAAATCAAGGTCTTTTACCTCAATCTGATTTTTTTCAGCATTGAACTCCGGCCTGCCGATGAAGTAAATATTCCCGTTGAAGGAACCACTGAGCCGCGAATTTACCACCACCTTGTCGTTGTTGCCCCAAAGCTGGATGTCTTCCACCTTCACCTTGTTTTTTCCGGATTCAAACACCTGTCCGATCATCATATTTTTTGCCAGCCGTTCTGCTTCCGGGAAAGGCACATCCGTTGCGATGCGCACCTGGTAATCGTCGGGCGCTTCACTGATCTGGCGCAGGTTGGGCAGCGTGGAATTTTCGCGGAAAAAGGGTTTCTGCCCGAAATTGACATCGTTCAGGCATTCCACCGCGATTTTAGCCCGGATGGCATTGTTATAGGTCGTAATGGGCGTCATGGCGATCCCGACCGGCGTGGTTTTCACCCACATCTGGTACAGGGTATCCATCAGGATCGGTTCCTGAATAGCCGTCCAGGCCTCCTGCACATACGGGCGCAGGCTGATTTGCTGACTGACAAACTGGTCGAGGGTTTTGGATAAAGTCTTTTTACTGCGGTTCAGCGCAAGGTTCGTAATCGTCTCCATGCTGATATTATCCAGACCCGTTTTTAAAACTGGCCGGGAAACCCATTCGTGGTATTCTACCTCCATCTGGGTACTGATCGTCCAATCCGAATTAATGCTGAACGTGGTTTTAAAATTCAGGGCGAGTTCGCCTTCCGCTTCGGCGGCGGCGCCCATTACCAGGTCTTTTTTGATCCATAATTTCAAGGGCACGCGGTATTTGATTGTGTTTCCGCTGAAAAACAGGGTTAAATCCTGGCTTTTCCAGGCATTCATCATCAGCCCGTCATTGCCGTTGTCGGTGTATGAATAATCTTCATACAGCGCACTCCCGGAAAGCCGCGTATTAAGCGATCGAACCAATTCATCTACGGAAATATTCACGGGGATGGTCAGGGTGGATATGAGCGGCGGCTCCTGCTCCTGGTTGTACTGTTCGGCGGGCTTGGGTGCGTTTGTGGGGGCTGCAGTTTTGCAAAAAGGCAAAGAGAACACGATGGACAGAAGCAGCGGCGCTATATTTTTTTTCATTATTTGAAAGCAATTTAGGAAAAGTAGTTATCCGTGATTAGTTATCGGTTATCAGTTATCGGTTATCAGTGTTGATAATCAATCATTTACAAACAATTTGGCCAAAACTAATTTTGCTTGATTATTTACCTGCTTACAAAGGTATGCCGTAATCTGACTATCCGCCTGACGTATTCTTGCCGGCTGAGGTCTTTAGGCGCGTAGCGGCTTTTAACGCGAAGTTAACAAAGGCCAGGCAAGTAGATCAAGTGGATAGGAAAAATAAATTTGGTTTATAAAATAAACTACTTTACATTTGTACCAGTTTTATATTCTAAATTAAACGGAAATGGAAAACTCAGAATCAAAATTGACTCCCGAAGAAAGCCTGCTGGTCATTCATCAGACCATCGAAAAAGCCAAACGCGAAGTACAGGAAAACGGTTTTCACCTCTTGTTGTGGGGGACCTTAGTGGTCATCGCCGGTTTGGTCGATTTTTATATGAGTTACACACAAGGCCCTGGAAATCAGCATTATGCCTGGGCGGTTATGCCTGCCATCGGTATCCCGGTAGCCATCATATACGAATCGAGGCGGAAAAAGCAGCCTGCGCAGCGCAACACGATCCACAACTGGTACGGCCTGGTTTGGCTCGGCTTTGGCATTTCATTGCCGATGCTGATTGCTTACACTGTCATGCACCACCTGCCGCCCACACAACCGATCATGGTCGTAACCGGATTCGCCTTGTTCATGTCGGGCATTGTATTGAGTTTCAGGCCTTTGATCTGGGGAGCGGCAGTCATCTGGGCGGGCGCAGTCGTGTGCCTGTTGACGACGCCCAACTGGCATTCACTCATCATGGCGATCGGCGTAGCGCTGGGTTATCTGGTACCCGGCTACCTGCTGCAACGCGCGAAAAAATCGCAATAGCCATGTATGAAGATTTAGACAATTTACTCTTGTCTCAACTGAGGCTTGCAGCCATGTCGTACCTGATGGTGGTCAAGGAGGCCGATTTTAACACCTTGAAGGAACAAACCGGCGCGACCAGTGGCAACCTGAGCGTACAGATTAACAAATTGCAGGAGGCCGGTTATATTCAGGTGGAAAAACCTACCGCAACAACTATCCGCTCACACTCTGCCAATTACTCCGGCAGGTATTCAGGCTTTTGAAGCCTTTTACCAGCGTTTGCAGCTATTTAAAGAAAAACCGGGGTAAGCAAAGGGCAAAATTGCAAAAGGCAAAAAGCAAGGTCAACCAATTGCATTCGGTTGCGTGGGAAGGCTATCAACAAATGAATGGTCCATTCTTGACGTTACAGTGCGTTTTGCCCCCGCACATGTCCTTCTTTGTAAAGTTTATGCAACAACGATAACTACTTAAACACGCCTTTTTTATACTTTTGGCCATGCAGATTGTTTGTTTCGGAGAAATTATGCTCCGCTTATCCCCACCGGGGGCGCAACGGATGGTGCAGGCCCGGCAATTCGAAGCCGTTTACGGCGGCTCCGAGGCCAATGTTGCCGTTTCCCTGGCGCAGTTTGGCATAAAAACAGCCTACCTGACCCGCGTGCCCGATAATGAACTGGGTCAGGCGGCGTTGGCAGCAGTTGCACAACACGGGGTGGCCACCCACCTTGCCCTCAAAGGCGGCGACAGGCTGGGTATCTATTTCCTGGAACAGGGGGCAGGTCGCCGGGCCTCCAAAGTGCGCTACGACCGGGCAGGCAGCGGCATGGCAACCCTCACTCCCGGCGTGATAGACTGGCGGGCAGCGCTCGAACAGGCAACATGGCTGCATTGGTCGGGCATTACGCCGGCCCTTTCACAAGGCGCGGCCGATGCTTTGTTGGAGGGCCTGACAATTGCTAAAGAACTGAATATCCCGATTTCCTGCGATATAAATTACCGCGCCAATCTTTGGAATTACGGAAAAAAACCGGCGGAAATTATGCCTGCCCTCCTGGCGTTTACCGATGTGTTGCTGGGCGATGAGACAGCATTCGAGGTATGCCTCGGTATTAAAAACGAGATCGACACGGCGCCTGAGGTGGTATTATCCGCCGTAAAAACTGCATTTCCCAAACTCAGCCATATTAGCATGACGCGCCGCGAGGGGTTTTCCGCTTCGCACAATAGCTACCAGGGGCTGATTTTTGACGGTCAACGCTTATTCACCTCCAAAAAATACGACCTGCCCGATATGCTCGACCGCATCGGTAGCGGCGACGCTTTTATGGCCGGGCTGATCTTTGGTTTGCAAAAGGCCGACGCAGATTTACAGGAAGTCATCGAGTTTGCCACGGCAGCAGCCGCATATAAACACTACATTTCCGGAGATTTTAACTTGTGTACGGAATCAGAGGTGCGGGCTTTGATGGAGGGAAATTTGGGTGGCCGGGTGAATCGGTAATCAATATACTTACCACTTCTCAAAAGTACCCGCAGGCGCTTCCGTCAGCACTTCGATCGGTAAAAGATTCACCTCACCCCCTACCCCGGTCGCCGGAAATCAGGATAGCGCAGTAACGTTTGTAATCGTTCCAGGGATTTATAAACTGCGGTTTTTCATCCGTAAATTTGGGAAAATACGCCCATTGTGTCACCAGCCGCGACTGTTTATCCACCCAAACATGATATTTATTGTCCGGCGTCACCCCTACTCCGGCGAAAGTCATTTGCAACAGGTCTGCCGCTGCGCCTTTCTCCGTTTTTGCTTCGCCGAGGTACCGGAGCGTCACGCCCGAATCCTTGAGTTTAAAAGGCATCAGCAGCCAGTAACTGTCGTTGATCCAGGCTCTTTTCCCCATATCCAGGTACTTGGCCAGCGTGTCCGGTTGCGTTTGTTCCACGCCGCCGATGGCTACTTTTCCTTTGCCTGTGTTGACGTTCACGATCACTTGCAGGGGGCGTTTTTTCCATTCGATGCGGCATTGCCCGGTGTATTTATCCCAAAGCAAGGTGCGCGAACCGAAAAAATTCCAGGAAATATAATGCGTTGCATCCCATGCCTGCCGGCCACCCATCGCTGCCATCACTTCATCGGCAATTGCCACGGCTTTGGCGTCGGAAGCCGCTGCGTTAAAACCCTGGGCAGGCGGATTGGCAATTTTGGGGGAACAGGCGTGGTTGAGTAAACACAAAGCGATCGAAAAGACAAGGGCTATCGGGCGGTATGAAATGATATGGAGCAGCATCTATTTGTTATTTTGTAAAGATTGAATCCTAAAACAGCATTTAAAAGGTAAGGGTTGTAACAAGCATATGAGATTGTCTCTTCCGGCGTACCTTTGCCCGACAAAAATAGTCGTTTCTTTCACGCTTAGCCACACATTCCTTACATGATACCGCTCGCCGAACGGATGCGCCCGCAAACCCTCGACACCTACGTAGGCCAACAACACCTCGTGGGCGAAGGAGCCGTGCTGCGCCAGGCCATCGAGCGCGGTAAAATACCCTCTTTTATCCTTTGGGGCCGCCCGGGGTGGGAAAAACGACTTTGGCGCAACTCATCGCCAAACTGCTGCAAAAACCTTTTTTTCAACTCTCGGCCATCAATGCCGGGGTGAAGGACATCCGCGACGCGATTGAAAGCGCCGACAAACAAAACCTGTTTCAACAAGGGAAAGGCGCGATTCTGTTCATCGATGAAATCCACCGCTTTTCCAAAAGCCAGCAGGACGCGCTGCTCGGGGCCGTGGAAAAAGGCATCGTAACCCTCATCGGCGCTACCACGGAAAACCCGTCTTTTGAAGTGATTCCAGCCCTGCTGTCGCGCTGCCAGGTATATGTTTTAAACCACCTGACCAAAGACGAACTCATCGGCCTCGTGGATCGCGCCCTGGCAGAAGATAACATTTTAAAAACGCAGCCGCTGCAAATTTCGGAATACGATGCCTTGCTGCTCTATTCCGGCGGCGATGCCCGGCGCCTGCTGAATGCGCTGGAATTGATCGCCAACTTCGGCGCGCCCGACCATGAACGTGGCAAACCGCTCGTTGTCACTAACAACCTGGTGCGCGAACTCATTCAGCAAAATGCCGCGCTGTACGACAAAACCGGCGAACAACACTACGACATCATTTCCGCTTTTATCAAAAGTATGCGCGGCAGCGACCCCAATGCCGCAGTCTACTGGCTGGCACGTATGCTCGACGGCGGGGAAGACATCGAGTTTATTGCGCGGCGCATGGTCATTCTGGCCTCTGAAGATGTGGGCCTCGCCAATCCGAACGCCCTGCTGCTGGCCACTACCACAATGGATGCTATTCGTATGATCGGTATGCCCGAAGCGCGGATTATCCTTTCCCAATGCGCCGTTTACTTAGCCACTTCCGCTAAAAGCAATGCGTCCTACCTGGCTATCAACCGCGCGATGGCAATGGTCAAACAGACCGGAAGCCTGCCCGTACCGCTGCACCTGCGCAATGCCCCGACCCAACTGATGAAAGAACTCAACTACGGCTCGGGATACCAGTACGCCCACGACTTCCAGGGCAATTTTGTGCAGCAGGACAACCTGCCCGAAGCCATCGACGGAACCGTCCTGTATGAACCGGGCAATAATTCCACGGAAGAGCGGACAAGGGCGCAACTGAGGGAGCAGTGGAAGGGGAAGTATAAATACTAACAGTCCGAAGTCGTCAGTACGAAGTGCGAAGTCCGTAGAGTACACCGTAGCAAGTCCGAAGTCAACAGTGCGAAGTGCGAAGTCCGTAGAGTACACCGTAGCAAGTCCGATGTCAACAGTGCGAAGTGCGAAGTCCGTAGAGTACACCGTTACATGTTTGAGAAACCCAAGTATGTAGCGGTGTACTCTACGGACTTCGCACTTCGCACTGTTGACTTCGGACTGTTTATTCTTCCGCAAACTCCTCCACCTTCCCCTGCGACCACACAAAATACGCGCCCAGGCGCACCACTTTGGCGTCGGCGGGTAAAGGTGTTTCTGTGGTGAACGCCGTAAATCCGTTTTCAGAACCCTGGGTCAGTACCTTTAACGGCTTGAAAAAAGCATCGCCGTTTTGTTCGCGGTCGAACAGCAGGATATACTCTTCCAGCCCTTCCCGGACAATTGCATCGCTTGGCAATACGGGCAAGGGCGGTGCGGCGTCGAGCGCCAGGCGGGCGTCGCAGTAAGCGCCGTCCACGAGGTTCAGACCGGCGCTGTTGTCGATACGGGCATGTGCGCGCAAGGCATTTTTCTGTGGATCGAGCACCCGGTCGATGCTGAAAAGTGTGGCTTTCAGAGTTTTACCTGTTGCGCCGGGAAAGGAAATATCCACCTTCTGACCTGTTTTTATTTTCATAACGTCCTTTTCAAAAACGAATAAATCGGCGTGCAGGGCAGTAAAGTCAGCCATCTCACAAATAGCCGTTCCGGCCTGTACAGCACTGCCGCTGCTCAGGTGAACAGCCGTCACGACGCCATTCATCGGGGCGGTGATACGCAGTTCTGAGCGCACATTTTCGGTCGTCAGTTGTTCAGGGTCAATACCGTACAATTTGAGTTTGGCCGCCAGCATCTGGCCGGTGGTCGTTGCGGCATTCAGTTCTGCCTTCGCTTTCTGGACATTTTTGACAGCCGTGGCATTGTCATCCTTTAGTGCATTGAAACGGGTGTATTCCGCTTGCAGAAAATGAATCCGGTCGCGGGTTTCGAGGTATTCCTGTTGCAGGTCGATCAAATCCGGTTTGCGCAGCGTGGCGATCAACTCGCCTTTGCGCACCGACTGGTTGAGCCGGACACGCAATTGTGTGATAAAGCCATCGGCTGAAGCGCTGATGACAGCCTTGTTTTCGGGCTGGATGCGCAATTCACCGGTCAGCGTCAAGACGGCATTGATTGACTTTTGCTCCACAACGCCCCAGGAAACGCCCGCGCGTTTGATCTGGTCGGCACTGAGATGGATCAGCCCTTCGATATGCGGCCCTTCTTTCGCTGCTTCCGGTTCGGTGGTTTTGTTTTTACAGGAAATAAGCAGCAAGAGTACGGAGGAGAGAAAAAGGAGGGTATATTTCATGGTGTGAATTGTGAGTGGTGAGTCGTGAGTTGTGAGTCGTGAGAGGCTTCCCGCTTGGCGGCTTTGTTGATTTTGGTTTTGGTTTTTCAGGCCTGGAATCGTGAGTCGTGAGTTGTGAGTCGTGAGTTGTGAGTTGCAACGGTCACTGTGAGTGATTGTATACTCACGACTCACAACTCACCCTAAAAGAGCATTTCAATTTCCAGAATCGTCCGGTTGAGCATGTGCAAATTGTCCAGGTATTCCATTTCGATGCGCAGTGCGCGTTCGGCCGATTGTACCCAATCGATGAAATCCGACTCACCGGCAGCATAGCGTTGAAAAGCACTGCGGCGCAGTTCTGTGGCAAATACTTTGCCTTCCTTTTCGTAGTATTCCAGCAGGATTTCGTATTTCTCCACTTCGTGCAGCAGGTGCGCCAGTTCCATTTGCTGGCTGCGAACGGTGGCCTCCAGTTGTGCGCGGGCCGCTTCGGCAGTAGCCGCCGATGCGGAAGCGCGGGCGCGGAGGTTTTGCTGCGCCAGCGGCAACCGCACTCCGACTGCATAGCCCGGATACAAGGCGCCGTTTGCCAGGTATTGCACATTCAGTCCCGCCGTCATCTGGGGCGCCCGACGCGCTTTTTCCACGGCAATGGATGCATCAGACAATGCTACTTTCCCGGCATCCACTTGAGCAAAAGCGCCTTCGCGGATACGAGCCGTATCGGCCATGCTAAACGAGCGCCGGTTGAAAGGCGCGATCACAGGCGTCAGGACTTCGTTTTCACCCAGAAACTGGGCAAGCACTTCCCGGTCGAAGGTCGTTTCGTGGCCGATCGTCTCCAATTCGAGGCGGATACGGGCGGCCTGGTCGCGGGCAGCCAGGCGCTCGTCCGACGCCACATCGCCGTTGCGAAAGCGGCTTTCTGCAATACGTGCGGTTTGTTGATACAAACTGTCGAGCGCCACAAGCCGGTTGCGCTTTTCGTCGAGGTAACTCAAATGTTGAAAAATATCGCGCACTTCACGGCTCAACTGGTGCTGCACCAGGTTGCGTTCCGCTTCGTGCAGTCTGGACTGCTGTTCGTACAAACCGCGATTGGCACGGGTTTGACGCGCTGCGGGGAACGTTTGTGTAACCCCGAATGTCGAGGTGCCAAACATACCCAGATCAGGGTCTGCCGCGATGTTGTGGAATACCTCTGCGGACTCCCAGTTGCGGGCTGCTCCGCTGCGCAGCACCTGCGCGCTGCGGATGGCGGCATTGGAGGAAAGCACCGCCGGATGCCGCTCCCGCACGATTTGCAGGGCCTCCGCTTCCGTGATGGTTTTTTGCCCGGATAAGGCGGCGGGCAGGCAGAGCAGGCATATCAAAGACTTGTACAAGAGCCTTTTTATATGCGTGCCGTATGTTTGAAATAAAGTCATTTTTTTATAAGTTTGCAGAAAAAAAGTAAGTAAATGACAGCAGTTACCGATAATCCCAAGCGCTACACCATCGAGGAATACCTCGAACTGGAGGAGCGCGCACGTCAAAAACTACTTGCTGTCTTTAAAAAACATGGCATATAACACTGGGAGCACAATCAGCGTCAGCAGCGTACTCGTCACCAAACCGCCGATCACCACCGTAGCCAAAGGCTGCTGCACCTCCGCTCCGGCGCCTGTCGATAGCGCCATCGGCAAAAAGCCCAGCGACGCCACCGCCGCAGTCATCAGCACCGGACGCAGCCGCACGGAAGCGCCCAGCATGATACGCTCGTACACCTGCTTACGGCCTTCTTTTTCCAGTTCGTTGAAATAAGCGATCAGTACGATACCGTTGAGCACCGCCACTCCGAATAAGGCAATAAAACCAACGCCCGCCGAAATGGAAAAAGGCATGTCGCGCAACCACAAGGCGAATACGCCGCCGATGGCCGACATCGGTATGGCAGAAAATATTAACAGACTCTCTTTCAGGGAGTTAAAGGCGAAATAGAGCAGAACCAGGATCAATGCCAGCGCAAGGGGAACGGCCACCGAAAGCCGGGCTTTGGCGGCCTGCAGGTTTTCAAACTGCCCGCCGTAAGTGACCACATAACCCGGTGGCAATTTCATTTTTTCAGACAAAATTTGTTGAATATCCACAATCGCGCTTTCCACGTCGCGGCCCCTGACATTGGCGCCCACAACGATGCGGCGCTGGGCATTGTCACGGCTGATCTGGGCTGCCCCAAGGCGGTATTCCACCGTAGCCACCTCGCGGAGCGGCACAAATACGCCGTCTGCCGTTGTCACCGGCAGGTTTTGTACATCGCTCAGATCGCGGCGTTGCGGCCCGGCATTATCTAAGCGCAATACGAGGTCGAACCGGCGGCCTTCATCAAAAACCACACCTGCCACCGCGCCTGCAAATGCCGTCCGCAAGGCGTTGTTCACATCCTTCACCTGTAAGCCATACCGCGCAAGTCGCTGATAATCATACACTACGGCAATTTGCGGCAATCCTTCCACCTGCTCCACTTTCAGATCGACCACGCCGTTTACATCGCGGATCAGGCGACTGACTTGTTCGCCGGCAGCGGCCAGAGAATCCATGTTGGGGCCGAATATTTTCACCGCAATATCCGAACGCACCCCGGTCATCATTTCGTCGAAGCGCATTTTGATCGGCTGGGTAAATTCGAATGCCATGCCGGGTACTTCCCGCACTTTTTCCGAGATCATTTCCACCAGTTCGTTTTTGGAGTGCGCGCGCGTCCATTTTGATTTATCCTTTAATAAAATCAGGTTGTCGGCGGTTTCCGGCGCCATCGGATCGGTCGGTATTTCTGCGGTGCCGATTTTGGAAATAACCTGCTCCACTTCATCGGGAAAATTTTCCAGGATCACCTTTTGCGCCAGATCGTGGCTCGCGATGGTTTGGGTCAGGGAAGTACCCGGTTTGCAAAAACCGTGCATCATAATATCGCCCTCGTCGAGCGTAGGCAGGAATTCGCCGCCCAGGCGCATAAACACCACCAGCGCAAGTCCGAAAAAGCCCAGCGTCAAACCCAAAACCAGCCGTGGCGCTTGCAGGGCCAGTTTTAACACGGGTGTATATAAATGCTGAATGCGGCCAATCAAACGGTCCGCAAAAGTGAACCGCAGGTTGATTTTACGGTTTAAAAACAACGCGGAAACTACTGGAACATAGGTCAGCGACAGGATCAGAGCACCTATCAAAGCATACGAAACCGTCAGCGCCATCGGGCGAAACATCTTGCCCTCGATGCCTTCCAGCGATAAAATGGGCAGGTAAACGATGAGAATAATAAACACGCCGAATACGGACGAGCGAATGATGCCCTGGGCGGAAGTTTGTACACCGGCGTCCATTTCAGCACGGCTGAGTTGGACGGATGTTTCATCCCCTACCCTTTTATGTAAAGCAAAATGTCGCAGGTAGTGCAAGGTTGCTTCCACAATGATAACGGCTCCGTCGACGATCAGGCCAAAGTCGATAGCGCCCAGCGACATCAGGTTGGCCGTCAGTCCGGTCATTTGCATCACCGTGATGGCAAACAACATCGACAGCGGAATTACGGATGCGATGATAAACCCGGCCCGCATATTGCCGACGAGCAAAACCAGTACGAATACCACGATCAAAGCGCCTTCGATCAGGTTTGTCTGGACGGTACTGACGGTTCGGTTGACAAAGTTCTCCCGATCCAGAAAAGTGGTCACCTGAATTCCTTCGGGCAGGCTCGGCGTGATTTCCGCCAGCCGCGCTTTTACCCGGCGAATGACCTGCGCAGCGTTTTCACCCTTGAGCATCATGACAATACCCAGCACAATTTCCCCTTCTCCGTTGTGCGACACAGCGCCGTAACGCAGCGCATGGCCCAGGCGCACGTCCGCCACATCGCCTATTTTCAAACCGCCGCCATGCGGATTTGGCTTCACCGAAATACTACGAATATCGTCTAAACTTTTGACAATCCCTTCACTGCGAATAAAATATGCTGCCGCATTTTTTTCAATATAAGCGCCGCCGGTATTTTCATTGGCCTGTTGCAGCGCGTCAAATACTTCAGCAATACTCACCCCTGCGGCGCGGAGGCGTTCGGGCGTCACGGCCACCTCGTATTGTTGCAGGTAACCGCCAAAACTATTGATTTCAACCACTCCGGGAATGCCTGCCAACTGCTTTTTAATGATCCAGTCCTGGATATTGCGCAGTTCCATAGCGGTGTAAAGTCCTTCATAACCGCGTTTCGGCTCGATGCGGTAATGCAAAATTTCACCCAAACCCGTCGAGATCGGCGCCAGTTCCGGCCTGCCTGCTCCGGCAGGAATCTCCACAGTTTGTAATTTTTCATTTAAAAGCGTTCGTGCCAGGTAGAGGTCCATATCCTCCCGGAACACCACAGTGATCACGCTCAAACCGAAACGCGAAATGGAGCGCAATTCGAGTACGCCGGGCAGGTTGCGCACCGCATTTTCAATCGGAGCGGTCACGTATTGTTCCACTTCCTGCGTTGCCAGCGTCGGGCACACCGTCAGCACCTGCGCCTGATTGTTGGTGATATCAGGCATGGCGTCTATCGGCAAGCGACTGAAAGACCAAAGTCCGGCCACGACCATGCCCAGCACCAGCAGCCCGACGAGGGGTTTATTCTGAAGCGAAAAAGCAATAATTTTTTGAAACATTAGTAGTTATCCGTTATTAGTTATTGGTTATCAGTGTTGATAATCAAGCGTTTGCAAGGAATTTATGCTAAACTAATTTTGTACGTCTACATGTGATCTACGCAAGCATTGTTGCCATGCAACAGCAAAGCATCGGCATATAATCTGAAAATGAAAGTGAAAATGGCCAGGAGCCGGATGGAAAAATCCTGAGCTGGATCAGTGGCAGGCAGGCCTGATTGAAGATTTAAAAAAAATGGCATTAAATGGGTTAAAACCCCGTAGTAAAGCATCTGTACTTACTCCCGGCTGAAGCCGGGAGTTATTGAAATAGCGTTTTCGATCAATCAATATCGAGCTGCTTATTTCAATAACCATCGGCTTTAGCCGGTGGTTAGTCAACAAATACCATTTAGGGAGTTTACCCCTCTTTCAATGCCGTTTTATGTAAAAACTTAAATAAGGCCATGCTACCATTTAGGCAACAACCTGTATGGGAGGGCGAAAAAGGCCGGATTCGTAATCGCCGGAAGTCAACGACACATGGTCGGTGGGCAAAGACGAACGATTGGAAAGTTCAGGCAAGGAGGAAAGCATCACAAAGGGCAGCGCTTGCGGCAAAGCAGACTCTGCCAAAGCGATATGCGAACAATGCAAAGGCAACTGCGTATGGGCATCGTTCTGGTGCCGGTGCTGCACGTTCAAGTAATGTTCGCCCAAAAAGGCGAGGAAAGACAACTGAGGCGTTTCATCCAAATGCTCCCGGTAATGCTCCATCAATGAAGGCAAGCGCAACAACTCCGCCAGCATGTTGTGGCCAGTGGCAAATTGCAGGATCAGAACCCATATCAGGATGCGCTTCATGTGGCAAAGGTATTATGTGATAAAACAAGAAAAGGCTTGAGAAACTCGAAAAAAGGCTATTTTTGTAGGAAAATTTGTAGCGTATGGTACTTATTGAAGATGAAATTTTACGATATGCCAAACTTACCGAACAGGAAATCCGGACGGAACTGGCAATTCTTTTATATACTCAAAAACGCTTATCTTTTGGTCAAGCCCGAAAACTGGCGGGAATGACTTATCCGGAATTTGAAAAACTTCTATTTGAACGGAAAATAGTATCACATTATGACATTGCAGAATTTGAGGAAGACTTGAAAATGATGAAACATCTTCACGATTTACAAGATGGTAGTAGTCAGTGATACCTCTTTTAGACAGATTGATTACTGAAGCTAACTTTCGCATCAGCCCGACATTGTATCAAATGGCTGTATCACCAGGGAATTAAATTTCATGATGAGTTAGGTTTTCACTTCTCCAATATCTCCAAAATCCAGCAATCAGCAGCAGCACAGCCAAAAAAATCGACGCCCACCACGCCCAGGTTCCTACAAACCTCCAACTCAGGTCCATCTCCCTTTCCGCCCCGATAGCCAGAAAACCCGCCCAGAAATACGGCGATTGTGTCGCTGCGCCCACCGCAGGATCGGCGAGATAGTCTAATTTGGCCTGGCGCAAGGCATCTCCGGTGGGCATTTTTGCTCCCAGATGGGCATAAAAACGACTGAACAGCCGGGCAGTACTCCGGTCGTTTACCGACCACAAGCTCGACACCACGCAGGCAGCGCCGGAGGAAGCGAAGGCACGGGCCAGGCTCATCACGCCTTCTCCTTTTTGTTCCTTGCCAAGGCCGGTCTGGCAGGCGCTGAGCACCACCAGATCCGCCTGGATCGGCAGGGTATAGATGTCCGGCAGCAGCAGCGCGTTGTCGTACAGTTCGATCCGCGGAATCTCCCCGGCAAAAGCGTGCGTGGAAAAATGCAGGATGCCGGCCCTCGGCAGCGCGTTGCAGCAATTCATCCACCGTCGCCTGTTGGTCTTTCAGTTCGACGAGGTCAAAACGCGCCAGTCCGCTCCATTCCTCCGCAGAGTATTGCAAAGGCGCCAGGCCGCGTTCACCCTGGCTGAACCCGGGTGCAATGCCCAGTAACATACTGGAAGTCAATGATTTCAGTTCCTCCTGACTGCGGAGCGTCGACAGCGACCAGGCGTAAAGAAGGTGCTGTTTCCGTAAAAGATAAGGTGCGGAACGCAACGTGGCGCCTGCGGCCGCCGGCTCGCTGAGCAAGGCTTCAAAAGGAATAAAATTCAAAAAACCATCGGGCACAATAGTCAGTTTACCGGCAGTAGCGGCTTCCGGCGGTAGTATTTTTCCCGAGTTCGTAAGCCGTCCGGAAGTACGCATCCGGAGCGGCGAGTATCGCGTTGGCGTTGTCGAAAAAGGCCAGAAAGCGACCCGTCAGGTCTTGCAATTCCTGGTCATTTGGCAAACGATGCCAGGCCACAGCCCGGTCGGGTGCGCACACAAACACATCCACAAAAGCATCCGTCACAAAATACTCCAGCAGCAGGCTGTTGGCGGGTATACCTTTCAGGCTGGCGTAATCCCGGATGCCCATCTTTTTTTCGTACAAATGCGGGTATGCCTTCCGCAGGTCAAACTCTAATTTGGCAATCTGGGTCGTAATGTCGTCGGCCATCTGCCGCCATTCGTTGATCTGGTTGCTGCCCGATTCCACCAGGATACGTTTTTCAAAATCAGCGAGGTTGCGGCGCAACAGGCGCAACTGCCCGAACCGGGCGTCGCCGCTCGATTGCTGGCGCTGTGCGATATTTTCCTCCAGGGCATCGCGGAGCAGCATATCCTTGCTTCTTTCGGCAATGGCAAAACCGCGCAGGATCAGCGCAGGTTTGTTCGTTTGTACGTACAAGGCATGGGCCACCCGCATGGCCGCTTCTTCCCGGACGCGGGCATTGTGCTGAAGGTCCAATTTGGAAGAACGGTACCGGAACACTTCGCGCAGGCGCATTTCCGCCTGCCAGGCCAGGTCGTGGCACGACAAAGCAACGTATAACCACTCGATGCCGCCGTTTTTTTGATACCAGCGTTCGGCGGCTTCGGCTTTTACCGCCAGGGCTTCAAAAATGACATTCTCTTCGTATAAATCACGGCTTGCAGGACTTTCGTTCGGTCTTTCAGGTTTAAAATCGGGAATAACCATGCGCAGCGCCGCATTGGCCGCTTCCATGGCCTGGTAGGGTTTTTCGCGCAGGAGCATCAGTTGCGCGCGCGCTATTTCAATTTTGCCCCGGTCGCGGGGCGGCAATCCTGCATCCTGCTTGTGCGCCATAGCAAGCAGTTGTTCTGCTTCCCCGTAACGCCCGGCAGCCGTGGCAGCCTCTCCGGCGGTGCGATAAGCGCGCACTAAATACTCAACGCTTTGTGGATTCGAGGCGGCTGCCCGGCGCAGCAACACCAGCGATTCGGAGGCTGTTCGGGAAGCGAGCGCGGCCTGCCCCTGATCTAATTGCACCTGGGCCAGTCCGGCCAGTAACAAACCCCGCCGCGCATCGGATAACTGTTTGAGCGCCAGACCTTTCCGAAAATATGTTTCCGCAGCCGGATAATCGCCGCTGTTCCAGTAAGCCGTTCCGATATTGTTGTACAAGCCGGACAAAACCTCGTCGTCGACGCCCGTCAGCAGGGCTTTTTGAAATACCGCCAGCGCTTTTTCATTATCGCCGAGGCGGGTATAGTTGTTGCCGAGGGCCTTGTAAACACTTTCTGTGGCGTCAAAATCGGCGTACCGATAGCGCTCGAACAAAGCCGCCGCCGATTCACCCGACGACACCGCCGACACGAGCAGGCCGCGTTTCAAGTAATAATCGGCCTGATAGGTGTACAGGTATAAAAACGGTTCGGCCTCTTCCGGGTTGCCGGGTTGCCTCCATTGTTCTTTAAACGACTGCTCTATCCTTCGCAGCGCCTCGGCCGGCTTATCGGCAAAAAACTTCTGTATCCGGTATTGCACCCAGCCCCAAAGCGCCAGGCTGTCGGCCTGGCGGGCGGTTTTCGATTTTTCCAGCGCAAAAAACAGGAAACTGTCGAGTCTGCCCTGATCGTAGTGGCGTTTGATCTGGGCGTCATAGCGGTGGAGATCGGCGGAGGTTTGGGCGTGGAGGGAGGGGGCTGCGCTGGTGAGGAGCAGGGTGAGGAGGAGGATGCGGAAGAGGGGTGGTGGTCGCACGGTAGATGGTTTTGCGGGGGGGTAACGGGGCGAATATTGTTCGCAAAGTACCCCCGTGTTCTTTTCGCCTGGTAGCTCGAACGAATTGCCGTGGGAAAAATTTATGCGTCAACACTGCAGTCCCAAACGGGGGGGGGCCGGTGGCCGGGAAAAGTGCTCTCGCGGGCAGGGCGTTCTGCCCGGAGCTGGCTAACAATTGATTATTTGACCCCCCCCCCCCGGGGGGGGGTGCTGCGGGGGCCGCTTATGACAGCTTTTCCGGTGTCAGGTCCGGGGGGATGGAATGGCTCCTGTGCCGGCGGCGGGCGTGGGGGCGGGCCGGTGAACCGCAGTCGGGGCGGGGGCAAAAGAGGCAGAAATTGACCAATTGCTGTGAAGGCGAGGTATTTGCGTCGTCCCGCAGACAGCGGGGAAGCGCGGGGGCGGCGGGTTGTCTGGAAAATTCGCTACCGACATCGGTCTGAACATGAAGCGCGCCCATAGCGATTGGATGTTCTGCAATGTGGAAATCTTACTTTTAATGTTCAAAAGAAGTGATTTTCCAGAAACTGCTAAGGCGGGCTACCGCTTCACCTTCACCAACTTCATCACCCTTGCCTGATTTCCCCGTTTCAGCATCCCGAGGTACATCCCTGCCGGCGCCTCGCTGCCTGACAGGCCGGTTCCATCCCATTCGACACGGGTTTCGCTGTTGATAACGCCCAGTTCAAACAGGCGCACCAATTGCCCTTTGAGGTCGTAAATTTCAAAGGAAACGCGGGCGTCGCTTTCACCGATGTTTTTGATAAGCACCGTGGTACGATCCACAAAAGGATTGGGGAAAGCCGTCAGTACGGAATCGCGGGCGTTCAGGTCGTCCGTGCCGGTATACTGCGATTCGTCTTCACAGTCCGGACAAATCCAGTGTATATTTTCGAGGCACAGGAAAGCGGTGTATTTAGATAAAACGCGCTCCGCCAGGCTGTTAAAAATAACATTGCCGATGGCGGCATTGCCCTGCGCTTCCGTTTCCAGCGCCTGTATCAAACGCCCGTACCACATTTCGCGGATCAGCGTATCGGCGTTCAGAATATCCGGAGCCGCCACATCGACGGAAGAGAACCAGGGTTGTTCGAGGTGAATGCCGTTGATTTCTACGGTAAAAGGAGCCGCGCCGACGTATTTCCCTATTTGTAAAACGGGACGGTGCAGGTTGGTGAGGCTTCCGCCGGTACCGACATTGAACCTTCCGTAGCAAAAACCATTATCGGTGGAAGGGTACATTTCAAACGCTTCGACATGGGTTCCCATATTGGCAAAACTGGACTCGAATGCACGGGGCAACGATTGCGTTAGAAAGGTTTTCACATAAAAACCGCCGCTTTGGGTAGCCAGGTTGCTCAGCAGGTAACTGTTGGCGTAATAATAGACGCCGGAGGCGAAAAAATTGGGCGTGTTTTTTTCATTGTAATCCAGCGTATTGATGGCAACGGGCGGGTCCAGCACTTCCAGCACGTCATTGAGCAATGCATTGGAAGCGGACAGGTTGGCGTATTGACTCGAATTGGAAACGAGCAGAATCTCGCCCCTGAGGCCGTTTTCCTGCACCCATTGAATACCGGTAGAAAGGAGGGGTTGCAGGTTGCTGTAATTGGTGAGCGGATTGTCCAGCCCGGCGAAAACCTGTTGAATGGTATCCGGGTGCGCCGGAATCCAATAGTCGGCCTGCCTTTTGATCGTAAACGCTGAAAAAAACAGGTTGAAAGAATCTTTCGGCCCGAGGTTGTTCAGCAAGGCACTTTTGGCAGACGCCAGCAACTGTGTGGTTGTGGGCGCGTTCGCACCTGTTTCATAATCGAACAACACCGCTATTTTTCGATTATTATCCACGGGGAAAAAGGCGCCGGGCAAAACCGCCAACTGGTAAAAGTTTTCGCCGCCTTCACTGAACGTACTGAGGTAATAACCATCCTTTAGCGGGGAAGCGAATTCGAGGCGAATATCGTCGACAAACATATCGGGCGAGAGGCTGGCTCGATAAAAACTGCCTCCTATCGAGTCCGTAATGGGTTCAAACTCTAATTCCGGGCGTGTAGCAATGGAAGGCTCTTGAAAACGCTGATCCGACCAGACCAGCAGGTTAAAATCCAGCACCGCATTTTTGGAAGTTTTTAACAGCGAAAAAGGCAGCGACAACTGCGTGCTGTTGTTTAGAAAGGTAGCAGGTTGCAGCCAGGTGATCTTCACCTTTCGGGTACTTTCATTGGCCATCGGAAATACGCGGAGCTGGTATTGTGTCGCCGAATTTTTAAACAGGATGGATGGATCCTGGCGGCGGTTGACGATGCCTTCATAAATGGTCGAAGCCGTCCAGCGATCAAAAATATGGGCTTTGACAATGTCGTCGCCCACCCACAACCAGGAGTCGTGCAGGATGGAACCTTCCGGCAAGGTAAAATTGAGCACGACTTCCAGTGAATCTCCGTTGGTTCCAAAAGTTACGCCGCGGGCCGAAAACGTCAGGTAAAGGCCGCATTCCATGTAAAGGCCTTTGGGCCGAACGGATAAAGTGGCTTCTTCGATCGTACCCTGGCGGGTAAACCAGGATTGGCGTACATCGGAAACGGTTAGTTGCGCGAAGGAGTACGCGCTTGTCAGCAGGAAAAAGCAGGTAAGGAGAATTGATTTCATGGTATTGGTAAGTTTATGGTGAAATAAGTTGGATGTCCTTTTTGGAACGCCCCTGTTCGGGAAAGCGCTGTTGAAATAAGCGGCATTGTTTTGCTCATGGCAGACATTTTGAATTTTAATCATTTAAAGGCGACCACGAGGGTGTCTGTAACCTTAAAAATGTCCGGGAAACCGGGCGGCCACAAGGGCCGCCCCGTCTCCATAATTTAGGAATCTTTTCCTAAACATTAGAAAACATTTTCTAATGTCGACCGGGCGTTTATCTTTGCTGTGTTTCAAAGAACTATCAGCCCACATTTTATTCTTTGCTAAGTACATCAAGCAAAACAGTTTTGATTTTTTTCTTTGTAAATGCTTGATTTTCAACACTGATAACCGATAACTAATAACAGATAACCACTACACATGGCATTTGCTAAATCAAACCGCCTCCCTGTCGGCGCCATTCAATGCGACAACACTACCATGAGCCTGCTCAAGGCCAATGACTATGTCGCCAAAGGCATCCGCGATAAAATGCATTCGCAGGGTACCTTGCTCATCAATATCACTTCTTCTGCGGGTAGCGGAAAAACGACACTGATGCAGGAAACCGCCCGCCGCCTGAAAGATAAAATCAACATGGCTGTGCTGGTGGGCGATCTTGAAACGGAGCGAGACGCCATCCGAATCCGGGAAGCAGGTATTCCTTCCACACAAATTGTCACCAACGGCGTTTGTCACCTGGAGGCCCAGATGATTCTCCAGGCTTTTGACCACCTGGATGTAAGCGGACTCGATTTGCTTTTTATCGAAAACGTCGGCAACCTGGTGTGCCCGGCCGCATTTGACCTCGGCGAAGATTTTCGCGTCACCCTGCTCGCTTCTACGGAAGGCGATGACAAACCGAAAAAATACCCACGTATGTTTCTCACCAGCGAACTGATGCTGATTTCAAAAGCGGATTTGCTGCCGTATGTTCCTTTTAAAGTAGCCGCCGCCGTTCAGGATGCCCGGGAAGTCAACCCGGAAATTGAATCCATTACGGTTTCCAGCACCAGCGGCGAAGGCCTGGATGCCTGGTGCGAGTGGATCATGGAACGCGTCCGGGAAAAAAAGGCAATGCATCTTCAAGCACTGGAAATGGTATGACCTGGCAAATTAGCATCCGGGGGCAGGTGCAGGGCGTCGGTTTCAGGCCTTTTGTCTGGCGCGCCGCACTCGAAAGAAACCTGAAAGGCTGGGTTGCCAACGGTTTGGAAGGGGTGCTGATCAAAATAAACGCAACTGAACAACAAGCCCTTGATTTTCAACAATATATCCTGCGTAACGCCCCAAAAACCGCGTGTGTTACCAATAGTGCTATTGCCCCGGATGATACCGAATCGTTCTTTGACACTTTTTCGATCAGCGACAGCCACAACGAAGGGCTGCCGGTACTTCACCTGACGCCCGATATCAGCATGTGCGCCGATTGCCGGGATGAGATACACGACACCGCCAACCGGCGTTACGGGTATCCATTTACGACCTGCACGGTTTGCGGGCCACGGTATTCCATTCTGACGGGATTACCGTACGACCGGCCATTTACTGCGATGAAAACGTTTGAGATGTGTGCAGTTTGTAGGGAAGAGTATGACAACCCGGCGAACCGGCGCTATTTTGCCCAGACGAACTCCTGCGGGGAATGCGGGATCAGGATAGCGTTGTTTTCCACAATGATACAGGCGACTTCACATCATGAAGATTTGACAACTTTTAAAAAGTTGTCAAATCTGGCCCGATTCCAATCTTGTCATCCGGCAGCTAAAGCAGCCGGTACAGCAGGTCATCAAAGCCTGGCATGAAGGCGCCATCGTCGCTATCAAAGGCATCGGCGGTTATTTACTGACCTGCGATGCCACCCAGACGGAAGCAGTAGCCACTTTGCGCCGGCGGAAACAACGGCCCACAAAACCCTTTGCAATGATGTATCCGGATATGGCCACTTTGCTGACCGATGCGGAAGTCACTGAAGCGGCAGCACAGCAATTACAAAGCCCGGCAGCGCCGATTGTATTGCTCGATATGAAAGAATCTCCGTTAAGCGGATTTGATCGCGCAGGCATTGCGCCGGGATTGCACAAAATCGGCGCGATGCTGCCCAATGCGCCCTTGTTCGAACTGCTTTTGCGCGATTTTGGAAAACCCATCGTCGCTACCAGCGGCAATATCAGCCACGCGCCATTGGTTTATGAGGATGAAACGGCGCAGCATGAATTGTCAGGGATCGCAGATTTTATCCTGACGCACAACCGGCCGATCGTTATGCCGCAGGACGACAGTGTACTGGCCATGCAGCCGTCCGGAAAACCGGTCATACTTCGCCGGGCACGAGGCATGGCGCCTGCTTTTATACAGGCCGGATTGCAAGTGCCTGAAATTACGGCGCTGGCACTGGGGGCTGAAATGAAAAGTACGTTTGCACTGGCGCATCTGGGCAACATCAACGTCAGCCAGTACCTCGGCGACCTCGCAGATTTTGATACACAGCAGCGTTTTCAACTGGTGCTGCAACATTTGCTCGGTCTGTTTAAAGCGCAGCCAGCCATCATCATCGGCGATCTGCATCCGGGGTATTTCACTACACAACTGGGACAAATGCTGGCCGAACAATGGGACGTACCCTTTCTACAGGTGCAACACCACAAAGCCCATTTTGCGGCGGTTTTGGCCGAAAATGAATTGTTTGAAACCGACGAACCCGTTTTGGGCGTCATCTGGGATGGAACAGGATTGGGCGATGACCGGCGAATATGGGGCGGCGAGTTTTTCAGGTACGACGGGAAAAACGAAGCGCAAAACGATGAAATCTTCACCCGTTGCGGGCATTTTGACTATTTCCCACTTTTGTTGGGGGATAAAATGCCGCGCGAACCACGATTATCCGCGTTTGCGGCCTGCCATGGAATAGCGGAATCGGAAGTATGGCTAAAACCAAAGTTTACGGAAACAGAGTGGAAATTGTACCAAAAACTACCCGCCGCCGAACACCTGAAAACCTCCAGCGTCGGGCGCATTTTTGATGCGGTCGCTTCCTTGCTGGGCCTGGCGGATAAAGTGAGTTACGAAGGGGAAGCCGCATTGCTGCTGGAAGATATGGCCAGAGGTTATTGTAAACAGTTTGGTTTTGCATGGGCTAAAGAGGAATGTTATCATCTCATTTCACCTCAAAACCCTGCTATTATTGATACTAAAAATCTGTTTCGGCAAATCATTGCCGACTTGCAAACCGATCAGGAAAAGGCATACATCGCAGCCAAATTTCATGGCGCCCTGGTGTATGCAATCGGGCAAATGGCGGATCATTTACATCTCCAAAAAATAGCCTTCAGCGGCGGTGTTTTTCAAAACACCCTGTTGCTGGACATGATACAACACCACTTAGCCCCTGATTATCAGTTGTTTTTTCACCGGCAACTCTCCCCCAATGACGAAAATATTTCATTCGGACAATGGGCATACGCCACAGCAAACGCTTCATTCCATTCCTCACCCATTCATTCCTCATCCCTCATTCCTCATCCCTAATCTCACCCTCTCACCTCTCACTTCTCACCTCTCACCTCTAAAATATGTGTTTAGCAATTCCCGGTAAAATCCGTTCCATCGAAAGCCAGTACGACGGCCTGGTGCGCATGGCCAAAGTACAGTTCGGCGGCATTACGAAAGAAGCCAGCCTCGAAATGGTACCCGCCGCCAAAGAAGGCGATTATGTACTGGTGCATGTGGGCGTCGCCATCAGCATTGTAAATGAAGAAGAAGCGCAGAAAACCTTCGAATATTTAAAGGAAATCGGAGAGATAGACGAACTCATCGAACACACTCAAATATAGTCGATATGCAATACCTCAGCGAGTACCGCGATGCAGACGTCGTCGCGCAATACATCGACGAAATTCACCGCACGGCTACGCGGCCCTGGACGATCATGGAAGTGTGCGGCGGACAAACCCACAGCCTTGTCAAAAACGGGCTCCTGCAACTCCTGCCCGACAACGTGCGCATGGTACACGGCCCGGGTTGTCCGGTATGCGTCACGCCTTTGTATCAAATCGACAAGGCAGTACACCTGGCCGTGGAACACGGCGTAATCCTTTGTTCCTACGGCGATATGCTGCGGGTGCCGGGTTCCAAAATGAGCCTGCTGGAAGCCAAAGCAGCCGGCGCCGATGTACGTATCCTGTATTCGCCCCTGGAAGCGGTCAAAATCGCGCAGGAAAACCCCTCCAAAGAAGTGGTGTTTTTTGCCGTGGGTTTTGAAACCACTGCCCCTGCCAATGCACTTTCCGTCATCCATGCACAACGCGCAGGTATCTCCAACTATTCCATCCTCACCTCGCACGTACTCGTGCCGCCGGCCATCGAGGCCGTGATGAACGACGAGGATTCCCATATCCAGGGATTTCTGGCCGCCGGACACGTGTGTACCATTATGGGCATCGATGAGTATTACCCGCTGGCGGAAAACTATAAAATCCCGGTGGTCGTGACCGGTTTTGAACCCGTAGATCTGGTGCAGGGCATTCTGATGGTGGTTCGCCAGTTGGAAAAAGGAGAACACAAACTGGAAAACCAGTACAGCCGCGTGGTACTTCCGGAAGGCAATCCGGAGGCGCGCAAAGTCATTGCCCGGGTATTTGAAACTAGCGACCGCGAATGGCGGGGCATCGGAAATATCCCCATGAGCGGCTACGAATTGCGGGCGGAATTCAGCGACTACGACGCCAACAAAAAATTCAAGGTCAACATCGAAAAAGTACCCGAAAGTGCGGAATGTTAAATGATATCTGAACAAAAAATAAAAATGGCACTCCAGTGTCCCATGCCGAAACTGGATTTCGACATCATTACCCTGGGGCACGGCAGCGGCGGATTACTGACCAACCGACTGCTCGACAGCGGTGTGTTTGAACTGTTGAAAAACGATCTGCTCGATGAACGGCACGACGGCGCTATTTTCAACGTGGAAGCCGGCCGTATGGCCTTTTCCACCGATAGTTATGTCATTTCACCCATCTTTTTTCCCGGCGGCAACATCGGCGAACTGGCCGTGAACGGCACCGTGAACGACCTGGCTATGTGCGGCGCACGGGCAAAGCACCTTTCACTGGCATTTATCCTGGAAGAAGGCCTGACCATGCGCGAATTCTGGGAGGTGCTGGTCGGCATCAAATACGCTGCCGAACAAGCGGGTGTACAAATCGTTACCGGCGACACGAAAGTGGTGGAGCGCGGCAAAGGCGACAAAATTTTTATCAATACCAGCGGCGTGGGTATGCTGCATCCGCGCGCCCATATCAGCAAATCGAGGGTACAGCCGGGCGATAAAATCCTGATCAGCGGGCACATCGCTACCCACGGCATGGCCATTATGAGCGTGCGGCAGGGCCTGGAATTTGAAACAACACTGCTGAGCGACACTACCAACCTCAACCACACCGTGATGGGCCTGCTCGATGTGTTCGGAGATCACATACACCTCCTGCACGATCCTACCCGAGGCGGCGTGGCCACTGTGCTGAATGAACTGGCCCGCGATACGCGCCTGGGTATCAACCTGTTGGAACGCGGCATTCCGGTGCTGGACGAGGTGGCAGGCGCCTGTGAACTGCTCGGACTCGATCCTTTGTATGTTGCCAACGAAGGCATTTTTATTGCCGTTGTGGCAGCAGCAGCGGCGGACTCCGTGCTGGAATTTTTACAGGCAGATACCAACGGCAGCGCCGCCTCCATCATCGGTGAGGTGACCGCAGAACACCCGCGACAGGTACTGCTGCACAGCAAAATCGGTGGAAAACGGGTGGTGAATATGCCCGTAGGGGAACAATTGCCGCGGATCTGTTAGCGCAGGGCGGGGCGGGGGGCCGGGCCCCCCCCGGATGCCCAAACGGAATGCATTTTGGACAGCGGCAGCGCCGCGTAATATTGAAAAATACTTTTGGCTGATAATCAATTGTCAAACAACCAGGATACAGTGAGCGAGACCATCCTAAATATCACTCTCAAAAAAGGCGGTGTACCGGCGTCATTGCCGCAGCATACAGGCGTGGAAATACTGCCGCAACACATCTTTAAAGGCCCGGAGAGCACGCCGTTTCTGGCGCCCAGGGGCGTTTTTTTGCGTGAAAACCAATTGTTTGTCTCCGATACCGGCCGCAACAGGGTGTTTATCTGGAACCAGTTTCCGGAAACGGATTTTCAGGAACCCGATATTGTGCTCGGCCAGGGCGATGCAGACGGCGCCGGCCGCAACGCAGGCGGGATGGTGAACGCTGCAACCCTGCAATATCCTTCCGGCATCTGGTCAGATGGGCAGCGACTCATCGTTGCCGACGCCTGGAACCATCGGGTGCTCATCTGGCACAGTATGCCCACCCGGCACGGCCAGGCAGCCGATGTCGTAATTGGCCAGCGGGATTTTGACAGCAACCAGCCCAATGCCCACAAAGTAGGCGCCGACCCCAGCAACCGCTCTTTATTCTGGCCATACGGGGTGTTCAGCGACGGCCAAAGGCTCTGGATCGCAGATACGGGCAACCGGAGGATTTTGTATTTTGAACACCTGCCGACGGAAAATTTCGCGCCCGCACAAGGCGTCATCGGAAAACCCGATTTCAGTACCCGCGACTACGAAAATGAGGACCCTATCTGGCCGTATTCAGTGAAAATCGGTCCCGACGGCGCGCTGGCTGTTGCCGATACGCAGTATTACCGCGTGCTGGTCTGGCGCGACTGGCGCAGCGCTTTTCAGGAAAAGGCAGATTTCATCATCGGCCAGGCGGATATGGACAGCAACGGGCAAAACCAGTACGGCCTGCATCCCCGGGCGAATACGCTCAGCTGGTGTTACGATGCCTGTTTTTTTCAAAAAGGCATGCTGGTGGCGGATACGGGCAATAGCAGGGTGTTGCGTTTTGACACCATGCCCGGACAAAACAACCCCAGCGCCGACGGGCTGATTGGCAAACCCGATTTTTTTACCGGAAGTGAAAACGCGGAAACGGTTTTCGGCACCGAAACAAACATGTACTGGCCTTTTTCCCTGTATGCCGACGGCAATAACCTGGCCGTTGCGGACACGGGTAATCACCGGATTTTGTTGTACGGATTATAATACAAGAAATGGGGTTGTTTCAAAAGTCGTATTCTACTAAAGCCATGGTTCTAGTGTAAAATTTAATTTCGCGTTACCTCCAACTTCCCGAAAGTTTTAAACTTTCGGGAAGTTTCGAACTGAAAAAACCAAGTATAATTTGGCATCTTATTCCACTTCGCCCCTTTTGACACAACCCCTGAAAAACCCCTGATTATCAACACTGATAACCAATAACTAATAACAGATAACCAATGATGCACACCTTGTTGCCTCTGTTCTTTGCGGGCGTCGTCGGTTTTACCCACGCCTTTGAAATCGACCATTTGCTGGCGGTGAGCAGTATCGCAAGCCGCCGCAGTTCGGTATTAAAAGCAGTCAAAGATGGCATTTACTGGGGTCTGGGCCATACTTCAACGATTATGATCATCGGTGTTGCCATGATTCTGGCCAAAGTGATGATTGCGGAACATACGTTTCATTACTTCGAGGCAGGTGTGGGATTTATGCTCATCCTGTTGGGTGCGCAGCGCATCTGGAAAACATGGAAACATGAACAAAACCACGCTTTGGCGCACCAGCACAACGAAGAGCCGCACGGGCACCGCCTGGCGTATGGCGTCGGACTGGTACACGGGCTTGCGGGCAGCGGAACGCTGGTGCTGCTGGTGATGACCGAACTGGAAAGTGCCTGGCAGGGTATTGTTTACCTGCTGATTTTTGGCGTCGGTTCTATCGCAGGCATGTTACTGGCTTCCGGTATCTTCAGCCTGCCGTTTTCACCAAAAGTATCCGACAGTCCGAGACTGCACCGCGGGCTTGCATTACTTTCGTCCTTGTTGTGTATCGGTTTCGGATGTAAAGTGATCTTTCAAAACCTGTTACACGCATGAAGACACCCGAAACCCCACATGAATGGCTGTTGCTGGCCCTCAGTGATTTTGATATTGCCGTGCTAAGCGACAATGGCCGTATTTTGGAAGTGGAAAAAGAATATTCCATTGAAATAGAACAAAACGGCATATTTAAGTTGTTGTGGAAAGGAAAAGTAGTGGCGCCGTTTCAGGATCTGGCCGAATTGTGCCGGTTTATTCAAATGTCATGAGAAGTGTGGCACATCTCATAGATGTGCCACACTTTATGCACACACTCATTTATTCACTGTCATGAGCGAAAAAAAGGAATTAGCCATTGTGGCGTTGTCGACCAGCGAGTCGCAGCCGGGCAATTACGTACTGATCCTGGAAGACCTGGACCAGCAGCGGCGTATTCCGATAATTATCGGGATGCCGGAAGCGCAGTCTATCGCCGTCGCCATGGAGCAAATGCAGCCGGTGCGGCCCCTGACGCACGATTTACTAAAAAGTACGATCGACGCGCTGGGCGGTGTGTTGAAAGAAGTGGTCATTCATGAATTGCAGGATGGCGTGTTCCATGCCCGGCTTGTTTTGCAGAAACACGATGGCGCCACCGTTGAAATAGATGCCCGTAGTTCAGACGCTATTGCGCTGTCTGTTCGATGCGGTGTTCCGGTGTATTCTTTTGAAAAAGTGATCGCCGCCGCCGGTATCCTTGCCGATACATTGGCAGGACACCAGATGGGCGGCACTTACGCCAAATACTCGCTGGCGGAACTGGAGGATTTGCTGAAAAAGGTGATCGAAAAGGAGGATTATGAGAGCGCGTCGAAGATTCGGGATTATATAGAGCGGCGAAAGGAAGAGGCCGATTAACTAATCCCGCATCTCCACCCGCTCTATCAGCAGTTCATTCCCCTGCACCACATTCCCGCAGGGTTTCCCGCATATACACACGAACTTGTAATTGTGTACTTCCGTAATTTGCTCGCAATCAGGGCATTGCACCAGAATCGGCACCAGATTCACCCGCAACTGCACGCCTTTAAACCGCACTTCGTCTTCCTCCACCACGGCATCGAAAGCGTTTTGCAGCAGAATCGTTTCCACGTTGGCCAGCGGCCCGACCTTTAGATCGATGGCCATCACCTTGCTCAACTCCTCGGGTGTGAAGTTGTCATCCAGGGTGCGGAAAATGGTGCGGACAAGGGATATTTCGTGCATGGTTTTTCTTTTAAACACATAGGCACATAGAACACATAGCCGTAGAGTACTCTAAACTATGTGTTCTATGTGCCTATGTGTTTAAAAACATTTTACTTTGTGTTTCATGGTGTTAAGTTCCGAGTTAAAATCAGTTTGAGTTATTTTTCATACAAATGCTTGAGTATCAAGCCTGATAACAAATAACTGATAACCGATAACTACTTATGCATTGGCCTCAACTTCCAGCGCCACCCGCAATTCTTCTAATTTTTCTAATTGTGCCCGCGCTTCTTTTACAATCGCCGGATCGCCGGTCAATTGCTCGGCTTCCTGTGCGTGGGCGAGCATCTGTTCAAAAAGCGCCAGGTTGGAACCGTTGCCGCTGAGGTTCAGGTGCCAACTTGTTTCCACATAATTCAACAAAGTGACGGCGCGTTCCAGCGGCCAGGCTGCCGCTGTGCGGATGCTGAGCGCTTCAGCGTAATAAAACAATGCTTTTTCCAGGTTATCGGAATGCACCGCCTCCGGGTATTTGGTCAGCGCATTGGCGTAATTGTTACACACCATCGCGTACTCGTAAGGATGTTCCTCCCGGGTGTAATAACCCAAAGCCTGCTGAAAAGAAGATGATGAAATACCCGCCCAGATGCTTTTTTTCTTTACTTCATCGGGTATTTCGGCATAAATCACGCCGAGGTACTGGTGAATATCGGCAAAAACATCCGGCGTTTCATCCCGTGTAAACACCTTGAGGGCATCCTGAAAACTCTCCAGGGCGCCTTTAAAAAACTGCGGATTGTCGTTTTTGGCCCAGGTGTACAGCAAAATACCGCGCCGGTATTGCGCCTGCGCCAGTAGTTCGGGCATTTGCTCTTTCCTCAAAATATCCACTGCGCGGGTGATGTAACCCAGCGATTCTGCAAAACTTTCGGAATAATTGGCCACCTGCGCCGCATCCACCAGCAGCAGCGCTTCTTCCACTTTGCGCTCCTGTTTTTGATAATGCTGCAACACTTCCCAAAGCGTGTTTTTCAGGGTATCCAACAAATCCTTATCGTACGGCAGCACTAATTTTTTCATCCATACACCGCACAGTACCGCTTTCAGTTCGGGCGCCGCATCGTCGGAAAGTGCCGTTTTAATGGCGTCCTGTAGCAGGTGTTCCGCTTGCAGCAGTTCGCCGAGGTCGGTCAGGAAAATGGCGTATTGCCGGGCGGTAAAGGCATAATATTCACCGTTGGGTGCGCTGTTCAGCGCTTCCCGATAGAAATAGCGGGTTTTATCGGCATCGAAACTTTGCTCGGTAGCGGCGTAATGGTGCAAAATAGCCGAATTGTGGCAAAAGCGGTATTCCTCAAAAGGGCTGAAATCGGAGGTCAGTCGCTGAACGTCCACCGGAATACCATTTTGCAGACAATTGATAATATCGACGTCGTTGAGCAGCACTTGGTTGTTGTGCAGGTAAGCGTATGCTTTTTCGTAATTGCCCAGTTTGGCAAAAACCAGACCCAGCAGGTTTTCCGCATTTCCCTCTATTGCTTCCGGCAGCAAATAAGGCGGCAACACATTGTGCCAGTCCACGGGTTGCGCAATACCTGTTTTGGGCCGCAGAATCAGGTGATAAGCCGTAGGTTCGGGTCTTTGCTCCAGCATATCCGCCACCGCGACCAACTCGTTCAGGTGTGGCTCGGAATCGATGATTTGCCTGATTTCCGGCAGCAATTCGGACGGTGTGAATAATGTAATCATAAAGTTATGTGTAACATGCGCATGCCTGGCTGGTACATAAAAACCAGGTCGCGGTCCGTATCGTCAATATCGTTGTCAATAATAATTTCCTGTAGTGAAATGGTTTTATCACCATTCAGGTTGCGGTTTTTGAGCATCTGAAGCCCGCCCTTGTGGATCGTGGGAAAAATCTCGTCGTCCATCGGGGCCAGGAGCAATGCGCGCTGCTGCGGGTAATAAACCGTGTAAACCTGCGGCGCATCGCCGAAAGCGTCCGTGGCTACGTCGCCTGAAATCCAAAGATGTTGCGTTCTTAATTTGACACCCATTTTTTGAAAAGGCAAAATGACAAAGGGCAAGAGCAAAAAAGCAAAAGGCAAGGGGCAAACCAGGCAAACGGGTGTTTAGGCTGCGATGAGCCTCAATTCTTCCAAAATCAAATCCGTTACTTTTTTACCCGCCTGCTGGACGGCATCGCTGATACCCAGATCGAGGCGGGTATTACTCACGGAAATCAAATAAACGGAAATGTCGTCGGGATATTCGGCGCCCAGTATTTTTTTGGCATACGACAGCGCCTGATCCCATTTCAGGCTGTGCAGAAACACCATCGGATCTTCCTGAATAGACGCATTTACAGCACTGGCAGGCAGGCGATACAGCGTTCCGTCCGGCTCGCCGGTATTGATAACGCCGTCCACCAGGATAATCCGCGAATGGCCTTTGAGTTGGAACAGTACTTCAAATGCCGAAGTGCCCATATCGATCAGGCTGATACCATCCGGGGTTTCTCCCAGCCTTTTTTTGAGTTCGTCGATGACCATACAGCCTACGCCGTCGTCGCTGCGCACCGGGTTGCCGAAGCCGAGAATTGCTGTAGCCATAGAAGTTATTCGTTATAAGTTATTGGTTATTGGGTGGTCACTCATGCATTTCCAGTTAGGGATGGGGGGGGGGGCGCCGCTTAGCTTCAAGTCGCCATTCAAAAATTTTGACCAATTTTGGTTTTCTGTCGAAAGTTTAAAACTTGAGGAAGAACACAAATTTTAAAGGATCGGGGTTTTTAACGCGGTTCGGGGGTGTAATTTACATCCAATAACCGATAACTGACACCCGGATATCTGCAATGCCAAGGTGGAAACCACCAATAACTAATAACAAATAACCAATAACAAACTACAACTTAAACTGTGCCAGTTGCTCGCCCGTTTTGGCGTCGTGCGCATGTACGGTACAAACCAGGCAGGAGTCGAAAGAACGCGCCACCATGCCGACTTCGACCGGATCGTGCGGGTCTTCAATTTCGATGCCGGTAAGCGCTGACTCGATCGGTCCGCTTTTGCCTTGTTCGTCGTTCGGGCCTACATTCCAGGTTGTGGGCGCCATCACCTGATAGTTTTTAATCACGCCGTCTTTGATTTCGATCCAGTGTGCCAGTGCGCCGCGGGCGGCTTCTGTGGCGCCAAAACCCATACCATCTCTTTCTTCCGGTTTGATGTAGAATTCAGCGTCCAGATCGATTTGAGAGAGCCACTGGTTGATGAATTCGTAGAGGCGTGGCGCCTCGTGTACGCGGGCCAGGGTTCTGGTAAATACACTTGGGCCGAGTTTAGTAATAATATCGCCAAAGAGTGGGTCCTGAATCTGGTGGCTCAGGTTGTTCGGGTTGGCATTCATGATCACGCGGGAAAGCGGACCTGCTTCGGCGGCATGACCATCGTAACGCGGCGCTTTTGCCCAGCTGTATTTGCCGTTAAAATCAGAATCAGCCAGGTGCTGCGACTGTACCGGCGTCGGGAACGGTTCTTTCCAGGGGTGTTCGGCCGGTACATCGGCATACCAGGAGTGTTTAACGTGCTCCTTAATGTTCAGGTGGTTGAATTCGCTCCAGTTTTTACCATCAAAGAAACCGGAAGAACTGATCAATGCCTGGTTGCGACCTTCGACAGTCGGATTGTTGTACAGGTCTTTGTGCAGGTAGGTGCCGTATGCGATAAATTTCCCTACACCCTGACCAAATTTATCCAGGCCAAACTCGAGGCTGGCGCGGATAAAAAGACCCAGGTCGCTGTTGCGCTGGCTTTCGTTTTCTTCCACCCAGGCCATCAGGTCATCCCATGATTTGATGCGCAGGTAGCGCTCGATGGAACAGCCCAGCCATACGGATTCCAGCCAGTCGTTGCGGAAGAAATTCATGATGGCGTGTGCGCGGGTGATGTCTTTAAGCGTTGGTGCGCACATAACGCCGCCAGGAACCATATAAGAAGAGTGGGGCCACTGACCGCCAAAAAGGGCATACACTTCCACGGGACGGCCCGACGCGGTGACACCTTTCTGGAAAGAGGTGCCGACATAGGCTGCGAAACGTTTCACCACTTCGGCATAAAGGGCTTGTTGGCAAATTTTTTATTTGCCATATCCGTTGCAAAAATGGCATAAAACCAGCGCGGGATGGACTGAATGGTTTCCGTGGCCTGACCGATGGCGCGCAAGAGCAAAGCATTGGGCGGCAACTTGGTTTTCCAGGCCGTATCCAGCGCGGAAGAGGCGCAATACAGGTGCGAGCCGCCGCAAATGCCGCAGATACGCGGCGTGACCACCAGACCCGATTGCGGGTCTTTTCCTTCCATGATTTTTTCAAAACCGCGGAACATAGCGGCCTGGGTATGGGCGCGGGTAACCACGCCGTTTTCCATGTAGACCTTTACATCGAGGTCGCCCTCGACCCGGCCTACCGGAGATATGTTGAGTTCTTTTATGGTTGACATGACTGACTTGATGTTTGAGTGATCGATTGGCTATTTGGATGATTCGAAGTGCTCCTGATCGACGCCCAGGACGCGTTCAACCTTGCCCATTACCTTCTCGACGCCGGCGCGGGTGTAGTAACCCAGGCGGGATACGCCGGTCGGTACGTCCTGCGGCAGGAAACCAAGGTATTTCAACGTTTTGAACACACTGCCTTTCACCAGGTCGTGGTGCGGAAAACCCGGGTTCGGTGCAACCGAGGCAGGGATGGTTGGCGCGTGTCTTGCTCGACTGGCGGTTCCACAGAATACGGTTGCAACTGGCGCGGGTCATCGGGCCGCGGCAACCGACTTCATAAAACAGGCAACCGCCGCGTTTGCCGAAGCCGCCGTCTACTTTTTGGGAGAAACTGATGGCGTTGGGACAGCCTGTTTGTACAAAATCTGTAAAAAATGTCTTTGGGCGGTGGTATTCGTCTACCAGCACGTCGCCGATACGGCCCGTCGAAATCGCGACCAATATTTGTGTGATCCAGTCCGGATGCGCCGGGCATCCCGGGATATTGATGACCGGCAGGCCGCCTTTCGATACAAAACCGGCGCCGAGCAGCCCGCCTTTTTTGTCTTTGTGAAATTGCATACCCGTACTTTCACTCGGGTTGGGTGGTACGGCGGGAATGCCGCCCCAGGTAGCGCAGTCGCCGATGGCAACCACAAAAGCCGCCACTTTAGAAAGTTCCTGCACCCAGTCTATCATGGGCCGTTCGGCAAAATAGTTCATGGTCCCGCTGCCATTCGGGCCTTGTACGAGGGAGCCTTCAAAAACCAGAATATCCATCTGGATTTTTCCTTTGAGGATGTCGTTGAGTAAAACCGTAACCTGGTCGCCGATTTCAAGTCCGATGGAAGGGTGCCACAGAATATTAATACCGAAATCGGTGATTAATTCCACAACAGTTGGTTCTTCGGCGTTCAAGAACGACATTGTGTTGCCACTACATGCCCCTCCCTGTAGCCATAATACATTTGCCATGAGCAATAAAGTTTTGGTGAATCGGATATTTTAAAAATCTTGTCTCGCTATTGAAACAACCGAACAAAGATAGTTACACCGATTTGATTTAGAAATTTTTTTCTAAATTTTTTAGGAATTTTTTTCTAAATTATAAATTGTCTAAAATACAGGATCGGATATATGGCTAAAATGTGCGGGGTCGTACTACTACTTAGAGGTTTCCACATGTTTCTGCTCCGAGCCAAGCATTTTTTCAATACCTCCCAGCACTTTTTCTGCGCCTGCATGGGTATAATAGCCCAGTCGGGAAGACCCCGCCGGCAGGTTCTGTGGCATAAACCCAAGGTATTTCATGGTTTTAAAAATGCTGCCCTTCACCAGGTCGTGGTGCGGGAAGCCGGGTTCGGTGCAGCCGAGGCAGGGGTGGTTGGCGCGGGTTTTACTTGATTGGCGGTTCCACAGGATACGGTTGCAGGTAGCACGGGTCATCGGGCCGCGGCAACCGACCTCATAAAACAGGCATCCACCGCGTTTGCCGAAGCCGCCTTCTAATTTTTTGGCAAAACTGATGGCATTGGTACAACCGGTTTGTACAAAATCGGTAAAAAATGTTTTGGGGCGGTGGAAGTCATCCACCAAAACGTCTTTCATACGCCCGGTAGAAATAGCCACTAAAATTTGCGTGATCCAGTCCGGGTGCGCCGGGCAGCCGGGAATATTGATAACAGGATAACCACCTTTTGATATAAAACCTTCGCCCAGAAAGCCGCCTTTTTTTTCTTTGTGAAACTGCATACCAGTACTGTCGGTCGGATTGGGTGGCACGGCTGGAATACCGCCCCAGGTGGCGCAATCCCCGATGGCCACTACATAATTGGCTACATTGGAAAGCTCGCGCACCCAGTCCATCATAGGCCGGTCCGCGAAATTATTCATCGAACCGCTGTTATTCGGTCCCTGAATGATGCTGCCTTCAAAAACGAAAATGTCCATCCGGACTTTCCCTTGACAATATCTTTGAGCAAATTGGAAACCTGGTGTCCGATTTCAAGCGCAAGGGAAGGATGGTATAAAATATTAATACCAAAATCGGTCACTAATTCCACTACTGTGGGTTCTTCTGCACACAGGAATGACATCGTGTTTCCACTGCACGCCCCCCCTTGCAGCCATAGGATATTTGTCATAAGTAGTTATCGGTTATTCGTTATTGGTTATCAGTGTTCATAATCAAGCATTTGCAATATGCTAGTCTTACTTAAGCAAGTGGTAACCAATGCCTTTAGCGCGTTCATATCCGGTCCAAAATTACGATAACATCATCGGTTGTACTTCCAGGGCGAATTCGTCCAGGCCTTTGGGGGTAAAATAGGGGCTGATATGCGCCCAGGCCGTTTGTTTGAATGCCGATTCGTTTAACGGCTTATCTTTTAAAATCTGTTGCGGCGCCCAGAAGACGATGGTCGCCCAGATATTATTGGAAAGGGTATCATAAACGCCGGGCGCCGGTTCGGGCCGGAGGATGCCCCGGTTTACATAATAATCCAGTCTCTTACGAATCTGTAACAGCATTTTGCCGATACATTCCCGCCAGCGTTCCATTATGGCCGGGTAGGAGCGCTCAATTTCAAACAAATCGATCAAGTAAAATTTATATTTAGAGAAAAACCGATGATATTGCTCCATCTGCATATCAAAATCAGTCAGTTTGGGGCTGATCAGGTATGCGGAAAGAATTTGCGAAAACTCATCGAAGAGGTTTTCATAAACGGCGTTGACAATCGCTTCTTTATTTTTGAAATGATACGCCAGGTTTCCCACGCTGATACCTGTTTCATCGGCTATTTGTTGCAGTCGAACATTGGCTACATCGTTCCAGTTGAATAGCCGGATTGATGCTTCCAGTATTTTTTGTTTTGTTGTAAGAGTGTTCATCCTATGCAGAACAAGGGTTTTGAATCAATTCAGTGTAAGATTCAGATCGTTGATATCAAGAGAGAGGGTACCTCTTTGATCCTTGGCGGCCAAACGCCGCATATAAAAAGCCATCGTACGCGCCCGTTTGGGGCAGCTGTGACTGGTAATACGTCGGCTCAGGAATTTCAGCGGTGTTTTGTGGTGGGCAAATAACAAATTTACTTCCCACGCGCCTTTACGTAGCAACAACATTTCAATGACAGCCGTATCAGTCAGCCAGAAATCGTTGCGGTAAAAGTTCATATCCGAATCAAGCCCTAATTTTTCGGTGAAAAACAAGTTGCTCAATTCATCCAGCATTTTCGCGTATAACTCAGGAGGCATGGTGAAAGCGCGTTTCATAACGTCATTTTTTACAATTCATGAAACCAAGTTAGTGTAGCACCTCGTTCTTAAAGCTTCAAATTTAGAAGTTTTTTCTAATAAACCTCTTAATTGTTCAAATTCTCGCGCACCCATGTCGGTGAACATGGGGCGAAATAATCCCCACAACATGTTTCGGAAGGCATCGAAATCATCCGTAGCACTATTTTGTACGCATTGCCTGTACATCCAGAGATCGGCAAGTAGCCAGAACTCCTGAGCCAGGTAAACGAATTGGTTTTCCCATTTTTCCACCTGGAAAGCGCCTCGCGACTGGTTGAAACGAATAGCCATTTCCATTTGCTGTATCTGCCATGCGATATGCTGCTGGTGTGCGGCCTGAATTTCCGGGTAAGCGCGCATCACTTCCAGGGTATCAACATAAAAAAAACGGTACGTTTGCTGCAATTCAAAAGTGCTCGTCAACAAACGTTCGACATCTTCAAACAAGGGTACAATTCTGAATTCCGCCAGTAAATCACGCTGCTTTTGCACCAGTTGCTCCCAAATAGCCCGGACGATCGCGTCTTTGTTCCTGTAATGGTAGGTCATGTTGCCCACACTGACAACTGCCTCATCCGCAATGTGTTGCAGGCGGATATTGGCGATACCTTCGCGGTTGAAACAGTGTACCGCGGCGTTAATTATTTTTTGTTTGGTAAGTGTAGCAGCCATAGTATTGATGACCCAGAAGAAACCATAGAATACTGCTGTAATGATACTACATTTGCTCAAAAATGTAGTCCTCCTGTTTTATGAAAAAAACAATCATGCTGTCGGCCCTGATGCTGATGTTTGGGATCTTAACCAAGGCTCAAGAAGTCGTCCGGCTGTATGAAGGCTCGGCGCCAGGTTCTGAAAACTGGAAATACCCCGAACGAACCTATACTATTGTCGACGCCAACATCGTATTTGTCAGCAATATAACCGACCCTACCCTAACGATTTATAAAGCCAAACGACCCAACGGTACAGCGGTAATCGTCTGCCCGGGCGGCGCTTTCCGGGGATTGGCTATCCAGCACGAAGGTCATGATATTGCCGAATGGCTCAATTCAAAAGGTATTACCGCACTGGTGCTGAAATACCGCGTGGTGAATGCCGGGCCTGATTTCGACCCACAGTTTTCGCAGGATATGCAGTCCGGCAATTCTGCGCGCATCGACTCGATCAATATGCCGTATGTACCGCTCGCGGTCGCCGACGGGCGCGAGGCCGTGCGGTATACGCGCCGCCATGCTGCCGAACTGGGAATCGAACCGGACCGGATCGGGATGATCGGTTTTTCAGCGGGCGGCACCCTGATTGCTTCCGTAGCGCAGACCTACGACCGCGAAAGCCGCCCTGATTTTGTAGCGCCTATTTATGCCTACACCCCGGCAATACTCGGGGCTGCCGTACCCCAGAGCGCTCCGCCCATGTTTCTCGCACTGGCGGGCGACGATCCCATCGCTTACGGCAATCCCGACCTGTACAAAAAATGGCGCGACGCCGGGCGCAAAGCGGAAATACATGTTTACAACAGCGGCGGACATGGGTTCGGTCTACGGAAACAAGGCCTGCCATCCGATTCGTGGATCATTGATTTTGAAGCATGGCTCGATATGCAAAACTTACTGATTACGCCTGAAAATGCAACATACCGCGCCCGATTTGCCCCGGCACAACGGGCACAATGGAAAGAACAGGGCGAATCACGCCTGCGCTCCGACTGGCCCTGGCTACAGCGTTATGCAGCAGACAACCAAAAACTTCCCACGCTCAAGCGGGGCGAAAAACGGGTGGTTTTTATGGGTAATTCCATCACCGAATTCTGGTCAGATGTCGATAGCGCTTTTTTTGCCGGCAAACCCTACATCAACCGGGGTATCAGCGGACAAACGACGCCACAGATGTTGCTGCGTTTCCGACAGGATGTGATCGACCTGAAACCCGCCGTCGTTGTCATCAAAGCGGGCATTAATGATATTGCCGAAAACACCGGCCCGACTACGCTGGAGGCAACCTTAGGTAACATCGCTTCTATGGCAGAAATGGCCCGGGCAAACGGCATCCGGGTGGTGCTTTGTTCCGTATTGCCGGCGTATGATTTCCCCTGGAGCCCCGGAATGGAACCCGCAGAAAAAGTGGTTCGACTCAATGCCATGTTGAAAACATATGCCAAGAAAAATGGCTGCATTTGGGTCGACTACCATTCCGTAATGAAAGACGCCCGCAACGGTTTGCCGAAAACGCTTGCCGACGATGGCGTACATCCGAATCTGGCAGGTTATAAAGTAATGGGGCCGATGGTGGAAAAAGCCATTGCCGAAGCCTTGAAGTAGCGCCGAACCCTGTTCGGCGCCGCGCAAGTAGGGGTTGTGTCATAAAGCCTAAAGCGAAAAAAATGTTTTTTCGCGCCAAATTATAGTTACCAAAAGCAATGTGGAAATTTGACAACTTTCAAAAAGTTGTCAAATTTAGCACCCGCCTAAAACTTTATTTGGTATTTTTTGGCCAGGTTTTCAAACATTTGACTCTTTTTTTAGCCGGGCCTTATGAGACATGCTCATATCTTTTTTATATCCTCCAAACAGGGTTCGGAGGTACAACACATCTACCATGAAAAAAAACATTTTCACCCTCCTGCTTCTCAGCCTTTTCACCCATGCTTTTGCCCAAATACAAACGGGCGAAAAAGTAGCCGTTACCAATACCGAATCTGGAATGGTTCGTGGTTATATCCACAATGGAACGCATACCTTTAAAGGTATTCCTTATGCCCGGGCCGGGCGCTTTATGCCGCCTGCCAAAACCAAAGCCTGGACGGATGTGCGCAGTTCGATGACCTATGGCCCGGTATGCCCCTTAGTTGACCCGACCACATCGGTACAAGATGAATCCGAGTTTCTGTTCCACCACGACTGGGGCTACACCAGCGAGGAATGCTTAGTGCTGAATGTGTGGACGCCCGGCATCAACGACGGTAAAAAACGACCGGTGCTGTTCTGGATACACGGCGGCGGATTCACCGCAGGTTCTTCGCAGGAATTACCATCCTACGACGGCGAAAACCTGAGTAAAAAAGGAGATGTAGTGGTCGTTTCGATCAACCACCGCCTGAATATTCTCGGTTTTTTAGATTTGTCGGCCTACGGTGAGCAGTACAAACAATCCGCCAACCTGAGCATTCTCGACATGGCTGCCGCCCTGGAATGGGTACAGGCGAATATCTCTAATTTCGGTGGCGACCCCAGCAACGTGACCATTTTCGGCCAGTCGGGCGGCGGCGCCAAAGTGAATACTTTGATGGCTATGCCTGCGGCAAAAGGGCTATTTCACAAAGCCGTGAATCAAAGCGGTTCGTTTAGAACGGCCATGCTGGAAAAATCGGAAACACAGCGCATTGCTGCCGAAGTGCTGAATGTACTGGGTCTGAAACCCGAACAAGTGGATTCGTTGAGAAAAATCCCTTACGCCCAGTTGGCTGCCGCAGGAAAAAAAGCCCTGAAAATAGTTGAAGGGAAAATGAAAGCCGAGGGAAAACCGGTTGTCGGATTCGGTCTAAACTGGGGACCCAGCCGGGACGGCAACGTATTGCCCTACCAACTTTTTTCCAATGAGGCTTTTGAACTTTCCAAAAACATTCCGTTGCTGCTCGGCACCACCAAAAACGAATTCATGACTTCGCTGGGTACAGGACTGAGCAACGGCACTGCCGAACAAGTCCGGGAAATGATCCAAAAACAATACCTCGACAAAGCAGACGCCTACACTGCCGCCGTTAAAAAAGCCTACCCTTTGGATACCAAGCCATCGGATTTGCTTGACATAGACACCCGCTTCCGGCCAGGCGCCGTGGTGCAGGCTAATTTAAAATCAGCTGTGCCCGGCGGCGCGCCCGTGTACATGTACCTGTTTACCTGGCAATCGCCCACACTTGACGGCAAGTACAAAGCGACGCACTGTATGGAGTTGCCATTTATGTTCAACAACATCGCGCGTTGCCAGGAAATGACCGGCGGCGGCAAGGAAGCAGAAATATTGGCCGGCAAAATGAGCCAGGCATGGATCAATTTTGCCCGAACTGGCAATCCCAATCACCCGGGTTTACCCAAATGGGCGGCTTATAATGCGCAAAACACCGCCACTATGTTTTTTGACAATACATGTGTGGTGAAGCCGCAGCATGATAAGGAATTGATGGAACTGGCGGCGCCAGGAATAGAATGAGGGATGAGAATGATGAGCGATGAATGACCGATGAATGGAGTGAGGAATGCCGAGCGTGTCCGACATCACGCTCGGTCATTCATCATCCTCATCCTCATTCCTATAGTCACGCTCGGTCATTTCCTCATTCATCATTCATCTCCACCTCTATCCGATTGTCCTCCGGCACCCGATCGATCATTTTGTTATACGGATCAATACCTGCGCGAACAGGTTTGCCGCTCACCGTCAGCACGATGGTGTGTTCGCCGGCGGTCAGGCGGTGTTTTTGAAGGTACAGCGGTTGCGTCAGTTTTTTGCCGTTTTCTACTTTGTCATCGGCAAACACGCCGATGTCGAGATAATCGTTGACGCCGGGCGCTTCGGTTTCGTTGCCTTTTTCGTCGGCGTACATTTTACGTGCCTTCACCTGTAGCGTTACTTCGTACCGGTCATCGGCAAGTTTGCGCGCTTTGGCGCTAAGGACACGGTTTTCGTACAGCGTGATTTTTTCCCAGGTGTCCGTTAAGTAGTAGTGCAGCGAATCGGGCGTCACTTTTTTGATAAAATCATAGAGATCGTAGCTGCCCGGAAAAGGCGGCGTTTCCTTTAGCCCGAAGCTGTCGCGGAAAGCGCGGATAGCGCCGTTCAGTTTGGCCTCGCCGACATAGTCCTGCAAGGCATACAGGATGATACTGCCTTTTTGGTACCACTGGTAGGGCCGGTTGCAATTCAGGAAGACATGTTCTTTTTTACTCTCGCCGGCACGGCCGCGCAGGTAGCGGTCGAGGTCGTATTTGAGGAATTGCTGCACGTTGTCGGGGCCGTATTTCTCCTTGGCGATCATCAATGCGGAGTATTCGGCCAGCGATTCGGAAATAAGGTTGGAACCTCGGGTCAGGTTCGGCACCACCTGGTGGCCCCACCACTGGTGCGCAAGTTCATGGGCCGTGACGTAGTAACCGTAGTCGTAATCGTTGGGATCGCTGAAATCGGCGTACCAGCCGAAGTCTTCCGAATAAGGAATGGTATTGGGAAACGACTGTGCAAACGCCGCGTAACGCGGAAATTCAAGCACCCGTGCCTGCCGGAACTGGTACGGGCCAAAATGCTTGTGGAAATAAGTCAGCCCGTCTTTCAGCGACGCCACAAACCGGTCGAGGTTGTAGGCGTGTTCGCGGTGGTAAAATATTTCGATGTTCACGTCTTTGCCTTCCGGAGAAGTCCATTTGTCGCGCAGCACCTCGTAACGCGCCGAGACAATGGTGAAAAAGTAATCCGTTTTGCTGTCCTGTTTATAGTGGAAATAACGCCGGTCGCCTTCCGTCCATTCGCGCTGGAGGTAGCCGGGCGCCACGGCAATCTGGTCTGGCGAAGTACTTACCACACACTCGAAGGAAATATAATCGGCATCGTCGTTGAACAACAGGGTGCGTTCGCCGAAGGGGTCGCGGTGCGGCGGCAGGTCATCGGGTTTTTCCGGTAGTCCGTATTTTTTGCGGTCTTCATCACTTTCCATTTCGCGGTTGCGATCGTAACCGATGGTAGGCACGTTGCCATAACTGAACGTACCGTTTGCAACGACCTCGCGGCGGTAGCCGTCGTTCACAAAGCCGGGATTTTTGACGGTGTACCTGAATTCGAGTGTGGCCGTATCGCCGGGCTGCAAAATGCGCGGCAGGGCAAAAATGCGATAGCCGCCTGTGTCCGGTTTTTCATAAAACAAGGTCATTACGGGCCGTTGCATCAGATCAAACTTTGCCGGCGACAGCGGCTGTTTGTCAAAAAACAACGCATATTTCTGGCCGTCTTCCGAACTCAGGTGCAGCGAGTCGATCGGCCGGTCGGTTTTGTTCTGGATTTTCATCACGACCCGCATATTCAGGCTGCGCGTGTCGGGAAAGATATCGGCATAAACGGCCAGATCGGTCAGTTTCGGCTGGGCGAGAAATTCGTATTGTTTGTACCGTTTTTCGTAATCCGACTGTATCTTTTTGACCTCGTCGGCATTGTAGTGTTTGTTCACCACACTCACATTGTAGTAGATGAAACTGCCGCTCCCGAGCCACACGGCGGCCAAGGCCAGTATGCCCAGGCTGAAACGCGGGTTCCAGCGCCGCCGCAGGTTTTGCCAGCGGGTTTTGAAACTTTGCTCCGCGCCACGCGACCACAACAGGGCGGCAACGAAAAGCAGGATAAATCCGAAGGCCATCCAGTATAAATTGAACCAGAATAAAGGCTGCGCAAAATGCCCGAAATTGTTCATATCGGAAATCAGGTAACCCGGTTTGTAACTGTAAAAACCGAGGTTGTAACCGAAATCCATAAAATTGCGCAACACAAACATCATAATCCAGATGCCCAGTCCGACGAAGTGGCCGACGAACTTGTTGTTGACCAGGGCGTGTACAAAGAATGCCAGGAGGGCCATCTGCAGGTAATCCCAGAACGTAATCAGGTATAAATCAACGAAGTAGAAACCGAATTTGAAGTTAAAAAAACCGTGCAGCACCTGCACGACCACCCCCACAAGCATGGGAATGGTAGCCAATAGCACGCAAATGCCGACAATGGCGACAAACTTGGAGCCGAGTTGCACCCAATTGGGTACCGGCAGCGCGTCGCCGATGTTGTCAAACCGGGTCGCGCGGTCGCGGTGTACCGTTTCGCCCACGTAAAACATCAGCAGGATAAAGACAAACAAGCTGTAATTGTAGGTTTTGAACAACAACATATTCATCGTCAGCGGCCGGTCAGGCACCCCGTATTGCAGGTTGCCAATCCAGTCGTCGAGGAAAAGGAAAATCACCGCTCCCAGCATGATCGAGATGAAATACGTGTCGCGGATGATGTTGCCAAACTCTAATTTGCCAAGACTCCACAGATTCGACCAGTCCAAACGCCTGGAAAAGTGTCGCTTCAACAAGGGCAGCGCCACGCGGGCCGGCGCCGGAACGGCATCGGATTTACCTCCACTTTTGCCGCGCGAAGCTTCCGAAACAAAGCGCTGAATATTGAAACGGAAATACACCCCGAGAATCGTCAGCAATCCTACGCCCGTCCACAACAGCCTGTTCCACAACAGATTGCCTGTGAGGGGCACAAGTTGCGTGTTCTGTTCGGCGGGTGTTAAATATTTGGTGGCATTGGTATGCGTGTTGAGTGCAAATGGATCGAGAAAATCGACGAGGTCGCGGTTTTCCAGATCACGAACCAGGAAATTGGCTAATAAATACAGGATAAACAGAAGGATGGAAGCCGAATACAACACGCGGTTGTTGCGCGTCAATGCCACCAGCCCGAAAAAGAGGCAACTGGTAAAAAACAGGCTGGGCAGGAAAATCGTTAGGAACGGCCAGAAATAATGGATCGGCACATTCGGGCCGAAACGTTCGGGTTTACTCCAGTCAAATGCCGGGCCGAGCCAGCTGCCCAGCACATAACCCGCCAGGGCGCCGAGGCTGATCAAAACCAGCACCGCAAATGATCCCCAGAATCGCCCCCAGAAATAGGCTCCGCTCGATACCGGCGTCGATAACAGGTATTCTTTGGTCTGGTGTTCGATGTCGCGGTACAGCGGTACGCCCATCACTGCCGAGCTGATGAGTACGCAATAAATGCCAAGGATGGTCATGTACAGGCTGATCGAAACCGGGGCATTGTAATGCACTTTTTCGCTGATGCCAAGACCGCCGTTCGCGATGATCAGGGCAGTGAGGGCCAGCAGCGCGAAAAAATAAACATAGGTCGCCGGGCGGCGCAGGCGATAACGGAGTTCAAAAAGGAAGATGGAAAGGAACATATTCATCAGGTTTTAGGCAGGTTTACAACGTCACCAGATCCATTTTACTTGAAATAGCGCGGAAGTACACGTCTTCCAGCGTCGGTTCGGCGGGCGTGAAACCATTGCCGGGATTCTCGTCGCTGGCGATGCGGATAAAGAGCCGGCCTTCGCTGAGGTTGGTAGCGATGACCTGGTATCGCTCCCGGTAATCATCCACTTCTTCTTTTGGGATTGATTTTGCCCAGATTTTGCCGCCGAGCATTTGCACCGCCTCATGGGGAGTGCCGACATACAGCACCTCGCCGTCGCAGATGATGGCAAAACGTTTGCACAAGGTCTGCACGTCTTCCACAATATGGGTGCTGAGGATGACGATGGTGCTTTCCCCGATTTCGCTCAGCAGGTTGTAAAAACGGTTGCGCTCGGCAGGGTCGAGGCCCGCCGTAGGTTCGTCTACAATCAACAGTTTGGGATTGCCCAGCAGGGCCTGCGCTATGCCGAAGCGCTGTTTCATACCCCCGGAATAGGTGCCGAGGTTGCGTTTGCGGGCCGACCAGAGGTTTACTTTTTGCAACAAGGCCTCCACTAATTGGGCGCGTTCCTTGCGGTTGGCCAGACCTTTGAGCCGCGCGATATGGTCGAGCATGATTTCGGCGCTGACACGCGGGTACACGCCGAATTCCTGGGGCAGATAACCCAATATCTGGCGCACTTGCTCGTGTTGTTTCAGCACGTCCCATTCGCCGAGTGTGATACTGCCGCTGCCTGCATCCTGCAAGGTGGCGATGGTACGCATCAGGGTGGATTTGCCTGCGCCGTTGGGGCCGAGCAGGCCGAACATTCCCTGCGGGATGGTGAGCGATACGCCATTGAGGGCTTTTACACCATTGCCATAGGTTTTCGAGAGGTTTTCGATGACCAGTTCCATGTGGTAAGTTCGTTGTTTGATGAGTAAAATTTGGCGAAAGATACTTTTTTACGAAATATTAACGAAACTCAATAAAAAAACAAAATGAAATTTTTGGGATCTAAGACCAGCACGTGGGAATCGAAGAAACATACTCCCAACGGGGTTTCAACCCCCGGATCACTCATTTTGGGTTAAAACCCATCTGCATTGTTTTCCAGCCTGAAACTCGCGGGGTTAGTAAAATTGTGAACTTGTTTTTTAAGCGTTACTAATAACGAAGTTTGGCCATTAAAACAGCATCGATATAAACGCCGTTTTTCCGGTGCAACAGGCGGGAAAATCCTTCCCGAACAAATCCCGCTTTTTCCAATACCCTGGCGGAAGCCGGGTTATGGGCAAAAATGCCCGCCTCGATGCGCACCAGGGCCGGGCGTGTATCGAACAGCCATTGCGTATAACACTGCACCACTTCGGTCATAATACCTCTGCCGCGAAAAGGCTCAGCCAGCCAGTAGCCGATTTCATCGAGGTGGCCGTCCAAACCTGCTTTGAGAAAAGCGCCGATGCCGCCGATCAGTCCTGCTTCCACGTGCCGGATGCTCCAGTTGGCGATGCCGCCCGGCGCTTCCTTTTCCGCTTCTACCCGCAGCAACCATTCCTCCGCGTGGAGCGCCGTGTACGGATTGGGCACTTTGAGGGTATTGGCGTACAACACCGGATCATTGAGATAACGGATCAGAGCGGCTTTGTCTTCCGGCTGAAAAGGAGCAAGTATAATTTGCTCGTTTACAATGATTTGCGAGGTATTTATTTCCATACTATTTCCTATTTATAAATCAAAATCTTCCGCTCGCCGGGTTTGGCATAAGCCCGATACATGCCTTCCGAGTTGAAGGGCAGCGCGATATTGCCGTTTTTATCCACTGCAATCAGGCCGCCTTCGCCGCCTTTTTCTACTAATTTTTTATTTACGACAAAATCTGTGGCATCGGCCAGCGACAAACCTTTGTACGACATCAATGCCCAGACATCGTGGGCCACAGCATAACGAATAAAAAACTCTCCGTGACCGGTGCAGGATACCGCACAGGCATCGTCGGAAGCATAGGTTCCGGCTCCAATAACCGGCGTATCGCCCAAACGGTTCCATCGTTTATTGGTCATGCCGCCAGTGCTGGTTCCTGCCGCGAGGTGTCCTTCTTTGTCTAAGGCCACACAGCCGACGGTGCCGAATTTATAGTCGCGGGTTTCCGGCTCCAGGCTGCCCGTTTTGCCTTTCGTTTTTTCGGCTTCGAGCATTTCCTGCAAGGTCTTCCAGCGTTCATCCGTATAAAACCATTTGGGATCAATCGTATCTATTTGATTTTCAATAGCAAACTGTTCCGCGCCGCGTCCGCTCAGGAATACATGCGGCGACTTATCCATTACCGCCCGCGCCAGCCGGATGGGGTTTTTCACGGTCATCACGCTGCCCACGGCGCCTGCCTTTTGTGTAGTGCCGTCCATAATGCTGGCATCGAGTTCGTTGCGGCCTTCGTGGGTGAATACCGCGCCGCGCCCTGCATTAAACAGCGGACAATCTTCCAGAAAAACGATGGTTTTTTCCACCGCATCGAGGGCGGTTCCGCCGTTTTGGAGCACCGTTTCACCGAGAAACAGGGCCGAGTCGAGGGCAGCCAGGTAGGCAGCCTCTTTTTCGGGAGTCATACTGGCCCGGGTGATGGTGCCGGCGCCCCCATGAATAACAATAGCATAAGCAGGTCGTTGCTGCATCTCTGTTTTTTTGTCATTACTTTGCGGCTGTTGCTGACAGGAGACAAAAAAAGCGGCCAACAATAGCCAACCGGTCGTGGAAAGTTTGATTTGTTTCATGTGTATCGTTGTTGTTGTGGCTATTTGCACATAGGTGAAAGGGCAAAAGACAAGGACAAATTGCAAGAGGACAGCCCTGACGTCCAACTTTTACAACATTAGATATTGCCGGCTTTTTTGAATTTGCTTATTTCGCTTTTACTCATCCTACACCCGTATATCTTTTTTTACCCATGAACATTCTCATTCTCGGCGGGGGCAATATGGGCCTCACCTATGCCCAAAGTTTTTTGCGCAGCCGCATTGTTCCAGCCGGCAACATGATGGTCTTGTGCCGCACCTACGAAAAAGCCAATCTGCTGAGTCAGACCCACGAGGGGCGCTTTTTCAGCGATCCAAGGCATTGTGTGCCGGAAGCGGATTTGTTGATCTTATCCGTAAAACCGCAGGATTCGGGCAAATTATTGGCTGAAATACGTGATTTAGTGCAACCCGGTCAGGTTTTTTTGAGCATCATGGCGGGGGTGCGTATGGCTACTATTTCACAAGCCCTGGGCGTGGACAAGATCATCCGGGCCATGCCCAACCTGCCCGCCCAGATTGGAGCGGGCGTGACGGCTTTCACTTCCACCGACCCGGTGACGCGCATCGAATTGGTGATGGTACAAAACCTGCTCAATACCACCGGTAAAACGCTGTATGTAGAACGAGAGGAAATGATCGACGCCTCCACCGCTATTTCAGGCTCCGGTCCCGCTTATGTGTACTTTTTTATGAATGCCATGATGGAAGCCGCGCAACAAATGGGTTTTTCGGAATCGGAAGCGGAATTATTGGTCAGCCAGACCTTTACCGGAGCACTCGACCTGTACAACCAGGCCGGTCTGAGTTGCGAAAACTGGATTGGAAAAGTGGCCTCGAAAGGCGGCACCACAGAAGCAGCCCTGCGGGTATTCCGGGAAACGGCGCTGCATGAGGATATTGTGGCCGGAGCGAACGCCGCGTTGCAGCGGGCGACGGAACTGGGGTCGTGAGTTAGTTATGAAGTTATCAGTTATGAGTTATGAGTTATGAGGAATGGCTGGAATGGGGAAATGGATATTACATAACGTTCCTTTTCCAGCCTGAAACACCAATAACTCATTAACTCATAACTCATAACTAATTTTTCCTTCTCCTTCCCCATTATATCCTTCCCTTTCCGGTCATCCAGCACCGGTTCGGGTCGGGGCGCTTCTGACATCACGTCGTTGAATACCTTGCTGATGTATTTCCAGCGGCCTTTTTCTAATTTCAGGGCGTCGTAGCTGCCATCGGGTACCTGTACGACACCCGAGCCGTAAGGACTTGGCATGGGAACCATGTGATCGATCAGAATCATCTGGTAATGTTCGTCCCAGTTCAGCCGGATAGAGGCCTCGGCGACGTATTCAATAAAAATCCGCTGCTCGGGCACAAGGGTTTTTTGATCCCGCTCAAATACATCCGCGCCGAAAACAGGTTTGCCCGTTTTATCAAAACTGAGCACATCGACCACTTTACGGCGGTTGTAAAAATCACAGGCATCATAACCCAGCAACAGGTATTTACGCCCTTGTTTCGTATCAAACTGGCGCAAATGGTAGTAAATGACTCCATACCAGCGCTCCGGCGCCAGTTGCTCCTGTGCGGGCAATGTGGGCATATCGGCGCTGCGGTCGATCAGGGGGAACAGTTTTAATTCCTGCTGATTCATTTGAATAGCGCCGTAATAGCGGTACGTGGAATCGTTGACAAAAAGCTGCCAGGTAAAAATGCGAAAACTGCTGTCGGGCGGCGCCATGATGGATACACTGCGCAACCGTTCAAACTGGTAATTGAATGAATTTTCCACTTTCAGCGTCCGAACCAGCGCAGTGATGAGTGCCCGGCAGGCGGCAAAACGCTCCTGCTCGATGGAATCGTTCACGGTGGCATAAGCCAGCACCGCAAGCGTATCTTCCCCCAGTTTGATCTGTTGAAGGGCTTCGGCAGATAGTTTTCCCGCCGGTTTTGGTTTTGATTGTGCAGCCGCTTGCGAACAGAGCGCTGCGCCCAACAAACAAAAAAAGATCAAACGGGTGATTTTAAACGACATAATTGTTAGGGAGAGGGATGAGGAATAGAGGAATGAGGGATGAGGAATGAGGGTGAGGGCTTGGAGAAAACGTTATTTGCTGCTGAAAATTGCAGGGAAGTTTCACCCCGATTCATCCAGTTTTTCCAGCAACCATTCATGGTTAACAATCATGGACTTATCATTTTCAATGGATTGGCGCAATTTTTCCCTGGCTGCTTTGTCGCCGGGAATAAGGCGCGTGAGGGCGCGGACATAATGCAGCAAATTCAGGTAACTGGTGCGGCGCTGCGCAGAAATCTTTTTTTCATTGCGTTTCAGGAATATCTTGAAAGACTCGATAAAAGCGTCCAGCGCATCAAATTCATCGAGTTCAAAATAGGTAATGGTGAGCATCATTTTACTGATAAGATTATACCCGATATCTTCGTATTCCACGCCGTGCAGCAGGGCAAGCGCTTTGGGGTAATTCTTTTGAAAGCGATACACCCGTGCTAAATTGAAGCTATAGGTATTCTGCCGGGTGTCAGGGGGAAGCAGGTGTTTGTATTCCTCTACAAATTGTTCTGCCCATGCCAATTTGTCGAGCCGGAGCGCCACGCCGACAATATTATTGTATCGCCAGGGAGCAAATTCATTGTTTCGGGAAAAAATATCATAATCCAGCGCAAAGGCAAATACGTCGAAATATTCCTGGTAAAATTCGCGGTGTCCCCGGTTGAATTTTCCGGTGCAGTAGTGCAAGGCCGAATCGATTATTTCGATGGCTTCCTGGCGGGGCATATCCTTTCCATACTTATCCAGTAAATCGCGCAATTTGTAGTAATTGGCTACATTATCTTCCTCATACAAGGTCAGAAAGGAGTAATAATAGATCGCTAATTCCGGAATATCGTCTACGGGGTAAGCCGACAAAAACCGGATGATTTCCGGCATTCCGGTCATTTCGTATTGCTGCGGACTGGTACGTTGCTGACTGAGCCGGGCGCTGAACAACTTGAGTTTTTCAATCCAGTAAAAAACGTCGAGTTGATGGGAAATCGCTTCAATATTGGTGCGTTTATCAAGCGTCACATCGAATTCCATCATGGCATAGTAATGACGCTCAATGAGATAAGCAGTATAAAAATCGTCGAGCGCCCGGAAGGGTTTCTCCGCAAGCTGCGCTCTTGCCTCCCGGATAGCGCGGGTGTACAAAGGTTTAATCTTTCGGCGCTCCAAAAACTCGAGCAAAGCAGCGTCAGACTTATTGTTATTTTGCATCAGGGTTTCCTGCGCCATAAAAACTTCCGTCCATTTTAACAAATCGGAACAATATTTGCGGAAGATAATCGGATCATACGAGGTATCGGGTTGTATTTTCTCCCACACCACCCGCCGGTCGAATCCGGGTTCGTTGTTTCGAATACGTGCCATCAAGGCATCATACAAACCGATTAATGTCTTTGTTTTAATAAAATAGGGGGAATGTAGAAACTTTGACAGCCGTTTGTGTTCGCTTTCATCAAAGCATTCCAGTACCTGATAAATTTTATTGCGGTGGACTTCACCCGCCGGTTGTTTTTTTTGTGCTGCCATGGGCACAAATATTAGGTAAAAAAGACTATTTTTGATCTCTTTTTTTAATAACCTGAGCATGCTTGTAAATAAATCTCATTACCTCACGCAATTGTGGCTGGTGCTGCTCTTTTGCAGCGCAACCATTTCCCTAGCAGCGCAAGGTCCTGTCGGTGGCTATAAAGAACTTATTACCGCTAAAGGCATTGCAGTAGAAGATACCGTAGAAGGCATTGATTTACAGGTTATTACCATAGAACCTTCTGCCAATCACGGCAATGTCGACATTCACTTGGTTGCTGCGGGAAGCAACGGTACGCCCAACCGGTATAGGGTGCATTACACCCCAAATCCCGGGTTTTATGAAATCGATACGTTTACATTGGAACTGAACCAGTTTTTCACTTTTCCACACTTACACTACCTCGCATACCGGGTCGCTGTTTACCCTTCTCTGATAACGCTGAAAAACGATTACGCCACTACTTTTATGGGCGTACCCATTACGGTGCATGTTTTGGGGAATGACCAATGTAATAATGGTCCGCTTACACTGTCTGATATTCCCGTGGTAAATCATGGAACGGCCGGCATCAATGCCCAAAACCAGATCGTATTTTCACCCAAACCAGGATTCAGCGGTGTCGCACAGCTGAACTATGTGGCCTGCGATCCGTCGGGAAACTGCAAAACAGGTCAGTTAAATATTGGCGTCCGGCCGGTCGGCCAACCCGGCAACACAATCCTTCCAGTCGCCACAGCGCAAAATATACCAACACAAATACCGCTGCAATACAGCGGATATACCCTCATGCTACCGCCCGCGCACGGAAACGTACAAATAATCAGCGGACGTGCGTTCCGGTATACACCTGATGCCGGATATACCGGAGCCGACCCCTTCGTATTGCGCCGGGCGGTGAATAACACTGCCTACTTCCTGACGGTTGATATGAAGGTGTTGCAGACATCGCCTCAAAATAAAATGGCGGTGAACGATTATGTGTACACACCGGTCGGTACGCCGGTGAGTTTCAACGTGCGGCAAAACGATTTGGGCAACCTGAGCGTAACCCAATGGGGCGGCCCCAACGCCGGGGGCAGCTTAATCAATACCACTTCCGACGGGCATGCCACCTTTATACCCGATCCCGATTTCACCGGGGCAGCGGTTTTTCAATATACCCTGGGCAATGGCATCGCCGATTATATTGAAACTGCGACCGTCAATGTAGTCGTCACCAACCTGAATCCGGCCTATGACACCTTCCGCCTGACAACACCCCGACAAACGCCCTTCGTGGTGGAATACCCGATTCCTTATGCGACATTTGATTTTGAAATAAGCAGCCTGCCGGCACACGGCAACTGCCAGTTCTACCCGGGATATAGTTCGCAAATAGTTGATGGACAAACGGTTAGTGGAAATAATTTATTGATTTATTATCCGGATGAAGGATTCTGGGGTGAAGATATTTTTGAAATCAACTACTGCCTTGCTGCGAACGCCCAGTGTAAAAATACCGTTATCAGAATGCAGGTAACCGAATCCGGCGACACCGGATCATCACATTGCTTGCAGGACTGTATTTGGCCGGGAGATGCCAATGCAGACGGTATTGTCAACAACAAAGACCTGCTAACACTCGGTTTTTGTATGGGTCAGAAAGGCCCCCAAAGGCCTGCAGGTTCCACCGGATGGTTTGCGCAGCAGGGAAATAACTGGTCGAACTCCTTTGTTCCGCTGCAAACCGATCTCAAAAACGCCGATGCCGATGGTAACGGCCATATCACCGAGCTGGATGCCGATCCGATCCGGCAACACTACGGCCACACGGACAATCTGGTTCCGGCTTCTCCACTCATCAAAAAGGGATTGCCTTTTTTCTTTCATTTACTCACACCAGGCGCTTCTGTAGGCGACCTCGTCGAAGTGGAAGTTTCGCTCGGCAGCCCCACCAATCCGGTCACCAACCTGTACGGCATGACATTCGATGCCGTACTGAGCTCCAATATCGTTGATTCCGCGTTTAAAATGGAGTATTACGACAACTCCTGGATCAACCTGAATTCGCCTTTCCTGTCGCTCAGTGTATCGCCGAACCCGGCACGGCTGGAAAGTGCCTTTACCCGCACGAACGGACAACCGGTAAGCGGTTATGGCGTAATCGGAAAATTCAGTTTTATCATTATCGACATTGTGGATGTAGGCCGCCCCGACGATCTTTTGTTTTACAACCTTATACTTTCCAATTCTTCTGTCCAATGGGGCGACGGAGTAGTCACCAGCGGTTCCAGTGTCGACCTACAGATCCCCCTGGGCAACATCAATGAACGCGCAGCCCCCGCAGCGCCGATCAGCCAGATGCAAGTGTATCCTTCGCCTGCCCACAGTATTATACAGGTGGATATGCCCCCCGGCGATCTGCTCCAATCCGTTGCATTGTTCGATCTGAACGGCCGCATGGTTCAACAAGTAACCGGCCTTTCCTCCCAGCGTACCACATTGGATGTCAGCCAGTTACCCAATGGACTTTATGTAGTAGTCGCACAAACGGCGCAGGGCACGGTGGTGCGGAAGGTTACGGTATTAGGAGGTGATGAGGTGAGAAGTGAGAATATCCCGTTTGGCGGCTCTGGTATTTTGGGATTTGTTTTTCAGGCCGTTAGTCGTGGGGTTAGTGTTGAGAGGCATCTTGTTAAAAGAGTTGGCATCAGTTCTTTAAACAAGATGCCACTCACCACCACTGAACAACAATCTACCCAAACACAAATCCAGGCCTGAAAAACCAATGCCAAGACCCAACAAACCGCCAAACGGGACGCCTCTCACCCTCTCACTTCTCACTTCTCACCTCTAAATCACCTGGTTTACCCCAAAAAACACCACCAGGTATATCCAGAGTATATCAAGAAAATGCCAATAGATCGTCAGAAGGCGCAATTTGAGGCGTTTTTCAGGATCGGAAAAATATACCAGCACGGTGACGGGGTCTATCATGCGTTTTTTAGCGGTACGATAAAAATGGTACAAAAACGGCAATCCTCCCACGACGTGAGCCAGGTGTACGATAGAAATGACGTACAAAAATCCGGTGGTGGTAGAAGAATTGAGGAGAATATTATTGTTAAACAACCAGGCCCAGGCGACTGCCTGCATGACCATAAACAACAGCGACAGCCAGATGGTGTATTTCAAATGCTGCTGGTATCCCGTGGTATCATCGCCGAGGTAACAGCGTTTGGCGCGTATCAGGGTATAACTGCTGCCCAGCAAAATAACCGTGTTCAGGAGAAACAGCAAAGGTAATTTTACCGGTGCAACCCCATTGGTGACACGGATGTAAATATAAGATACCGTGAGCGCCAGAAACAGGAACGTGAGGCCTGTCAGCAATATAAACAACTGCACGTTTTTGGGGTGAAACAGGAACTCATCCTGCTGTTGCGTTTTATTTTGCTCCATCCGTTATTAGTTATCTGTTATTAGTTATTGGTTCTCAGTGTTGATAACCAAGCATAATTAATCAAAAGGGATTTTGCCAAAAATGAAGTTAGTAAATATTGAGCTGAAAAGATGTAGGGAATAAGTTGAGAGGTTGATGCAATGGGTGAGCAACTTCGTAAAAATCGTGTTAGAGTAATGATATTTATGCTTTATATCAGTCTTTGGGCAAGCTCCGTACTCAGGCAAATAAGTTGAGCGAGGTAAAGAAGTCAGACAGTGAGCGCAAAAATCACTTTTGGTCTGATTTTGGGAGGACCTGCAATGACATCAGTTTTTCATAGCCATATTGATGAGTTTGTCCTGTGAGAGGCATGAGAAGGTGGGACATGGCCTCCTCGGCTGCGAACCATTTTGGTCTGATTTTGAAGGTCTTGAGTTACCACCTCAAACCATCAAACCTTTCAAACACTGCTTCAAACCATCAAACCATTGGACTAAATTCCGCAAATGCTTGATTATCCACACTGATAACCGATAACTAATAACCGATACTACTTTTAATGAAACACGCATCCATCCTGTTTTTTGGTTTAATACTTTTTTTTGTCCGGCGCCTGCCAAAAAAAAGTAAGCGACGCTTTGGCTACAAAAGCAGCGCCGCACGACCTGTTTTTGATACAACGCTCCTATCCCGATCGCGATTTTGACGCGCAAGGCTGGCAAAAAGCCATGCGCCGCGCCCGGCAAACGGAGGCGGTACAGGAACGCGACAACAGCTGTTCCGGCACCCTGGCAGATTGGACGTTGCAAGGCCCCGCCAACATTGCAGGCCGCGTCAATACCTTAGCCGTCAAACCCGATCAGGAACAGACGCTCCTGGCTGGTTTCTCCGGCGGCGGCATCTTCAAAACAACCGATGCCGGCGTCAACTGGCGCCCTGTGTTCGATGAAAACCCCGAACTGTCTATCAGCGATATCACGTTCGACCCTTCCAACCCAAATGTGGTGTATGCAGGCACAGGCGATGCGAATATGCCCGCCTACGTATTCAATGGTGAAGGCATCTATAAAAGTATAAACGCCGGCGAAACCTGGCAGTACCTGGGCTTGCAGCAGGCGGGTATTATCTCTAAAATTATCGTACATCCGGCCCAGCCGCAGGTGTTGTATGCCGCTACCATGGGCAATCCATATGTGCGCACCAATGAACGCGGCATTTACAAAAGTACCGACGGTGGCCAGAATTGGCAAAACGTACTTTTTATCAGCAACCAGGCCGGTGCTTCCGATCTGGAAATGGATCCTTCCAACCCGCAAGTGCTGTACGCTTCGTTCTGGGATCGGATCCGCAACAATTCGGAGTCTGTTATTTTCGGCGACCACGCCCGCATTTACAAAACTACCGATGGCGGCGCCAACTGGAACATGCTATCAAGCGGTTTGCCTGCCGGGAAAATGGGGCGAACCGCATTAGTGATTTCCGAACAAAATCCGCAAAAATTGTACGCACTGTATACGGACACCCTTTCCACCGTAGGCGGCATTTACGTGACCACGAATAGCGGAAACACCTGGAACCCTGTCAGTATCAATGGATTGGGAAATGCTTATGCTAATTTCGGATGGTACTTCGGGAAAATCCTGCTGCACCCCGACAACGATGATGAATTGTATTTGCCTGCGGTACAACTGTGGCGAAAATCAGCCGTTTCCGGCAGTTGGGTCAGTGTCGGCGCCGGACATGCCGATGTCCACGACCTGATTTTTACCGGCACAGGCAGGCGATATGCCGGAAACGATGGCGGCGTATATTACCAGGACCCCGGGAACACCGCTTGGACACGCTGCAAAAACCTGCCGCTCACCCAGTTTTACCGTACTAATTTTAATCCGCACCAACCGGATACGTACTATGGAGGATCACAGGACAACGGCACCTGCAAGGGAAACGCACAGGGCATTAATAACTGGCAGAATGTCTTTGGAGGCGATGGTTTCCGTTCTGCTTTCCACCCCGAGGATGCGCAGATTTACTGGGTGGAAACGCAAAACGGCGCTATTCACAAAACCGTCGACGGAGGTAGCAACTGGGAGGTGGGCCAGACCTGTCTGGGAACCGGCGACCGCTGCAACTGGGACACGCCTTATTTCCTGAGCCGCCACAATCCGGATAGGTTATTTGCCGGCACCTACCGGGTACACCAGAATGACTTCGGATCCTGGTCGCCCGCTTCCCCCGACCTGACGGATGGCAATATCTACGGCGCTGCTTTTCATACCGTTTCCTGCGTGGAAGAGTCTCCCCTGATTCCGGAGAAATTATTTGCCGGCACCAGCGACGCCAATGTCTGGCGGCGCGAACCGGCAAGCGCCTGGACGAATATCAGCAACGGATTGCCCAACCGTTATGTCACCTCCGTGCAAGGCTCCCCTACCCTGCCCCAACGCATTTTTGTGACCCAATCAGGCTTCCGCGACAACGAATATATTCCGCATATCCACCGCTCTGACAACAATGGGCAAACCTGGATTGATATTACCGGCGACCTTCCTCAAATGCCGGTCAACGACCTGTTTGTCCGGCCCGGACACGCCGATTCCATGTTGTTTGCCGCCACCGATGCCGGGGTTTACTTCAGCCGGAATGCCGGTGTTTCCTGGAGCAGACTGGGGCAAAACATTCCTTTTATTCCCGTATTCGATCTGGAAGAAAATCCTGTGCGCCGGCAACTGATTGCAGCGACGTATGCCCGCGGCTTGTGGACTTTCCCGCTCGATTCCGTTTTGATTCCCGGCCCGGGAACTGAAATCGACCTCGCCGGCAATATGGGCGCTACCGGCAGCATCTCGCTGTCCGGCGCCGGCCAGGCTATCAACGCCGAAGCGGACGGCTCTTTCAGTTTTGATGCGCAGCCGGGTTGCCAGGACTACACCCTGACCCCCTATCGCAACGATAATCCGGTAAATGGCGTGACCACCTTCGACCTGGTGCTGATTTCCAAACATATCCTCGATCTCGAACCGCTCGATTCGCCTTATAAACGGATTGCCGCCGATGCCAACCGCTCCGGAGCCATTACAACTTTCGATATTGTGCAGTTGCGCAAACTGATCCTCGGTATCGATACGGCATTTATCGGCAATACTTCCTGGCGATTTGTGCCGGAAAATTTCATCTTTCCCAATCCGCTCGACCCATTTGCATCGGTTTTCCCGGAAAGCCTGCATGTAAGCGCTGAAAACACCTCCCTCACCGATCTTGATTTTGTCGCGATCAAAACGGGAGACGTCAACCAGACTGCTTCTCCGTCATTGACCAATCCGGTAGAACAACGCAGTACACCCTTTCCCATTTTATTGACAGATCAATCATGGGAAGCCGGTGCAAGTGTAGTGGTCGGATGGAGCGCCGACCTGCAAGCATTGACTGCCCTGCAGTTTTCCATCCGGTTCGACCCGAAAATCTTGACCTTTGAAAAAATAGAACCCCTGATGGAGGGGCTTACTTTGACAAATTTTGGAACAGATAAAGCAGAACAGGGCCTGATTTCGGTCAGTTTTGAAACGACTGGCGGCTGGGCGACTACCGGGACGAGCGCCCTGTTCGACCTTCATTTTACAGCCAGAAACAGCGGAACGCTTGCTGCCAACATACAGATGCACGACTGGCCGACTCCCGCGCTGGCTTACCGCCCGGATGGCGCCGCACTGCGCCCGGTGTTGTTGCAAAAACCGGAAAAAGATATTGCATTTGCCGCGCCGAATCCTTTTGGACGTTCGGGCTGCTGGCTGTATTATCCGGAAATAAAAAACAGCACGCTTGACTTACAAATTATTGATTATCAAGGTAAAATGATTTTCCAACAAAGCCTTCAAGGCAGTGCTCCGCTGTTTTTAGACGCGGGAATTTTCCCGACACCGGGTACCTGGTTCTACCGGATACGGGACAGGGAAAGCGGAAAAAAAATAAGCGCTGGAAAGATCACATATATTTATTGATGATTGCTTATTGATAATTGATGATTTATGATGTGCGAAGATGCCCCCTTGCATCATAAATCATCAATTGTCAATAAGCAATCATCAATAAAAATTGTGCCGGCGCGTACTAAGAGTCGCTACAAAATCCGGGATGACTCATGTTACTTCAAAACCCTAAACCTTATCGCATCGTTGTCACGTCGCCGCGATACAACAGTACACGGTCGTCGAGGAATTCCACTTCCACGATGTATACGTAAACGCCCGGCATCACGAAGTCGCCTTTGTAGCGGCCGTTCCAGCCTTCTGAAAGGTTGTCGTTATCGGGATAAAAGCTGTTGCGTTCGTACATCAATTCACCCCAGCGGTTGTACACCCGCATGAAATTGACCTGTTTCACCCCGGCTCCGACATAGACATTAAAATGGTCGTTCTGGCCGCTCGGATTGTTGGGTGTGAATATATTGGGAATAAATACATTTCGATTCGGGTCAACATTGATCTGGATGGAACCGGTGCCCGTACATCCGTTGGCATCGAACACCACGAGGTTGAATGCTTCTGACTCGAAAGTATATACCGTCGGGTTGAGCGCAAGCGGGTTCAGCAAAAGATTCGCCGGCGACCAGATAAATGTATCGACCACTGCGCCGGTGATGATGGGTTGCAGTACCAGGGAGTCGCCCAGTTCGATTTCAATTTCATTCGGATCGAAACTGACCACAATCGGCGCAGGTTCGTCAATAGTGATGGTGTCGGTGTATTCGCAGTTACGCACATCGAAGTACGTGATGTAGTGTTCGCCGCCGCTGACGGTGATTGGAAAATCCTGCGACAGTTGCACGCCGAAATCCAGGCTGAACTGGTAGGGAGCGCCGGCGCCGCCAAAAATTGTGTCAATGACCAGCGTAGTTTCGTCACCGTTGCAAAGCAGTGGTTCCCAGGGCAGGTAAGCGCCTTGTACCGGAGGCGGATCGCTCAGGATCAGGTTGCTCAATTCGCCTGTGCAGCCCTGCCCGTCGGTAGCAGTAACGGAATAAGTGCCTGAAGAAAGATTGGAAGCGGATGCAGTGGTGCTTATCACATTCGTGCCATCCGACCAGGAGTAGGTGAAGGTGCCGATATTGCCACCCGTTACTACCACACTGAGTTCTCCTTCACTTCCGCCGAAACACTGGATGTCCTGGCCTGGACCTTCTTCCAGCAGAATTGGTTCAGGCTCTGTCACTTCTGTGCTATACACACCTGTGCAGCCGGTATTGTCCGTGATCGTGACGGAATAAATGCCGGCCGCCAAATTGCTGATGCTGGAGGTAGTCTCCATGTTGCTCCAGAGATAAGTGTAAGGGCCGCCATTTCCGCCGCTGCCCGCTACGGTGGCGCTGCCGTCGTCCAGACCGCTACATGAAGTGGCAGTGCTATCGAGCGTAGTAAAGGAAACCTCGGTAGGACTTATAATAAACACAGAGTCGACTAAGAAACAGTTGCCGCCGTCGGTAATAGTTACCCGGTTGATGCCTGCACAAAGATCCGTGCGAACAGAGTCGGTGCTGCCGCCCTGCCAGACAAAACTGAAATTACCGGAAGTAGGCGGCGTGGAAGCGTACTGCACCACTGGCACAGCCTGTCCGTCGCAGGTTCCGAAGCAGGAAACACCCTGTATCTCCGCAGCCGGGAAGGCATTGACAATAGATGCCGGTTCCAGCAGGGTGAAATCGCCCGTAAGCGTACAACCCTGTGCATCTGTTACTACCACCGTATAAGCACCTGCAACCACATCAATCAGGGTGCCGGTAACCTGTCCGCTTGGCGACCACAGGTAGGTATAGTTCGGGTTTCCACCGGTAACCCCGACGCTAATGCGACCGTCGTCATACCCGAAGCAGGAGGGTAGCAGGAAGGTCGTATCCGAAAAAGCAAGCACATCTACGCCTCCCAGGGTAAGGGTGTCCTGTATGCCGCAGCCAAAGTCATCAAAAATGGTTACGATATAGTCGCCGCCCGGCAAACCGCAGATTTGTTCGGTGTTGCTGGGTAATGGTGTGCCGTCGATGGACTGCCAGGTAAAGTTGGTGCCCGTAGCGGTCAGTACGGTCAGACAACCGTCGCTGCCGCAACTTACTGATAAAGAATCAATTCCGTCGATAGTTGGCGGCAATGGCAATGCCAGGTCAAAACTTAACGAATCCTGGCAACCATTGACATCCGTCACCGTAATGGTGTAGTTACCGGGAATCAGGTTGTTGATAAATGGAGTGACGGCGCTGTTGCTCCAAAGGTATGTATACAAAGGCCCACCGGAACCACCTGTTGTGAAGGTGCTGATGGAGCCGTCATTCTGGAAGGAACAAGTGGGTTGTATCAAACTGATGGTATCAATATCCAGTTCCGCAGGAGCTGTGATGACCACCGTCAGCGTATCGGCGCAACCAGCGGCATCTGTAGCCAGTACATTATATGAACCTGCCGCCAGGTCATTATAACAGGATGATGTAGGAGGGGCGTCCACCTGGGTGAAACCGGAAGGAGCCCAGAAGAACAGATACGAGCCGCCGGAAGCAGGTGTTTCCTGTACCTCCACACAAGCAGTACCGTCATCTAATTTTGCGCAGCTCGTGTTGGTACTTGTTACCAGAACCAGGTCGATGGCGCGCTGGTTGGTAACAATTACTTCGTCAGTAAGCGTACAACCATTGGCATCAGTAATGGTAACAAAATAAGAACCGGCGCAAAGGTTGGACAGTAAAAACGGATTGGCATTACCGGTTCCACCCTGCACAGGGCTTGGCGGTGTTGCTACATCCGGTGTATATTCCCAACTGAAATCGTAGGTATTCGAGCCGCTGGTGGTGTAAGGAGTACCGCCTGTGGCGGTATAGGAAATAGAGCCATCACAAATGCCCGTACAGGAGGCCGGGGCAATGGTGACGTTTTGATCGTTTATGACGGAAGGTTGGCCCAATGCACCGGCCGCTACTGCCGTACACTGGCTCATCACATCGGTGACGGTAACCGAATAACTTCCGGCAGCCACACCGGCTTGTACAGCGCCGGTAGGATTTGGCACACTTGCAGGTAACCAGTTAAATGTAAACTGCGGCGGACCCGGGTTGGGAACGGGCGTTGTGCCGATCAGCACGCTGGCTGTCACCACGCCGTCGGCTGTGCCATTGCAGGTTGGTAACTGGCTGGTGACATCCAGGGCTACGCCAAGCGTCACCAGATCGATGGTTACGGTGTCGTCTAACATCGTTCCGAAACCATTGTTATCCGTAATCAGGATACGGTAATCACCGTTGTTCAGTCCTGGAAAAACAACGCTGCCGCCCGGCGTCGGAATCGTCATCAGGCTGACAGGTCCAAGCGGGTTTACCATTTGGCGAATGACTTCATAAGGCGGCAATCCGCCCGTAACGGTCACTTCGATACTTGCCGTACCCGTACAAGTAGTATCAATGACAGCAAGGCTGTAAGACAAAGGCACAAAGTCGACACAAACCTGGCCGTCAATCGCCGTTAACGCCACTGCTGCACCCACCGAATTTTCGATATTGATGGCCGATGGGGTGTTGTTTACCAGAAGTGGTGTGCATTCTCCCAAAACGCCGATCACGTTGAAACAAACCTCCAGCAACGTTTCGCCATCCGGGATACTGATCACGTCACCCAGGTTTACCTGGTCGTAAATAATCGTTCCCAATTGACCGTTATTAGTAGACTGTGTATTCAGGTTGCTGGTATTGAAAAGGCCGATAGCCGGGTGCGGATTTTGTACGTCGATAAACGAAAGAATAGTCGGATCCCAGTTGAGTGAAAACGACGCACCTACCAGGTCGAAATTTTGTACGGTAAGTGGAACACAGATGGTCGATCCGGGAGGCGACACCGTGTCGGGCAGTGCAAATACCACATTGTCCATGGCATTGCAAACATTCATATTGATCGTGAAAGTATGGCCGCAACTTTTACCATCTTCTACCTCAACGTTGTAAATGCCCGACTGTGGAACAGAGAAAATTACATCGGCGCCATGGAACAACTGGGCAGAAGCCGTTTGTATCACTGCCCTGACAGTCGGATCGCTGGCCAGGGTAATCGTTATAGTGTATACGGCCTGGTTATTCCATTCAGGGTAACCGCCTTCAATACGGAATTTGCCCAGACAGTCATTGCCAAAATTGGAGGATACGCCGCTTTCCTCGATGGCATTCAGGTAAACAACTTTGAATTCAACGCCTGTATTTACATTCACACAGGGGCCAGGCGGGGCGCCTTCAAATCCCTGGGTGGCAAAAACGTCCAGTGTTATGGGCGCAAAATGCAGCAAAATGGGTTGTCCGCTGTTAAATGCATTCTGCAGGCCGCCGTTGTTGTTAAACAGGATGTCGCCATTCGGCTGATCCGTAGCCACCCAGATACCGTTCGTAGCGCCCGGCAGAATGCAGGGGTCTGTCAGAACAGTTGCGAGGTTGTCACCCATCACGGTGGGCGCACAGGTATAAAACGCCCAACCGATACCCGGTGCGGTGGCAGGTTGAGGGTCGCCCGAAAGATCGAAATCCCCATTGTGGTCAATTTGGATCTGGTCATTCCGGCAAAGGAAAATGGTGTCCTGCGGACCCGCAAGATTGGTATCATTGCTCTGACCGTTGAAGGCGCCGAGTTGGAATGTGCCTGCATTGTTGCACATCATTTCAGGGCTACTCCCAGACGGTTGATAAGCAGGTGTGATACGGGTCGGAACTGAGATGTTCTTAGGAACCTGGGCATGGAGGATCGTTGCCGTGCCAAACAGACAGATGAGCAACGGGATTAGCAATTTGTACATGCGTGATGTGTAAGAATTTTTCAAGAAATTGGTGGATGTGTTAACAAAAGCGGGATAAAAGCCTATTAGATACAGTACTTTCAAAAAATGCTGTTCAAAGTGGGCAACTTTAACGTATCGGCGAGACACAGGCGGCCCACAAGAAGGGTGCCACGTGTACGCACAATGGCCGCAAAAGTAGACATTTGACACCTATCAAACATATCACATTCAAAACAAATATTTAAATAATATGACAACTCCCTTTTTTGAACGACGCGTCAGAACGCGGCCTTAACTTTATTTATTGCTGTCAAGGCCTCCCCAAATCTTTCCGTTCAGGATAATTGTTTCCGTCAAATCGCTCCCGAATGCATAGGCCAGGTATGCTATGGAAGGCATCGGTTTGGTGATAAACAGGTTCGCAACTTTTCCCGATGCAATACTCCCGTAGGAGGCTTCGAGTTCCATGGCCCGGGCGCCATTGATGGTTGCTGCCTGAATGGCCTCCTCCGGCAACATTTTCATTTTTATACAGGCCAGCGCTACCACCAGCGACATGCGCCCGGAAGGAGAAGATCCCGGATTGTAATCGGTAGCCAGTACGACCGGCAGTCCCGCATCGATCATCCGGCGTGCAGGGGCATACGGAATGCCCAGGAAAAAAGCGCAGGACGGCAACAGTGTCGGGAGGGTATGGCTGTCCAGCAATGCCGCTATTTCGGCTTCGCCGGTGTATTCCAGGTGATCGACGGAAATAGCGCCGGCTGCAATTCCTGCCTGTACGCCTCCGGTGTAGCCCAATTCGTTGGCGTGAATTTTGGCTTTCAAACCATAATCAGCCGCTGCCCGAAGTATTTGTGCGGTTTCTTCCACGGTGAAAAAACCTTTGTCGCAAAAAACGTCGCAATAGTCCGCCAGGTTTTCTTCCACCACCGCCGGCAACATTTCATGGATAATCAGGGAGATATAATCCTGCCGCCGTTCTTTGTATTCGGTCGGCACGGCATGTGCGCCCAAAAAGGTGGCTTTGATCGGAATCGGGCTGATTTCGCGCAACCGACGGATGACACGCAACATCTTGAGTTCGCTTTCGAGACTAAGTCCATAGCCGCTTTTGATCTCTATGGCGCCGGTTCCGTAGCCGATTACTTCCTGTAGACGCTGCCAGGCGCCTTCCAGTAGTTGATCTTCCGATGCTGCTTGCAGGCGACGCGCCGAATTCAGGATGCCGCCGCCCTGCAAAGCAATTTCCTCATAACTCAGTCCACGGATACGACTGACAAACTCTTCTTCGCGGCTGGCAGCAAAAACGATATGCGTATGGGAATCGCACCAGCTGGGAAAAACCATGCGCCCCGTAGCATCGATCGTCCTATCGGCGGTGTCCGGGCAATCCGACATGGGGCCGAACGAATGGATAAGCTCATCTTTTATCAGTAGAAAAGCATCGTTCAATACGGGTAAACGGGCCATGTCGGCGCCTTTTACAAACGGACGCAAGTTTGTTTCGGCTTGCACCAGGGTTTTAATATGGCGTATCAGCAGGGTAGACATAGTTCAGATTTAATTTCAAACGGCAAAACTATTTACTTTTGGCCGGTCGTTGTGATGTTGCGCGTTCAAAGTGTTTTTTACCACCTGGCTATTTCACATTTTGGTTCAAACTTCCCGAAAGTTTTAGAACTTTCAGGAAGTTGGGGGTGATTTGATTTTTTTGATCTGTTGGATTCATTTTGCCCTGGATTTGAATATTTCACCGCTATATAAACCATAAGGTAAAAAAACTCATCGTCATCTTTCAAATATATTCTTTAACACAATGAAAATCAACTGTTTAAATACTTTACCTGTCGCGTTTGTTTTGGGTGTTTTGTTGCTATCGGCGCTCGCTTGCCGATCCACTGCAAGTTGTAAGTACAAACCGGCGCCGGTGTTTGAAGCAGGACTGCCGCATGTGACGGAATATCATTTTGAAAAGCAGGGAAGTCAGTCACTGGAGCGCCTGATGCTCGATACGGGTGTTTTGCTGGAGATTAGCCAGGAGATATGCAATGAATCCCGTCAGGAATACCGGTTCAATGTGAAAGGCAATTTCAGCCAGTTCCCCGATTCGCTGTGGTTGAAAGAAGCCACCCGCCAATTGGTTTTTTTGAGCACTTTTTCTCCAAAACAGGCAGCCTTCAAGGCATGGGCCGATGTGATCGAACTCCGGCGTGCCGATATGCGCCTCGGCGAAGACCGGGAGGTGGAACCGGGCGTGTTTGTGCGGGTCGACCGTATTTTAAGCCCGGAGGAAAGTACGCTGGTACTGGTGTTTTCTCAATAAAACCAACATCATGCCTGTCTGGATAGTGTTTTCCCTGCTGCTCACCATTGTCTATGCCGGCATCATGCTCCGCTACCTCCGGGGCTGGCGGGCACTACCGGAGTGGCGCATTTCGCCCGCTTGGGAAGCCCAAAAAAAGGTCACTATCCTGATTCCGGCCCGCAACGAGGCCGAATGTATTTCCGACTGCCTGCAATCCATTTTGGCCGGTTCTTATCCGCTGCAACTGCTGGAAATCATGGTAATTGACGATTTTTCCGAAGATGAGACCGTTTCCATTGTTGCAAGCATAGTACAGGCACAGCAGGACACAAGTGCAGATATCCGGCTGTTGCGCCTGTCTGAAATATTGCCGCCCGATGCCGCCGGGCAGGCCAATAAAAAATCAGCCATCGAAGCGGGTATCGCTCGCGCATCCGGCGAACTGATCGTAACTACCGATGCCGATTGTATCGTGGGAAAAGACTGGCTTCGTCTCCTGATTTCGAGGTTCGACGCTCCGCTCGAAACGGCCCTGCAACCGCTGCTGGTGACCGGCCCGGTGCTATTCCACCGCGAGCAAAACGTATTGCAATATTTTCAATCCCTGGATTTTCTGGGACTGATGGGCATTACCGGAGCGGGCATCCACCAAGGTTTTCAACGCATGGGCAACGGCGCGCACCTGGCCTATTACCGATCCGTTTTTCAGGCGGTGGACGGTTATGCCGGCAACCGCCAAACGGCCTCCGGCGACGATATGTTTCTGATACAGAAAGTAGCCGCGCGATTCCCGGGCCGGATTGCTTTTCTCAAAAATCCTGACGCTGCCGTCCGGACGGAAGCCAAACCCGACTGGCGCTCTTTTGTACAGCAGCGCCTGCGCTGGGGCGCCAAAAATGCCGGATTGCCCGAGTGGCCGGTTCGTCTGATTCTCTTGTCTGTTTTTCTTTTCTGCGGGAGCATCTGGTTCAACCTGATTGCCTTTTTGACTTTTCGGGGAACATTTGAACTTGGGCAAATAATTGTTATTCAAATAATTGTAAAGGCCGTTTTCGACTGGATGTTATTGAGCGAAATGTGCCGCTTTTTCAAACGCACCGATCTGCTGCGTTGGTTTTTGCCATCTTTTTTTCTGCATACGTTGTACATTCCGTTGATCGGAACTGCGAGTCTTTTTTTCAAAAAATATGCTTGGAAGGGAAGGGAGGTACGTGTTTAGTGTGTGGTGTTTGGTGTTTGGTGTTTAGTGTTTAGGGCGCTTGGGCCTTCGGCACCACAGTTGCAAGTGCTTGGGCCCAAAACCCCAAGCGCCTAAACTACGGTGAAGAGGGTAAACACCCTACAAGAACACCTCTAACGTCGCTAGATGTCGTAGCGGCGATCAGGTAAGTAACTAAAAATCCGCTCCTTTTGAGCAGCGTCGTTTCTACGATCGGAAGCCGCTGGAACGCAGCATAGACTTGTATTCCTCCAGGTCATATTGGTGCGGGTGCAAAATATCGCCTGGAAACAACCTGAAAATGCGTTTAAGCCAGCTGTGGTTGTGCGTATCTATCGACACCAGCAGCGTACCCCCGTTTTGCGTACAGGCGAACAGGCGGTCAAAACAAATCTGCAGATCGGACACATGGTTAATGGCATTCAGGCAAAACACCCATGCGTACGGTTTTTCAGGTACAAATTGCTCGAGCGGTTCGCAAAAAAAGCGCACATAAGGATAATCTGACCTGCGAAAATGCGGCAGATACTGTTCATACCGATCGAGCAAAGGATCCAGCGCATCTACCTGGCTGTTGGGAAGAATAGTGAAAATACCGGCCGGGCCGCATCCGGCATCCAGTACTGCAGCACCGGCAGGAATACGCAGGCAAAGGCGATCGAGCAGTGCCTGCCAGTAGGCTTTTTTCCAGTTTAGGTAGGCGGTTTTGTCTTTCCCGGAGAGGTAGCGGCGCCACCAGTGCATTTCAAAAAATTGGGCTATTTGCCAGCGGAGTTGCATTCGTACAAGTGTTAACACTAAAACAGGCAAAGATAATTTCCTTACCTTCGGGTTCTGTAAAATCAATCATCCACACTATTACCTTACCAAGTAACTATTTCTGTGGTCATGAAACGCTCCCTCTCTACGCTGTTTATCATTCTCCTGCTCTACTCCAGCGAATCGGCACGGGCACAAAATGACATACAGGTTTTGGGCGATGCCGTTCTGACGCCCGGAGAAATTGCAGAAGGCGCCACCGTGCTATACCTGATCCGGTTTCAAAATATGGGTCAAGATACGGCCCATCAGATCGTGGTGTATGACACCCTCGATCCCCGCTTCGATCCCGCTTCATACAATTTGGTCAGTGCCAGCCACGCATCCATATTTCTCCGCGATGGCAACAACAATCTGCGCTGGTACTTCGAAAATATCAACCTGCCGGGCCGCGAAACTGATCCCGGCAATTCCATCGGCTTTATCATGTTCAGCATTCGGCCATTGCCATTTATTGAATCCGGCCAGGTCATTACCAACAATGCCTGTATATTATTCGACGAATTTCAGCATATCTGCACCAATGAAGCCCCCGTCTGGATAGACGAAGACGCAGAAAGCGAAGAACCGGGAGCATCGGAAGTGCGCGAGTACCTCGTTGTGCCTAATCCCAATTACGGCGAATTTGTTGTGCAACCCAAATCGGGCGAGCCCGCCGCCGCCGAATGGTGGATAACTGATGTCAGTGGAAAAATTATCTGGGACGGCTCTTCGGAAGATATGGCTTCCGTGAACCACCAGGTAATGCTCGAACGACCCGCTCCCGGCCTCTACCTGTTATGGATCGAATCGCAAGGACGCCTGCAAGTGGAACAATTCGCGGTAATGCGGTGAGTGGGTGTTTCGTGTTTGGTGTTTGGTGTTTGGGGCGCTTCGAGGTTGGCATCAATGGACAATTTGACCAAGATAAAATACCACCTTTTGATGTCCTCAGGGTAGGCCCGAAGCGCCCTAAACACCAAACACCAAACACTAAACACCCTCTTTAAACGGATGCCTGGGCACCCATTCTTCCACCGGTTTTAAATATTCCAGAATCGTTCCGGTGAAATTATTGACCAGCGTATTCTGGTGTCGCACATAGCACCACAAATCATGCGGCACGGCGCCAACAGAACTTTTTATTTCCAGCGCTGTCCGGGCAAAAACAATCGTTTTACAGGACGCTTCAAAACCTTGCCGTATGATATCGTACAGGCAGTTCAGATAGAGTTGCAGATCGTGGTTGAGGGCTTTATCATAACCGAGGAAATGGGCTTCCAACTCTTCGCCGTTGCGGATGGTGGTATAAAAAGCCAGCAATTTATCACCCTGGAAATAGCCGGACATGCTGAAAGCATGCCCAAGATCGCGTTTGAGCGCCAACAGGTAATATTCATTGAGGTCTACCATGTTGAATCCCGCGTTTTTAGCCACCTCTTTGTACAGCGCATAAATACGGGGTAGTTCACGCTGAATTTCAACCTGCGACATCTCTCTTTTTTCGATGCCCTCCATTTTTTTCATAGCCCTTTTGGCCCGGGTGCGGTATTTGGTCGACATCGCGGAGAGGTATGCCTCGAAATGTTCGTACGGCAACTCGAGCAACATATTGGGTTGAATACAAAATTCGGTAAAACCTTTTTCCACGAACGCCGAACCATGTCCCCGGCGCTCAGGGGCAATATCTTTTACCAGGATAACCGGCATTTTTATGCCTTCCCGACCCATAATATCCACGACTTCATCCAGGGCTTTTTCAAGGAGTTCAACGGCTTTATCATTGTTAATTTTTTGATAATCAAAGAAATATCCGTGTTCTCCGGTTAAAAGCATATTGCCGCAAATGAGAATATCCGCAGCGGTTTTTCCGGCTACCCACCGTTTGAACCATTGGGCCAGGCCGTGAAAAAACAAGGTTCCTGTTTGGATACATTCAGGTCATTGATATTATCGTCGCCTTTAAAGTATTTGATCTGGCAAAGCGCAACGCCGACAGGTTCTTCATTCTGGTAAAAAACCAGGTACCCGAAGCGCATGCCTTCCGGTGGGTTATTTTCAACAATACTCAGGTATGGCCGTTGCAAAAAAATATCATGCGCCGGAGCGGCGGCATCCCAATCGCAACCGGCGGCTTCAATGGAACGGAAATAACTGTACCGGAGGGTATGACGGGTGGTCGTAGCCTGAAAAGAAGGTTGTATAGTGGTAGCACACATGAGCAGGAGGTCTTATCGATGCGGCAAAGAAAACGCAAGAGATTGGAAATGGTTGTTTTCAAAAAGTTATTTGCCATTTTTTAACCTCTTCGAGGGCAGCCGTTTCATCAGCCCATCCCATCAGCGTCATAGTGCCCAGGCCATCGTAGTAGGTAAAAAACAATTCAAATATATGTCGGATAGCACTGTAATCGCGCTGAAAACCTGCCCAGTCGGTTGCCCGGATAATCCTTTTCGAGGCATCAACAGGAATGGCCAGTACTTTATTATCCAATTCACCCAGGTCTTTCAGCAACAAAAGTCCGATTGGTTGCACCTCGAGTACTGTGCCGGTAGGTATGTGTTCGGCCAGCACCAGTACGTCGAGCGGATCGCCGTCGCCGCCGCGTTCTTTGTCCATGCGGGTGGAAGGTATAAAGCCGTAGTTGACCGGATAGGACATGAAATCCACCCGGCGTGGCAGACCGTCGCGCATATCCGGTTGAAATTCAAATAATTGTTTGTTGTACTCGTATTTGGTATTTGTGCCGGCGGGAATTTCAATAACCGCCTGTAAATGGCCCAGCGGTGAAAAAGAAGACAAAGCAAGGTGATTCATGTTTTGACAGGAGATGGTTTTGGGTGGTAAAAGTAAGTATCGTGTTTGGTATTTGGTGTATGGTGTTTGGGGCGCTTCGCTCTTGGCAACAGTGAGTGGCTTGGGCGAAGCGCCCAAAACAAAACACCAAACACCAAACACCATAACCAAATAAGGCCCCGGCGCTTTCGCCGGGGCCCGTTAACCAAATCAAACTTTCTGTGAAGCTTGCTCTTACACTGCAATACGGATAGCATTGCACAATTTTTTTATTCAGGGCAGTGGACACAGTTAGGGAAAGGAAATAATCTTAATACAAGATTATGAATGAACAGGTGTTCGACTGGAAAATTTAGGTAGACGTTCGGATTTTGGAACTGAACGACAGGTTTAATGGCTTTTTTGCGGATGGATAAAAAAAAAGAGGCTGTCTGAAAAGGTTGATGAAGGTTGATAAGGGTTGATGAGGTTGATATACATCCGCTCGAAAATGGCAAATTGCTTCATTTTCGAGCGGATGTATATCAACCTCATCAACCCTTATCAACCTTCATCAACCTTTTCAGACAGCCTCTTATATCTTTCCAAAACAGCGTCAGATATATTTCGTCTGATTTTTATCGGCTACAATATCTTTTAGTTCTTTTAAAAAGGCATATTGCTGCGGCAGTACACGTTTAAACGCTTCTTTAACAGCCACATAGGTGCCTTTTTCAATATCCGGCAGAAAACTTTTGATATGCTGTTTGGCCTTTTCCTTTGCCACCCGGTAATCTTCATACATCAATGCCCGCAGGGATGGAATTTCATGCCAGTCGGCTTCTATGGCAATGGCTTTTCGGAATTCACCATTGACATCCGCCACGGGATCCAGTTCAATATACTGGTTAGTGAGGCGTTCGGGAGAAGACTCGTCGGCAGTTGGAGCCGACAATTGTCCGTGTTCCGGGTTGGAATTATCCTGGTTGACTAAAAATACTTCCAGTCCACTTTCGCGTACTCGATAAATAAGAACATCCACTTGTTCAGGCGCTGGCATAGCAGGAGAAATAATGATCCGTTGAAATAAATTGACTCTTTAACACGCAGTTGATACAAAAGTTTTTGGAGTGTTGGCTGAAACCGGATGTAAAGAACCGAAACTATTTGCAAGTGCCAAAGGGTTTATGTTGGGACAAAAAAAGCAAAGTGCAAAAGGTGTTGAAAATCAATTATTTAGATTACTTTTTGCACTTTGCTCTTTTGCATTATTTATATACGGATGGTTTTGATTTTAGGTTTCGCCGGCGGAGCAGGGTTGGCCGGGCTGTTTTCTCCAGGCAAACCTTTTCCCGATTGCTCTTCTTCCAGGCGCAGGCGTTCTTCGGGCAGCAATTGATTTTCTCCCGGTTGTGGTGTTTCGCCCGGTATTGTTTGGGGCGCAAGTTCCTGTTTGCCCGGCCCCCAGAAGTCGCTCTCCGGTCCCGTTCCAAACAGTTGGTTGCGAAACCATTCAAATCCGAAAGGATCGCTGTCACGCAGGGTGCTGTCGCCGTTGAAAGGGCCGAACCGGAAAGTACCGGAAAAATTATCGCCTACAATGGTGGTATCGAAACGGAATGTGTAGGACGAGTCGTTTTCAGGGAATGTAAAAAGCCCGCCGCCAAATGGATTTTTTTGAAATTCCTGCATCAACTGACGCTGCATTTCAAGTAATTGGCGTTCCAGGTCCTCAAAAGCGGGCGATTTTTGCTGGCCGGAAACGGCGCCTGCTGCTAACAGGAATAACAGTGCAAATGGTAGTTTTTTCATGGCAATGTGTTTAGTTATCAGTTATCAGTTATTAGTTATCGGGGGGGGTTCAGGCTGGAATAGGTGTAGAAAATACGTTTCTGTTCCCTTTTAGTTGCTCGTTATCGGTTATCGGTTATCAGTTATCGGTTATCAGGTTCGGCATGGTGAAATGAAATTAACCCTTAGCACCCACTCCGGCCTGAAAAACCCCTGATAACTAATAACGGATAACCGATAACTAATTATCAGGTTCGGCATGGGGAAATGAAATTAACCCTTAGCACCCACTCCGGCCTGAAAAACCCCTGATAACTAATAACGGATAACCAATAACTACCCCAGTTTTTCCTGCAATATCTTCGTTGTCGACTGCGGCTCCGCCTTGCCTTTGCTGGCTTTCATCACTTCTCCCATAAACATCCCGAGCAGTCCTTTTTTCCCTTTTCGGTATTCCGCTACTTTGTCCGGAAAACGCGCCAACACCTCGTCCACCAGTTGTTCCAGAAAATCGTTGTCCGCACTTTGCAGCAGGTTCAGTTCGATAGCCAGTTGGTTAGGGGCTTTTTCCGGTGTTTCGAGCATGGCCGGAAACAATCGCTGTGCAGCGGCAGAAGCGCTTAGTTGTCCCGACTCGATCATCTGCGCGTAATCGATCCAGTGTACCGGTGGCACAGGACAATCCGCCGGCCGGATATTTTCAGCCGCCGACCATGGTAACAACTTATTAATCAGCAGGTTGGCAATGGTTTTACTCAAGTCTTTGCCTTTGTAACGGACAGCGGCCATCTCCAAAAGTTGCTGCGCAAACAAAGCCGTGTCGCGTTCCTGTGCAAGTTGTTCCGCATCATAGGCCGACAATCCGTACGCCATTTGAAATGCCTGTTCCAGGATAGCGGGCAGTGGCGGCATAGCGGTTTTTATATCCGTTAAATACTCCTCCGATATTACAACGGGCGGCAGATCAGGCTCGGGAAAATAGCGGTAATCGTGCGCATTTTCTTTTTCCCGGAGCGAAAAGGTGGTGCCCTGGGCGACATCGAAACCACGCGTTTCCTGTTCGACGGTTCCGCCCGATTCGATCAAGGCAATCTGCCGCTTTACTTCATATTCGATGGCGCGTTTGGCAAAACGCATGGAATTCATATTTTTGATTTCACAGCGGTTGCCAAAAGTGCTGCTACCCATGGGGCGCACCGATATGTTGACGTCGCAGCGCATGGAACCTTCTTCCATATTGCCGTCGGAAATACCGAGCCAGCGCACCAGACGCCGGATTTCTTCCATGTAGGCCGCTACTTCTTCGGGGCCGCGCAAATCGGGTTCGCTGACGATTTCAAGCAAAGGCACGCCTGCCCGGTTGAGGTCGATCATGGAATGTTTGGGCGACTGGTCGTGCATACTTTTACCGGCGTCTTCTTCCAGATGGATATGGTGGATACCAATGACCGGATTGGAACGCTGCCCGCCCGCTGATCCCACTTTCAGGGCAAGGCTGCCGCCCAGACAAACGGGCGCGCGATCCTGGGTAGTTTGGAACCCTTTAGGCAGGTCGGCGTAAAAATAATTTTTGCGATCGAAATGGGTACGGCGGTTGATGTCGCAACCCAGGGCCAGGCCCAGTTTTACGGCAAATTCGATGGCTTTTTTGTTCAGCCGCGGCAAAGTGCCCGGATGCGCCAGGCTGATCGTGCTGATATGGGTATTCGGGGCGCCGCCAAAAGCCGCAGCATCCGAACAAAAAACTTTGCTCGCGGTGCTGAGTTGAACGTGCGTTTCAAGGCCTATGACGGTTTCGTATGACAATGTGCTGGGTGTTTTTGTGTTTTAGTGTTTTTGTGTTTGGTGTTTTGTTTAAAATGCGTGTTGGAGCGCCGCAAAACCAAAAACCAAACTTTTTTAAAGGATGCAAAGATAAACAAGCACTTGAGCCGCTCGTTTCTTAAAATATTAAAAAAACCGTTAGCAAACTTATAATGAAAAACAAACTAAAGCAAATAAGGTATATAAAGCAGTAAATCAGCCATTTGGCGACGGTTTTAGGCCATCTCTGCCGGTAAAACCGTTTCATGGCGATCAGTAAAGCAATGGCGAGCCAGCTTGCTATCGATACCCATACTACGGGAGGGAAAGAGAAGGAAAAACATTGTTCTATCAGCAGCCCGAATGTAAGCAACAGGAATGCGCCCGAATTCTGATGCATCAGAAAGACAAAATGCTCTACGTAATAGCGCTTGCGCCGCCAATACATCAGGTATAACACCAGCGACATAAATGCAATGAGTACCAGAACCGTCCAGCCGAAACTTCCGGTATACGAGCGCATGAGGCTGTTGGTGTCTTTCAGCGATTTGATGCCCTGTTTGACTAAGATGCGATCCCCCCACCTGGTGATGCCATATTTTTCGATGATTTGTTCCGGCGTAAGCGCCACCAGATCGTTGATAGCAATTTTGATTTGCCGGTCCACGAAATTGAGCGGAATCGTATCCACACCTCCTCGCTGGAGGCTATCGTTTCCCATCGCCTGAACCAATAGGAATTGCTTTTCCCAGGGAGCGTTCACCAAGTTGACAACCGAATCAATCGCCAGCCGTGTGGTGTTGGTACGCCATTCAGTCGGCAATGAATCAAAAGCGCCGCGCAATTGCCTGCCTTGCACATACCGCTCGATGGTTTTAAAGAAATCGATGTTCTTGATTACAACTTCTTCCTTACCATCTTGTACTGTTACTTGGCCTATGTTGAATTCGCCGCTGTTGCCGGTCATATTTAGACCAGTTCCCTTGCCGTCGGATAATTTGCTGAAAAGCAGCAGGAAAAAGAACATGACCACAAAGAAAAACTGGACCGGATGCGGGTAGCGTTTTTGTCGCCCTGCAAAGTATTCCAGCGTGACTTTGCCGGGAATGAGCAGTTGCCAGCACATTTTGACAAACTTGGAGTCCAGGTGCGAAAAATTGCTCCAGAACCGCCGCAACAGTTCCTTCATTGTCACCCTTCCCTGGTTGTTGCGCTGCCCGCAATGCGGACAAAACGATGCTTTACGCGGCATTTTACCGTCGCAATTCAGGCATTTGGGTTTCTCGGGAACTTCGCTTTCGATGATTTCTTCCATTGTTATACTTTAGCTTTGCAAATATTAAAAAAAATCTGTGTTTAGTATATGGTGTTTAGTGTTTAGGGGTCTTCGCCTTTGGCAACAGTGAGTGGCTTGGGCGAAGACCCCTAAACACTAAACACCAAACACTAAACACCAAACACTCTATGACTATGATCCGCCACCAGACCACCGCCCACATCTTAATGGTGCGTCCCGCTCATTTTGCTTTTAATGAAGAAACGGCTGCCAACAATGCCTTTCAAAGCCGCGACGGCAAGCTGACGGCGGAGGAAATGCGCAGCAAAGCCATTCAGGAATTTGACGAATTTGTCGCAAAACTGCGCGAAGCCGGGGTGCACGTGCTCGTGGCCGACGATTCGGAGGCTCCTGTGAAACCCGATGCGGTATTTCCCAACAACTGGGTCACTTTTCACCAGGAAGGTACACTCGTCACCTATCCTATGTTTGCGCCTACGCGGCGACTCGAACGGCGCAATGCGGTGATTGACAAGGTATTGCAGGAAGGATTTCTGGCTTACAAACGCCTGCATTTTGAAGACAATGAAGGGAAAGAACGATTTCTGGAAGGTACGGGCAGCATCATTTTCGACCACCGGCACCGGCTGGCTTATGCCTGCCTCAGCCCGCGCACCGACGCGGAATTGCTGGATGAACTATGCCACGCGCTCGGTTACCATGCAGTGGTTTTCCATTCGACCGATGCTGACGGAAAGGCTGTATATCACACCAATGTGATGATGGCCCTGGGTGAAACGTTCGTGGTGATTTGCCTGGATTCTGTGCGCGATGCTGCCGAGCGCAGTATGCTGGAAACGCATTTCCGGGATACCGGGAAAGAAATCGTTGCGATCAGTCTTGCCCAGATGAATGCTTTTGCCGGCAACATGCTTCAAGTGCGCAATACAGACGATGAAACAATTCTGGTAATGTCAGCCACCGCCTACCATGCGCTGACGCCCGAACAAATCGCTGTTTTGAATAAACATACCCGCCTGTTGTACGCGGACATCAACACCATCGAAACCTATGGCGGCGGTTCGGCGCGTTGTATGATGGCGGAGGTGTTTTTGCCGAAAGAGGACTGATTTTTTTTCACCCGAACTGTAACCTCCTTCCCAACTGTGCTGTCAGAGTGTGTATAAGAAACGAAAACCAACTTTTCACACACAAAAAATAATTATCATGTACGAAGGAGTAATTGCATTGTTGATCCCCGTCACCATCACGCTGGGCGCTTTTTTAATGATCTGGGGAACCCGCTATCTGGAGAACAAAGAACGGATGGCTATGATCGAGCGCGGTATGGAACCGAAGGCAACCCGCCGGGAAGCGGATCCTTCCCGCACCCTGAAAAATGGACTGGTGTTTGTCGGCGCCGGTATCGGGTTGCTGCTGGCCATCATCATCACGCAGGCGCTGCAAATGGACGAAGACAGCGCAACCGGCATTTTCTTTGCCCTCATCGCCATTTTCGGCGGACTCGGCATGCTGGGCGCTTATGCCTACGAGCGGAAGAATCCTCCAAATTAGTCCGAAGTCCGAAGTCTAAAGTGCGAAGTCATCAGTGCGAAGTCGAAGTCTAAAGTGCGGGAAGTCCGTAGGAAGTAGCGCCGTTTCATTTTTGGAATCCCAAATATGAAACGGTATAACGCACTTTACGCACTTCGCACTTCAACGGACTTCGCACTTTAGACTTCGGACTGTTGACTATTCAATAAGTCCCCTGCCTTCCTTCACAATCCGCTCTTCTTTCAGCAGTTTTTTCATCAGGCGGTCGAGGATGCCGTTGATAAAGTCCTTGCTTTTGTCGGTGGAGTAGGTTTTTGAAATTTCCACGTATTCGTTGAGCGTCACTTTAGTTGGAATGGTCGGGAAATGCAGCAGTTCGCAGAGCGCCATTTTCAGCATAATCATGTCGAGAATGGCTACCCGGTCGGCATCCCAGTTTTTGAGGGTAGGTTCTATTTCATTGAACAGGGCGAGGTCTTCCTGGCATGTTTTACGAAGCAGTTGTTCTCCGAATTCGCGCACCGTTTCATCGGCTGGTTCGTGTTCTTTGTAGAATTCGCCCTGCACCGGCATGACCTTCAGCGTTTTTTTCATAGCGCCGGTCACCAGCGATTCGTCGTCCTGCCAGTTGTTGTAGCGGTCTTCCGACATTTCGATAAACAGGTCGTGGTTGACCAGGAGCCGGTAGAGTTCAACTAAAACTTTGCGGTGTTCATCGACGGTGGGTTCAGGCAGTGCGAGGTAGTTTTTATACTCGTCGGTTTCGTAGAAAGCCTGATAGAGGGTGCGGATATGATCTTCGTCAAGCCCTTCGTTCACTTTATACTTGGCTGCAATATTCAGAAAAGCAACATGGTTAGCCAGGCTTTGGGTGCATTCGTTCTCGTACAATCGGGGTGTGAATGACCTGTCGTCGTCTCCGGGGAGGAGTTTTGCGATGCGGTTAGCAGCGTCTTTTTCAGCGAATTGGGCTACTTTAAGCAGTAAATGAAGTTGAAAAATATACAATTCGTAGGTTTTCCAGATACCCTCGTTGTAATCTTTTACCAGATCGGTAAATGCGATTTGCTCATCTCTGTTGAGCATATACAGCAGTTGCATTACCTTGATACGGACGCTGCGGCGGCTAAGCATAATATTTCAAAGGACTTTTTTTGTGCGTATGATTTTTCCGGGGGCAAAGAAACGAAAAAAACAAAGGAAGAAACAACCTTTTTTGTTTCGCATTTCAAATTTTCACCAGACGACCGGTCGCCCGGCCATTGGGTGTTTGTAAAGTGCAGTAATAAATACCGGGTTCCCAAGCCCGGATATCGGCATGAAATTGTTGTTCCTGTTGTCGTGCAAAGGTTTTTTCCAGCATCAGTTGTCCGTTTTGGTTCACAATGTCCAGGCGGGTTTCCTGAGCCGTTTGCAGGCTCCAGGAAAAGTAGGCATTCTGACGGGAAGGGTTTCCCATAATCCGGAAATCGCGTATGTCGGAAGGCGCTGCTACGCCGGTTGTCAGGTTATTGGATATTAAAATATCATCCACCTGAATCAGGTTGTCATCTTCCGAATCGTGCAGAAATGCAAGGTAAATCGTTTGGCCCGCATAATCTTTCAGCGAAACCATATGGGGTTCCAGTCGTCCCCTGTAAAACGGCGCGTTGGGATTGGTCTCATCCAGAAAAAAGTAATCGGGGTTGGTGTAACTGTTCGCATGAATATAGCCGGGTGAGTAATTGTAAGCGCTCAACTGGAGAGAACCAATGGAATTGACCGGGCTGATCATCTGCGCCGCCTGGAAAATAGTATCTGTAAAATCGCCGCTGAAAGGATCATTGGAAGCCCTGGAAACCAGCACTTTATATCCGTCCAGGTACATCGGCCCCTGAAATGCCAGGGAGCGCCAGCACAACCAGTACGTGGTGTCTGGAATAAATAAGGGGCTAATTATCAGCCAGTTGTGGTTGTGCGACTGCGAACTGGGCAAATCCAGAAAAGAACAGCTGGTGAAAGCGAAGTTATCCGTTTCATCCGGGTTGAAAAAGCCGAGGTCGCTTTCCCAATACCAGCCCTGGGGTGTGTCGCCGTTGGCCACACAAAGTCCCGGCGCCTGGTCGGAATCAAAGTTGACCCAAAGGTTATCATTACCCGAAGGGACAAATAACATGGAAGGGGTCGGGTCTTGCTGAAAGTATTCCTGTACCAGTGTGTCGGGCAGGAAAAAGCCGGATTGGGCACTGGCGGTGGAGATACAAAGTCCGCAAAAAAAAGAATGTAACAACTGTTTTCATAGCAAGTACTTAAGTAGTTATCTGTTATTAGTTATTGCCCCAAACCGTCGAGCCGCCAAACGGGATGTTTCTCACCTCTCACGCTCTCACTTCTCACCTCTTAATACCCCAATACCCTGTTTTCCTCCTTCCATTGTTCCAGTTCCGCAGCCAGAATAGCGCAGTTGACCGGCACAACACCCGGGAACTCGCACACCTGACCTCCGGCAAGGTTGGACAGTGTTGCGATGGTTTCCAGCGGCAATCCTGCAACCAATGCCAGGGTGGCTATACTGATAACCGTATCTCCGGCGCCACTCACATCCGCCACATTGCGCGCTACGGTTGGGTACAGGTGGGCCTCCGTTCGATCGTCCAAAAATAGACCTTTTTCCGACAGGGTTATCATCGTTAGTCGATTTTCCAGCCGTTCTCTTAAAAATTGAGACGCCTGCTGTAGCGATTCCAGCGTGGGTTGCACTGCAAAAGGGGCGCTGTCGCGTATTTCTTTCAGGTTGGGTTTGAACAAATCGGCGCCGCGATAGGCGAAAAAGTTGGCTTTTTTAGGGTCTACTGCTGTCAGAATGCCTGCCTTCCGGGCTTCCGAAATGACCGTTTCAATCAGTTCGGGTACCAAAATGCCTTTGTTATAGTCCTGTAAAATAATGGCCCGAATGGGGCGTGTGGCCAGCAGCTCCCTGATTTTGGCGAGCAGACTTTCCAGTTCAGCCGCGTTCAGGTTATTGGTGTCCTCACTGTCGATGCGCAGCATTTGCTGGTTATTTCCCAATATCCGTGTTTTGACGGTAGTGCGGCGCGTATCGGAAAATACAATACCTTCCGAACTGATATTATTGTCAGATAAAATACTGTTTTTCAACTGATTACCCGCCTCGTCTCTGCCGACAATACTGCATAAAACGGGGATGCTGCCCAGTGCCCGAATGTTCAGGGCCACATTCGCCGCGCCTCCCAGGCGATCTTCCGTGGTATGGTGCAGAACAACCGGTACCGGCGCTTCGGGTGAAATGCGGTTGACGCTTCCGGTCAGGTACCGGTCGATCATCACATCTCCTACAATCAATATTTCGTGGTTTTCGAGGTGTTGCAGGATGCCCATTGTTGATGCGTTTATGGTGTTTCGTGTGTGGTGTTTGGTGTTTGGTGTTTAGGGCGCTTCGCCTTCGGCATCCCGGATGCGGTATAATGACTGATGACTTCGGACTTACGACTTCGGACTTACTCCAAACGACCATTTGAACTGCACGCTTTCCCGCTCAACCACTTTTGACTGCCGACTTCGGACTTCGCACTTCGGACTTGCTCCAGTACCGCATCAACCCTGCAACAGACATAAATGCCGGATTGGCAGCTTCGTATCGTTGCAAATCGGCGGGCGCCACACCGGAATCCAGCAGTTGTGCCTGTACAAATGCCTGGAAATCGGGTACGATTGCTGCCGGATCGGTTTGTTGTTGCGCATACGGCAGCATCCAGTTCGCCCAGGACAAGAGGCGGTTTTCGAGTTCGTCGAGGTGGGTTTGTTTGTCGGTTATTTTTCCAAAATGTGTTAGAAAAAGCGTTTCGACCGGCAGCTTCCGCATCAGTTGAATGGATGCCTGCCAGTCTTCCACCTGAATATCGGGCGGCGGACAGGGCGGCATCACCGGGCCGCTTCCGATTTTTACGCCTGCAACATCGCCGGTAAACAGCACTGTTTCGGCGCCGTCGGAAACTTCCCAGGCAATATGGTGCACGGCGTGCCCCGGTGTGTACCAGGCCCGGAAATGCAGGCCGCAGGCTTCTGTCAGGCTGCCGTGTTCGGGCGCAGTCAATTGTATTTCCGGAATCGGGCGCATCTCTCCCCATAAAGTATCCATCTGTCCGCCGTAGATCATGCGGGCCGAATTGTACAGTTTTTCCGGCGCCGCCAGGTGGGGCAGGCCTTTCGGGTGGACATAAATACGAGCGCCTTTTTCGGCGAAAGCCCAAGCCGCGCCGGCATGGTCAAAATGTATGTGCGACAAAAAAACATGCTGAAAATCACCTATTTGCCAGCCATTTTGCTGCAACAATGCTTCCAGCCGGGGTAAGGTAGAGGCAGGGCCGGTTTCTATCAGCGCCATTCCCTCCGGGCCTTCCACCACAAAGACGGCAATAGCATTTTCCAAATGTTGAAAACCGAGATCGAGGACGTGGATGTTCATGGCGCAAAGGTAAAGAGACCGGATGAATTGGAGTTGGAATGGGATGATGCCGTGATGTAACATTTGAGGAATGAGGATTTTAGGATTGAGGGTAGGGGATGGGAATACCGAGCCGGGCGTTACCACTGTGAAACCATCAAACTTCAAACTCATCATCCTCATTCCTGTGAACCCTCATTCCTGGAGGGCTTCCCTCGAAATCACCAATTTCTGTATCTCCGAGGTGCCTTCACCAATGGTACAAAGTTTGGAGTCGCGGTAAAATTTTTCCACCGGGAAATCTTTGGTGTAGCCGTAGCCGCCGAAAACCTGTACGGCATCGGTACTCACTTGCACTGATATTTCGGATGCGTAATATTTGGCCATGGCGGCCTGTTTGGTACATTTTTGTCCGCTGTCTTTCAAAAAACCGGCTTGCCGGGTGAGCAATTCGGCGGCCTCGATTTTGGTCGCCATATCGGCTAATTTGAAGCTGATACCCTGAAATTCGGCGATGGGTTTGCCGAATTGGTGGCGCTCTTTGGCGTATTTGACGGAGGCTTCGTAGGCGCCTTTTGCAATACCCAAAGAAAGAGATGCAATAGAAATGCGGCCACCATCGAGAATTTTCATGGCCTGGATAAAACCTTCTCCTTCTTTGCCCAATATCTGGCTTTCGTGTACTCGGCAATTGTCGAAAATCATTTCAGCGGTTTCGCTGGCGCGCATACCGAGTTTGTTTTCTTTTTTTCCGCCCTGAAATCCCGGCGTGCCGCGTTCGACAACAAAAGTGGTCATGCCGCGACTATCCAAAGGGTTGCCGGTGCGGGCAATCACGACCGCTACATGGCCGCTTTTGCCATGCGTAATCCACGATTTGGTGCCGTTCAGGATAAAATATTCGCCGTCGCGGGTCGCGGTGCATTGCATCCGCATGGCATCCGAGCCGGTATTGGGTTCGGTGAGTCCCCAGGCGCCGATCCATTGCCCGGTGGCGAGCATGGGCAGGTATTTGCGTTTTTGGGTTTCGTTTCCAAACGAAAGAATATGATTGGTACACAAGGAATTATGCGCTGCGACGCTTAATCCGATCGATCCGCAGACCTTGGCAATTTCTTCTATAATGGTGATGTATTCCTGATAGCCCAGACCTGCGCCACTATATTCTTCGGGCACCAATACGCCGAGAAATCCAAATTGACCCATCTGGTGGAACATATCGATGGGAAAGTGTTGAATTTCATCCCATTCCATGACATGTGGGCGGATGTAATTTTCAGCGAAATCGCGGGCACTTTGACGGATGAGTTGCAGATTTTCGGCGTTGATGTCTGCGCTTAGTCCCATGAAAATGATTTTAATGATATAAAAGTGGTGCGGGCTTCTCTTTGCCTTTGCGGAAAAGAACCCAAATGTACGCCGAAAGTTCATTTGCTTGTGGAAGGTTTGGGATGGTTTGATGATTTGGGGAGTTTGATGGTTTGAAAAGTATGGTTTGAGGTGGTAACCTAAAGCAATGAGTTACCACCTTCAAACCATCAAACTTTCAACCATCAACCCCCAAACCATCAAACCTCTCAAACCACTTCAAACCATCAAACTTTTCAAACCATCACCCCCCCCTATTCCAGCACATACCGATAAAACTGCTCCAGTACGGTGCCACAGTTGTCGATGGCCCAGAGGCGAAATTCGATGACGTCACCGGCTTGTAACTGCCCGGGGCCGGGCAATACCAGGTTGTCTATTTCGACTTCAATATCGGCGCCGATGGTATTGGAGCGGGCGTTTTCATCGCCGATCAACACGCCGGCAAACTGACCGTTGACGGTATAGGAAAACTCCCATTCCTCGATGAACTGATCGTCAGGATCATTATCTGTGGTGGATACATAGATATCGAACGTAAGGACGTCGCCGGCTGTCTGGGTGCCGGAGTTGTCGTCGTCGTACCAGCGCACATCGAAAGTATCGAGGCTCAGCGGGTTGGGGTCTTCGTCGCAACCCGTGAATAAAAGCGTCGTAAGTAGCAGGGCGGAAAGGAATATCTGTTTCATTTGACCATGATTTTGTATACCACAAACTTAAGGGTGCAAGGTTTAAGGATACAAACGTCGAACAGGTTTTAGCATGAGTTTAACCATTTGCCTGGTTTTAACAAAAAGGAAAAAACAGATGTGTTCAAGTAGTGGATGCTAAATCTTCTGTGACTCATTTGACTAACATTGCCTTTTGCCCTTTGCAATTTTGTCTCTTTACTTATTTCAGGGATTTTAACAACTTCTGCGCTTTGTCGTAATGATCTGAGCCGGCGCCGATCTGTTGCAAATTGCTTTTGCACTGGTCTGTATTGTTTTCTTTCAAATAACTGAGGGCGATATACCACTGCGCATCTCCACGCAGCGCCGACGCGCCGCCGGCGAGGGGTTGAAGCACACTGCGCGCTTCCGCCGCCCGGTCCAATTCGATAAGGCAGATACCCTTGTACAGCGTTGCTGTCAGGTTACCAGGGTTTTGCCGAAGCAGTGCATCCAGGCTGAACAGCGCACGGTCGTAACGGCCCTGGCCGAAATCTGTTTCCGCAGCGCTTTGTAAGGTTTCCGTTGCGCCCCGTTCCGTGAAAGTGAGGGGCGTGTGCAGGGCGTATTGTTCATAACTGGCTTGCCCGGGCGTGCCCAGGTACCAGGTGGCGAACAGGATCAGTGCAAAAGAGGCCGCCAGCAGCAGGGCGCGTTTCCAGTTGATGCTCAGCACCTGAAGCGGTTTTTCTTCGCTTGTTTCGCGGAAAAAATCCTTGCCGACAGAAGCCAGGGTTTCAGAAACCGCTTGCCGTCCGGGTTCCTGTTGGAGCCATTGTTCCATATCCTGACGCAACTGAAATGCCGAAGCAAATTCGGGGTCTTCCGCCGCTCTCCGGCGCACCGATTCCGCCTCGTTTTCGGCGAGCAGGCCGTTGAAATAGGCGTCTAACAAGGTATTATCTTGTTCTTGCATGATTATTCTGTTGAGGGGGTGAGCGAATAAAGTTCACGCCACCGCTGTGTACAGGCGTTTTTGCGCCGGTAAAGGGTGTCCACACTGTTCATCTGAAGTTGTTCGGCGGCATCGCGCGGGGCTATACCATCGGACAACATGCGGAGTAACTGACGGCATAATTCGCTGAGTTGAGCAAAAGTTTGGGACATCCGTTCCTGCCGGGCCTGTCCTGCTATCATTTCTTCCGCAACTACCAGCGCATCTTCCGTCGTGTCACTGTCATATCGCGTTTCCTCCTGTTTCCTTACCACCGATTCGCGATTTTTTTGGCGGAGCCGGTCAATCCATTTGCGCGACCAAATGACGTGCAGCAACGCACCGAGCGGACAATTCAGCGTAAACGATGGATCGAGCGATTTTTCGTACACCGCCATCAGCGCCTCCTGGAAGATGTCGTCCGCATCGTCGGCAGTGCCGTTATTGTTCAAAATCCAGCGCAGGGCCTGCCGGGCGTGGAGTTCGTATATCTTGCGGATGCCACTCGGATCGCTGGTCAGGACGCAAGGTTTTCAGATTTTATTTGCTGGGCAGTTAAAACTGCATTGTGTTTTTGCCGGGTTTAGTAAAATATTCGACATCTTTGTGTACAGTTAATTCCGGGGCCAAAGGGTACACAACCCTTTCTAATGCCCCCCCCGCCCCCGCTCTTTTTTCGGCTGCGGCACGTTTGCCGGTTTCGGCTCACTGCGCGGCGTCTGCACTTTAGGAGTGGTCGTAGCCGGTTGCCGTTGCCGTTGCGTTTCCTGCCTTCTTGTTTCCTCCCATTTTTGTTTATGGTAATCATCGGCCTTCTCTACCGGGCGGTCTTGTGCAGGTTCCGTGCGCGGCTTGTCCGTTTTTGGCGGTTGGGTTTTTGTTTTCGGGTCGGCAGGAACGCTCGGCTGTGTTCTGGGTGGTCGTACCGTCGTTGGTTTTTGAGCAGGTTCCGTTTTGGGTTCGCGCCCGGGCTCCGTTTTTGGGATGGCCGGGGCCGGTTCTTTGCGGGGCGCCCATTGGGAAGGTTTGGTGGCTTGCATGTCGCGTTCGCGTTTGATTTCGTCTGTTGCCTGCACCCGCGCCTGTTTTAATTCGGGGTATTTGGTTGCATTTTTATCCAGAAAAGCCTCGGGCGTGACCGGGTTTTTCGGGTTGCGCCCATTGTATTGCTGCCTGTTTTCTTCAAAACGGCCGTATTCTTTCATACGTGCCGGCAGGCGTCCCCGGTCTTTCATAAAGTCGTCGGATATAACCGTTCTGTTCCGTTCGTGCCAGGCGCCGACACCCATGGAAATACTGGTACCGGAACGGCGGTGTCCGTAGTAGTGTTTCACGAAATGGGAGGACAAGTTGCTGTAATGATAGTGGTGGTGCGGACGATCAAAATACCAGTTCATAAAGTGCCAGGACGGCATATACACTACAACAAAGTGTTGATGGTGGTAAAAACCCCAGTCATACCACCAGGGGTATGGCCGCCAGTAGGGCTGCGGATACCACCAAGGGTAGCCGTACCACCAGGAATAGTGGTATTCGACGAAGCGGTGGCGACGTACCAGGTTATCGTCGTAGTACAGGTCATCGTCCGTGTCATAATCATCCGTGTCATAGCCATATTCTGCGGCGTACTCCCTGGAAGCAGATTCCAATTCCTTTTGTGCGTCCGGGTCGTTTTCGATCCCTTTTTTCCATTCATCCAGTTCTTCGGCATGGGCGCGGGCGACGGCGAGGTTGAGCGAATCCATTTTATGAATCGCCCAGGCCGGGTCTTCTCGGTACACATCGCCAACCAGCACTGTGAAACGCAGGTCTTCGTTGAGGATTTCCAGCACTTCCGGCAATTCGATCAATTGGCGGAAAGCCGCTTTCGCGGGTGCCGGATAAGCAGCGATCAAATCTTCAAAAGTATTGTAGGCTGTCAGGTCGAGTTCGTTGATTTTCAACAAAGTGCGCATCTGATTTTGCACAATATCGTAAGCGCCCGCCCGCTCTTTTTCCGGCATTTGTTTCAATACCTCCCGGACAGCGGCCGGCGATTCCTGTTTTTCCACCAGTGCGCGTGTCATGCCGGGATAACGGGTAATATTGTAAAAAGCCTCTTGCGTGGAGCGTGGAAAATCTTCGATCAGCGTCCGAAATGCCGCAGCAGTTTTCTGGCCCGCATTGTTCATTTTAATCAAAACCTCCGGGTATTTGGCGGCTTCAAGGATGGCCAGGCGCGTTTCGGAAGGATACAGCGCCAGGGCTTCCACAGATTTTTTATTTTCTTCGGCTAATTCCCGGAGCAGGGCTTTATCGTTCTGGCCCTGCAAGGCCGGTAAAAAAAGCAACAGGAACAGACCGGATCGGAAAAGGGAGGAGTATCGCATGGTGGTGTGTATTGGAAGGGTGAATACTTAAGTAGTTATCCGTTATTAGTTATTGGTTATCAGTGTTGATAATCAAGCAATTGTAAAGAATTTAGTCTAAACTAATTTTGCACACTAACTTATAAGGGATTTCCTTCAACAAAGTTGTACGTGTTTGATACAGTGATGCCCTGATCCTTGTCATTGTTTGGGTTGAGTGTGGTCAACTCTTTGTGTCCTTTGTGAAAACCACTTAGTGTCCGTTGTGGTAAAAAACTGCGGTTCTGTACATAAAGTAGGCAGAAAGAAGTGCGGGGTCGTAAGACCCACGCACGGCGGTAACTCTTAGCTTATCAATAAACGAAAGCCATTGGTTATCACTCATTCTTGAGCCAAGCGTTACCTGCCTAGGAATTACGAAGCTGGGTCTACACAATTCTAACATTCATTACATGTGTATACACGTTTTTACGGCACAAGGTCAAAGAACACAAGGCGTAGAGTTGACCGCATTCCGCTTAGTATTACTGTGAATCTTGCAAAATTATCACAAATACTAAAATAATGTGGTCAACTCTACGCCTTGTGTTCTTTGTGAAACCACGCACTCCGTTGTGGTAAAAAATCGTTATGGTATACACAATGTAAATGAACTGTTAGAATTGTGTGCAGACCGTAGGGTCTTACGACCCCGCACACCTTATTCTGAACTTTTTTCAAAAAAACCACCACCACCACTTACCTCTCCGGCTTTTCCTGCCATAACCGGACAAGCACCTGTTCACCGGCTCTCTTGCGAACCCGACCGGCCAGATTTCCAGGGTGTTATCGGTATGAGATATGTTTTTATTCTGCTCATGATGGGTTGTGGGATGTGGCCGCTGGCCGCCCAACAACCGGAAAAGAAAAAGCCGCTGTCTATCCACGGCTCGGCGGCGCTGTCTTTCGGCACCTTCACATCTCAAAATTTCCCCGGGCGCCAACCCTCTTTTTTCTGTGCCTTGCATGGCAATCCAGTGCTCACGGCTTACGGCGTGCCGATGCCGGTGAACGCGATGTTGTCGACACAAACCAGCTCGATCAACGCGCCGTTTTCGCAACTCGGCATCAGCCCGAATTTCAAATGGATGAAGATTCACGCCGGTGTGCGCAACCTGTCCTTGTCGCCTTTTTCCATAGCAGGCCATACTTTTTTAGGCGGCGCGGTGGAAATGAACCCCGGCGTCTTCCGCTTTGCGGTGCTGGGCGGGCGCTTCCAAAAAGCGCGGGAGGCCGATTCCAGCGGCATTTTCCGCTTGCGGCCTGCTTACAAGAGAGTGGGTTACGGCTTTAAAATCGGCCTGGGGAAAACGCGGAATTACGTGGACCTGATTTACTTCCGGGCCAAAGACGATTCAACCAGCATTTCCAACATTGCCCGGCAGTACGGCAACCTGACGCCGGATGAAAACCTGGTACTCGGTCTTTCTTCCCGTTTTGCTTTGGGCAAAAGACTGAGTATGCAATTGGATGGCGGCGCCAGTTTGTACACACAGGACATCCGCACCAAATTGTGGGACGAATCCGAAGACGGCGATCTGGCGGAGTTACAGCGGCGTATCAGTCCTTTTTTTAAAGCCCGGCTCGGTACCAGCCTGCATTTTGCGGGCGAGGCGGCGCTGCGTTACCAAAGCCGCCCTTTCCAGTTGGGCCTGGTTTATCGCCGGGTGGAACCCGAATACCGCTCCATGGGCGCCTGGTTTTTCCAAACGGACGTGCAGCAAATCACCGTCAATCCGGGCCTGGTGCTCCGAAAAGGCAAAACCCGGATTCAAAGCCGGGTCGGCTGGCAGACCGATAATCTGCTGCGCCAGAAACCTGCGAAATCGCAGCGCCTGATCGGCGGCCTGTCGCTGTCCCTGAATCCCACCGAGCGATTTGGCATCGATATTCAGGTGAATAATTTCCAGTTCACCCAGGAGAACCGTTACCTGAATTCCGATTCGCTGCGCCTGCAGCAGGCGGTGCGTTTTTTGAATGTTTCGCCGCACTGGATGCGCCGCTCCGGCGATAAAACATACACCTGGAACGCGGCTGTCAATTATCAGTTGAGCAATGACTACAATCCCTACACCCGTGAAGACCTTCGATCGGATTTCATTTTCGGACAGTTGCAATGGAACCTGCAACACCAGGTCAAAGGCTACAACGCCGGCCTGGGCATGAATGCGCGCTTCAATAAAAACGGGGTGGCAGCGGAAGACCAGAGCTGGGGCCTCACCGCCAATGGCGGCAAATTGATTGCCAAAGAAAAAGTCCAGATACAGGCCAATGTGCAATACAGCCTCAACCTGCGCGCCGGCAATGTCGACGGCTATTCGGCGGGCGGCGGCGGCGGCATTTCTTATAAAGCCGTGAAAAGCACGCGCTTATACCTGAATACCTATTATTTATCTAACCGAATTTCTGAACGCAAGTATTCTTTTCTGAATACTTCGGGCGGGGTTGAATATACCTTTTGAACGATGAAACCGATCAGAACTATCCTATACTTATTCGCTGCCCTGTTCCTTTTTTGCAGCCCCTTAGTCGCTCAAAATCAGGTGATGATAACGGTGCATCTCAGCCCGCCTTACAGCCACCGTTTTGCAGATTACAACCAGTACCAGGTGCAACTATTCCTCTCGCTGACCAACACGACGCAGCAGGAATTGCAAATGAAAGTCATCGGGGAAATCAACGGCCAGGGCAACGGGCTTTTTATAAAACCCGCCCGGATTACATTCCCAACCAGATCATTACCCTGGCGCCGGGTGAAACCCGCCAATTCCGGGGCAACGAACTGACCGGACACTTTGACCGAAATAACACCGAAGACAATATTTCCGATCAATTAGAAACAGACATCGTGCGCTCGGGCCTGCTACCCCAGGATGTGTACTAGTACTGCATCCAGGTGGTGGATATCAATACGCTGGCGGCATTGGGCAGGCGCTGCACCTTCATACCAGTGCAATACCTCACATCACCGCAGACCAATCTGCCGTTGTGCGGCGACCCTTATGATTTGCAAATCTCGCCGGTGATCAATTTTTCCTGGCTCTCGCCGGTAGGCGGGGGAATGGGCGATGCCAACCTGCGCTATGATTTTTACCTGTTGCCGGTCCCTGAAGGCCAGGATCCAGCCCAAATGCTCGACCTGGCTATGGACGGGCAGCCGGTGGGAAATGTGTTTACCTGGCCGAATATTATGGGTACCAGTTTCCAGTACAATACCCTGCAATTGCCAAGTTTAATGCCCGGGCGCTACGCCTGGGGCGTAGTGGCCCGCGACATCAACGGGCTGGTGGGTATTGAAAATGGAGGGAAAAGCCAGTTTTGTACGATACTTATTGAAGAAGATGATGGAAATAATTTAGCAGGTGAAAACAACGGCGATGCCATTTTTCGGGTCGATTGCAGCTGCAAATCGCCCGCACAGCCGCCCGGTGGCGCTGCTGCCAACCAATTGCTCCAGCCCGGTACCGACATTCAGGTGGGATTTTACACCATGCGCGTACTGAGCACCGACGGCAATGGCAATGGATCCGGCCGTATTTCCATGCCCGGTTTTCCCGGCGGCGTGAGCCTGCCCATTTTAGTCAATTTCACCGGCGTAGACATCAACGGCGACCGGAAAATGATCGCAGGAATGGTTCGGGCGCAAGTAAAATCCGATGTGGGTTTTTTGCCTGAAATCGTTGATCCGCAACTGGCGACGCTGCCGCTGGGGACTTCGGAAATCGGCCAGTTGGATCAGTATTTTGTACAAAATGCCGGTCAGTTGATGAGCCAGATCGGTAATGGCTTAGACGCGAGCGGATTTAAGTTGCCGCTGGGTTTGGACAAAGAAATCGGTGGGCAGCAAGTGGTGGTAGCCATTACCGGGCTGCAATTCGACGCCACCCGGGCCGCTATGGATGCCGCCGTTGTGCTTAATCTGGTGGACGCGGGTACTAAAATTGCGCTGAGCGGGCGCGGCATTTGCCTGAAAGACGGCCTCGGGCTGTGTGGCGAAGCGGAACTGTTCCTTGCTGAAAACCTCGAATTGCCCGCTATCAATATGGGGCTGCGCGGTTTGCAAGGCGCACAAAATGCCAACCAGGCCACGCGGGTTCGGTTTGACAAAGACGGTTTCAAAAACCTGCACATCGAAGCATTTTACCGTTTTTCGGCACAAACGCTCACAAAACTCCAGGGCGGCGGTCAGGTGGAAGCCAGATTGACTGCCGATACGGACAAAGGCTGGAGCGATTGGGTGGCCACCATCGGCATGGATGCGTTTCGTATCAACGGCGTGAACGATTTCGCTTTCCATCCGGGTACTGCCGTGTACGACCATTCGTCGAGGTTGAATCCCGACAACATGCCCGGCGATTATGCGGAGGCCCAAAGTCCTACCTGGATGGGTTTTTTCCTGCAAACCATGCAGGTAGATTTGCCGCCGATCATCAAGAACCGGCATACCAACCAGGCACTTTCCGGCTCTGCCAACAATATCATTATTGACGGCAACGGCGTGACGGGTTCGCTCAACCTGAATAATATCCTCGCCATCGGCGACGGCGGCTCGGAAAACTGGCAGTTTTCGGTAGATCGCTTTACGGTAAAATTCCTGAGAAACACCTTTCAGAGCGGCGGATTTGAAGGCCGTTTGCTGTTACCGATTACCAGCCGGGGCGTTCAATCCCAACTGATTTACAGCAGTTTGCTGAGTTATACCAACGGGCAGTTTGCCTACAATTTTGTGGTGCAGCCCCGCCGTGATCTCGAGGTGGATTTGTTTGCGGCGATGTTTGTGCTGGCTCCAAATTCCAACATCACGATTGCCTATTCCGGCCAAAGCGGTTTTGAAGCCTCGGCGCGTTTGAGTGGCGAATTCAGTATCGGCGGAAAATTTGTCAACGATCTGCCGCGTATCCAGCTGGCGGAAGTGCATTTTCAAAACCTGGGCCTGACTACCCGTTCGCCGTTTTACACCCCCGGCCAGATACAGGCTTCACTGGGTAGCCCGCCGAAATCGGTCGGCGGGTTCCCGTTCAATGTGACGAAATGGGAATTGGTAACCATCGGCCTGAAAGCAACCGTGGATATGCAATTATCGGATCATGTCGGGTTCCTGCCCAACGCCAAAACCGCCTTTACCATTTTCGGAAAATTTGATGGCGCTACACCGACGTTCGACCGGTTTGCACTGAATCGCATCGAGATCGACGCCGATTTTTCGGTGCTGCACGTCAAAGGCGGGTTGGAGTTTTACTCCAAAAATCCTGTCTGGGGCGATGGTTTCCAGGGAGCGGTAGATGCTGTTTTCCCGCCGGGTTTTGCGGTGAAAAGCCGGATTCAGGTGGGCGACAAAGATGGCGTGGATTACTGGTATGTGGACGGGAAAACCGATTTCGGCGGCGGCGGCGAAGATTTTACAGCAGGCATGGATGCTTTCGGTTTTTCCGGCGGCGGCAGTTACAACATGGAAATGCTGAATTTTCAGCGTGAAAATGACATCACGGAAACCAGGCCGCCGGACGGTATGGCTTTGGGTTCTACGCCGAGCGGGATCAATTACCGGATCAAAAACGGCACCTCTACCCTGCGCGCATCCTTAGTTTTCGGCCTGGGTACCAAGGAGTTATTCAATGTCAACGGCGAAATGATGGTCACTTTCAATGGAGGAGGCGTGGAAAAAATCTTGATTGGTGGAGATGGCCGCATGTTCGGCAGCCCGGGCAGTACCGGGATGCTCAATGGCGGCTTCAGGATTGAATATGATTTTCCACAAAAAATATTAGCCCTGCACATCGATATGACGATGAATTTCGTGGTCATCACAGGGCGGGGCAGCCTGGACACTTATTCAAACGGCACCAACGGCGACTGGCATTTCAAACTGGGCCGCCCGAAAACATACGGTCACCCGATGTCGCTGACATTCGAAATGGGCCTGCCGCTCAAAATCACCGCTTCCGGCTATTTCCAGGCGGGTAATTTTGAAGTAGATGGTTTGCCTACCGAGCTGCCGGAAGTGATGATGCGTTTGTTTCCCGATTACGCTACCCGCTACGGCCGCACAGACAGGAGCCGTACACAACGGGGCGATGCCATCCTGCTGGGAATGTCCCTGGAAGCCTCTTTTGAGCAGAACTACCTTATTTTTTATGGTCGGTTGCGTGGCGCTTTCGGTTTCGATTTGCTGCTGCAAAAAGTGCAGGGCGGCTGCAACGGCCTCGACAAGGTCGGCATGGACGGCTGGTACGGCAACGGGCAGTTTTACGCGGGCATTGAAGCCTCTATCGGTATCGAGGTGGATTTGTTTTTCATCAGCGGAAAATTCGAGATTCTGGCGGTTGGTTTTGGCGGGCTGCTAACGGGCGGCGGGCCGGAGCCGACCTGGATGAAAGGGGAAGTGGGCGGTTTTTACAGCATTCTGGGCGGATTGGTGGAAGGACATTGTTCGTTTGATTTTTCCGTCGGACAGATTTGTGTACCCAGCAACGATCCATTAGCGGCGCTGAAAGTAATCAACGAAATTGAGCCGAAACCCCGAAGCCAGGCAGACCCGCAGGTAGATGAACTCCAGGAAATTTTCCTGGAACCGGCCGCTTCGGTCAATCTGCGCATGGGCAGGGAGTTTTTCCTGGAAGAAACCAAAGTGGTGAACGATCAAGCGCAAACGATACCCCGCCTGTTCAAATTTGAAAGAGAAGACCTGAAAGTAACCATGCGGGTGGATAAGCCGAATACCGCTCCTATCGAGATTACGCTGGAATATGACGCCGATGGTTACGGTATGCTCGCCAGCCCCAACCAGTACCTCACGCCGGAAACGGACTATATCGTCACGTTCACTGCGAATGTAAAAGAATGCCGAATGGAGAGCATTACGACGTATTCTTCTCAAAATATCGAACAACAAGGGTATTCGGTCCTGAAATCCGGCACCTGTAACGGCGGCGGCTGGGATATCGCAAAACTTGCCAATGGCACTCCGTTTAAAGAAGAACGCCTGATCAAATTCACGACCAATGGCGGCCCCATGCGCCTCGATCCGAAACAGGTCATTTACAGTCTGCCCCATCACGGTCAGCGTTTTTATTGCTACGGCGATTTCACCCAACAGGCGATTCTGGCGATGGACGATGATAAAGAACGGGTGATGACGGCCGATCTGTTCTTCAGACCCGACCGGGCCAATACCACTAACCCCCGCCTGAAACTGCGCTTAGTGCCCTCGGGCGCTAACGCCGATGCCCTGGATGCCTTGGAAGTGGAAGTCATGGCCGGAGGTATTTACGATCCAAGTCTGGACCAAGGCCCCTTCGGCCAGTCGAACTACTATGCGACCAAAGCCCAGAATTACTGGATCGCACCGCTGCTGCGCTCTTTGGCGCCCGATGTCACCTATGGCGCTCAGTTTTTCCTGGAATGGGACGCGCCTCCGGCGCCAAATAACCCCGACAACCAAAACATGGGCCGGATGGCTACCGTGATAAAACAAACGGTCGTGGCACGTGGCATGGCGACCATCACCGAACGCGAACTCAACCTGAAAAAATACCGTTTAAAAAGTAACCAGCGCGAGGTGTACCGTTACCATTTTAAAGCCAGTCAGTACTCGTCGATTGAGTGGAAACTCAATGACCTGAAGCGCAACCAATTGGTTTACAAACAAATAAAGCCCGGCGAAGAGTTGATTCTCTCTTCGGAAATCACTGCGCCCGCCTCGCTCGACTGGAACCTGGTAGCGCAGCGCTTGCAACAAATATATCCGCCCGAGGCATTGAATCCGGTGCGCGACCGGAATATCGGCGCCCAGGGGGTTTTCCTGAGCAAAGCCGGCTACGACGGCCCGGAAAAATTTGATATATTCGATGTGTACGGTTTTGAAAAAACAATCGGCGCCAAGCGATATCAGGTGCAACCGCTTATTTCTTTGGACGGAGACCAACTGATCAACTGGTGGCGGGAACAATTTGAACAGGCTGAAACCATATTGCTGCAAAACGGCATTCGGGAGGCATACCTTCCAACGCCCGGTATCGAACGATCCGGCTGGATTTTTACAGAACCGGTATTGAAAATATACGGCGTTATGGACTCCATTACGACGAGCGGGGCATTGGGTAATGGCAATCCGAACATGGTATCGACACTCAATTCATCCAATCTTCAATCTTTCCTGTCGCCAAACAACCAGAACCCCAATATGGTGCAAAACGTTATGGCGCCTTCCGGCAACTACCTGCTGGAAGTCAGGCGCGATGTAGAACGTATGATGGGTACGATACCCGGCGCAATGCCGCCTGGTATGAACTGGCTGAACAACATGATAAACGGGGCGGGCTGGGCGGCTGGATCGGCGCTTCAGACGGCCCGATGAACGAACAGTTGATGACCAATATCGGTATGTCCTACGACTTTGTCAGCGGCCTGCAACAACCCGGTATCAGCATACCAACCATCGGAACCAGCGGCGGCGGTATTCAAATCAATGCCATGCAGGGCGCCGGCGCACCGAGAGCGGGTATGATTAATATCGGAAATTGATGTGCGAGGGTAGTAGTAGCCTTCATGTGCGGGGTCGTAAGACCCGCACGAAACGAGTAGAGCTCTACTTAATCTAGGGCTACAATGTAGAATTTGAATTCGCTTTTTTTCCAACTTCCCGAAAGTTTGAAACTTTCGGGAAGTTTCGCTCTAAGAACCAGGAATAATTATGCCGGCCTTACGACCCCGCATCTCTAAACACAACACCTGTTATGAAAAAAATAAGTTGTTTCCTCCTTTTTTCCCTCCTGTACCTGTGCGGCATCCACGGGCAAAACCGCGCGCAACTGCGCCTGATCGGTGCGGCTGTCGGCGATTCCGTGGTGCTGCGCTGGGCAGTTGCCAACGACGATGCCTGGCCCAGGGCCAATATTGCGGGCTATGTGCTGCAGCGCACGGAACTGGATACGAAAAACAAAGTAGTCGGGCGTTCCTTGCAGCGCATAACACCGGATACCATTCGCCCCTGGACGTATGCTTCCCTCGAAAAGAAGATCAACCGGCAAGACACTTTTGCGCTGCTGGCTGCACAGTGCCTTTATGGTAAATCCATGCGCACCCAAACGGTGAGCGGCGATCTGATCGCGGCCTTGAAAGAGGCCGATACCGAGCTCAGCAACCGGCACGGCTTTGCCCTGATCGCTGCCGACCTCTCGGCCCAGGCGGCTGATATTTTGGGCTGGCGCTGGGTAGACCGGGACATTAAAAAGGGGCATAAGTACCTCTACCTGCTCCACTGCCCCCGGTTGAATGGTCAGGCAATGTCCGATACTGCCATGTACATGATTAAACCCGAAGAGTACCTGTCGCTCAAGGCGCCCGAACCGCCGGTTTTGATCAGCAGCGAGGGCCATATTTCCCTGACCTGGGAAAAGCAGCCGCAGTTTTCGGCGTATTACCCGGAGCGCTCCACAGATGGTATTCATTTTCAACGGCTTACCGAAAAACCTTATATGGAATGGATTCCCAGAGACCGGCCCAACCGCGATTCCATGAGTTTTGTCGACTCCGTCGGCGTCAATTACAAACGGTTCTATTACCGGCTGGTCGGCATCAATCCTTTCGCCCAGTTATCGCCGCCTTCGCGTGCAGTAGCCGGCATGGCCGTCGACCGCACGCCGCCACCTGCGCCGGAAGACATCCAGTTGGAAAATATTGGCGAGGGGCAGGTAAAGTTGAACTGGGTCAATCCACCGAATGCCGAACCTGTACTGGGCCTTGTCATCGGCAAAACCCCGGAACCATCCACGCCGGTTATCCGCATCAATGCAACGCTGCTGCCGCCCGGAACCACTGAATTTACAGATGAATTTGCCTGGCAGTTCGGGACGAATTTTTACACCGTAGGGCTGGTGGATACGGCAGGAAATATCGGCTGGTCGTCGCTGCTGTATGTGGTCATGGAGGATTACGCCCCGCCGGCCCAACCCAGCGGCTTGCAGGGCAGTATCGATACCGCCGGTCTGGTAAAACTCTGGTGGAACCTCGGCTCCGACTTCGATTTGAAGGGTTACAACCTCTACGCCGCCAACCAGGCCGATCACGTGTTCATCCCTTTGGCCGATACCCTGATTACGGATACGGTGTTTCAATACCGGATTGATTTGAACAACCTGACCGAACGTATTTACTTCAAAATCAAGGCTTTCGATCAAAATTTAAAAGAAAGTGTCGCTTCCGAAGTGCTTGAACTCACAAAGCCGGATGTAGTGCCGCCCGATGCCCCTGTTTTTGATGATTACAAGGTGACTGAACATGCGGTGTATCTCCACTGGCGTCCGGCAAGCAGCAGTGATGTGGCTGCCCAGCAACTGCTGCGTCGTTCTGCGGGCAATGCCTGGGCTATCCTTGAGACACTTCCAATCGAAGCCCGTTCCTGGACGGATACGCTGCTGACAGCCGGCCAAACCTGGGAATACGCCATTCAGGCGGTCGACGATGCGGGTCTGCTTTCCGAACCTTCCTTTCCGGTAGGGGTGAAAATCCCGGCGTCCGCCAAAAAAGAAGTGTCTCCGGTTTGAAAGCCGTTTGGGACGAAGCAAAAAATCAGGTTCAACTCAGCTGGCAGTCCGATGCAGCATACGATCACTTGCTGATCTACCGCGCCGATGCAGATAACGGGCTGGAATTGTGGGCAAAAGTACCTGGCAATACCATTTCATTCAGCGATAAACCGCTTCGGGCGGGCAAATTCACTTACGCCCTCAAACCGCTGTACGCCGGTGGCGGCGAAGGTTTTTTGTCCGAAGAAGCGGTGGTTGAAACGGGAAAATGAAAGGAAGGGTTGAGGGTTGAGATGTTGAGATTGTTGAGGGTGGTAACCACCCAAGCCACAAACCTCACAACCTCAAACCTTTCAATCTACAGGCCTGAAACACCCAAACTCAAACTACAACAAAATGCCAAGGGGGATACCTCTCTCACTCTCTCACATCTCTTAACATCCTATGCAAAAAACATTTTTCTTCTTACTCCTGGCGCTACCGATCCTGGCGCAGGCGCAAACCGATCCGCCGCTGGTGGCTTCCGGCAATTACCAGAATGATTCCTATCAATGGTCTTTTGCCGTGGGCGATCTGGCCATTCTGACCCTGCCATCCACGGCCAATATATGGTCGCAAGGTTCTATCCAGCCCGATCTGGGTATCGTGCCGGTACATCAGGCGAATCTGCCCGATGTGACGATTCAACTGTATCCCAATCCGACAGCGGATGTGCTGTATTGTCAAATAACGGCACCGACGTCTGTCAAAGACCTCCAAATGGATGTTTTTGATACAAATGGCCGTGTTGTTCTGGATTACTCCATCCTTGTCACGAACCGCGAACAGACGCGTATTTCACTCGCCAGTTTACCCGCCGGCCACTATTTTTTGCGCTTTACAGACGTCCAGGGCAGGTGGATGACCCATTCATTTCAAAAAATTTAAACAACCCTCATCATGCAAAGGAATATTTTTATCTGGTTCGTTTTTATCATTTGCAGTATTCAACTGGCGGCACAAATGCCCACCGGTTTTGCTTACCAGGCAGCCCTGCGCAACACACAAGGCGCACTCTTGTCCAATGAAAATGTAGTCGTCTATTTTCACCTTCAAAGCGACATCAACGGAGGCGTTTTATATTCTGAAAAACATACGGCATCAACCAATAACCTCGGCCTGGTTAACCTCACTGTGGGCGGCGGGCAGGCGCTTTCGGGCGACTTTAACGCCATCAACTGGGCCACGCCCAAATTCCTGAAAGTTGAGTTGGACGTGGACGGGCAAGGTGTTAACTTTTTGGGAACCAATGAGTTGTTCGCAGTGCCGTATGCCATGTTCGCAGCCAATGTCGGCTCTTTGGGCGATATCGTCCTCAGCCCGGCACTCGCGGGCGCCGGTACGGAAGAAGACCCTTTTCGACTCGCCCAGCAGGGCGCAACAGACGGGCAGATACTCAAATGGAGCAGTGCTGCCGGGTACTGGATTCCCGCCAACGATGAGGGCGGCGGTACGAATCAGGGCGACAACTGGGGCACCCAGGTCGTCAATACGGACGCAAGTTTGCAAGGAAATGGAACGGCTGGTAATCCCCTGAAAATTACAGCACAAAATGCACAACCCGGCCAGGCATTAGTCTGGAACGGCACGAACTGGGTTCCGACTACGGCCACCGGTCCGCAAGGCCCGGCAGGCCCGATTGGATTGACCGGCGCGACTGGGCCACAAGGCCCGGCGGGTCCAACCGGACAAACAGGCGCTACCGGCCCACAAGGTGCTACCGGTCCGATTGGATTGACCGGCGCGCGGCGCAAGGCCCCGCAGGCCCAATCGGATTAACGGGCGCGACCGGCCCACAAGGTGCTACCGGTCCGATTGGATTGACCGGCGCGACCGGCCCACAAGGCCCCGCAGGCTCAACCGGACAAACCGGCGCTACCGGCGCTACCGGCCCGATTGGTTTGACGGGCGCCACCGGCCCGGCTGGTCCAACCGGACAAACAGGTGCGACCGGCCCACAAGGCCCTGCCGGTCCGATTGGGTTGACCGGCCCGCAAGGGCAAACTGGCCCCCAAGGCCCACAAGGCAATACCGGCGCCACCGGCCCGCAAGGCCCGGCGGGTACATACACGGCCGGAACGGGTATTCTCATCAACGGCAACACACTCTCCGTCAATACGACACAGATTACAGCCAGCGGCGCTGCAGGCGGTGATTTAGGCGGAACATACCCCAATCCTTCCGTTCAAAAAGTGAAAGGGAAAAGTTTTGATTTTGCCGGATATGTTCCAAATGAAATCTATACCCTGAAATATTTTGGAAGTGAAGGCGTATTGCTCAGCTACGACTACGGCAGTGAATGGTATACCACCGGTGGGGCCGAAGGAACCACCACACTCACCAACGGCAGCGCGCTGTTGCCCTGGGGGAATAACGTAATGGACCTGGGCTCCAACGGGCAAAAATGGCAGGTGGTGTATTGTACTGATCTCGTGCTTGGGTCTGACCGCAAGATTAAAAAGAATATCGCACCGGTTACTTACGGTATTGATGCTTTAAAACGTTTGAAACCAGTAAGTTATGAATTCATTGAAGATAAGAAAAACCAGCAGCGCTTCGGTTTTATCGCGCAGGAACTGGAAGAAGTGATGCCGGAACTTATTCGCAAGGATGCGTCGGATAATTACAGTGTCAGTTACTTAGACATGATCTCTATTCTGGTAAAATCAGTGCAGGAACAGCAGGCGGTGATTGAGCAGCAGCAAAAAGAGATACAGGCGATTAAAGCGGAATTGGAGCGGAGAAAGTGAGTTTTTATAGGAATGAGGAATGAGGAATGAGGAATGATAATAGCCGCTCGGAAAAAGTGGGCGGACATCACGCTCGGTCATCCCTCATTCCTCATCCCTCATTCCTATAATTATCCTCCGATCAACACAAATCCCGCCCAGTAAAACGGCTTCGGGTGCTTCTTTTTTACGGCTAACTGGGCGGCCCGAAAGGCTTCCGCTTTGCCCGTGCCGCCCAGCCATTTTTCATAAAATATGGTCATAAATTCGCGCCCTACCTTGTCGTCCACATCCCAGAGAGAGAGCAGCACGGCCTGCGCTCCGGCGATGCGCAAGGCCCGCTGGAGGCCATAAACGCCTTCGCCGTTCTGTATTTTTCCCTGGGCGGTTTGGCAGGCAGAGAGCACAACTAATTCGGTGCCTTCGAGTTGCAGATTTTGCGCCTCATAAGCGGTCAGGATACCATCTTCTTTGCCGACAGGTTGATGATTCAGGGTATTTTGTGCGCCTGCAAAAAATACCATCGAGCGCAGCATCGGGTTGCTTTCCAGCAGGGGGCGCGACAGTCCGGCGGCTCCGCTACGCACATTGGACAGGAAATAACCATGCGTGGCTAAGTGTAAAATGCCGGGATTTTTCAGCGCTTTCAGGGTATCTTCATTGGCCGTCAAACCTGTGACGAGGGTTGTTCGCCAGCCTTTTTTACGCAGGAGCGCATCCAGTTCCTGTACTTCCTGCTGGCTGCCGGGTAACGAGGAGAGGTTGATGCCCCGCACATCGTCTGCATTGCGCAAAATACTTTCGAAGGGGCCGAATGCTGTCAGGGAGTCGGGCGTTTCGGAAACAGCGCGCAGGGTTGCTGCCGCTGTATCTCCATCTTTTTTGAGTAAAAATGCGGGGTTTCCTGCCAGAAAAGCCGTTTTGCCGGCAAGGTTTTCAGTCCCCTGCGCATCATTTTTTGTATCGATATCCTTCAGGGAAAAAACATTCCGTACGTCATAGCGGTCGGCTACATATTGTCCGTCGGGCAACTGGATAGCGCCTATATTGATTTTGAAAAAAGCGCCGTCAGCAGCAACATAGAGCCGTGAAATATCTTTCAGGTAAGGTTCCAGGTTTTTCCAGAAAGCCTGGTACAACTGGCCGGTTTGGCCTTTTCCGCCGGGTACGGCGCATTCGGCGAGGTATTTTTCCAGCATCATCTGGTCGAGGCGCTCCGCATCCTCGATGAAAATGACTGCGGGGCGTTCGCGCATTTCGGGCCGTATGATAAATACGGCATACTGTAAGGAGTCGGAGGGGTCGAGGTGGGTTTCCTTAAATCGGGCGATTTCGAGGGCGGCTTCACCGGGGCGGAGTTGGTCTCGTACGTCTGTCCAGACAAAGGGTTTACGCAGGTTTTCGGAAGCCAGAGCGCTGCTGCTTCGGGAAATGACTTTTTCCAAAGAGTCTGCACGGGATTCGAGTGCTGCAATATTGATATTTTGTTTTTCGAGATTGGTTTTGGGTTGCGTGTAGCACCAGGCCAGGCGTTCGCGGGTGTCTTTCCAGGCTGAAAAAATGGGAGCAAGCGTTGTGTCAGCCTGAATATTCTCCCGGATTTTTTGAGCGGTAAAGAGAAGCAGCGACTTGGTAAAAAGTTGAAAATCCAGCGCTAGTGATATAAAACCCGCTTGTCGTATGTCCTTATTCCGGCATTGAGTGAGCATCCAGTTATTCATGCTCCTCAACTGGTTGAAGCGGTTGAGGCGCTGGTAATCGTTGAGGAGCAGCAGGTCGCTGGAGATTAATTCTCGTCGGGTGTTTACAAGACGGGTATACTCTTGCAAGGCGAGCGAAGTGTTACCCTGGAGCAGATGTAGTTGTGCCCGGTGAAACTGCAATTTTAAGAATTGACTATTTTTTGAACCTGCTTTCGCTTCAAAATCATCGAATAAAGCGAGTATTCGTTGGGCGTCTTCCAGTCTTCCTAATTTCAGATAATCCGCTGCCAATAAAAGACCGGGATCTGCATTATGTCCCCCATCTGCCTGTCCGCTCGATGTTTGCACTATATTAAATGCTTTTTCCCGCAGTGCGAGTGAGCTGTCGGCATTTTCCGTGCATTGTGCCAGTAGATTATAAAAGGTTGCCATCCGCAACTCTATATATTTCCCGCCGGCCTGCAAGGTGTCCAGAATGGCTTGGGCCACGATTTTTGCCTCGTTTTTTTTTCCCGAATCGAGCAATAGGGTGATTCGGTTGGTTTTATTTTCTATGGTTTCAAAATGTGCTCCACCCAGGTTTTTGGTAAAAATGGGGTCTTGTAAGGTGGTCAGATGCAAGGCTTCATCTATTTTGCCGAGTTGCTGATCGATACAAGTCATCACGCACAAGGCCCTGGCATATTCCAGCGTATTGGCGCCTCGTTTTTTTTCAATCAGTTTTATCAATTTATTCAAAAAAGGTTCCGCCCTTTGCAGCTCCCCTTTTTTCATAAGCAATATAGCGTACTGCCTTTGTCTGCCGAGGACCACTTCGCCGTCGTGCGGGTAGAATTGTGAAATAATGTGAAACGATTTTTCAAGCCATTTTTCAGCTTGTGAGTAATTGCCCTGTGCATCCGATATTTGATACAGGCCGCTGTATATCCGGGCAAGAAGTGGCCCTTCGCCCAGTTTATTGGTGTTACAATGCGCAAGCGCTTCCTGGTACAAAGCATACGACTCCTGTACCAATCCCTGGTTAAAACGCAAATCTGCCAGGTTTTGGATGCAGCCGTTATAAGCTCTTCCTTTATCCATACGATGTTTTTTAAAGGATAACAGCGCATCTTGAAGGATGGAATCGGCTTCCTGGTATTTTCCCAGCGATGTTTTAACACTACCAAGCCCCGACTTAATAGCGTCATAATCAACTGAATCGGAAGGCATTATTACAAGCGCCTCCTGTAAAACAGTTTCAGAATTACGGAATTGCAAAGTGGACTTGTAGCAACTCGCCAGGTCCATAATACGCCGGGCAACACGGGCCGAATCTGCTTTGGCGATGCCTGTCTGATACATGGAAGATTTCCATTTTTCCCCTGTCTTAATGGCATTCGGGTAATCCTTTTTTTTGAATAACGCAGTGAATTCCTGGGCGAGCTGAGCTGTTTCAGATTGAGCCGACAATAAAGGCATGCAGCATACAACAAAGAGAAAAGTCAAATAAATGGATTTCATATTTGGCAGTTAAGTAGTTATCCGTTATTAATGCGAATCATGGGTGCAGGGGGGGGGGGGGGGGGGTGGTTATTGCTCTGCGTGTTTATCCCTCAAAGTCCATAGTTTTGCTGCGGCAGTCTTTTTAACCCATGATTCCGAGTAGTTATTGGTTATCAACATTTGTGGGGGGGGGAGGGGGGTTTTGGGGGGGGGGGTGGCCAATATCTCGGGGCGTTGCCCCTTTTGTTGGCCGGTTCCGGGGATGCGAAGCCTCTCGTAAATGTCTTACATTAGAAACTGCTGCGATTTTACCCTTTTACTCAGTTGCGTAACGCTTCTACAGCCAGGCCGGCTTCCTTTTGGCGGTGGTGCTTCGGGTTTTTCGCTATTTTTTCAAACAATGCCAGGGCTTCATCCGCTTTTCCCTCTTCCAGCAAGGCGATGCCCAAAAGCCAGACTCCTTCCGGATCATCGGGGTAGGCATTAAAAATTTCGACTTTGGCTTCGATCGGTTTGTTGTCGCGCAACAGTTGAACGATTTTCCCCCAGCCAAACCTTTTATCAAAATTTTCTTCGCGGTAAAGAATGTCATTGTTTACCGTTATCCTCAGCAAAATCTGTATCAAGCGGGTCGTCATCGTATCCAGATCAGGTTGTACACTGCGTACCAGCGGTTGTTCAGCCTGCTCGCGCGATGTGCGTGGGCGCTCGGCGATGGATTGTTTTTTGGGTTGATCCGGCGTTTGTTGCGGTGGGGTTTCCTGTTGTTGCAGTGGCGGCGTCTGCTCTATTTGCCGCTGCGGATCAGCCGGTGGCTGCGCAGGTTTTTCTTTGTTCCAAAAAAACAAAAAAGCCGCGCCTACCATGAAGACAAGCGTAGCAATTCCTATAATTCGGCTCCAGAACGTTCGTCGAAGCAAGGCTTTGCGCTCGGCGGCTACCTGTGCCACCTTGCGCTCCAGCCGCAAACCGCTCAACCCCAAACGAACCTGTTCGGCTGCGGCGCGTTCTTCCTCTTCCGCGTCGTCGTTCAGATATTGTTTGAAATCTTCCATTGCTGGGCCAGTTGGATCAGTTTTTTCATGCAGGTGCTGCGTTTCATTTAAGCGAATCGACAGTCGTGTACTTCGTCATTTTTGGCTCACCACCTCTTCGTCGCTATAACCTTCAATATGGTGGAGCCGTATCACTTGTTCGCAAGGCCCTCCCATGTAAGTCAGTAAATGCCGGATGGTCTCGGTCGCTTCATGTGCCCGGCCTTTAACTTCCAGGTCGGGATCGGGTATATCGTGGTGGTTTTCAAGGGTTTCCGGGGTGTTTTTGTGCGAACGCATGGCCGACATGGCGAGCCTTCGCGCGATTTCAATCAGGTAGGTCGATGGAGCATAATTTTGAAATTGATAACTGCCGGCCTCAATTTTTCGCAAAAAAATCAGGGTGCTTTGGTTCAGGATGTCGTCCGCCATTTCTGAAGGCAGGCCGTATTGGCGGATCAGTTTTTTTACCGGATAGATAGCCTTGGTTTGCACGCATAATATGGCTGAATTTTCCAAACGTTGAAGCCCCACGAACAGTCGTTCGTGGGTGTCATATTGTTGAAAAGGGTTGGTTGGGAAAAACCAATCTCTGATGCGCATAGTGTCTTCTCCCGTAGCTTAATGGCAGTACGTAGGGTAAAGGTAAGCGGCAGTGTATAAACTCATCCCGTTAATTAACCAAAATCATTGATCCGCAGGTGGTAAAACGGCACTTTTGTAGCAACTTAACACTAAGAAGCAATATGAACTACGCAGCTCTTCCCAAACCTTTCCCGCTTTACATCCTCTTACTGCTCCTGCTGGGTCTCAGCGCAGGCGGCATTTTCGGCGGCTTTATGCTGACGGACGACCCTACGGGCAATGGATTACAAATGCCGCTGGATGCGCTGGAAGGTACGCCGTTTCGGGATTACCTGATACCGGGTGTCATTTTGCTGTTTTTCAATGGCTTATTTCCGCTTCTAATCGCTTACGGATTGATCCTGCAACCCGAATGGCGCTGGCCCGAAGCGCTCAACATCTATCCTGACAGGCACTGGGCCTGGACTTTTTCACTCTACTGCGGCATTACGCTGGCTATCTGGATCAACGTGCAGATGCTGTTGTTAGGCCCGCCTTACAGCCCTTTGCAGGCAGTGTATAGTTTATGGGCGACGGCAATCATCATTTTTACCATGTGGCCGGGGGTGATGCGGTATTACTTGCGTCCGTAATGCTACGCCCTGGGTGTCTGGGATACTCTGATGCCTTTTTACATTTTTATCGCTACGGGCGGCTTTTTATTTCTTTTGATTTTTCTTAAAAATCTGGAGGAAAAATAATTAGGAGCGATACGTTGATGGTTTGTAATCGTACCGCAATTTTCATGAGGCGTCTCATCAACCTGATAGGCCGCCTTTTGCCCTCCATTGCATATCCTCTGCCTGTAAACAACTCATATTGTGGTGTACTCTACGGTGTACGCTACTTTTGTCATCCTGACGGGATCCGTCCACTCTACGTAAGGTAAACTGAGTGTAAAACGCCCCGTAGAGTGGACGGATCCCGTCAGGATGACAAAAGTAGCGTACACCGTAGAGTACACCCAATATGGGTTGTTTGATTGTAATTTTGGCATAAAAAATCACAAATATTGCGGTGCGAGGGCCTTACGCCCCCCATGCAGAACGCGTGTTATAACACTTCGGAAATTTATGAACAAAACAATATTCCTTTTCGCGCTCGCAGTGCTATCCGCCTGCCAAACTCCCCAAAAAACACCCCTGTACCAGTCAGATGCATTTTCGGTTTATCCTGCCAAAGTATCCCAGGGCATGCATGAAGCAAGGGTTATTTCACCCACACAGATACAGTCTAATTACCAAAGCCCAGCAAACGCGACTTTTCCCAGATTAGTCACGTTCAAATGCAGTATCAACGAAAAAGACAACGAGCTGCCACCGGGCAAAGACCACTGGGTGTTGATCGGCGATGAACACGAGTCGCCGGTGATCGTATTCGGCGCGCCCGTGCCGCCGCAGCCGCCCAAACCGGCCACTTTTTGCCCGTCAATTACGAATACACTTTTCGGTTCGATATGACGCCGGTAATCCGGGAGTTTAATGAAAAAGGGTACTACCAGGCATTCGACGGGACGCTGGTGGCAAAAGCCGATTTTAAAGGTTTTTATGTGGCAGGCGGCGCCGAACCGCTGAGTTGGGATTTTGTCAATTTAGACAACAAGGGTTTGAAATTAAAAGACAGCGGGAAGGACAACATCTACACCCTGACCCTGTGGCTCAATCCGTACGACGCCAGCGTGTCGAATGAAAAAACCTGGACGCTCGGCACGGATATTTCCAAAAGAGCGCAGTACCATTCCGACCAGCCTATTGTAGATGCCTTATTCAATCTCTCGCTCGAAGAAGCCACCAAAAATATCGAACAAGACAGCACGTTCCGCACCGGCGCCAAGTGGAGTGGGGTGTGGACACGCGATGTGAGTTACAGCACCCTGCTGGCTTTTGCTTTCCACGAACCGGAAGTAGCCAAAACCAGTCTGCGGAAAAAAGTCAAACGCGATCGCATCATTCAGGATACCGGTTCGGGCGGCGCCTGGCCGGTGTCGTCGGATCGCACGACCTGGGCCTTGGCTGCCTGGGAAATTTACAAGGCTACGGGCGACCGGAACTGGCTCGTCGAATCGTACAACATTATCAAAAACTCGGTGGAAGACGACGAAAAAACCATTTTCGACCCACTGACAGGTATGTACTCCGGGGAATCTTCCTTTTTGGACTGGCGCGAACAAACCTACCCCAAGTGGATGTCGAACATGGACATTTATGTTTCTCAAAACCTGGGAACCAATGTCGTGCATTACCAGACCCACCGGATTCTGGCTGAAATGGCTAAGATTTTGGGAGAACCGCATCAGTTGTTTACGTATAAAGCCGAAATGATCAAGGCAGGTATCAATAAATATCTTTGGATGTCCGACAAGGGTTACTACGCGCAATTTCTGTACGGCAGACCTTATCTGACGGTTTCGCCGCGTTTTGAAGCGCTGGGTGAGGCGCTGGCCGTTTTGTTCGACGTGGCAGACCCGGACAGGGCAAAAACCATTTTGTCCAAATCGCCGGTGACCGATTTTGGCGTGACCTGTATCTATCCGCAAATTCCCGGTATCCCGCCCTACCACAACGACGCCATCTGGCCTTTTGTACAATCCTACTGGAACCTCGCAGCGGCCAAGGCGGGCAACGAACAGGTTTTGAACCACGGATTGGCGTCCATTTACCGCGCCGGCGCGCTGTTTCTGACCAATTATGAAAATTTCGTAGCGGGCACCGGCGATTTTGACGGCACGGAAATCAACTCCGACCGGATGCTTTGGAGCATGGCCGGCAACCTGGCTATGGTACACCGGGTTTTTATGGGCATGTCGTTTGAAGCCGACGGTATTCGTTTTCAGCCTGTCGTGCCGAAGACCTATCCGGGCAAAAAGACCCTGAGCCATTTTCGTTACAGAAATGCCGATTTAAACATTTCTGTAAACGGTTTCGGCAATCAAATCAAAGTCATTTTACTGGATGGAAGGCCGCTCAAAAACGCTTTTTTGCCTGCCTCCACCGCCGGTTCGCATGTGATTGAAATAGAAATGCAAAACAATGATTTTTCACAACAGCCCATCCATCTGGTACCGAATCTTTTCAGCCTTCCCAACCCCCAGGCCGTACGGGCCGGTAATATGTTGAAATGGGAGCCCGTGGAAGGCGCCGTGCATTACAGGATTTATAAAAACGGGCAGTTTGTAGAAAAAACAAGCGCGACACAATGGGAAATAAAGCCGGTCGCACAGCAATTCAGCGAATACAAGGTGACTGCGGTGGATCAGCCCGGCAACGAATCTTTCAGCAGCGAGCCGGTTGTTTTTACAGGCGATGCTGCGGTCAGAATATTTGAAATGGAGGCCTTCGCTCCCGCATCCAAATTGCCGTACAGCAATTTCTCCGGCAGTGGTTTTGTGGAAATCAGCCTGGACAAAAACAGGCGCATCGACTGCCGTATTACAGCAGAAGAAGCGGGAGAATATTTCATTCAGGCGCACTATTCCAATGGCAGCGGCCCCTGGAATACGGACAATAAATGCGCCATCCGTAGCCTGACGGTCAACGGTACGTTTGTCGGCGTACTGGTATTCCCGCAACGTGGCAAAGACGAATGGTCCGACTGGGGTTTTTCCAACAGCCGCAGCGTTACGCTCCGGAAAGGGGAAAATGCCGTGTCGCTTTCCTTTGAAGACTGGAACAACAACATGAATGTCGAGGTTAATACGGCGATGCTGGATTATTTGAGCGTGGTGCGGAAGTGAACCGTACCGGCTGCTTTAGCTGCCGAGGGGCCAGGGCAAACGCATCAAAACTGTTGATTCTTAATGGCTACTTTATGGTAAAAGAAAGGTGCGGTTCGGTACATAAAGTAGCCAAAAAAGAAGTGCGGGGTCGTAAGACCCGCGCACGGCGGTGACGCTTGGCCAGTGATACAGCAAATGATCCGTCTGATTATCTGCTATAGCTTAAGTAGATGCCGTGCGTGGGTCTTACGACCCCGCACTTTTTTATCGGTGCATTCTCAGAAAATCAAGGTGAATAAAAAAGGAAAGAGAAAAAAGGTGCGGGGTCGTAAGACCCGCGCACGGCGGTAACCTTCAGCTTAACAACACACAAAAGTGATTGATTGTCACTAATTCCTGGACCAAACGTTACCGCCGTGCGAGGGTCTTACGACCCCGCACTTACTACAACCCCGCACTTCTGGTGTCTTCGTTATACCCACCTTCCATCGTCCAAAAATTAGTCAAAAAAGGCCATCGCACATCACCGGCAGCATAAAAAGAAGCAGATGACCAGATATATTCCTCAGGCACAGAAGCCAGGTTCCACTTGTAGGAAACAGGATTGTGATGGATGTAATTGATTTTTTGCAAGGCCACTTTATCTGTGTAAATGGGAATTGACAATGGCCGGTCTTTGAAAAACTGATATTGCCGGTCCTTCCGGTCCGTACGAAAACGCTCCAATACTTCAGGATGGTAATCGCGTAAATCATACCGAATCGTTTGGGAAATGTATTTAAGCATCCGTTGATGCGTGTTCTGAAGTATATCCGGATATTTCATGCCCCAGACTACATGAAAATGATTGGGCATTATTACAAAAGCATATATCCAGCATGAGCCTTCTCTGGCGAGGTAATCAAAACTGCCTGCAACCAAATCTTTGTACTTGTCCGGTTTGAACAAATACTTCCATTGTTTTACCGTGGCAGTGGTAAAATACAGATCATGAAGCATTTGTTGGGTAGGCAGATACACCTGGTACGATTAAGCAAACAAAGATAGAAAAGCAGATGTAAAAATGTACAGACTATGCGGTGAAAAAAATGTGCGGGGTCGTAAGACCCGCGCACGGCAAAAACTCTCAGATTATCAACGGATAGGGCAAAGGGAATTAGTTGACAATCAAATCGCTTTTATCAATTGGCAAGCCACGCGTTACCGCCGTGCGTGGGTCTTACGACCCCGCACTTTCTTATCGGTGCATTCTCAGAAAATCAAAGCAAATGGAAGGGTAAAAAAATGTGCGGGGTCGTAAGACCCACGCACGGCGGTAACTTCAGCCTATCAACAGATAGGGGAAAAGGAATTAGTTGACCATCAA
>JADJSY010000012.1 GCA_016711435.1 Lewinellaceae bacterium
CGACATTTCAGATGGACTGAAATTATTTGTTGACTGTCTGCGATTTACTATTGAACACGAAGAATTAAAGACTTCACAACCTTATTGTGTATTAGAAAAAGACGGAATAAGGATTATGGTTTTTCAAGACGAACAATTAGCCAAAGAACATAATCCAGAGCTAAGGCTTATAACGAATAATATCGAAGAAGTATATGCAAAGGTATCGACTTCTCATCCTCATCTACTGCACCCAAATCTCAATAAAGTTACGCTCAGACCTTGGGGGGCCAAAGAATTTGCGATTGCAGACAAGCAACTTGGAATAAGATTCCAACAATGGTAATAATTAAAGACAAAGGGAAAACGAACCGCTAAGCGAGATACCTGCCATGAAAATTGTTTCACCTCGGCAAAAGATCAGCCGCGCCTGGGGCTTGAGTGAATGAGAAGATCAGGAACACCTGCCCAGGCATAAACCGAGGCCGCGCCTTTTAAAAAATGGAAGAATATTGTATTTTTGGATGGCAATTCCAAAATTACTATTTGATAACACTTCAATTAAGCGATGCTTGCCGATTCAATCATGGTGGCTTTATATATCGTGTATCTTCTGCTCACTGTTCAACGTAGTTCTTGAGCGAAAAAATTCAAGTTCAATGAATGCATTTCGATTGCTGTTTTTACTGTTTTTCTTAGGCCTTTTCCATACTGCGATGGCGCAGCAAATAGCCGATACGGCTTTTACGTATACGCCACAACATCCAAAATATCCAACGGGCAAAGGCAGCGTCGTGTGGATTGACGAGGCGCACATGAATTTTCACACTTTGGGCGGCCGCTATGCACCGTTTGCCAAGGTGCTGCAACAGGACGGGTACCAGGTCGGTGCAAACACCCAAGCTTTTGATATGGCCGGGCTGAAATCCTGCCGCATTTTGGTGATCTCCAATGCCCTGGACAGCAGCAATGCCCGAAATTGGAATTTGCCCAACCCTTCCGCATTTAGCGCCGGCGAAATCGAAGCAGTGAACCAATGGGTGAAAAACGGCGGCCGCCTCCTGTTGATAGCCGACCACATGCCTTTTGCCGGGGCTGCCGAGGCGCTGGGAAGGTCTTTCGGCATCGAGTTTTTGAACTGTTTTGCCAATGACAACCGCCGACGCAGCTACGAACGCTTTTTTCGGGAAAACGGCACCCTGCTTCCCCATCCCATCACGCAGGGCATCGACACGGTGGTCACTTTCACCGGCAGCGCCTTCCGCATCCCTGCGGATGCGACGCCTTTGTTGGCACTAAAAAACTATACGCTGATTATGCCCGCCGTGGCCTGGCAATTTGAAGAAAATAGCGCCTGCCTGCCCGGCGACGGCTACTTTCAGGGCGCATGTCTTCCTTACGGGAAAGGCCGGGTAGTGGTCATGGGCGAAGCGGCCATGTTCTCCGCCCAACTTGCCGGCCCCAATCGAAGTCCGGTAGGCATGAACACACCCGAAGCCGGCCAAAATGCTCCATTTCTGCTGAACATCCTGCATTGGCTGGATGAGTGACGGGGGGTGTTCGCCATCGTTTTAATGTCTTATAAAGATTTCAAAACGATGATCTATATGATGCGATAAATACTGTAATCCAAAAAATGGACGACTGAGAAAACGCCGTTTACTTTTTTACTCTTTTTCGCCACCGGATTAAAATCCAGACAAAGTTTGCAGCCATTTCCCTAAATCCGCCGCATTGTGAAGGCCGTCTTCTGTGACGAAAACATAACCTTTCATCGATTTGCCCGTAAAGTCCATAGGGATACAACCGTTTTGTTCCAGGGCATTTTCGTACGCCGCTTCGCCGATGCGGCAAAGCAGCAGGCTCTCACCCGTTTTCTTGTCAATATGTGTTCCGCAACACATTTTGTCGTCCACCAAAAAACAGACGCCGCTGAACATTTTCTTTTCCGTAAAATCGGCGCCTTTGTCCAGCAGTACTTGCCGGATGTTTTGGGCGGTGCTTTCGTCGTATGCCATGTTGTTTAATTTATGTTTTTTTCACGCCGGCGGACCTGCCCGATCACCTGAAGTTGTTGCACCACTTCCTCCATCCGGATGATCGGCGCTGCGCCGCGCAGGAGTACGTCGGCCATGTTGTCAAACAGGGCCTGCCAGTTTCCCGGCTGACTCTCCATTATTTCTTGCCGGTTTACATCGCCTGTTTCTGTGTATAACGTACCGTAGAGCGCGGCGGGTTCCTCGCCAAATCCGGGCATACCCGGTAGGAGACCCGCTTTTAATTGATCTTCCTGCTGGTCTATACCGTATTTGACGAACGAAGCCTCCGTGCCGTGCAGCACATAACGGGGAGCGGGTTCCCGCACCATCAGGCTGGCATGCAGATAGGCTTTCATAGTTCCGTAGTCGAGCCAGATGTCGAACGCATCGTCGATATCCGATCCGGCCCGTTGGGTATACGTCTCGCCCTGCACGGCCTGTGGGGCGCCAAACAGGGCGATGCACTGGTCAATCAGGTGCGCGCCCAGGTCGTACAGGATTCCATTGGACGCGGCCGGTATCTCCTTCCATTTTTGGGGTTCAATAGCGGCTTGAAGCGGTTGAAATGCGCTTCATAACGAAGCAAGCCGCCCAGCCTGCCGCTAGCCAGCAGTTGTTGGATGGTTAAAAAATCGCTGTCGAAACGCCGGTTCTGGAAGGCGAATAAATGCCTGCCTTGCTTTTGGGCCAGGGCAATCAGTTCCTCCGCTTCGGCGGCGGTAGCCGTAAAGGGTTTTTCCACCAGCACGTGTTTGCCCGCCAGCAGGCATTGCCGGGCATAGTCGAAATGCGTTTCATTGGGGGAGCAGATGCTCACCAGATCGATGGCAGCATCCGCCAGTACTTCGGCCAGCGATCCGACCCGGCCGGCTTGTGGATACATCGCTTGCCAGTCTTGTTGACTCGTCATCACCGTTTTCAGACAGAAATCGGTACTCTTTTCGAAAAAAGGGGCTTGCAGGTAACGGCCGGACAAGCCAAAACCGATGAGCGCAACGTTTATTTTTTTCATTGTTCAAGTAAGGAACGTAACTCATATAACTCATCGGTAGTGATAAAGTTAGTGTAGCCTTTTCTGGCTAGGCCTTTCATCAATTCTCTGTCGCCTGTCCACAATTTTTACACTCAAAAATTGAGCAAGTGTTACAAAGGCAATATCATTCATATCAATGTCCCGAACGAGATTCGCTGCACCGGCCCAAAACTCATAACGAATTTCACTCCGGTAAAAAGCGATGTTTATTTTCTTCCCACCATTGTTTATTGGCCTCACGGGCTAATTTATCTACATCTTCCTGCTTAGCCTGGCTATCCTTGGTAGCTTCTCTGTATAGCAAATAGTTGATAAGACGCTGAACGCCTTCCAGGTCGATTGACGCCATAAGTGTAATAATTATTTGATTATCAATTCTTTGGATCGTCATCCTTTGTAAATTTTAATACAAATATACAATTTTCAGCACTGTTATTGCCATTTTCCCGCCCCGGCAGGTGCTCCTGCTTTCCCAACGCACCCTCACCCGCCGCGGCAGTGTCTTTTTCGACCTGCCGCATACGTACAGCAAGATGTTTTTCTTGCTTCTCAACACAGGTTATCCACTAAAATTCAGCCCCTAAAAGTACATATTTAATCGTACAGCAGGATGCATATCTAAGTTCAGTGCGTGATTCTTTCTACCTTGTGCTTTCCTGCAACCACTCTACTTAACAACTTTAATATGCCCGTTCCCACGCAAGAAAATATTCAGCAATCCCTATCCAGACTTAAACAAAGCCTGCCGTTATTCCAGCAGGATATCATCAACATAGCCTGGGCGTTCGCCTTTCTTCCCGACCAGAACCAGTTGTTGATGGAAATACATGCCCATAACCCGAAACTGGCGGAATCACTGCTGATATTTCGCAGAAGGCTCGTGCAGGCGTCGGCGGGCCAGGATATGGAAGCGGCGATTGATCATTTGTTTCTGCATTATATCATTAATACCGATGGCCCCATTCCGGAATTGGAGGAAGAGGATTCCTTCGATGTGTTCGACGCCGCGACCCGGTATGCTTAAACCCCTTGCGTAGAGGTCAGTAAGGGGCAAAATGAGGACGCCATCCTGCATGTGAATGGCAAAGAGGTGCTATGCGCGGGATGGGGCACCTTGCCGGGGTCGAGTGCGGCCTGGTCGCTCCGGCGGATAGGCCCGGAGATCAACCGCGCGCGGTATGGCCGCAACGATGTAATTCCATCGGTTGCCTTCGGCTTTGATGAAGAAGGGGAAAATTACCGCCTGGAAAATGCCATGACCCTGGCCGATTTTGCGCACCTGGCTTATTTTGAACCCGCTTACGTGGAAAAACACCTCCGGCAATGGGGCTACGACGCCTTTCGCTGGATAGAAAATTTAAACACGGATACGCAGGCGTTTGTAGCCGGAAAAGACAAGCACTTGATCGTCTGCTTCCGGGGGACCAGCAGTGGAAAAGATGCGTTGGCGGATGTGAATTTTTTAAATCCGACGCCTTTGGCGGACGAGGACGCGTCCACCGGGGCTTTCAGCAATCCCTGGACAGCGTGTGGGCCCAGGTGCAGGCCGCAGTGGATGCGCTTGGCGCCGACAAAAAATTATTTATTTGCGGGCACAGTCTGGGGCGGCGCTGGCCCAGTTAGCGGCCCATCGTCTGGCTCTGAGCGCCTACCCGGTGGCCGGTGTTTATGTATTTGGCTCACCCCGGGCCGGCAACCAGGAATTCAAGGAGGCTTATAATGCGTTATTGGAGGCCAAAACGTTTTTGCATATTAACCATCTGGATATAGTAACGCAATTACCTCCACGCCTATTTGGCTTTCATTATCTGGGCGGCCCTGCTCGCCTGTTTGATGAAGGGCATTTGATCCGTACCACGGCCACCCTACAGGATGAAAATATAACAGAACTACGCTTTGAAGACCTGGATACACAACGGCAGGCAGAAATTCAACAAACCATTGCAGCAGTGCAAACATCCATAAGAGCCTCTACGCTCTTTTTGAATACCTCACCCCAACAATTTAGTGGCGCCAGTTATGGAACGGACTTTGAAAGCGGGGCCGTGGATGATCATGGCATGGACCAGTATTTGTTTAAATTCGGCTGCGCCATTGTGGATGGCGAATGGAAAGGGCTGGAAAGAAAGGAACGAAGCTGAGTAATTGAAGCAGTATAATTTTGGGACGCTACAGGTGTTCCTGCTTTCCCAACCCACCGCCCAGGCGTTAGTTCTGCCCTTTTTACATTGAAAATTGAAAATTAGGCATTGAAAATTGGACATTTATTAATTTATAATTCAAATAATGTCCAATTTTCAATGTTCAATATCCAATGTACAATTAGCACTTAACAGCCCTGCCCGCGGTGTGAGTGGGGTAGTGAGCGGGGGTATCTGATGAGGCATAATAACCAGCATAAACTTTTAAAAAAACGAATCATGAATTTTAAATTTTCAATCGGGCTTTTATGCATAGTCGCCTTGCTATTTAACATTAGCACTTTTGCTCAAAGCAAGAAATTAACCCTGGAAGATATTTATACTAACCGTGCTTACCGGATGAAAGGAGTTGGGCAAATCAGGTGGATGAAAGATAACAAAGGTTACTCAAAACTTGAAGGCAATACAGCATTAAATAGCGATGATATTGTTGTTTATGATGCCGAAAGTGATACAAGAAAAATATTGGTGAATGCTAATCAGTTAATTCCCGCAGGTTCTACCACACCATTGTCTATTGACAATTATACCTGGAGCGATGATAACAGCAAACTGTTGGTTTTTACCAATACTCGTAAAGTGTGGCGTGAAAATACAAGAGGCGATTATTGGGTATTGAATCTTGCCAATGGCAAACTATCACAACTGGGCAAGGGACTTGGTGAAGCCACACTCATGTTTGCAAAATTTTCGCCTGATGGCAGCAGGGTGGCGTATGTTAGTAAATTGAATATTTATGCAGAAGATATTGCAACCGGTGTAATTACTAAACTGACAAAAGATGGGGGCGACAATATTATCAACGGCACATTCGACTGGGTATATGAAGAAGAGCTTGGTTGCCAGGATGGTTTTCGCTGGAGCCCCGATGGTAAAAATATTGCTTACTGGCAATCGGATACAAAGGGAGTAGGCACTTTTTACATGATCAACAATGTTGATTCCATTTATTCAAAACCAATTCCTTTGCCTTATCCAAAAGTGGGTACGGCTAATTCTGCCGTTAAAGTGGGTGTTATTTCTGCCACAGGCGGAAAAACTAAATGGTTTGCAGTTCCTGGAGATCCACGCAACAATTATTTGGCCAGGATGGAATATATACCCGGATCAGATGAAGTAATGATACAGCAACTGAATCGCTTACAAAATACCAACACCGTTTGGGTAGGTAATACGAAGACCATGGCACTTAAAAATATCCTAACCGATAAAGATGATGCTTTTCTGGATATATATGATAACATTGTTTGGCTTGATGGTACAAAATCATTTACCTGGACGAGCGAAAAAGACGGTTGGATGCACTTGTATAAAGTCTCCCGAGATGGAAAAGATATGAAACTTATTACCAACGGGAATTTTGATATGGTGAATATAAATTGCATCGATCCTGTTGGCGGCTTTGTATATTATATTGCTTCGCCAGATAATTATACACAGCGGTACCTCTATCGCAGCAGGCTGGATGGAAGCGGGAAAGCGGAAAGAGTTTCGCCTGCAGATATGGCTGGCCAACACAGTTATCAAATATCTAGCGATGCAAAATATGCCATTCATAGTTTTGAAAATGCTACAACACCCAGACGGATTTCATTGATCAATCTGAATACACACAAAGAAATAAAAATACTGGAAGATAATGCCGCTTTAAAAGCCAAAATGAATGAGCTGGGTTTACGTAACAAAGAATTTTTCAAAGTAGATATCGGGGATGTGGTATTGGATGCCTGGATGATCAAGCCCATCAATTTTGATCCGCAGAAAAAATACCCGCTTTTGGTTCATGTGTATGGAGAACCAGCAGGCTCGACTGTACAGGACAACTGGGGCACGGGGATAACCTCTGGCATCATTACCTCAGTAACCAATTGGATTATATTGTAGTGAGTATCGACAACCGTGGCACCCGGGTACCTCGTGGACGCGATTTCAGAAAAAGCATTTACCGGCAGATCGGTTTATTGGCTGCAGATGATCAGGCGAAAGCAGCTAAAAAAATTGTGGCTACCTATTCTTTCATTGATGAAAAGCGCATTGGCATTTGGGGTTGGAGTGGTGGCGGACAAATGAGCTTGCATTGTATGTTCCGCCATTCGGATATTTATAAATCCAGTATTGCGGTGGCTTTTGTTTCCCAACAAACCCTGTATGATAATATTTACCAGGAACGGTACATGGGTTTACCCAATGATAATGCTGAAGGATATCGTGAGGGCTCACCCTTAACACATGCCCATAAACTTCAGGGAAACCTCATGATCATTCATGGCACTGGCGATGATAACGTACACTATCAGAATTTTGAAATGTTGGTTAATGAGCTCATAAAAAACAACAAACTGTTCACTATGTTGTCGTATCCCATGAGGGATCATGGAATTTGGCAGGGGGAAAACACCACCCTGCACATGCGCAGGAGTATGGAAAAATTCTGGAAGGACAATTTATAGTTTGAGACAAATAAGTAGTTATCCGTTATTAGTTATTGGTTATCCGTGTTGATACTCAATCATTTGTAAAGAATTATGCAGCAGGTCGAAAAAGACACTGCCGCGGCGCCGGGCGGAGGGTGTTAGGGCAGGAATGCCAAGAGCGGCGAAAGGAAGCCTTATTCCAGTGTACCCATTAATCGAATTTCATACATCCTTGTATAGCCACGTTTTTCAAATTTAAAAAATTTGGCTGTTACTGAGGTAAATGTAAATTTTTGATACGGAGAGCCGGTTAATAGCCCATTGAATGGTTTGAACACGCCAATAGAAGTAAAATTTCCAGTTGGTGAATCATTTCCATAAAACAATTCAATCTCGTGTGCTTGGCTTGCGCCTGGCACGTACGTCTCAAACTGATCGAACGTAGCTGTTTTACCTTCTTGAAAGGAGTAAATACCAAAATCCTTGCCACCACCGCTGAACGAGTATTTAAGATCTCCGTCGGTGAATCTAAGCACTTTATCTGTGTTAGCCGCCACCATCTTCCCCCCATTTTCGGGAGCCAAAAGATTGATCCGTTTTCCTTTCAATTCTCCCGCAGATTTCTGAAAATTAATATTGGGATTAATCTCCTTGGCTTTGTTCAAATTCTCCTGTGCCTTGTCAGTCTTTCCCAGTTGCTCGTAGGCATAGGCTATATTCTGATAGATGGTGGAAGCAGGCGTAATAGCTGCCACTTTTTCTAAATATTGGATAGAAGTACCATAATCTTTATCCTGCATGGCTTTTATGCCTTTTTCAAGCAACGCTTCTATTTCAGGGCGATCTTTTGCCAGTTTTGCGCCCAGATTCTTATTTAAATCAGCCAATACGCTCAATTCCTTTTGAATGTCCGAGAGCGAAGCATACGATTTATCCTGCCCTTTATACAATTGTTTATAGACAAAATAGCCGCCGCCGCCGAGTAGCAACAAGACTAAAAGTATGGCGCCGAACTGCCGGATGCCCAGTGCGTTGTACGTTTTTCTATGCATCACATTACCTTCTCCAATAATCACACTCGCATCGGCGGCGGCGTTGATATTTGTGCCTTGCAAAGTAATTTTATCATTGTCAATCACCTGCATCAAAGCGGCGGTCTGGCTATTATAAAGGTCGTTTTGCAATACATTTTCAACCTGCTGAGAAACCTTGCCGTCTGATTCCATATCTGCCATTAAACTCAATGCCCCTTGATTGATGCGGTTACGCTGCAAGTTAGCTTCTTCAAAAGAAAGGGCGCCTCTGATGGCCTGCTGTTCCTGATATTCCCAGGCAGCACGAAGCAAAGTGGCCGATTGCTGGGTCTCTTGATTGTAGTTTTCAGCAAGGTGCACCAGTTGTTGAAGCGCCATTTCTGTTTGGCCGGAGGCGAGCACTTGTTGAATTGATTTTATAGTGATAGGTTGCATTTTCGTTATTGATTTGAAGTTTTTTTACTATAAACGTAACTGGTTAGCATGTTTTAGCCGATACGCTGGGGTTCAGCCCACTCCAATTGCGCGTAGGCAAGTTCATCTTAATTGTGTCGTTAAAATAAAGACACTGCCGCAGCGCTGGGGTTGAGTGGGGTAGTGAGCGGGGAATATCTGCCGGCGCGAAAGGAAGACCTGTTGAGGAGAAATATCTGCTGGCTCGATAGGAACACCTGCCGAGGCGGACTAAAACCCAAAGTACCGAAAAAGTGTAAATAATGAGTTTAGTCTGCACTTAGGGTTTTAATTAGTCATTAGTTGGTTTATGCTTCTTTGCACAATCTCCTCGCCTTACTTCCCAAAAAACGAACGTGAGGTTGGCTATAGAAAAACAAACATTGACATCTGGTGGTAGTTTGCAGCCATAAAGTAAACACACCCGCTGCACACCCACAAACAATCCCCCGAAAAAAAATCCCCCGCCCCCTTGCCCAATTCCCAAACTCCCTTTACCTTTGCCGTACGAACGTTCGGTATATGCCAGTCAAAAAAATAGAAAAACAGGAATTATTGCAGCGCTGCTGGGAAGTTTTCAACCGGCACGGCTACCACGGCACCTCGGTCAGTATGCTGGCGGAGGCGACAGGTTTGGGCAAATCGGGGCTGATGCACCACCATTTGTCCAAGGAAAGCCTGATGCGCGCCGTGGTGGAGTACGCACAGGAGACCATGCGCAGCACCGTGTTCTCGGTGGCGCAGGAGGATTTGCCCCCGGAGCAGCGGCTCGAAAAACTGCTGCGCCGACAGAACAGGCTGGTAAAAATGGAGCGCCAGGGCTGCTTTTTTGCCAATACAGCCCTGGAAACAGGCCGCGAAGGACTTTTTAACGAAGCCATCCAGGTCATCTGGGACGAATGGAAACAAGCCGTGTCCGGCATCCTGAGCGAAGTGATGCCGCCCGAAGAAGCGGCCACGACGGCTTACCGCCTGCTGTGCGAATACGAAGGCGCGATTATCATGTACAAAGTCAGCAACGATGCGCAACACCTGGAGCAGTTTGTGGCCCGGGCGGTGGCGCTTTTGGGAAAAATGTTCAAGCAAAGTTGATGAGGTTTATAAGGTTGATGAGGTTGATAGTAGGCCACTCGTTAATGGATAAAAGTTCCTCTTCGAGTGGCAATTATCAACCTCATCAACCTTATCAACCCTCATCAACCCAAAAAAGATCCTCTCATGCAACGAATCATCACCAAAACCATCGGCTTCGGTCTGAACCTCTGGTCGCTGGCGGCCCCCCGGCAAGCCACCAAAATGGCGGTGCAGATATTCTCCAAACCGCCCAAACCGCAGGTGCGCGAAAAAGAGCGCCAGTTTCTGGAAACGGCCCGGCAGCTGCGCCGCGAAGTCGCCGGACAACATATCGTGGAGTACCACTGGGGCGCCGCAGATGCGCCGCTGGTGCTGCTGAGTTACGGCTGGGCCTACAACGCCGGCCGCTGGCGCCATTTTGTGCCGGAACTGCTGGAAGCGGGCTACCGCGTGCTGGCTTATGACCCGCCCGGACACGGCCTGGCCGCCGTCGGGGTATTGAACATTCCCGCCAATGCCGACATTATCCGCGCGCTGTTGGAGGAATACGGCCCTGCCTTTGCCATCGCCGGACATTCGTTCGGCGGCAGCAGCAGCGTGTATGCCCTGAAGGATTTGCCCCGCGCCCTGCACCCGAAACGGATGGTGGTGATGGCCTCGTTCAGTTATGCACCGCGCGTATTCAAACAATACAAGAAAACCCTCGGGCTTTGGTCGCCGCTTTACTGGAGTATGGTGCGCGGCTTTGAACAGCGTGTCGGCCACACGCTGGATTATTATGATTTTGCCATGATGAGCGCGGCTTTCCCACATGTAGAGGCATTGCTGGTGCATGACCCCGCCGACGCAGTGACCCCGTACGCGGAAGCGCGGCGCTACCACGATTTCTGGCCGGGCAGCCATTTGTACAGCCCCACGGAAGGTGGTCACCACCTCGGTACAGCGGGCGTCACGCGGGCGGTGTTGGGATACATCCTCGATGGGGAAGTGCCGGCAGCAGCGGAGCGGCAGGAACGGCCGGTGTATGCGGAGCACGAACTGGTGCGGTATTTCGCGGGTTTGTAGGTAAGTCCGAAGTGCGAAGTCGTTAGTGCGAAGTCCGTAGCGTAATTGAACACGGATGAAAAGGATTGGACACGGATTTCCCCTCGTAGAAATAATAGCAACGCGGATTAGACGGATGACGCGGATTTTCGCGGATTTTCCCGCTTTAGAGTTGACACGGATTCTTCCCCTCGTAGGAATAATAGCAACGCGGATTGGACGGATGACGCGGATTTACGCGGATTTTCCCGCTTTAGAGTTGACCTTCTTTTTTCTAAATGTGGACTTATTTGATCTGTGTCAACTCTAAAGCGGAAAAAATCCGCGAAAATCCGCCTAATCCGCCCAATCCGCGTCCCCATTTATTCATATCCAATAAAAATAAATATATCCCGAAGTACAACTCGCTTCCTGCCGCTGCCCACCTGCCCCCACCTTTGCTCCATTGTTTCACGAAAATAATGGACGCATGAAAAAGTTTCAATTTTTTCCCTTTGGCTTACTGATTTTTCTTTTCTGGCCCCTGTTGGCCGCAACGCAACAAACGACCACGATCAAAGAAAAAGTGGGCGTCCTGTATATCGACTCCAAAGGTTTTTCGCTCGATCCGGTACAAATGGGCAATATGACCCGCCTGGAATTGGATAAAACAGGCATTTACGAAGTGCTGGACAAATACGATGTGGAGTATTTGGTGGAAAAAGAGGGTCTGAAACTCGAAAACTGTTACGGAAAAATCTGCCTGACGGAAACGGGCAAAAAACTCCGGGCAGACAAAATGCTGACCGGCTCGGTCGAACTGCTGGGCGAACGTGTGGTGGCTTCTTTTCGCCTGATCGACATCGGTACCGAGTCGGTGGAAAAAAGCCAGGTGATGGAATTCCTCAATCTGCGCCCGCAGGTGCAGTTGATGATACAACTGACGATCCGCGCCATGCTCGGCCTGCCTAATGACCCCAATATTGTCAACAAACTCACCAAAGCCGACGACTATGTAAGCGCGCTCAACCTGCCGGAAAAGGCCAAACTCAACCTCTCCGGCCCGCGTATGGGTATGACGGTGTTCAGCGGGCCACAGGTGCAGCGCATCCAGGATCCCGAACGCACGGGTGGTTTCAATGCGCGACCGGTAATGTTCCAGTTCGGTTATCAGTTTGAAACGACCTACCTCAACCAGGGCGGTTTGCAGGCTTTGTTCGAGTTTATTCCGATCATCACGGGACTGGATCAGGGCCAGATTTTGCCCAGTATCAGCATTCTGCACGGTGTGCGCAGCAATAAAAACGGTTTTGAATTTGCCTTCGGCCCGGTGATTTATGTCAACAAGGAAGCCGACGGTTTTTACAACAACGGTACCTGGACCCGCCTGACGGAATGGCAACTGGCCAACCCCGATCTTCCGCCGCCTGCGGAAGTGGAAAGTAGGCTGGACTCGCGCGGGGGCCAAAACCCAGTTCCTCTTTCGTATTTGCTTTTGGCAAATCATTCAAATCCGGCAAAATGAATATTCCGGTCAACGCGTTTTTTATTCCCAATAAAGACGGGCACCGGTTCGGGTTGTCGGTGGGGTTTAATGGCCGTGGGTAGGATTGATTATGAACGGAACACGGATTTTTTTTAAACACATAGGCACATAGAACACATAGCGTAGCGTACTCTACGGACTATGTGTTCTATGTGCCTATGTGTTTAAAAAAAATCCGTGTCACATCCATTTAATCCGTGTTCTATTAATCTACGCTTACGCTTCCTCCAGAATCACAAACCCCGCATCAAAAGGATCCAGTTGTTCCTTCAAAGTCTGGATAAAATCGTCGCCGTATTTCAGCGCGTACGGCAAAAAATTATCCGTTCGTTCCTGCAGGCCGTTGTTGGGAAACAGTTTTTCTTTCAATGCGCGCATCTGGTTGAGCGTCACCTCGTGTTTTTGTTTTTCAGCGCGCAGCAGCCGGCCTTCCCATTGCTCCAGACCGCCGACGGATTTGACTTCGTCGGCGCGTACGGCTTTTTCAAGCGTCGGGTCGATGGCGGCGGCTTTTGTGGCGATGCGATCGAAAATCAGGCGTACATCCTGGATTTCCTGCGCCAGTCCGACTTCTCCGGAGGCGTTGGTTTCGATATACTGGCGTACGAGATGTTCGGTATCTTCAAAAAACGGACGGCGGAGAATCCGAATTTGCCTAATTTTTTCTGTGCATCGCGGTCGAGCCAAAGCACCGAATTGCGCCGCAGCAGCATGGGAAAGGGGATGTTGAAATGCTGAAACAGCGAGCGCCGTTCGAGCCAGTACGCCAGTTCGCCGCCGCCGCCGATGTAGGCCAGATTGGGTAAAATCATTTCCTGGTACAGCGGGCGCAGCACTACATTCGGACTGAACCGTTCGGGGTGTTGGTCGAGTTCGGCCAGTATTTCGGCTTCTGAAAAGGTCAGGTTGGTGTGCAGCACCTGGAACATGCCGTCTTCCTGCACGATGCGTTGGCGCAGTCCCGGTTTCATATAAAACAGGTTGATCTCGCGGGGAGCGGCCTGTGTTTTGAAACCCTGTTGATGGAGTTGGGCGATGGTCTGGTTGACTAAGTGAAAAGCGGTTTGTTCCTGCAATTCGGCCTGAATAACCGGAATAAAATGGCGTTTCAGGGCGGGATCGTTCATGTCGAGCACCACGAGACCGTATTTCCCTAAAAATTCGTGCAATAAAGCCCGGGTCGTATCGGCGAAGGTGTGGGCAGACTGGCAGGCCGCTGCACGCGCCCGAACAGTGCGGCGGCAGATTCACTTTCCCCCAAAATACCGCGCAATTCTTCCAGCAGGGGTTGCAGGCCGGCCGTATCCATCGTGCCCGTCGGCCCTTCGGCTTCGGGTTGCCAAACGAGGCGTTTGCCAAACAGGCTGATTTTGTTGACCTCTTCTATGTCGTGGTCTTCGCTACCCAGTACAAATACCGGAACGATGCGGTGCTCACCTTTTGTTTCTTTATTTAGATTCTCTGCTAAATTAATGGTTGTCAGCGCTTTGTAAATAAAATACAATGGCCCGAGTAAAAGACTGGGTTGGTGCGCGGTGACAACCGTGAAGGTATTGTCGTTGCTCAAAGCCCCGATATTGGCCATCACTTCGGGCTGCACGGGCAGGTCGGCGTATTGGCGGGTCAGCGCAGCCACCAGGTCGGTGCGCGGAAACGTGTGCTGCGCTTTGAGCCGGATGATTTCGGCAAAGGATTCGGGCTGCGGATCGTGGACGTAAAAGGTTTTAACCGCGCGTCGCCGGTGGCGTAGGCGATGTCGGTTTTGGCTAATTGAGGTACCTGGGAATAGGGTAGGAGGGTTTTATGTACAAGCATATTGGCAGGAAGTGAAACCGCAAAACTGAAAAAAAGCAAAGTTGTTGCAGATTTTCGGGATTTTTTGAATGGTGAGGCGTGAATGGAGGCGTGAATCGTGAGTGGCCCTTCCGTTAGGGGAAAAACCTCAACATGCCGTGAGAAGAAATTGAGTCGTCTTCTAACGAAATGCCACTCACGACTCACGACTCACGTCTCACGATTCACGCCTCACGCCTCACCCCTCACGATCTTATAAATCTCCGCCGCCGCCCGGTCCCAACTGAATTGTCCGCGTTGTTGCCGGCCTTTTTCTACCAGGGATTGTGCAAAGGCAGGTTCTGCATATATTTTTTCCAGACCAGCCGCCATGGAAGACTCGGAAAGAGGGTCAACGTACAAAGCGGCTGCTCCGGCTACTTCGGGCAGGCTGCCGGCATTGGCCGCTACCACGGGTGTGTCGCAGGACATAGCCTCCAATACGGGCAAACCAAAACCTTCGCTCAGCGAGACGTAGGTCAGCGCCAGTGCGGAGGCCATCAGGCGGGCCAAATCCGCTTCCGGCACATAACCGAGGAAACGAATATCCGCGCGGCTTTGGACTTGTTCATAGGCCGTGCGCACCTCGCCGGTCTGCCAGGCAAAACGACCGGCCAGCAGCAGCAGCACGGGCACGCCGGTACGCATTTTAAACTGGTCAAATGCGCGAATCAGCCGGGGTATGTTTTTCCTGGGATGTATGGCGCCGGTGTAGAAAAAATACGGTTTCCCTTCGGAAAAATAATCTCTAACCTGTTGTTTTTCAATATCTTGTATAGGTTTAAAAATATCGCGGCATCCATTGTGTACGGTGGTGATTTTGGCGGCGTCTATCCCGCAGGTTTGTACAATGTCCTGCCGTACGTACTCCGAAACCGTGAGCACATGATCGGCGCGGCGCAAAAAACGGGGCAGAAAACGCAGCAAAAAACCACGGTGCCTGGCGGCCACTTGTCCGGGAAAATGCAGCGGCACCAGGTCGTGACAGGTCATTACGGTACGTATGTCCGACGACAGGCTGCACATCGAGTCGGGCGAAAAAAACACCTCCGCCCGTTCCCGCCGCAAAATGCGCGGCAACATCCAGTCGAACCATATCCGAAATAAAACAGGGTGTCTTGCCTGCGGCGGCACAACGACGGGTTTCACATTGGAAGCATACACAAAACGCGGATCGTAAGCCCGGTCGAACAGAAAAATAAACGTATCTTCCGGGTGGTTGATCACCATGCGGCGCATGATTTCATGGGTGTACCAGCCAAATCCCTCCAATTGGTCCGGCAGCAAAAAACGCGTATTCACCGCTATCCTCATTTCTTAAAGTACGTTCAGACTTTTTTCATTTTGTGCGTGGTACTACTGCGGACTGTCTTACTTTTGCAGCCACAAAGTTCATCATTCCATGATTATTGTTCATCGCAAAATATACCCCAATGCTTGATTTTTCCGCTGCCCGTCTGACTCGTTTTGCCGCTACCTGGGTGGGCAACAAAAGCCGGTTCGAAGGCGTGTCTATTCCCAAACAAACCCTCGTGCCGCTGCATGCAGTAGCCGAAGAAATGCTGCTGACTTCCTTCCTGAAACCTTTTGAAAAAACGGAAGAGTTTTTCTATTTCCACCATGAAGAAGATGTAAGCCATCACCTTGTTTATCAACGTTGTATGGCCATTTTCCAGGACCCCGAAACGATGAACGAAGAGGTGGCCAAACTTGCCCAGCAACTGTACGAACACGCCGAAGCACCGAAGGTACAGGGCGGCGAATTTTTTGTAGCCCACTTTGAAGACCTGATGCTGCAGGGCGAACCGGTTTCCGCTATCGGCCTGTGGAAAGTACAATCGAAAGAGGCGTTTTTAAAAACGGACCGCACGGCCGAATCTTTTGCGCTGAACATCATCGAAGGCATCGCCACCGGCAAACCGGAAGTCGCAGCCCTCATTTTCCAGCTCGATGAGTCGGAAGGCTACCGCATCTGCGCGGTCGATACGGTGAGCAAACGCGACGAGCGTTCTTTCTGGAAAGACGAGTTTCTGCGCCTGCGCCCGATCGAGGACAATTACTTCAACACCCGCCACTACATCAACCTCACCGGCGAGTTCATCACACAAAAAGCGCCGTTCAAATTCGGCATGGATCGCACGGAAACCATCGACGCGCTCAACCGCTCCGGCGATTATTTCAAGGACAACGAACAGTTTGAAATTGAGGACTTTTCCAATAGTTTATTCCCGGAACCAGAGCAACGCGAAGCATTCCGCGAGTTCCGCGACGAATACGCCAAAGCATACGCTGTGCCGCTGGAAGACCAGTTCGACATCAGCGGACAAGCCGTCAAAAAGGAATTCAAGGTGTTCAAAAGTGTTATTAAATTAGACAAAAATTTTCACCTCTACGTACACGGCCGCCGGGATCTAATCGAACGGGGATTTGACGACGACAAGGGGAAGAAGTATTATAAGGTGTATTTTGATAATGAAGAGTAAAAAAGTCCGAAGTCGTTAGTGCGAAGTGCGAAGTCCGTAGAGTGCGCCGTTTCAAACTTGGGTTTCCCACGGTGTAACGACTTGAAACGGTGTACTCTACGGACTTCGCACTTCGCACTGTTGACTTCGGACTTGCTACGCTCCCCACCCGAATTTCACCTGCAACTGCTCCGATATTTTCCGCACCACCTCGTTCCAGGCTTTGTCCTTTTTGGGATAATCTTCTACCGGAACGCCGTCTTTGGGCAGGCACACTAATTTTCCGATGGGCGTCATATTCCAGATGCAATCGCGCACAATGACAGGGATAATGAGCGCATCGCCTGCGTTGTGGCGATCCATTGCGCGGGCGAATTCGACCTCTTTGATGTAAGAAGAGGCCAAAAAATCGACGCTAACCAGCAGAACGATGATATCCGCAATCGCCAACTGTGCTTTTACCGTTTTGTCTAATTCCCCGCCTGCGCCGATTTGTTCGTTTTCCCAGACCTCCACATCGTCTTTCCAGTTGAGCGTTTCCAGCCATTTGCGCAGGTCATTTTTGTGGTCGCGGTCTTCCTGGGCGTAGGAGATAAAAAATTTGGGCGTCATATCTTTTTTTCCACTTTGGCATATTTTTAAAATGGGTACCTGCTTTTGGCAACCCGGGCAAAAAGCCTTTTCTTCACCTGTCGACCTTAGTTTTTCAACGGCAGCGCGGTCAAGCGCGGCATCACATTCCGGGCAAAACAGGATTTTCCGCGCCTCCATGTCCTGATTAACCACCTCGAACACAGTATCGATCACAAACTCGCAGAGGCCGGTTGCCTGCTCGCCCGCAACGGCGATACGGATTTCTTTTTTGGTGTAATCGGCTTGTATAAATGCCTGTGTTCCAGCCTTTTCTATTAAAATACCGGAACGCCAGTATTGGCCGTTCGGCGCGTATTCGCTGAGCCGCACAATGGCGCGGGCAATGACGCCCCGGTGCAAAAACGGGTAGGAAAAACCGTACCGAAACGCATGCGGCTGGTTCCACACAATGGTATCCGGTTTTTCAACGGGCAAAAACTGCGGCGCGATAAAAGCGCCCGGCTGCCCCGGCACAGCGAAGCAGATTTCAAAATTGCGCATCAGTTCGAGGAAAATATCCACTTCCTGATCGTTGCGGAAGCGGAATGCCGTGTCGAATTGCTGCGGAATATTGTGGGACCATTCGTCGCGCAATTGCTGGTCGGTGAAGGCTCCGCCGTTTTTTTCCACTTCCTTGTTCAGCACGCGGTAGATGATTTCCGTGGCCCAGACGGGGTCGAGAATGACCATTTCCCGCAGGGTTTTGTGTTGCGGAAAGTGCAGCAAAACGCCGATTTCAGTCAAAAAAGCGCTGAGTTTTTCGGGTGCATCGGCGCTCAACTGGTGTTTCTGACAGATGTCGAGGTAGGTGTCGTATTTGATGTAGGGTTGTTTGGACGCCAGCGCTTCCAGTTCGCGGCGCACGGCAATCCAGTTGGCCGGCATATCATAACCGATCAGGTCTTTCAGGCCGGGCGCGGCGTGGTATTGTTCCAGCAGTTTTTCCTGCAGTCGATCAATATCCGTACCGGTGGCGGCGCTCACTTCGCAAAAATCGCGCACGTTGTATTTGGGTACAAAATCCTTTTGATTGAGCGGTTCGCGGCCCTGTTCCACCTTGTTCTGCACCATCAGAACCGGGCTTCCGGCGGAGAGCATTTTTACATTTTGCAGCCAGTATTCGTGGGTGAAATTGCGGTCGTGGTCGTCGCGATCGGGGTGTTGGAGCGCGTCCTCCTGCGCGGTCTTGTCCCAGACCAGCATGTATAAAGCCCTGGTAGTCAGGAAGAACCGATGCGTATTGTGGTACACTTCCTGTCCGCCGAAATCCCAGACGTTGATTTTCAGGCTGCGGCCGTCGGGCAGTTTCACGGGCCATGATTTGATACGTACGCCGTGGGTGGAGTTTTCACCGGGATCGAAATTTTCACCGGCCAGCACTTTGGACAGGGAGGTTTTGCCGACGCGGCCGTTGCCCACAAAAATGAGTTTGGCTTCGTTGACGCGGCCTTCCGTGCCTTCTTTTTCGAGTTGTTCGATGCGGGTGCGGGCGGCATCGCGGTGTGTGCCGAGCTGCGTTTTGTTTTGGTATTCCTGGTAGGCGGCGATCGTGTTGGCCGTATCGGCGGACTTCCAAAGTTCGGCTTCAGCGGCTTCGAGACCGGCCAGTATTTTTTCCACTTCTGTGCGGTGCGCACCGGCGGGAAAGGTAGTCATGTAAGACTGAATGGAAGAGAGGTTCGGATTTTTCCGAATGTTTTCAAAAAGCGCTTCTTCCTGCTCCAACAGGCGAAGGTCGGAAATATTACGCTGCGCTTCGTTGTTGTAAATACCTGATTTTGTTTCTTTTAAGTAGTTTTCATAAGCGGCTATGGTGCAGATGGCAAGGGTTTTTTTCCAAAGGTTTTCTTCCGCTATCACCGTACCGGCGGCTTCAGCCGCCGGTTGCTGTGCGCTTTTCACGGTGCCGAATTTCTTAGAAAATTGCTGTTGTTTGCTTTCCAAATCCTGCACGGCCTTTTGCAGTTCTTTTTCTTTTTCCCGCTTCTTTTCCAGGGAGGTTTCAGACAAATATACTTTACGAAGCGCTTCTATTTGGGCTATTTGCTGCGTAATATCATCCAGCAATTCCTTTTCTGCTTCGCTGCGGGTTTTGGTGTTGGGTTGCAGGGAAAATTGAGAAAGATCGAGATCAGAGGACTTGAGGTTTTTAAGTAATTCGAGTATCGTATAATTAATCCGGTTGATTTCTCTGGAATCCGCAGGGGCGGAAATGCCGCTTACCTGCCTTTTGTATATCTCTTGCCATCGGCTTGCCTGTAACGTAAAATCATCCCAAATTTGACTTTCCGGTTTAATGATCTGCTGCAATTCATCTATGGTTTCTTGTGTCTTTCCCTGCGCAATTTTTTCCTGTAGCCCCATCATCGTTATCTGAAAAATCAATTCCTGATCGTCCTGAGTGCCCGGCGCTCCTGCTTCCGGCGGTTCCGCTCCTGCTTCTTGTTCCAGCCCAACTGGAGGCGGCGACATGGCTCCTCCAATATTCCTTTCCGCCCGAGGTTCTATCAAAAACTCCCCGCCCTCATCACCTGCAATGGATAAGGAACTCGCCAGGGCGCCGTGCAGAATGGAAGACAATTCGCGCGCGCTCACTTCACCTAATGTATTGTTTTTCAACCAGTTGGTCAGGTGCGGTGTAAAACGTGCGTCCCAATCCGCGCCCACCCGGTACAAAGCCCAACGCGATGCGAAAGCAGCGCGTTCGGATTCTATGCCCCGCGTCTGGCTGAACTGTCGGGACTGCAGGTGATTGTCCACGATCAGCAGTACGTGCCTGGCTTTCATGGAGGAAAACTTGGCCAGGATTTCCGGCAGCGGAATATAGGCGTTGTCATAACTCCGCAGGTCGCCTTCGGGCAGTCCGTCGCCCGTCCAGCCGTTGAAATAAACGATCACGCTGTCTTCGGCCTGGGTGGTTTTGCATAAATTTTCGAGCGCTTCAAAAATAGCCTCCCGGGTGGCTTCTTCGTTCAGCAGCCCTGTAATCGCTTGATAACCATATTTTTGCGCCAGCACCTGCGCCAGGTCCCGGCATTCCTGCACTGCGCCAGTGCGGGGCTGGTAATTGAACTGTGCAGGATAGTTTTCAATGACAATATTGAGCAGGTGTTTTTTGCTTTCAGCGCGCTGGGTATTTTTAGTGAAGTCGTCGAAGAAGGCGCGGATGGACTGGATGCCCTGGAGCGCAATTTCGAGGGGCGGCGATTTCAGCGGATTGTTATTGAGTTTGATGTCTTTCAGCAGCGGGAGTTCGGCGATTTCAGGGGGCAGGGTTTCGATCCGGCAATCGTTCAAATGCAGCGTTTCCAGTTCTTTTAACAGTCGAATACCGGCAGGTAAACGGGCTATTTTATTACCGCTCAAATGCAGCGTTTGCAACAGCGGCAATTCCAGCAATTCGGGAGGAAACTCGCTGAACCGATTGCTTTGCAAGTCCAGCAGCGTCAGTTTCCGGAAAGAGGCCAGTCCAAAACCCGTTATCAGTTCATTTTGAGAAAAGTATAAATTTTCCAGGTTGGCGCAGAGGCTCATTTCTCGTGGAACAGACTGGAATTTATTTTCCCAGAGGTTCAGAACGGTCAGTTTCGGGGCAATCTGTGTAAAATTGGGCGGCAACGCGTTCAGCCCCATCTGGCTCAGGTCGAGCCGGGTGCTTCCATTTTTGAGCGCTTCTTCGATGCGGGTTGCTGCTGCTTCCATTTGCCGTATGTTTAGAATTCCAATATCACCACCCGCCACCGTTCCCCGCTCGTTTCATCCGGGTATTGGTGCAGGGTTTGAAAACCGACGCGTTCATGCGCCCGGATGGAGCGGGTATTCCGTTCTGCTACTTCTGTGATGGTAAAATCATATTTTTCCCGGTATACTTCCTTCATTTTCAAATACATACCATCAAAAATGCCTTGACCGCGGTACCCATCGGCCACACAAATCTGTCCCATGACAAACCAGCGTGGATTCGCGCGCAGGGCTTTGTTTTCCCATTGAAGTTCATCCAGCATGGCAAACATAGGCAGTAACACCGGAACTTCAGCGGCAAATTCCCGGGGCATTACCAGCGCGTATCCTACGACCTGCTCGCCGGCTTTGGCAATGATGGCCGGCGCCGTCCGGTTCATACGCAACAGTACTTCCGGGTCGTGTTTAACGGTCAGGAATCCTTGTTCCCGCATGGTATCGGCGCCGAGCACAGAAGCGTGATTCAGGGCCTGCAAATCCAGGATTTGTTGTACTTCTTCATCGCGGCTGACGGTGGTGTAATGCACGAACATAAGTAGTTATCCGTTATCCGTTATTAGTTATCAGTTATCTGTGTTGATACTCAAGTATTTGTAAAGAATTTAAGCAATACTAATTTTGCGCATCTAATTCGTAAAAACGGAACAAAGTAAAGGTTTTTTGCCAAAACAACGATCTTGCCTTCTCTCACCTCTCACTTCTCACCTCTCACTTCTAAATATATGTCTTTGGTTGCCCCCCTTCCTCCCGACCACGATCCCGAAGTTGCCGAACTGGCGCGTTTTTTTAACGAGACCCTCGGATTCTGCCCCAATTCGGTGCTCACCATGCAACGCCGCCCGGCCATTGCGAAGGCATTTATCGGCTTGAACAAAGCAGTGATGGAGAATCAGGGGCGTGTAAGCAGCGATTTAAAACGCCTGATCGGTTATTTGGCTTCTCTCTCGGCGGGTTGTCAATATTGCCAGGCCCATACCATCCGGGCTGCGGAGCGATACGGGGCGGAAGCCGATAAACTCGCACATATCTGGGAATACCGCAGCCACCCGGCCTTCTCCGATGCCGAACGCGCTGCGCTCGATTTTGCAGTCGCCGCTTCCGCTGTACCCAACGGTGTGGATGCCGCCATTGCCGAACGCCTTCACCGGCACTGGGATGATGGAGAAATTGTGGAAATTTTGGGCGTGGTTGCGCTTTTTGGCTATCTCAATCGCTGGAATGACAGCATGGGCACCGCGTTGGAAGGGCCGGCCCGGGAAGACGGAATGCGTTTTCTCAGCAGGCAGGGCTGGTCAGGCGGGAAACACGTTGGTGTTTAGTGTATGGTGTTTGGTGTTTGGTGTTTGGTGTTTCGGGCGCTTCGCCTTTGGCATCCGTGGGTGTTTTCGCCTAGACTACTCATGGATGCCAAACACCATCCACGATTACAGGCCCGAACAACCCACGCCAAAATCCAACCAAATGCCAAAGGCGAAGCGCCCGAAACACTAAACACCACACACTAAACACGATTCACGATTACAGGCCTGAAAAACCAGACCTAAAATCCAACCAAATACCAAACGGGACGCCTCTCACTTCTCACCCTCTCACTTCTCACTTCTGAATAATGGTTGTGTCCCGATCATACACCAAACAGGTAAAAATCCCCAACGGATTGGCGGTTCCGCTTACATTACTTTTGATCTGGGAAGGTTGCGCGAACGGATTGAGGCTGCCTGCAACGGCCAGTTGATAACTCTCTGCGTAGTCATAATATTCCTTAGAAATGTGGAAAATCGTATTGAAAACGGTGTCGCCTTCTGTCACGTCATAGCCCGTTCCGAAAGCGATCAGGGCATTGGTGGAAATACGGTCGTTGACCAGAAAATCCTGTTCCGGAAAACTATCCAATGAAGCGTAATGCAGCATCCGGCGGTAATAATTCTCGCGGCTGAGGTCGTCGGTTATGTAGGTCAGCACACGCGCCAGCGTATCGCGGTCGGGACTAAAGTTGACCACGATGCTGTCGATGGGAACCGCAGGCAGCATGGAGGCGCGCCCGGTGATATTGCCGCCGTTTTCCAGTACCACATTCAGCACGTATTCGATCCCTGGCGTGGCAGGTACGATATTCCTGCCGACGTAATTGAAGATTTTCAGCGGACTGCTTTCAAAGGTAAATTGATTCACCAGCGTATCGGTGCGGCCATTGTAACTGATGGTCACAAATGCGTTTTGCAAGAGGGTTTTATCTAGAAAACTGGAATCGAGTCCGAAAGGATCGAAAAAACTGTAACTCTGGGTGAGCAGCATCCGGAACGGTTTGCCGGGTTCGAGGTAGCACTCCACCACCGGCTGGCGGGGGTAATCGGGCAAATCGATATCCACGTCCTTCGTGAGGTTGCAGGCTGTCAGAAATGCGATGGCTGCGACAAATAAGATATATTTCTTCATGATTCAGAACTTAAAATTCCAGGTGATAGATGGCAAAATAGGGAAGAGCGAAACCTGTTTGGCCTGCAGCGCTACGGGGATGTCGCCCAGTTGTGTCGTTTCATATTCCGGTTCGATGTAAATAAAATAAGGGTTTCGGCGATCCGTCGCGTTGTACACGCTCAGAGTCAGGTCGTTTTCAAGGCGTTTTGTTCTAAATTTCCAGACAACACCGAGGTCGGCCCGCATATAAGCCGGGTAGCGGAAGAATTGCGGTCGCCGTACACGGGCACCACGGTTTGAAACTGCTCGCCCGGCACCCCGCCGATGGAATAACGCCCGATAGGCAGCCAGGAAACGTAGCCGGAAGTGTACACCCAGGTGGCGGTAATTTGCCAGCGCCGGTTGATGTTCCAAAGGGCGACCACACTGAGGTTGTGGCGCGTATCAAAACGGGGAGAAAAGTAGCGTCCGCCGTTGATTTCCGGGAAATCGCCGCGTTTTGCCCAGGCCAGGGTGTAACCGATCCAGCCGGTGAGTTTGCCTTCCTTTTTTTCGATTTCGATTTCCAGGGGACTGAAGGCGTAACCGCGACCGATGCTCAGTTCTTTTTCCAGTTCATCGTTGCCGAAAATTTCAGCGCCGTCGATAAAATCGACCTGGTTTTGCAGCCATTTGTACCAGGCTTCCCAGGTCACCAGCAGCTTGTCGCCGATGAGGTAAGAAGTTCCGATGGCTACCTGGTCGCTGATTTCGGGTTTGATTGTTTCCGTGCTGGGGTACCAGATATCGGTCGGCAAAGAGAGACCGCTGCTGGCCAGCAGGTGAACGTACTGGCTCATGCGGGAGTAGGAGGCTTTGAGCGAGAGATTGTCGTTCACCGTGAAATTGGCGGCTGCGCGCGGCTCCAGGTTGGCGTAAAAAGCAGGCTTGTTTTGCCAGGCCGAGACGCGGGCGCCGTAACTCAATTTCAGCCGGTCCGTCACCGCCCATTCGTCGTTGACATATACGCCGTATTCCATGCCGTTGAAATCCTGTCCCGCTTCAAAGCTGACCTGTCCGTCGTCGCTGCCCGCTTTCAGGCGGCCAACGATAAAGTCGTGGTACGTGGCATTGGCGCCGAAGCGCACCGTGTGCCGGTTCGTCGGCTGGTAGTAAAAATCGACTTTGGTATTGGCGTCTTTTATGTTGGAGCCGAGTTTGAAAGAAAATCCCTGAAGGATATTTTCAATGCGGTAGCGGTAATCGGAAAAAGTAAAGGTGGTGTTGGCGAACAATTTGGGGCTGAAAATGTGGTTCCAACGCGCGGTGCCCGTAGTATTGCCCCAATCGAAGCGGAAATCGAAGGTCTCGTTGTTAAATCCGAATACGTCTCGCCCGAAATAGCCGCTCAGGAACAGCCGGTCTTTTTCCGACAGGGTAAAATTGACTTTGGTATTCAGGTCATAGAAATAATAATCGGGAATGGGATTGTAGTCCTCTTTGCCTTCGTTCGCCTTGTTGATAGCCCTGGTAATAATGTCGGCGTAGGTGCGGCGCCCGCTCACCACAAAAGAAGATTTGTCCTTTTGAATGGGGCCTTCCAGGGTCAGCCGGCTCGAAATGAGGCCCAGGCCGCCCGATCCGCTGAATTTCTGGTTGTTGCCCTCTTTCATTCGCACGTCGATCACCGAAGACAGGCGACCGCCGTATTGCGCCGGAAAGCCGCCTTTGTACACTTTGACGTCTTTGACGGCGTCTGAATTGAAGGTGCTGAAAAAACCGAACAGGTGGTTTGCGTTATACACCACGGCTTCGTCCAGCACGATCAGGTTCTGGTCGCCGCCGCCGCCGCGCACAAACAGGCCGGTGGTGCCTTCCGAACCGGCGGCAATGCCGGGTTTGAGTTGCAGGATTTTGATAATGTCCGTTTCCCCGAACAAGGCGGGCAGCGCTTTCACTTCTTTGGTGCCGATGGTGGCTACCGACATCTCGGTGCTCCGCCTTTTTTCGTCCAGTGCATTGGCTTTGATGACGACCTCGTTGAGCAGGGAGCCTACCGGTTGCAGGGAAATGTTTAATTTGAGGTTGGCGGAGGGTTTAAACCGGCGCAGGGTTGTTTCGTAGCCGATGTAACTGAAGCGTAATGTGATGGAATCTTCGCCGGCAGGTAAAGAAAAGGAGTAAAATCCGTATTCATTGCTGACGTTGCCCTTGCCCAATCCGACGGCCTCGACTGTGGCGCCGATCAGCGATTCACCGTTTTGGGCGTCTTTCAACACACCGTTCACAGTCACGCTGTTCTGCGCATCGATAAGGGCTGGTACAACAAAAAATAAGGAGAGGAAGTAGTGTTTCATGTTTTCGTATTCAGGTGATACTCGTAAATCGCTTTTCTAACAGGCGATAAAAAATATTGTTCTGCGAAGAGCGTCCAAAAACAACTTGAAGGGAATATCATTCGACCAAGGGCGGTTTGCATTCGATTCAAAGAGGGAAACACAAGACCTTAACATTTCCTTGTATCTCCTTTATATTTGGAAAATATGGAAACGGGGAGCGGCAAACCAAATTATAGTGCGGGAGGTTTTTTCAATCAAGCAGCCGAAATAATCAACGAGCGGTAAAAACAAGTGAGTTTTCGAGCGGATGTTAAGAAACATGTTTCATCGGGTACTATAGAGAGAAAATGGAAAGGCACGCTTCCGGTATGTGTTCTATCCAGTAGGTGTGCAAAAGGGGCGCATTTCAAATTGTCGTTGCGGTATATTGACGGGGTGACTTCAAGTCACCCCGTCAATAAGCATCGAGCGATTTCAAGCGACAATTTGAAATACACCGTGGCAAAATTAGTTTTGGCTAAATTCTATGTAAATGCTTGATTATAAACACAGATAACCAATAACTAATAACGGATAACTTCTCATGTTTCTCATATTAAACTAAATCTTTTATGAAAACGATCTTTACCCTGTTCGCTTCTCTTTTGCTGAGCGTTTCCGTTTGTGCGCAAGTCACCCTTTCGGGCGCATTGAGCGGCGATTTTGCCGATTTATGGCAGGCGTTTGCAGCCATTCACAGCGGCGGTGGCTCGGGCGTCGTGCATATCAGTATTACCGCTGATATTACCACAACGCAAACCGCTCAATTGGTGTCGACCAACTACCAGGTCATTATCCGCCCGGTCGGAAACCGCACCCTAACCATCACTAACGGAAACCTTCCATTGATTCACTTGAACAATGCCCAGCATGTTTTCATCGACGGTGTTTCGCTGAGCGGCGATTCGACCTTGGCCCTCATCAGCACGGCTACCAACAATACGGCCCCGGTTATATTGCTGGAAAACGACGCGACGCAAAACCGCATTTCTAATTGCACGATACGCGGCGGAACCATTACATAACACAGCCTATTTTACGGATCATTACCTTGCCCAACACCCCGGGGATACCTGGCTGCGACCAGGATACGATTTCAGGGAATCTCATTCGGGAGGCGTTTTCGTCGGCGTTGCCTTTATCGGCATTTCCTATGCAAGGCCGGTCTGCTGCCGTGACGAATGATGATTGTCTGATCGCAGGCAATCAAATCGTCAATATTTTTAACCCTACCGGTATTTCGGACGGTTTTTTCTCGGTCGATTTAATCGGGGTACACAGATTATCGGCAATCATATTTATCAAACGGCCAACCGCCTGGGAACCAACACCACCATGGCGCCCAATATGCGGGCGATTGAAATAACAAATCCAGGTTTTTTTGATGATTCAGGTGGTTTCGTCATCCGCGACAACTGGATAGGCGGTACCGCACCCTTTTGTGGGGCGCTCCTTTGACCCTGTCAATCCCAATGGCCCATCGTATTTTTCGGGATGTTTATGCGGGTGGGAACGCACCTGTCACAGGTAGACGACAACCATATCTCCAACCTGGATCTGAGTTTTCGCGACCCGGTTTCTCCCAATTGGTACTTCTTCACAGGGATTGGTTTCAATGGTGGAAATGCCGAAATCGGCGTGCAGCAAGGCAATTACATCGGTTCCGATACTTCTACCCAAAGTATTATTTTACGCTGTAGAAAAGCAAACACAGGTTATGTTCTGTGTAGCGGTATCAATGATCAGGGTTCATCTGCTGTAACGATTGCCAACAACCGGATCGGAGGGATTGAATTGGTAGTTCAAAATAGCAACAATGCAGGGCTGCTGGTTTTGTAGGCATCAACGCATACCTCGGTGGAGGTACGATTCGCGATAACCTGATCGGCGCTACAAATATCCCAAACAGTATCGATGTGAATTTTGTGGCGCAGGACGTTGAAACAGACGGTATTGCGGTGGAAGGTGGCGCGTACACGGTTGAACGGAACAGGATCAGCGGAATTCGCAACCGGTCCGGATTTGCATTAACCGGAATACGCTGCTTCTTTGACGCGCTTGCGGGGAATAGTTTGAGCTGTAAGCACAATTATATTGCTGACCTGCAAGTGCCCTTCGGATCTGGTATTGATATGGCCGGTATTTCCGTTGTGGCATCGGAAGCCAATGCGCAAATAACGGTCGATATTGAACAGGACACCATCCGTAATTTGTCAATTGGAGGGCTTGTAACAGGAGACGCTTACCTGTACGGTATTATCGGTAGCGCTAACATCAATGCCACCACCTATTTTTGTAGCGGTTCTATTAACAATTGTCTGATCGAAAATTTAGACAACCAGGTGTCGGGGGCTTCGACGGGTTGCGCCGCAATTGGCCATCTGATGGGGTATAAGACCGGTTTTACCGTATCGGGAAACAACATCAGGAATCTGCGCGCTAAATCCAATGGACTGACGGGTATCGTTTTTTCACCTGAAACAACAGGTATGCTCAACGAATCGCCTCAACAGTTAACGATCACACGCCATAATATATCAGGGCTGGTCAATGAACACAGTGGAACGGTACAAGTGGCCGGCATGGAAGTCGCCGGTCGGACGCCTTTGGTCACGTTGAACCGCGTATCGGATTTGCAAACGCCCAACACGACATCGGAAGAGAGTTTTGTGGCGGGCCTCGTGGGATTTGACCCATTGGGAACTCAAACATACCGCTTTCAAAATAATATGGTGGCCCTGGATCACAATACGCATGGCAGCGCTAAAGCAGCAGGAATTTATGCTGCCTTGTCTGGCGCCACTTCCATTAATCAAATTAACGCGGAATTCAATTCCGTTTATATCGGCGGCGCTGGTGATTCGCCTACTTCCGTTTTTTTAAAAGAAGGCCTCAGTAAAGTATCACTCAAAAACAACATCTTTTACAATGATTGTACGGGTTCAGGCCTCCATACGGCTATCGCCAACATTGCAACAACGCCTGCTACAAACTGGCTTGCCAATGCTTCCGACCACAACTACCTGGTAAGCAGCGACCCCGAAGCCTTGAATTTGTGGGGCACGGAACCACAGAGCATATCGGAGTGGCAAACAATCAGCAGTGGCGATTTAAACTCCAATACACGTATAGCAGGTGTATCCACTTTTCCCGATCTGCTGTTTGTAGATAAAACCACTGCCAACCTCGATTTGCTGCTGGAAAATCTGGATGAAGTATTGGTGCTTCAAAATGCCGGCGTACCGGTGACCGAGATTACGGAAGATTTTTTTGGCAATCCGCGCGACCCGAACACACCTGATCTCGGCGCCCGCGAATTTGCTACTGTGCAAGTCGGTTCGGCAGGTATCCCGGAAACGGAAATCACTGTGTCGCCCAATCCGACGACCGACTTTATTGACCTCCGTGTCAGCGCCGATGCGCCGGCCGAATACGCCTTGCAACTGACGGACGCACAGGGGAAGGTATTGCTTCAGTTTCATACCATTGAAACGGCCGGTTTCCAAAAACGTATCTCCCTGCAACAATTACCGGAAGGCGTGTATGTTTTGATCGTAGCGAATAAGGCAGGCGTCGCAACGAGGCAGATTATTAAGCGGTAGGGTGTTTCGTGTTTGGTGTTTAGTGTTTGGGGGTGCTTCGCGTTTGGCCGCCACTGACTCCTTGGAGGTTTAGTAAATCTGGGTAAATCGCTTGGCGGCATCAAGTTTTTGTCTTTTGGCGGTGATTCATTTGTCCGGAGATTAAAGTAATGCTAAAGTTTTGGCACTACGTTTACTAAACCTTCAAGGTTTAGTAAACGTGTGTAAAGCGCTTAGCGGGCTTCGGTTTTTTGACTTTTGGCGGTAATCTATTCGTTTAGGTATTAAAGTAATGCCAAGGTTCGGCACTACGTTTACTAAAATTTTAAGCGAAAAGAGTGCTTCAGGGGGCGGGGTCGGCCAAACTCGAAGCACCCCTAAACACTAAACACCACACACGAAACACTTTACTTCAGATTATCATCCGCAGTTGCCGTTTCAAACCAATCCCGGATCAAATATTGCAAGGAATCGGGCGTGGTCTTCCGGATGTAATCCACCATTTCGCGGGAAGTAGTATAGGGCGCTGTCTGAAATTTCACCTTGTTCAGGTATGCCTGCAAGGCGCCGTTCAGGCGCTCTTCTCCGATATGGCGGCTCATGGCGTCCATCGCCAATACACCTTTTTGATAGGGAATATGTTTTTTTTGAAGACCGGTGTTGTACATGAGGGGCTTTTCCGTGTCGGTATCGGCGGCGCGTTTTTGCAGGTAAATATCCCGTGCTTTTTTCAGGAACAACTGCGCTTTTTCCGTTCCATAATGGCGTTTTAAAACCTGTAACGACATGTATTCAGCCGTACTTTCCGTAATCATGCGAAGGCCGGGCACATCCGCAGGAATAACCTGGTGGCCCCACCACTGATGGGCCAGTTCGTGCGATGCTCCGAGAAAAGAGAGGTTTAAGCTGCCTTCCCGGGCATCGTCATTGTCCATGATAAAACTGATTTCAGACACCGGAATCGTGTTGGCGAATGACTGGCCGAAATCGCCCTGCGTCCTGGAATACTCGATGATGCGCAGCTGTCTATGCTGGTAGGGACTGAAGTAGTGTTCGCAATAATCCAGGGTCGCCTTCATGCCCTCCATCAGGTGTTCCAGGTTGTGTTCATGCCCTTTGTGGTAATAAATTTCCAATGGAATGTTCTTCCAGGCATCTCGTTTTACTTCGTAGCGACCGGAAGTAATGACGAAATCGCTCGTCACCGGAGTACTCGATTTGTAGTGGAAATACTGCCTGCCCTGCTCGCTCCACTGACGTTGCAGGTAGCCGGGCGTTATGGCCGTCTGATCGGCGCCGGTGCTCACAATTGCCTCAAAATCAATATAATCCGAATCAATGGAACGGTAATGGTTGTTCAGGGCAGGCGGATTTTCATTCGGGAAAGGGATGTAATATCCCATCGCAGGATAGATGGCGGAAGTGATAAAACTGCCGTTTCGCTCGACGATGGAATTTTTATACAACAGGTTGTTGGGTATGTTTTGCAACTCAAAATGCAGGTGCATCGTATCGCCCGGCAGCAGGCTTTTGTGCAACCTGTGTATATCGAAATGCGCGGTGCTATCCCGGTGTAATAAAATGGCAGCCCGGTCGAAACGATACCTGGTCTGAACCGTAAGTGCCGTGCTAACGAGCAGACTGTCAATGGGTTGTGCAGATTTATTCACCATGACATACACGCCGTCCGACTGAAAACGAAGCGATTCCGGATAAATATGCATATTCACGGCAACCCGGACGACCCTCGGTTGAACGGCGCCGGCATACCTCCCGTATTGCTGATCGGCCAGGGCCGTTACCTGCTCCGTTTCCTTGTCGGTTAAAACTCGCGGCAACGTCTGACCGCTGTGGTGCAGCCAGGCGCCCATGCTGCAAAACAGCACAATCAGAGCCGTCAGCGCAAAAGCCGGGCGACCTTTGCAGCGCTTGCGGGCGAGGGCCAGCCTTTCCCGGAATGACAATTTCACACCCCTTTGCCAGAACAACAGCGACAGGCAAAACAATATCAGCCCGAATACCAGCCAGTACAACTTGTACAAAAAGTAGGGTAGGAGCGCGTGCCCATATCCGCTCAAGTCCGAGTATTGCAGAAAAAAGGAAGGGTGCGGATCCTGGTTGAACCGGAATACCAGCGCTTTAATCCCCAGTTGGGGCAATTGGTCGATGCCGAACGATCCGATCATCAGGAAAAACAAACCGATGTATGGATTGGTAAAAAGGGTTTGTACAAAAACGGCTGCAAAAGCCCAAATCACAAAAGCAACGAGGTGAATCCCGAATAAATCGAATAAATAATGCCCTGGTTCAAAATGATAATAACCCTGGTAAGCCTGCACGGACATACCTGCCAGCATCAGCACGATTAGCAGCAGCATTTGCATGCCTACCAACGCCAGCACTTTTGAAAGCAGTAAAACCCAATTGGAAACGGGCGTCACGTCGACCAAATCCTGCATACCGGCAGTGTTGGCGCGTTGAATAAAAACACCGGCGTACAGAAATGTCATCCATTGTATCAGCAGGGAAAAGAAAAACACCGGAAAAGCCAGCATTACCCAGGTGTGGGGCAGGATGCGTGTTTCATACGGGGCGTTCATTTGCAACAATAAAATGAGCACAAACAAACAGCCAGCCACCAGGATGCTGAGGAAAGCCCCGCTCGTCCAGGCATACCGCAGATCGCTCCATGCTATGTTACAGGCTACCCGACATTGTTGAAGGCTGGAAAAATGACCGGCTACGATCGGTACCGCAACCGGGCGCTGACTGTGTAAAATTTCACTGCCTGCTTTTTTCTTTTTTTTGGGAAAAAAGCGGGTATTTTGATGAAATGAAAAATATCTGTAAACAAACCAGGCCAGCAGCGCCGAACACGTTAACCAGAACAACCTGTTGTACACAACCGCAGCGCCAAGCGGAATGGGCAGGTGATTTCGCTCCGCCGGAGTCAGATGTCTGGTGTAGAAATGAGTTGCCGACTCGCCGAAAGGTTCCAGTAACAAAGCCGGCGACATGCTGCTTTCAGGGCTGCCGGCCAGCCGGGCCAGTATTTCCCTGCATATCAGCACGATGACGGCGGTAATAAAACCCGCGTAGATATTTCTGCTGAAAGCCACCACGGCAAACACGATCAATCCCGAAAACAACAGATTGGGAATCAGGTACATACCATACAATTGCAGGTATACCTGCAGGTCGAATGGGGCAATCAGGGAGGCGTCAACACCGGGCAGGCGGGTGCCGATAAAAAGTCCCAGGCCGGCCAGGGCGCTGACCAGGCTTATGACCGTGAAAGCGCTCAGAAATTTCCCCGACAAATAGTCGGCCTTGCTGAAAGGATAACTGTATAAAATGGTATCTATCTTACTGGCATAATCTCTGTAAATACTATTGCCAATGATGGCGGGCAAAACCAACAACAGCAATTTATTAAACAAGGTAAGGAAAGAATAGAGTTGCAGCGGTGCATTGGAAATACCTTTAAAACCACTCGAATCCTTCCCGAAAACGCCTGAAATGCCGGCCATCATCCCGGTCGCCATCAATAAAATGGCAACGGCATAGACATAGACCGATGCGTTCTTGAACCAGTATTTTAACTCGTACCGAAAAATTGCTGCAAACATCGCTTCGCTTGTTTTCGGGCAATATGGCCGCTCCGCAAGCGAAATACACAAAGGATGTGGTGAAATGTGAGTTGTGAGTTGTGAGTGGTGAGTGGTGAGTGGTGAGTGAATCCCGCTTGGTCTCCTTTTTGAATTTGGCTTGGGCTTTTCAGGCCTGTAATCGTGAATCGTGTTTGGTGTTTGGTGTTTAGTGTTTCGGCTGCTTCGCCTTTGGCAGTAGTTGATATTTTGGCCAAATTTACACAAATGCCAAAAGCGAAGCGCCAGAAACACTAAACACCACACACCAAACACGATTCACGATTACAGGCCTGAAAAACCCAAACCTAAAACCAAAACAACGGCCAAAGGGAAAAACACTCACGATAATGCATCGATTGTTTGCAAAAACACTTCCCTATACGTACTACTCACCGGAATCCGTTCTCCTGCAATGTACACATGGTTGTCCTGCACCTTTTCAATACGTCTCAGCGCAACCACGAAAGATCGGTGAATCTGGATAAAATCAGAAACGGGCAACGTTTGTAAAACCTCCCGGATGCTTTTGCGGACGAGCACCTTTTCTGTAGCCGTGATATAATAAACATAATTGCCTTCTCCTGAAATATACAGAATGTCGTTGAATGCCAGGCGTTTTTTGGCATTTCCCGTTTGCACAAAGAAAAAGTCATTGGGCGTCGCAGGGTTTTGGATACAGGTTCGATTTTTTCCGGCGCCTCCGAAACGGATTTTCCGGCTTCCAAATTCGCTCTTTTCAGTTGCTCGATTTCTTTGTTCTGCTTAATCCAGTTTTTGACCGAAGCATAAACAAAAGAAAACAGATAGCCGAAAAAAACAGGTGTCAGCACATCGTGTTTGCCCATAAAAACCTGCTGAAAATCGGGCATATTCGGATCGGAGGCAATCCAGACAGCCCGGATTGCTTCCAGACATACATAACCGGCCAACAGCAGCATCCCGTACCAGCCCCATTTTTGTTGCTTAAAAAAACGGGGGAACACATAAAACGCATGGAAAAAAAAGGCGACCGGTAAAGACACAAATGTCATGACAATATTGGCTTGCTCCATGGCATTCCAATATTGCCCCCGGCCATACATTGCAATAAATGTATAGAGGGACCAGCACAAGAGATGTATGACAAATTCGAGTCTAAACATATTGAGTGGTGTTTAGTGTGTGTTTGGTGTTTAGGTGCTTCGGGTTTGGTGCCCCCGACCCCTGAAGGGCAGTACATCGAAACAGATTGCCAATCTGGGCATAAAAAAAAAAATCTTTCCCCTTCAAGGACACCCCAAAAAACACCAAGCCCCTAAACACGAAACACCAAACACGAAACACTACTGCAAGGTAAGTTTCCTCGTCACCACGCCATTTCCCGCACTGATTTTAACTAAGTACAGACCGGCGGGCAATGCTTCCAGTTCTATTGGCGCCACTACACCCTGCAAGGTATCGAACAGTTTGTTTTGCACCAAACGTCCGTCGGCACTGAACAGGGCAATTTGTACAAATCGACTGCCCGGAATGCCCTTCAGAATCAGGTTGGTATGTCCTGCCGCCGGATTGGGAGACAGCAGCGCGTCAAATTGATCCGGGTTCAGGGAATTAATTCCGGTGGAGAAATCAACTATTTGGGTAAATACATGGCTGCATACGCCGTTGCTGACCGTGAGGCTGACGTTGTAAACCCCCGCCGCGTTATAAGTATGTACCGGGTTTTGTTGGTCGGAAGTGGCGCCGTCACCAAAGTCCCAGGCCCAGCTGCCGGGGTTACCCGTCGACAGGTCGCTGAAAGTAGCCGTCGTATTGCTGAGTGCCGTGCTGAAATTGGCGATCGGCCCCGGCGTCACTGTGACGGTAACGGGTATTTCTGCGCTCCGGCAAGGTGTCTGCTGCACTTCCCAATCGTAAAAATAGTAGTAAAAACCGTTCTGCCCTGCATTGGATCCGGTAATGCTTACCAGTCCGTCGATGCTAAAAGGATACACCACATCGGCATTGTCGCGGAAAAGGTTGACAAACGGCCCGGCGCCTAAGGAAAAATTACCTTGTGACGGAACCTTCATATTCAGTGCAATACGGCTTTCTCCGTCCGGGATATTGACCGTAATCGTTTGAAGCACATCTCCCGAGGCATTGGAGAGCCTGATCTCCCGTTCGCCGGCGCCCTGGGCGCGCACGAGTGCCGATCTGATGGTGATAGCTGTTTCAGTTGTAAAAAATGTCTGGGCAAGAAATGACGTATTGTGGTTGCCGCCGTTTCCAGGGCCTGCGGGACCAACGTTTTGTACCGGAACGTTTTCCGCTTCACTGACCTGATAAGTTGTCGTGTTTAGCAAGGCAGGGGTTGTGAAAGTAGCGCCTGTAAACACAATATTTCCATTGGCATCTTTCCATTCGGCAGTATTACCCGGACCGCCTAACACGGCAGTCAGTTGGGCGGTACTGCCGGCGCAGACCACCGCAGATGATACACTGGGAACTGGAATCTCCGTCACGGCGATCAGGTCGGAAAAGACAATGGAATCGACACTGATATTATTGGTAACTTTTTGAGAAACAGTGTAGGTACCTGCCGCAGAATACTGATGCACCGGGTTGGTTTCCGTTGATGTATTGCCATCGCCAAAATCCCAGAGCCAGTACTGCGCCAGGTTTTGAGATTGATCGGTAAACTGGAAAGTGGCCTGGTCCAGACATTTACTGGTCTGGTCAACGTTGAACCCTGCTATCGGAGCGAGCACGGCAGTCTGGCAGAAAGGAGGAACATCGAAAGCCTCCGTACCGTCGGTAATGTCGAAACTGCTGCCCTGTTCGGCTGAAAAACCAAGCCCCCGGCGTGCAAAAGCCTCCCATATCAGGCATTGGTTGGCGCCGTTGTACAGCAATTGATCTGCCTGGAGAATAGCATCGCGACCATCGGCAAAACCGGGGCTGCAGGCTTGCAGTTTCATCCCTTCCGTGACCAAATGCAGGGCGATATTATTACCACCGGTACCCGATAACAGGTCCGGGTCATAACCGTACTGGTCTATCAGATCCCAGCTCAGGCCCCAAAGCATTGCCGCCCAAATTTCACCAACAGCGTGTACCGCTCCCTGCGTACCGGGTAAATCGGCATAAGTAAAGGTATAAACGCTCAGGTCTGTGGAATATACCTGCCTGCGGATGCCGTCGCCGTCGACAGGTTCGTCGAGCGAATAGGTACCCATCGGACGGCGTGTAAAACGGTTGTCCGACGGCTTTATCGTTGTCATCAGGGCATACCAGTCGCTCCAGCCTTCGCCCATTTGCTCATCGTTATTCAGGCATTCCACATTGGAGGGGCCGCCGGTCAGGCGATTCGAAATGCCGTGTCCGTATTCATGTGCGATAATGCCATTGTCCACATCGCTGTCGTGGTCTGCGTCGCCTTCAGAAGGGGTAAAACTCAGGCTCACCGGGCCGGCTGCCAAAGCCGCTTTGATGACCTGGCAATCGGCCAAGGAAATCATAGCAGAAGGAATGGTAATGGATGGATCATTGCCGGACATGGCATTGGGCGCGCCACCAGTGTTGTTGCAAACGATCACAGCGATGGCGCCCTGGTCTTGCGCGGCTTTCACTTTCACGGTGAAATTACAGTTGCCGCGGTCTACCAGGGCAATTTTTCCGATGAGTTCCGCACCGTTTAAAATGTTATTGCAGCCATCGGAAGCGGGGGCTGTGTCGTCGTTTACCAGTACCAGTTCGCCCGTAATCGTCGTCGTTACGGACGGTCCGAAAGCAGCCCCGGGCGCGCTGTATTTGCCCGCAATACCGGCAGGTGAAAGGACCGTAATGCTGTCGGACCTGTCTACTGTCCAGACGTACATCTGCATCCGGCCGCTTTGACCATCGGGCGGGGTGGCGAAATTGGCGTTGTTGGTACCCGATCCGTCCTGCGCATCCGCCAGAACGGCGTCCCCGCCTTCCCCTTCGCGTCCGTAGTTGTTTTCCTGAAAATTGCCCGCCGCCTCATCGAAACCGTAGCGATAGGTGATGTCATGGATCACATTATTGGCATAAAACAGGTTGGTAATGGCTGCGTCCTGCCAGACTATGGGCTGCTGATTTGGCAAATAAGGGAAATCGAAGACGAGCGCTGCGCCGCCATCGGGGCTGTAACCAAGGGAGTCATTATCATCCCTGTCTTCCGCCGCAAGCACATTGTTGCCTCGTGTTATGGTGTATTCGGCGCCGGGCGCTCCGTCCGTATCATGCCAGCCGTAAGGGGAAGCCACAAGATCAAACGGATCATCGACCACCTGATGGGCAATGTGGTTCGGACTTTCACCCGGGAATGGAAAAACGCGGTAACTGGATGTGGCATTCAGGTTTTCCGATTCATGCTTTATGGAAGGTGTTTCTATTGTCGGCACACAGCGTTCCGAATGCGAATGGGTAAATGCGTCCGGACTGAATTGGCAATACACGGTGTAATTGGATTTGTCCAAAACCTTTCCCGTGACGGCGTCGACCCGGATGCTCCACCAGTCGCTTTTGGATTGGATTTCAACATTCCAGGCTAAAAGAATGTGGTCGGCCATTTTTTGATACACCGGAAAAACCTTGACGGCTTTTTTTACATCGCCTGTTGCCGTAAACACACTCAGCTGCTTATCCGAACGCGGCGTTTCTTGGATTTTTAAACCTGTAATGACAACCTGTACCCCTTCTGCCGCGCGCAAAACAGCATCGTGTGCGCTGATTTGATGCGCGCCGGGCGAGGCATTGACCATGCCGGAAGCCCCGGGTGTGAACCGGCTGTTGAACACCACGATCGTTTCGTTTTTGAGGGCGGCAGTACTCACCGCATTGTGCAGTTTCAATCCATTGATCGTTTGCTGTACATATATATGGGTAATTCCGGTTTGCCTGTTCAGATACTGGTCTGAAATGACCCAGCCCCTGGTGGCTTCCTCCGTGCTGAGGCCCCATTTTTCTTTGTTTTCAAGTAAATAACGCGTTATGGCGGGCGTGGCGTCTTGCGCCGACAAGCTAATAACAGCAACACAGCAGACCAGGAAGGAGAGCAGAGATTGTTTCATTGTGCAAGGACTAAAGTTGAACAAAAAGTTTAAGCGCCGCGAAGAACGATATTGTTTTTCAAATGGAAGTTTTTCCTGGGGGATATGCTTGTTTTGACATTGGGTGGGGTGGTAGTTTTTCGAAGCGCATGGTGGATTAAGTTTGAATTTGTAAGATTTTGTTCGCGTCATAGTGAGGTAGTGTCGGGGTGACAACCACCGCAAGACCCACAAAGAAAGCATGCTCCGTCCATCCGAACAAATGCCGCCATTAAAAATCTCCCACATCAACCCCAACCCTTTCTTTGCGCCCTAAATCGCCTGTATTGAGCGGTGCTGCTTTCCGGGGACGGGAAAGCCGCTTAGTGTCGGGGTGACTGTCAGTCACCCCGACACTATAGGAACCCCGTCATTACTGGGAAAAAGCACCACTTATGGACTACTGGAAATACACCCTTCGCACCGATCCCGATACCGCCCAGGTATTACTGGCCTATTTATCCGAAGCGCCTTTTGATACCTTTGAAGAAATGGAAGAAGGACTCGACTGTTACCTGCCCGCCAGCGGCTCCAAAACCGAAGCCGATCAGATGCTGGAGGACCTGTCGCAGCAATTCCCGTTTACCGTGGAGCAAACCTTTCTGCCTGCACAGAACTGGAATGAAATCTGGGAAAGTAATTTCCAGCCGGTCATCGTCGGCGATTTCTGCGCTGTCCGGGCCGATTTTCACCCGCCGCAGCCAGGCGTGAAATGGGAACTGGTCATCAATCCAAAAATGGCTTTCGGTACCGGCCACCACGAAACCACCTGGCAATGCATCGCCGCCATGGAACACCTGCCGCTCGCAGGGCGCCAAAGTGCTGGACTATGGCTGTGGCACCGGCATTCTGGCGATCCTGGCCTCCAAACTCGGCGCCGCCGAACTGGAAGCCATCGACATCGAAGACGAGTCTTACCGCAACACCGTGGAAAATGCGCTGGCCAACGACGTACATAATATTACCGTCCGCTGCGGCACCCTGAATGATGTGCAAGGCCGCGATTTCGACGGGATTTTGGCTAATATCAACCGAAATGTCATTTTAGATTCCTTGCCGCGGCTGGCGCAACTGCTTCGTCCGGGTGGCTGGCTACTCATCTCGGGTATTCTGGCAGAAGATGAAACCGCAATTGTCGAAGCAGCCGAAAAAGCGGGTTTTCAGAAAAAAAGGCAAACGCAGCGGGGAAACTGGCTCTGCGTTTTTTTAGAAGTGAGAGGTGAGAAGTGAGAGGGTGAGAGACATCCCGCTTGGTATTCGATGGTATTTTGAGTCTGGGTTTTTCAGGCCTGTAATGGTGAAACGTGTTTGGTGTTTAGTGTTTCGAGCGCTTCGCCTTTGGCATTTGCCCGGCCCCCTTTTAAACCCTTGCGCAAAAATTGAGTTATTTGGGAAAAGAAAATTTTTTTTTTAAAAAAAAAAACAAAAATTCTTAAAAAAAAACACCGGAGGGTTTTTAAAATTAATAAACCCCCCTCCCCCCACCACAAAAAAATACTTGATGATTTTGGGACAATGTTAGCTAAGGGCCGGGGCAAATGCCAAAGGCGAAGCACCCCCAAACACTAAACACCAAACACCAAACACGTTTCACCATTACAGGCCTGAAAAACCCAGACTCAAAATACAACCAAATGCCAAGCGGGATGTCTCTCACTTCTCACCCTCTCACTTCTCACTTCTCTCACCCTATACACCATTTTCCAATTTTATTCGTTAGAAACCGGACTTCAACCATTTCCGACGTATTATAACTTTTTGCCCGACATGATCCGGGCTTGAACATCAAATGTTGCCACAGTTTCGATGACAAAAAAATCCTCCTACTCCGCCTCTTTTTCTTTGTATTTAATGCTGCTGACGCTTTGTGCGGCCCCTGCTGCGCTGCATGCGCAGGCGCCTGTACGGTTCTCAGAAACGCCCAATGAGTTTGTCGATCAGCTCGGCCAGTTTATGACGGCATCCAAGCGGCCCGACCTGGAAGAATCCTTTTCCGTGTTTAAAACTACATATCGCTCCGGCGTTTTCAGCGAAGAAGATATGAAGCATATCATCCTGGTTTCCAATGTTTTGAGAGACCAGAAACTGTCTCCGTTTCCTTATTTTAAAAATTACATCAACGCGCTGACAGGCGCCCGGAACGATGCGGACACCACCTTGTTTCGTCGCTGGCACCTTTTTGCAGAAAATGTGCTGGCCGATGTGGAAAAAGGTAAAGCCAAACCGATTGGACAGTTTCTCGAGTTTTCGGCGGATTTTATGGAGCAACGGGCCCTGAAAACAGGGGAGGGCGGTTCCGTTACCTGGAAAATCAAGGGCGGATCGTTTGATTTTGAATACCGCGACCGGACGCCGGTGGTGGTTTTTAAAGAAGTGGATCTGATCGGCGCCCGCAAAACAGACTCGACCACAATTCGGAAAACAAGTGGTCGCTACCTGCCATTTGAGGGTATCTGGCGTGGCAATGGCGGCCGGGTTTCCTGGTCGGAAGCGGGATTGGACTCGACTATTTATGCCGAATTGACCAACTACAAAGTGGAAGCGGTGAAGCCGCTTTTCCAGTGCGATACGGCCATGTTGTATTACCCGCTGTATTTCCGGGAAGGGGTTCCGGGCAAGTTTGAAAACAACGTAATTGTGCGCTCCCGTCCGGCCATTGCAAAACCCGATTCGTTGCAGGATTTTCAATTTCCGCGCTTCGAATCCTTTGCTAAAGTGCTGAAAATTACAAAAATAGGCGCCGGCATTGAATACATCGGTGGTTTTAAATTAGCTGGTAATTCCCTGTATGGATACGGTTCGGGCAACGAGCCGGCGCAAGTGCGGATTTACAACAAAAAACGCGAACAGGTCTTTTACGGAAAGGGGCCTTTGTTCATTATCAAACGCGGCGAAAGTATTGTCGCCCAGGGGTGGACGCCCGCCTGTACATGGACAATGACAGCCTGTATCACCCGGCAGCCGAATTGCGGGTAGATATTCCAAAACAGGTGATTACGCTGTCCAAAGGCGACAAAGGCTCGGAGCGCAACCCGTTTTTCTCTTCCTTTTACAACATGAACCTGAATACGGACCGCATCGCCTGGCACCTCAACTACGATTCGCTGGAGATCGGCGCCCGCATCGGCACGGTGAAAGGGGTGGAGAAAAAAGTGCGGTTTGAAAGCAGCAACCACTTCAATCCCGCAGAATACCACAAAATGCAGATGATTTCGGACAAAAACCCGATTTCTACCTTGTACACCCTGTGGCGGAAAAGCGATCAGGACGCGGGCAATGGCCGCCTGGTGTCCGACAATGCCTTTGCACAGGAGATCAACCCCAAATTCGACTATTCCAGCATACAAACGCTGCTTGCACAGATGGTGCAGGAGGGTTATATCAACTACTATTTCGACCGGCATGAGATCGAATTGCGCGACAAACTCGAACTATACGCCCTTGCCAGCCAGGGCAAACGTGACTTCGACGCCATCAATATCGAATCGTCCAGCGCACAGGCAAATGCCCGCCTGAACCTCAAAACCAAGGAAACGGAGGTGTTTGAGGTGAATAAAATTGAAATCAGCCAGCGTAAAAGGGTGGCGGTCATTCCCTACAACCGTGAGTTTACCTTGCTGAAAAACCGCGATATGCGTTTTACAGGACGGCTTTTTGCAGGTTTTGCCTTGTTTGAAGGCAAAAACATGCGTTTTAATTATGAAAAATTCCAGGTGGAATTTGATTCGGTACGGCACCTGGATTTTTATATCCCCAATGGCGGCGTCGACCCCAAAACCCAGCAACCAACGGCAGATGCCATGAACTCCACCATCGAACGCCTGTCCGGCGCGCTGCTGGTGGATGCGCCCAATAATAAATCGGGTAAAGACACCCTGCCGACCTTCCCATCCCTGCAATCGAAGAAGAACTCTTTTGTATATTACGACCGGAAAGAGACGCAGAACGGCGTGTATACGCGTGATTCTTTCTACTTCAAACTTGATCCTTTTTCCTTCAACAGTTTGAACAGTTATACCAAAGAGCAACTGAAGTTTAAAGGTGAAATGAGCTCCGCCACTATTTTCCCGCCGTTCAAGGAAACAATTGTGGTGCGCGATGAAGATAAGTCATTCGGTTTCAAGCATAAAACCCCCGCAAAAGGCTACCCGATCTACTCGGCCAAAGGCAATTACACCGGCGAGTTGGATCTCAGCAACAAAGGTTTTCTCGGAAAAGGCACGCTCGAATACCTGACGGCGGATATCGAATCAGAAGACCTCATTTTCAGGCCCAAACAAACCACCGGGACGGCTAAAAAGTTCTTCATGGAGGAAGACCGCGCCAGCGAAGTGAAAGTACCCCAGGCTAAAGGCCAGAACGTATCGGTAAACTGGCTGCCTTTCCGCGATTCGATGTATGTGGAAAGTAAAGGTAAAGCCTTTGAATTGTTTAAAGCGGAGGGTTACTCGCACAAAGGTGTGCTGGTACTTACCCCAACGGGTCTGAAAGCGCGCGGCGAATTTGAATGGGCGGAAGGTAAACTGACTTCCAGGGAAATTTCTTACGGCCCTTTCCAGGCCAGCGCCGACACAGCCAACCTGGAAATTAAATCGCTGGACGGGAAAGGTATTGCCTTCGATTCCAAAAATATCGACGGCGAACTGGATTTCGACGCCCAGAACGGTCATTTTAAAGCCAATTCGGAAAGCGCCACGACCACGCTGCCGCTCGACCAGTACCGCACTTCGATGAATGAATTTACCTGGGACATGAAGGCCAAAACCATTGAGTTCAAGGCCGATGAAAAAAAACCGGGCAACTTCGTTTCTATTGACCCCGACCAGGATACGCTTTCTTTTCTGGGCAAAACAGCCCTCTACGACCTGGAAACCAACCTCCTGGAAATCGGCGGCGTAAAAGTGATCAAATCGGCGGATGCCTTTATTTACCCGCCGGATACTGCCAATATTTTTGTGCAGCCGGGTGGTAAAATGAAACAGATCACCGACGCCCGCATTTTGTGCGACACGATTACCAAATACCACACGATCAACCGCGCTGTGGTAGACATTAAGGGCAAAAAACTGTACAATGCCACCGGGTATTACGAATACAATATCCCCGACCACAACCAGGAGGTATTTTTTAATAATATCATTGGCGAACGCCGCGGCCCGGGCACCCAGGCTACTAAAAACGTACTGACCACAGCCAATGGCGATTTGGCTGAAAAAGACAGTTTTTTCATGGCCACAAAAGTGCTGTTTAAAGGAAAGATCATCCTGCGCGGCAATCAGCCCAACATGCGTTTTGAAGGCTTTTCCAAATTAGACGCCAATAAATTGCCCAACAGTCAGTGGTTCAGCGTTTATACGGAAGTGGATAAAAACAACCCGACCATCCGCATCAAAAAAGCCGAAAACGAGGAGGAAGACCCACTGGTGACAGGCTTTTACCTGTCCCGGGAATTGGGTGATATGTATCCGCGCATCCTGTTGCCCGCCTATGCGCGGGTCGACCGCCCGATCCTCAATTGCCAGGATGTATTTAAATACGACCCCAAAAACGACCGGTTCATTTTTGGCGATTCTACGAAATTGGTGGGTACCAATGTTTTGCGCGGCAGTAAAATGATTTTTGACAACCGGGTCGGAACGGTGCAGGCAGAAGGTCCGCTGAATTTAGGCTCCGGTCTTGCTTACATGAAAGTGAAAGGCGCCGGTCGCCTGAAATCCGATTTCAATACCGTGACCGATTCCACGGGTTATACGGTTACGGGCGAGTTTATGACGGGTATGGAAATGACCATTCCTAAAATATTAGTGGATATGATGGTGAACGACATCAAGGCATCCAGTTTCGATGCGCAGGTGGCTATTTACAACACCAATGCCGCGTTTTACCAGCCGGCGGTCAGCGAATTTGTCAGCGACGAAAAAGACCTGACGGCGGTAATGACCGACTTGCAAAGCAATTTTATCAACCTGCCCAAAAAAGACGCCAATTTTGCGTTCCTGCTGGGTCGCCACCCGGTCATCTGGAATGCCGAATACCAGTCCTTTTTGAGCCTCGAAGATAAAATCCCGGTTGTGGCTATCAACGGCGAACCGCTCAATAAAGTCCTCAATGTATTTGTGGAATATAAAATGCCGGGCAACCAGGACGATCGTTTTTACTTGTATATCAAACCTTCGCCCGACTTGTGGTATTTCTTTGGTTATCAGGCCGGTACGCTTAATGTGGTATCGAGCAGCACCAAATTCAACGATGCGCTGCTCGGACTGAAAAGCAAGGATATTCTCATCAAAATGCCCGATGGCGAAAATTATGAAATCGTGGCCGCCAATCCCTCATTGGCCGATGCGTTTGTGAATAGGGTTAGGGCGGGGAGGAAAAAAAGTGAAGGGTTTTTTAGTGATGAATGATAAATGATGAACGATGAATTTTGGCCTGAAGGGTGAAGTGAATTTTGTTTTTCATTTTTTAACATTTGATTCTCAATAAGCTCATTATCATTCATCATTCATCATTCATCACTCATCACTCATCACTCATCCTGAACCGCTTCCCAAAGCCTAATCGTCTCCACCGCTTCTTTTACATCGTGTGCGCGGAGGATGTTTGCGCCCTGTTGCAACGCGACCATGTGCAAGGCTGTGGTTCCGTTCAGGGCTTGTTCAGGTTGAATGCCTAAGTATTTGTAAATCATGGATTTGCGGGACAGGCCGGCCAGAACAGGGAGCCCGGTGACGCGACCGAATACGTGCAGGTTTTTCAGCAAAGTATAGTTGTGTGGAATGGTTTTTCCGAAACCAAATCCTGGGTCCAATACAATGTCCCTGACGCCCAATGCACGGAGTTGTGTTATTTCAGCAATAAAAAAATCCAGTACTTCCGTTACGACGTCTTCATAAACAGGCTGTTTTTGCATGACGGCTGGTGTGCCTTTCATGTGCGTCAGGATATACGGCGTTTGCAGCGCGGCGACCGTTTCGTACATCTTCTGATCCATCCGTCCGGCGGAAATATCATTCACAATAGCCACACCTGCTTCCACGGCGGCTTGCGCTACGGAAGCACGCCAGGTGTCGACGGAAAGCAAGGCGTCGGGAAAATGCTGGAGTATCGTTTCCACGGCTCCGGTCACCCGGCGTGTTTCTTCCGTTTCATCCACTTCCTGTGCGCCCGGACGGGAAGACGCGCCGCCGATGTCGAGCATCGACGCACCTTCATCCAGCATTTTTTCGACCTGTGCCAGCAGGACGTCCGTTTCCATAAAACGACTGCCGCCGTAAAAAGAATCGGTCGTGATATTCAGGATGCCCATCACCAGCGGCCTGGAAAGATCGAGCAGGCGGCCACGGCAGGATAGGGTAGTGTGCATGATGAGAGGTGTTTGGTGTATGGTGTTTCGTGTTTGGGGAGCTTCGTTTTTGGCAACAGTGAGTGGCTTGGGCAAAGCGCCCCAAACACGAAACACCACACACCAAAGGCTACCGACTGCTCCAGCGATCAAAAAACGCTTTCACACAGGTTTTACTCAGGTCGCTGGAAGCATTGAACAGCACACAGATGCCCACTTTATCGCGGCGATTCAGGGCTATTTCTCCCCGGAATCCATTGACATAACCGCCGTGATAGATGATGGTGTCGTTTTCGTGTTGCAAAACCCGCCATCCCATGGCATAGGAAGCTGCATCGCGGTCAATCCAGCGCGGCATAATGCGCCGTTCATTTCCGGTCTTTACCACCGGGGTAAAAACCTTGTCGAGCGTTGCATTGGACACCACTTCCGGTTTGTTACCCAACAACACTTTCAACCACTCGCCCATGTCTGCGATACTGGCATTGACCCCTCCTGCCGCAGCCGAATTGTAATACAGCGGAGAAATCGTATCGGCATCCCAGGCGGTGTTGCTGATGCGGAAATGTGGACATGCTTTGTTCCCGCACGTTTGCATGGTCTGAAAATCGCAGGACGCCGTGGTCATGCCTGCGGGCAGGAATATTTTTTCCATCAGGAGTTCCTGGTATTTTTTTCCGGTAGCATTTTTCATCACCTCCTCGATGGCGCAAAACGCGACATTCTGATAACTGAAAAACGTTCCTTCCACGCCACAAATCGGCGCTTTCGGGAAATACTCACTGATAATCCGGGGTGTATCATAACCCTCTTCTATGAGGTTGGTGAAAGCATGATAAGGCAAACCTGTCGTATGCGACAAAAGATGCCAAAGCCGGATACGTTTCGCCTGGGCGTGGTCGCGCAGTGTAAAACCCGGAAAAAAACGTTGTACCGGGTCTTCCCAGGCAAATACCCGGTCTTGCACCAGGCGCCCTGTCAATACGCCCGCAAAACCTTTGGAAAGCGAGCCAATCCTGAATACAGTATGAATATCTACCGAATCGGGGCGCCCGACAATCCTTTTGCCATAACCCTGCATAAATACCACTTGTGAATCGAGCACAATGACGACAGCCGCTCCGGGCGTTTGAGTCAGGGCCATTTCCTGTGAAAAAAAACGGTGATAGTCGTCCAGTACGGCCTGTATGCGGGGAGAAAGCGGAACAGGCTGTACGGCAACGGGGATATTGGCCGGCGGCGGATCAGGTCCGGGCGCATTGGCGCAATGCCAGCAAAGGAGAACGGTACAGATCAGCACAAACAGCGCGACCGAAAATCGGAGCAGGGATGATTTCATAACCCACAAAGGTAAAAAAAGAAAAGCCTGTACCAACTAAATGGTACAGGCCCGGGATCATCTCATGATCAAATCTGCTGTAAGGGAAGGACTCGAACCTTCACAGGGCAGTTAGCGACAGCACAAAGTTTGGTGGTCAACCCCAGTCGGCCGAAGCCGGCTTTACGCTGCGTTTATCCTGAACTCCCTACCCCCGAGACAGGAGGGCATGGCTGCCAAATTTCATCACCTCACAATAAAATAAAAGGCAAAGGGCAATTAAAAACAATACGATGAGCAAAATCACTGCATTTGTTTGCTGTAAGGGAAGGACTCGAACCTTCACAGGGCAATTAGCTGCGACAAAGCGCAGTTTTTCTTGTTATTCCCCACCCCCGAGACAGGAGGGCATGGCTGCCAAATTTCATCACCTCACAAGGAATAGCAATACTCTTTTGCATTGCTGTTGCGACAAAGGTAAAAGCATTGGCATTTTTATTGCAAATTTTTCAACGATTATTTTTAAAATATACATAATCGTTAATTATTGAATTGTTTGTTTGATTATTTTTTAAAAAACAAAAATGAAAAGGAGGGAAAATTAGCAAACTGCTAATGGCATAAAAAACAAAAACCGGCAACAGGGTTACTGTGCTGCCGGCCATGCCATACCTTAAAATTGTAGGGATTAAAAAAAACTAAGTATAGGCGAAAACCCAGGCGGGCAGGCCAAAAGGAAACACTGAAAAACAAGCCCAAGGGCATAGCAACAGTGCAGATGCTTATTTCGAGAAGTAGGAAATGATTAGGTGGCTGGAGATCAGCCGGGGAAGGATATGATATGGAAATCGCCTCAAAGATATATGGTGTTTTTGAAAAAGTATAGTATTACAAAAAAAATATCCGGAACGCTTATGTATTTGCCTTGCCCTGCAACATCCTGTTGCGTATTGCGGGAATGTTTAAAAATGTGTGGCACACCTTCATCTGAACTTTCATTATCAATCAATTACGCGAGGTGTGCCACACTTTTTTGAATACTCCCCGTATTGCAGCATTCACTCAACAAAATTTCTTTCCATGCGCAGTTTCGCCTTTATTGCCCTTGTTTTGTTTTCTTCTTTCGGCGCCCTCGCCGAAAACCGTGTAATCCCCGTTATTTCAGAAGTCACCGTCTATCGCTCCGGTGCAAAAGTGAGCAGTACGGCGACTGTTCGGGTTCCGGCAGGCCAATCCGAAGTTGTTTTTGAAAACCTGTCGCCCTATTTTAACGCCAATAGCCTACAAGTCAGGATCGCCGGTTCGAGTACCCTGATATCCGCTATTTTCCAGATGAAAACGCCGGGGCCAGGCCCTGAAAGCCCCCGGGCGCCAGTGCTGCGCGACTCGCTGGTATTGCTGGGCGATGATTTGACCCGTATCCGCGATGAGCGGGATGTCCTCAACAGCGAAAACAGCCTTATCAGCAATAAAATGAACCAGATCGGGACCGTCCTTCCCGGCGCTTCAACCACTATTACGCTATCCGTCACGGAACTCCGCGAACTCAGCACTTTTTACCGGCAGCGATTGATGGAGATCAAAGACCGCCTGCTGCAATTGGCTATTAAAGAACGGAAAATCAATGAATTATACCGTAAAATACAGGAAACCCTGACACGATTGCAACCAAATGTGGCCAACCAGACAGGTGAAATTATCCTGAAAATAGACGCTGCCGCTGCACAATCCGTGGAAATCACCTGTACCTATCTGATCACGCAAGCCGGCTGGACGCCGCTGTACGATCTGCGTTCGGAAGGCCTCGACAAAGCGCTGCGCCTCACATACAAAGCCAATGTGCGCAACCAGTCCGGCTTCGATTGGAAAGACGTGAAACTGCATCTTTCCACCGCCAACCCACTGGTCAACAACAACCGCCCTGTGCTCAACCCGGTGTTTGTAGATTTCCGCCCCTTGTATGTACAGCAGGGCTTAGACAAGCAGTTGAATGAAGTGAACACCTATAATATGGCGCAGGTGCAAACGAGAGATCTGTCGCGCGCCCGCAGCGAAGACGAATTGGACGACATTGTATTCAACCCTGCCCCACCGGAGAGCAACCAGGATGATTTTATCACCAATTTTGACCTGGTCAAACCGCAAAACATACTCGCCAACGGTCAGGACAACGTGGTAACTGTAGACGAACAGGACATTCCAGCCGAATACGAATACCATGCTGTACCCAAGTTAGATGCCGCCGTATTTTTGCTGGCCAAAGTGGCCGATTACGGCAAATACAACCTTTTACCCGGTACGGCCAATATTTTTTACCAGGATACCTACATTGGTCAGACCTTCCTGAATCCGCAGACGGTTGCTGATACGATGCTGATTTCCCTGGGCCGCGACGAACAAATTACGATCAAGCGGGTACAACCCAAAGATCTTACCGAACGCAAAAAAGTCTTTTCTTCCAGCATCCGGGAGACCTATACGTACGAAATTGCGGTAAAAAACAACAAATCCATTCCGATCAAACTCACCATACTCGACCAAATCCCCGTATCCAAACAGGAATCCATCGAGGTAACCCTGGATGAAAAAGACGGCGCCGAATACATCAAGGATTTCGGCAAACTCAAATGGGAACTCCAAATCCCGGCCAACCAGAGTAAACGAGTGCGTTTTTCGTATTCGGTAAAATATCCGAAAGATAAACCGGTGCAGATCGTAGGCAACAGTGAGTAGGGGGATTGTTTTTTGGCTGTTTTTGAAGAAAGTTTTCGGTTCAGACTTGCCCTTTAAAGGCCGATTAGCGAAATCGGCGGCAAGATGCCCAAAACACCAAACTACCAAAACACTAAAGGGCCGACCCATTTCCTATGTCACAAAACTTCTCTCAGTACTTCCGCGCCCTGCAAATCCTGTTTTTTGCCCTGTTGATAGGCCAGATAACAGTGGTTATTGTCCTCTATATTGTCCACACCCCCGTTGAAAGCGAAGGTGTGCAGGATGATAAGACATTTATGCTAATCCTGACGGTGGCCCTGGCACTACTTTCGGGTTTCGCTTTTTTTATGAACCGGAAAAAACTGGAATCCGCGCGGGCGCAAACCACTTTAAAAGAAAAACTAGCCGACTACCGCAGTGCCTGCATCATAAAATGGGCGCCCCTGGAAGGAGGCGCACTCATCAGCGCAGTGCTGTTTTTTGTTACCGGCAACGTGTTCTTTCTCAGTTTTGCAGCGACAATGATTGCCTTCTTTGCCACCCAATTTCCTTCGCGTCAGCGGCTTATCAACGAACTTGACCTGACGGCAAACGAACAAATGATCCTCGACGACCCCAATGCCGTAGTGTACGACGCGCCAAATCGGTAGCCGTTTCAGGTGCATTTTACCCATCAAAACGATGTTCAGCGCCACAAAATAATTTTTTTCCCAAAATATTATTTTGAAAGAGAAAAAGTCAGCCGGGTAGATTGTTTTACCGGAAACTTCCATACTTTTGCGCGGCTTTTTAAAGAGACGGCGTCCGTCACTGCTGCAATATTCTGCCAATAGCGGTAAAAGGGCGCTTGAAACCAAACATCATTTCGTTCAATGGCTACTAATATCGGTCGTATTAAACAAATTATCGGCGCTGTTGTCGACGTTGACTTCAGCAGTCCGGGCAGTAAATTGCCGGAAATCCTCAGCGCGTTGGAAATTACCCGCGCCGACGGCACCAAACTCGTTCTTGAAGTACAGCGTCACCTCGGTGAAAACGGTGTGCGCACCATCGCAATGGACTCCACCGACGGACTTATGCGCGGTGTAGAATGTGTGGACACGGGCAGCCCGATTGCTATGCCTACGGGCGAAGCAGTGCGCGGACGTCTGTTCAATGTTGTAGGCGAAGCCATCGACGGCATCGGCAAGGTGGAAAAAGGCAAAACGGCTTATGTTATTCACCGCAAACCGCCTGCTTACGAAGACCTTTCCACCGAGCGCGAAATCCTGTACACAGGTATTAAAGTTATCGACCTGATCGAGCCTTATGCGAAAGGTGGTAAAATCGGTCTGTTCGGCGGCGCCGGTGTAGGTAAAACGGTATTGATCATGGAATTGATCAACAATATCGCGAAAGCCTACGAAGGTATGTCCGTGTTTGCCGGCGTAGGTGAACGCACCCGCGAAGGAAATGACCTGCTGCGCGAAATGATTGAATCCAACGTAATCAAATACGGCGAGGAATTCAAACACTCCATGGAAGCAGGTGGCTGGGACCTCAGCAAAGTAGATAAAAAGAATTAGCCAAATCGCAGGCTACCCTCGTATTCGGTCAGATGAATGAACCGCCCGGCGCCCGCGCCCGTGTGGCGCTCTCCGGTCTGACCATGGCGGAATATTTCCGCGACGGCGACCTCAACGACCCTTCCGGCGGCCGCGATATCCTGTTCTTCGTAGACAATATCTTCCGTTTTACCCAGGCAGGTTCCGAAGTATCTGCTCTCTTGGGCCGTATGCCATCGGCGGTAGGTTACCAGCCGACGCTCGCTACAGAAATGGGTGCGATGCAGGAGCGTATCACATCTACCAAACGTGGTTCGATCACTTCCGTACAGGCCGTTTACGTGCCTGCGGATGACTTGACCGACCCTGCTCCGGCTACCACTTTTGCGCACCTGGACGCAACAACGGTATTGAGCCGTAAAATCGCATCGCTGGGTATCTACCCTGCGGTGGATCCACTCGACTCTACTTCCCGTATCCTTGATCCGAAAATTATCGGCGACGAGCACTACCGCTGCGCACAACGGGTGAAACAAATCCTCCAGCGCTACAACGAACTGCAGGACATCATCGCCATCCTCGGTATGGAAGAACTTTCCGACGAAGACAAATTAGTTGTTGGTCGCGCCCGCCGTGTTCAGCGTTTCCTGTCTCAGCCTTTCCACGTGGCCGAACAGTTCACCGGTCTGAAAGGTGTGCTCGTTTCGATCGACGAAACCATCCGCGGATTTAACATGATTATGGACGGCGAACTCGACGACCTGCCCGAAGCGGCATTCAACCTCGTCGGCACCATCGACGACGCGATTGCGAAAGGCAAAAAAATGCTCGAAGAAGCTCTAAATAATGATGAATGATGAGTGATGAATGATGAATTTTTACCGATTCCTCATTCCTCATTCATCATTCATAATTCATCATTGAAATTATGAATCTCGTAGTCCTCTCTCCCGATAAAGAAATTTTCTCCGGCGCAGTGAAATCCGTTCAGGTGCCCGGTGAAGACGGTAGTTTTCAAATGCTGGAAAACCACGCCGCCATCGTATCTTCTTTAAAAGAAGGTGTGGTGAATGTAGTGAAAGCCAATGGTGAAAAACTGAGTTTCAATGTAGACGGCGGTTTCGTCGAAATGTTGAATAATGAAGTGTCGCTGCTGGTTTCCGGCGTGAAAGAATAAGTAGTTATCGGTTATCAGTTATTGGTTATCTGGGTTGATGCTCAAGCATTTACACGGAAAATAGGCCAAACTGATTTCGACTTGATATTTTGTGGAAGCGCCATGTTCTCAGAGGAGAGCATGGCGCTTTTTTGTTGCCTGTACCGGCGACTTTAGTCGCAGGAATGCCCTGCAAAAAAACGTTGAAAAGTGCGGAGTCGTAAGACCCTACGCACTTACTTTTGCTAAAAAAGACAAATATAAAGAGTGGATCGCACCAGTAATCTCCATAAATTTACGTTTACCAACCACTTTCAATTCCTTCCATTATGCGATCGACGTTTGTACTTTTCCTCCTGCTTGCCGCACTTCATGCCACCGCCCAACCCACCCGCTTCATTTCCGTCAAAAAAACCGAAGTCATCGGCGTCGACGGCAAACCCTTTCACATGGTGGGCACCAATCTCGGCAACTGGCTGGTGCCGGAAGGTTACATGTTCAAATTCAAACACAGCAGTTCGCCGCGACTGATTCAGGAAGTACTGAACGAACTCGTCGGCCCCGATGCCGCCAATGTTTTCTGGAAGAAATACTTAGACAATTACATCACCCGCGAGGACATCCGTTACCTGAAATCCATCGGAATGAACTCAATCCGCATTCCGTTTCATTACAAACTCTTCACCAACGAAGACTACCTCGGCGGCAGGGGCGAAAAACGTGGTTTTGCCCTGATGGACCGGGTCGTTCAATGGTGCAAACAAGAGAATTTGTACGTCCTGCTCGATATGCACTGTGCGCCGGGTGGACAAACGGGCGACAATATCGACGACAGTTGGGGTTATCCCTATTTATTTGAAAACGCTGAAAGTCAGCAACTTACCATCGACATCTGGCGGAAAATTGCGCGGCATTACAAAAACGAAACGATCATACTGGGTTACGACCTGCTCAACGAACCCATCGCGCATTTTTTTGATGCCACGGTATTGAATCCTTTGCTGGAACCGCTGTACAAACGAATCGTCAAAGCGGTGCGGGAGGAGGATAAGAACCACCTGATCTTCCTGGGGGGCGCACAGTGGAACTCCAATTTTAAAGTGTTCGGCTCGCCTTTCGATTTAAAACTCGTGTATACCTTCCACAAATACTGGACGCCTGCCACGATAGATGTCATTCAGGACTATATTGACTTTGGGAACAAATACCAGGTGCCCATTTACTGCGGAGAAACGGGTGAAAACACCGACGAATGGGTAATGCAGTTCCGAAAACTGATGGACGAGCAGCACATCGGCTGGCATTTCTGGCCCTACAAAAAGATGGATAATACGCGGGGAATCGTTAGTTTTCCGATACCGGAAGGATTTCAAACCGTCATGGCTTTTGCCGATACGACCCGCACGACATTTGAACAAGTCAGAAAAGTGAGTCCGTCCGACCGCAAGGCGACACTGAAAGCGCTGGACGGCTTTCTGGAAAATTGTTTGTTCAAAAACTGTACGGGGAATAAAGGCTACATCGAGGCGCTGGGATTTAAAGAGAAGTGAGAAGTGAGAGGGTGAGAAGTGAGAGTCCGTAGAGTACACCAGCTCCGTTCAAAATCGTTTGCTTAGTCGGAGCTGGTGCACTCTACGGACTCTCACTTCTCACCCTCTCACTTCTCACTTCTAATTATTCAGCATCACCGGCATCACCAGCATCAATATCTCCCTGTCGTTGTTGTTTTCCTCCACAGGCGTCAGGATACCGGCCCGGCTCGGCGTGGAAAACTCCATACGCACTTCTTCGCTATCCAGCACACCCAGCATTTCGGCCAGAAAGCGGGCGTTGAAGGCAATTTTCATCGGACCGCCGTCGAAATTGCAGGCGAGTTGTTCCGTGGCTTCGTTGGAGAAGTCGAGGTCTTGTGCGCTGACAGTCAGGCTTTTATCATTCACATCCAGCACCACCTGGTTGGTGGTTTTGTTGGCGTAAATCGCGATCCGTTTGAGGGAATTCTGGAAATCGCTGCGGCTCAGCGTCATCGAATTCGGGTTGTCTACCGGGATAACGGCGTTGTAATCCGGGTAGCGCGCGTCGATCAGGCGGCAGACCAGGTTCATACTGCCGAAGCTGAAAAACGCATTGGCTTTATTGAAGGAAATCGTTACCGCATCATTGGCGGGCAGGGCATTTTTGAGCAGGTTGAGCGCTTTTTTCGGAATAATAAACGAAGTAGCCACCTCGCCCGCCAGTTGGTGGGTGCTGTATTTCACTAATTTGTGCGCATCGGTGGCGACACAGATCAGTTTGTTCATATCCACCTGGAAATAAACGCCGGTCATAGCCGGGCGCAGTTCGTCGGAAGACGTAGCGAACACCGTTTTATTGATCGCTTCGAGCAGGTACTGGCTGTTGAGTTTCACCGTTTCCACGCTGTCCGGTTCAGGGATATTGGGAAAATCGCTGCCATTCTCGCCGGCGAGTTTGTATTTGCCGTAAGAGGACGTGATTTCGATGCCCCAGTTGTCCGCCTGCACGGAAAAAGTGATCGGTTGCTGCGGCAGCGCTTTCAGCGTATCGAGCAGGATTTTAGCAGGAATCGCCACCGAAAAATCATCGTCCGCCAATACTTCAATACTGGTGGCGATACTCGTTTCGAGGTCGGTCGCCGCAATCGTAAGTCTTTTATTTTCGATCTTAAACAGGAAATCTTCCAGGATAGGCAATACGGGGTTGGAGCCGATTGCGCCGGAAGCGATCGAAAGCTGTTTCAGAAGTTCGGTAGAAGAAACGCTGAATTTCATGCGTTGTAAGTAGTTATCCGTTATTAGTTATTGGTTATCAGTGTTGATAATCAAGCATTTACAAAGAATTTAATCAAAACTAATTTTGCACACCTACTTAAGTAAAAGGGCAAAATTGCAAAGGACAAAAGGCAATGTTAGTCAATGAGTTACAAAAGATTTACCATCAATTAATTTTGCATACCTGCTACTAGTTGTCAGCAGTATGCAAAAATCAGGGCGCTACACGTGGTAGCGTGGCAAATGTAACCCGAATAACGTGTCTTTTCGCGTTAAAAAACTAACAATTTGTGGAAAAACAAAGCGCAATCCATGTTATCTCACCGATTCATCCGCTAAAACCAGCACCACCCGGCGGTTCCATTTGCGGTTTTCAGGCAGGTCAATCATACGGCCATTTCCAGCCTCTTCGCTATTGGGCAATATAGGGTCTGCTTCGCCGAATACGCTCAGAAACATGCGGTCTGCGCGTATACCTTTGTTAATCAGGTAGTTGCGGGCTTCCCGGGCGCGGCTGGCTGCCAATTCAACATTGGCCAGCGGGTCTCCTATGCCGTCGGTATAGCCCAGCACTTTTAATCGGAGCGCGCTGTTTTGTTTCAGTTTTTCGGCCAGGCTGTTCAGTTCCACGATGGATTCGGGTTGGAGTTGATACAGCCCGAAATCAAAATAGATATTCCGGACTGTCATTTGCTGTTTCTGATCCAGCGCAAATGGCATCGCGTTTCGGGAATACGGACAGCCTAATTCGCGCAAAACGCGCTGCTCTTCCACATCGACGATGGTTGCGAAAGAAAAACCTTTTGCAATCATTTCTTTTTGCACGTTTTCGGCCTCGGCACGTGTGGAATAGGAACCGGCAAAATAACGGTACATGCCCAACTGGTCGGATGTTTCGAGGTAATTTTCCACACCCATTGCCGTAAAATACGACGCATCCAAACGTGTTTCTACAGCAGCGATCTGCACGCGAAAATCCTGTGCAAACAATTGATTTTGAAGGAGAAAGAGCAAGTGAATTGCAAGGAAACAAGAGTAGCGTGGTATCATGGTTGAAAAGTAAATGTAGTTGGGTTGGATGGTTTGAATGGTTTTGGCTATTGCTGAAACGATAGCGCAAAAGTAATATTTCAATAGAAATTTTACCTTCGCTGCTACCTTTCCCAAATTTTACCACCTTGCATACTTTCATTTCCCGGAAAAAATTTGGTTTAAAATAAGTGTGCAAAATTAGTTTTGGCTAAATTCTTTGTAAATGCTTGATTATGAACACTGATAACCAATAACTAATAACGGATAACTACTTTTATCAAGAACATGAAACAACGCAACCTATTCATTGTACTCTTAGTCGCGCTGCCCGGACTGTGGTTTTTTGCTTCCAGGTGCAGCCGCTCAGAACCACAGATTCGCCCCAACGACCCCTGGGTATTTCGCTCCGTGCTGGACAAACAACCCCGGATGATCACTTTTGCACTCGACAATGACTTGTGGGTGTCGTACTCCACCGATTCCTGTTCCCTGTACAAAGCCTGGGCAGGCGGCGTCGATTTTACCGGCGCAGTCTACAATATGCGACACGGCCCGCAGCCCATGAGCATCGGGGCGGCATGGCTCGAAAACAAATACCGGCAACCCTGGCAGGTGACCGTGGGCGGCAAAACAGAAGCCCCGCGCACGGATTATAAAGGGCACCGCTACACCAAAGACGGAAGCGCCGAAATCATGTACGACCTGGTGCTGTCCGACGGGCAGCGCATCCGTATCAACGAACGCCCCGACTATGTCGAACGCGACCGGCAACGCGGTTTTGAGCGCACTTTTACGGTAGAAAATGCACCAGCAGGCGCAAATATTGTACTGCGAACCAGCATCGCTTCCATCGCCGATCCTTCCAATATTGTCACCAACGGCGGCTGGAAACAAACGCAACTGTCGACGCTGGATAACAGGGTCAATCTGCGGGCGCTGAGCGTGGAAGGCGAACTGACGCTTCACGCGGATCAACCGACCCGGCTGACTGCCATGTTCGTCAGCCGGCCCCTCATTCCCAATCCTTTTGATGCCGAACGCCTGGCGGAAGCCTCCGGCGAAACCGGCGCAGGCACACCCAGCGCAGGTGAAAAACTGATGGCCAAAAGCGATTGCCGTACCTGCCACAATGAGGCCGTGCAAACCGTTGGTCCCGGTTACCTGCAAATCGCCGAACGCTACAAAAATGTGCCGGAGGTAGTGGAGAAATTAGCCCAGAAAGTAATGAAAGGTGGCGCAGGCGTCTGGGGCGCCGCTGCCATGAGCGCCCACCCTGACCTGCAACCCGAAGATGCTGTTGCCATGGTCAACTACATCCTGTCCCTCGATGAAGGAGAAGACGACGGCGAAGGCGGCGCATCTTCCAAACAATTGTCGGACATTCCCGATGCAGCCTGGCTCCGCCCCGACGCATCGGTGAGTGATGGCAATGTGGCTTCCGGGTTGTCTGTTAAAGTGTACAGCCAGACCCAGGCGCCGCTTTCACTCGCCGATGTGCGGTTCGATGGCGAACCGACGCTGACCGCCATTGCAGAAAACATAGATGCAGAAGGTGCCGATTTTGCGCCTTTACGCGACCATTTTGCCCTGAAAATCGAAGGTTTCCTGTTTCTGGAAAAAGACGACAACATCCTTTTCCAGCTCAGCAGCGACGACGGCAGCCGCATGTGGATCGATGGCAGCGAAATCATCAACCACGACGGCAGGCATGGCATGGAGCCCAAAGAAGCGGAAGTAGCCCTTCGTGCCGGTTACCACCCTGTCCGCCTGGAATATTTCCAGGCCGGCGCAGGTCGCGGCATTCAACTGAAATGGGCGCGTTTTGGAAATTCGGACATGAAAGTAGTACCCCGAAGCGCTTTTTTCCACAAACGTTCCGATGATTTGAGCGCCGCTGCTACGGTGATGGGCGGCGGTTCCGATATACTGCCCGGCGACGGTGCGCCCTTGCAGGACCTGCACCCTTCCTACACACTTTCCCAGGCGCGCCCCGAGGAGTTTTTACCCAAAGTAGCAGGCATGGATTTCCTGCCTGACGGGCGCCTGGTGGTCTCTACCTGGGATGCGCTGGGCGCCGTGTATCTATTGGAAAATGTACAATCGGGCGACCCTAAAAAGATTAAAGTCAAACGTATCGCGCAAGGGCTGGCCGAACCCCTGGGTATCAAAGTAGTCGACGGCGTTATTTACGCCCTTCAGAAACACGAACTGACCAAATTGGTGGATACCAACGGCGACGACATCATCGACGAATACCAGTGTTTTGCCAAAGGCTGGCGCGTTTCCGCCAATTTCCATGAATTCGCATTCGGATTGGTCTACAAAGAAGGTTATTTCTACGCAGCGCTGGCCATCGCCATCAATCCCGGCGGCGCCAGCACCCGCCCGCAAGGCCCTGACCGGGGTAAAGTGCTGCGCATCAGCGCCAAAGACGGTAGTATCGAATTTATGGCCCGCGGACTGCGCACACCGGACGGCGTCGGGATCGGCCCGGACGGTGAAATTTTTATCGCCGACAACCAGGGCGACTGGCTGCCGTCATCCAAAATACTGCACGTAAAACCAGGCGCTTTCTACAACTCTTACGCCGTTGACAGCGCCGCAGTGGCCCAACTGCCGATCCAGCAACCGGTGGTATGGCTGCCGCAGGATGACATCGGCAATTCGCCCACCCAGCCCGCATTGCTCAACGACGGCCCGTATAAAAACCAGTTGATCCACGGCGACGTTTGCTACGGCGGTTTGCAACGCGTATTTATGGAGAAAGTAAACGGCGATTACCAGGGTTGTGTGTTCCGCTTTACACAGGGTCTGGAAGGCGCCACCCACCGACTGGTGTGGGGACCCGACGGGGCGCTGTACATCGGTATGATCGGCAATCCGGGTAACTGGAGCCAGAAAGACAAACTGTGGTATGGCCTGCAACGCATGAAATACAACGGGCAATCCGCATTTGACATGCTGGCGGTGCGCGCCAAAACAAACGGCGTCGAAATCGAGTTCACCGAACCGCTCCGCCCCGGCGACGGTTGGGATCCCGCCCAATACAACGTGCATCAGTGGTGGTACAAACCTACCAACAACTACGGTGGACCTAAAATGGATGAAACGGAACTCGGTGTGCGCTCTGCCAGCGTTTCTGCTGACCGGATGAAGGTGTTCCTGGAAATCCCGGGCATCAAACCCGGGCACGTGGTACATCTCCGGCTGCGCAATCTGCCGGCCAGCGAATACGGCCACGGCTTGTGGACGTCTGAAGCCTGGTACACCATGAATGCTATTCCCGCCAATGACAACGGCGCTGTTCTGCCCCGCCCTGCACCGGTACAAACCGTCGATAATATCCTGACAGACAGGGAGAAAGCGGAAGGCTGGGCCTTATTGTTCGACGGAAAAAGTATGCAAGGCTGGCATAACTACGGCAAAAAAACCATCGGTAAATCCTGGATTATTTCCGACAATTCCATTCACCTCGATGCGAAGCCCAACCCAGCCGGCGGCTGGCAAACTGCCGACGGCGGCGACCTCCTCACCGCTGAACAATACGAAGATTTTGAACTGGCGGTTGACTGGAAAATCGGCGCCTGCGGCAACTCCGGCGTTTTCTACCACGTCAAGGAGGCTCCTGAAAAATATACCTACGGCTGGATGACCGGCCCTGAAATGCAGGTATTGGACAACAGTTGCCATCCTGACAGCAAATTCCCGAAACACCGCGCCGGCGATTTGTATGATTTTATCGAGTGTAAATACGAAACAGTAAAACCCGCCGGCCAATGGAACCACGCCCGCGTCGTATTCCACAAAGGCAAGGTGGAACACTGGTTGAATTACCGAAAAGTGGTGGAATTTCAAATGTTTGAAAACGGCAAACCCACGCAACAATGGCTGGATATGATCGCGGCGAGCAAGTTTCCAAAAGTGCCGGCTCCAGAATTCGGCCTGATTACCAAAGGGTATATTTCACTACAGGACCACGGTGATCCGGTGTGGTTTAAGAATTTGAAGATACGCAGGCTTTAGTGTATGGTGTATGGTGTTTCGTGTTTGGGGGTGCTCCGCCCAAGCCCGTGTGTGGTGTTTGGTGTTTGGTGTTTAGGGCGCTCCGCCCAAGCCACTCACTGTTGCCAAAGGCGAAGCGCCCTAAACACTAAACACCAAACACCACACACGGGCTTGGGCGAAGACCCCCAAACACAAAACACCATACACTAAACACGAATTTTATTGGTCGTACTCATCCCCAAACCCCCCATCCGGTTTTTTCGCGGGCGATTTGGGGTTTTTCGGATCAATTGTTCCTTTATCGTCCGGCGCTTCATCGCCATAAATATCCGGCGAGAACTCTTCTTCGTCGCCCACCGGGCCGGCGCCTGTGCCGTTTTGATAGGCGGCGCAGTTAATTTCTATACCCAGATCGCCGGCAGGGCGCTGGAATTTGGCGTTGAAATCGTAGCCTGATTTGGGGTCTTTTTCCAGTTTTTGAAAAAATGCGGCTACAATAGGGCGTGCAAGCCGCGCGCCCTGGCCGTCGCCGATATTCAGAAAACGAATCCAGCGGTCTTCGCCGCCTACCCAGGTGCCTACTACCAGACGCGGCGTGACGCCCATAAACCAGCCATCCGTATAATCATTGGTAGTGCCTGTTTTGCCGCCGATGTCACTTTTGAGCGTGTTGATAACCGGCGCGCCCTGCACGTTGTATTTCAACATCTGGGTCATCACGTAATTGGCATTGGCGGGCAGCGCCACCCGCTCTTCGGGCAGGGAGCGATAAATGACCCGGCCGTTTTTATCTTCAATTTTTTTGATGACAAACGGCATTCCGTACATGCCTTTGTTGGCAAATGTGGCATAAGCGCCCGTCATTTCCAAAACCGTCAGGTCGGCGGCGCCGAGGCAAATAGAGGGCGAACCTTTCGGAATTCGGTTGCGGGAAGAATCGATGCCCATGTTGTTGCACAGGCCGCGCACGGGTTCCGTATCGCCCATTTGTTTCATCAGGTAAGCGCTCACGGAATTGACGGAGTTTTTCAGGGCCTCTTTCAAATTCATACGCGCACCGGAGTAGGTTCCGGTGGAGTTTTTGGGCGTCCAGTCCGTCACATTTGAAAAATTCTGATAGCGGCCGGGGATCGTTACCGGTTGGTCGTACACCTCAAAACAGGGACTGATGCCCTGCTGCGCAATGGCAGTGGCATACACAAAGGGTTTGAACGTAGAACCGACTTGCCGGTTGCTGCGGATATGGTCGTACTGAAAGTGTTTAAAATTGACGCCACCCACCCAGGCTTTCACTTCCGAAGTCGTTGGGTCGACGGCCAGCAACCCCGTTTGCAGGAACATGCGGTGATAACGCAGGCTGTCCATGGGTGACATGATCGTATCCCTTTCCAGTTTAGGGTTGTTCCAGGTAAAAACCTTCATTTTCACCTTGGTAGCGTATTGTTTTTGCACGGCAGCACGCAGGGCGCTGTATTGACTTTTTATTTCAGCCCATTCCCTGCCGGAGAGTATTTTCCGGTAAGCCGCCGCCTGTTCAATGCTTATTTCCCTGTTTGTCAGCATTTTAGTGATGGCCCCCGCCTTGCTGTCTTCCCGAAGCATCCGTTCAATATCGATATCGCGCAGCGTAAAATCGTAGCGATTTTGAACCGTTTCCGTCAATGCATCAAAATATTTCGGCCAGAGTATCTGGAAGCGGTCGCCCTCGCGGACGAGCCTCCACAGCGATTCTTTGCGCATTTGTATTTCTTCCGGGCCTGCATCGCCACTTCGGAAGGTCCAGGGGTCTCTGTTTTTCCAGACCTGGAAAAAACGGGCCTGCGTTTTTTTCATGTGTTCCTGCATCGACGCTTCAGCGTGTTGCTGATATACCGGATCGATGGTGGTATAAATTTTCAGGCCGTCTTTATAAATATCGTATTTGGTGCCGTCCGGGCGGCGGCATTCGGGTTCGTTGAGGATTTTATACAGGTCTTTTTTTAGTTCCGAACAGAGGTATGGCGCTTTGTCGTCGGTAAAATTGACTTTTTTGAAACGGCTCATATCCAGCGGCAGCACTTTCAGGCTGTCAAACTGATTTTCCGTCAGCACTTTGTTGTTGCGCATTTGGGCCAGCACGATCCAGCGGCGGCGGATGGTGCGGTCGGGGAACCGATTGGGGTTGAAATGGGATGGATTTTGCAGCATCCCGATTAGTACCGCAGACTCCTGAATACTCAGCGTTTCGGGCGTTTTACCAAAATAAACTTCTGCGGCGGCGTGAATCCCGTAAGCGTTGTTGATGAAGTTGAACTGGTTGAGGTACATGGCGATGATCTCCTCTTTGGTGTAGGAGCGCTCTAATTTCACTGCCGTGATCCACTCCCGCAATTTCATGTAGATCAGTTTGAAGGTTTTTTCCACCTGGTTAAGGCCCTTGAAATCGCGGTCGGAGTACAACATTTTCGCCAACTGCTGGGTAATGGTGGAGCCACCGCCCGAACTCTGGTCGGCCATTAGCACCGTGCGAAAGACGACGCGCGCAACCGCCCGGGCATCAATACCGCAGTGGTCGCGAAAACGAACATCTTCCGTGGAGACCAGTGCATTCACCACGTGTGGACTGAGGTCTTCATAATTCACAGGTACGCGGTTTTCGATAAAATAACGGCCCAATACTTCATTATTGCCGGCCAGTACCTCGCTGGCTACTGCCGATGCGGGGTCTTCCAGTTCGCGGAAAGAAGGAATCGCCGTGAAGTTCATCGCCACAAAAAGCACGGCCACAGCCATCAGACCTCCTGTGAGTAAACGCCAGGTCCAGCGCACTATTTTTTCGTACAGGGGCATACGTTTCTCCTGCAATGCGGCTTTGATGGAAATAAGATGCTGTGGTTCTGACATGCTTTCGGTGTTTTTGTGTTTTTGTGTTTTAGTGTTTTAGTGTTTTAGGCGCTTCGGGCTTGGCAACAGCCCCGACCCCTTTAGGGCAATGTGGTTGACTTAAGCGTAGTGAAGAGGTGTCATCTCCTGACGAAGGAAGGAGGTGACATCTCGAAACGGTTGCTTTCCAGTAAGTTTCCGCTACGAGATGTCACTTGCTCCTGCGTCGCAAATGACACCTCTCCGCTAAGTCAACGACATTGCCCTTCAGGGGTCGGGGCTGTTGCCAAGCCCGAAGCGCCCAAAACACTAAAACACCAAAACACGCATTTAGCAGGACAAAAGTAATAATGCTTCCGGCTAAAAAATATTATAAGTGGAAAAGAGATAAAACAGCGGGAGAGTCTGCCTTTTCATGGTGAATAGTTAGTTGATGGTTTATAGTTTACAGGTTAAGACGCTCCCGCTCTTTTCTATTGCCATCCGCACACAACAGCGCCCATCAACGCCAGGGTAACAATCCAGTAACCTGCGTGAATAGCGATGTAGCGTCCGCTTTTGCGCTCAAAAAGCGCGTTGATGGCAATTAACGGCAAGGCAAAAAAGATACCACTGATGGTTCCATGTAAGGCGCCGTGTTTAAAGCTGCGGAAGTTTTGGCCATACTTGCCCATCGTATCAGCCAGCCATTTACCAGTGTCAGAATTCGGATCGGCAAAACTGGGATCGTTCATCAGCAACGAATAAATATGGGTCTGGTGGATAACCACCGAAATGAGCATTATTGCCAGGAGAAAACTAAAAAAGAAGGTAAGCCCTAAAATGAGCGCCATATTGCCTTTTTTGAGGTTCTCCTCCGTCAGTCCGGAGGCTTTCATCCAGGCATTGGCAAATAACATGGGGCTGTACCAAAGAGCGCCTACGGCCATTGGAATGACAGCCGCCACGAGGATAGCTAACCAATTGATGTGCATAATAGAAAAGTTTTAGGTTAAGTAAGTGTTGAATTCAAGGTTCAAATGTAACACTTTTTGTTTTTTTAAATTTTTTTGTATCAACTTTTCTACAAAAATGTTGTTTGCAACGCTTGTGTTTGGACCTCATGTCTCCACAGTTAGGGGGTGATTCGCCTTTAGTATTTGTGATTATTTGACCAAAATACCAACAATACTAAAGGCGAAGCACCCCCAAACACAAAACACCACACACCAAACACAAAGATAAGTTTACATAAAAATAACAATCACCTATTGCTTTGTCCTCAAAAACAGGTATACCTTTGCCGGTCTTAATTAAATAGTTAAACCAGGTAATTAATACGTGTCAGCAATAGCAGTAAGTACGGAAGAAACCATTCTCGAAGCAGCGCGGAAAGTGTTTATGCAAAAAGGGTTTGCGGCGGCGAGGATGTGTGAGATAGCCAAGATAGCAGGGATCAACCAGGCATTGCTCCATTATTATTTCAGGAGTAAGGATCGCTTGTTTGAGGTCATTTTTGCGCAACAGTCGCAGAATTTTTACGCGAACATCATCTCCATTCTGCATTCCGATGTGCCTTTTTTTGAAAAACTACGGATGATGATTGCGAAGGAGATTGAAAAAATCAGTTCTGCGCCTTATTTACCGATGTTCATCCTGAATGAGATGCACAGCAACCCGGAAAGGATGCAATGTAATGGATCAGTGGATCGGAACACCCACTTTTTCAAAACATTCAGCGAGCTCGTGGAGAAAGAATACGAGGCAGGAAGAATTAGAAAAGTGTGCCCCCAACAACTGTTTTTATCCATCATGGGCATTACTATGTTTCCATTTCTGGCCCAACCCATGATAAAAATGGCTTTAGAGATTGATGGTAAGTCTTTTGAACAATTAATGCAGGAAAGAGCTGAACATGCCAGTGAATTGATCATCCGATCCCTGCAAGTTTAGGCAAAAGGCCCAAAACAAATGTAAATCAATGAGTTACAGAAGATTTATTTGTACGCCTGCTTAATCTTGTCCGACACGTCCAAACAGCGCGTTCCTTCATTTATAGCGCCATAACGAGTGAGCCCTCCTGGATAGACCCGTCATGGCTTTTTTTAAAAAAACAGTTTAACTAAATAATTAAACCAAAATACTAATCCGGTTGTTCGATCTCAAAAGGTTTCGCAACACGGGTCATCCGGTAAAATCTTCCACTCATCCCATGGAAATAACCGGTCATCAGAAAGATGTTTAAACGAAGCCTTGTAACCCTTTACTTGCAGGGAAAAGAAGAGAGAAGCGAGAGGTGAGAAGTGAGAAGTGGGAGCGTAAAACCCGGGCTTTACAACCAATTCTGATATTATCTCGTATAACTAATCGAGGCCAATTACGGCGAGTTTGCACAAACGGAAGAAATATCAAAAACGGAGGATAATAACTAGGTAAGTAAGAGTGCAAATTAGTTTTGGCTAAATTCTTTACGAATGCTTGATTATCAACCCTGATAACCAATAACTAATAACGGATAACTACTTGCAAATGCTTGATTATCAACACTGATAACGGATAACTAATAACAGATAACATCTTAATTATTTAATCGCATTAACCGATTTTATCCCCATGTATTTATCACAAAGCAAATCTCTTTTTACGCAAAATTAAGCGGTATGAACAAAAGTCTTTTACAAAAAATTCGGGCATATCAGACCCCTGACGATTTAAAACGAGCCAACTTATACCCATATTTTCGCACGATCGAGTCAGAACAGGATACCGAAGTAATGATTGGCGGCAAACCGGTATTGATGTTCGGTTCCAACAGTTATCTCGGCCTCACCAACCACCCCAAATTAAAAGAGGCTGCCAACCGGGCTGTCCAACAATACGGAACCGGATGTGCAGGATCGCGTTTTCTCAACGGCACGCTGAAAATCCACATCGAACTGGAGGAATCATTAGCCGATTACCTGAACAAGGAATCCGTATTGCTGTACAGCACCGGTTTCCAGGCCAACCTGGGCGCCATCGCTCCTTTGGCCGGTCGAAACGACTATATTTTTATTGATGAACTGGTACATGCTTCCATCATCGACGGCACCCGCCTGTCTTTTGGCAAAGTGGTAAAATACCGCCACAACGACATGCAATCGCTCGAACAGCAATTGCGCAGGGTGGAAGGTGACGGCTCGAAACTGATTGTTATGGACGGCATTTTCAGCATGGAAGGCGACATAGCCAACCTGCCTGGCATCATCAAACTCGCCGAAGAATACGACGCGACCGTTATGGTAGATGACGCGCATGCCGTCGGCGTGATCGGGCGGCAGGGCCGCGGCACCGGCGACCACTTCGGGTTGCACCATAAAGTGGATATGATTGTAGGTACTTTTTCCAAGTCGCTGGCATCGCTGGGCGGCTTCGTCGCTGCCGACCGCGACATGATTAACTACCTGAAACACAATTCTCGCGCGCTTATTTTCAGCGCCAGTATGACGCCTGCCGCCGCCGCCAGCGCACTGGCTGCTATCGAAATTATCAGACAGGAACCGGAACGAATCGAAAAACTCTGGCAAAACACCCATTATGCGATGGCCCAACTGCGAACAGCCGGATTTGAAATCGGAAAAACGGAATCGCCTATTCTCCCGATTTACATCCGCGACGATATGAAGACTTTCAGGTTTGCCAAAATGATGGCCGACGACGGCGTTTTTGTCAATCCGGTAGTGTCGCCCGCCGTACGCAGCACTGATTCGCTCATTCGTTTCTCGCTCATGGCAACGCATTCTTTTGAACAAATCGACCGTGCTGTGGAAATCATGTGGCGCAATGCGCAAATCCTGGAATTGCACGAACCGGTTTTGTATAATTAGAGGTTTATAAGTTTATGGTTTATGGGTTTATGTTCATCCGCTCGAAAAAAGTAAAACTGCTTCATTTCCGAGCGGATGAACATAAACCTATAAACCCTCAACTTATAAACCCTCAACCATAAACCCATCAACATCTCAACATAGAAAAATGAACAATCCTGTTCCTGCCACAACAGCCCCAGCCAATACCGGGCTACGTATAGAACAAGTGAACGGTCGACGCGCACTTGCGCAGTTTATCGACTTTCCACATGATCTGTACGCCGGCGACCCCAATTATGTACCGGAGCTGTTTATGGCACAGGAGGCGCTGCTAAACCCGAAAAAAAGCCCGTTTTTTCTGCATTCAGAGGCCGCGTATTTTTTGGCACGTTCATCAGAAGGAAAAATCCTGGGGCGTATTGCTGCCATTCGCAACAATAATTACACAGCGTTTACGGGCGACCAGGCTGGTTTTTTCGGCTTTTTTGATGTGGCAGACGATTATGAAGCGGCTCGACTGCTGCTGGATACCGCTTCCGACTGGTTGCGCCAACAGGGTTTCCACCGCGTAATCGGCCCCGCCAATTTTTCCACCAATGAAACCTGCGGGGTGCTGATTGAAAATTTCGAGGAACCGCCTTATATAATGACGACTTACAACTACCCGTATTACGCAGACTTCCTGGAGCGATACGGCTTTGTCAAACATGTCGATTTGCTCAGTTACGATATTCCGCCCGAATATCTGACGCCCGAAATGGAGGACATTGCCGCCAGGCTGGAGGCCCGGCTGGTGCGGCACGGTATTACCATCCGCAACATCGATATGAAACATTTCGACCGGGAAGTTGAAAGTTTTTTACCCATTTACAATGCTTCCTGGGATAAAAACATGGGTTTTGTACCCATGACGGAAGCGGAAGTGCGGCAGATGGGCAAAGACCTGAAAATGGCCATCGACCCCGACTTTGTTTATTTTGCTGAAAAAGACGGACAACCCATCGGTATTGGCATTGTAATACCCAATCTGAATGAAATTTTTATCAAAATCCCACGCGGACGGCTGTTTCCGACGGGATTGTTTCGTTTTTTGTTTGGGCGAAAATCAATTAAAAGTGTACGGGTGATTGCACTGGGCATCCTGCCGGAATACCGCCGTTCCGGGCTGGATATGTGTATGTATGTCCGCAGTTTTCAGGTAGCGAGGCGCAAGGGCATCCAACGCAGTGAAGCATCCTGGATATTGGAAAACAACGACCTGATGAACCGGGCCTTGGTGCAGATTGGGGGCAAAGTATTTCGAAAACATAGAATGTACGAAAAACCGATCTGAACAATGCCCCGTATTCTGATTACCGGCGCCAGTGGATTCATTGGCGGTTATCTCGTATCCACTGCGCTGGAGCGAGGTTATGATGTAACGGCTGCCGTTCGTGCAGGTAGCGACCGGTCGCGCCTGAGCGATCCGCGCATACGTTTGCTAGAATTGCCGCTTGGCAATGAAGCGGCCATGGCGCAGATATTCGCTGAAACAGGGCGCTTTGACCGGGTTATTCATAATGCAGGCGTCACAAAAGCGCTCAGTAAAGAAGCATATCTCGAAGGAAATGTAGCCAATACGCGGCGTCTGGTGCATGCTTTACAACATGCCGGTAACATTCCCGATCAATTTTTGTTTGTCAGCAGCCTCGCTGCCCTCGGAGCGGCTCCGGTGGACAGCGCTATGATACACGAAGGACAAATGCCCAATCCTTTGACATTTTACGGTGAAAGTAAATTTGAAGCCGAGCGCTTTTTAGCCTCGCTCGACGATACTTTTCCCTGGGTGGCGGTGCAACCCACCGCCGTGTACGGCCCCTGGGAACGCGACATCCTGACTTTTATCAAATTGGCACATAAAGGCCTGGAAATGAGCATCGGACGCAAACCCCAACGCTTGAGTTTTATACACGCCGAAGATGTTGCGGGCGCTGTTTTCAGGATACTGGAAACTCCGGAAATCGCACGCCGAAAACTCATCCTTTCCGACGGAAATGCTTACGAAACGGAAGACCTCGGCGCCGCCGTTCGGCAGGCATTGGGCAAAAAAACACCTTGAAAATACGATTACCGCTCGAATTGATACGCCCGATTGCCGCAGTAACGGAAACGATCGGCAGGTGGCAAAACAAAGCGGTCCCCTTAAACCGGAATAAAATTGCCGAACTGGCAGCCGAAAACTGGCATTGCGACGCCGGTCCACTCCTTGAAACGGTGCAATACCAACCCAAATTCGACTTGTACAAAGGCATGGTTAACACCGTGCAATGGTATAGGCATAAAGGGTGGCTGTGAGAGGGTTGATGGGTTGAATTGTTGAGGGTTGAGGTGGTAGCCTTTGGCTTTAGTAAACAGTTCAAACAAAGAGTTACCACCCTCAACAATCTCAACCCTCAACCCCTCAACAATCTCAACCCTCAACAAACCACCAACCCATTTCTATCTTCCCCAAAGACCATTGAACTTCAATCCTTTTGCAATGAATACTTTTTTGAAATATTCCTGTGTATTTGTCTGGCTAATGACCGGCATGTCCTTAACGGCCCAGAAGACCACCTCCGTACACCGTAAAGTGCTGGATGCAGTGACCAATGAAACACTTTCCTATGCCACCGTCCAGTTCCCCGAAGCCAATCGGGGCGCCCGCACCGATATCGACGGCAATTTCAGTATCGAAGCACAGGAAAACGTCACAAAATTGCGCATTTCTTACGTCGGATATATTTCCCAGACGCTCACTATTAAAGCCGGCGAACACAATGAAATCACGGTTTTAATGTCTGATGATGTTGTTAGTTTGAAGGAAATAGAAGTGCGGCCCGACAAATACAAACGCAAAAATCCCGCCGTAGACCTGATTGGCGAAGTGTTTGCGCACAAAGACCAAAACCGCAAGGAAGGGCTGGAGTACTACAACTACGAAGCCTACGAAAAACTCCAGTTGGATATCAATAACCTGACGGATAAATTCCGCAACCGGCGGGCACTGCGCAAGTTTCAATTCATCTTTGAAAACGTCGATACCAACCAGGTCAATCAGAAAGTGTCGCTGCCCGTTTACCTGCGCGAACGGCTGCTGAACGTATCTTACCGGGAAAACCCCAGATCGGAAAAAGAATACGTCACCGGCGAGCAACAGGCCGGTCTGGAAGGTTATCTGGACGGCGACGGCATATCTTCCTATCTGAACAACCTCTACCAGAATGTAGATATCTACGACGCCAATATCAGCCTGCTGTCGACCCAGTTCGTCGGGCCGTTGTCGGGGCTTGCGCCGGCCATGTACCGCTTCTACATCATGGATACCATCGAGTACCAGGGCAGCCGCGTGGTGGACATCTTTTTTGCGCCGCGCAACAAAAGCGACCTGGCCTTTATGGGCAATATGCTGGTGTCCCTCGATTCAAGTTATGCCGTGCGGAAAGTACAAATGGGCATCTCGAAAGACATCAATCTCAACTGGGTGTCCGACCTGCAAATCGAACAGGAATTCGACTTTTTCGGAACGGATAAAAACCGCCGCCTGATGCTGGTGAAGGATGATATTTCGATGAATTTCCAGATCATCAAATCTGAAAAAGGCCGAAGCATTCTCGGACGGAAGTCTGTCTCTTACCGCAACTACCAGCTCAATCAGATACTGCCTGACAGCCTGTTCCGCAATCAGGTCACGACCGTTGTCGACGAAACGTCCACCCGGCGCAGCGCCGGTTTCTGGACGGAAAACCGCCACGTCCCCTTGTCCAATCGGGAACTGGGTATCTACAAAATGGTGGACAGCATCCAGAACGTACCCGCTTTCCGAAGGGCTTCCGATATCGCCGTCTTGTTGCTGGCCGGTTATAAAAGTATCGGCTGGTTCGATCTGGGACCTGTCAACACTTTTTACAGTTTTAATGACGTAGAGGGTTTTCGACTGCGGGCGGGTGGGCGCACCAACCACAAATTAGCCAAAAACATGTTCTTCGACTGGTATGGCGCCTACGGATTCAAGGATGAAAAATGGAAATATTACGGCGGCCTGACCTACGCCTTTGAAAACAAAAAACCGCTCAGTTATCCGATGAACCAGGTGACTTTGTCGTACCAGAATGAAATACAGATTCCGGGCGAAGACCTGCAATTTGTTCAGGAAGACAATTTCCTGCTGTCGTTCAAACGCGGCATCAACGACAAAATGATCTATAACCGCGCCTTTCAGTTGGACTACGTGCGGGAATTGCGCAAAGGATTGAGTTACACCTTGTCGGCGCACCGCGTTGGGCAGTCTCCCGCCGGAAATCTCCTGTTCGATTACAGCGATTCTACCGATGGCTCCACCCAATACTTAGATGAAATCGTATCTACCCATTTTGGGTTTTCCGTGCGTTATGCGCCCAATGAAAAGTTTTACCAGGGGAAAACGTACCGGATACCCATCCTGAACAAATACCCGATTATTCAAGTCAGCCTCAAGGCCGGTGTCAACCTGCTCGGCGGCACATACACGTATCAGTTGATTACGGCGCGCGTGTCCAAAATATTCTATATGGCGCCGTTCGGTTATTCGGACTGGACGCTGGAAGGCGGACGGCTGCTCGGCACGGTGCCTTACCCTTTGCTGGAAATTCACCGCGCCAACCAGACTTACTCTTACCAGTTGCAGGCCTATAACCTGATGAATTTTATGGAATTTGCCAGCGATAAATACGTGGGACTGAATATTCAGCACAATTTCGGCGGTTTTTTCTTTAATAAAATTCCGCTCTTGCGCCGCCTCAAATGGCGCGAAGTGGCCAGTTTTAAAGGCCTGTATGGCGGATTGGATGAAAAAAACCGCCCCAACGAAACGAACGGTTTGCTGCGTTTTCCGGTCGATGAACACGGGCGCACCGTTACCCAGACCCTCGAAAACCGCCCTTATATCGAAGCCAGTGTCGGCATCGCCAATATCTTCAAACTTTTCCGGGTCGATTATGTGCGCCGGATGACGTATACCGATCTGCCTAATGTAAGCAAATGGGGCATTCGGGCGCGGTTTAAACTGGACTTTTGATTTGGTGTTTGGGGTTTCGTGTTTGGTGTTTGGAGGTTTTTGGTTTTGCCGAAGGGTCTTTTAGTCCCTGGTAACCCGGGAAGGGCAATGTTGTTGACCAAGCGGGAGGCTGGGTTGATTGCGACGCAGGAGCAACCGGTGCGCTGCACCTGTACGCTACTAAAATGCTACATAACCGGGGCGCTGCCCTATGTTAACCAGTGGAAAACGGCCGTTACAAGATGTCACTTGCTCCTGCATCGCAAATGACACCTCTACACTACACAAGCCAAAGGCAAAGCGCCCGAAACACCACACACCAGACACTATACACGAAACACACCACCAATGAAGCATTTGTATATTCTCCTTATCACCTGTTTTCTGGCAGCCCCCCTCTCCGCCCAGGACGGCTACCCGCATCCGCCCGTCCCTGCCGAAAACCTGTTTTACATTCAGCGCAGCGGCAACCACAACACCATCGTGTACGATGCCAACCTGACAAACGATAAAAAATTCAATGCCAAAAAACCGGTCAACATTTACTGGATCCGGTATACCCACGGCGGCGTAAAAGAAGACCTGACTTTTATTCAACGCACCCTGGCTTATGGCGTGTCGTCGAAACGCCTGGGGGACAACCACTACGAATTTCACTTTGTTTCCTATGCCAAAAAAAAGTTTATCCTGTACCTGGACGCTGCCGGAAATCCCTGCGCCAAACTGGATGTCAACGGCAAACAAATCGTTATCCGCAAGATTTTTATTGCCATCGAGGAAAAATCCCGCTGGACCCTGGCGCCCAAAATTGAGTACGTCGAATTCTTTGGCAGCGACCCGTACAATGGCAAGTCGTTGTATGAAAAGTTCTACCCTTGACAGTGTTTGGTGTTTAGTGTTTGGGGGCCCTTGCCCAAACCACTCACGGTTGCCTAAAGCGAAGCACCTCTAAACACCAAACACTAAACACCAAACACTGTCAAGGGCAAATTATTAACATTTTCAGATTCCCAAGAAAAATTTTATAAACCGTATTTTCAAAGAACATTATACTTGATAACGCTATTTTTTTTCGATTTCTTTCTGAATGTATAAATTAAATGCATTTTGACAATATGCTGATTTGTAGAATTTCATTCTACACTTGCATTTATATGAGAAATAAAAAATAAATTTGCCTTCCAATGACAAACAATTAGAGCGAAACGCATTGTGCTTTTGTATGTCTGAAGGCCCTCACCACCTGCGTCTGAATAATACCTTTTTGGACAAGTTGCCATCCTCCTGAAGGAGGGGAAACTGCTTCAGTTTTCTGCATCATCCGTTTACCACTTTTTATCGCACCGGGCTGCCTGACAGCAGCCGGCACCAGGTTTGACACCATGCAAATAATAGAAGATGACCAGGCCCGACAACCGGGCCTCTACGTACCACAATCCGAATCGGACGCCTGTGGCATTGGTTTCGTAGCCAATTTGAAAGGCAATAAAAACCACCAGACCGTCTCGGATGCCCTGACCCTGCTGGAAAATATGGAGCACCGGGGCGCCTGCGGTTGCGAGCCGAACACCGGCGACGGCGCGGGTCTGCTGATTCAAACACCCCACGAATTTTTCTTTGGCGAATGCCTGCAAAAAGGCGTCCAGTTGCCGCCATTCGGTCGTTATGGCGTGGGCGTGGTTTTTTTTCCAAAAGAAACCCGTTTGCGTGAAGAATGCCGCGACATTTTTATCCGCGCTGCCGAACATTTGGGTATGCCTGTACTTTCCTGGCGCAAAGTGCCGGTCAACACGGAAGGTATCGGACTGACGGCGCTTTCCGTGGAACCTGAAATGGAGCAGGTGTTTATTGCCTGCCCGGACAGTATTGCGCAACCTGAGGAGTTTGAACGCAAACTTTTTGTGCTGCGCAATTATGCTACCCACCTGATTAACAGCACCGTACGCAAGGACGAGATCGGTTTTTATATCGCTTCCATGTCGCACAAAACGGTGGTGTACAAAGGCCAACTGACCAGTTTGCAGGTGCGCGGCTATTTTCCCGATCTGTCCAACCCGCACCTGGTAAGCGCCTTTGGGTTGGTGCATTCCCGTTTCGCCACCAATACTTTCCCCTCCTGGAAACTGGCGCAACCGTTCCGCTTTATTGCCCACAACGGCGAAATCAACACCGTGCAAGGCAACCTGAACTGGCTGAAAACCAGCGAAAAAAGTTGGACTTCGCCGTATTTCAGCAAGGAAGAAATGGAAATGTTGCTGCCCATCATCACGAGCGGCCAGTCTGACTCCGCCTGCCTCGACAACATCATCGAGCTGCTCACGTTGAGCGGACGTTCGCTGCCGCATGTGATGATGATGCTCATACCGGAAGCCTGGGACGGCAACGAACAAATGGATCCGGTCAAAAAGGCTTTTTACGAGTTTCACGCCTCTTTCCAGGAACCCTGGGACGGCCCCGCTTCTATTTCTTTCACCGATGGCAATATTATAGGCGCTACGCTCGACCGCAACGGCCTGCGCCCTTCGCGTTATTGTGTGACAACCGACGACCGCGTCATCATGGCCTCCGAAACGGGGGCGTTGCCGGTCGATCCAAAACTGATTAAGGAAAACGGTCGTTTGCAACCAGGCAAAATGTTTGTCGTCGACCTTTCGCAGGGCCGTATCATCAGCGATGAGGAACTGAAACAGCATATTTGCACCCAGAAGCCTTACGCCGAATGGCTTAATAAACACAAAATCAGGTTGCAGGAATTGCCGGAGCCGCGTGTAACGTTCGCCCCGCTCGAATCTGCCCAGGTATTCAAATACCAGAAAGCATTCGGCTACTCGACGGAAGACCTGCAAACGATCATCGCTCCCATGGCTTTGGAGGGGAAAGAACCGATCGGTTCCATGGGCACCGATGTGCCACTGGCGGCGCTCAGCGACCAACCCCAACACCTGTCGAGTTATTTCAAACAACTGTTCGCACAGGTGACCAACCCGCCGATCGACCCGATCCGGGAGCGTCTGGTGATGTCGCTCACCACTTTTTTGGGCAATATCGGCAACCTGCTGTCGGAAGGCGACCCGCTCACCTGCCACACCGTTGCCCTGCCGCAACCGGTGTTGTCCGATTACGAACTGGAAAAACTGCGCAGCATCGATACCGGCAATTTTCAGGCAAAAACACTACAAATGTACTTCCGGGCCGACGGACGCCCGGGTTCCCTGCAAAAAGCGCTCGACCGCATCTGCCGCTATGCCGAAGACGCCGTGGAAGATGGTTTTGAAGTACTGGTGTTGTCCGACCGATCCATCGATTCGGAACACGCGGCCGTGCCTTCGCTGTTGTTTACCTCGGCGGTACACCACCACCTGATCCGCAAAGGGCACCGGGGCAAAGTGGGTATCGTCGTCGAAGCGGGCGACGTATGGGAAGCGCATCACTTTGCCTGCCTGCTGGGCTTCGGCGCTACGGCGATCAACCCTTACCTGGCGCTTTCGACCATCCGCGATATGAAACAACGCGGCGACCTCGACACGACGCTGGATTCCTATAAACTGGAAAAAAACTACATCAAATCGGTCAACGACGGCCTCTTGAAGATCTTTTCCAAAATGGGCATTTCCACCCTGCAATCCTACCAGGGCGCCCAGATTTTTGAAATTATCGGCCTGAATCGCTCGGTCGTGGATAAGTATTTCAGCGGCGCCGTATCGCGCATTGAAGGCCTGGGATTAGATGAAATAGCCCGCGAAACGCTGGCCAAACACAACCTCGCGTTCAGTAAAAAATCAATTCCGGTCGACCGGCTGCCCGTCGGCGGCCTGTACTCCTGGAAACGCAAAGGCGAGTACCACCTGTTCAATCCGCAAAGCATTCACCTGCTGCAACACTCCACCAAATCAAACGATTACAACACGTTCAAAAAATATTCCAGGACCGTCAATGACCTGGGTGAAAAAGCCTGTACCCTGCGGAGCCTTTTCCAGTTCAAACGCAACAGGCCTGCCATCTCCATCGACGAGGTCGAACCCGCAGAAAACATCTACCGCCGCTTTGCCACAGGAGCCATGTCATTCGGCTCCATATCCTGGGAAGCGCATACGACGCTGGCCATCGCCATGAACCGACTCGGCGGCAAAAGCAATACCGGCGAAGGCGGCGAAGATGAGCGCCGTTACGAGTCCCTCGAAGCGCTCGAAACCGCCGGCGAATCGCTGACAGCCAGCCACCATAATCTCCAGCCCGGCGACTCCATGCGCAGCGCCATCAAACAGGTGGCTTCGGGGCGCTTCGGCGTAACCAGTCTGTACCTCACAGAAGCCGACGAATTACAAATTAAAATGGCGCAAGGCGCAAAACCCGGAGAAGGTGGCCAGTTGCCCGGTCATAAAGTGGATGAATGGATCGGGAAAGTGCGGCATTCCACGCCGGGCGTGGGGCTGATTTCGCCACCGCCCCACCACGATATTTATTCGATTGAAGACCTGGCGCAACTCATTTTTGACCTGAAAAATGCCAACCGCGCGGCCCGTATCAACGTAAAATTAGTGTCCAAAGCAGGCGTCGGCACCATTGCTGCCGGGGTGGCCAAAGCCAAAGCCGATGTCATTCTGATTGCGGGATTCGACGGCGGCACGGGCGCTTCGCCGATCAGTTCGATCAAACACGCGGGCCTGCCCTGGGAACTCGGCCTGGCCGAAACCCACCAGACACTCGTGAAAAATCGCCTGCGCAGCCGGGTGACGGTGCAAACAGACGGACAACTAAAAACAGGCCGCGACATTGCCGTTGCCGCCCTGCTCGGCGCGGAAGAATGGGGCGTTGCTACGGCAGCGCTCGTGGTGGAAGGTTGTATCCTCATGCGTAAATGCCACCTGAATACCTGCCCCGTGGGTATCGCCACGCAGGACCCGGAATTGCGCAAACGTTTCGCCGGCGATCCCGACCAGGTGGTTACTTTCTTCAAATTCCTGACCCAGGAGCTGCGCGAAATCATGGCAGAACTCGGCTTCCGCACGGTCAACGAGATGATCGGACAGGTGGATTGCCTCGAAATGCGCCCGGATATCACGCACTGGAAACACCAGCGCCTCGATCTTTCTCCTGTTTTATACAAAGAACCAGACAGCGAAAACACCGGACTTTACTGCCAGGAATCGCAGGATCACGGATTGAAGGACATCCTCGACTGGAAACTGCTCGAAGCGGCCAAACCGGCACTGGAACATCAAACGCCGGTCAGGGCCGAATTCAACGTCATCAATACCGACCGCGCGCTCGGCACCCTGTTGTCCAATGAAATCACCAAACGTTACCGGGCCGCAGGGCTGCCCGACGACACCATTCATTTCAAATTCACCGGAACGGCGGGCCAGAGTTTTGCGGCATTTAATACCAGCGGCGTAACGATGGAACTGGAAGGCGATGCCAATGACTACTTTGGCAAGGGCCTGAGCGGCGCCAAACTGATCATATATCCTGATCGCAGTTCGACGATTGTACCGGAAGAAAACAGCATCATCGGCAATGTGGCATTTTACGGCGCCACCTCCGGCGAAGCCTATATCCGGGGTAAAGCCGGCGAGCGTTTTTGTGTGCGCAATTCCGGCGCCCGGGTCGTAGTGGAAGGCATCGGCGATCACGGTTGTGAATACATGACAGGTGGTAAAGTGGTTATTCTGGGTCAGACCGGGCGCAATTTCGGCGCAGGTATGAGTGGCGGCATTGCATTCGTGTGGGATACGCAAAAAACATTTGCCGGTCAATGTAATGCGGAAATGATCGACCTGGATCCGCTCGATGCCGGCGATATAAGATTATTGAGGAAAATGCTCGAACAACACCTCCAGTTTACCGGAAGTACTGTTGCCGCATTTATATTGAAAGACCTGGATAATCAACTCAGCAACTTTGTCAAGGTATTCCCGAAGGATTACAAAAGAGCCCTTTCTGAAAAAAAAGTGCTCCAATCTGAAGCGACTCATAAAAGTTGAGATTGTTGAGGGTTGAGATTGTTGAAGGTGGTAACTCAAGCCAACGGTGAGTGCCGACTCAACAATCTCAACCCTTCAACAATCTCAACATTCCCAACCCCTCAACAATCTCAACAACTTCAACGCTCAACATTTTAAGAGTCATGGGTAAACCAACAGGTTTTCTGGAATATACCCGCCAACTTCCCAATAAGGAAAAAGCGGAAAAGCGGTTGCAGCACTACCGCGAGTTTGTACAACCGTACAATGAACAGCAACTGAACACACAGGCAGCGCGCTGCATGAATTGTGGCGTTCCGTTTTGCCACAGCGGCTGTCCGCTGGGCAATGTGATCCCGGAGTTCAACGACGCGGTGTACCGGAGCGATTGGCAGGAAGCTTATGAAATACTGAGTTCCACCAATAACTTCCCGGAATTCACGGGCCGGATTTGTCCGGCGCCCTGCGAAAGCGCCTGTGTACTGGGCATCAATCAGCCGCCGGTTGCCATTGAAGAAATTGAAAAGCATATCATCGAGATTGCTTTTGACAAGGGATTTATACAACCCCGCAAGATATTTGTCCGAACCGGCAAAAAAGTGGCCGTCATCGGTTCCGGGCCTGCCGGACTGGCGGCGGCGGCGCAGTTGAATATTGCCGGGCACAACGTCACCGTGTACGAACGGGATGACATGCCGGGCGGGCTGTTGCGCTACGGCATTCCCGATTTTAAATTGGAGAAATCAGTGGTCGAACGCCGGATACAACTCATGGAGGCTGAAGGCATCGTATTCCGTTGCAATGCCAATGTCGGGGAAAACATACCCGTGAATGACCTGCTGCGCGAATACCACGCCGTCGTACTGGCAGGTGGAGCTACCATTCCACGCGACCTGGAAGTTCCCGGGCGCGATCTGGAAGGGGTGTATTTTGCGATGGATTTCCTGAAACAACAAAACAAACGCGTTTCCAAGCGCCCTGTAACCGGCCCAGATATCCTTGCTACCGGCAAAAAAGTGGTGGTCATTGGCGGCGGCGATACCGGCAGCGACTGTGTGGGCACTTCCAACCGGCAGGGCGCCGTTTCGGTTACCCAATTTGAACTGTTGCCCACCCCGCCCAAAGAGCGGACGCACAACATGCCCTGGCCGACTTTCCCGATGGTGATGAAAACATCTACATCGCACGAAGAAGGCTGCGAACGGCACTGGGCCATCTTGACCAAGGCATTCCTCGGCGATGAAAACGGCCGGCTCCGCGCCCTGCGCGTGGTCGACATCGAATGGAAATCGGGCGCCGACGGCCGTCCGGCGCGTTTTGAAGAAGTAGCCGGCTCCGAACGGGAAATTCCCTGTGAACTGACCCTGCTGGCTATGGGTTTCGTACATCCGCAACACAAGGGCCTGCTCAACGAATTAGACGTGGAACTCGACGAACGCGGCAACGTAAAAGCCACTGAAAAAGCGTTCAAAACCAATATTGCCAAGGTGTTTGCAGCGGGCGACATGCGCCGGGGACAATCGCTGGTGGTTTGGGCCATCAGCGAGGGCCGCGAATGTGCGCGCAAAGTGGACGAATACCTGATGGGTTATTCGCTGCTGGAAAGCAAGGATGAGGCGCTGATTGCGGGGAGTTTCGCTTAGAAAAAGGGCAAAGGGCAAAGGGCAAAAGCAAAGGGCAAAAAGCAAAAGTTTATAGTGTGGCCAAAATTGCCTTTTGCCTTTTGCCCTTTGCTTTTTGCTCTTTGCCCTTTCAGCATTCCAGCGCTTGCTTCAGATCCCAGATCAAATCGTCCGGATGCTCTACTCCCACAGAGAGTCGTATCATGCCAGGTGTAATACCCAGGGCGCGCTTATGCGCTATTTCGACACCTGCATGCGTCATGGTATCCGGGTGTTGCGCCAATGATTCTGTACTGCCCAGGCTAACGGCAAGTTTTACCAGTTTCAGGCGATTCAATACCTGAAATGCCGCATCTTCTCCGCCTGGGACATCGAAGGCAAGCATGGCCCCAGCCGTGCTGTACTGGCGTTTAAAAACGTCATATTGCTGTGCATCTTTCTCCGGGTCCAGGAAACCCAGGTAGTGTACCTTTTCAACACAGGGATGGTGTTGCAGAAAAGCAGCCACCAGTGCGGCATTGGCAGCTTGCCGCTCCATCCGCACATGCAGGGTTTCCAGGCTGCGCAACAGCAGCCATCCCGTCCAGGGGCCTGCCATATTCCCAAGAAATGTTCGCAAACCTTTTATGCGTTGCAACATTTGCTTATTGCCGCAAACAGCGCCGGCAATGACATCGCTGTGTCCGCCAATGTATTTGGTTGCGGAATAAATGGAAAAATCGGCTCCCCATTGCAAGGGGTGTTGCCATAATGGGCCCATGTACGTATTATCCACGGCCACTAAAGCCCGGCGACCGGGACTTGAGAACTGGTCGGCGACTTCCCGGCACACCGCAAGATCGTATAGCGCATTGGTAGGATTGGCGGGCGTTTCTACATAAATCATCGCCAGCCGGTCTGCTTTGCCTGAGGCCAGGATGAGCGCAGACAATGCCTCCTTTGAATGGTCGGGGTGAAATTCCAGGGTAGAAATGCCTTGTTTCGGTAAAAAATGGCGAATAAAATGGTCAGCGCCGCCATACAAAGGCGAACTGTGTACCAACAAGTCGCCAGGTTTAAGAAATTCGAGCAATACCGTTGTTATGGCGCCCATACCACTTTCAAAAACGGCGCACTCCTCCGCATTATCCCACAGCGAAAGCCTGTTTTCCAGGATTTCCAGGTCGGGGTTATTGATTCGGCTGTAAATAAGGCCTTCTCTTTCACCTTCCCGGCGGTTGCGCAACCCATAGGCAACCTCAAAGTGCGCCTTGCCTTCTTCGGCCGTAGGAAATACAAAAGTAGAGGTCTGAAAAATAGGGCATTTGATCGCGCCTTCCGACCATTCGGGGCGGTAACCGTACGACATCATCAGGCTCGTGCATGTTCTTGCATGGCAGACTAATTTTTCCACAAAATTGTATCAGCCAATACTATTTTCTTTGATCTTAACAAACAGCAGTAAAAAAATCTAAATGGACTAGTTTTATAGAATTATTTTCTAAAACATTACCTTTGAAAGACCTATTTCAGCAAAAAAATCTATCCAATAAATGAGCACCGCCCATTTCACCCTGGATACCACCGACCTGGCGATATTGCGCATGTTGCAATCAGATGCTTTTCTGACTCATAAAGAAATTGCAGCGGCATTAAAATTGACCACTACGCCGGTGTATGAACGCATTCGGCGTTTGGAACGCAACGAGGTCATCAAGTCCTATGTGGCACTTGTCGATCGTTCGAAGGTGGGCAAGCCGCTGCTGGTGATTTGCGCTGTTTCGCTGAAAGAGCATGCATTGGAGCGTTTGAAGCAGTTCGAGGAGTCCGTATGCGCCCTGACCGAGGTTACGGAAGTGCTGCATATCGCAGGCGGTTTCGATTATCTGTTAAAAGTAGTGGTAAAGGATATGGCTGAATACCAGCATTTTATTGTGCACAAACTGGCTGGACTTGACAATGTAGGCCATGCACAAAGCTCATTTGTGCTAACGGAATTGAAATACGAAACCGCTGTGCCGATAGATCAGCTATAAATGCCTTATCCGTTCCCGGTGAAATTTTACCGGAAAAAACACACGTACCTCGTAAAACAACAATAATAAATTCATTATTTTTACACTACGTAAGTAAAAGGGCAAAATTGAAAAAGGCAAAAACCAATGTAAATCAATGAGTTACGGAAGATTTAGTTATAACTAATTTTGCACGCCTACTTAAATGAAATAAGAAAAAGGAAGTCTGGGGTAAGTGGCAATCCACGCGGATGAAACAGGATCATAGAAAGCACACTGAACCCAAGGTGTGTATCACAGGCTCCATCGTAATTCTATTTAAACATAAAAAGCCATGGTAAAACGCAACCTTATTTTCCAAAGCAACATCGCTACCGCTTCTGCTTGTACACATTATTTTTCGCTCCGCTCGACCCTGCTATGGGCGGCGCTATTGGGCATAAACGCAGCCGTTTCCGCCCAGGACCCCTTCATCACCACCTGGAAAACCGACAACCCGGGTACTTCCAGCGGCAGCTCCATTACCATTCCGACGAACGGTGGAGCCGGCGACTACAATTACGAAGTGGACTGGGACAACGACGGCACGTATGACGAGACCGGTATCACCGGCGACGTAACCCATGATTTCGTGGTAGCGGGTACTTATACCATAAGGCTCAGGGGCGATTTCCCGGCTATCTATTTCCTCGGCGGAGGAGACTGCCAGAAACTGCTAGATGTAACGCAATGGGGTGATATAGCCTGGACTTCCATGGAATTTGCTTTTGCCGGTTGCTCCAACCTGAACATCAGTGCCACCGACCTGCCCGATTTAAGCGGGGTAATGAGCATGGCCTATATGTTTCACGCATGTGCTATCCTGAACAGCCCGGCAAATATCGGCAACTGGGATACGGAGAACGTGATCGATATGAATAGTTTGTTTTTAACTGCCGAAGTTTTTAACCAACCCATCGGAAGCTGGAATACAGATAACGTGACCAATATGAGTTACATGTTTTCAACTACGGCCTTTAACCAGCCCATTGGCGCCTGGAACACCGCCAACGTAACCGATATGAGCTACATGTTTAGCGCCACTACTGCCTTTAACCAACCCATCGGAAGCTGGAACACAGCCAATGTGATCAATATGAGTAGTATGTTTAACGCCGCCACTGCCTTTAACCAACCCATCGGAACTTGGGACACGGGAAGCGTGAGCGATATGAATGAAATGTTTAGCCTTACAGGCGCTTTTAATCAGCCCATCGGAAACTGGAATACCGCTAATGTGGGCTATATGAATTATATGTTTCTCTTTGCCGACGCTTTTAACCAGCCTATCGGAAACTGGAACACCGCCAACGTACTCGAAATGCTTGGTATGTTTAACGCCGCCACTGCCTTTAACCAGCCCATCGGGAACTGGAACACCGCCAAGGTGACCACGATGCTTGTCATGTTTGCCAACAACAACGTCTTTAACCAGCCCATCGGTAACTGGAACACTGTCAGTGTGACTTCTAAGAGCAGCATGTTTGGAAACAACAACGTCTTTAACCAGCCTATCGGAAACTGGAACACCGCCAATGTGACCGATATGTTTGGCATGTTTAACGGCGCTACTGCTTTTAACCGGTCCCTGAGCAATTGGACCATCAACGCATCAGCTGATTTAGGCTTTATGTTCAACAACAGCGGCATGGATTGCGACAACTACAGCGCCACGCTGATTGGCTGGAACAATAACCCCCTCACACCGGGCGGGCGGACACTGGGCGCCACAGGCCTGCTCTACGGCAACAACGCTGCGGCCGCCCGGACCAACCTGATGACGAACAAAGGCTGGAGTATCAACGGAGATAACCCCTCCGGACAGAATTGCCCACTTGTGGTTCCGGTAAATCTGGTAGATTTTACTGCCCGGCAACGGGGAAGCGGCGTCCGCCTGGAATGGACAAGCGCCAACGAGTACAACAACGCCGGCTTCCATGTCGAACGCAGCCACGACAGCCGGCTATGGACGGACATCGGTTTCACAGCAGGCCAGGGTACGACGAGTAACAAACATTACTATACTTTTCCGGATGACAAACCGCTGCCTGGAATCAATTACTACCGTTTGAGACAAACGGACTTCGATGGCAGGGCAATTTTATCAAATGTAGTAAGCGTAGCCTGCCCTGTGGAGCTTGCGCAGGTTTTTCCCAACCCGGTTAGCGAGGGTGTACTGAACGTGCATTTACATGAAAATATGGAAGACGAGGTCCTGCTGCAATTGTTTTGTCCGGCAGGGCAACTGCTGCGCTCCATGCCGCTCACCAAAGGGAATAATGGGTTGGATGTAAGCGAGTTGGCAACCGGGATTTACACGTTGCAATTAAGGGGTGGGCTTGAAATGGTTGTGGAAAAAATAGTGGTACAAAACTGACCTATTCCTACGGCGGGCATAACAAATGCTGAACCATCGCGCGCATACCCTGTTTCAAAAGAACTTTACCATATCTTTGCAACGGTATTGTCCAACCAGATACACATCAGCACAACATGTCTGCCACCACGCATTCGTTAGAAGAAATTTTTCAGGCAAAAATCGACGCCGACATCCGCATCGAACCCAAAGACTGGATGCCTGATGCCTACCGCAAAACACTGGTCCGCCAGATCAGCCAGCACGCGCATTCCGAAATTGTCGGCATGCTGCCGGAAGGCAACTGGATTTCCGCGCACCCTCGCTCAAACGCAAGGCCATTTTGCTGGCCAAAGTGCAGGACGAAGCCGGGCACGGCCTTTATTTGTATGCCGCAGCCGAGACACTGGGCGTCAGCCGCGACCAGATGATCCGTGACCTGCATTCGGGAAAGGCGAAATATTCCTCCATTTTTAATTATCCGACCATTTCCTGGGCCGACATGGGCGCTATCGGCTGGCTTGTCGACGGCGCGGCCATCCTGAACCAGGTTCCAATATGCCGCTGCTCTTACGGCCCTTATGCACGTGCTATGGTGCGGGTTTGTAAGGAGGAAAGTTTTCACCAGAGACAGGGTTTCGAAATATTGCTGACGCTGGCCAATGGCTCGCCCGAACAAAACGCCATGGCCCAGGATGCTATCGACCGCTGGTATTGGCCCGCCGTGATGATGTTCGGCCCCTCCGACGACGCTTCGCCGAACAGCGCACAGAGCATGCAATGGAAAATCAAACGTTTCAGCAACGACGAACTGCGGCAACGTTTTATGGATATGATTGCCGAACAGGTAAAAGTACTTGGGCTTACCGTGCCAGACCCCGAACTGCGCTGGAACGAAACGCGCGGGCACTATGATTTCGGCCCCATCGACTGGGACGAATTCTGGAATGTGGTGCATGGCAACGGCCCCTGCAACCAACAACGCCTGCGCACACGGGTGAAGGCTTACGAGGACGGCGCCTGGGTGCGCGAGGCCGCTTCCGCGTATGCGGAGAAAAAACGGAAGCGGGATGAGGAACAGGCGCAAGCAGCGTAAGGGCAGGATTGAGGGATTGAGGGTTGGATGACTGAAGTGGTCCAACATCAATGTTTTCAAGTTACCTTTTCAAACCAGCAAACTTATCACCTCAAACACATTGCTCCTTCTCCGCTTTTGTCGCTGGTTAGCGCTAAAATGCGAAACGAAATAGTTTAATTACCGAATTAATCCGACTTTTGTCGAACCAACTGTACATGCTATTGCATATATGTAGTATCGGTTTAAAATGAGTTTGAGTTATTTTTCATACAAATGCTTGAGTATCAAGCCGGATAACGGATAACTGATAACCGATAACTACTTTTTAAACCTGCTAATTCTGTGATGTCCTTCAAGCAAATCATCCTCTCTCTTACCTTGCTTTGTACTGCGCTTTCGCTCAGGGCACAGCAACCCGCCGCTAACTGGTGCGGCACCTCCGCCGATATCACGCCTTGGTTAGAGTGGTATAGAGACCATCGCCATGAGTTTGTACAAATGCGCTCCGATGATATGATTTACGTACCCGTTACGATACATATCGTTGGCACGGATGAAGGTTTGAATCATTTTTCCCTGGAAAAAGCAGTGCAGGCCGTATGTGGCATGAACGAACACTTTGCTCCGGCCAATATCGGCTTTTACCTGTTTCCGGGCGATCCGGTGCGCTACATCAATAATACCGAATGGTTTGAACACCAATATTCAGGCGGCGCGCAAATGATACAGGACAATAATATTCCTGACCGGCTCAATGCGTATATTGTAAGCGATCCTGCCGGCGCCTGCGGTTACTCCTGGATGAATGCCATTGTATTGAAATCGGCCTGCTCGGGAACGGATAATACGACCTGGTCGCATGAAGCTGGGCACCATTTTTCACTGCCCCACACTTTTTCAGGCTGGGAAAATACCGATTGGAATTATGCGCAACCAGCCCCCTCTACCGTAGGCGATAACCGGCTGGTGGAGCGTATGGATGGTTCCAACTGCGACATAGCCGGTGATTTTTTCTGCGATACGCCACCCGATTATTTGAATGACCGCTGGCAATGCGACGATAACCAGGAAAGCAATCAATTGCAGATCGACCCGGATAGCGTTTCCTTCCGTTCGGATGCTTCTTTCCTGATGAGCTACGCTTCGGATTACTGTCAATCGCGTTTTAGCCTGGAACAAATAGATGCCATGCGGGCCAATTTAGAGACACAACATGCCAGTTATATCCAGGTGACTGATTTGGAGGCGGGTGTCGACGACAATCTGCAGGTACAATTAGTCAGCCCGATTGACTCTCATATTGTGCAATACAACAACTTTGAGTTGGTTTGGAATCCCGTGCCCCATGCGACGATTTATGCAGTCGAAATTTGTTTATACCCGAGCTTCGGCGAGCAAGTGCGCCTTTTTTACAAAACAGTTTATAATGAAACGAGTGTGACCGTTGCTCAGAACATACTGAACAACCGCACCTTGTACTGGCGGGTGCGCGCCTACAATGAATGGGATGTTTGCAACCCGAATGATAACCTGCAAGTGGGCATCTTAAAAACCCGCAATATTTCCGCTACCAACGAACTGGAGCGGGTGGTTACTGCTGAACTCTCACCCAATCCGGTCGTCGCCGGCATGCCTGCACTCCTCAATGTTACTTCGGATGAAACGATGAATGCCAAACTGCATATCACCGATGCCTCCGGCCGTATTTGTGTGCAACAGGAATTGCGCATCTATCCCGGCGAAAACAAACTCGACATCGAAACCAACCAACTGCAGGCCGGGGTATACATTATTTCCGTACAAAATGATAAAGGATTGCTGCTGAAAAGACTGGTTGTCACAGAATAGTAATGGGCGTAATACGGCGGCAAACGATGAAATACTCCTTAGTTAACCTCGTGGGGTTAATGATTGGAGCGTTCAGTACACTGTTCGTTTATCCGCACGCCCTGGAGGCTTACGGCCTCGTACAGGTACTGCTTTCGGTGGGCATGATCGGTCTTCCGCTGCTCACTTTTGGGGCCAATACGGTAGCCATTCGATTTTTTCCCCGTTTTCAGGATAACACGACCGGACACCACGGATTTGTCGTTGTACTGATCGGGCTTTGTTGCATCGGATTTTCGGTTTGCGGCTTGATACTCAGTTTTTTCTGGCCCGATATTATCCGTTTTATGCAGTACAGGGCTGGATCCAGCAGCGCCCTGTTGCCTACATATTTCTGGATGGCCCTTCCCCTGGCCTTTTTTTATGTAACCGGAGTAGTGCTGGGGGTTTATTCCTCCAATTTCAAGCGCATTGTAGTGCCCTCACTGTTGCTTGATTTTTCGCAAAAAATTATCGTTCCTGTCCTTCTGATTGCTGTCTGGCAGCAATGGCTTTCCCTCGAAATGGCTTTATGGGGGCTTCTTGCACACGCCGCGCTGGTGCTCACTTGTTTGATTTTATACCTGCGCTGGTTGCGGGAATGGCATTGGAAACCCCAGCCCGGCTTTTTAACACCCGCTTTAAGGCGCGAGTTACTACAGTTTATCCTGTTCGGCGCCGTCGGCGGATTTGCCCTGCAATTGGCTTCGAAAGTGGATATTTTTATGGTGGGTTCCATGACTGCCCTGAAAGCCGCGGGTATCTATTCGATAGCCTCCTATATCGCCGCCGCTATCGATATTCCAACCAAGGGATTGTATGCAGCCAGCGCATCATCCGTAGCGGAATACTTAGCCAAAGACGACCGCCCGGCATTGGAAAACCTCTACAAAAAAGTGTCTATCAACCTCTTGGTCATCGGTGTGCTGCTTTTCGGGGCTGCGTGGACCTCCGTCGACAACCTGTTTGCTATTATCCCGAATGGCAGGGAAGTATCGGCGGGTAAATATGTGCTGCTGTTCATCGGGCTTTCCCGCCTGGTGGAAATGGGTACCGGTTTGAATAATTACATGATGTATTATTCCAAATACTACCTGTATGCGCTTATTTCCCTGAGTATTCTGGCAGTTGCCAACATTTCGCTGAACCTGTGGCTGGTGCCCTGGCTGGGCATCAACGGCGCCGCCATCGCCACCCTGGTGTCTGTTTCTTCGTACAACCTCATCAGCGTGGGGTTGGTATGGCTGAAATTCCGTTTGCAGCCGTTTTCCAAAAACACCCTGTACACCCTGTTATCGGGCATATTGGCATATCTGATTGTATTTTTTATTCCAAAAACCGGATACGACCTGCTCGATATTGTCTTTCGTTCGGGACTGTACGTATTGATTTTCGGCAGCCTGGCGTACTACCTGCGGCTTTCACCGGATTTGAATGAGATGGTGAAGAGGAGTGAGGGATGAGGAATGAGGGATGAGGAATGACCGAGCGTTATGTCGGTCATTCCTCATTCCTCACGCTTCTATTCATTTTTCAAACTATCCACCGGATTGGCCCTTGCCGCGCTCAGGGTGCGCAGGCCTACGGTGAACAATGCAACGGCCATTGCCATCCCGATTGTCAGTGCAAAAAGCCACCAGGACAGGGGCGTTTGGTATTGAAAATCCTGCAACCAGCGGTGCATGGCGTAATAAGCCAGCGGCGTTGCCACCACAGCAGCGATGAGTACCAGCAACAGGAAGTCGCGGCTCAATAACCCGACCACACTCGTGATAGAAGCGCCCAGTACTTTTCGGATGCCGATTTCTTTGGTACGTTGAACGGCCATAAGCGTGGCCAATCCATACAGTCCGAGGCAGGAAATAAAAATAGCCAGTCCGGCAAAGCCCCGGCAAAGGGCTGAAAAGCGCGATTCATCCCGGTAAAATTCGGCAATTTTTTCATCCATAAACTGGCCGTCGAATACCTGTTCGGGGAAAATACGTTCATGGAGTTGTTGAATGGCGGCGGTCGTTGCCTCCAGGTTTACAGGATGTATTTTGATGCCAACCGTACTGTAAATCGTTTTTCTGCTGAAAATGGCCATAGGTTTCATCTCCTCGCGGGCTGAATTGGCGGTAAAATTCTGCATTACCCCGACAATCGCTTTAGGTTGGCCGCCGCCTATTCTCAAGTTTTTGCCGATGGCTTCCTGCGGATCCGTGACGCCTAATTTTTTGAGTAGCAATTCGTTGACCACAAACTCCCGCGCCGTATCGCTGGGCGATAATGCGCTCCCGGCGATGATACGCAGGCCGTATGTATGGAAATAGTCGGCGTCCACAATTTTCATGTATGTGCTGAAGGGAGCATCTTCCGTACTGTTGAATGCAAAGTTGCCAGCCCAGTTGTTGCCCGAAGAAGGTACGTCGCTGCTGAAACTGGCAGATATTACCGATGGAATGGTTTTCAGTTCATTTTTAAAACTTTCAAAACGCTGCACACTGGAACTGTCTGTGCTGATCCCCTGCAATACATATACCAGATCAGGCTGAAAACCCAGGTCCATTTTTTTGATAAAATTCATTTGGCTGATGATGACAAGCGTGCCGATAATCAGCGCCTGTGCTATGACAAACTGTGTGACAACCAATGCTTTGCGCAGCGAAACGCCTCCGATGGTAGAGGAAGTGATACTATTTTTCAGCGCTTTTACCGGTTCGAAACCCGACAGTACCAGCGCAGGATAAATTCCACCCAATAAACTAACCACAACCAGGGTTGCCAGAAGAAAAAGTAATGCAGCGGGATCGCTCAGAAATTGTTGCGTCGGCGGCACATCGGAGATGTATTGCAGCAGCGGCGCGCCAAGTCCAGCCAATGCGGCGCCTATAACAACTGCAAACGCAACAATCAACACGGTTTCTCCCATAAACTGTTTGACCAATTGCCCACGGCTGCCACCCAGCGATTTGCGTACGCCTACTTCCCGCGAGCGGCCGGCGGCCTGCGCGGTGGCGAGGTTGACAAAATTGAAACATGCCATAGCCAATACCAGCGCACCGATCAGCGCGAGAATCCACAGGCGGCTTTTTTCCGTAATATGGGTGCCGGCAGCACTTCCATACCGCTCGTCGTAATGCACTTCGCTCAGCGGCTGGATCGCATGTGCACGTTTGCTGCGTGGGCCTTTGTACTGTTCCTGGCCGATCTGTGCGAGCGCTGTATTGGCGGCGGCCCATTGCCCGGCATCGGATAACAGCGCAAAAGCCTGGTCGTTGCTGCTGGTGCTGCCCCACTCGGGATTGTAATAATATAAATCGGGTGCGTTCTTCAGGGTTTCATAAGAGACAAAGACATGGCACTGAAAATCGGAGTTTGGCGGCGGAGTGGCTACCACGCCACGAACAGTCAGCAAAGTGGAATTGTCCATTACCACTGTTTGACCGATGGCCATTTGCCAGGCGCCAAAACACTTTTCGGCCATTTTTTCAGACAACACCACGGAGTTCGGTTCGCGCAGCGCAGCGCTTGCGTCGCCTGCCAGCCAGGGCCAGTCGAAAATGGCAAAAAAGGAAGGCTCCGTAAAAATAGCCGTCTCGCGCTCATCGTCCGTCGCAAACTTGCGGCCCGACAAGCTGCCTGGCGTAGTAGGGACTGTGATGGTGGGCCACATTGTATGAATGCGGGTAAACTGCGTAAAAGCGGATACCTTTTGCCGCATTTCTTCCATGGCGGGTACCGGAACGCCCGCTGTAAATCCTGCCCCTTCCGTGTGGCTGAAATCGTTGGTCACGATGCGTCCGATGCGGTCGTAGTTTTTGAAAGAAGTATTAAAACTCAATTCATAATGCACCAGCCGGAAAATGAGCAGGCAGGCAGCCACGCCCACCGCCAGTCCGGCAATATTGATTGCGGAATAGGTGCGGTTTTTCAGTAGATGACGCAACGCGAGACGAAGATAGTTTTGTAGCATATTGTCTTTGTATGAGATTCTGGAACAAGCATTACTCCACAGTTTATGCCGAATTGATAATAACCTGATTTTAAATCAATTGTGTATTCATAATTAGAAGTCCAGTGTTCAATATCGTACACATTTGTGCGCAGACGGACGGCAATTTTACCACAATTTTCAAAAAACGATTGCTTCCGGCCAACCATTCTGCGGACATCAAACGTCTTTGTCATTATATCGTGACAAAAAGCAGCATTTGGCTAAATATTTGCATCTGCCGTGCGTTATGATGTCCGTATCATTGTAATACCTTTGACAAAACTTAACGACTCAACATAAGCCCAATGAATTTTTACGGAAATAAATTGTTTGCCGTTTTGTTACTTGTCATGTTGTGGGCTGCCTGCAAGGAAGATCTTGTTATTGACAATTCAGATCAAAGATTTCCGCTCAACCTTCAAACCGAATCGGGTAACGATAAAGTGACCCTTCGCTGGGACGCTGCGAATGTTTCCGATTTTGAAAAATACGTTTTGGTTCGTTCCCGCAATCCTATACCTACCGGGTTGCGCCCGGTTTTTAGTACCGGTGAATTTGAAATCATTTTACAGTCGGATTCCGTACAAAAAACGGCATTTGTGGATCAGTCGCTGCCGATCGTTGAAAAGCTGTTTTATAAACTTTACGTAAGTTTCAATGAGCGTTTTGTAGAAAGCGCGGCCATGGAGGTTTCATTTGATAACTTACTGGTAGATGGCAACGGGGCCGTCATCCGGTTTGTTCGCGATTCCAACTGGGTTATCCTGGGCGACGAATTTACCGGCATACTGCGCGTGGTGGATTACAACACCAAAAAGACCAAATCGCAACGCTCCGTACAGTTTACCAACGCCGATAATATGTGTCTGGATGTAGTGGTCGAAAACGGAAAAAGTGTACTCTACTGGTGGGCCGGCTACAACAATTTTTATAAGTTCAGTCTGCCGGAATTGACGCAGTTGGGTTTCTGGTCCGTTCCATTTTCCGGCTTCTCCGTATTGGCCGGATCGGGCGACAAAATATTTACCACCCAATATGATTATAATCAAAGTTTTGCGGTGCGCCGCAAAACAGATATGTCTGTTGTAAAGGAGCATTATCGCACGGATTATTATACCCATCGTACGCTGGCAATGCTCGACAAAAGCACCAATCGAATCGTCGAGGCTTCTCCCTACCGCATTATGGTGTATAACGTGGATGAAACGAACGGCGAGGTAACGAATTTTGTAGAAAAAAATACCAATTCATTCAGTGTGTTCAACCGCGATATGCCGGTTTCCCAAAATGGCCAGTATTTTATTCCGCAATATGATGGTTCCGTGTACGACCAAAACCTGAACTTGATTGTACAGATACCCTTTCAGAACAACGGTTATGCAGATGTTGACTTTTCGGCCGATGGGCAATTCATATATGTTGCATACCTCGATTTTTCTTTTGGCGGCACACTGATTCAGAAGTTTAAATTTCCCTCCTTAGAAGTAGTCGGTTCGCGCCGATTTAACAGCGCTTCTCCGAGGGCTTTAGAAGCGGTAGAAGGAGGCGTCATATTCGTCGGGAGCGGCGTAAACGGCTTTAATCAGGTACTTGTTAAAAAATTAGACTTATAAGTATGATCCGAATTCTTTTTGTCGCCATTGCCTTGTTTGGATTTGCAGGCCATATATTCGGACAGGATGAATTACCTGTTAAAAAGCGAATGGCTGTTAGCAATGAACTGGGTGTGAATTTTACCAATATCCTGAATAAAATCATCAAAGTTAACCGCGATTCTGCCAATGAAAACCCTTATTTACTGATATACAGGGTCGGTTTGGGTCGCAAATGGGGTATTCGTCTGGGCGCAGGCGGCTCGAATAAGTATGTGGAAACGAAAGAAGAGGGCTTTGCAGATTCGGAAACCAATCGAAACACCGCTTTGGACACCCGTGTCGGCTTTGATTACCGCATGCCCCTGGGCAGGCGTTTTGAAGGCAGTTTCGGACTGGATGCGGTTGGAAAATGGCGCAAGGACAAACAGGTAATTGACAGTGGTTTTGATATCATCGAACGGGTGGAACAGTTCCAGGGGTTTGGCGGCGGCCCTTTTGTCGGCCTTCATTTCTGGATCAATCCGAACCTGGCTATTTACACCGAAGCCAGTTTTTATATGATTTTTGGCGAGCGGGACAGCGCCCGTATTTTTCGAAATTTTCCCGAGTTGAACGACCAGATTTTCCGGGAAAAAACAGAGGATCTGGTCACGATTTTGCCGTCCAGTATTTTCCTGATCTATCGTTTTTAAGAACTTGTTTTTCATACCCTAAATATTTTTTACATGAAAAATATTCAACTTACTTCTATTGCTGCCTTGCTGATATTCGGCAGTATTTCCTTGCTTACCAACTGTAAAAAAGACACCGTGCTGCCTTATAAATACGAGGCAGATGTGTTGAATCTGCCGGATCAGCCATTTAAATATCGCGACCAGCAATTACCGTCCCATATGTCGCACCTGCAAGTTGTTCTGCAAAACAAGGTGACCGACCACGGCGCCACCCTTGGGAGGGTATTATTTTATGACCCGAAATTATCGCTCAACAATAAAACAGCCTGCGCTTCCTGCCACCTGCAGGAAAAAGGTTTTGCCGATGCGTCGCGTTTCAGCATCGGCTTCGATGGAGGGCTGACCAAGCGAAATGCCAGTTCTATCACGAATCCTGCGGATATGCGGACTTTTTTCTGGGATGCCCGCGAGGACAACCTGAAAGAAATGGTGCTGCAACCCATCAAAAACCATGTCGAAATGGGTATGGATAACTTCGATGCGCTGGAGAAAAAACTGGGCCTGCTGGATTATTACAAACCACTTTTTCAGAATGCATTCGGCGACGAAACCATCACCCGCGACCGCATAGCGGAAGCAATGAGTCAGTTTCTCAACTCTATGGTTTCTGCCAATTCGCCCTTCGACACGGCCATTCCGGGCAGCTGGGGCGTACAGAATCCCGGTTCCTTGACAGAAGAAGAGCAGCGGGGGCTGAACCTGTTCTTTGGCCAGGCGCAATGCGGCGTCTGCCACAATCCGAGCGCCGGCCAGGGCTTTTTCAATGAAACCTTTGCCGACATCGGCCTGGATAAAAATCCGGCAGACAAAGGATTGGGCGCCAATACGCCGGGCATGGATGGTATGTTCAAAATTCCCTCGCTGCGCAACATAGCACTTACTGCGCCCTATATGCACGACGGACGCTTTGCCACCCTGGAAGAAGTGGTGGATCATTATAGCGAGAACATCGAGGCTTCTGCCAATCTGCACTGGACTTTAAAGGATTTTAACGGCCAGCCGGTTCGTATGGGCCTCGCGGAGGCGGACAAAAAGGCCCTCGTGACTTTCCTGAAAGCCATGACGGATCAGCAGTATATCAACGATCAAAAATTTGCCGACCCGTTTAAATAGGAATATTGATTATCCTGTTGTACGGTAGATTGGTCTGTGAGGGTTCCATAGCCGCGTAGCGGTATAAGGTCGGTAGCAACAAACCGCTGTGTTCACATGTGCGCAGCACCGAAACAAAGGTTAAACGTTACGGTGCTACGCACCTGTGTACGCTGCTCTTTGGTTTGTCTACCGACCTTATGCCGCTACGCGGCTATGGAACCCTCGTTGCTTTTTTTGCACGAGCCATCCTGATTTCAGGGTGGCTCGCGTTGTTTGGCATGAGTGCGGGGTCGTAAGACCCGCGCACGGCGATAACGTCTGGCTCAAGCAAGAGTAATAACCAATGGCTTTCGTTTCGTTGATAAGCCAAGCGTTACAGCCGTGCGCAGGTCTTACGACCCTGCTATTCAATTCAGGATGTCTCCTGTTTCGGGGATGACCAAATGTATCTTCTCTCCTGAAATAACATTCCGGCAGAACCGTAAAAATTGGAAATACCCTCTTATTCATCCTACCTTCGCGGCGTTTTTAGCCTGACCACATATTTCCAAAAACACACATTATGATGGACGCGAATAGCCGAATTTACATTGACTCGGAGATTGGAAAACTTAAAAAAGTAATTGTACACCGCCCGGACGAGGGTATTGCCCGTATTACGCCCAAGCGGGCCGGCGAATTGTTGTTTGATGATATTGTGCATTTGCCCAAAATGCAGGATGAGCACGACATTTTTGTCAATGTGCTGCGCGCATTCGTCGGCAAGGAAAATGTGCTGGAAGTGCGCGATCTGCTCGCTGAAAGCACCCGCGATGAAGAAAGTAAATACGAAGTAATCAACAAAATCACCGATTTTGAGGAGTTGCCGTATTCCTTTATTCCGCGCCTGGCGGGTTTGTCGCCCGAGCAATTAGCCGATACGCTGATTACCGGATACCTCGAACCGGAAGACCGCATCCTGTTCGACCCGATACCGAACCTGATCTTTACCCGCGACCTGGCTGTGACGGTCAAAGAGCACGTGATCATCACCAAAGCCGCCAAGGAAGCCCGTTTCCGGGAAAACTTCCTCACCCGGCTGATCTTCAGCAGCCACCCGGTTTTTCGCCGCCTGAAAGCGGACGGCAAAACCATCAACCTCAACCGGGTAGATAAATTCCCGCCCAATAAACGTGGTGAAACGATCAGCATTGAAGGCGGCGACGTGATGATGATCCACAACGATTACCTGCTCATCGGCTGCTCCGAACGCACCAACAATTACGCCTTCGAAGCGCTGAAAAACTACCTGTTCGACCGCGGCATCATCAAAAATGTGGTGCAGGTAAACATTCCCGCCGAACGCACCTACATGCACATCGACACAATTTTTACCCAAATCGGCCACAACCACATGGTAGGTTATAAACCCATTGTGCAGGACGGTCTGGGCTCTTTTGTGGATGTACACCGCTCGACAGGTGAAGAAGTGGAATATCCGAGCCTGAAAGATTTCCTGCTGGCGGAAGTCAATCCGAAAATGGAATTTATCTGGGCCGGTCGCGGAGAAAGCCCATATCAGGAGCGCGAACAATGGACGGACGGCTGCAACCTGGTCGCCCTGAAACCCGGCGTTGCCATCACCTATGACCGCAACCCCATTACGGAAAAGGCTTTTAAAGAAGTGGGCTACAAAGTGATCGGCGCGGAAAAACTGCTGCGCGACATCGAAAATGGCAAAATAACGCCCGATAAGGTGGAAAATACCATCATCACCATTCCTTCCAACGAACTCTCCCGCGCGCGCGGCGGCTCGCACTGTATGACGTGTCCGATCGAGCGGGAACCGGCTTAATACAGGAATGAGGATTGAGGAATGAGGAATGACCGAGCGGGATGTCCGACGTAAATCAGGAATGAGGGTTGAGGAATGAGGGATGACCGAGCGGGATGTCCGACGTAAATCAGGGATGAGGGTTGAGGAATGAGGCATGACCGAGCGGAATCCGACGTCACGCTCGGTCATCCCTCAATCCTCATCCCTCATTCTTCTGCCCTAGCAGGTCTTTTAGCCCCTTACTTTTTCAATAAACACGACAAGGGCAATTCCAGCAGTATATGCCAGTAAGTCCAACCACGCAAAAGAGGTTCCAATAACCGTGCTGGCGATTTTTGGATGCTGAAGACCCAGTTTTTCGACTAGATTAAAGTATTGCAGGATTTCAATGGCATAGGAAAACAACAATACAAATAGCGCTGCCTTAAAAACAGGAATATCCAGAAAGGATTTTATAAAACAGTAAATCAGCACGACGACTAAAAGGTCGCCTATGTAAGGCCGGATAATCCGGTCATGCACAAAGAGGGCAATGAGCACTTCTATCCCGAATAGAATAACTGCACTAAAAAAATATAGCCTGCTAAATTTCAGCATATTTCAAATAAAATCATCATTTTTTCGGTTTCCGTACCCTCAAATATTTACTAAAGATCTAATATCTTATTCTCATATTCTTCTATTGTCAACCTGGCACAGAAGGGACCTCAATTTTAAGGTTGCCTGTTCCTTTGGCAAAAGAAATATTCAAATAAACTTTTCTTTCCGCTTTAGAATTTGAATTCAAGTATTCGAACTGCTGAACTCCTATAATTTTTGTCAATTCGTCATATAATTTGTCAATTTTAAATTCATCAATTTCAATCGTCATACTTATAGAAATGTCTGAGAAGAGATGAAAATCAACAACGTCCCCATATTTTGAAATTACATTCTGAATTTTATTAATTGCAGCATGTCTTTCGTCATCACTAAATCCTGTCCAAAAAATATTCTCCATTATTTGGAAGAGGGGGGGGGGAGGAGGAAGAACAAAGGGGGGCAAAAAAAGGAATGAGGATTGAGGAATGAGGGATGACCGAGCGGGATGTCCGACGTAAATCAGGAATGAGGATTGAGGAATGAGGGATGACCGAGCGGGATGTCCGACGTCACGCTCGGTCATCCCTCATTCCTCAATCCTTATCCCTTTATTTCCCCAGTTTCCCCCTCCACTCCTGAATCGCTTCCCGGATGCGCTCGGCGCGGTTTTCGGGATCGGGGTGCGAGCTCTGAAATTCTGGTGTGCGGTTGGGGCCTGCGGCTTGTTTGAGTACTTCCATTACGCCGATCAGGTTTTCGGGATCGTAGCCGGATTCGATCATAAAACGCACGCCGAGGTTGTCACTTTGCAGTTCCTGATCGCGGCCGTATTTCAGCGAAATCATATTGGCTACCGATTGTGCAATATATGCCGAATTGGGGTTGGAAGGGTCATAAGTGGCCATGGTGACTGCGCCGGTGAGTCCCTGTGCCAGTTCCATCTGCGCCATACGTTCTGCGCTGTGCCGGGCTACCACGTGCCCGACTTCATGGCCCAGTACGCCGGCGAGCATGTCCTGGTTCAGGTTCTTGCCGTCGGTAGTCAGCCGGTAGAGCAAGGCTTCCGTGATAAAAACCTGTCCGCCCGGCAAAGCGAATGCATTGATGGTCTGCTGATCGGCCAGTAGGTGAAAGTCGTATTGATACGGTGTCTGTTTGGCGGCAGAACTCTGTACGATGCTGCGTCCGACCTGCTTTACCACGGCAGTGGCCTGTTGGTTGCGGCTCAGTCCGCCAAATTCCTCGGCCATTTGTGGGGCGCTTTGTAGTCCCATGGCGATTTCCTGCTCCGGCGTCATGGAAATGTGCTGGGTTTCACCTGTAATTTCGTTGACAGAACTTTGGCCGTAATACTTGAACAGCGTAAAAGCGGCCATGACCAATGCGATGATGAGGGTAGGGGAGATGCGGAATCCGCTACCTTGCTGACGTTGTTGACCGAACATAATTGCTTCGTTTTGAATGGTTTAAAAATCGCAGTAGTTGGAATGGGCTTTTTGGACGTGTCAAAATAAGGCATTTTTGACAAATTCATTCCAACAGAGGATATTTAAACTGCGATTTTGGATTCGGTCACATGGCGGGGTTTTTTATTGCTGGGATGATTACGCTCCGCGTATGGTGCGGGTTGTAATGGGTTAAATTACCTTGATGACCACATTGCCCTTTTTGCGGAAAGACTCTACGTAGGTGTGCGCTTCCCTGATTTGTTCAAGTGTGTATTTCCGGTCGATAACAGGCACTAATTTTCCGGATTCGGCGAGCCCTTTCAATACAAGCAAATCATCCGGAGCTGTCTTGGGTGATCCTGTGACGGACACGTATTTCCCGCCGGGTTTTAATAAATGCCTTGATGCGGACTTGGATGTTTTTCCCACAGCATCCAAAATGATATTGAATCGCTGTTCGGTTACCGTGAAATCCTCTTTTTTATAATCGATGACCTGGTTTGCGCCAAGTCGAGCAACCATGTCCACATTGGATGTGCCACAAACTGCCGTCACATCCGCACCAAATGCGCGGGCGATTTGAACCGCAAAAGTTCCCACACTTCCCGATGCGCCGTAGATCAGGACCTGGTCGCCCTGCTTGATACCGGCTTGTTTGAGCAGGCGCAAAGCCGTCAGGCCTCCGATCGGCATCGCAGCAGCCTCTTCGAAGGAAATATTGGACGGTTTTAAAGCAATCAGCTCGTTTTCAGGCAGGCAGGTGTACTCCGCATATCCTCCGAACCGAAGTCCGCAGGAGGCAAAAACCGGATCACCTTGTTTGAACGATGTAACTTTTTCTCCGACCGCTTCAACGACGCCGGCCAGTTCAAACCCCAGGATGTTCACTCTTGTAGGCTTAAATAAGCCGTTAAAAATCCTGGCAAGAAAAGGGTCTGCTTTGCGCAAACGCCAGTCGCCCGCTGTTACCGTGGTTGCATGAACTTTTATCAGTACCTCGTTTTTTTTGGGGCTTGGTTTTGGGATGTCGGTTAATTCCAGAACATCCGGAGCGCCATATTTTTTATAAACAACGGCTTTCATAAGTAGTTATCAGTTATTAGTTATTGGTTATCAGTGTTGATAATCAAGCATTTGCACAGAATTTAGTCTAAACTAATTTTGCACACTTACTTAATGCACGAAAACTGATGTGAAGAGTTGGTATGGAAGATGTGCTAAAGGGCCGTATAGGCCTCTTTGTTAAATCCTTTGATGATGAGCCAGCCAGCCAATACCATTTCGTAAACGGCAATGGGAAGGGCCAGGAAAATAATGGTGGAAGAGAAGTGCGGGATATACCCGAAAATTTCCAGAACGGCTGCCAGCAAGATCAGGACAGCGCCTGTTATGCCCCAAACGGCTAGTTTTTTGGGTAAAATTTTGGACAGGTAAAATATGCTGGAGTAGATCAATGTATTGATGCCAAGCATAAAATGAGGACCCAAAATAAAGGCCCAGATATAAACCTGTTTCAGCAAACCGGCAATACTCTGAACCGACAACTTTGCTTCCGAACTCATGCTTTGGGCTTCCTTACTCAGCGTCACGATGGTGAGCATGCTGAGTAATCCGATTAAAATAAAGACCACTTCCAGTAGCCTGAACAAACTATAACCGAGTCCCCAGCTTTCGCTGTAACGCTTCAGGCGAGGATAGAGCATAATGCCCGTGCCAATATTGGAGATGGCCAGCACCAGTTCAAAGAAAGCGCCCAGTGCAATTTGTGTGGAGGCCGCATGTGCGCTATCAAGAATATTAGTGCTGTGCAAAACCGGACTGTAGTATTGTACCCCGATGATGGCAGAAGTGGTGGCGGCGATAAAAAAGACGCCTGTGATTTTTTCGTTTCTTCTGACGGACGTATTCATGTCAATTAGTCTAATTTGAGCAAACAGGTGTCACCTTCCGACGAATGGCACATTCCCGGACAGTGTTGTTAGATAAAAAAATGGAGTTGAAAAGCCGCGGAGGCTCTTTGATGACACAAAGGTCAGCCTGATCTAAAAGGTGTACAATACTGATTTATCAGTATCCTATTCCAGCAGGCCGAATCTTGAAGCAAAATTCACAGCCTCGAAGGAGTTGTTGGCGCCCAGTTTTTCTAAAAACCGTTGCCGGTGCGTATTCACGGTATGCAGACTAATGGAGAGTTTTGTTGATATTTCCTTACTTAATAAACCTATTTTAACAAGTCTTAAAATTTCGATCTCTCTTTTGGTCAGTTCAATTTGCGCTTTCTGGGGAACATCCAGGGGAATGAATTGTCCGGTTTTGAAATTTAACAATTGGCTTTTACTGATGACGTCTTCATCCTGATTCGAGGAGATATCTACTACACCCAGCATGAGCCACAACTGACCTTTTTTATCCAGCTCTACCATTTGATATTGCTCAATGAGTCGGGTGTATTTACCCTGAGCATTGAGCATTCTGTATTCACTAACCATTTTATGACTGAGTTTGTCCTCAGGTGAAAAGGCATTGAATATTTTAAAAATGGAAACGCTTAATTTACTTAAATTCAAGGCGTCCTCCGGATGAATTCTGTCAATAAAAAAATGCTGCCCGGTTTTTTCATAGTCAGACCGTGCATAACCCAGCAACTGCCCAAAGTTGGAAGAATAAAATAACACCTGACGCTTATGAATATCGAATAAACTAAAACCGGAATTGCCAATGCTGGATAAGGTTTTCAGCACGCTGACATGTTTATCTACTAACGTATAGTCCAAATCTTTTTCATCGTATTTATATTCCATCAGGAATTTGAAAAAGATATCCAAAACACTGTTTTGTTCCTTCATGGGCTTGAAAATTCAGAAGGCGAAAGATAACCAACGTCCTCCGGTTTTCGATAATTTTTGCCCCCGCACCGACTTTCATTGCATCAGGGTCTCGCCTTTGCCTGGTTTCATCTCACGTAGTAGACATTCAGGCAAGTAAAATAAAAAGGGCGCTGCCCGGCATTTAGCCCAAAGCAGCGCCCCTCTCTCACCTCTCACTTCTCACCTCTCACCTCTAATTAAAAAGGTCCCGCATATCGTCGTCGGTATCATCCTTCAGATTCCCGCTCAGGAAATCCTTGAACACCCACTTCGTTTGTATGAATTCTTTGCTCAGTACCTCGAATTCGGCTAATCCGTGCAGGCAGAGTTCCATGTAGGTATACAATTCCGAATCGTCGGCTTTGACCGTTTCTGCCATCTTTTTCAGTCCTGCGATGCCGTCGAGTTCGGCCAGGAATTTTTCCACCGGCGTCCGTCATCAGGTCGACTACATTGCCTGCGGAGAACCAGGCTTTGATGGTGCCGTACGGGTCGCGTTCCTGTCCGCGTTTCAGTTTGACGGGATTGGGGAAGTATTGCAGAAAAACCTTTTTCAGGGCCGTGCCGATAATATTCAGCGCCACGGCGTGCGGGCCTTCCTGTTCGCCTTCGTACACCATTTCCACTTTGCCGGTCAGGGCCGGGATCACGCCCCAGAAATCAGTGATGCGGGCGGTGGTGGATTTTTCATCGTTCAGCAGCATCCGCCGTTCGGCAGTGGAATACAGGTTTTCAAAAGCCGAAATAGACAGGCGGGCGCTCACGCCGCTTTTTTTATCGACAAATTCGCTGTCGCGGGCGGCGAATGCGATTTCTTCAACCAGGTCCTTCAGAACGGCGGGCACTCGTACTTTTTCCTTTTGTTCCGGACCGACGCGCGCTTCCTGTTCCGTGATCTTGCGTCCGATCTCGATGGAAGTAGGGTAGTGCGTGGTGATCTGGCTTTCGATGCGGTCTTTCAGCGGCGTGATGATGCTGCCGCGGTTGGTATAATCTTCCGGGTTGGCGGTGAATACAAACTCCACATCCAAGGGCAGGCGGAGTTTAAAACCACGAATCTGCATATCGCCTTCCTGCAGCACATTGAACAGCGATACCTGGATACGCGCCTGCAGGTCGGGTAATTCATTGATGACGAACAGGCAGCGGTGCGAACGCGGGATGAGTCCGAAGTGGATCACCCGTTCGTCGGAGTAGGGAAGGCGCAGGTTGGCGGCCTTGATGGGGTCGACATCGCCCACCAGGTCGGCGATGCTCACATCGGGCGTCGCCAGTTTTTCCACGTAGCGTTCGTCGCGGTGCATCCAGTCAATCGGCGTGTCGTCGCCTTTTTCTGCAATCAGGTCCTTGGCCCAGCGGCTGATAGGCGCCAGCGGGTCGTCATTGAGTTCGCTGCCTTCCACGACGGGAATATATTCGTCGAGCAGGTGTACCAGCATCCGTGCAATGCGGGTTTTGGCTTGTCCGCGCAGACCCAGTAATAATATATTGTGTCGGCTCAGAATAGCGCGTTCTACATCGGGTAACACGGTGTCATCGAATCCGTATATGCCGGGAAATACAATTTCCTTGTTTCGGATTTTAGCGATCAGGTTGGCGCGGAGTTCATCTTTGACAGAGCGGGGCTGGTAGCCGCTCTTTTTCAAAGCGCCTAATGTGCGGAGTTGAGTATCGACTTTCATGGGCGTTGAAACAGGTTGAGTGGCGTTTTGTTTAATGATGAATGATGAATGATGAATGATGAATGGCCGAGCGTGATGTCCGACATCACGCTCGGTCATTCCTCATCCCTCATTCATCATCTCATCATTCCTCATTTCTTTTTCCCCACCATTTGGAAACGTGCTTTCCTTATCTACCTTTGCGCGCTGTCATGAACAGGTCATTTCATGGGCAAAGAGTTTAGAGTTCATCTAAATAAATTGCTTTCTTAACACATTGTTTGGTGAAAATTCGCGTGTTGATACCTTTGCGCTGACAAATTGCTGACGAAAGGCTTGTCAATCCGAAAGTAACCGAAAAATTGGGCCAGTTTGCCCACCATTGAGCAAATCAACTTTACACAGATATGATGCTTAAACGCATTTGTTGGGTTTTTACAATCTTGTTCGCCACTGCGCTTACCATGCAAGCGCAACCGACCAAAGAAGCCGGCAAGGAACTTTTTGTTGCCAACTGCGCCTCCTGCCATAACAAAAATATGAAGGACAATCTTACCGGCCCCGCCCTCGGCGGTACGGAAGAGCGTTGGGCGGCTTACCCGCGCAAAGACCTTTACTCCTGGATTCGCAATTCACAGGCTATGATTGCCGCAGGCCATCCGCGTGCAACCGAATTGTGGGCCAAGTGGAAGCCCACTGCCATGAACAACTTTCCTGGCCTGACGGATGAGCAGATGGAGAGTCTGATTTTGCATATCAACGATGTGTACATCAATGGCACCGGCGGCCCCAAGCCACCGACAAATGATGTAGCAACTGATAAAGAATCCGCCGGATTGCCCTGGATGTTTATCGGTTTTGCTGCCATCCTTGCGCTGCTCGCTTTCGCGCTGATGCGCATTGTCAACAACCTGTACAACGTAACGCGTGTACAGTCCGGCCAGGCGCCGATCAACAAAACCGTGACACAGATACTGAGCACCAAAGGCGCTGTAGCGTTTCTTGTATTTGCGCTGGTTCTTGTTTTCGGCCATAAAATGGTGGACAACGCCACTCAGATGGGGCGCCGCAAGAATTACGAACCCGATCAGCCGGTTGCTTTCAGCCATAAATTGCACGCAGGTACGCATAAAATCGACTGTCAATATTGCCACGATTCGGCCCGCCGTTCCAAACACTCCTCCATTCCGGGTACCAACACCTGTATGAACTGCCACACGGCGGTAAAAAAAGGCAGCATTAGCGGCACGAAAGAAATCACCAAAATATTTGCTTCCATCGGCTTCGACCCCATCGCGGGCAAGTATATCGATGACTACGAAAACTGGAGCGAAAAACAGATCGAAGAGCTGTATAAAAAATGGATCGGCCAGGAATACATGTCCGAGAAATCACTGACGGCGATGGATGAAAGCGGTCGCAGCGAAGTGGAAGTGCAGTGGGAAGGCATTGTAAAGGCGCTGAAAAACGACTCCAATGGTAAAATTCACGGGCCGATTGAATGGACGCGTATCCACAATCTTCCCGATCACGCGTATTTCAACCACTCCCAGCACGTGGCTGTCGGCCAGATCGCCTGTCAGAAATGTCACGGTCCGGTAGAGACCATGGAAGTGGTGTACCAGTATTCCAGCCTTGGCATGGGCTGGTGTATCAATTGCCACCGCGAAACGGAAGTGAAGTTTAAAGACAATGACTATTACAAACAATACGAGCGCTACCACACAGAATTGGACAACGGCAAGCGCGAGAAAGTAACCGTAGAAGAAATTGGCGGTCTGGAATGCCAGAAATGCCACTATTAATGATGAATGATGAATGATAAATGATGAATAAAACATCATAAGTCATTCCATTTCATCACATTAAAACATTTCGAAGATCTTTTTGAGGATGTGGATGAGTGCTCTAAATAGGCTATTCATCATTCATCATTCATCATTCATCATTTACAATATATGCACCACGATAACGGTATTTGGGTCAGCACCGAAGATTTGATGCGGGAAGAATCCTTCCTGCAATCGGCTGAAAAAGAGTTTTCCATGGAAAACATAGATCAGACCGATGGGAAATGGGAAACCAATCGCCGCGATTTCCTGAAACTTCTGGGCTTCGGCCTCGGCGCGGCCACCGTTGCCGCTTCCTGCGAAATTCCGGTCAAAAAAGCCATCCCGTATGTGACCAAACCCGACGCTATTGTGCCGGGTGTGGCGAATTATTTCGCTTCCTCTATTGTGAATGGAGGCGATTATTGCGCCGTATTGGTCAAAACCCGCGAAGGCCGCCCGATCAAAATCGAAGGCAACAGCCTGAGCAGCATCACCTGGAGGGGGTACCAGTGCCCGCGCACAGGCTGCCGTGCTGGGTTTGTACGATACCCGCCGTATCCAGTATGCCGGTAAAGTGAGCGAAGGGCAAGTGGAAAAGATGGAGTGGCCGGTGCTCGACCGCGATATCAAAGCCAAACTCGCAGCAGGCGGCACCATTCGCCTGATTACCAATACCATTATCAGCCCGACGGCCAAAAAAGCCCTGGCTGATTTTGTTGCGAAATATCCCAATACACAAGTTATCACGTATGATCCCGTGTCCAGCGCAGCTTTGCTGGAAGCCAACAAGCAGTCTTTCGGCGCAGCGGTCATTCCTTCCTATAAATTCGATCTGGCAGACGTTATCGTTTCCTTCGGCGCCGATTTCCTCGGCACCTGGATCAGCCCGATCGAATATGCCCGCGCATATGCCAAAAACCGCAAGGTAACGCCCGGTAAAAAGGCCAAAATGTCGCGCCACTACCAGGTGGAAAGCCATATGTCGCTCACGGGTTCCAATGCGGATAACCGCGTGCTGATAAAACCCAGCGAACAGGGCGCTGCCATCGTAGCCTTGTACAACGAACTCTCCGGCGGCAGCGGCGGCCCGAAAGTCAACGATAAAGCAGCGGTTGCCATTAAAAAAATTGCAGCCGACTTGCGCAATGCCACAGGCAAATCACTGGTGGTCACCGGCTCCAACAACGTTCATGGAGCAGGTGATCGTCAACAAAATCAACGACCTGCTGGGCAACCTGAACACGACGGTTGATTTCAGCACACCTTCTTACCAGCGCCAGGGCGACGAGCGCGATATGATGCGCCTGATCGAAGAAATGAACGCCGGCCAGGTGGCAGGTCGCCATCGTTTGGGGCGCCAACCCGGCCTGGGAACTGCCCAATGCCGACGCATTCAAAGACGCATTTGCCAAAGTCGGCCCGCGTTTCCTTCAACGGCATCATGGACGAAACCACCAGCTTTGCACCCATTACGCCGCTCCTGCACACCACCTGCTCGAATCCTGGGGCGATGCCGAACCGAAAGCCGGCCACCTCAGCCTGATCCAACCCACCATTGCTCCGCTCTTCGCTACCCGCCAGGCAGAGCACTCGCTGCTCAAATGGGCCGACAACCCCAACCTGAACCGCCAAGACGAACAACCTTATTACCAATACCTGAAATCACACTGGGCGAGCGAGATATTTGGCCGCCAGTCAAAATACAACACACCCGCCGCATTCTGGGACATGAGCCTCCACGACGGCGTTTTTGAAATCCTGCACCGCGCACTCCGGTTGCCATGAACGGTATCGTAGACCTGGATGGCGTTTCCAAACCATCCGGGCAGCGACTGGAAATTTCCTTCTACGAAACGGTCAACATCGGCGGCGGTCAATACGCGCACAACCCGTGGCTGCAAGAATTACCTGATCCCGTTAACCGTACGGTTTGGGGCAACTACCTCAACATTCCGGTAGAATGGGACGGCGTCAACGAGATCAACGGCTGGAAAGGCCTCAACGACGGCGACAACGTGGAAGTCGAAATAAACGGCCAGAAACTGACCTGCACCGTTGTGCGCACCTTCGGCCAGGCGCCCGGCACGGTAGCCATCGCCTTGGGCGGCGGCCGCGAAATGGGCGGCTGCGGCGCTTCGGGCGTCAATGTAAATCCCTGGCTGACAGTAGAAGGCGGCCCTGACCAATATTTGCCAAAGACGTAAAGGTATCCGACAAAGTAGGCGTGGACAAACACTTCGCCTGCGTGCAGCACCACCACACCATGGGTGTGCAGCAGTGGGCAAAGAAGAGGGCAAAGGATCAAGTCGACGAAAAAGCCGGCTGGAAAGGTTTCCAGGGTGCGCTCACCGAACGCTCCATCATTTTCCACACCAACCTGAAAGATCTGCCGGAACTGGCCGAAAAATGGAAGGAATTCCACGAAGAAGCGGAGCACCTCAACGCACAAACCCTTTATCCCAGCACCGGGCGAATTTTCGGAACCGGCCTGAAATGGGGGATGTACGTGGACATGAATGCCTGCATCGGTTGCGGCGCTTGCCAGGTAGCCTGTGTGAGCGAAAACAACGTTCCGGTGGTGGGCAAAAAAGAAGTGCACCGCCACCACGAAATGACCTGGCTGCGCATCGACCGCTACTTCTACGGCGACTTTGAAAACCCGAAAGTGGTTTATCAGCCGATGATGTGCCAGCACTGCGACAACGCTCCCTGCGAAAACGTGTGCCCGGTAAACGCCACCAACCACTCGATGGAAGGCATCAACCAAATGGCCTACAACCGCTGCATCGGTACGCGCTACTGCGCCAACAACTGCCCATACAAAGTCCGCCGCTTCAACTGGCTCGACTATACCACCGCCGACATTTGGCCGGCAAACGAAGAGCGCATTTTCCACCTGGAAGGCGACGACAAACCATTCTACGCCGACAACCTGGTGCGGATGGTACTGAACCCGGATGTGACGGTCCGCTCGCGCGGTGTCATTGAAAAATGCACCTTCTGCATCCAGCGCATTCAGGAAGGCAAACTGACGGCCAAACGCGAAGGCCGCGCTGTGATGGACAATGACGTGCGCTCGGCCTGCCAAACGGCCTGCCCGACCGGCGCGATTATTTTCGGCAATTTGAACAACCCGGACAGCGAAGTGACCAAAGCCAGCCAGCGGGCCGGCGCCTTGGCCTACAAAGTGCTGGAAGAAATCAACGTGCGCCCGGCGGTGAATTACTCCGCCAAAGTCATCAACAGCAACGAAGAACTTTATTCTTAATGATAAATGATGATTGATGAATGATGAATAAGGTTTTATGACGGCAAAATATTCATCATTCATCATTCATCATTAATAATCAAAAATTATGTCTCAGCCAGTAGCGCCCGTTCGGCACGTATTGATTGAAGGCAACAAATCCTACCACAACATTACGGAGGATTTGTGTGTACCCACCGAAAAAGGCCCTCGCGGGAGTGGATCATCGCTTTTGCGCTGGCATCGGCTTTCCTCGGGCTGTATGTTTTCGCCATCGCCTGGACGGTATGGAAGGGCATCGGCGAATGGGGCCCGAACCGCACCATCAACTGGGCGTGGGACATCACCAACTTCGTTTGGTGGATCGGTATCGGTCACGCCGGGACGCTAATCTCGGCCATCTTGCTGCTGTTCCGCCAGCGCTGGCGGACGGGGTTAACCGCGCGGCGGAAGCCATGACGATCTTCGCAGTGATTTGTGCCGGACAATTCCCGATTTTCCACATGGGACGTGTCTGGCTGGCATTCTTTATCTTCCCCTTCCCCAATACGCGCGGTCCGTTGTGGGTGAATTTCAACTCTCCGCTGCTGTGGGACGTATTTGCCATCTCGACCTACTTCTCGGTATCGCTCTTGTTCTGGTACACCGGTCTGGTGCCCGACCTCGCAACGGTCCGCGACCGCGCTCCGGGCTTCCGCCGCAAGATGTACGAGATTTTCTCGTTTGGCTGGACGGGCAGCGCCAAGCACTGGCAACGCCACGAAGCGCTTTCGCTGGTATTGGCCGGTCTTTCTACACCGCTGGTACTTTCGGTACACACCATCGTATCCTTCGACTTTGCCACTTCGGTTATTCCCGGCTGGCACACCACCATCTTCCCGCCTTACTTTGTTGCAGGAGCAATTTTCTCCGGATTCGCCATGGTACAAACCCTGATGGTGATCACCCGGAAAGTGCTCAAACTGGAAGAATATATCACGATCAACCACATCGAATCCATGAACAAGGTGATCGTACTCACGGGCACGATCGTAGGGGTGGCTTACCTCACAGAGTTGTTCATCGCTTGGTACTCTGGCTACATCTACGAGCAGTTCGCATTCTACAACCGTGTGTTCGGCATCTACTGGTGGTCGTATTTCGGCATGATGTTCTGCAACGTGGTGGCCCCCCAGGTGTTCTGGTCGCGCAAAATCCGCCGCAGCATCTGGTGGACTTTCTTCCTCTCCATCGTGATCAACGTGGGGATGTGGTTCGAGCGCTTCGTGATCATCGCCACCACGCTGGCCCGCGACTTCTTACCCTCTTCCTGGAGTTATTACCGCCCGACCTGGGTGGAAATATGCATCTTTCCGGGCACCATCGGCCTGTTCTTCTCCTGCTACCTGATTTTCACCAAGGTTGCGCCGGTAGTGGCCATTGCCGAGGTAAGGCCATCCTGAAAGTAGCAGGCGACCAATACATCGGCCCGAATGCCAAACTGGCACACGCATCGCATGGCGCGCCGCGAAAAGAAACAAAGAACACTAAAATTGGGAAATAAATCAGTCAAATAATTGTTTTTCAAAAATGGTGAACAATACCAACTAAAAATAATTTATCATTCTAATTCATCACTCTGAATAATGGCTACTGAAAGTAAAAAAGTCCTCTACGGCCTTTACAACGACGAAGAAGATCTGAAAGGCGCGGTCAAAACGGCGCAAGCGCCACCTGGATATCATGGATGTCTTTACGCCCTTCCCGGTCCACGGCCTGGATCCGATCCTTGGGCTTGAAAGAAAGCCGCCTGCACTTCCTCGGCTTTATTTACGGTGCCATCGGCGCCACGTTCGGGTTCCTGGCCATGACCTGGATATTTACCCGCGACTGGCCGATCGTGTTCGGTGGCAAGCCATTCTGGTCGGTACCGGCCTTCATTCCGATCACATTCGAGATGACGGTCTTGTTTGCTGCCTGGGGCATGACCATTACCTTCTACACCATTTGCGGCATGTGGCCGGGTGTAAAAGCGAAAACGCTCGATAACCGTATCACGGACGATAAATTCTGCCTGGCATTCGATGTAACGGATGCTACGGAAAGCGATGTGGACAACCTGAAGGCTTTTTCACACAAAGCCAGGCTGCGGAAGTCAATGTGAAAACGATGTAAGGACAACCTCACAACCACAAACAATATTTCAACGAATCAACAATTAGATAATCAATGAAATACGCAATTGGCGCTATTCTCGGCGTCGCTTTATTCGCCTGGGCGTTTTCCCTTTGCTCGCCGGCGGGTAAAAACAAAACCGGTCACGAGTACATGCCGGATATGTATCACCAGGTTGGATATGAAGCCAACCAGTTCAGTGCATACTACTGGAACCACTGGGATGATAAAAGTGTGCGTACCAAAGCCGATCTGTCACATCCGCGTGGCAAGGTGGAAGGTACCATTCCGCGGGGTATGACCGGCGTCTATTACTGGTGCAGGAACCCTGGATGTCGTGCGGGGAAAAATGCCTCCAATGCCATTGCCGCCCCAATGGTCAAGCGCCGTTTTATTACCAAAATAACGAAGATGACCGCCTGCCCTGCGAACAACAAATGATGGGCAACCCGTTCCCGATCACAAAAGAAGGACTGGATCGTGCCAAACCACTGTATAATACCTACTGCGGTATTTGCCATGGCGAAAAAGGAGACGGACAAGGCTGGCTGGTAACCATGCCGGACAGCAAATACCCGGCGCAACCTAAAAACCTGATGGGCGACGATATGATCAGCGCCGGCAATGGCCGCTATTATTTCGGTATCATGTACGGCAAAAACGTGATGGGCGGATACAAGGACAAACTTTCGTTTGAAGAACGCTGGCAGGTGATTCACTACATCCGCTCGCTCCAGGCCAATGCCAAGAGCCTGGAATACAGCGAAACCGCCAATACGTTGAGCAATGTAGAGCAACCTGCGAAAGGGACTGCAACCGGCCCGGCCGGCAGGCGCTTCCACGCAACAAACGCACCCGAAACCCAACCTTATTTCAACATCAACAAACTCATCGGGCTTGGCCTGAATTTGCGATATGAATCTGACCAATACGCAATTCGTATTTGAAAGCAAAACCAAAAGCGTGCTCATCGGCGGCATGGTACTGGGCGCTTTGTGCCTTGTCCTTCCTTCCTGAATGACGATGCGTACCATACCCGGTTCTGGACCAATTTCCTCCACAACTCGGTGTATTTCACCGGCATCGCTTTTATGTCCATGTTCTTCCTGTCGGCCCAAATCACGGCATTTGCCGGCTGGATGACCGTTGATCAAACGCATCTGGGAAGCCATGGGCCAGTTCATGTGGGTGGGTCTTATCCTGATGGCCGTATTGGTTGCAGGTGTTTGGGGGCATTTTCACCACCTGTACCACTGGAATACACCGGGCATTACAGATCCGGCTAATCCGGTTTTTGATAAAATCATTGCCGGCAAAGCAGGTTTCCTGAATGCCGGTTGGTATACGCTGGGTACGTTGGGTTTTCTGGCGATCTGGTTTTTCTGGGCGCACAACCTGCGTAAGGCATCGATTGATCAGGACACGATGGAAACGGAGTCGTTGACCTATTACAAAAAACAGCGCAAATGGGCTGCTTCCTTCCTGCCGATCGGCGGCTTCCTGAGCGCGGTATTCTTCTGGCAGGCAATCATGTCCGTTGACCCGCACTGGTACAGCACCATGTTCGCCTGGTATTCCATGATTTCCATGTGGCTGGGCAGCTTTGTCTCTGACCGTCATGATCATTATTTACCTGAAATCACAGGGCTATCTCGAATACGTCACCCACGACCACCTGCACGACGTCGGCAAATTCCTTTTCGGCATCAGCGTATTCTGGACCTATCTCTGGTTTGACCAGTTCATGTTGATCTGGTACGCCAACAACGGTGAGGAAACGATCTATTTCAACGAACGGATGATCCATTACCCGGTTTTGTTCTGGGGTAATCTGTTGCTCAACTTTGTAACGCCGTTCCTGATTCTGATGCGGAACGATACCAAACGCAAGTTCGGAACCATGTTTTTTGTGGCGCTGATCGTATTTTTCGGGCACTGGTGGGATTATTTCTACATGATCAAACCAGGCGCACGTATTGCTGCATACGAAGCCAAAGAAATTTCGGAAGGCCACTTCGGCAAGCACCATAAAGCCGCACCCATGTCGGAAGAAACGCCTGCTACAGAAACGCACACGGCGGCTACTACCGGCGAACATGCTGCCGAAGGCGGGGCTACACATGAAGCGGCGGCGGTTGCGCATGAAACAGCCGCACCGGCAGAATCTGCACACGAAACGCCGCATGGAGGCGAGAACAACACGGGAGCAACAAACGAGAGCCAGGCCAGTTCAAAGCAGGATTTACCCTGCCTGGCTTTCTGGAACTCGGTACGCTGATCGGCTTCCTGAGTCTCTACTTGTTTTTCTTTTTCAACCAACTGACCAAATCTTCACTGGTGCCATGGAAAGATCCATACCTGGACGAAAGTTTGCACCACGAAACAGGCGCTTTGATCAGTACGGAAGTTGATGCACACCATGGACACGATGATCATCATTGATGGATTAGTTTTAAATTTAGAGCCTTTCTATTCAACGGATTCGATGATCGAACAGAAAACTAAACTACATACCTTTGGGTTAAAGAAATAAAATTTTTTCAATGACAGGGCTAATTATTCTCCTCTGCGTTATCCTGATTGCCATCGTTTTGGTGCAAATCGGGAAAGTAATGGAACTCACCGGCCAAATCAAAGGTGAGATGGAAGTATTGCGTGACAACAGCAAATGGAATGGCTGGTTATCACTCGCTTTCATGGTCGTATTCCTGGGCGGCGTTATTATTTCCGCCTGGGCTTATCACAATGAAATGATGGGCTATGGCCCCCACCAAGGCGCTTCGGCACACGGCGATTCGCTGGACAGCCTTTTTCCTGGACCCTCTTTTTCACCGGGATCGTTTTTGTGATTACGCACATCATGTTATTCTGGTTTGCGTACAAATACCGCTGGAAAGAAGGCCGGAAAGCGCAATTCATTGCCCACGACAACCGCCTGGAAGTGATCTGGACGGCTATTCCGGCCGTTGTCATGACCATTTTGGTGATGCGGGGCCTGGATGCCTGGAATACCGTAATGGCCGATGTCAAACCGGATGAAGATTACATCGAGATCGAAGCGACCGGTCAGCAGTTCAACTGGATCGTGCGCTACCCGGGCCCGGATGGCAAATTGGGAACGCGCAACTACAAGTTGACGACTGCCAACAACCAACTGGGTATGGACTTCAATGATCCTAAAACCTGGGACGATGTAACGCCCGGTCAGGAATTGTACCTTCCTGTCGGTAAAAAAGTGCGCGTACGGATTATTGCAAAAGATGTGTTGCACAGTTTCTTTTTACCCCATTTCCGGGTAAAAATGGACGCAGTGCCTGGCTTGCCGACTTATTTTGTGTTCACGCCCGTGAAAACGACTGCGGAGTATCGCAATGAACTGCGCAAGTACGATGAATACAATACCCCTGCCGATCCTGCCGATCCAACCGGTCCGAAACGCTGGGAAAAATTTGAATACGAACTGGCTTGCGCCGAATTGTGCGGTAAAGGGGCACTACTCCATGAAGCGAATTTTCCGCGTTGTGTCGCAGGAAGAGTATGATGCCTGGTACAAAAAGCAGGAATCATTTTACCTCACACAGATCCGTGAAAAAGACGAGGACCCCAACAAAGGCAAAGTGTTGGATATCGAGGTTGGTATGCGCGCCAAAGCATTCAGCGAAAGCATCAAAAAGGCCGTCGAATCTACCAATGCTACAGAAAAAACGCTGGCGCTCAAACATATCAACTTTGAAACCGGTTCTCGGCACTGACCGCCAATAGCCGATACGAACTGGATAACCTGGTGACCGCAATGACTGCCTATCCAGCCTTAGTGATCGAAGTGGCAGGCCATACGGACAACCTGGGCGACCCGGCCGGGAATCTGACCCTCTCTGCGCAACGGGCGGCTCCGTCGTGAAATACCTGACAGACCGGGGCGTGGGCGCAGGTCGCTCAAGCCGAGAGGTTATGGCGATACCAAACCCGTTGCCGAGAATGATACGGATGAAAATCGCGCTAAAAACCGCCGAACCGAATTCACTATTTTGAGTTCAATCTAAGCGAATCAAAACAATATAAAAAAACTCCTGGATATGGCACAAGTTGTTACCGCCGTTGAAACATTGGAAGAGAAGTATACCCAAGAGTTGGGGTTTGACGATCATTTCCACGATCACCATCACGGCGACAAGTTTCAGTCGAACTTTCTGACGACTTATATCTTCAGTACCGACCACAAAATGATCGCCCGTCAGTTCCTGATTACGGGTATTTTCTGGGCATTTATCGGTGCTGCTATGTCTATTGTTTTCCGCCTGCAATTGGGCTTTCCGGAAGCGGATATGGCCTGGCTTAGACCAATCCTGGGCAAATGGATACAGGTTAATGACGCGGGTATCGGCAAACTCGATCCGGAGTTTTACTATGCCTTGGTCACGATGCACGGCACCATTTTGGTGTTTTTTGTGTTGACGGCCGGTTTGAGCGGCACTTTCGCCAACCTGCTTATTCCATTGCAAATACCATTCTCCGGCGGCTGGACGGCTTATCCGCCCTTGAGCGCGTTGCCACAGGCATCCGACGGTTCCAAGTCCGGGATGACGATGTGGATCGTTTCCATGGCATTGTTTATCGTTTCAGCCTTGTTGGGCGGCATCAACTATATCACGACTATTCTGAACATGCGCACCAAAGGCATGAACATGTGGCGCATGCCGCTCACCATCTGGGCAATCTTCATTACGGCCATCCTGGGCGTATTGTCGTTCCCGGTGTTGCTGTCGGGCGTGCTGCTCCTGATGTTCGACCGCAGTATGGGCACCTCCTTCTACCTGAGTGAAATCGTGGTGGGCGGTCAGATTCTGGATAGAGTAGGCGGTAGTCCGATCCTGTTCCAGCACTTGTTCTGGTTCCTGGGTCACCCGGAGGTATACATCATCATTCTTCCTTCGATGGGTATTGTTTCCGAGGTACTTTCCGTGCATGCGCGGAAGCCGATTTTCGGATACCGCGCGATGGTGTACTCTATTCTGGCCATTGGTTTTCTGGCGTTCATTGTGTGGGCGCACCACATGTTTATGTCGGGGGTCAATCCGTTCATTGCCAACTTCTTCGTGATTTTCACGCTGATTATTGCGGTGCCCTCGGCGGTCAAGGTATTCAACTGGATTTCAACGGTTTATGGGTCAAACTTCAGGTTTAATTCTGCCAGTTTGTTCTCGCTGGGTTTTGTGTCGATGTTCATTTCCGGTGGTTTGACGGGTATCTTCCTCGGCAACTCGGCGATCGACATCCAGATGCACGATACCTATTTTGTTTTTGCCCACTTCCACATTGTGATGGGTATTGCGGCATTCTTCGGCATGTTTGCAGGTATTTACCACTGGTTCCCAAAAATGTTCGGCCGTTTCATGAATGAGACGCTGGGTAAAATTCACTTCTGGGGTACTATTTTCGGAGCATATGCCATTTTCTGGCCGATGCACTATACGGGTCTCGCAGGTGTTCCGCGCCGCTACTACAGCATCGATAATTTTGAATCGTTCAAACATTTCACTGACCTGAACAAATTCATTACGGTGGCCGCTATTGTGGTGTTCTTCCTGCAACTGCTGTTTATCATCAACTTCTTCTACTCTATTTTCAGCGGACGCAAGATGACGGTTAAAAACCCATGGGGCGCCAATACCCTCGAATGGACCACCCCGATTGAAACGGGCCACGGCAACTGGCCGGGCAAATTGCCAACCGTTCAGCGCTGGGCATACGATTACGGTAAAAACGGTGAAGAATTTGTGCCGCAATACATACCCCTCAAGGAAGGAGAGCACGATCACGGGCATTGAAAAGGGCGTATTGGAGAATTTGAATAATTTGAAAATGACGTAATCAGGGATCTTCCCTGTTATTGAAAATACATGAGTCGCAATCAAGTCAAGTCAGCATTTTTGTTCGGCGGATTGAGCCAGTCCTTTACAGATTTTGGTCTGTTGGTGAAGTTCAAATTAACCCTCTTAGTTCTTTTTTCTGCGGTGATGTCTTACGCAATCGTCGGGAAAGGCAACGTCAGTTGGCAGGGTATGTTACTGCTGACCTTGGGTGGTTTTTTCGTAACCGGCGCTGCCAATGCACTCAATCAGGTGCTGGAACGCGATTACGACCGCCTGATGCCACGTACGGCCAATCGGCCGGTGGTGACGGGTCGGATGAGTGTTTCGACGGCGGTACTGCTGGCGGGATTGATGGCTTTGCTCGGTATTTCTTTGTTGACGGTTTTCAATCCGCTGACGGGGTTTCTGGGTACATTGTCGTTTATCAGTTACGCATTTGTGTATACGCCGATGAAACGCACGACGCCTTTATCGGTGCTCGTGGGTGCGATTCCGGGCGCGTTGCCCCTGATTATCGGGTGTGTGGCTTTTGAAGGATATATTTCTTCCATGGCGGTGATGCTCTTTACCTTGCAGTTTTGTGGCAATTCCCCCATTTCTGGGCAGTTGCATGGGTGGCAGACGATGATTACAAAAAAGCGGGATTTTACCTGTTGCCATCCAAAAATGGAGAAAAAGACAAAACAACCGGTTTGCTATCCTTCATTTTTTGTTTGCTGATGGTAGGGAATGCAACTGCGGGGTACTTGATGGGAGAAGTGGGCGTGATAGCCATGCTGGTGCTGAATACATTGAATTTGTATTGGGCCTGGTATTGCTGGAAACTATATAAAACTTGTTCGGGTGCGGCAGCCAGACGGCAGATGTTTATTTCTTTTATGCATCTTCCGTTTTCACTGATCGTTATTTTGCTCGACCGGTTATAAAGTAAAAAAAGCAAAGTGCAAAAGGCAATAAAAATCATGCTTTGATAAACCCTGGGTTTCATCCTTCATAAAAAATCAATAAAGATGGACGCAATGACACCGGAATTTAACCGGAATAAGATCCAGCCGCATAAGCTCGCTTTGTGGGTTGCTATCGGCAGCATCATCATGATGTTCGGCGCCTTCACCAGCGCGTATGTTGTGCGCCGGGCGGCAGGCAACTGGCTGGAATTCAAATTGCCGGATATCTTTTTATTGAATACGGCAGTGATTGTTTTGAGTAGTATAACGATTCACCTGTCTTACAGGGCATTTTTGAGCGGTGCGGAAAAACGATATAAAGCATTGCTGGTCGCGACATTTTTGCTGGGTATTGCATTCGTTATTTTACAATACCTAGGCTGGCAGGCGATGACGAGATCGGCGCAACTTTCACGGTCAATCCGTCGAGTTCGTTTATTTATGTCATTTCGGGTTTGCATGCGGCCCACGTGCTGGGCGGATTGGGCGCCCTTATCGTAGCGATGGCGCACGCTTTTATTTTGCCTTACAAACCGACGCCACGCCGGAAATTGCGCTTCGAACTGGTGGTTCAATACTGGCATTTTGTAGATGTTTTCTGGGTGTACCTGATTGTGTTTTTATGGTTCAATCCTGAGGGGGAAAACGGTTCAAAGATTTGTTACCACCCAGATACATATCAACTTCGAAACAATAAAGCCTTAACTATTAATAACATAACTGTTTGATTATCATGGCAGATACATCTGTTACACACGCACACGATACGCATGAACACGAAAGGTGACGAGCAACTCTGGGAAAGGCGGGAAATCGCCGCTCCGTGCCAGTTATGGCAAAATAATGATGTGGTACTTTCTGGTATCCGACGCATTTACTTTTGCCGGATTCCTCATTGCCTACGGCGCGCTTCGATTCAGTATGCCAACCTGGCCGGAACCTGATTTCGTCTTTGCTTCTTTCCCATTTGTGAAAGCGCACTGGCCGCTGGTTTTTGTGACCGTGATGACCTTCATCCTGATCTTCAGTTCGGTGACGATGGTACGTGCCGTACAGGAAGGACACCGGGAAAATTCCCGTGGCGTTGTTTTCTGGATGTTCCTGACCATTCTCGGCGGCGCCAGTTTCCTCGGTTGCCAGGCTTATGAATGGACCACACTGATTGTTGGAGAAAATATGACCGTCACCCAAAACCCGTTCGGAAGGCACATTGCCGACGGCATTTACCTCAATGAAGACGGCACGGAAGCCAAAAATCAAGATGGAACCACCAAAACTTTCCAAAAAGACGAGAATTACCTGCTGCACAAGCACCAAGGTAAGTTCGATATCCCGGAAAATACGGTACAACGACAGGCACCCAGGGCTCAGGTCAGACCACCGAAGCGGTCTGGGTTGGGTCCTCCGGCATTTGGCGCCTTGTTCTTCTTTATCACCGGTTTCCACGGTTTCCACGTATTCTCCGGGGTGGTATTCCTGACGATAATTATGCTGAACGCAGGCGGTAGTTTGTATGCCGCCCGCAAAAACGGTTATGAAATGGTCGAAAAGATCGGCCTGTACTGGCACTTTGTCGACCTGGTTTGGGTATTCGTATTCCTGGTTTTCTACCTGTTGTAATCACGACAGCAAAACTCATTTCCAACAAATTACCTTTTAAAAAATGGCTGGACATCAAACATATGAAGAACAAAAAGGCACTTGTATTCAAAGGCCTGATGTTGCTCGGCGCGATTACCATCGTGGAAGTATTTATTGCATTGCTGGCTAAAGGGCACATGATCCAAGGTATTAAATTCAAACACGGGATTCGGCCACTACATCTACATGCTCCTGATGGTCGCGTTTTCGCTGTTTAAAGCGTATTTCATTATCTTTTACTTTATGCACATGGCCTACGAAATGCGCGGACTGGTGCTCAGCGTTTTGTTGCCGACCACCTTGCTGATCTGGGCTATTATCGCCTTTTTCCAGGAAGGAGGTTCCTGGGGCGCGCGCCGTGAACTGATTAAAGAAAAGAATGAAGAAGTGGTGCAGCCTGCCCCGCCGGAAAACCAACCCGGTTACCTGTTGCCTGGTACACAGGTGTACAAGGGTTGAGAAGGTTGATGAGGGTTTATAAAAGGTTTATAAGGTTTATAAGGGTTGATAAAGGTTGATAACAACCACTCGAAAGGGGAAGAGCCGCTTTATCGTGTGGCCGTTATCAACCCTTATCAACCTTTTTTTTATCAACCCTCATCAACCCTTATAAACCTCATCAACCTTATAAACTTTATCAACCCTAATACTCAACTTCACAAGACCAGTTTTGTTGTAACAAACAGATTTTAAGCCGATGAGTACTACAGAGCAAAAACCGTCAAATGTGCGCAAGATTATCATTGCAGTGATCCTTTTTATCATCCTGATTGGTTTTCCTGCGGCTTCTTATTTCTACATGCGCGATGGGTTGAAATGGCGCAAACAGGCCGTTTCAGAACTGGGACAATACGGAAAAATCGGGCCGGCTTTTCTGATCCTCTCCAATGGAGAAAGGCAAAACCGGCTGGAAGGCAGTGTTTCGGTTATCCATATCTTTGGTAAAGACCGGACCTGACGGATGTCAACCGCAAAATGCTGGATGATGGCGAGCGGCTGTTCAATCAGTTCGGGAGAATGGGGACATGATGATCCGGCCTGATTTCAAAATAGCCATGATTGCGGAAGGTGGTACTTCCGAGTTTACATCCTACCGCCAAAAGTTGCCCTCGTCAGATTTTGCCACCTGGGTATGGACCGGCGGACTGGATGCCTGGAGTGTTGTTGTCGATTACGGATACGAACAATTCTGCAAAAAAGAAGGTGTCGAACCCGCTGCGCAATATTATGCGCTCACGGATACCTCCGGCCAGATACGCCGCTACTATAATGCTCTCGATGAAAAACAGATTGGCAGAATGGTAGAACATATTGCCATGCTTTTGCCTTCCACCAAACAATAAAAGTGCAAAAAGCAAAGGGCAATGAGATATAACGTGCTCTCCGGCGGTGATTTTTGTCTTTTATCAAATTTTCCTTTCTGATGTCGACCTTACAACCGGATATTCAATTAGAAAAAAAACTGAACCTGCTCGCTTATGTGGTATCTGTCGTGGTGCTGCTGCTCGTAGGGCTCATGCGCAGGGTAAAAATAGATGTGGGTATTGATTTTCACTTTTGCCGCCTATTCACGCGTCACTGAATGCGCTCACGGCGGTGATCCTGTTAGTGGCCCTTTATTTTATCAAAAACAAGCAGCTGGAAAACCACCGCAGGGCTATTTATGCCGCAATGGTTTGTTCTGCACTGTTCCTGATTTCCTACGTATTGTACCATTTTACTACACCCGAAACGCGTTTTGGCGGCGAAGGAAGTATCCGAACCGTGTATTTCATTTTATTGCTTACCCATATAGTTCTAGCGGCGGTAACACTCCCGTTTATCTTGCTTACCTTCAATCGCGCCCTACACCTGGCAAATTGAAAGGCATAAAAAATGGCCCGCTGGGTGTTCCCGCTTTGGTTGTACGTGGCCATCACCGGCCCCATTTGTTACCTGATGCTGAAGCCTTATTATTAAAAAGATTGTTGTTTAATCTTCAAATACGCATAAATAATCCCCAAAGGGTTTGAGTAACTCACGACTCACGACTCCCCATTCACGACTTTGCTTAAATGTTTGAAATATGACAAGTAAAACATTGAAATTCATTGTAATAACCCTGCTTATTCTGCTCATCGCTACTGTAGCAGCAGATCCGCTTTCAGCACAATGCGCTATGTGTAAAGCCTCTTCCGAAGCCAATTTGAAAGCGGGCGGCGGAGACCCCAAAGGTCTCAATGCAGGTATTTTGTATATGCTGATGTTGCCCTATTTATTGGTTGCAAGCATTGGATACTGGTGGTGGCGCAACCGGAAAAAAGAATCGATGCAAGTGGCGGAACTAACGGACACGGATTTTCAGCAGTCCTGAGTTTTCTGCAGAAAAACGCATTGTGATCATACTCCTGTTTTGTGGAGTGTGCTTCGGTGCTCCGGCGCCCGTATCTGCCGGCATATTTGCCAGGCATGAAATATCCCGGCACACGGAGGAAAGAACGCCCGTATTATCGGGCAGAAAAGCGCGTAAAATAGTGCGTCTCAAGGCAAAAGTTATCGAAAAACTGGAACATTACGCACACCACGACGCACCGGATTTCTGGCTGTGGATGGGATTGTTTTGCCTGGGTTTAGGACTTTGCCTCACCTTATTCAGTGCCACTTTAGGGGGCATTGCCGGAGCAGCAGGATTGGCATGTCTGATTATTTGGGGCTTTTTTAAATTGGGTGCATTGTAAACCCCCGTACTTGGATTAAACTTGTACTTTAGCCGCCTCAAATCCTATCCCTTCTTATGAAATCAGCCAAATCGCTCTGGTTTGCCATTTTTAGTGTTGCAGCCGTCGCCGGTCTGCACCTTCTCCCATGGGCCGGAATGCCCATTGAACACAATGTATTGATGGGTGCGCGTTGGTGGGCCATCGGCGCCCTGTGCATTTATGGGTATCGCAACAATTCCCTGACAACCTGGATTCTGCTGAGTATGGTCATCGGTATGGCTGTTGGATATGATTTTCCGAAAATAGGCTCCAATATGGAGATCCTGAGTAAGATTTTCATTCAGTTGATCAAAACGGTGATTGCGCCGCTGCTTTTTTGGCACTTTGGTGGGAGGTATTGCCGGACAAAGCAATTCCAAGCAGGTAGGCCGGATGAGCATAAAAGCGTTCACGTACTTCATTGCAGCTACATCTATTGCTTTGGTAATCGGGCTCATCGCCATCAATTATTCCAAAGCAGGGGAGGGGATCGTTTCCAAAACCACGATCTCAGAGCCGGTTAATCTGATGGCGAGCGATCTGAATGTAGTGGTGGATTCGGTGAAAGGAACGGCCAAATTGTTGTACCACGGCAAAGAATTGAGTTCGCCGCAGCCGCCTGCCAAGCAGAACTGGAAAAGCATTGTTCTGCATATTTTCCCTGAAAATGTGGCTAAAATGATCGCTGAAGGCGCTGTTTTGCAGATCGTTGTGTTTAGCCTTATCTTCGGATTCGCACTCCGGCAGGTATCGGAACACCACCGGCGCATCATGCTCGACTGGACGGAATCGCTGCCTGAGGTCATGTTCAAGTTCACGGGTATTATCATGTACTTCGCACCAATTGCGGTAGGAGGCGCCATGGCTTATACCATCGGCACGATGGGCTTCGAGGTGGTCTGGAACCTGGTAAAACTATTGCTGACCTTATATGTGGCCCTGATTGTTTTTATCCTGATGGTCTTTATACCGGTGCTGCTCTTTTTAGAATTCCGATCAAAAAGTTTTTTGCGGCCATTTATGAGCCCGCTTCTTTGGCTTTTGCCACAGCCAGTTCGGAAGCCGCCCTTCCTAAAGCGCTGATGTTTATGGAAAAATTCGGGGTGCCGCGCAAAATCGTTTCTTTCGTGCTGCCTACGGGGTTACAGTTTCAACCTCGACGGCTCAACGCTGTATTTGTCTCTCGCTTCTATTTTGCGCCCAGGCTGCGGGCATTCACCTCAACTGGCAAACGCAACTGGCCATGATGGGCACACTACTGCTCACATCCAAAGGTGTGGCAGGCGTACCGCGCGCTTCGCTGGTGATCCTTGCCGCTACAGTCAATCAGTTCAATATCCCGGAATGGCCCATTGCGATCATCCTCGGTGTCGATGCACTGATGGACATGGGGCGCACCAGTGTCAACCTGATGGGCAACTGTCTGGCTTCGGCGGTGGTAGCGCGCTGGGAGGGCGAGTTTGATGACGAAATGGCGAATAACGGGTAATAATTATATGAAAATTCAACCTTTAATCGTAAATTTCACGCCGACCGGCATGGTGCCAACAAAAGAGATGACACCACATGTACCTATTTTTGTCCATGAAATCGTGGAACAGGTACATGAAGCCTGTGAGTTGGGTATTACCCTCGTTCATTTACACGCCAGGTCGGAAACTAATGGTCGGCCCACCTGGGAGGCTGCCGTATATGGCCGTATTTTTGAAGGTATTCGCCGGCATTGCCCTGATTTGGTGTTGTGCGCCAGCCTGAGCGGACGTGATTTTAACGAATTTGAAAAGCGCTCGGAGGTATTGTCGCTGTATCCCGATATGGGGAGCCTCACGCTCAGTTCACTTAATTTTCCGGGTCAGGCCAGCGTCAATGCGCCCGATATGATTCGCCAGTTAGCAGAAGCGATGCTGGAAAAAGGAGTTCATCCTGAAATGGAAGTTTTTGACCTAGGGATGCTGCATTACGGTCGCTACCTCATCCAGAAAGGAGTGTTGAAACCACCCTTCTACGTCAATATTATAACGGGAAATATTGCGGGCATACAGGCCGATATGGGCGAACTGGGTATGGCACTGCATTTGCTGCCTCCGCACACCTACTGGGCACTGGGCGGTATCGGGCGCCAACAACTCCCGGCTGCCGCCATGGCGATTGCCAACGGCGGCGGGGTGCGTATCGGACTAGAAGACAATATTTACTGGGATACGCACCGACAGCATTTAGCCACTAATATTGGTTTGCTCCGACGTGTACACCAGTTGGCCGAGTTGTTTGAGCGGAAGGTGATGACGCCGTCGGAATTCGGTGCGCTGGGTTTTTATAATTCGCAGAGAAGTAAATAAGTGTTTTAGTGTTTTAGTGTTTTAGTGTTTTGGAGTGGTAACTCAAGAATGGGTTATAAGTGATAAAAAGTTGAGTATTAATGCGAATCAGTTTTAACCCATGATTCGCATAGGTTGTCTGACGCTCATTAAAACAAATACCAAAGGTTACTCAACCCCAAAACACCAAAACACTAAAACACCAAAACACCAAAACACCAAACCACACATGCCACATTTCACATCCATTGGCCAAAGCAATTTTGGTATCTCCGTATTGCTCGATTGTTTAGTAGCCACACATCAGGGTGAAAGCGTGGAGGTGGATATTATTGCGAACCTCGCGCCCGAAAAATGCTTCCCTGGCATTTTCATTTGAAACGCCGGGCGCCGTTTGTCAGGTATTCGATTACAGTGAATGGCAACCCAAAGCAGGTGTTCCCTGCCTGATCGGGTCGATTGGAAAAGGCCGGAAAGCCATTTTCCAGTTTTTTAAAGAGCATTTCCAAATTATTGAAAATCAATACTATACAAGCATTCACCCATCGGCGGTAGTTGCCGCTACGGTACGAATGGGGCGTGGTATTCATATCAGCCCCTTGTCGGTGATTGCTCCTTTGCGGTTTGGGCGACTTTGTGGTGGTGAACAGAAACGCCAGTGTGGGACACCATACTTCTCTCGGTCATTTTGCCACGGTCAATCCGGGCGTCAATATTGCCGGCGCGTGCCATATCGGCGAGCAGGTCATTATTGGCGCGGGCGCCACGGTTGTTGATCAGATTACCATCGGCGCGGGCTCTGTTATCGGCGCGGGCTCATTGGTCACGCGGGACATCCCGGAAGGAGTTATTGCTTACGGTAATCCGGCCAAAGTAATCCGGGAAATCTAAATCAGCGGAACCCGCACGACAAACAAATCACCCTGTTCACCCGCCCAAACAGGCTTATCGGTCAGCAAAGCGTATCGGTTGATGATATTGTCCAGGCCCGTTCCGGTGGAAGTTTCCGGGCTGGCCCGACGTTGTAACCGGTTTTGCACAACCAGGTAGTCATTTTCCTTATACACACGCACCAGCAGTGGCTCCTGCGCCGACATTCGATTGTGTTTCACAGCGTTTTCTACCAGTAATTGAAGCGTCAGCGGTGCAATTTTGCAGGTATCTAATACGGATTCGTCCAGGTCGAGTTGCAGGTTAAATTTGTTTTCAAAACGAATTTTAAGCAAAGCATAGGACTTGATGAACTCCAACTCTGTGCGCAGTGTCACCACTGTCTGGTCTTTTGTTCCAGAATATAGCGGTACGAGCGCGCCAGTTGTTCGATAAATTGTTCTGAAAGGTCGGCGCTCACATGCACCAGCGAAGAAAGAATACTCAGGCTGTTGAACAGAAAGTGTGGATTTACCTGACTTTTAAGCAGGTCGATTTCATTGAGTAACTGTTGCTTTTCCAGTTCTTTGGCGCGCGATTTCGCTGCTTCCAAACGCAGGCGTTCGCGGTGCCTGTACCAGTAAATGCCGTAGATAATACTCAAAATCAGGAGCGCAATCAAGCCGCGAAACCACCAGGTTTGCCACCACGCGGGTAACACTTCCACGCTGACACCCTGCGCCTGTTCGTTCCAGGTGCCGTCGTTGTTGGCGGCGCGTACGAACAGTTTGTAGTTACCTGGGGGCACAAAATTTGCCTGGAAGTACCGCTCCCGGTTGGGTGTCGACCATTCATTGGAGAAACCTTCCAGTCGCCAGGAGTACAGGTTGTCTTTGGGCAGTGTGAAATTGAGCGCAGCAAACTCCATGCTGAACGAATTGTCCTCGTGCGCAAAACGCAAACTCCAGGCAGAATCCATGGGGGCAAACACCTCATTGTCCCGGTAGCGGCAGGCGATGTTGACAACCGGTGGCGGCAGGTTATTGGGACGCAGACTGTCGGGGTGCCAGCGCAAAAAAGCCCCGCGGAGCCCTGCAAAGAGTTCTCCCGTTGCGGCGTCTTTTGAGAAACGCACCAACCGGTAGGGCGTACGCGAGATGCCATAGCGCTCGTCGAATATCTTGAATGTGCGGCTGCGCGGCGATACCCTTAGTACCCGGTCGCCCAGGCCCCACCACAAGTCGCCGTTATTGTCCCGAAACCCGCCGTACATGCTGTTGGTCGGCAGGCCGTTTTCACGGGAAAGACGAGTTCAAATTGTTTGGTATCGCTGTGGTAACACAGTAGTCCCTTGTCGCCCGCAATCCATACATTGCCGTCGTTATCCGGCTGGCAATAACCGGCGTTGTTCAGGCCGGGAGCGTCTTTTTTCGGTAAAATGACGAAATTGCATCGTCGTTAAATCGCATTCCACAAAGCCGTTCAAATCTGTTCAAACCAGACATAACGTCCGTTTTTATCCATCCAGATATCGATAATCCGTTTGGCGGGCTGCCCTTGTTCGGACCCAATAATAGTGTAAGTTGCTGTTTTTGGGTCAAAAACATACACTTTATCGGTAGAATTAGCGATCCAAATCCGTCCCCGGGTATCTTCGGCTGCGTGCTTCATCAAAATCTTTTGGCCTGCCGGAACGGGTAGGGGAGGCACAGGGGTCATGCGAAATGTGATGGGGTCGAAGCGTAATAAACGCTCGGCACACAAAAGCCATATCGTGCCGTCGCGGGAACGCCACATGTCGTTGGGCGCCGTGTAAGGCGCTGTGGGGATGGTTTTTACTACAACGGTGCCTTCGGGCTGGTCGCGCATCACAAACACGGTGTTTAACCTGCGCGAGAGGACAAACAGATGCGGGCTTTCGGGAAATTTATGGACGCCCACGATATCGTTATCGATCAGCCCTGCGGTTTGTGTATGAACCGGTACTTTTTGAAAACCCTGCAAAAACGGGTCTAGTTTGAACAACCCGTTTTCCGTTCCAAACCAGGTAATACCGGAGCGGTCGCGGAACATGATTTTTACCTCGGCATCGAATTCGGGGTCGTTGGGCAGCGCAATCGTGGTTACTGTCGACATGCCCGGCTGATGGCGCTCAACCGTATTCATACAACCTGCGAGGATGGAATTGGGGCCTTCCGGCAAGGTTTCACCCGTAAAAGTTGGGTTTTTTACGGAAAAATAGGTCCAGGTTCCGTTTTTTGGATTCAGGCGGCCGATGGCTTTTTTTTCAAAAATAACCCAGACAACTTCCGGTGAAACGACCCGGATATCGATGGGGGCCGGTAAATCCGTACGGTCGGGTGTAAACCAACGCATCTCGTTGGTCTCTGAATTCATCCGGCAGATACCTCCCTGGCGGCCCAGCCAGATGTCCGGTCCGGCGCCTTTGTCTATCGAAGAAAAATTGGCAGCCGTTCCATCAGGAGGGCTCCATTGATCCACTTTCGCGGTGACCGGGTTCAGGGTAAAGACATCGCCGATATGGTTGCGCAACCAGATACGGCCTTTGGTGTCGTCGAAACCTTCCATGATATACGTGCGTACCCGCTCCGAAGCCTGTTCGGGCCACGTAAAATAACGGCGGAACCGGCTTTCTTTCGCATTAAAACGGTTGACGCCATTGCCCGTACACACCCAAAGTTGGTCATTCCGGTCTTTAAAAAGGTAGGTGGCGACGTCGTTGGAAAGGCTGGTGGAATCCCCTGCTTTTGAAAAAAAAGGCCGAAAATTATAACCATCGTAGCGGTACAAACCTTGCGCCGTGCCGATCCACAGGAATCCGACTTTATCCTGTTCGAGGGTCAGGATATGGTTGTCCTGCATGCCTTCCTGCTTCGATATGGCTTCTACGAAATAACCGGGAGGCGTTTGGGCGCCCACAGCGGCGGGAAGTATAATCAGCAGTGCCAGGCTCCAAAAGGCATGGAGCCTGCAATACGCCAAGCTTCTGTTGTTTTTTGTAGCCTCACAATAGATCATAGGAGCAAGAGGACTTGATGGATTAAACTGGTTATTATCTAAAATGATATAACTGACGCCAAAAATACATCTTGACTGGCAAAGTGTATGTGGTCTATTTACCCGATGGATCGTTTTTTCAGCAGTAAGGAAAGTATCCTCGGAATAGTCGTCCGGTCGTTGTCATCAAAAAATTCATTGATCCTTACGATGTCGAAACCATGCTGTTGTGCTGCCTGTATAAAATCCGAGATATGGTGGTCGAAGCAAGTGACCACCTGTTGACCCTCTTCTGTATCAAACCGCGCTTTGGTGCCGGAGTATTGTTTGAACCGGTGCAATTCGCCGATGTAGATGTGGCCACCCGGTGCAATGACCTTGGAGGCTTCGCTGAAAATATAATCCAGGTTTTCAATATGCTCCAGCACGAGGCTGAACCCGATCAGGTCGTATGGCCATTAGCGAAAGCCCATGGATGGGTGATGTCCGCTTGCCGGAATTGGACCTTGTCGGACGCTACTTTACTTCCGGCAATGGCCAGCATGCCTTCGGAGAGATCGACGGCAGTGACATGTCCGGCTTTGGTGATCAGCCATTCCGTGTTTTTTTCCGGTGCCGCAGCCGATTTCGAGGCAGGTATCAAACGAAATACCGGCTAAAATTGTCCTCAAGGAGCGGGCTTCGAGGTCGCGGGTTTTGTTTTTGTTGGTGTCGTATTGGGCCGACCAGGTGTCGTAAGATTGTTGGACGTTCATGGCAATCGGTAGTTATTCGTTATTGGTTATTCGTGTGGTGACCTTTGGCTGAGTTAGCGACTTTAGTCAAAGGTTACCACACGAATAACCAATAACTAATACAGAGTCACGCAAATTTTTCGAGTATTTGAAGATTCGAGTATCTGAGTATCTGACTGATAACGAATCATTTGTACTCAAATCCTCGCATACTCGAATACTCAAAAAAATTCAGTGACATTGTACTAATAACTCATTTATTAACATTGCCTCTTGCCAGTTGCTTTTTTACTTATACTTTCCTGCTCCACAAAATCCAGTTTCCCTCCGTATCGATATACTGCGCTTCTGGAAACACCTTTTTAAAGGTGCGTTCAAAAAAGCGCTCCGTAACCGAGCGGACGGACACATCTTCACCGTGCAGGCGGTTAAACATAATTATTCCATTAGGCCGAAGCAAATCGCGGCAGATTTCGAGGAACTCCGGCGTGCAAAACTGGGGTGGTGTGATTTCGTCTTCAAAAATATCAATAATCACCATATCGTATTGTTCCTCTGTGACTTGCACAAAAACCTCTGCGTCGCCGGTGATGATGTCGATCGGGCTTTTGAGCCTCGAAGGGTGTATTTAGCGGCCAGTTCGGAAATCGTTTCATCCCATTCCACCGCCGTGTAGTAATAATCGCAGTGGAAAACGGTTTCCAGCATATAGGAATGGAGCCCAGGCCCAGGCCGAGAATGAGCACATCCTCAAAAGGCTCTTCATCAATTTTAAGGTGGTCAAATGCAATGATGAAATTCTGGTACAGATCGTCCCAGGAGTAAATGGCATCGCCGCTCAGCAACTGCAAACGCCCGCGCGACAGGGCCACGGTCAGTTCCGGGTTGTGCTCCGAAGCCGTTTCCTCAATCGTAATCGGGGTGAGGTGAGAAAGCCATTTTTTCCAACGGGGGATTTTCATTGTTTCGTTATCAGTTATCGGTTATCTGTTATCAGTTGCTACGCCTCCGTGACCGGGAAATTCGGGGGTAAAAACCGCCTGATCCTTTGACAGACCGGTCTGTAGTTCAGACATTTGTGCTGCACTGCCCCGGGCGTCGTGGAAGAGTATCAGAGGAGTTGTCATTCGAAAACACTGAATTGGCAGCGCTAACATACAAAAGAGTCCTTAACTTCGTCGTCACTTTCTGAACTGTAAACCCTTATCAGGATTATCTTTTAACCTGTAAAGTTATTTTAGGACGAGACAGAGCGGTGTACGCTACGAACTCTCACCCTCTCACTTCTCACCTCTCACCTCTCACTTCTCTCACCCTCTCACCTCTCTCATCCTCTCACTCTTCTATGATCGTTAATCTAGTCGACTTACACCAGCGCCGCATCTACCCGGCTGAAATCATTGTTGAAAAGGGCCGGATCCTGCAAATCCGCGCGTTAGACAACGCACCCGAAACGGAGGGTTTTGTATTGCCCGGTTTTGTAGATGCGCATGTACACATTGAAAGCAGCATGTTGCCGCCTGCCGAATTTGCCCGTATGGCTGTGGTGCATGGGACGGTTGCCACCGTTTCCGATCCGCATGAAATTGCCAATGTACTTGGAAATGAAGAGGTGCTGTATATGTTGGAAGATGCTGCGCGGACGCCTGTGAAGTTCTGTTTCGGTGCGCCCTCCTCCTGTGTGCCGGCCACGACGTTCGAGACGGCCGAGCGGTAATGGATGCAGCGGCGGTGGAAAAATTATTGCAACATCCGGCTATCGGGTATTTGTCTGAAATGATGAACTTTCCCGGTGTGCTGTTCAACGATGCCGAAGTGATGGCTAAAATTGCAGCGGCGCAGCGGCTGGACAAGCCGGTAGACGGGCATGCGCCGGGTTTGCGCGGAGAAGACGCACGCCGGTATTTTGCAGCGGGCATCAGTACCGATCACGAGTGTTTTACCTATGAAGAAGGTCTGGAAAAAGCGCAACTCGGCGTAAAAATTTTGATCCGGGAGGGTAGTGCGGCCCGCAATTTTGAGCGCTCTGGCCGCTGTTGAAAGAATTTCCCGAACAAATGATGTTCTGCAGCGACGACAAACACCCCGACGATCTGGCACGGGGGCATATCAACGAACTGGCGCGCGCTATCGCTTATGGCTGCGACCTGTTCGATACCCTTCGGGCGGCCTGCGTAAATCCGGTGCAACATTACCGGTTACCGGTCGGACTGCTGCGCGAAGGCGATGCTGCCGACTTTATAAAAGTGGCCGATTTGCGCGATTTTCGGGTGCTGGAGACCTGGATCGACGGGGTGCAGGTGGCTGCCGGGGGGCAAAGTTTGTTGCCGCGCCTGTTGTCTGCCGCGCCCAATCAGTTTGTTGCGCATGCCAAAAAGCCCGAAGATTTTCAGTTACACACCAATGCTTCCGAAGTACAATGCCGGATCATCGAGGCGCTCGACGGGCAAATCGTTACAGGCACCGGATCGGAATCGCTGGCGGTTACGGACGGATGTATCGCAACAGATCCAGAGCGTGATATTTTAAAAATAACGGTCGTCAACCGTTACACACCGGGCACCAGCCCCGCACTGGGTTTTGTGCGCGGGTTCGGCTTGAAACAGGGCGCTTTGGCCAGTAGTGTGGCGCACGATTCCCATAATATTGTGGCAGTTGGCACCAGCGACGAAGCGCTTTGTGCTGCCGTTAACGCCGTGATAGCGGCCAAAGGAGGCATCAGCGCTGCGGATGACGCGGGCAATACACGTGTATTGTCATTGCCTATTGCAGGACTCATGAGCCAATCGGATGGTTATACGCTGGCCCGTGAATACGCGGAACTGGATGCCTGGACGAAAACCACGCTGGGATGTACTTTGCGGGCGCCCTTTATGGTTCTTTCTTTGGCATTGCCCGTTATTCCCGCGATTGAAAATGACGGATCTGGGTTTGTTCGACGTGGAGCGTTTTGGATTTGTGGAGGTGGTGGAAGCGTAGTATTTTGCATCCTTTATTTGCTCATCCGCCCGGAACCTGTATTCCGGTCTTTAATACGATTCATTGGAAATCAAGGGCAAGCTCCTTTCCGGCGTGGCCGGTATTTTTTTGTTCGACCTGCTCGGTATTCCGTTCGGCGGGTTATTGGGTTTTGTGGTTGGGTCGCTGTTGGGGCATTACCTGTTTGATCAACCCAAGGAAAAACATGCGGAGGAAGGTGAATTTAAAGCCTATCAGCGGCGGCAGGGTGTGTTTTTCTATCATGTTTTCAGGATGTGCGCCAAAATGGCAAAAATCTGACGGTCCCATTAACCGTCAGGAAGTGTCGCACATGGAATATTTGATGCGCGATCAATTCAGGATGAACGAGCGGGGACGTGCCCAAGCCATCAAAATATGGAAGGCTGCCAAGGACTCGACGGAACCTTTGAACAATTTGCACGGGATTTTTACAACGACTTCGGTCGGGAACGCCACCATGTGCTCAATATGATGGATCTGCTGTTTTCCATGGCATCCTGCGATGGCGGCCTGCATCCGCGCGAAGAAGCCTTGCTGCTGCGCGCTGCAGGCGTTTTTCACATCAGCCGGATGCAATACGACCGGATCAAGAGCCGCTATTACCGTACCCAATCGACTACGCAGAAACAGCGCTGGGCGCCGCTCGATCCGCATTACGCTGTTTTGGGTGCGCAACCTGCCGACTCCCTGGATCTGATCAAGAAAAATACCGCGCCCTGGCCGTGCAGTGGCATCCTGATAAAATGGCTGCCAAAGGTGCTTCCCCGGAAGCGCTGCGCCATGCAAAGAGAAATTTCAACAGATCAATGAGGCGTATGAGAAAATCTTGCAAGCCAAGAATTGAGTGTTTTAGTTGGTGCTTGGTGTTTTAGTGTTTTGGTGGGCGCCCTGCCCTAGAACAGGTTAATAGTCCAAGGCCTGGCGCCCACTAAAACACTAAAATACCAAAACACTAAAACACCATAAACGCAAATGCCCATTCTTTCCAACACAGAATTGGCAGACAGAACACAGATCAAGACCGCTTTTTTACCTTTTGCCCGACCCGATTATGTAGAGGGTATGTTGATCGGCGACGATCTGGATAGTTTGCTTTCCGCCATGTTTTTGCACCGGCAGTTTGGCTGGAAGGTATCCGCTGTGTATTGCAAGTACAGCAGCATCTGGTACAACGGCCCTGCCGCTGTGTTCCGGCATCAACTATATTCGGGCCGGCTGTTTGCGGTAGACCTGGATATTTACCACCCTTCCATTCCCAGTCTGGGGCATCATATCATCGCATTGGATCAGGGGGATGAATTGCCGGGGCATACGCATTCACTAAACCCCAATGCCATACGCGGATGGACGGTGCGGCAGCATTTCAGGAGAAAATACCCGCTCGCAACCATTCACTTTTTAAGGTGGCTTTTTGAGGATAAAGCAGTGTCGATACATACGGAACTGCTTACCTGGCTGGCAGATTCTGCCTTTATCAATGCGCAGCACTACCAAAAAAACGTAGAAGAATGGGTGGCAAACCATTGTCCGCTCCCTGGATTAATTCAGATGTTACCGAGGTTGCAAACAATTGATTTTGAGCGTGTTTTGCAGGAAAATATCCTGGAGCCCATGTCTGAAAACCCACTCTGTTGCCGCATCCGGTCCGGCTACCGGTCCCGGCACCTGGGCTTGAACGGTTTTCAATGCCAGTTTCAGCACCCTAATGCACAAAACAAGTACATACAATCGCTGCTCACACTGCTCAGTGATTGGAGCGAATGGCCGAGGTTGCCTTTTCCTGAACGATTTGAATCTTGTGTGGTGGGTAAACGCAGCACGGTTCGGGTAGCGGAAATAACAGCAACCGGTATGTCTTTGGGCGACTGGCTGGAAAAAAACGATGTATTCTCGTATGCTTTTACCTTTAAAGACAGGATGAACTACACCAAAATAGAAGTGAGAAGTGAGAAGTGAGAGGGTGAGAGTTCGTAGCGTACACCGCTCCGCATTTGGGAATGTCTAAAGGCGGAGCGGTGTACGCTACGAACTCTCACCCTCTCACTCTACTTCTCACCTCAATTTTATTGTACGATAAAAAACCATCTGACCCTTTCGGCTGGTACAGCGGCATTAAAATCAATCCGTCTATAGGAGAAACAATGACCCCTTTAATATCATCGGCCAAGTGTTCTCCCTTTTTTATTTTTTGGAAATTGAGGTACCCGGGTCTCATGTGAAATTGATCTTCGGGTTGGATATGGTGTACATGGCGCAGGATCACCACGGGTGGCAAATGCGCGGAAAAAGTGCGCAGCAGGGCGTCATATTGACTCTTCAGGTCGCTTCGGTGGCAACAACCTGCGGCGCGCAGGCAGCATATAACGGCTGCAACGGAGCGCGTTGTACGGACTGTGGGTCGTCATGCTGTCCCGCTTCAAATGCGATAGCCGTAACGGTGGCAGGCGCTGTTTTAAAATGGCCGGCTGCGGCAAATTTTAGCAAGGGTCCTTCAATACTGTCCTGCAAACGAAGGATTACGGGAACGTGCAATTCGCGGGCCATTGCAAGGCTCTCCGTCTCATCGGTGGGAATACTGAATATGCCCCCATCGGCGGATGTGGTATGCAGGTCGAGCAGAACAATCTTTTGGCTTGGGAATGCTTCTATTTCAGCCCGGATGGATTCGAAAATTTCGATGATTTCCCGGGCTTCCCCGGCAGTATGGTCATTTTTATCGTGGAGCAATTGTTCTACAAAGTCGGGCTCCCAAATTCGGTTAAGGTCTTTTTCCAGGAAACGGACTTTTTTTTCAAAAGCCTGTAAGTGCCCGATAAATCCCACCATTTTTCCACGAAACTTAAACCCCGGGTGTGTACTGTGTTCTTTTTCCAGTATCCTGAAAACTTCTTCCAGGGCATGTACGCCGGCGGGTTCGTTGCCATGAAGTGCTCCAAATGCCAATATCAATGTCCCCGGCAATTTGCCGCCGTACTGACCAATTTTTCTGTTCATAAACCGGGATGAAAGTAAAGGGTAATGAGGGTTTATAAGGGTTGATGAGGGTTTATAAAGGTTGATAAGGGTTGATGAGGTTGATAAAAGTTGCTCGAAAAAGAGTATTTGCCCCATAGAGCGGCTTTTATCAACTTCATCAACCCTTATCAACCCTTATCAACCTTTATCAACCCTCATAAACCTCATCAACCCCCTCATCAATCAGTATTATTTTTAGTACCCCTCAAAGCGCGTATTTCAGCCATTCTTTCCGGGCTGAGTCCACGTTTTTTAGGTGTGCCGTCTGGATTGATAGCAGGTGCTTTTGCCACTTTCGGCGCTTTAGGTGCTTTCGCCGGTTTGGCTGTAGCGGTGGTTGCTGTCGCCTGTTTAGTACCTCGAAGTGCGCGTATTTCAGCCATTCTTTCCGGGCTGAGGCCGCGTCTTTTAGGCGTGCCATCGGGATTGGTAGCAGGTGCTTTTGCCACTTTAGGTGCTTTCGGCGCTTTGGCTATAGCGGTGGTTGCTGTCGCCTGTTTAGTACCTCGAAGTGCGCGTATTTCAGCCATTCTTTCCGGGCTGAGTCCGCGTTTTTTAGGCGTGGCATCGGGATTGGTAGCAGGTGCTTTTGCCACTTTTACGGCTTTCGGCGTTTTCGGTGCTTTCTCTGCTTTTGGCGTTGTGGCGGGTGCTGCGTCGGCATTGCGGCGTTTTCTTACAATAATCGAAGCGACCGGACCCGTGCCTACGGGTAGGTTGAGGGCGGCTGCCATTTCGGCTTTAGTGCGGCGTTTCCGTTTGCCGGTGGTGTCTGCGACAACCGGAGCGGCTTTAATGCCTGGTTTACGTCCGCGTTTTGGTGCATCTACGGCGGCGGTTACGGGTATTCCTTTTGCGGCTGCTTTAACGCCTGGTTTGCGTCCGCGTTTTGGCGCATCTGTGGCAGCGGTTACGGGTATTCCTTTTGCGGCTGCTTTGACGCCTGGTTTGCGTCCGCGTTTTGGCGCATCGGCGGCGGCGGTTACAGGTGCCGCGACGGCCTTTAACGCCCGGTTTACGCCCGCGTCTTTTGGCGCATCTGCTGCGATAGCGGCTACGGCTGCTGCTGCTTTGCGTCCGCGTTTAGGTGCAGTAGTTACCGGCGTTTCTTGTGGGGCGTCTGCTTTTTTGGCGTGTCTTGCCACTTGTGCCGCTCTGATTTTTCCCGGTGTTCAGGGGTAATAGAACGTTTTTTAGGCGCCTTAGCAGACGCAGTACTTTTGGATTTATCTTCGGAATTGCCCGTTTTAGTTTCTACTTCTGATTTTTTTCCAATAGCGTTTTTTGATTTTCCATCCACGACCAACATGATATGGGCCAGGTGGTGCTGGCTATGCCAGACATAGGTAGCGATCGCTTCTTGGATTAATATGGTGCGTTTGGAGGCGGGATGATAATATCCTTTATCCAGATCATCTTCCTGTAGCGATTTCAGGAAATTGGCCCATCGGTTGTGTAGTGCGGAAATTAGTTTGACAGATGGTTTTATAGAACCGTGTTTACCATCTTCCAGTTCTGCCCAAAGTTGTTCTTCATAAGGTTTAATAATGGGCGTATTTTCTGTAACAGCCAGTTTCATACGGGTATATCCGTTCATATGGCTGTCTGCTAAGTGATTTATAACCTGACGAACGGTCCAGCCATCAGGTCTGTAAGTTTTCTCTAACTCGCCACTTTTTAATTTTTTAATAGCGTTTTTGAGTTCTTTCGGAAATTTTGACAGTATTTTTATGTGTTTACGGGTTTCATCCAGGCTATAGGATTTTCCGTATTCAAATTGGCCGATGGGATATCTGAGTTTATCCTGGTGCTCTTTCATTTTAATGTTTGTTTAAAAAAAACTTGTTGTAGTTAAATATTTGAGGTTGTGAAAGAGTAGGATTAAATAGGTTTGGTCGCCCTTTAATAAATCCATTCATTTCAAAACCAATCTTGTTGTATAATTGGAATTAAACTGTTTCTAATCTGTTTCTGTTGCGAATTTAACCATTTATCTTACGGAATCTTTCCAACGCCATAGATATCGGGCGGCAACAGTGCGCCAGGGCTCCCACAATTCAGCTATTTCCAGCATTTTTTTCTTAAGATCTTTGCCCGTTTCGTTGAGTTTATAGAGGCGAATCATTGCTTGCTGAATGCCCAGATCGTCTACCGGAAACACATTTGGCCTGCCTATTGTAAACATGAGCAACATCTGCACAGTCCATTTGCCTACTCCTTTTATCTGTGTTAAAAATACAATAATTTCCTCATCGCTCATTTGACTCCACTGATGATTTTCGAGGTCATTTTGTAGTGAAAAGTGTGCAACGTTTTGCAAATACCCCGCCTTTTGATTTGACAATCCTACCTGGCGAAGTTGTGGCGCTTCCAGTTGGGTTAATAATTCGGGGTGTGGATAATTGTCGGGGAATATTGCACAGAAACGATTGAATATAGTAGAAGCGGCTTTAACGCTAAGTTGCTGGGATACAATGGATTCCAGCAGGTCGTAATATATTCTGCCTGAAGGCGTAAAATCGGGCACTTCTGTGACTTGCATTACTGTGGCTAGAGCGGGGTCTTTTTTTAGATGTTCATAGCATAAATCCGAATTCATGCCGCAAATTAAAGGGATTTTATGTTAGTAATTAAATTTTATTTTTTACTAATTTTAAAATTACTACTAATTTATTTTGAAAAATATCAGTTTAAGTTTTGTGGTTTTTACTATTAATTGATTGATTTACAGTTATTTGTGAAAGAAATATGAAGCGCCTTGTTAATTTTTTACGTACTTAGTTTAGTAATGAGCACTACGTTTTTGTGTACTGAAATAAGATGGGTTGGAAGGTTTGGGAGGTTTGATAGTTTAAAGTGGTAACTTAAGATGGGGTGTTCAGATGGTGGCTTTCGGTACCACAGACCTTACAGATGTATTTCAAATTGTCGCTGCGGTATATTGACGGGTGACTTCAAGTCACCCCGTCAATATACCCCAGCGACAATTTGAAATGCACCCTAGTTTAAGTTACCGGTTCAAACCCTCCAACCTCACCATATATTTGGCCTCGTTGCCTGCTTCGCAAATGATTTTTTGGGCGCTTGAAATATTTACCTCACAACATCTTTTGAATCTTTAGTGCGAAAGAAATAATATTGCAGTTCCGGATTCTCTAAATCAAACCACTCACAACGCTCAGAAGATATGGGATTTCAAAAAGTAAACACAGTAGACAACAAAAATGAGATGCAGCATTTTGTTCGCAGCCTTTTGGATGATGTGCAGGCATTCGAGTACATGCTGGAGCATGACTGGTTTGAAAACGAAATTATTCGTATCGGTGCGGAACAGGAAATGTGTCTGGTGCACAACAAGACATTTAAGCCGGCGACGATCAACATGGAGGTGCTGGAGCACCTGAAGGACATGCCCTGGTGTGTGACCGAACTGGCAAAATTCAACCTGGAAACAAACCTGAGTCCACGGGAATTTACCGGCGACTGCCTGAGTCAGTTGGAGGCGGAAAATCTGGAGTATCTGTCGATTATACAAAAGGTACTCGATGGCTTCGACGCGAGTATCATCCTTTGCGGGATATTGCCTACGCTCCGGAAGCACGACCTGGAAATGCACAACCTGACGCCGAAAGACCGCTATTTTGCACTCATGGCGGCTATTCAGAAGCACCTGCTCGGCACTTCGTTCGAATTGCGTGTGGAAGGTGTGGATGAATTGCTGGTCAAACACGACTCGCCGCTGCTGGAGGCTTGCAACACCAGTTTTCAGGTACACCTGCAAGTAGCGCCCAATGATTTTGTGAAAATGTACAACATTTCGCAGGTACTGGCGGCGCCTACCATTGCTATTGCGGCCAATTCTCCACTGGTATTCGGCCGCAGGCTCTGGCATGAAACGCGGATCGCTCTTTTCCAGCAAAGCCTGGACACCCGCACCACGCCGATCACATGCGGGAGCGGCTGCCCGGGTCAATTTCGGCTCGGGCTGGCTGCGCGGCGACATCACGCAGATTTACAAAGAAGACATCAGCCGCTTCCGGGTATTGCTGGCAGGCGCCATTGAAGAGGATTCGCTGGAAATGGTGCAACAAGGCATCACGCCCAAACTGCGGGCTTTACAAATTCATAACTCTACGGTTTACCGCTGGAACCGCCCCTGCTACGGCATTTCTCCCAATGGAAAACCGCACCTCCGCATCGAAAACCGCGTCATGCCTTCCGGCCCGACATCGGTGGATGAAGTAGCCAACGCCGCTTTCTGGCTCGGTTGTATGGTCGCCATGAGTGCAAAGTATGATGACGTCACCAAACATATCGATTTTGTAGATGCCCGCGATAACTTCCTCAAATCGGCCAAATTTGGTATCGACACTACTTTCACCTGGATGAAAGATAAAAAGGTGCCGGTCACGGATTTGATTTTACACGAATTATTGCCGCTCGCGAGAGAAGGGCTGAAAATGAGAAAGGTAAAAACAGCAGATATTAATAAATACCTGGACATCATTGAAGCGCGGGCAAAAGAACACAAAACCGGCGCACGTTGGGCTTTGCGCACTTTTACTGCCTTGAAAAAAGAAGTCACCAACGACGAAGCCGTCACCGCCATCACCGCAGCTATTATCAAAAATCAAAAAGAAAATAAACCCGTGCATACCTGGAAAGAAGGTACCACCGCCGACCTCGACAACTGGCAACCAACCAAAATTAAAGTAGAAGAATTTATGTCGACCGACCTGTTTACCGTGCAGAAAGACGATCTGATCGAACTGGTGGCCGAAATCCTGGACTGGCGCCGGATCCGGTACATGCCGGTGGAAGATAGCAAAGGCGAACTCATCGGCCTTATTTCGAGCCGGATGCTGTTGCGCCACTTTGCGCGCCGCAATCAATTGGATGAGGTACAAGCAACTATGGTGAAAGAAATTATGATACAAAAGCCGGTAACCGTTACACCTGAAACCAATATCATGGAGGCCATGAATAAAATGCGCGACCACAATATTGGCTGTTTGCCGGTCGTAAAAGGCAAAGAATTAGTTGGTATTATTACGGAAATGGACTTTTTAAGGATCACCAGCAGGCTGATGGAACGGCTGGAAAAAAAATAGTATTAGTGCTTGTTTAACGTGTGTTCGGGGTGTGGTTTTGTTGGTTTTTACGCTCCCGCAATCCCGAACATGCGCTAAATATTGTATTCGATTTAATCCTTTTTCTTCGTTAACCAATTTCAATCTTATCGTATGAAGCGATTACTACTTTCATTATTAGTCGCACTGATTGCTATGTCCGTATCTGCACAACGCAAGGTAGACGGGCAAATCAGTGACCGCTCAACAGGAGAATCCTTAGTAGGCGCTACCGTAGTCCGTAAAGGTAGCAACAAAGGCACCACGTCCAGCATCGACGGTACTTTTTCCATTGCGGCGCCCAGTGAATCGTCTGTCCTGATCGTCACCTATACCGGCTACGAAACACAGGAAATAACTGTCGGTTCTCAGGCAAAGATCAGCATCCAGATGGTCCCCAGCGCAACCCTCGTAGAGGAGGTGGTCGTGATTGGTTATGGTAAACAAATCAAGTCTACCCTCACCGGCAACATTGCCAAAATCGGGGGAGAGAATTTGAAGGCCATGCCTGTTGTATCTATCGAGCAGGCTATGCAGGGCCAGGCTGCCGGTGTATTTGTGGAAAGTGTGAATGGCAAACTGGGCGCCGCCATGCGTGTTCGGGTGCGCGGGGTCGGTTCTATCAACGCAGGCACCGAGCCTTTGTATGTAATTGATGGTATTCCGATTGCCAAAGATGCCCGCAATACATCGGGTGGTTCGCTCAATCCTTTGGCCGACCTCAATTTCAACGATGTGGAATCCATTGAAGTGCTGAAAGACGCATCGGCCAAAGCGATCTATGGTGCGCGCGGTTCGAACGGCGTGGTGCTGATCACGACCAAATCGGGAAAAAGTGGTCGTCGCGTATCGAATTAGACGTGCAGGCGGGCGTAAGTATGCCACGACCGGCAAACGCGAATTCTGAATGCTGCCGAATATGTCGATCTTTTTACAGAAGCAGCCAATAACTCGGATGACATCGAAGGCGTTACCTACGACGATCAAAATTCTTGGACGCAGTTTGTTTTCGGTCGCTTCAACCGCTATTCGGGTCGCAACGACAGTTGGATGGCAAAAGTGGACCGCACAGACTGGCAGGATGAGGCCCTGCGTACAGGTAGTCTCACCAATGCCAACCTCTCTTTTTCGGGAGGCAATGATAAAATGCGCTACTACGCCAGCAGCAATTATGGTAAAACAGAAGGCATCCTGGTGGGCAATAACCTGGAAAAAATGGGCGGCCGCCTGAATGTTGATTTTGATGCGACGGATCGACTGCGCATCGGAGTCAACCTGAGCCTTGCGCGTACGATTACCGATCAGGTATCCGATGACAATGCGTTCTCCACGCCGATGCAGTTGGTGGCTATGTCGCCTATTACGCCTACCCGCGATGCGGATGGCGTGTTGTATGACCGACCTGTCACTACTTATTACAATGGTTTGATCGACCTGGAAGACGCTCAGCGCAAGGTGATTTCTTTCCGCAGTATCGCCAATATCTCCGGCGATTACAAGTTCAACGAACACTTTGGATTGCGCGTGGAAGGCTCGGCCAACCTGTACAATGTACGCGATGACGCTTTCTTCGGTAAACGTACCGATAACGGTAACGACAGCCGGGGTTATGCCTACTCCGCGTTCGCCGGCGCCACCGATTACAATACCAATGCAGTGTTCCACTGGGATCAGGATTTTGATCAGCATGCACTTGGCCTTGACCTCGGTACGGAATTGTTTACCAGCGAATACACCCGCACTTTTGTGGAAGGCGAACAATTTCCAAGTGACGAATTCAAAACACTCGCCAGCGCGGCATCTATTACCTCGGGTACTTCTACCATTACCAATTATAGTTTCCTGTCCTATTTCGGTCGTGCCCGGTATAATTTTAACCGCAAATACCTGCTTAATGTAAGCGCTCGTGTAGACGGCTCTTCCCGTTTTGGTAAAGACAACCGCTATGCATTCTTCCCGGCTGCTTCCGTCGGCTGGGTTTTGAGCGAAGAGGCCTTCCTGAAAGACAATGCGGTATTGAGTTTTTTAAAACTTCGCGCATCCTGGGGCGTGAGCGGAAATGCTGATATCGGCAATTTCCAGTCGCTCGGATTGTATGGCGCAGGCAGCTACGATGCCACGAGCACGCTCACCCCCAACCAGATTGCCAACCCGCAACTGACCTGGGAAAAAAGCGCCGAATCTGATTTCGGTATTGACTTTGGTCTCTTCGATAACAGACTGAATGGTGAAATTGACTATTACGTTAAAAACACGACCGATCTCTTGTTGAATGTGCCGGTGCCTGCAACCTCGGGTTTCACGACACAATTCCAGAATATCGGCGAACTACAAAACAAGGGTATAGAATTTACCCTGAACTCCAATAACCTGGTTGGAAAGTTCTCCTGGACCACCTCCCTGAACCTGGCAGCCAATAAAAATAAAGTAGTATCGCTGGCCAATGGACAAACCATTATTAACAATGACATCAATGTTGTCAAAGTAGGCGCTCCGATCGGTACATTTTACGGCGCCGATTACGCCGGCGTGGACCCTGCCAATGGCGATGCGATCTGGTACATCAATGAGACAGACGACAATGGTAATATTGTGAATGCCGGTGCTACGACCAATGACTTTAACGAAGCGAATTTTGTAGAAATCGGCTCACCGCTGCCCACTTTAATCGGCGGTCTCGACAATACCTTTTCCTTTGCCGGTTTAACGCTCAATGTTCGTTTTCAAGGCCAGACAGGCAATAAAATCCACAATGGAGGCGGTGGCTTCATGTCCTGTAACGCATGCTGGTTCGATAACCAAACCCGCGACCAACGGGATCGCTGGCAAAATCCGGGCGATGTGACCCAAGTGCCGGAAGCCCGCCTCGGATACAGCAACGGCGACCAACTTCGCAGCACCCGCTACATCAGCGACGGCTCTTACCTGCGCCTGAAAAACGTCACGCTTGCGTATGATTTCCCAACCAAATTGCTCAGCAAAGCCAAAATCCGTGACCTGCGCCTGTACGTTACCGGTACCAACATGCTGACATTTACCAAATACAAGGGCTGGGACCCGGAAGTGACAGCCGACTATCTGGCTTCCAACATCGTGTATGGAGTGGACTTCTATTCTGCACCGCAGCCCAAAAACTTTGTAGCAGGTATCAGGATTGGGTTTTAATCCACATTTTCCATCATTTAAACATCAAAAAAATGAAGTCATATAAACTTTGGTCGCTTGTCTTAGCCATGACGTGTCTGGCTGCCTGCGACAAAAAACTCGACCTCGAGCCGGCGCAAAGTATCAGCGAAACCCTGGCGCTCGATAACGATGAGAACGTAAAATCTGTATTATTGGGCGCTTACGATGCGCTGGCATTAGACGGCCTTTTTGGCGGCAATACGATACGCGATGCCGAGTTGATCGCTGCGGATGGCGAAATCCGCTGGGTTGGTACCTACGAAGGGGCCGCGCGATGTATACAATCACCAGATGATTGCAGAAAATGGAGAAGCCGAAAATATGTGGGTAGATGCCTACAACACCATTAATATTTGCAACAATGTACTGGAAGCATTAACCATTGTGAATGCAGACGACCGTGCACAGGTGGAGGGAGAAGCCCGCTGGATTCGCGCCATGGCTTATTTCCAGTTGGTTCGTTTTTATGGTCAGGCGTATCAGTCAGGCGGCAACAATTCGCAACTGGGCGTTCCACTGGTATTGCGCGCCACCCGGCAGATCGACGACGCCAGTTTTGTGCCGCGCAGTACGGTGGAAGCGTGTTATACCCAAATTTTAGAGGACATCACACAGGCGAAAACCTTGTTGCCGGAAGAAAACGGCGTACGCGCCAATCGATGGCGATATTGAAATCCAGCAAAAACACCTCAATTTATACAGTGCAGGGGATGACCGACTTGCACTGCACTATGCAGGAGCAGGAGCGACCCGTACCGGCAAATGGCGGGATCAATACAACAACCAGTCCGTGATCCGCCTGGCAGAAATGTACCTGATCCGTGCGGAGTCTAACGCCCGCCTCGGCACTTCCGTAGGCGATACCGTTGTTGCCGATTACAATGCCGTTCATACCCGGGCCGGTCTTTCGGCTAAAAATGTTGTGACACTCGACGATATTTTACTCGAGCGCCGCCTCGAACTGGCGCATGAAGGGCATCGTATCCACGATATCAAACGCCTCAAAGGTTCCGTAGACGGCCTGAACTGGGATGATGAAAAACTGCTGTATCCGATTCCGGCCCGCGAGTTAGAAGCGAACGCAAAACTCGAGCAAAACCCGGGTTATTGATTGCTTTAATAAGCGCCTGAAACTTAAGTAATCACGCAAAATTAGTTTGAACTAATTCTTTTGCAACTCATTGGTTACTATTGCCTTTTGTCCTTTGCAATTTTGCCCTTTTACTTAGTGTCCCGAATTTTTCCCATCAGGAAAAATTCGGGATTTTTTTTGCCCGGAAGGTATCTGGTATTAGGCTCCATGTACCGGCTGCTTTAGCTGCCGGAAAATACCCGGTAATGCTATGGGTTTTGTGCAAACGCTTGGCCTGCTGCGGCTAAAGCCGCCGCTACATCAAAAACCTACCATTTTAGTGGTATTTCTATCCAGCAAGGGTAAGGTTTTTTTAAAGTTGCGATCGTATGGAAAGTCCGCCCCCATGGACGACCCATCTTTTCAAACTTTAATGCTTTTCCTATGAATCTCTCTGCTCAATTTCCGAAATGCTCCAAAAGCCTGCTCACAGCATTGCTGATCATCCTTTCCTCCCAGCTCTTCGCTCAAACCTTCCAAACCGCCGTCGGCTATCCGCTGCCTACCAATGAGCGCGGCGTAAGCGGCCTTATCGCCAACAACGGCGACTACCTGATGCTCGGCAGCAACTTCAGCCATCCCAGCGGCTTTTTCAACCCCGCTGGCGATATGCAGCTGGTGCGGCTCGACAACCTCGGCAACATCATTCAGCCTTGCAAAATCATCGGCCAGGATGTAGGCGAAACGGCTGTCTGGATCGAAAAAGCAACGGACTGCGCCAATACCGCCGGTTATATCATTGCTGGAAACGAGTTCAACGGTCCAGCGCACAATATGCTGCTGACGTTTACCAATGCGGCCGGCAACCCGGTTTGGGTGAAACGTATCGGCACGCTCAACGACGATGAGCAAAGTGTTTGTGTAAAACAGGACGGCGCTCGAAATTTTATCCTCGTCGGCACCAAAACCGACGCCAATACGGGACTTTCCTCTATTCACGCGGTCAAAACAGACTGCGCCGGTAATTTGATTTGGGAACGGGTGTACAGCCTGAACGTATCCGTTAAAACGGCATCCGTTACGGCATTTGCCACTTCCCCAAACGCCTGCCCTAACCTGCCCAATGCGTATTTTATCACAGGTACAACAGCCGCCAGCGCCATCGGCAATGAAGAAGTATTGATCCTCAGTGTAAATGCCACCACCGGCGGGGTATCCTGGATGAAAACATACGACGTCGCACCAGGCGCTGCGGACGTTGCAACCTGTATCCAGGGCAATTGCTCCGGCCCGGCGCCGGCTGCCGGAAGCCTGTGGGTGTCCGGGTATTCCCTCGAAACAAGCGGAACGGATCCCAAAAAAGTGATGATGCTGCAAACGGATATCAGCGGAAACCTGCTTTGGGCCAACAACTACGACGTGCAAAACAGTACCCTGGAACTGGCTACACATTTCCAGTTTGCTGCCAATGGCAAACTCGTACTCACCGGTAAAGCAGAAGATTCCGGGTGTCAGCGACCCGCCTGAAATCGGCCAGTGCCTGCTGATGCGCATGGACAATGACGGAAACTCCGTGGACTGGACAAGGGTGTACACCATGGGCTTCGCCTCGCAGGGCAATCGAGTGGAACCCACTGCAGCAGATGAATATTTCATAACCGGGCACACTTACGAGATCATTGCAATTCAGCAGTTTGACTACAACATCCTGGCGATCAAAACCGACACCCTCGGCCAAACTACTTCGTCCTGCTTTCACAGCCCGGAAACGGTTATTGTTCCACGACAGCCGGTGACAACCAGCGTGCAGCCAACCCCGACCATTCCGCAGGACTTTTTTGGCAGCAGCCTGCTGACCGTGTTATACCAGGAGAAGCAAACATTTTGCCCGAAACCGCCGCCGATTGACCCTTGCGACACCATCGGTTTGAACGCCAACTTCACTTTTAGCGTCAGCGGCAACACGATAACGTTTACCGACCTGAGCACTGTAACCGGCGGCGGCATCAGCGGCTGGTACTGGGAATTTGGAGACGCAGGGAACAGCAATAGCCAGAACCCTGTGCATACATACGCCGGCACGGGTGTTTACACCGTTTGCCTTACGGTAGCGTATGTCAATTCCGGTTCCGCAACGGTGTGCCGGGACACGATCTGTAAAGATATTTTTGTAGAAATCCTTACCGACGGTTGCCTTTGCGATTCTTCCTTTTTTGCAGACGTTGCCCAGGGCTTTACTACGTCAGGCGCCAACCCGATCGGCTTTACGCCTGTTGCGCTCGACACCTGCGATACGGTACTTTGGATGTGGGGCGACGGCTCACCCAATGACAATTCAGCAGGCAACGCCACTGTTTTTCATACCTATACCAGTTCGGGTACCTACTTTGTATGCATGGTGGTCACGCGTATCTCCATCAATGGTTTGGTATGTAAACGAGAATTTTGCATCCCTGTCCAGGTTACTTCGGAGCCCCAGTTGTGCCAGGACAATATTGTGCTGAACGGCAATTTTAGCGCCGGTCTTGCACCCGGTAACCTCGGTTTCGGCGGTACGGTAAATAACTGGAGCACCTGGACCAACTCGCCGCAGGTTATTTTAGGCGACACCTGCCAGGATGCCGGCGCGATTCAGATGTGGGGCAACCAGGTAGTAGGTGAAAGTATTCAGCAACCCGTGTCGTTCGTCATGGGCGGTATCTACGAAATCGCTTTTTGTGGAAAATGGCTCAATACTGTGCAGGACAGCGTGCGCTTTCGGTTCCGGGCTTCTACGGGTTTGCCGGGGAGTTACCTGAATTGCTCGGGCACTTGCGACGAAATGTACCTTTCGCCCGTACTGACCACCAGTTGGGTGACCTACACTTCTGCGCCCTGGACGGCCACGCAGAACTACAACACCCTGACTATCAGTGTCTGGAACAATTACCCCATCAACGACGGCGCGTATGTTTCCTGGTCCAGAATCGACGATGTGTGCATCCGGCGTATCGGCACCTCGGCCACGCATGAAACCACCGGCGCTGTGGATGCCACGTTGTTTCCGAACCCGACCAGCGGCGACGTGACCATCCGTTTCAATGAAACACTCGATGCGGCGACACAGATCAGCGTGATGGATTTGACCGGCAGAACAATCCTGCAAACCATAGCGGAAGAAGGGACAGCAGCCTGAATCTTTCCCTCGGTCGTTACCCTGCCGGTATTTACATGGTGCGCGCTTTGCGCAGCGGCCGTGCGGTTTGGGCGGAGAAAGTGGTGAAAGAGTGAGATGAAATGGCACACTGTTTAAAAATCCGTGTGCCATTTATACTTTTGCCCCTGAAAACAATCCGCTATGACAGACATCCGGGTACTCACCCAAAAATCAGAAATGCTTCCTTTATACCCGCTCATCCGTCAGCTTAGCCCCAAAGTGACCGAGGAGCGCTACGCCTATATGCTCGATGACATGCTGGCGCACGGTTACCGTATGGCTGCCGTTTTTGATGAAGGGATATGCCTCGGACTTTCGGGCTTCTGGGTGAGCACAAAAATCTACAGCGGCAGGTACATGGAACTGGATAATGTGGTGATCGACGCGGCCCATCGCTCTCAAGGTATCGGCAAAATGCTGTATGACTTTTTATATGAGATTGCCGTTCAGGAAGGCTGCGAAATGCTGATGCTGGACGCATACCTGGAAAATGAAAAAGCGCATGCGTTTTATGAAAGAGAAGGTTTTTTCAAGCGGGGATTTCATTTTCTGAACAACATTATTAACTGAGTATTTGAGGATACGAGTATTCGAGTATTTGATTGATAACTTATGTTTTGTTTGTAGACTCCGGTTTTCGCATGGGTTGTCAGTCAAATACTCGAATACTCAGTTCCTCAAATACTCAATTTTCATACATTAATTCCGCCGCCAGCAGTTTTCCATTCCGGGTGCTTTTTTACATAAGCCGATACGAAGGGACAAAGCGGTATCAGTTTAAGTTTGTTTTCTTCCAGGTAGTGTAGCGTTTTCTCCACAATGGCATTGCCTACACCTTTACCCGCCAATGCAGGCGGCACTTCGGTATGCACCAAAAACATGCGGTCTTTTTGCAAGTCGTATTCGATTTTTGCCTTGACGTTCTCTACCACCATCTCGAATTGGCGGGATAACTCGTTGTTTACTAAGGGAATATCTTCAAATGTAGTTTCCATAGACTTTAGTTTATAGTCAGGTTTGAGTGGTTTGAAAGTGTTTAATGGTTTGGAATCTTCGCTCTAAGGCATTTGTACTGATTTTTCGTTCAAAACCACTTTGTACTGAGTGTAAAAAGGTAAACAGCAAAGGGTGGGGTGGGGTTTAATAATGGAGTATTTGAGGGTGTGAGTATTCGAGTATATGACTGATAACAAATAACTAATAACGGATAACTACGTAAGTCCCTTGCCCGCTATAAAAAAAGTGCCGGGCCTTAGAGGCTCGGCACAAAAATAAAATATAGTCAAAAACAATTGCTTACAGTACACTCTATCTGCTGATGTTTTCATTCACATCGGCATAGGTTTTTATCATTTGGTGAGCGTCCTGTAGTTTGGATTTTTGATTGGCAATGTACATGCGGTGTTCATCGGGCAGATGGGTTTTTGTAGTAAGCGCATCTTCATATGCTTCAACGGCGGCTTCTTCACCGAAAGCACAGGAATTAAGGATGCTTTCGCGGTCGTCGGTGACGGCAGATTTAACATCCATCCATACCCGGTAAACCTTGCCTCGTATGGTAGAATCGGAGGCTGGTTCCTGGCCCAACATACGAACCTGTTCTTGCCAGTAGGTAATATACTGGCGACTCAGGTCGGCATTTTTTCCAAAAATAACCTTCAGGTCGATGTCTACCTTTTCGGCTTCTGACGCTGCTTTTTCATAACCGTAAACACGGTCAAAATTGATGCGGATCAACTCATTGAAGACTTCCGCAAGTGCTTCGTTATCATGCATATTGAAAAATTTATGGATGAAGTAATTAAGGTTTAAAATAACTCAATCGGGTCCCTGTCAGGATGTATTTATATTCCTTAAAAAAGTATGCCATGCCCAAACTGATGGAGTGTGCGAAAGTGTGGCATTAATTCCTCGGTGTTGTGTATCATAATGCCCAATTTGTCGCATAATATGGGGAAATACACAATGGCGCCGCTTAAAAAGGCGATTTAGGGCTTTTGGTTCGTATATCTGCAAACGGCATATGTATTGTTGTTAACAACAAAAAAACCAGGCGTACCCTTCTAATCTAATTCCTGTCCGATAGAAAAATATGAAAAAAATCATTTGTTCCGGCGCATTGGTATTGCAGTGCTCTCCATCTGCGTTGCAGCCGCTTTTTCATTAAATTTTTATGCGAACCGGCGGCTTCAGAAAGAAATAGAACGTTTTTCTGCGAACAACAGCAAGGGGATTTATTCCCTTAGCGTAGGCGATACGGATGTGAATATCTGGAATGGCGTGTTGCGGGCGTCCGATATTGTCGTTTCCACGGATAGCACGCGCTGGGCTGCCATAAGGCAGGCATGGCCCGATTCTTTTCCAGCGCGGATTGAAATGCATATCGATGCCCTGGACGTCCGCAATGTTAACCTGATCGGATACCTGAGGAACCATACAGCCGACTTGCGTACGGTTACTATAACCAAACCCGTCGTGAGAATAACACAGATACGCGATACCACGCAACGCGACTCAGCGAGCAATTTCGGTTTTCAGGATTGCCCAAACTCATTTTGCCCGTAGCGGATGCGATAACAATCGCCGATGTTTCTTTGAAAAATGGGGATTTTTCTTTTTTTACGCTAGAGGAAAGCGATACGTTAAAGCAGTACCTGACCGATGTGAACCTGGCACTGACGCAGGTGGACATCAGCGAAACAGCCGGCGAAATTACTTTTTGCAAGAACATTGAAATAGACCTGGGGCATTTTGAGACACGTCGCAATGAAGGCAGTCACATCATTTCATTAGACAGTTTTAGCCTGTCCAAAAATCGCCACAACATTTCATTTCGCCGATTTTCGGTGGCGCCGCTTCAAACCGAGTCAGCCTTTTTCACGCAGCAACGCTTTCGGAAGGCATATATCGCTTTCATCTGCCCGGAAATTACGCTTGCGGGATTTGACCTGGACAGACTGATACAACACGGTTATTTCTGCGCGGATACGCTTCAATTAGAGCGGGCAATCATGACACTCACCAGCAATAAAAACCTGCCATTGCCGTACCGGAAAGTCCTTCCGAACGAACTGGCCAGAAAAACCGCCGCATTGTTTAATATTAAAAATGTGGTGGTGAAAGATTTCGACATCGGGGTAACTACCAAAGAGGCGGACGCAGATTATCTGATCACGTTTAATCATACCTATGTTACCGCTAATAACCTTACAAATGACTCGACGCTGACGGACGACCAGCGCCCGTTTGAATTATCAGTGGAATCGAAATTTATGAACCGCGCGCCCATTAAAATGAATATGCGCGTTCCACTTTTGTCGCCCGGCTTGCAGGTCGATTACACTGCGACGATACAAAATTTTCCATTAGCGGCCCTCAATCCCGTTATCAGCCATAAAAATGTAAACATTCAATACGGGTTTATGCAAAAGACCGACATCAGCACCTCTGTGAGAAACGGGGTAGCCCGCGGTACCGTAAAAATACAATACAAAAACCTGGAGGTACAAGTACTGCGTGCAGGCAGCCGTAAAGTTCGAAAAGTAGTAACCAAAATTGCCGACCTGCTGATCAACGAAGAAAATGTGGTCGATAACGACCCTTCCACACCCTTCAAAACCGGCGTTATTTACCACGTTAGAAACAGACAGGAAGAATTTTTTGTATTTCTCTGGCATGCTTTACAAACGGGTCTTCTTCCGACGATTGTGCCGGCGTATGAGCGGTTGAAGAAGTAGATTTTATCCCGCAAACAATAATCTCAGGTATAAAAACCCCGAAGCAACATGTATTTTCCCGGAACAACACAACGACGTGCTACGTTATTGCCATAGTTTCACCGTTACCCAAAGCATAAAGACACCAGGTAAAATCGTAGTAAAGTGAAAATTAAAAAAATATCTTGTTTATTTCCTGTTGTTGATCGCCTTTGGCGGTCTGGTCAGTTACCGTATCAGCCAGAACAAAAAAACGGCCCCTGCTGCACAGCCAGGCCGCGCCGGTGGTCAACTGCAGGTAGACGGCGTAGTGGTCGCGCAGCAAACTTTTGTAGATTCTCTTTCCGTAAAAGGCTCTATCGACGCCAATGAACAAATTCAGATCCGCAGCCAGGTTTCCGGCCTGGTGACGGCCATCTATTTTAAAGAAGGTGGGTTGGTGAAAAAGGGGCAGGCGCTGCTACAAATAGACCGTTCGGAAATCAGCGCCCAGTTGTCGCAGGCACAAACGCAGCAACAACTGGCGGCAGAAAATGCCCGACGCGCCAAACTCCTGCTCGAAAAAGAAGCCATCAGTCAGGAAGAATACCAGACCGCCGAAGCCGAGTTGAAATCGCTACAGGCACAAACCCGGCTGATCGAAGCACAATCGGCCAAAACGACCGTTCGTGCGCCTTTTTCCGGCACGGTCGGCCTGCGGGCGGTTTCCGAAGGAACGTATTTGTCGCCGGAAACGGTCGTTGCCAATCTGGTGAATACCAATCCGGTCAAAGTGACTTTTTCCGTGTCCGAACAATACGCGAACAAGGTAAAAGTCAATACGCGGCTCGGCTTTACGGTGGCGGGCGATAACAAGCAATACGTGGCCAGGGTCTATGCCATCGAACCGGGACTGGATGCCACCACGCGTACCTTGCAACTGCGTGCGCTGGCCGACAATCCCGATGGTTTGCTGCGGCCCGGCGCTTTTGCCAATATTCAGTTGCCACTCAACAAGATAGATAAGGCCATACTTATTCCTACACAGGCCGTTGTTCCCATTCAGAATGGTAAAAAAGTATTTATCGTCAAAAACGGCAAAGCCAAAGAAATGATGATCGAAACCTCCACCCGAACCGATACCCAGGTGCTAGTGACGTCAGGGCTGCAAAATGGAATACGGTGCTGACCACAGGGGTATTGACCCTGAAAAACGGATCGGCGGTGAAAGTAGACGTGAGAGGTGAGAAGTGAGAAATTTCCGCTTAGCGGCTCGGCGGCTTTGGAATTGGTTTTAGGCCGTGAATCGTGTTTAGTGTATAGTGTTTAGTGTTTGGAGGCTTCGCATCTGGCATTTGTGAAAATTGACTAAAATATCAACTACTGCCAAACGCGAAGAAACACCAAACCCAAACACGCAAATTTTTCAGTATTTGAAGATTCAATATTCAGTATCTGACTGATAACGAATTATTACTAAACACTTAAACACCATACACTAAACACGATTCCAGGCCTGAAACACCAATTTCAAAACCGCCGAGCCGCCAAGCGGGAAATTTCTCACCCTCTCACTTCTCACCCTCTCACCTCTAATATGAGCCTCTCCAGCATCTGCATCAAACGTCCCGTCTTCACCATCGTCATCAACCTGGTGCTGATCCTGTTCGGCGTGATCGGTTACACCTTTCTGGGTGTGCGGGAATTTCCGTCCATCGACCCCGCTACGGTATCGGTACGTACCAGTTATGCCGGCGCCAACCCGACGATCATCGAGTCGCAGATCACCGAACCGCTGGAAAAAAGCCATCAATTCCATCGATGGTATCGGGAATATTTCATCCAGCAGCGCCCAGGGCTCCAGCAATATTACCATGAATTTAACCTGGATAAAAACCTGGAAACTGCCGCCAACGACGTGCGCGACAAAGTTTCGCAGGCAGCCAAGCCTGCCCCGGGATATCGACGCGCCGCCGGTGGTGACCAAAGCCGACGCCGACGCGCAACCGATCATTACGCTGACTATTCGCAGCGACACCCGCGATCAACTGGCTTTGAACGACTACGCTGAAAACGTCATCGGAGAACGGCTGCAAACCATACCCGGCGTGAGCAGCACGGGCATCTTCGGGCAACGCAGGTATGCCATGCGCTTGTGGATCGACCCTTCCAAACTGGTTGCCTACGGACTGACGGCTGCCGACATCCGCACCGCGCTTTCCAATGAAAACGTGGAATTGCCTTCCGGAAAAGTTATTGGCGCCAATACGGAACTGAATGTGAATACCATCGGTAGCCTGAGCACGGCGGAACAGTTTAATCGCCTGATTATCAAGACAGAAGGAGATAAAATTATCCGGTTCAGCGACATCGGTCTGGCCGAACTGGACGCGGAAAACCTGGAAACCCGGCTGACCGAATCAGGCACAACGATGGTCGCCATGTCCATCACTCCGCAACCGGGCACGAATTACCTGGAAATCAGCAAGGCTTTTTATGCAGAACTGGAGGTGCTGAAAAGAGACCTGCCGCCGGACATCCAGATCGAAGTAGCCAACGACGACACCCGTTTTATCAAACAATCGGTCCTGGAAGTAGCGGAAACCATCGGTATTGCTTTAATACTGGTTATCCTGATCATTTACCTGTTTTTCCGCGACTGGGGTATCGCTTTCCGGCCGCTGATCGACATTCCGGTGTCGCTGATCGCCACTTTTTTTGTGATGTACCTGTTCGGTTTTTCCATCAATGTACTGACCCTGCTGGCTATCGTGCTGGCTACAGGCCTGGTGGTGGACGATGGTATCGTGGTGACGGAAAATATTTTCAAAAAGTGGAAGAAGGTATGTCGCCCATTTAGGCTGCTTTAAAGGGTTCGCAGGAGATATTTTTTGCAGTGCTTTCCATTTCCATTACGCTGGCCGCTGTATTCCTGCCGGTGGTGTTTTTGCAGGGTTTTGTCGGTCGTCTGTTCCGTGAATTCGGGGTGGCCATCGCCGCTTCCGTGCTCATCTCCGCATTTGTGTCCCTGACGCTCACGCCCATGCTCAACGCTTACCTGATGAAAAGCGGCGAGCACAAGAAATCCAGGTTTTACAACTGGACGGAGCCGTATTTTGAAAAAATGAACAGCGGTTACGCCGGCGCATTAAAGATTTCGTGCGCCGGGGCTGGTTGAGTTATCCGACCATTCTGGTTTGTTTCGGGCTGATTTACCTGTTTTATACGCTACTGCCGAAAGAAACCGCGCCGTACGACGACCGCAGTTTTTTGAACGTCAACGTAACCGCCCCGGAAGGTGCGACCTACGCCTACACCGACCGTTTTATGCAGGAACTGACGGCGCTGGTGAACGATTCTATCCCGGAAAAGAAGGTCAATCTCGTCATCACTTCGTTCGGCGGCGCCAATACCGGGCGGATGCGGATGACGCTGGCGCCGCCGGGCGAGCGTACACGTTCCCAGGCGGAGATTGCTGCGGCGCTTACCCGCGAAACACGGAAATATCCCAGGCCCGCACCAATGCATCGCAGCAGCCTACAATCGCTGTAAACCGGCGGGGTAGGGCGCCGATCCAGTACATTATCCAGGCGCCGAATTTTGAAAAATTACAGGAAAAAATCCCCCTGTTTCTGGAAGCGGCAGGCAAAGAAGACGTTTTGTCCAACGTGGATGTCAACCTGAAATTCAATAAACCTGAACTGAACGTTTCTATCGACCGCGACAAGGCCGAAAGCCTGGGCGTGTCTGTGATCGACGTAGCCCAGACGCTGCAACTGGCCCTGAGCGGGCAGCGTTTCGGCTATTTTAAAATGAACGGCAAACAATACCAGGTCATCGGCCAGTTTGACAATCGCGATCGCGACGAACCGCTCGACCTGGCAGCCATGTTTGTGCGCAGCAGCACGGGCAATCTCCTGCAACTCGACAATGTCGTACAACTGGAAGAAGAAAGTAGTCCGCCGCAACTCTACCACAACAACCGCTACCTGTCCGCTACCGTTTCCGCCAATCTTGCGCCCGGTCAAAGCATGGGCAACGGTATTGCCGCCATGGACCGCGTGGCCGGTAGCGTGCTCGACGAAACGTTTTCCACCGACCTCGGCGGCGAATCGCGCGACTTCGTGGAAAGCAGTTCCAATACGGCCTATGCGTTCGCGCTGGCGTTGCTGCTGATCTACCTGATCCTGGCCGCTCAGTTCGAAAGTTTTCTGGACCCGCTGATCATCATCATCACCGTTCCGCTGGCTGTTGCGGGCGCCCTGCTGTCGCTGTGGCTGTTCGGCCAGACCTGGAACATTTTCAGCCAGATCGGCACCATTATGTTGATCGGCCTGGTGACCAAAAACGGGATCCTGATCGTCGAATTTGCCAACCAACTCAAGGAAGCCGGCAAACCCAAAGCCGAGGCTATTCTGGAAGCGGCGGAAGCGCGTTTGCGACCTATCCTGATGACGAGCCTGGCGATAGCACTCGGCGCATTGCCCATCGCCCTGGCGCTCGGCGCTGCGGCCAAAGCCGGGCCCGGTATGGGCGTAGTCGTCGTAGGCGGCACCATTTTTTCACTGGTGCTTACGTTGTTTATCATTCCGGCTATCTATTCGTCGTGGTCGAGGGAGCATAAACCGAATCCCGATCTGGAAGAAGCGGAGCGGCTGGAACGGGAAGAT
>JADJSY010000013.1:0-125000 GCA_016711435.1 Lewinellaceae bacterium
AGACAGCCTGAAAATGCTGCCTTCCATGAAAAAAGGTTCTGTGCAAACCCGTGTGCTGGTCATGACCATGTTTGACGATCCGCGCCTGGTGAAAGCGGCATTTAAGGCCGGCGCCGATGGTTATATGCTGAAATCAGGCTCTCAAGCCGAGCTGCTGCAAGCCATCGAACAGGTGATTGAAGGACATACCTTCCTTGGCAAAGGGGTGGCATTGGACATATTGTACAACAGGTCGCACAATGGCAACGATGGTTTGCCTGATAAACAGTTTGCCGGGAAATACGGACTTACCCGCCGGGAAATAGAAATCATGCAGCACATAGGCCAGGCACTGAGCAATAAAGAAATTGCAGACCAACTTTTTATCAGTGATCAGACGGTCAGTGTCCATCGCAAAAATATTATGCGCAAATTGCGGGTCAACAGTACCGCAAGTCTTATCAAAATTGCCTTTGAACATCATTTGGTGTAAGTATTTTACCTCCGGCAAGAAAATTACCCCTCCAATGGTATGCCATTTGAACAGATCGGCACTGTTTTTGAAACCTAATATATTCCGGCTAAGGCCCCCGATTTAATATTCCAAAATGTTTTGGGCAATACATCCGGGCAGCTTAATTTTGCGCTAATGCCTCCTTCGGGGGTTGTCAGAAGCGCAGCATATTCAAAACTGTTTATTTTTCATCTAACGTTTTAATTAATCTCATGAGAAAAGCAAATTCTACTTTCTCCAGTAATGTACTGAGTTGGTTTGCCGCTTTGGTTGTAATTTTTGCATCCGCAGCGAATGCAAAAGCTCAGTGTACGCTTATTTGTAATGATCTGGTGAACATTTCTCTTGCCGAGAACTGTTCGCTTACTTTGCTTCCGGATATGATTCTGGAAGGCGGCGCTTGCCCGAACGGACAGCTCGTCGTCGAAGTGGATCGCTCACTGCCTTATGGCAACGGCCCCTGGGTTGCGGGCGTCCTGAATTCCGGCGACTTGAACAGAACTTTCGCAGTACGCGTCAGAAACGCCGCAGTCCCCAACGGCAATACCTGCTGGGGCATGTTGCACGTGGAAGACAAACTGGCTCCCGAAATCGTATGCACCGATATTACCCTCAGCTGTGCGATCACCGACTACGAGCCGGATGACCTGCTCGAACTGGGCTTTTCGCAGACAGAGGCACGGCCTTTTGTCGATGATAACTGCTATGAGCCGTCTTTGACGTTTACAGACCAGTTCTTCGACCAGGCTTGCGGCAGCGTTAACGATTTAGATTTAAGCGCTTATGTAATCCGTACCTGGGTCGCCGTGGATGGCAGCGGCAACTCAAATACCTGCCAGCAGTACATTTATTTCGAGCGTCGCCACGTCGATGATGTGTTTTTCCCGATCGACGTTACCATTCATTGCGATGATGATTATCCGAAAGATGCGCAGGGCCGTCCTGCGCCTTCTTACACGGGCGTTCCTTACATCATTGACTTCGGTCTGAATTTCCCGATTTTCCCGAACAATACGCTTTGCGAGATTAACGCAACGTACACCGACCAGTTGATTGTTGTTTGTGAGGGTACACGCAAATACCTGCGTACCTGGACGGTCTATGACTGGTGCGTGCCAACCGGCCCCGGCAATCCGAGAACTCAGATACAGTTGATCAAGATTCTGGACGAATTTGGCCCGGAGATTTCCTGCCCTGATGACATGACGGTGTCTACCAACCCGTCTCAGTGCTGTGCTACGGTGAACCTGCCGGATGTAATTATCACGGATAATTGCTCCCATATCAGCAGAATCAGCGCTATGATAACCGTGTACGAGCAGTACCGGCCTGATGCCTGATCCATTGGTGATTGCGACCTATACCTTGAATAATACCACCAACCCGGGTCAATTTACACTGGGCACCTTCCCGGGCAACAATTTCTGGGATCGCGACACACTCGGCCGTTACGGTAATACGCCCTGCCTGCCGATTGGTACGCATGTGGTAAGATACATGGCGGAAGATGTGTGCGGTAATACCAGTTCCTGCACATTTGATCTGACGGTAGTGGACGATGTTCCACCGGTAGCGTCCTGCACACAGTTTACAACCGTTGCAATCGGCACGGATGATCCGACGGACTGCTATGACCCAACCGGCGCTTGCAAATTTGGCGGTGTTACCTGGGTTGCGGCATCTGCTTTCAACCAGGGTTCTTATGACAACTGCAACGGTATCGACTTTACCATTCGTCGTATGGGGCCTTACAGCCAATGCATCCAGGATCTGAAAACTGTTTCGGGTTGCGACAACTGGCGCGTAGACGCTTGTGGCGAATTGGATTACAACGAAGGCAACGGATTTAACGATGAATACGACATTGCAACGGCAGAAAATGACTCGATCAAATTCTACTGCTGCGAGGTAGGTACTACCCAGATGATTATCCTGCGTGTGTACCAGTTGGACATCAATGGCAACTGGGCTTACTACACGGATGAATTGGGCCTTCCAATGCGCGATCCTGAAACTGGCTGCATCATGTATATCTTCAACGAATGTATGATCGAAGTGGAAGTACAGGACAAAATTAAACCTGTTTGCCAGCCACCGGCACACGTAACGGTTTCCTGCGAGAACTTTGATCCAAGCCTGTGGGCGTACGGATACCCAAGCGTATCGGACAACTGCTGCCTGGACGACACACCTCCTACAAGCGCTCTGCCAGGCGGCGTAGCAAATATTCCTGCGGGTACCACTGCGGTTCCGGGTGTTTGCGGCGCTACTCAAAAAACCTACTACAACGGTTTCCTGAACGCTGGCTTTGATACGACCTGCAACCGCGGCATTATCATCCGCCGTTTCACCGCATGGGATTGCTACGGCTTTAGCAGCAGCTGCACCCAGCGTATCACTGTAACAAGCGTACCGGATTACAACATCGTATTCCCGGCTGACGACACCGAGAACTGTGTAGGCGTACCTGATTTCGGCTACCCACAAATCACGAACGACGAAGGTTGCGAACTGATCGGTGTTGCCTACAACGACGTATACTTCACGGTTGTACCGGATGCGTGCTACAAAATCGAACGCACCTGGACGGTGATCAACTGGTGTGATTATGACCCCGATGCCGCTTGCTACGAGCAACTCCGCGCGAACGGTCGTTCCGTACGGGTATGGAACAATCCGGCTATCGCAGGTGACGAGACGCCAAACTGCGTGACGTACAAGCAGATCATCAAAGTAATCGACCAGACGCCACCGACGATTACCTGTGCACCGATCGACACTTGTGACTACAGTTCCAACTTCGATTCGGATGGCTTGCGCTACTGGAACGACGGCGACCTGTGGTGGGATAACGGCACCCAATCGCACAACCTGTGCGAGTCGGACAAAACGCTGTTGTCTGTTTCCGCAGAAGATTTCTGCGATTCTATTTCTCCAGTAGGCGGTCTTCGTTTCCGCTACCTGTTGTTCTTAGACCTGGATGCAGATGGTATCATGGAAACAGTGGTATCGAGCGCAGATGCGAACACGACACGTCCGGGCGGTTTTTACGGCCGCGTACGTTACAACAACTATCAGAACCTGAACTACGGCGGCGGCGGCGCTTCCAGTGTCCGCAGATTTGACCTGAGTGCCAACCCATATGCGTTCAACATCGAACAAACGCTGACCGGTGCACGGGTAACCTGGCGGACAGCCGGCGGATCGGTACAAAACCCGAACCTGCCACACGGTCGTCACAAAATCAAGTGGATTGCAGAAGACGGTTGTGGTAACGAAGCAGTATGCGAGCAAATATTCACGATCCGCGACTGCAAGGCGCCAACAGTTGCCTGTGCCGACGTAAACATCAACCTGATGTTCGGTGGCATGGCTACCCTGTGGGCAAGCGACTTCTTCCTGTACGCTGAAGACAACTGCACACCGGCCGATATCCTGAAAGTAGCGGTAATCCGCGCTGATGATACAGACTACGACCATAACAGCTTCCCGACTGACGCTTCACAAAGCGTCGTGGTGACCTGCGACGATGAGGGTACGGAAGTAGATATTGAAGTATGGGTGATCGATGCAGCAGGCAGAGCAGATTTCTGCACCGCAAAAGTCAACGTACAAGCCAACCTGGTTGGTTGCGACGGAACTGTTCCGACTGCAACCGTAGCAGGCGCACTGGCAACAGAAAATGTTCAAAATATTGATGAGGTATCTGTAGCCTTCAATGTTGCTCCAAGTGCCAATGTGATGCAGATTGTGGATGGAAGTTATTCCTTCACATCTGTTCCGATGGGTTCCAATGTGACAGTTACACCGGCAAAAGACAATGATCCGCTGAACGGCGTGACCACTTATGACCTGGTGCTGATCTCCAAACACATCCTGGGCCTGGAGCCATTGACTACGCCATATAAAATGATCGCTGCCGACGCCAACCGTTCCGGTTCGATCACGACCTTCGACATCGTGGAATTCCGCAAACTGATCCTGGGTATTTATGAAGAACTGCCGACGAATACTTCCTGGCGCTTCGTAGATAAAGCCTACTCGTTCCCGGAACCGACGAACCCGTTCCAATCGGTTTTCCCTGAGAACATGTCGATCAACAACCTGGCTGCCAGCTATATGAACGGCGACTTCGTAGGTGTTAAAATCGGTGATGTGAACAACTCGGTTATAGCAAACGAACTCCAATCGGTAGAAGATCGTACAGCAAACACCCTGGTATTCGATGTGGCAGCAGCATCTCAGTCGGTAACTGCCGGCGAAGAGGTAGTTGTCAACTTCAAAGCCACTGATAAAATGATGGGTTACCAGTTCACTATGAACTTCGATGGTCTGGAAGTAGTAGAAGTATTGCCTGGCGCTAATATGAGCACTGATAACTTCGGCGTATTCGCTGATGCAATCACGACCTCGGCAGAAGGTAATGCCACTGAATTTGCAGTGAAATTCCGCGCAGTTGCATCCGGCGACCTCAGCCGTATGCTGGCTGTATCCAGCCGCATCACTAAAGCAGAGGCTTACACAGATGGTGGTCAGCGCAATGAAGTTGCTTTCCGCTTCGAAGGAGCCAACGGTCCTGTGATCGGTGCAGGTTTCGAACTGTTCCAAAACCAGCCGAACCCGGTTGTAGGCAAAACGAATATCTCGTTCAACCTGCCGGAATCTGCTGAAGCTACGCTGAAAATCACCAACGTAGAAGGCCGTATTGTAAAAGTTGTTAAAGGCGCTTTCTCAAAAGGTTTGAACACGGTAACATTAAACCGTGCTGAACTTGAATCCGGTATGCTGTTCTACGAACTGTCTACCGCTAAAAACAGCGCAGTGAAGAAGATGATTATTGTAGATTAATATCTGTCAATCGTCGACTTTAAAATAGAAAGGAGTCATTCCGAATGTTCGGGATGGCTCCTTTTGTTATGGATCATAGGTTCAGGGTTTCACTTTAAGTTTGGTTTGCGGTTTTGTTGTTGGTTGATAGCCCCCGTCAACTTTTTGTCAGTTATTCCTTTTTTGGCCCGCTTTTTGAAAAGTGTGTATTATCCTTTTTAATCCTGCGTTGCAAAACGTTTCCCGTTCCTCCGCCAGGGGGTAATTTCATGACATCTTTTATAATAGAAATCCAATTGTTTCTCATGAATCGTTGTGTACGACGCATTGTATTCGCATTGGCCGGCTGGCTATTCCTCACTACAGGGACACTTTCTGCGCAGGTAGGGTTTTCATTACCCTTTTTCAACAATGCCACACCCGGTACGATCATAAATGTTCCCCTTAAAGTGACAGGGTTCAATAATATTGCATCCGTGCAGTTTGTACTCAGCTGGGATCCGCAGACCGTTGGTTTTTTCTCTGTTGATAATTTCAACCTTCCCGGACTTGATGCGGCAGAGTTTAACAGCATGCAGGCGCTTTCCGAGGGTATTCTTCGTTTTGCCTGGGTCAGCAGCAATTTACAGATCGGTACCACCGTGCCCAATGAAACGCTTATTTTCAGGTTGCGCCTGCAAGTAATCGGACCGATCAACGCCGGCTCGGCCGTAACGATTACACAGTCTCCACCAACCAGTTTTGAGGTCAATCAGATCAACAACGGCGTACTGCAATCCCTGGATATGAGCCAGGTACAGTTGACAAACGGTTTTGTTGCGGTGGGTTATACTGTTGGAACTACGGAGCTTTCCGACCATTCGGAATGGCCTGTAAGCATTGTTCCCAACCCATTTTCAGAAACAACCCAAATATTTTTTGAAAACGAAGAAGGCGCTGATATTCAGATGTTTATAACAGATGTTGCAGGGCAAATTATCGTTGAAAAAAATATTATTTCACCTGTTTCAAGTCAACATGGCATGGAAATTGCCTCTTCTCAATTACGTGAAAAAGGCATGTATTTTTTGATATTACGCACTGATAAACGATCGTGCGTCCGACCATTGTTCTTGTTTTGATTCACATTTATTTCATCATCATCCCACTTCCGCGTTAAGATGAAACCGATTACGAGCATCCTCATTGCAGGACTGTTATTCATTGCCCTTCAATTGTCCGGGCAGGCTTTGGTGACAAGTTTTTCTCCTGCCACAATTACCTCTCCTGTAGGTAGTACTGTGACTCTTCAATTTAAAGTCACCAACTTCACCAATATCTCATCTGTCCAGTTTCCCATTAAATACAATACGGCGTCATTGCAGTATTTAGGGGTGAATGACTTTGCATTGCCTGATTTGGGCGCAGGTAATTTCAATTCTGTGTTTGCGCAAGGTGCGGTACGCTTTACCTGGTTTCCGGATCCTGCCGTCAATCCGAACGGGGTTACGGTACCGGATGGCACCGCTATTTTCACCATTTCCTTTACTGTATTGGCGCAGGGAGCAACTTCTGTAAATCTTTCTCCCAGCGTACCGCCCAGCATCGAGGTGATCCGCAATGGCACGCCGGTCACGGTGTCCTATCAAAACGGTGGAACGACCATCACAGGCGGTTCCGGCGGCGGCAACCCGCCCCCCGCTACGTTTCAGGTATTAGCCAATACCATATTTATTCCGAAAGACTCCATCCGCTGCATGCCGGTGACCGTCAATAATATGACGAATGTCATTTCGGCGCAATATGCCATGCACTGGAATGCAAGCATATTACAATACCAGAGTACCAAAGCGTACGACCTCCCATTCCTGACGGCCTCCGATTTTAACGTGCCCGCCACCCCTCCTGGCACATTACTGCTGGGTTGGGACGACGAGGCGCTGCAAGGCGTAACCCGTGCCAACGGGCATAAAATTTACGAAGTATGTTTTAAAGCGATCGGTGCGGTTGGTACCAACTCCTTAGTCACTTTTGACGGCGTGGGTATTCCTGCCGGATCGGGCGGCGCCGAAGCGTATAATGTATCCAACGAAAACCTCTGGGGCGCTACATCCGGTGTGACGGATACCATGTTTGTCACGGCTGCTCCATTGCCCAATACAAGCCTTACATTCACGGTGGACCGGGATTCGGTGCCATTCAATACATCCACCTGTGTAAATGTCAAAGTTAAAAATTTCTTAGACGTAGTGGCCATGCAATACGGTATGACTTATAATCCTACCCAATTGCAGTTTCAGTCCATTGACCTGGGCGCCAACCCGCTGTCGCTCCAGTCGACTTTAAGCGGCCCCAATTTTGTGGCAACACCGACTATTCCTGCCGGTACCATTCGTTTTATCTGGGATGACAGCACAGCGCCGTTTGGAGTGACTGTTCCTGACAATACCACCATTTTTTCCGTCTGTTTCACCGTAGCAGCCCCTACGGGCACTACTTCGCCGGTTACGATTGGCAATGTACCCGGTCTTCCGGCGGCATTTGCAAGAGAAGGTGTCGGCGAGGTGTCCGCAGTGATGGTAAGCGGACATGTGTATACCAGCGCACAAGCGCCTTGTAGCGTGACGGGTACCGTCACCAACGCAACCTGTAATGGCGCCTCCACCGGAGCGATTGCCCTGACGGTATCGGCCAGCTGCCCCAACCGCACCTTTCTGTGGGCAGGCCCCAATGCGTATACATCCACCTCCGAAGACATCACCGGCCTGGCAGCGGGAACGTATAATGTGACCGTTTCATTTACCGGCGGAACCACCCAGACGGCTACCTTTACGGTAACGCAGCCTGCTGCCATCAGCGCAACATCCGCTGCCACAGCAGTCAATTGTTTCGGCGGCATGGACGGCGCTATCACGCTTACGCCAAGCGGCGGTACGGCCCCGTATACATTTGCATGGACCGGCCCGACCGGCTACACTTCTACAACGCAAAGCCCGACCGGGCTGAAAGCAGGCAACTACACCGTAGTTATTACAGACGCAAACAGCTGCACGTTTACCGCTCCGTCGGTGGCCGTGACACAACCTAATGCCATCGCTATTCCGACGAACCAACTGACGATCACCAATACCTGTTTCGGCCAGACGAATGGCGCCATCAGCATCGGCGTAACAGGCGGAACGGCGCCCTATACTTTTGCATGGTCCGGCCCCAACAGTTTCACCGCTACAACGGAAGACATTAATACCCTGGCCGCAGGCGCTTACACCGTGACTGTTACGGACTCCAAGAGCTGTACGTTTGTCAGCAGCCCGGCATACAACGTACAGGCCCCGGCCGCTGCCTTAGCCGTTACCGTGCTGACGACACAGAATGTCACGTGTTTCGGCGGCAACGGACAGATTACCATCAATGTAACAGGCGGTACTGCTCCGTTCGGTTATTCCTGGCGCGACCAGGGCGGCAATCTGGTTTCTACCGCTAAAAACCCGATGCTGCCTGTTGGTACGTATAATGTAACGGTAACCGATGCCGGCGCCTGTACGGCTACCTTAACTGTTCCGGTAACCATCACAGGCCCTGCCTCGGGTTTGTCGGTCACCCATACCCAGACGAATCTGACCTGCCCCGGCGGTAACGACGGTTCGATCAACCTGACGATCAGCGGCGGCGGCGGTACCAACACTGTTACCTGGGTACCTGCTATCCCGGGCGGCGCTAACCCAACCGGACTGGCTGCAGGCATATACACGGCGACCGTAACGGATCAGGGCGGGTGCTCCACAACTTACCAGCCGATTACGATCACCGGCCCGGCCTCCGGTTTGTCAGTAACCCATACCCAGACGAATGTGACCTGCCCCGGCGGCAACAACGGTTCGATCAACCTGACGATCAGCGGCGGCGGCGGCGCCAACGCCATTACCTGGGTACCTGCTATTCCCGGCGGCGCCAACCCGACCGGACTGGCTGCCAATACTTACACGGCGACGGTAACGGACCAGGGCGGTTGCTCTGTCACTTCGCAGCCGATCACCATCACCAGCCCGGCGCCGATCACTATCGGTACGCCTGCTATAACGAATGTTTCCTGCGCGAATTCCGGCAATGGCGGCATCGTCATCCAGCCTGCGGGCGGCAACGGCGGCCCTTACACGGTTTTCTGGAACGGCAGCCCACTGTCCGGCTCTGCTATCAGCAACCTGGCCGGCGGCAATTACACGCCGGTAGTGACGGATGCATCCCTTTGTTCGGCTTCATTCAGTGCCATTACGATAACAGAACCCACACCGATCACCCTCGATACCAATATCACGGCACAAAATGGCGCGCAATTGGGCGCTATCGCACTGACGGTAGCGGGTGGTTCACCGAACTACGTTTATAACTGGACCGGCCCGAACGGTTTCACGGCTGCAACGGAAGATATCAGCGAACTGAATACCGGTACCTACAACGTTACCGTCACAGATGCGAATGCCTGCACCATCATCGGGGTATACACCGTTCCGCAGGCCAATGTGGTGGCTGGTGCGACTGTAAGCTCCGTGGTAAATTCCTGCAACAACGACGGCTGTATCAATATTTCAATACCCGCAGGGGCAGTTGGTCCTTTCCAGGTAAACTGGACAGGCGGCGGCTCACAGTCTTTCCCAAATACGGCCATTTCCATCTGCAACCTGGCCTCCGGCCCTTACAGTGTAACGATTACAGCGCCGAACGGCAACTCCGCCGTATTAAGCGCTACGATCAATCAGTTGCCGGCTGCAATTGTCAATTCCAATTTCCAGAACCCGTTTGATGATTTTGTAAACGGTTCGATCACACTGACGCCGACGTTTGTGGGCGCTACTTACCAGTGGAATTACCAGAACCTGACCACCAGTTCGATCAGCAGCCTCGATTCCGGCCTATATGCCGTGACGGTTACCAACCCGGCTTCCGGCTGTACTGCTGTGTACACGTTCCAACTGACCCGTCAATACCTGCCATTTTCGGCTGTCGCAACGGGTACTAACCCGACTTGTTTGAATACCAGCAACGGCTCGATCAGCCTGGCAGTCGCCGGCGGTAACGGCCCAACATACACGTATCAATGGGCCGGCCCGAACGGATTCAGCGCTACTACCCGGAATATTTCCAACCTGATAGGCGGCGTCTATACCGTAACGATTACAGATGAAAGCGGTGTGCCGCGCACAACTTCCGCTACCTTAGTCGTACAATCGACACTGGCGATCACCAAAGTCAATGAAACCTCCATTTATTCGGGTAATTTTCAGGTAAGTTCATCCAATGCCTGCGACGGCGCGGCCAACGTTTCCTTCGCCGGTGCAGTGGGTAATGCAAGTATTCTGTGGAGCAACAGCGCTACGGGTACGAGCACCAATACGCTTTGCGGCGGCGCTTATTCCGTTACCGTTACCGATGGCGTGGGCTGTTCTTCCGTTTGGTCGGATGCCCTTACCGTACCGCCAAGCCTCAGCGCCAATAGTGAAACCTCTACGCCGATCACTTGCAACGGCGCCTGCAACGGTGCAGCCCGGGTCTTTGCCGTAGGCGGCGTATCTCCTTACAATGTAAGATGGTCGACCGGACAGAACGAACCCGTTGCTGGTGGCAATGATTTTTCGGAAGCGGTCAACCTCTGCGGCGGAACCTATACCGTAACCATTACGGACAACAACGGCGTTTCTGTCATCGAGGAGGTAATCGTCGAACAGCCCGCTCTGATCACAGTACAATTTTCCGAACCGATCGTGCCCAATACATTCAATTCCTGCGATGGCCAACTTTTTGCCAATATCTCCGGCGCTGTTGCTCCTGTCAATATTATCTGGGCAGGCAGCCTGGGCCACAACGGTACCGGCCCCCGTTCGGAAGGCCTTTGCGCCAATGAAGTGGTACAATACATCATCACCGACGCCAATAACTGCGCCGCTATCGCCACCGATACGGTTCCGTACCCGGTAGATGGCTGTCTGCGTGTCCGCCCTGTGCTGACGCCCGTCGACCAGGATGGCAACAACGACTATGTACACATTACCTGTATCGAAACCGTAAAACACCGGGTAGAAATCTACAACCGCTGGGGACAAATTGTATTCGAAAGCGAAGACTACCAGAACAACGATGATGTGAATCCCGGCTCCACCACTACCTGGTACGGCCTGAACAGAAGTGGTCAGCCCTTTGCTGAAGGCGTTTACTACTATATTCTCACTTACGAGGACGTCGACGGAAATACGCAGCAACTGAAAGGGCATATTAATTTGCTGAAGTAGGAAACACGAGGCCAGCCGCAGCGCGGCGGTAATATTTGTAGGATGATGTGTTGAGAGGTGCAGCGCACCGGTCATATTATATTGTCGGTGCGCTGCACCTCGCCGTTCTTGTTTTGTTGTAGGCTACAAATATTATCGCCGCGCTGCGGCTGGCAAATCAAAGAACAGTTACCCATAAAAACGCATTCAATCGCTGCTCCACTTGAAAAATATCATTTTTGCTTTTTTGCCCTTTGTTTTGCTTGCTGTTTTTAAAAATTGGCCCGGTATTTGCCTAATATGATATGAGTCGTTTATCTGACAAATAGCAAACTAATCAATTGATAATCAGTGAAAAATAGATAAGAAAAATATTGATGCGGCACATTTTTAAAAGCCCATCGATCTTTTCCCTACGACTCACAACCCACGATTGACAACGCACAACTCACGACTGACAACTCACGATTGACATCTTAATCTTTACGCCCAACATCGATTTACAATGAAAAAGGCACTTTTTACGCTCTTATTTGGGCTGTCCGCCATAGCAGCTTTCTCCCAGGAACAAGCCATTTATTCGCAATACCAGGTTTTCCCGGTACTGATCAACCCTGGTTACACCGGTTTTGAAAATACCCACCAGTTGATCGCCAATGCGCGCAGTACCTGGACGGGTTTCCCCGGCAAGCCGACCAATTACACCGTTATGTACAACGGCCCGGTGACAGACAGACTGGGACTGGGCGCAGGGGTCTTTTCTGAAAAAATAGGCGACCTGACCACCCTGAAACTGCAACTGAACTATTCGTTCCGTTTCAAAATTCAGAAAGCGCAAATCGGTTTGGGACTTTCCACAGAATTTTTACGCCGGCAGGCATCCGCCGATTTGCTCTCCGACCCGCTGGTGGATCGCAATGACAGCGCGCTGGAAAGCCTGGTGGACGGGCAGCAGATTTTTGACGCTTCTATCGGTACGCATATTCTGTACGATGAACGCTTTTTTGTAGGTCTTACCCTGCCGAACACCATTCGCACCCGCCTCGATGAGGTGCCGGTCGATGAGCAACCCACGGGTGGCAATCTCTTTCAGCACTATGTGTTCCAGTTGGGTTACATCCTGGACGTGCCCAGCCAGAATTTCAAGGTGGTGCCATCGCTGACGATGCGCCAATTCCGCGATACGCCGTACCAGATCGATATGAATGTGCAGGCCCGTTTCCTGGAAGACAAACTGATCGCCGGGCTGACCTATCGCCCGAACAGCAAGGGCTCTGCCGTATTTCTCATCGGCAGCAAATTCAAACAGTTCCAGTTTTTCTATTCCTACGATGTGTCCTTCTCGAATTTCCAGCAATACAATGGCGGTTCGCACGAAATCAGCGTAGCCTGCTCGCTGGCCCGCAACACGGCCAAGCCGGGTACGCCTACTTCTCAGTCCGATTTGTTCCAGTAATTTGATTTTACATATCGCTCCGGCTTTCATTGCCTTTTGCGTTTTTGCCTCTTGCCTTTTAACACTCCGGGCTATCTGCTCGCTTTTTTTGAAAATCGCTTCGGTCCTATCGAAGTTGAACGATAGATGTCTTTAACAATTGGTTTTTGGGATGGCCTCTCTGCGAAAAGTCGCACGAGAGGCTTTTTCCTTTTTTGTACCGGCTGCTTTATCTGCCGGACATATACCCTTATTTGTGTCAACTACCCACCGGCTGAAGCCGGCGGTTATTGATATCATCTGCTCGAATTTAATCGGTCAAAAAGCAGTGGTTCAATAAGGGTTGTGTCAAAAATAGTGGAATAAGACTGGAAATTATACTTGGTTTTTTCGGTTTCGAAACCTCCCGAAAGTTAAAACTTTCGGGAAGTTGAGGTAACGCGAATTAAAATTACACTAGAAACCATGGCTTTTAGTAGAATACGACTTTGACACAACTCCCAAGTACAGACACCTCACTACCGGGGGTTTTGGAACCTATTTAATTAAAAACATCAATTATCTGCCAGACCACACTACTGGACGTTTTCGTGGAACGAGACGGGGTTGTCTCATAAGTATCAAAATCAGAAACGGCGCAAATTTTTATTTTGTTTTCGCTAACAGAAACATGAGTCATCCCGAATTTTGGCCGCGGCCCCCGCGCGCCCGGCCCCGGCAGGCCTCTCGAGTGTTCAGAAAAGTGTGGCACACCTCACGTAATTGATTGATAATCAAGGTTCAGATGAAGGTGTGCCACACTTTTCTGAACACTCCCAAAATTCGGGATGATTCATGTTTAACACTCGATAAAAATAAAAATCGGTTCTTTTTTCTTGTTGATACTTATGAGACACCCTCGTCTGGGTGCTGGAAAACATAATGTCCGGTAGTGTCCTTTTTTGTACCGGCTGCTTTAGCTGCCGGACATACATCCTTTTTGTACCGGCTGCCTCATTTGCCGTGCCTATACATCCGGCAGCTAAAGCAGCCGGTACATGCCCATTTCCCCCCGTTCCAAAAAAATCTCTCCATTTTTGGATAAAAAATTAACAAAACGTTTTTTAGTTGGGAGAAACCAGATATATTTGCCCATTCAAAGACGATACCGATCCTTCTTATCCTTCTTTTTTTGAAAAAAATCGGTTCCCTGAATTGAATTAACATCTTCTGGCACAGTAGTTGGAGATATTTAATCCGCATACAAAAATATAATCCGGGTCGCTTTACGGCGATCATCCCGTTAATCTAATCACATGAAAAGACAATGTACTGTTTTCAGTCGCCTTTAGGGTTCACCATAGAGCATTGATGATAGCTGCCATGCGCGCTATCGCCAATGCTCTTTTTTTATTTTCATTCTTTTTCATAATTTTTCACATTAAAAAAGTTTGACATGAACAAATTAAAAAATTTGTCGAAGTTTTTGGGTGTAGTTATCGGATTGTTGTTGGGTCAAGCGCTGTATGCACAGAAAGCTGTTTCCTCCCGCGTTCCTTCAACCACACCACCCGTGGCTTACGTCACAGGCAGCACGGCGCTGAGCCGCATTGACACGAAAATCAACCAGTACCTGGGCCAATGGAAACAAAATGTTGCCAACGCTCAGGTGAAACACCAGTTTATATTTACCTGCGCGCTTACGCATCGGAAGGTCTGACTGGTAAAGAAGCCATTAATGCACGCCGGCTAAAATGAACGAGGCTGGTCTGTTACCGATAAGGCCATAGCAGCGGCTCTTTACACGGAAGCAAAAGCCTTGCTGAAACAGTAATGCAAGTCTGATTGTAAGATCAGCCCACCGGGTCCGGATTTGTTAAGTTGTTCGGATTCTATTTGATTATCAACAATTCATTAACTGAAATTTTCAATCTCTCATGAAAAAAGGTACACTTAAGTTAGCCTTAGGGCTGGCAGCGGGACTTTTCACTTTAGCAGTTCTTGCCCGTCAGTCGGGTTTTGTAACGCTGTGGGAAGGTTTAGGCGCCTCCTTCACCACTGCTGTGGCTGAAGATGTGACTCCCGAGAATGACGCGTGTTTAGACGCGATTCCATTAATTGCAGAATTAAACGCTTGTCCTGATATCGACGCTCCTGTTGTTTTGGGCACATTGACGCGATGCTCGAACGAAAGCCTTCGTCCGCGCGGCCTGCCATGGCGGCGGCGCCAGCACTAACGGCGCCCAGCTTTTGGACGTATGGTACTCGATCGATGTCGTGTCTGGACGCGAGTACACCGTTCGGGTGAACGGCGCGGGCAATATGGACGCTGTGGTAGCCCTGTACAACGGTTGCGGCGCTGCAAACAACATCGCCGGCCTGTGCGCGGATTGCTTTGGAGACGGCGGCACAGAAGAAATCGTTTTCACTGCGACCTCCACAACTACGTTGTTGATACGCGTGTACGACTGGGATCTTGACATCCCGCTCGGTGGCGACTTCCGTATCCGTGTGATTCAAACACCGATTCCTCCATCTAATGACCTGTGCTCCGGCGCTTCGGCTGTAGGAGTAGGTGCAAGCGTGAATGGCACCAACATCGCTGCTACGAACGATCCGCTGTTTTTCCCTTGTGGTGCTTTTGGTGGAAGTGGTTCTATGGTGTTCCACACCACCAGCGTTACACAAACCGGCAACGGTGAAAACAACGTCGGTTTCAGCACTGATTTTGACAATACCGATTTTGATACACAACTCGGTGTTTACACCGGTACCTGCGCTGCTCCGGTATGCGTGGACGCCGACGATGACTCAGGCGACGGTTTTACATCTTTCCTGCCGATCACTACTACCGCTACTACGAACTATATCGTAGCTGTTCGCGGTTTTTCCGGTGATCGCGGTTGCTACACATACAGCCCGGTTCAATTGCCATCTATCCGTAACATTGCAGCAGGCGCTGCAGGTGTAGGATGTGATGTGCCATCCAATACATACAGCCAGGATGTTGTGATCACCTACACAGGTGCATTCGCAGGTTCTTCTTTGGTTGTAGAACCTCGGCACCCCCAGACTTTTGCCCTCACCGGCAGCCCGCAAACAGTGACGCTGACCGTACCTGCTAACGGCGCTACTGTTGACCTTACGGCTTCCCTGACAGGCGGTACTGTACCGGCTGAGTTGTTTGACGAAGATGATGATATAGCACTTGCTAATTTTGCGGCTATCAGCTCGGTAACCGTTCCTGCCGTATTCGTGGCCAGAACGCCATGCGAAGAATGCGAACCTACCTGTGAAGATATCATCGTCAACCTGACCGGTGGTCAGTGCGAGGCGATCGTCAACTACGAAAACTTCAACAACGTAGTGTTGACGGCAACTGCTTCGGCAATATATTAGATGCTTCTGCTCCGTTGCAAATGACTTTAACGGTCAGTTTGCTCCTCTGAGTGGGTGTACGCTGTATCACCTAGGGTGATCCTGCAGACACTGCCGGAGCGCCTGCAAGTATTTCACTTGGTGGTGGCGACAATCCTCTGATGACCCTCCATTCGGTTCGGGTACATTTGAGATCGAGCAGTCGAACCTTGCGATTACTATTCCTACTTACATAGATGCAAACGATAACGGTACCCAGGATCAGGGTGAATTTACCCTGGCCGGCCCCGTAACCATTACTTTCGACTGGGACTTTGATACTTCTGATCCATTTGGTTCAACTTTTGATCCATTCGGTTACGCTGTTGGCGCTCCACCGCCTAATATCCTCCCGTTCCCGAGCGCAAGCAGCGGTACGTATGTACAACTGACTACAAACGCCAGTATTGACCAGACTGGTACTGCTTCCCTGTTCAGGTTGCACCTGGTTCAACCTTCCGTTGTGGTTCAGTACTGGTGATTACTTTGGCTCCGATCACTAATTTCAAATTGTCTGCCAGTCCTTGGCGTACAGCCCAATAGGCCCAGCTATCGTTACGTACAGCCCTGCTTCCGGCACCACGTTCGGAATCGGTACAACAGAAGTAGAAGTTTGTGTTTTTGTAAACGGCGTAACCAATTGCTGCACATTTGATGTAGTTGTAAACCCGGTTGCTAACCCGGTTACTTCTTTGGTTTGTAATGACCTGACAAACATCTCTTTGGATGAGAGCTGCGAGTTGGTACTGACTGCCGACATGGTTTTGGAAGGCGGCCCGTACAAATGCTACGACACTTACATCGTACAAGTGGACCGCAGCCTTCCTTTGGGTAACGGCCCATGGGTAACTGGTACCCTTACTGCTGCTGACGTTCACCGTGTACTTGCCGTACGCGTTGTGGATGATGTAAACGGCGACGGTATTGCGCAGATTAACGAAAACTCCTGCTGGGGTAATATCAACATCGAAGATAACTGCCACCGGTGATCGACTGCGGTCCTTGCTCCAGCCCGCTTGCTTCTATAGGTGTTGATGGTACACTTGGTCTTGATCTTACATACGATCTGGCTACAGCCAATACTACAAATGGTCAATGTGTGATTGCTGCTACTAATGTTTTCTACTCGGAGGTATCCTTTACCGTAGTGGAAGCAGGTACTTATACCATTGTTACTGATGCGACATTTGATTCGTACGCTTTCCTGTATGCCGGTTTCGATCCTGAAGATGCCTGTGCAGGTCTGCTTGAAGAAAATGATGAATCGGTCCTGGATTGAACTCCCAGATTGTAGCATTCCTGACGCCTGGGTACCTACACGGTAGTACTTACATCATTCGATTTCATGTTGGCGATTACACAGTTAATGTATTTGCTCCGATCGGTGGCGGTGGCTTGGTTGCTGAAGACTGCCTCTACGATTGTGCAGACCTGAATGATATCCTGGCTGACTTCACATCTAACGACGGCCCGGTCGACGTAGCGCCTGCTACTGCAGTAGACGGTTGCGAAGGCGCGATCACACAGATCGTGTCTAACCCGAATGCTCCAGGCAGACACCTGTCTAAAAAAGACGTTGTTTTCACGGATCCGGAAAACGCTGCTTGCGGTATTACCCGTATCGAACGTACCTGGACTGCAAAAGACTCCTGGGGTAACTCAAGCCAGTGCACGCAGTACATCTACCTGAGACCTTTCACACACGACGATATCGACTTCCCGGATGATATTACGATCGACTGTGCCGGTTGCGGCGACGCCCCTGGCGTACGTCCTTGCGACCTGGGTTCCGGCTACAATGTTCCTTATGCCGGTATCTACCCGCTGATTGCTAACCCACAGAACATCCTCGTAGTAGGTTGTGCTACTTCAGGCGGCGTATGCAACCTGGGCGCTTCTTACACAGATGTCCGGATCAATGTATGCGCAGGCACGTTCAAAATCCTGCGTAAATGGACCGTTCTGGACTGGTGTACCAACACCACCTGGACACATGACCAGTTGATTAAAGTAGTAGACAAATACGGCCCTGCCATTGCCTGCCCTGCAGACATGACAGTATCGACCAACCCATCGCAGTGCTGCGCTACGGTTGACCTGCCGAATGTGATCGTGGAAGACAACTGTTCTCCGACCGCTACTATCAGCGCGATGATTCAGGTGTATGACCAGTACCTGCCAGAGCAGGTGATTGCTACCTATACATTAGATAAATTTACCAACCCAGGCCAATTCAAACTGGAAACTTTCCAGGGCAACAATTTCTGGGATTGCGATACATTGGGTAACTACGGTATCACACCTTGCCTGCCGATCGGTCACCACCTGGTAACCTACATGGCAGAAGATGTGTGCGGTAATGTAAACTCCTGCACATTCTGGTTGACTGTTGTGGACGATGTTCCACCGGTTGCTACCTGCACAGAATTCACGACTGTTGCTATTGGTACGGATGATCCAACCGACTGCTATGCGCCAACCGGCGACTGCCAATTCGGTGGTGTTACCTGGGTTCCAGCCTCTGCTTTCAACCAGGGTTCATACGACAACTGTAACGATATCGCCTTCACGGTTCGCCGTATGAAAGCTGATACCGGTTACAGCGATTGTATCGAAGGCCTGAAATTTGTTGAAGGTTGCGACAACTGGCGCGTAGAAGGTTGTGGCGAATTGGATTACAGCGAGAACAACGGCTTTAACGATGAATACGACATTGCAACGGCAGAAAATGACTCGATCAAATTCTACTGCTGCGAGGTAGGTACTACCCAGCGTATCATCCTGCGTGTGTACCAGTTGGACATTTATGGCCACTGGGCTTACTACACAGATGAAAACGGTAACCCGCTTCTCGAGGCTGAAACTGGCTGCATCCAGTATATCTACAACGAATGTATGATCGACGTGGAAGTACAGGACAAAATCAAACCTGTCTGTCTGCCACCGGCACACGTATCAGTTGCCTGCGAGAACTTTGAGCCAAGCCTGTGGGCATATGGTTACCCAAGCGCTTACGACAACTGCTGCTTAGATGAAACACCTCCAACCAGCGCTGCACCAGGCGGAGTAACAAACATTCCTGCGGGAACGACTGCTATTCCCGGTGTTTGTGGTATGACTCAAAAAACATACTACAGCGGTTTCCCTGGCGCAGCCTTCGATACTACCTGCAACAAAGGCACTATTATCCGCCGCTTTACTGCATGGGATTGCTACGGCTTCAGCAGCAGGCTGCACCCAGCGTATCATTGTGAACTACAACGAGGATTACACCATCGTATTCCCTGCTGACGACACCGAGAACTGTGTAGGTACGCCTGATTTCGGCTACCCACAAATCACGAACGACGAAGGTTGCGAACTGATCGGTATATCCTACAACGATGTGTACTTCACGGTTGTACCGGATGCCTGCTACAAAATCGAACGTACCTGGACAGTGATCAACTGGTGCACGTACGTGCCTGATGATCCATGCTACGATCACCAACGCCAGTATGGCCGTACGGTGAGAGTATGGGGTGGTCAACCAGCTGCAGGCGTACCAGCTCCTCCGGGAGGCTGGAACGACCCAAGACCTCAAGGAATGGGTTGGGTATCACGGAACTGTGTGACGTACAAGCAGATCATCAAAGTGATCGACCAAACGCCACCGACAATTACCTGCGCACCAATCGACACTTGCGACTACAGTTCCAACTTCGATGTAGACGGCTTGCGCTACTGGAACGACGGCGACCTGTGGTGGGATAACGGTACCCAATCGCACAACCTGTGCGAGTCGGACAAAACACTGTTGTCTGTTTCAGCAGAAGATTTCTGCGATTCTATTTCTCCAGTAGGCGGTCTTCGTTTCCGCTACCTGTTGTTCTTAGACACAGATGCTGACGGAATCATGGAAACAGTTATTTCGAGCGCAGATGCGAACACAACACGTCCGGGCGGTCTGTATGGCCGGGTACGTTACAACAACTACCAGAACCTGAACTACGGCGGCGGCGGCGCTTCCAGTGTCCGCAGATTTGACCTGAGCGGCAACCCGTATGCGTTCAACATCGAACAAACGCTGACTGGTGCACGTGTGATCTGGCGGACAGCCGGCGGATCGGTACAAAACCCGAACCTGCCACATGGTCGTCACAAAATCAAGTGGATTGCAGAAGACGGTTGTGGTAACGAAGCAGTATGCGAGCAAATATTCACGATCCGCGACTGCAAGGCTCCAACAGTTGCCTGTGCCGACGTAAACATCAACCTGATGTATGGCGGTATGGCTACCCTGTGGACAAGCGACTTCTTCCTGTATGCTGAAGACAACTGCACACCAGCTGACATCCTGAAAGTAGCGGTTATTCGCGCTGATGATACAGACTACGACCATGTTAGTTTCCCAGCCGGTTCCCCACAAAGCATCGTGGTGACCTGCGATGACCAGGGTACCAACGTACCTGTGGAAGTATGGGTGATCGACGCAGCAGGCAGAGCAGATTTCTGCACGGCTTATGTCAACGTACAAGCCAACCTCGTTGGTTGTAACACTCCTGCAACCGCTACGGTAGCAGGTGCACTGACCAGCGGCACACAAGGTGTTGAGCAGGCGAATGTTGAACTCAACGGCACACCGAACGTGAACATGACGTTCCCAACCGGCGACAACGGCGCATTTAACTTTGCGAACGTACCAATGGGCGCAAACATCACTGTTACACCGACGAAAGACGACAACCCGCTGAACGGCGTAACCACGTATGACTTAGTGTTGGTATCCAAGCACATTTTGGGTCTGGAGCCATTGAATACACCATACAAAATGATCGCTGCGGATGCCAACCGTTCCGGTTCGATCACGACGTTCGACATCGTGGAATTCCGCAAACTGATCCTGGGTATCTACAACGAACTGCCGAACAACACTTCGTGGAGATTTGTAGACAAATCCTACTCGTTCCCGAACCCATCCAATCCGTTCCAGTCTGCTATTCCGGAGAATGTCTCCATCGGCAGCCTGTCCGCAGATATGATGGTGAACAACTTTGAAGGTGTTAAAATCGGTGACGTAAACGGTACGGCTATCGCTAACAGCCTGCAATCTGTTGAAGATCGCACGGCAGCAACGATGTTGTTCGACGTTCAAGACCGCACGGTGAAAGCCGGTGAGGTATTCACCGTCAACTTCAAAGGCGCAGAAAAAGTACAGGGTTACCAGTTCACTATGAACTTCAATGGCCTGGAAGTACAAGACATCACACCTGGCGAAAACATGAAATTAGATAACTTCGGCGTATTCGCTGACGCTATCACAACTTCTGTTGACGGAGAAGCCAACGAATTTGCAGTTACTTTCCGCGCTACTAAAGCCGGTCAGATCTCGGGCATGTTGGGTGTATCCAGCCGCATCACCAAAGCAGAAGGTTACAGCCTGACGAACGATCGTCTGGACGTAGCGTTCCGTTTCAACGGTGCAGCAGGTTCCGTGATCTCAGGTGTAGGCTTCGAGTTGTATCAAAACCAACCGAACCCGTTTGTGAACAAAACCTTCATCGGTTTCCACTTGCCAGAAGCGGCCAGCGCTACCCTGCGCATCTTCGACGAAACTGGTCGTATGGTATTCACACAAAACGGTGAGTTCGCGAAAGGTTACAACACAATCCCTGTAGACCGTGCCCTGTTGAACACCACAGGTTTGCTGTACTACACACTCGAAACCGCTACTGACAGCGCAACGAAGAAAATGATCCAGTCCAAGTAAGAAATAAAGGTGTGAGATGACGTTTACTAAACTTCAAAAGTTTAGTAAACGTCGTCAATCCCCTGGTTTTCTCACTCAGATGATAGAACAAAAACACGGCGCGAGCCTGCCGTAGAAGAATCGCTGAATATCGATTTTAACATACTTTAAAATCGGTTTTTGGGATGGCCTCTCTCCTAAAGTTGGAGGGGGGCTTTTTTATTTTGTACCGGCTGCTTTAGCTGCCGGAATGTTCAGGTAGTGTCCTTTCTGCTGTGCGTGGGTCTTGCGACTCCGCACATTTTTTGTTTGTACACAAAATGGCATTACAGGGGTTAAAACCCCGTAGAAAGGGTATCTGTACTTACTCCCGGCTGAAGCCGGGAGTTATTGAAATAGCGTTTAGGTCAATCAAAATCGAGTGGCTTATATCAATAACCAGCGGCTTCAGCCGGTGGTTAGTCAACGAACACCATTTAGGGGTTTTAACCCCATTTGCCGTGCGCGGGTCTTACGACTCCGCGGTCTTCTCACACCTAACAGTTCCTTTACATTGTGTATACAGCGTTTTAAACCCAACGGACACGAAGTGGTTTCACAAAGGACACAAAGCCTAGAGTTGAATCGCATTCCGGTCAATAAATCCGTTAATCTGGCAAAAATCATCACAAATGACTTCAACGTAGTTGTCAACGCTACGCTTTGGGTCCTTTGTGAAACCACTTCGTGTCCGTTGTGGTTAAAAACGTAGAATACACAATGTAAATGAACTGTTAGAATTGTGTGCAACACCCCGCCATTTTTTGGCTACTTTATATACCGAACTGCACCGTTTTTATCACAACGGGGTATAAGGGTTTTCAAAGGACACAAAGCATATCAGTTGACTCGTCCTGGTTGTACCATTTGGTTTTAAGCCTGGCATGAATCATCACAACTGACCGCTCCTAAAAAACAATTCAAAAAAAATAAAACAAAAAGTTTTTAATTTAAAACAAAGAGATATATTTTTGTCTCGAAAAACAATTAGCAGTGATAGTTTTTAGGGTTTTAACATACATATTGAACCTTTCAAACTAAAACGTATTATGAAATGGAAGTTTTTTAAAACAAATTGGTTTCCCATTGCCGTGATCGTGCTGGTATTAGCAGCTATTGTGAAAAAGAATCTGTTGGGGGCGATTACCAACACCGGGAAAGCTGGGACTGCAACGGAAAAGTTAACCGGTGGCGGTGCAATAGCGTCAGCGGGAGAAAGCCATGCCGGCATACTTTCATGGGCCTCCCGTACATCTGTGGCATTACCCGATATTCCAGAGTCTGTGGCGATTCCGTTTCTCCAGCGTTTCGGTAGGGTGGCGGCAGGCGAGCAACAAAAGTTTGGCGTTCCGGCATCCATTATGCTGGCTTGTGCTTATGTGAACAGTTTTAGCGGACAACGCGACTGGGCGCGTCAGTACCACAATTATTTTGCACTGGGGTGCACGTCCGACTGGTCAGGCGCTAGTGAGACGGTTGGCGGCGCCTGCATACGTCGATATGAAAGGGCCTGGGACAGTTTCCGCGACTTCAGCGTATATCTGAGTGGCAGATCGGACTTTGCAGCATTACGTCAATCCTGCGGGAAGGATTGGAAGGCATGGGCCAAAGCGCTCCACGCCAAAAAGGTGTCGGATGTGTCAGATTTTGAAGCGGAAGTGGTCAAGGTGATTGAGGCGTACAGGTTGTATGAACTGGATAAGTGAAGGCAAGCAAAGGGCAAAAGGCAAGGGGCAAAGGGCAAAAGGCAAAGGGAAAAAAATGATACTTTAATCTAATATAGACAGGACATGGCTTCAACAAATTTTAAAGACACGTCAGCCTTTAAAAAAGGTTTTGCATTGGCAATGCGCATTTTTGAAGTTTCCAAGCGCTTCCCTTCCGAAGAAAAGTACGCACTAACCGATCAAATTCGGAGGTCTTCAAGATCGGTATGCGCGAATTTGGCTGAGGCCTTTCGTAAAAGACTTTATCCGGCGCATTTTGTCTCTAAAATCACAGATGCGGATGCTGAAAATTCAGAAACACGGGTCTGGCTTGAATTTTCTTATACCTGCAAATACATCTCCGAAGAAGATTATATTACATTGACTGCCCAAAGTGCGGAAGTAGGAAAGCTTTATCACACATGATTTGCAATCCAGGGAAATACTAACGTTCCTAATGTTTTGCCTTTTGCCCCTTGCCCTTGCCGCCTTTGCCCTTGCCCCTTGCCCCTTAATAAAGATCAGCCGACGCGCCGGGGCCTTCGCAGCTGTTCCCAAAAAAGCCGTCTAATTTTTTAGTATTACTTCCGGTTTTTTTCATGGGACTGAAACTGCCTGTGGGTTCAGTATAAAATTTGATGCTTTCCACCTGGTTATTTCCAAAATACAGGCGCATTTCGGAGCATTGGGTTTCATTCAGCCCGATATAGGCCCGTTTATCATCCAATGCATAATAAATGGCCTGGGCATTGCCTTCTACGAGCATTTCGCGCACTTCGTCATCGCGAAAAAAAGCGGTGGTATTGCGCCCTTTGATCTGGTTGAAGAGCAGCCCGTCTTCCGAATTGACCACCAAGGTGTTCTGAATCAACCAAATACGGTCTAATTTTTTGTTTTTCAGCAACATTCGGATCGTGTCGCCGGAAAACTGAGAGGTGTCTGACCAGATGATCGGGATGTCGCGAATTTTATAAAACCGGAAAATAGAATCGGCAGAACTGAACGACAGGGAATCGCAAGCCGCTTGTAGATCGCTTTTAAAAATCCGGACATCCTGATGGGCTAAAAGCAGCCGGGTGTCGCTGAGCGTATCAGGTTTATAGGAAGTGAGCGTATCTGCGCTCATGTAAAGGGTATCGCGTTCGATGAGAGATTTCATCAAAGGCCGGCCCCGCGCGCCAATAATACCCATGCCGCCGAATGCGTTCAGAAACTCGGATTTTTTATTGTAGTCCATGCGGTGGGCGAGGATCGTAAAATCGCTGGCCGTATCGATCCAGATCACGCTGCCGAGGGCCAAACCGGCCCCCAGCACATCGTTGAAATCTAGGGAGTCGGCTTCAATAATATTGGGCGGATCAACGACGCGACCGCGGCCGGTGATCTGATACGCTTTGTTGCGGCTGTCCACGTAAATGGATTCCCCCCGAATATCACGGGTACTGTCGAGGAAATGCGCATTTCCACGCAGGCTGGTTTTTTCCGTATCGGTATTGTACCGAATCACATCGGCCTGGGTTTGCTGCCCCTTTGCGGGATCGTCTATGTAGGCATCTCCTTCGAGCACATATTCTTTGGAAACGCCGAAATAGCGCATTTTTCGCGCCCTTCCACGTTGCCCTTCTTTTTCGTATTGCGGATTCAGGTCAAATTCGGCAAAATCATTTTCGATGTCGTAGAACCCGCCTTCCGTGTAAATCCGGCTTTTCTGCTGGCTGATCAGGGTAGGCGCGAGAAACCGCACCGTCTGGGTTTCGGTGTTGAATGCCATCGTATCGGTGCGCATGGTGAAATCGGGATCGGTTCCGAGCACATCGCCTTTAAAAAAAATCTCTTTATCGTTCACGTAGTTATAGCCGTGCGTACTCGTCAGTTGGCTTTGTCCGTTGGTCATCGTGGCGCCGGTGTGATAGGTGGCAATTTTATTGCCCAGATCGTAGCGCAGGCGGTTGGTGAACAGTTCCTGCACCCCGTTGACAAGCACCACATTGCCGAATAAATGGCTGATTTTAGTATCCGTATTGTACAGAGCCGAGTCGGCAAAAACCTTGACGCTGTCTGCCTGCTCGATGACAACGGAGCCTTTGAGCGTGGCATTATCCTGGTCGAGAATAGCCGTATCGCAATAGACGAGCGTATTTTCCTGTCGCATACGCACGTTTCCGCTGAGTTTTTGGACAGTGCGTTCCCCTTTAATAAAATATTCGACCACCAGGGCAGTCTCAATTTTCAGTTTTTGGGTGCTGTCCTGTTGAATGTTTGCAACGGGGGCCTGTGCCATGAACACGAATGGCAACAGCGCACAGGCTATGACCAACAGGAAAGAGCGGCTTTGTTGCCTGGGTATGGAAAAGGAGTTGAACAAAGTAATGGTTATTAAGTAAAAGGGCAAAATCGCAAAGGGCAAAAAGCAATGTAAGTCAATGGGTTAGAGAAGATTTAGTGCTAACTGGTTTTGAATATATACTTAGTTTTCAGGCTTGGATTTTCCCAGTCCACTGACCCGGAAAATCCATTCGTAAACGTTGGAGACGATTGTTTTGTCTACCAGAAACGTCAGAATTGTGGTAAATAACGTAGAACAAAGGATAATTGAGAACACAACAGACTGAATAATTTCCCCGCCCGGAATGCCCTGCTGTACCGGCAGGGAAGCCAAAACGGCGGCTCCAAGTCCTTTCGGGATCATAGTAGCCATAAATGCCGCATCTTTGGGTGACGTATCGCGGGGAACGGCCAGTTGTACAATGGGAATACGCACCAGGAAAAGCGCACAGGTGATAATGGCGCCCAGCATTAGCATCCACCAGTCCTGCAAACGTACGGAGATGCCGATATAAACGAAAAAGAAGGTGCGCAATAGAAAAACGGCTTCTGAAAAAAAGGCCCGCTCCTGATCGGTCAGTGAAATAGGTTTGCGGGAAATCACATTCTTCATAATGGGCGGCCCCAATACGTCGATATTGCCCAGCGTAATACCGAATGCCAGGGCTGCAATGGGGCCGGAGTAATTCAGTATTTCGACAAAGCCGTAAATGATAAAAACAAATGCCGGCGTGGTAAAAACGGTATTTTGAAGGGTGCGCATCCGGTTGAGCAGGATACTCCATAAAAAAGCGCCTGCAATACCCAGCATGGCCGCCAGTAAAAAAGCCGCAATCATGTGGCCGGTTACAAAGGCCACGTCTACCCGGCCGATATTATAGGCGGTCAGCAGGGTCAGCGGAATGGCTAAGGTGTACACGTCGGAAAAAGCCGATTCGAGCACCAGGATGGTACTGCTGCGCTCGGTCATGTTGTATTGTTTGGCTAAGGTAGTGACCACTGCCGAAGAAGTGCCGCCCACGATGCTGCCCAGTACCAGAGAACGCAGTACGCCCAGGTCGGTATAGAAATAAGTAATGCCTGCGGCAACCAAACAACTCCCGAAAAAGTTATACGTTGTGATACGCGCAGTACCGCCCAAAGAATCAATCAAAGGTTCCAGGCGCTGGTCGATACCGCTTTCAAATAAAATAAAAACAAGGGTGATCGTGGTAAAGACAGGGCCGACCGCGCCGAAATTGGCCAGACTGACAATGCCGCCAATGGGGCCTAACAGCAGCCCGATAATAAAAGCCATAATACGTCCGGTATCTTCGTGCGGGCAGAGAGACTGGCGAAATAGTGCGACAAAAAAATGGTAATGCCGACAAAAACAATGGTATAGGCAGTTGGCATAAGCAAGGATTGAAAGGTTTGCAACTGCAAAGAAGATAAAAAAACAGCAATGACATCACCCGTACTTCTTTTTGATGGCGTGTGCAACCTCTGTAACGCATCTGTGCAGTGGGTATTACTGCACGACCGCAAAGGAATTTTTCAATTTGCCGCACTACAGTCGGAAACCGGGCAAAACCTGCTTCGGAAATGGGGCCGACCAACGCACGATTTCGACTCTGTTGTCCTGGTAGACGGCGACCGTCTCCTGCTGCATTCGGATGTACCTTTGGAGATTGTTCGCCGCATCGGCGGGGCCTGGCAAGTACTCTATGTATTCAAAATCATACCGCGCCCGCTGCGCAATGCCGTTTACCGTTGGGTGGCCCGCAACCGCTTCCGTTGGTTTGGCAGGCGCGCGGAATGTATGCTGCCCCGAAAGGAATGGAAAGAGCGGTTTATTTGAAAATTAGTTATCAGTTATTCGTTATTGGTGTTGATAATTAAGATTTTAAAAATTTTTTTTAAACAATTTTTTCTATATTTTAAATGCACTTATTTTTACCAAAATTTTTAATAAACTGAACTTAGATTTCCATGAACAAGGCGCCAACTTTACCGAAAACACTTACAAAAATCCTCCCTTACAGTCTGCTGCTATTCGCTCTTCTGATGGGCGCCTGCAACGGCGATGAAAAAAATAAAACGACCGATGCGGTCGTCGTCCGCCTCGAAGGCGCTCCGAATAATATGAACGCATACCTCACCTCCAGCGCCTATTCGCTGTATGTGGGCAATCAGATTTTTCAGACCCTGGGAAACCTGGATCCGAATACCCTGGAAATGAAACCTTTGATGGTAAAAGACATTCCCACCGTTCGGAACATCAGCGAGGGCGCCTACAAAGGATCGCTGGCTTATGACTTTGAAATACTGGACGAAGCCCGCTGGGATAACGGCACGCCCGTAACAGCGAACGATGTCCAGTTTTCCCTGAAAATTATTTTTCATCCGGGCCTGCCTACTCAAAATTGGAGCAGTTTTTTTCAGGCCCTGCAAGCGGTGGAAGTAGACCCTGCCAATCCGAAAAAGTTCACCGTTTACTTCAAGGAATACTACATGCTGGCATTGGAAAGCATGTGCCAGTTTTTTATTTATCCGGCTTATCATTACGACCCCAATAATCTCCTGGGGAATATCCCGCTATCCGATTTTTTAGATAAAGCAAAAATCACAGCACTTGCAGCTACGGACAACAACCTGAAAGCATTTGTGGAAGAATTCAACCAACCCAAATACGCCAATGAAAAAAGCGCCATTTCAGGCAGCGGCCCCTATCGTTTTGAATCGATGAACGACCAAGCCGTCACCCTGCTCAAAAAGGAAAACTGGTGGGGTGATAAACTGGCTGCTGAAGTGCCAATGTTAGCCGTTTATCCGCAAAAACTGGTGTACAGGGTGGTGAAAGACGAAGCCGCCGCCGAAAACATGCTCAAAACCGGCGATCTGGATATTGTGACCGGACTCAACGCCGCAAAGTTTATAGAGTTGAAATCCAATGCCGCCCTGACTGAAAAATATGATTTTGTCAACAACGGATCCATTCAGTACGCCCGCTGGATATTCAACCTGCGCAGCCCGAAACTGTCGGATGTGAGGGTGCGTCGTGCCCTGGCCCAGGTAGTGGATTACGATTACGCCCTCAAAACGGTGTTACAGGGCATGGCTCAGGGCATTGTAGGCCCGGTCAATCCGGCCAAATCCTACTATGCCAAAGACCTGAAACCCTATGCGATGAATATCGCGGCGGCCCGTCAGTTGCTGGCTGAAGCCGGCTGGGCGGATACGGATGGAAACGGCGTAGTTGACAAAATGCTGGGCAATCAGAAAGTAGAAATGTCGCTCGACCTGCTGGCGCCGACGACCAATAAAATCAATGAATTAATGGCTACGAGCCTGCGCGAAACAGCGCTTCAGGCAGGCGTAAAAATCAATGTAATCGGTACGGACATCAACAAGATCACGGCGGATACCAAAAGCGGCAACTTCGAATCGGCGTTTCTGGGCGCGCAGTTGTTTCCAGGCCATATTGAACTGTATTCACGTTTTCACTCCGCCAGTCTCACACCGGCAGGCGACAACCGCACAGCATTCGCCAATGCGCGCGCCGATAGCCTGATTGTGGCAATTCGTACCACGCCGGATGAAACACAACGCAAAGAATTGTACCGGCAAATACAACATTTGTTGTACGAAGAATTACCCGAAGTACCTTTGTTCGCACCTTTGCAACGCATCATCGTGGCCAAAAAATTCGATTACGTGTTGTCTGCCAACCGTCCGGGTTATTACGAACAGATGTTCAAAATAAAATAAGAAAAGGGCAAAATTGCAAAGGGCAATGTAACGCATTGGTTTACATTGCTTTTTGCCTTTTGCAATTTTGCCCTTTAAATTAAACCATCTCTCATTCACCTATTATATTACGCACAATGGCTTTTGAAGTAGAAGGGAAACTCCACCGTTTGTTCGCTACCGAACAGAAATCGGCCAGTTTCCAGACCCGTGAATTTGTTCTTGAAATTCCCGACGGCAATTATCCGCAACTCGTTAAATTCCAGGCAGTTCAGGAGCGTTGCGCGCTGCTCGACGCTTTCAAGGAAGGAGAACGCGTCAAAGTATCATTCGACTTGCGCGGCCGCGAGTGGAACGGTAAATACCTCACCAACCTGAATGCCTGGCGGATAGAACGCGCAGGAGAAGGGGAGGGCCAGGAAAATGCCGGAAGCGAACAGTTTCCTGCCGATCCGTTTCCGAATTATACAGATGCTCCCCCGGCTACGGGCAATTTTGATGATCTGCCTTTTTAGTTATTGGTTATTAGTTATGGTATAGGTGTTTCAGGCTGGAATGGTGAAGAAGTGCCAAATTCATTTTCCCATGCCGAACCAGAAACTGATAATGCGAATAATGGGTTATCAGTTATTCAACAGAGGGGGTGATTTCACCGGCTGAATTTTGATATGGATGTCAAGAATTCATTCGATTTTGGCAATTTGAAATGAATAACCAATTTGCATTTAAATGCGTAAATAACCAATACCAAGAGGAAAAGTATGCCCTCATGCAAAGGCTATTCCAGCCTGAAACACCCTTGATAACCGATAACTAATAACTGATAACTAACATGTACAGACATTCATGGTCATTGCTATTAGGTTTGTTGCTATCCCAGGGCCTCAGTGCCCAGGCGATCTCCGGCGTGAGCAGCCGCTGGAGTGATTCTTTCGTGGAATGGGAAATATTCATTCAACCCGAAATGATTTCCGGCGAAGACGAGCCGCCGGAGGAAGAACTGTATGGCGAATTGAAACTCCGCTGGCTCAATGTCCGCGAAGACTGGTCGGAATGGGATTTTGAACTGGGCGGCAGGCGCGGCACCATCAAACAGCGCTGGAAAGACGACCCGAGCCAATGGGAATTGCGCACCTACGACGGAGAAGTTGTTACCATGCGCACCGCCTGGGCCGGCGATTTCGGCGAATGGCGCGTCACCGATAATTCCGTCACGCTCACGTTCAAAAGCCGCTGGACCAACCAGTTCGACGAATGGCTGGTGCAGGATACCAACCGCGGGCGTTTCTACATCTACACGATGCGCAGACAAGACCCCCGCGATTGGGCCATTGAAGATGAACTGGATGAAACCGTCTCCGATCCGATGCGCCTGGCGCTGATTTTTCTGACGATTTATAATGCGTCACCCAAGCTTTGATTTGGTTATTGGTTATCAGTTATTAGTTATCAGGGGTGTTTCAGGCTGGGATATGCGAAGGGCGTATGATTCGTTCTCCCGTCGAATCGGGGCATTTCAAATTGCTGCTTGGTATCGCGCGATGCTTATTGACGGGGTGACTTCAAGTCACCCCGTCAATATACGCAACGAACCAATAACCAATTCGGGAGTAGCAATGACCCTTATTTACTCATTCCAGCCTGAAACACCACCAATAACTAATAACGAATAACCAATAACTGAGACCAAAAGGGAATAGAAATACCCGGTCAAACACCCATTCCAGCCTGAAACACCACAAATAACTAATAACGAATAACGAATAACCAATGAGTAGAAGATCCAAGATATTCAACGATCCCGTATACGGCTTTGTTTCAGTGCCGTACGGACTGATCCTGGATCTGATTGACCACCCGTATTTTCAGCGGATGCGGCGTATTCGCCAACTCGGACTGGCCTCGTTTGTATATCCGGGCGCTCTGCATACCCGTTTCCACCATGCGTTGGGCGCCTTGCATTTGACACAGCAAAGTATTGAAGTGCTTCGTTCAAAAGGCGTTGACATCAGTGATGAAGAAGCCGAAGCCGTCGGTGTAGCCATCTTGTTGCACGATATCGGGCATGGCCCATTTTCCCATGCACTGGAGCATACGCTGATCAATAAGCACCACGAAGAGCTGTCGGTGCTGCTGATGGAAGATTTGAACCGGCATTTCGACGGCAGACTGTCCCTGGCCATTGAAATATTCATGGATCGGTATCCGCACAAATTTTTGCACCAGCTGGTATCGGGGCAGTTGGATATGGATCGTATGGATTACCTCAACCGCGATAGTTTTTTTACCGGCGTCAGCGAGGGCGTGATCGGTTATGACCGCATTATCAAGATGCTGGCGGTACACCGGGACGAATTGGTGGTAGAGGAAAAAGGTATTTACAGCATCGAAAAATTCCTGATTGCCCGCCGCCTGATGTACTGGCAGGTGTACCTGCATAAAACCGGCGTGGCGGCAGAACAAATGCTGATTCACACCCTGCAACGCGCCCGCGAACTGGCGCTGGAAGGAGTCCAACTGGAAGCGCCCCGGCATTTAAGCTGGTTTTTATACAGCAAACCCGGCGAAACACCCGATACGGCAGAATTGCTGAAACATTTCGTGCTGCTCGACGACCACGACATCACGGCTGCCATCAAATACTGGTCGGAAGACGCCGACTTTACCCTTTCCTTCTTGTCGACAGGGCTGCTCAACCGCCGCCTGTTGCGCCTCGAATGGTTGAGCGCACCGGTCGACTCCGAAAGGATTGCAGACATCCGGCAACAGGTAGCCGCAAAATACGGTCCGGCAGCACAACTGGATCATATCGTATACCACGGCTCGGTCAGCAACCGGGCGTACGATGAAACCAATGAACAGATTAAAATCCTGTTCAAAAATGAAAAAGTGTGCCCGATCAGCGAGTGTTCAGATGTGCCGCTTTACACTAAATTGGTCACGAAGCACTACATTTGCTATCCGAAATGACTTTTTGATGGTTTGATAGTTTGATGGTTTGAGTGGAAGGTTTGATGGTTTGAAAGGTTTGATGGTTTGAGGTGGTAACTTAAAGCCATGAGTTACCACCTCAAACCATCAAACCTTTCAAACCATCAAACCTTCCAAACCATCAAACCCTCCCCAACCATCAAACCTTCCAAAACCATCAAACCTTTCAAACAATATGAGCCAATACAACATGAAATTTATCCTACCATTCTGATGGGTTTCGCGGCATCAGCCATGGCGCAATCGGGAGATGTGCCGCCCAATGCGCAACCCGGTAAATGTTATGCCAAATGCCATTTCGCAGATGTATACGAAACAACGACCGAGCAGGTAGCCGTTAAACCCGCTACCACGCAGGCCTTTATCGTGCCGGCAGAGTATGAAACAAAAACAGTATACCAGCTCGTCAAAGAAGCATCCAAACATTACGTAATGATTCCGGCGCAGTTCCAGACGTTGACAGACAGGGTGGATGTAACATCCATCAGTAAAAGCCTCGCTTCACCCGCAGCAACGGCTAAAAAATACATCATGGTCAAGCCGGAAAGCAAACGCTACATCGAAGTACCTGCCGTGTACGAAAACGTCAGCGAGCCATACATCATCGAACCGGCAACCTACCGCATCGAAGTGCTGCAACCCAGGTTCGAAACAGTGACCGATCGGATAGAAACCAAAGCGCCGCTACCAAATGGGTGAAGAAAAAAGCGGATGCCGCCTGTCTGAGCGCCAATCCCGACGATTGCCTCGTCTGGTGCTTAGTCGAAACCCCCGCAGAATACCAGACCATTACCCGACGTGTCAACAAAGGTTGCGACGGCTCCGGCGGTGCAGATGCCGGCTGTATCAAAAGTATTGAAATTCCCGCCGTCATGGGAACCAGAACCGTGCAGAAAATAAAAACGCCCGCCACGGTGCAGGAAGAAATTATACCCGCGGAATACAAAATGGAAACAGTGCGCAGCACCGACGAATATATCACCGTGACTAAACAGGTATTAACCGTGCCGCCATCTTTCCGGGAAGAATTCATTCCCGCCGAATACAAAGCAGCTACGGCCAAGGTTGTCAAAAAGCAGGCGTCCAGCCGCACGGAAACGATCCCGCCGGAATATATTTCCGTTACCAAACGCAAGCTCGTCAAAGCGGGCGGTTTCAGCGCGTGGCGCGAAATCCTCTGCGGCGAAAATGTAACCGGTTATAAGATCAGCGAGATTCAAACGGCCTTGAAAAAAGCCGGTTATTACACGGGAACAGCCGACAACAAAATGGGGCCGGGCACCAAAGCGGCCCTGACCAAGTTCCAGAAAGACAAAGGCCTGCCAATCGGCAATATCGACTTTGAAACGCTGAAAGCGCTGGGAGTGAATTATTAGAGGGATGAGGAATGAGGGATGAGTTAATGGACCGAACGTGAATGCGAAATAATTTCGTTCGGTCATTTCATTCCTCATTCCTCATTCTTCATCCCTTATTTTTGGCTTTTATCCGAATAATCCATCGAGTTCAAAGCCATCAGTTCTTTCAGCGTTTTTTGCATGCCATCCACCGAGCCGTCGAGGAAAATGATATTCCCTTTGCCGTGTTCAGTGAAGTTTTTGACAGCTTCCGTCCACATCGAGAACAGAATAACCGAAGTATCGAGGTTGGCATTCTGCATCTCTTTGGCGGCCTGGCTCATACCTTTGGCCACTTCTTCCCGGAAAAGGGCCACCGCTTGTCCGCGCATCCTGGCGGCCTCGCGTTCGGCTTCCGCCGATATTTTGATGGCATTGCCTTCCGCTTCGGCGGCTTTCGTTTTGGTAATCAGCAGGGCCTGTCCCTCGTTTTCAGCGGCGGCTTTCAGGTTGTTGGAAGCGACCACTTTCGACATGGAACGCAGCACTTCTTCGTCGAATGTGATGTCGTTGATTTGCAGGTCGAGCAGGTGAAAACCCCATTCTTCCAGCATGTGATCCACATTGGTTTTGACGGCATCCGTGATTTCACGGCGCAGGCTCAAAATCTCCTGCTGGCGTTTGGTGGCTACAAAAGCCCGGATACTGCCTTCAACGGTGCGGGTCAGCGTGGCCATAAAATCGCGGTCGCTCACGAATTTGAACGCTACTTTTTTGATTGTTTCTTCATGGCCGTCTATTACGGCAAACAACAACAAGGAAGTGAAATGCACATTGGCCTGGTCGATGGTGACCGCCTGGAAATTCAGTTCCACGGCCCGGTTTTGGATAGAAATCCGTTTAAAAATGGACTCAATAACCGGAATTCTAAAATTGAGGCCCGGCGGTAAAGTACGTCTGTACTGACCAAAAATGGTCGTAACTGCAACGGTGCCTTGTTGGACGGTAACTAATCCCATCAGCACAAGCAGCGCAAGGATAATAAGCAGGTAAATCATCATGAGTTTCGAGTTTGATTTTAACGGTCAAATTTTTATGGCGTATCAGGGCATTTGGAAACGCTATCTTTGCAGAAATTTTGAGGTATAGACAACACAAAGTGGTTTTAACGAGAAGAACAAGTAATTAACTGATTACGAATGCTTTCTCAACTTTCAACATTCTCAACCACTCAACTTTCAGTATAAATAAAGATCCGGTCACATGAATATATCCCTGCAGCAGACAAGCCTGGCAAAAGTACTTTTTTGTACGGTATTAAGTTGTTTGTTTTTGCCAAATCTGCGCGCCCAAACTATCCGGGGAACCATTCGCAATACCGACAATGGATTGCCTGTTTCGGGGGCGACAATTGTATTACGCAACAACATCGCGCCGTTTGCCGGTACAACCGATACCGCCGGGCAATTTGTTTTTCAAAATCTCCGCCCGGGGTATTATGCCTGTGAAATTACTTCGCAGGGTTTTGAGAGCCAGGTGATACGCGAAATTAACCTGACTGCCGGGAAAGAGCAGGTGCTGAATATCGCGCTCCGGCGCTCCGCCAGTCAGTTGCCCGAGTTGCTGATCACTGCCAGTCAGCCAGGGCGCAGAACAATGCAACCCCTGGCGGAAATTCCCCTGAGCCGCGACCAGACCCTGCGTTTTCCGGCCACTTTTTTTGATCCCGCGCGACTTGCGATGGCTTACCCCGGCGTGGCAGGCAACGACGACCAGGCCAACGGACTCAGTATACGCGGCAATAACCCTGCCTCTGTGCGCTGGCGGCTTGAAGGCGTGGATGTGGTCAATCCCAACCACCTGCCCAATGCCGGTACGTTCAGCGACCGGCCCGCAGCAGCCGGCGGCGGCGTTTTGATGTTTTCGGCTCAAATGCTCGATAATTCCGCCTTGCTAACCGGCAATTACCCTGCCGGATACGGCGACGCGCTGGGTGGCGTGATGGATATGAACCTGCGCCGGGGCAACACCGCGCAGCATGAGTTCACGGCCCAGGCCGGACTGATCGGCCTGGATATGGCCGCAGAAGGCCCCCTGTTCGGCAAGAACAAAAATTCATACCTCGTCAACTACCGTTATTCCACTGTAGGACTGTTGAGCCAAATGGGCATTCCCCTCGGCGACGAACAGATACGGTTCCAGGATTTATCTTTTAAACTCCATTTTTCAGGTAAAAACGGCAGCGAGTGGACGGTTTTCGGCCTGGGTGGCCTGAATGACAATGTGTTTGAACGAAAAACAGATTCCACGGAAATCAGGCAATACAAAGACCTGTTTAACATAGACTTTACCTCTAAAACCGGCATTCTCGGTGTGGCTAACTGGACTCCGCTGGGCAAAAAAACCTGGCTGAAAACGGCGCTGGTATTGTCCGGACAACAAAATGAGCGCCTCGCGACAAGTGCGGTGCAGCAATCGAGCGACGAACAGACAGAAACCCGCACCGGAATAACCCTTACCCTGCAACACCGCCTTACCCACCAATGGCGGGCTTCCGCTGGCGTAAACAGTCAGCAGATTTATTATACAGCCCTGTCCGTTTCCGGCTTCTCGGGCGAAACAACACGTTATACAGGTCTTTTGAACGCCTATCTCTGGCAGCCCTGGACAAACTGGGAATGGAGCGCCCCCAATCGTTACCTGACGGCGCAAATAGGATTACATTCCAATATTTACACAGCAGACGATGCATTCGATACCCGGGATGTCAGTCTGGAACCCCGCGCTTCGATCACCTGGAGGGCAAATAACCGTCAGCGGCTCACACTTGCCTACGGCTTTCACAGTCAACTCAACCCACTTTGGCTGGAAGCCGATAACCGCGTTGGATCCGGCGACCCGTATCCCAACAGGGGCAGCGGGCTGGTGCGCAGCCGCCAGCTCGGACTCCGGCATACCTGGCAGTGGCGCGATGCCTGGGCTTTAAAAACGGAGTTGTTTTGGCAAAGGATGTCCAATCTCCCGGTATCTACATCTGACCGGACGTTTTCACTGTTTAATATTACCGAATTTGCTGCACTGAATGCGCTCCAAACGACGGGCATCGCCGAAAACAAAGGCCTGGAAATCAATGTGGAGCATTACCTGAGCGGCGGCTGGTTCCTGGTGGCCAATACGACCCTGTTCGATTCGCGATACCAGGGCGACGACCTTCGCTGGCGCGCTTCCCGCTGGGATCTGGGTCATATCCTGAACCTGACTATGGGCCGTGAATGGCAACGAGAACTACAAACGGCAGGTAAAGTAAAAGCCTTCGGCATTAATGGCCGCGCTACGCTGACCGGCGGGTACAGGGCCATGCCGGTCGATCTGGCGGCTTCCCGGCAGGCAGGGGAAACGCGTTTTGATACGGCCAACGGCTGGAGCGAACAGTTGCCCGGTTATTTCCGCCTCGATCTGCGGGTGTACTGGAAACGCAGCCTCGGCAACCGCCGCAACAGCACCTTCGCTATGGATTTCCAGAATGCCACCATGCAAAAAAATATCGCTTACCGCTTTTATGACCCGTTCACAGACCGTGTGGAAACAAAGGAGCAACTGGGGTTGATTCCGAATATTAGCTGGCGGCTGGAGTTTTAAAAGCAAACATGAGACATCCCAGATTTTGCCTAAAACGACCTCATGAGGCAAATTTTTAGACAATGCTTATTGAAAATATGAGTGTTGAGTGCTGAAGATGCCCCTTTCATCAAAATCATCAATTAATAAGCATCACATAAATGCGACGCGTGCTAGAGTCCTTGCAAAATTAGGATGACTCAGGTTTGCCTTTTTGCCTTGCCTTTTTAAAAGATAAACCCGAGCAACCGCAAGTGCTCCCAAAAACTCCCATACGATTTGCGCACCACATCCGGGTCCTCAATGGCCACCGGCGCCAACAATGCCAAAGGCGCAAAAGCCATGGCCATGCGGTGATCGCCATACGTGGCAAATTGCGGGGTCTCCTTCCAATGCGCCTTGCCGTCGACTAAGTAAAAAGTCTGTCCCGGCGATTTCTGGGAAAAATGAGGGGGTAGTTTGCTAAAGGTAGCGCCGACTTTGGCGAGTTCCTGGCGAATGGCGGCAATGCGGTCGGTCTCTTTGATCGACAGCGTTTCCAGTCCGCTGAAAATGCCCTGAACGCCCAATCCCGCGCACACCACCGCGAGTGTCTGGGCAATGTCGGGGCATTCCAGAAAATTCCATTCAAAAACAGGTCTGGGCGCAATGCCGGATGCCTGCAGGCGAATGCCGTTTTCTTCAAAAATGGTTTGAATACCAAAGGATTGCATCATGCGCGACAACACAGCGTCGCCCTGCCAGCTATCGGCGAAAAGGCCTTTGAGCCGGATGTCGGGCGACTGCGCCAGTGCAGCCATGGCATACCAGTAGGAAGCCGCCGACCAATCTGCCTCCACGGTGAATTTTTTGGGCGTGTAGGCGCCCGGCGCCACGACAATCCGGTCGCTCTGCCAGTCTGCCTGCGCACCGAAGTGGCGCATGAGTTGGAGGGTCATTTCCAGATAGGGGCGCGACACGAGGTCTCCTTCGGGAATCAGTTCCAGTCCATCGGGCAGGCAGGGGCCGATCATCAGCAGGGCCGACAGGAACTGGCTGCTGGTACCGCCGTGGATGCGCACCTGGCGCGAGGTTTTGCCGAATTGTTGTGGAGGGCCGATGCGGAGGGGCGGATAACCTTCCTGGCCGAGGTATTCTATGTCGGCGCCGAGGCTCCGCAGCGCGGTCACCAATGCACCGATAGGGCGTTCGAGCATACGCGCAGAGCCGGTGAGGGTTTGAGTTCCCGCTTGCAGACAAAGCCGGGCGGTCATAAACCGAAACGTAGTACCCGCGTCGCCGGTGTCATACACCTCGCTGCCGGCCTGGGTAAGCAGGCGTTGCAGGGTTGCCGTATCCTTGGAAGTGGAAAGGTGTTGGAGCCATTGACCCGGATCGGCGCCGGCCAGAGCCAGAACGATCAAGGCCCGGTTGCTGATACTTTTGGAACCTTCGAGGGTGATTTCGCCGCGTAGCGTGCGGTCCGGCTTGGATAGTTGTAACACTTGCATGGGGCAAATAACGGGCGAACCTTGCAAGTTTTGAGCGGTAGGCTATTATTTTTTACAGAGATGCCAGAAGGTTGATGAAGGTTGATGAGGTTTATAAAGGTTGATGAGGTTGATATTCATCCGCCAGGAAATGAAGCGATTTTACTTTTTCCGGGCGGATGAATATCAACCTCATCAACCTTCATCAACCTTCATCAACCCTTCGGTAAAACATTCAACATCTCGGTTGCTTGTTTGCGGTAGGGTACGCCTTCTTTTTCTTTCAGATAAGATTCAAAGGATTGACGGGCTTGCCCGTAACTGCCCGCTCCACTTTGGGCCAGGCCCAGATAATAAAGCGCCGGTACGCGGTTGGCGCCGCCCGAAGCGACCACTTTTTGCAGAGCATCCACTGCGGGCGGATAGTTTTGGGCGCCCACCAATGCCACGCCCTGGTAAAAACGGGATTCCGGGTATTCCGGGTATTTGTCTGCAACTTTTCCGAGCGCTTCGGCGGCGGCGGCGAACTGCGCGGGATCGTCATACAGTTGAAAAGCGCGGATCACTTCTGCGGGTACTCCTTTGGCAGCCGTCGGATCGAGCGCCTTGAAAGGCATGAGGTTGGGGTAGGGTTTGTAGTTGTTGGCGATGGCTTGCGGTACCGTTGACTGCTGCGGCATAAAAATTGTTGCAACAGCCCATGCAGTCAAGGCGGCGGCGGCGGCCAGGGCTGACCACATCATAAAACGACGCGGTTGTTTTTTGATAACTGCCGACGGAGCGGTCAGTTTCATATGTCGGGTGGCTCCGGCTATTTGCTGCTGCCACTTAAATTCTGCGGCGGCCTCCGGGTCATTGTCCAGTAAGGTGCGCAATTCTACGGCTTCGGTTTCTGATAGCTCGTTCGCAAAGTATAATTCAAGCAGGTTGTCTGTCCGGTTGTCCATGATGTCATAAATTGAGTGGGTTTCATTTTGTTCTTTTCTAGGTAAGTATCGGGATTATTAAGTAGTTATTCGTTATTAGTTATTGGTTATCTGTGTTGATAATCAAGCATTTGTAAAGAATTGAAGCAAAATTAATTTTGCCCCCTACTTATTTGATTTGTTCCATGCCGTCTAAGCGGCGTTGTTTTACTACATCCGGCCCTGAAAGGCCCAGTTGTTTGGCAATTTCTTCATCTGTCAGGTTCTTTTTATAAAACAAAAAGAATATCTGATAGCTTTGTTTGTCCAGCGCTTTCCGGGCTTTCAGCAGGAGCAGATCGCGCCGGGCGCGTTTGTGCAATTGTCGCAGCACCTCCGCGCTGGCATATCCCATCACATCGGCAATCTCCTGTGCGCTCAAGCCCTCCTTGTAAGTCAGAATGAGAATGCTACGGCCGGGTTCACCCAGTTCATCCACCTCTTCCCAGAGACTGTCGCTGGCTTGTTGAGACATCAGCCTGACGTCTGCGGCATCCTGTATAGTGCCGGGTATTTCGGGTGGAGCGTTTTGCCCCAGCCAGTCGGTACGCCGGTGTCTGCGCAGGAAAGCGCGGATCAGGTTTTTGCCTACTCCGAACAGGTAGGTACACAAAGTGCCTGTCAGTTCGGTCAAACGACCCGCCTGAATGTTGTGCATCATCAACAGGAATGCATTCTGGAAAAGGTCTTCCAGGTCTGCTCCATCGATGGAGTGGTGTTCAATCCCCCAGCGGATAAACTTCGGACGGCAGTGCGTATTAATGGTTTTGCTGCCCCCCTCAGGATCGCGCCGAAAGTCTGCGAGTTCGTCGTGTGGTCCGTTCATATAGTTTCCTGCCGTAGTGCCGCCGGTTAAGTCGGATTAAAGTAATGTAAGTCGAAGGCGGTTGGCGGCGGTAAAAATAGAGCCGGATTTTGCAGTTTAATGTCTGTGTTGAAAAAAATGTGAACAAAAGCGGCGTTTTTTTTTTATTCCCACAAGTTTTCTTTCACTTTATCGAAAAAGTAAATACTTTTCCTGCCTGAAAACAATCATTCACCAAAAATACACTTTATGAAGACCATGATGCAATTTGTAGCGGGAGCCATCCTGTTTGCTGCGCCGCTTTTTCTCTCCGCACAACAACCATGTCCTGAAGAAAAAATAACAAAAGATAAAGGACAACAAATTCTGGTAAAACAAAATGGCGTGCCGCGTGCCACAGGAAATGTTAATGGTCTGGTAGGCGCCACAACCGGTGCTACTTCTGTTAAACTCAACAACAGTGCGCCTTTTGAATTTGTATTCAATGACGCGCTCAAAACAGTGCCGAACAACGATTGCAGGGATACGACCTGCAATGAATGCGGTTGGTACAAGGCGTTCTGGATATTTGGAGACGGGAATTATCGGAAGTTTGCGAATGACGTCAGTCATATGGACAAAGCATCCCTGAAAGTAAATTACAGGTACGGCAATAGGGCCACCTATGCCCCGGCTGTCTATTTAACGGAACGCTACCACAACGACGAAAAGCCGGAAGCGGCGCGCATTGCCATAGAAGTAACCGGAGGTGCTTCCAGCACATTGAGCGATTCTCCCCGCCGGCTCGACTCGGCTACCAAAACAACGGATATTGACTACAACGATGAATTCAGGAAGAAATACCCGACGGTTTTTGTTTTGTCGCACCTGAAAAGCGACAGTATTACCCGATCGTTTTTCTTCTATAACAGTACCCGCAGGGAAGGTATTTATACGCCGACTAAAATCGCCACGCATGATACAACTGAAATACCGTCCTATTACAAAGTCGCCGACAGATTTGAAACGAATTATGATACCCTGGGCGGATCGTTTCAAAACCTGTACGGCGGAGGTTTATTAACCGAGTTTCGCAAAAGTTTTAAAAGTTGTATTCAGTATGATGTTGCGGGAACGATTGATCCAACCCTGACAGCAAACCTGAACGAGCTGCGGATGTTCCCCGTTCTGGAAACAGAAAACTTCGGCGCCGGTCAAATTCCCCAGGACTCGGCTGTTGTAGCAACTGTTGTGTTGGGAAGGTCTCCGCTGACCGGGCAGGCATTGACCAATATGAGAAACCTGCTTATCTCCTTATTTTCGCCGGATGTCAGTTTGAATATTCCATCGAACTTGCAGGTTTTTACCAACGTGGGAGAGGGGCAAGAGGTGGCGTCGGAATATGTCAGGGGCGTGTCTTTTGCAACGCTCCGCGTATTGGCCAGCCATGATCCCAACAGTCTTTTTGTCACAAAAATTGATACGATCAGCAGCGACAAATACAAGGTTTCCTTTTCGCAACGCATTTGCAACCAGGGCGAAATGCCGGAGGAGGATCCGATAATTAAATTTGAGGATTTGACGGGTGGGCATTATTCGGCGCTGCCTGAATTTTTTAATCTTGACGCAGATGTCATTCCAAAATTAGAACGAATGGAAGGGACGATACCCATATTCACACTAAATGGTCTGGAAATCGGCGGTGTTCCGGCACAATATATACCCAAGTGTAAGTTTGTCCACTTCAGGATAGAAACCGATCTGGAAGGTGTAAAACGATTATACCAGGAAGCCCCTCGGGTATTAAAAGTTTGTGTCGCTTTTAACAATGCAGCAGGAATCTTATATGAATGTAGCGAAAACGATGTGCTGAAAGCAGAAGATTTACAAACGCTGCTGCCTCCGCCTGTCGACAACAACAACTGCTGGATCCTGTTTTTCCTGGCCCTGCTGGTGCTTATTCTGATTATCTATGCATGGCGCAATGCTCAGCAGAATACATAAGCCATGATGAAATATTATTGGATGCTTGCGCTGCTGCTGTGCGCAATAGGCAGCCGTGCGCAAACCGATTCCCCGCAGGCGGTAGCATTGCTGGAAAAAGCCAAATCTGCGTTGTCTGAAGGCAAAACAGACAGTGCTGTTTATTATCACAAAAAGGCGCTGGATTTGTTCAGGAAACAGAATATGTTGTCGCCCTGGCTCAAAAGTTACAGCACATTGGCTTATATCTGGGCCGATAACCTGAACCAGCCTTTTATCGCCACCGACCTGATACAACAAGGCCTTGACGGCATGTTTCGCCAGCCGGCTACGCCGGAAGAATGGGAGCGATTGGTACTTACCTACAATGCCGCCGGGCATATCCGCCGGGTCAATGCCGGCGATCTTGTGGGCGCCCGGAATTTTTATGAACAGGGTTATCACATTTTTGAAGACCAGTTGAAAGGGGAAAGCGATGGAGTTGCCAGGTACCTCTACCACAACCTCGGCAATGTGTACACGCGCCTGGGCGATTACCCAAGGGCTGAAAACCTGCTGCGCAAAGGCGTCGCCTACGGATATGCGCACCCTGAAGTGGGAATGGCCGATCAGGGCGACCTGGCCATTGTGATGATGGAAACCGGCCGATACGAGGAGGCGCTGAAAACGGTACGGGAAGGACTTGCGCTGAAACTGTCAAAACCAACGGCTGTGGTTAGTACCTCGCAAAATGAAGCGATGGCGCTACATAAATTAGGCAGAACGAAAGAGGCTTTACAAAAGATCCGAATGGTACCCGATCTGATCAGCCGCTTGTCGAGGGATTCGCTGTATTACTCCATCCAGAATCACATGACAGAAGGAGAAATACTGACGGATCAGAAAAACTACGCGCTCGCTGAAATGATGTTCAAAAAGGCGATCCGGGAAGGAGAGAACTATAAAGATTACTCCCGGCGCCGTGAAATTGCCAAGGCCTCCTGCGCACTGGGAAACGTGCATTTTTTTCAAAAAAATTACCAGACGGCTTTAGCGGACTATCACTATGCTTTACAAAGTGTGATCAGGGAATTTAAAAAAACGGACCCGAGTACACTGCCCGCTGACTCGCTGATATACAGTGAAAATACGATTATGGAAGCGCTGGAAGGCAAAGCCCGTTGCTTCCTTGCCCTCGGACAACCCGAAAAAGCGCTCGAATGCCACGAACTGATCCCGGTTGCAGCCGCCAAACTGATTGCTACACTCGCTTATGAGTCCTCCTCCCTGATAACCCTGGAAGAAGCGCGGGCGCGTTTCGACGAAGCGATCGAAATCGCCTGGCAACTGTATCAGAAAACCGGGCAGCGCAGCTTCGCCGAACGGGCTTTTGCCCTGACCGAACAGGCCCGCGCCGTGCTGCTCCTGCAAAGTATGGCCAAGGCGCGCCGCGATTTCCAACTGCCGCCCGACATTCGCAGACAGGAGCAGGATATGGAAGCAAAAATAGCCTGGTACCAACAACAAATTGCCACAGAAGAGGAGCGGGGCGGGCCGGAATCTGCCCAAAAACTGGAGCAACTCCAACAGGAATTGTTTCAACTGAAACGGGCACAACTTCGCTTTCAGGAACAGCTGCGCAAGGATTACGCCGATTATGCCAGCCTTTCCGATGAACTTCGTTTTTTGAGCGCGGGCGGCGTTAGCAAGCTGCTGCGCGAAGGCCAGGCATTGATCGATTATTACCTCACTGATACAGATGCCTATATTTTTTATTTCAATAAAACAGGCGCTTTTTCTGTAAGAAAAGCAGCGTTGCCGCCCCTTTTCCGCGATAATGTGCTGCTTTATTTTACATTTATGAACTCCCGGAATCTAAAGCCGGAAGACAAAGCATGGTACCTGCGCATGTCGTACCAGTGGTATCAACTCTTGCTGCAACCCGAACTGGAAGCAGATACATCAGCGCCCGGAAGCCTGATGATTATCCCGGATGACGCCCTGGCATTTATTCCCTTTGATGTGTTGCAATACGAGTCGTCCACCGGGGATACGCATTGGCGCGACATGAAATATCTCCTGCACAAACTCAATACGGGTTATGCGTACTCTGCCACGCTCTGGGATATGCAGCAGAAAATAAGCCAGGATCACCGTAGTAAATCATTGTCGAAATACAACTTTGCAGGTTTTGCACCTTCCTACGGCAGCGACGCGCCGCAGGGCGACACCCGTAACGTACAGATTCCGGATTCCCTGATTTATGACATCAAAAGCACACTGCTAGAATTAGACAAAGTGCATGCCCTCATAGGCGGACAAAAATTTCCAGGGCCGGAAGCCAGCGAGCAACGGTTCAAGGAAATCGCGCCCGATTGTGGCATCCTCCTGCTGGCCATGCACGGATTGGCGAATGACGAGCACCCCGAACTTTCCTGCCTGCTGTTCGGCAGACCCAGAGGCGATTCCATCAACAATGATGTGTTGTTTTCCAATGAGTTGCAAATCATGCAGTTGCAGGCCGACCTGGCAGTACTCAGCGCCTGCCATACCGGTTTTGGCAAACTGCACAAAGGAGAAGGGGTGTACAGCCTGGCCCGCGCTTTTGCGGTAGCCGGTGTGCCCAGCACGGTCATGAGTATCTGGCGCCTCCATGAAACCACGGCTCCGGTGCTGATCGAGGCGTTTTTCAAACACCTGAAAGCGGGCAAAACCAAAGATGAAGCCCTGGGCTTAGCCGAACTGGAATTTCTGAAGAACGATGACCACTACGACAGCGCCCATCCTTTCTACTGGGCGGGCGTGACGGTCAGCGGCGATCTCTGTGCCCTCGATTTTTCTTCCGGCCGCTGGTGGTGGCTTTTGGGGGTAGTTGTGCTTTTGGGGGTAGTGCTTTATTTTAAAGGAATGAGGAATGAGGGATGAGGAATGGGGGAGTGAGGGGTAAGGGATGAATGATGAGGAATGAGGAATGAAAACACGCTTTTTATGGATACGATTGAAAAAAATTGAACTGTTAAAGTTCAGAACCAAACAGATGTCCTTGCGGGTAATCAGGCTTTATCAGAATTTGCCGAAAAACGGCGCTTCGCAGGTTATTGGTAAACAGTTGCTGAGGTGTGCGACTTCAGTTGCAGCAAATTACAGGGCTGTTGCACGGGCGCGGTCAGACGCTGGAAAATTCAGCAAAATATCTATCGTTGTAGAAGAAGCCGATGAAACATTGTTTTGGCTCGAACTATTAACGGATGCCGGAATTGTTCCAACCACACGATTATCTGATCTTTACAAGGAATGCGAGGAAATACTTAAGATACTTTCATCCGCCCGAAAAAATATGAAATCCAAATAATGTCATCCCTCATCCCTCATCCCTCATACCTCTCTATAAACTCCCTATACCGCTCATCCATCCGCAGCACCTCCGCATTGCCGAGCACGATCAGGTGTTCGCGGGCGCGGGTGAGGGCCACGTTGAGTTTTCGATCCACAGCCCCTTCGCCGATGCTGACGAGGCCGGCCAACTGGTGCTCCGAGTGCACGCAGGTGGAGACAAGAATGATTTCCCGGGCGCCGCCCTGGTAGCGCTCCACCGTGTCGATGGTAACGGAGTCTGGATCAATGCCTGCTTCGCTCAGACTTGCCCGTAGTTGGGCGATTTGTGCGCGCCAGGGCGTGATGATGCCGAGTGTTTGCATCGGATGCCAGGCTTTGTTATTCAGGTCGTATAAGTTTTTGAAAAACACGACGATACGCGCCGCCAGGGCCGCTTCCGGCTTGTTTGTTTTGGCATTAAAAACCGCGTCCTCTGCGGCAACGGGGAAAAAAACAACCCGTTTTTCCGCACATATTTTTTCCAGCACCGGATCGAGGCCCGGCAGGTCGTACCACAAGGCACTGTGCTGCCGATGCTTGTCATCGGGCGTATCGGCCAGGGTTTTCAGCAAGCCGTTGTAAAAAAAACGGTTGGGAAAATCCATAATATCGGCGTGCATACGTCCCTGCCGGTGGAGTTGTCCGTAGGCCCAGTGCCAGCCCTGTTCCTGGCAGCGCCGGTATAGCCGTTCAAAATAGGACTCGCGCAGGTCTTGCAGGCCGATCGTACGTAGTTCGGCGTCTTCTACGAGGGTCGTTTCCGGGCGCTGGGTAGTGATGGCCGGCAGTTGCCGGTGGTCGCCGATCAGGATAAAATGTTCGAAGCGGGTGAGCAGCCCGATCAGTTGCGGTTCCAGGATTTGCGAGGCCTCGTCCACAATCAGGCGCTGGAATTTTTTGAGGCGCAGCAGCCCGTCATTTTGACCGAAAGAAGCCACGGTACTGACAAAAATGCGGCGGGGTTCCAGCACCGCCCGCAGTTCGGCGCGGTTTTTTGCAGGTGCAATTTGGGTACTCAGCAGTTGATCGCGGAAACGCTCGGCGGTCGAGTGTTTGCCGCCGATGCGGATATATTGATCCCGGATATCGCCGCCGATAGCGTCCAGGGCATCGCAGATTTCATCGACCGCACGGTTGGTGTAGGCCAATAACAGGAGATTATCCGACGTTTCGCGCAGTACCCAGGCGGCGAGGTCGCGCAGCATAACACTGGTTTTTCCCGTGCCCGGCGGCCCCCACAGCAGGAAATAGTCACGCGACGGTACAATATTGCGCCAGTTAAATCCCGTCTGCGCAGCGGCGTCCGGCGTCTCTTTGACTTCAGGTTGGCGCGGCGCTTCGGCGCCCAATAACAATGCCCTGCGTTGTGGGGATATATCGGCCCATTCGAGTAGTCCGCGGTACTGCGCAGCAAATCCAATGTCCATTAAGTCGGGTTCGAGGCACCAGTAGCCTTCTGTTTCAAAAGAGATGAGATTGAATTGCCGGTAACGCGGTTGTACGGTCACCCGGCTGCTGCTGAGTTCGCTGATGGTACATTTAATAACCTGGTGCTGCAAGACGGTATCGGTGTTGTCGAGCGCCGGGTACAATACTGCAATGTCGCCGACCCGGAAATTGGCTAAGGGGTTGGTGTGTTCCGTTTTTTGAAAAACAATACAGGGGTCCGGCTGGTCGGCCCTGTTTTCCAGAATTTCCAGGTGACTTAAAATGCTGAATTGCTGTTGTTTATCGCCGAAACTGTTGCGCCAGAGGGCTGCATGGCCATGCGCATTATCGGAACCCTCGTCGCCGGTTTTGGCAAGCCAGTGTTCCCGCGCAATAAAGCCGGTGAAGGCGTTGAAGTATTTTTTTTCCAGGGCGGACAGCCGTCCGTAAGTCGTCTCGAATATCCCGTAATCGCGCTCCGTAAAACCTTTGCCGTGGGTGACTTTCAGGCGACCGAATACAGGGATATGCGCATCGCCGGGCCGGATTTTGGTGAGCAGCCGTTCGATGGCCACCATCTGGTTGCGCACCTGCAGGGCTTCCCATTGTTCGGGCGCCACGGTGGGGGCAAAGCGCAGGTGGTTCAGATCGACACCGGAGTACAGGATATATTTGGCCGGGTCGGTATGTTGTCCGAACACGGAGCGCACCAGCAGATCGTACAAAAGTGTTTGTGTAAAATGGCTGCGCGCAATGCCGTAGCTGTTGGGTTTAAACGGTGTGCCGCTTTTTAATTCCACGATAGCGGCCTGTTCTTCCGTTTTGTAAAACAAATCGAGGCGGCCCTGGATGCCGTATTGTTCGCTGTAAAAAGAAGGTTCCAGGGAACAATGCTCCGGTTCGATGCCCTGCCGGGCAAATCCCCCGGACGCCATGTTTTTCAGCGTCAAAAAATGTTTTTGCGCTTTTTGCGACACGGATTTCACCTCCGCGTCGCTCATGGGCGCATAGACAAAGGAAACAACTGAAACGTTTCGCGAAAAACGGCGCTCCATTCCGCCGCCGGTTCGGTCAGCAGGCGGTCTAAAAAAAAGTTGGCGATATTTCCCAGCAGTTTGGGTTCCGAGTTTTCATACGGCAGGAATTTGCGCACCAGAAAAGTGTAGGGATCGGCGCCCGTATCTTTAAAACACTCGGCAATGGCAGATACGTCCATCAGGTAATCCGGTTCCACGACAATGGCGCGTGGGCAGTAAAATCCGGCGCGGTCGATGTCCACATCAATCAGGTTAAGCGTAACCGGGAAACCGAATACTTTGCGAATCACCTGGATGGTCGGCATGAAATTTTCGTTGCGCTCGGGCATACCATAGCGCATCCGAACCGGGCGCTCCGATTGTGCTTCATCAATGACAATCAGACAGTTATGCGCCGGATCATCCTGTATCGCCACAACGCGGGCCATGCGTACCCAATGGTCGGCAGGTTCCGCCTCCTGTAATTGCTGCAGCGTTTCGTCCGGGTCAAATGCTGCAATCAATTCAGCGGGAATGGCTGCTTCGGTCAGTACCAGCACAGCCTCCGCAACGGCCTGCAAACCGAGACGGACGTTTTTTTCGACGGCCACCTGGCCATTCCGCACGCGTTTGGCCAGCAATCGGAAGCGGTGAATGCGCTGCAAAATATCCGGCTGAAAATGAAATAAATGCCCGGCATAACTGATGCGGGCAAAAAGACTGCTGAATACAATTTGTTCGCGGCGGGTGGCCTCGTGGAAAATACGTTCCATCAGTCCCGCCAGGGCCAACACCCGTTCGCCGGGCGGCCAGCCGGCATGGGTAGCGATTTTCGTCAGTTCGCGATAAAACAAAGGGGCTGATTCGGATGGGAACATGTCCGCAAAGTTCAGGTATAGCGCACACTTTTGTATACCATAAAGCCAAAACTATACACTTGTTTTCGACCATTCATCGCGTAAGGATTGGCCAAGTCCATTACCTTGCCCTGCTTTTTTACCGTAAGTAGTTATCAGTTATTAGTTATTGGTTATCAGTGTTGATACTCAAGCATTTACAAAGAATTTAGCCAAAACTAATTTTGCACTCCTACTTAGAACACCATGATTGAGTTTATTCCAATGCAAACTGCCTGCCCTGTGGAGCACGCTATTGTGCGCGCACTGCTCTATTTTGAACTTTTTTCGTATCCTTTGACGGATCGGGAAATCTGGCAGTTCGCTCCCTGTGGGCGTGCGGAGGCTGACGAGCCGGTGGCCGGCGAATCCTTTGAAGTATTTCAGGAAAAACTACAACTGCTGGTAGCGCGTGGCGTCGTCTTCCAGTTTCAGGGTTATTTTCAGACGCAATATCAGCCGGATTGGGTGGAACGCCGGCGAGATTCCAATCGAAGAGCCGATGCGTTTTTGCCGAAGGCGCGCCGGATGGCCCGGTTTATCGCTGCCTTTCCCTACATCCGGGCGGTGTTTGTGTCAGGTTCGCTATCCAAACACAGTATGCGACCCGACAGCGATATTGATTTTTTTATGATTACTGCGCCCGGACGGCTTTGGCTGGCGCGTACCCTGCTGGTGGTTTTTAAAAAAATATTTCTGTTTAATTCGCATAAATACTTCTGCGTCAACTATTTCATTGATACTGAACACCTGGAAATTGAAGAACAAAACTTGTTTACAGCGACCGAAGCGGTGACGCTGCTGCCGATGTACGGACAGGAATGGTACCACGCTTTTTATCGGAAAAACCAGTGGGCCTGGCGGCAGCTTCCACATTGCACCCTCCGCCCGACCCACGAGGTGCCGCTTCATAGCCGCTCCTGGTTGAAACGCAGTGCGGAATGGGCGCTCGGCGGCGCTTTCGGCGACTGGCTCGACCGGCTGGCGATGCAGGTCACGGTTCGTTTCTGGAGAAAAAAATTCAGCCACTTTGATGACGGCACTTTTAATGTCGCGTTGAAATCGCGCAGGCATGTGTCGAAACACCACCCGCTGTATTTTCAAAAAAAGGTGCTGGAGCATCTGGCAGGGCGGATGCGGGAGGTGCTCCTTTTATTTCAATTCCCCCGGCGTCGCCGAAATCCGTTGCAAATTCCCGTTACGGAGCACCCAGAGCGCCACAGCCCGCCCGATGGTTTTTTCATCCAGCCCTTTGTGCAGGTCGTCGATGGAGTCGATCGGTTTTCCTTCAAATTGTACGATGATATCGCCGGCGACAATGCCCGCCTGGGCTGCCGGGCTGCCAGGCTCCACACTTTGAATCTGGATGCCGCCTTTGGAGGGCAGTTCCAGGGCGTTCAGCCATTTGGCGGGTAAAGGCACCGACTGTGCGCCGATGCCGAGGTAGCCGCGGCGAACACGGCCTTCGAGGATGAGTTTGCCTACCACAAACTGCGCAAGGTTGGAAGCGACAGCAAAACAGATGCCTTGTGCAGACAGGATCACCGCTGTGTTGACCCCGATGACCTGCCCGTGCGAATCGATCAGCGGGCCGCCGCTATTGCCCGGATTCAGGGCAGCATCGGTCTGGATTACATCATCGATCAGACGTCCGTTCTGACTACGCAGGGTGCGGCCAAGCGCGCTGACCACCCCGGCAGTAACCGAATATTGAAAACCATACGGATTTCCGATGGCAATGGCGATCTGGCCGACCTGCAGGCGATCGCTGGAGCCGAAAGCGACGCTGGCAAGGTTGTCGCCGTCAATTTTCACCACAGCAATATCGGTAGCCGGATCGTCGCCGACAATACGCGCCTGGAAGGAACGCCCGTCGGGCAGACTGGCTTCTATCCGGGTTGCGCCATTGACGACATGGCTGTTGGTGACCATGTAACCATCGCTGCTGATGAGGAAGCCGCTGCCTGTGCCGGCGCCCTGCTGGTTGGGCGGCACCGGGCGGTTGCGCTGGCCCTGTGGTTGCGGTTTTTGAACTTTCAGGTGCGCCACGGCGTCGCTGACGCGTTGTGTCACACGTATAACTGTTTGGGAATAGGAGTCGAGCAGCGCGGCATCTTCATCCGCAGCGCGGCGTTTTTGTTCGGGTGAGGCCCCGGCTGCCCCTTCGGTAGCAAGAAAACTAAGCATAGTAGTTATCTGTTATTAGTTATTGGTTATCAGGGTTGATAATCAAGCACATGCAAAGAAGTTATCCGTTATTAGTTATTGGTTATCAGGGTTGATAATCAAGCACGTGCACAGAATTTAATCTAAACAATCTTCAGATTGAATGAATAGATTAGTTGCGGAAAGGGTAGGAGGCTATTTCAAAAGGAAAGAAGCATGGAGCGAGAAGTGTGCCAACAGGGAAGGGGCGACAAAATGGCAGGGCCGTGTTTGGTGTTTCGTTTTTGGTGTTTGGTGTTTCGGGCGCGTTGCCTTTGGCCAGAGAGTGGACCAAAGGCAACGCGCCCGAAACACCAAACACCAAAAACGAAACACCAAATTACTTCACAGGTCCTTCAAAAGTATAGGCAATATCGGCCTGGCCTGCTTTGCCCCACGGGGTTGTCCCCCTCCCCCGCTTGGCGGGGGCCCGGGGGGCCCGGGGCCTTTTTCCCCCTTTTCCCCCGGCCCCCCCCCCCCCAGGGAGGGGGCCCCCCCCCGCCCCGGGCGGCGGGGGGGGGGGGGGGGGGGGGGGGGCCCAATCCCGCCCGCCCTCCCCCCCCCCCGGGGGGGAGGAAGGACCTCCCGCGCCGTCCTCCGCGGCGCCGGGGGGGGGGGGGGGGGGGGGGGGCGGGGGTTCCCGGGGGGCGCGCGGGGGGCCCCGCTATACGCTGAAGGAACACTCAAAAATACGAATTTTACGCAAAAAGTGGTTGCCTCAAAAGGTTGATAAGGTTTGATGGTTTGAAAGTTTGATGGTTTGAGGTGGTAACCCAAGCCATGAGTTACCACCTCAAACCATCAAACTTTTCAAACCATCAAACCTTATCAACCTTTTAAGACAACCACTTCGGGTGCTGTATTGGAACTTACCAGCCGTTTACTTTTCCAATGGTTTTTTCTCCGCTTCACGCATACCCTGGCGGATTTCGTCTTCCACCGAGTTTTTAGCGCTATTGAATTCACGGATGCCTTTTCCGAGGCCACGCATCAGTTCGGGGATTTTATTGCCGCCGAACATGAGTAAAACAACCAAAAAGATGAGGGTAAGCTCCGTAGCGCCGAGATTGCCAAGGAACAAAAACATCGCTGTCATAGTCGTAGTATTTTAAATGATGGAGAAATACAGCCGAAACCGTACGTTTTCTATTACTCCCTTTGACCGGAGTGAATGGGCAAAGTTACATCCACCAACGGGCAAATGGTAGGGATTCACAGGATATTAACCTCAAACAAATTTTTATGGCACAGAAATGATAATTATGCTGTGTCAAGCCGTTTGATAAGTCGAAATTTGCAAATCTTTCTACCGCATTTGAAACGAGTGGTTTTGGAGCAAAAATGAATACAAAAGCCTGAAAACGAAGCCGCTGTATCATCCTGATTTTTCAAACACAAGCCAAAACGGTAAATAACATACGCAAACAGGAGTCATTATGGATAAAACCACTAAAGTCGTCCAAGTGTCTCTCACCACTCACTCACTTCATCATGCTAAAAGCTACAAGAAATCATCGGCATCCTCGAAAACATCGCGCCGCCCATTTGCAGGAATCCTACGACAATGCGGGACTGATCGTCGGCGATCCGGGACAGGAGGTAACAGGGATTTTATTTTGTCTGGACTCCACGGAAGCGGTGGTTGAAGAGGCGCTTGCGCTGGGTTGCAACTTAGTGATCGCACACCATCCCATCGTGTTTCGAGGTCTAAAACGTTTTAACGGCAGCACTTATGTAGAGCGCACAGTGATGCAGGCCATCCGGCAAGGCGTGGCGCTGTATGCCATCCACACCAACCTCGACAACGTGTACCGCCAAGGCGTGAATGCAAAAATTGCCGAAAAACTGGGACTGACAGATACCCGTATCCTCCTGCCACGGCCCGGAGAAGTGGAGATCGGAGCGGGATTGATCGGATTTTTGCCGGAACCTGTAGCAGAAACAGATTTCCTGCTGCAAGTCAAAACAGCGCTGCGGGTAAGTTGTATGCGCCACACGGCGCTGCGGAACCGCCCCGTTCGATCGGTCGCGGTCTGTGGCGGCAGCGGCAGTTTTCTGCTTCCCGAGGCATTGCGGGCGGGCGCCGATGTATTTGTCACCGCCGACTTCAAATACCACGAGTTTTTTGATGCCGAAGGGCGCCTTGTCATTGCCGATATCGGGCATTATGAAAGCGAACAGTTTACCATTGAACTTTTATATCAGATAATTCGGGAGAAATTCCCTACTTTTGCGCTCCATTGCACAAAAGTGAATACCAACCCTGTTTTTTATTTATAAAAAATGGCAAAAAGCAAAACTGCAAATGGCAAAAAGTGTTGTAAATCAACGATCTGCGTGATATTGTAACCCTTGCTTGTTTATTTGTCTTTTTTACGCAGCCCCATACCAGAGTTCAAATATTTCCATTCACTCACTTACTATAAATACAGTATGCCTGTAGAAGCAACCGTTGCCGAAAAACTACAAATGCTGTGGAAATTACAGCAAATTGACGCCCAATTGGACGAAATTCAGATTCTGAAAGGCGAACTTCCCATGGAAGTTTCCGACCTCGAGGATGAAGTCGCCGGATTGGACACCCGGATTAAAAAACTCAAAGCCGCTTACAAAGAAAGCGAGCAAGAGATCGCAAAAATGCAGGTAACCGCCAAAGAGGCCGATGCCAGCATTAAAAAATACATGAAGCAGCTGGAGGAAGTGAAAAACGACCGGGAGTATAACGCCCTTCAGAAAGAAATTGACCTCGCCAAACTGGATATCCAACTGTCTGAAAAGAAAGTGCGCGAAGCAAAAGGCACGCTGGAAGGCAAGAAAGAAAGCCTGACTATTTCAGAAGCGCGGTTTGAAGCCAAGCAGAAAGAACTGGACGCCAAAAAGTTGAATTGCAGGGCATTATTGAAAAAACAGAACAGGAGGAGACCCGCCTGCGCAACCAAAGTGAAAAAGCGCGTCACGGCATCGAGGAACGCCTCCTGAATGCCTACGACAAGACCCGCCGCACCTATCGCAACGGACTGGCGGTAGTGACCGTCGAGCGCAGCTCTTGCGGAGGTTGTTTCAACAGCGTACCGCCTCAGATCAAATTAGAAATAGGCCTGCACAAGAAAATTATTGCCTGCGAACACTGCGGACGTATCCTTGTGGACACCTCAATTGCCTACCCGGAGTCGGTCGTAGAAGCCTGATTTGACAGTTAAGCAGTAAGGCAATGACTGCCGGTCACCGCCTTACTGCACGTTTTCAGCAGCCTGATAAACTTTTTAATCCCCTCGAACTTACACGATTCGAGGGGATTTTCTATGTTTATGCCGTTTTCATGTTTTTTTCGTCGGAAAAAATGTTAAAGCTGGTACATGTTCCAAGGGTTATGCGTTTCTTGCATTGTTTTTTTTAATAATACTGTTTCATGATAGCCATTCGCCAAAGTCGGTTACTCTTTTTTTTGATTGTGCTGGTGTGTTGTTTGAGCAACTATTCCACTTCGGCCCAATCATTTACCGTATATGACAGTATGCCACAGCTCGAATCCCGCATTGAAAATGCAAAGGATACGACGCTGGTTATCAATTTCTGGGCGACCTGGTGCAAACCCTGTATTGAAGAACTCCCTTGCTTTGAAGAACTCCGCGAGCGTTATGCCGGACAAAATGTACTGGTGATCTTGGTCAGCCTCGATTTCAAGAGTCAGTTAGAGAAAAAATTTATCCCCTTTTAAAAGAACGTAAGTTTAAGTCGGAAGTAGCGCTCCTGGCAGATCAGGATGCGAATACCTGGATACCCAAGATTAGTGCGGAATGGGATGGCGCAATACCTGCTACGGTGATTATCAAAGGTCAACAGCGCAAATTTAACTTAGGTAAATTCGAGAACTACACGGAACTGGAGAGTTTCGTGCGTCCCTTTCTTGCAGACGTCTCGGCATTAAAAGATATGTCAGAGTACCCTTGCCTTACAGGAAAGTAAAAGGTTTTTGGTTCTATGTATGCGGCCAAAATCAGTTTGCACTAAATCTTCTGCAACACATTGGTATTCATTGCTTTTAGCAACTTTACCCTTTCCCCATCGACCCTGTAATCCGTCATTCATCCCATTATCGTTCATTCTTTTATTCCCCCCGGTTGCTTCATGAAGAAAGCCTTCTTCCCCCCGCTGTTGCTGGCAGGCGCTCTCCTGCTTTTTGGTTCTGCTACTTCACCTTGTGGTTATGCTGTTGGAGATCGAGCCGAAGATTTTTCCCTTAAAAGTGTCAGTACCAAAATGATTTCCCTCGCCGATTACAAAGACGTGAAGGGCTATATTCTGATATTTACCTGCAATCACTGTCCATATGCACAGTTGTACGAACAGCGTATCATTGATTTGCACAACAAGTACAGCCCCAAAGGTTTCCCCGTTGTTGCCATCAATCCGAATAGCCCGCTGATCGTAGAAGAGGATAGTTTTGAAGAAATGCAAATTCGCGCCACCGCGCAAAAATATCCTTTTGAATACCTTTTTGACGAAGAGCAAACGGTTTATCCGAAGTTCGGCGCCACCCGGACGCCCCATGTCTTTCTGCTCGACCGCGATTTGTTCATTCGTTACATCGGCGCCATCGACGACAACCCCGAAACCCCGAGATCTGCCAAAAACCGCTGGGTAGAAAAAGCGATAGAGGCCATGATGAAGGGCGAAAAACCGAATCCTGATTACACCCGGGCAGTGGGCTGTACCGTCAAAAAAAAACCTGAAGTGAAGCCTGCTCCCGCGCCCGTTCAAAAGGCGGATACCACCGTGCCAATGGTGGGTGGGCAATGGCCTTAGTTTAGTTATGAGTTATGAGTTATTGGAGTTTCAGGCCGGAATGGGGGAAATGAGAGTTGAATTCTTTCCCATTCCGGCCTGAAACTCCAATAACTCATAACTCTCATAACTAACCATCGTCCAGCCCCTCTTCCTCCCTCCCAATCACTTCCGTCAGGGTTTGGTCGCGGTGCATCCTGCACCAGCCGCATTCCTCTTTGCCGCAACCGGCGTTAAATGCGCGGGATTGAATCTTGTCCCAGGTGTCGCGAATCATGTCTTTTACCAACTGCATCTCGGCGCCGGAATAATCTATTTCGATGATGGGAAATGTGCCCCGTTTATCGGGTTCCAGCCAGGAAATAGCCGTTTTTCCGACAGGTTCCGGGTAAATGCGCGCATTTTCCAGCAGTATCCGGTAAAAAGCCAGTTGCCGCCAGTACTCTCCGCCGAATAGTTGCTTTTCGTCGGGCGGCGCTGTTTTTTTGAGATCAGGCGTTCCCGTTTTGAAATCAACGAGCCGCAAAGTATTGTTGTCGAGCCACTCTATTTTGTCAATCACGCCCGTGAGCGGCACGCCGTCTAATTCCACCCGGTCTACGCGGCGTTCCACAATCGTTCTTTTCCGCCAGAAAGGCGTTTGTTCCACATAGATGCGCCGCAGGTGGTCTCTGCCAAGCGCCATTCGTTGTATAAAACTGCTTTCTGAAAAATAGCCGCGTTGTCGTTCCATTTCCTGTGCAAAAAGGCGCTGCATCGTTTCCGAAGAGGGCCACTGCATTTTTTTATCGGCCTTCATTTTCAGGGTAAATTGCTGCAAGGCGCCGTGCATGGCCACCCCGAAAGCAGCGGCTTCACTCATCGTCCCCGGAATTTTCAAAAGGTCTTCGTAGTAAAATGCCAGCGGACAACGGAGGTAGCGGTTGAGGGCCGTAATGCTCAGACTGAACCGGCTTAATAATTCATCAAGCAGGGCCGATTCGGGAAAGGTGATGACCGGTTGCGGGGCTTCCAGCAACAGTTGGGTTTGTGTTTCCAGCAATAAAGCCTGCGGTACCTGCACAGGGATGCGGGGTAGGGTAGTCTCATCGGTAAACCGGCTTTGGGTGATCGCTTTTCCGTCCTCTCCCGTAGCCGCGCAGGAAATTTGCAGGTTGCTTTTTGCGCGGGTAAGGGCTACGTAAAAAAGGCGGCGGCGTGCTTCCAGGGCATCTTCTTCGCCGGAAAGGGTAAGCGTAGGCGGCAATGCAAATCGCCCGCGGTTGCCGCCCGCGTTTTTCTCCCAGGCATCGTCGCAGCAATCAAATAAAAAAACGTGTTCAAATTCAAGACCCTTGGCCGCGTGCGCCGAGAGCAACTGCACACCCGGCCCGCTTTGAATGGGTTGCGCCACCGGCAGGGCCAGCAGGTTGTCGTCCATACTGTGCAGCAAATCGAGCAGGCGGCCCAATCCGCCCGGAACCCGGTGTAAGCGCGGATTGCGGGCCGATTCGCGTTGTACAAATTCCAGGAAAGTGTGCAGCACCTGCAAATGCCAGATTTTGTCAGGCTGCTTCAATGCCCAGGAAATCATACCGCTCTGGGTATAGAGGCGTTCGATCAGTTGGGGCAAAGGGCATGTTTGCCGCATCCGATACCCAGCTGTTGAGGCGGGACGCCAGGTCGACAAAATTTTGATAATCATGGAGTTGCAGGGATTTTAGAAAGGAACCGTCGCCCAGCAGGGCGCGCCAGTAGCGTCCTTTAGCCGACGCATTGCCGACCCTTGCGTATCGTTCTTTGCCCGGTTCGGCCTCCTCGGTATCGTTGTGGCGCAGCGTCAGTGCGATGGTAGCAAGGTCGATGGCCGCGAGGCCGAAAAATGACGCATGTAGCAGTTGAAACAAGCGGTGATCGCCCGAAAAAGGTTCGACGGTTTCTTCGTGCAGGTAACTGAGCAAATCCCGGAAATGCTGCATCACAGGCAATTCCAGCGCATTGACGGGGCGTTTGGTTTGGTAGGGAATCCCTTTTTTTTCAAATAAAGTCAGCAGGCGGTTGGCCTGCCTGTGCCGGGCATAAAGCACGGCAATGTCGGCGGGATTTGTGCCGTTTTGAATCAGGGTTTCTATCTGACGGCCCACATCGGCCAGTTCGTGCAGGCGGTTTTCGTATACGACCATACGCGCGCTGGCTGCCTGTTGTTCGGCTGAAAGCGCTGTGAAACGCGGCGCGGCAGCCCGCAGTTCTTTGTTGAGCGGCGGTTCCAGGCGGTTGATCGCCCGGATTTCATTGTGCCCGATCACTGCCCCGGCAATATCCAGGATGCGTTGTGCGGAGCGGTAGTTTTCCTGTAATACAATGGTTTCCAGCCCTATATTGTATTGGGCATGGAAACGCAGCAGGTTTTCCAGCCGGGCGCCCTGAAACTCGAAAATACTCTGGTCGTCGTCGCCGACAATAAAAACATTGGGAATTTCCCAGTAGTCGAGCAACTGGTTCAGCAGTTGAAACTGGGCGCCGTTGGTATCCTGAAACTCATCGACCAAAACATACTGGTAGCGTTCCTGGTAGCCCCGCAGCAGCGCCTCATTTTTCCCGAATGCCTTTGTTACCCAGAGCAGCATGTCCTCGTATTCATAACGCCCGCTGCGTTCCAGCATTTGCTGGTACTTCGGGTACAGGTCGGCAGCGGCTTTAAGGCGGGTCATTTTTGGGTAACTTCTTCTATCTGTGCCACTTTCAAGTCGCCTTTGCCCGCATTTTTTGTTTTTACTTTATAAATAAAGTCGGGGTTGGAAGGCAGGCCGTTGATGTATTCATCGCATCTTTTTAACACAAAACCCGGCGTCCAGCCCTCCTTTTTCATGGTATTGAAGAGGTCGCGCAGGTGGTCTTCAAACTGGAAAACATCCTTTCTGCCTTCGCGCAGCGGGTGTTCGGGCGGGAGTTTTACCAGCATTTGCCGCACCATATCGATGCGTTCCAGTTCGCTCAAGGGTTCGAGGTTGCCTTTTCCAAAATATTCGGGATTTTCCTGAATGACCCGGTTGCAAAATGCGTGGAAGGTGAAAATCGGCACCCGGTGCGCTTCCGGGCCGATACGTTCCAACAGCCTTTGTCGCATGGCGCTCACCCCGGCGTCGGTAAAGGTCAGGCACAATACGTTCTGCGCCCGCGCGTCCGTGCGCAGCAGAATATTACCGATTCGGGCCGTCAGGATATGCGTTTTGCCGGTCCCGGGACCTGCAATCACGAGCACCGGCCCTTCCGTCAGTTCCACGGCCCGTTGCTGGGCAGGGTTCAGCGACTGGAGGAAGGCGCGAAAGGCTTCGTTGTATTGTTGGAGGTCGTTCATGTGGCTGCGAAAAATGGCGAAGCAATGTCTAAAAAAAGATTGAAATTTTCTCTCGTAGCGTGATGGAAGGATGGAGACACGGATTTAGGATTAGGAACACGGATTTACGCTTGCGCTCGTAGGAAAATGGCAACGCGGATTGGACGGATTAGCGGATTGCGGATTTTCGCTTTAGATTTGACGTGTCAACTATAAATTTGAAAACGCGTTCACGCCTAAACTGGAAAATCCGTGTCTCATCCCTTGAATCCGTGTTCAACTCCGGCAAAATCTCCTGTTCCACACAAAATTCCAGTGCCCGCCGCTCCGACCACGACGAATCCTTATCTCCTTTGGCCCGAAAACCGCAGTGGCCGCCGCCGGGAGACAATTCAAAATGAAAATACGGATGCCTACGCGCGATCTCTACCGGGAAACATTCCGGTGTTAGGATCGGATCATTCACGGCGCTCACCAGCAAAGTAGGCACGCGGATACCTTCGAGGAAGTTTTTGGCAGAAGCCTGGCGATGAAAGTCATCTGCCGTCGCATAACCGGAAATGGGCGCGCTGAACCACTCATCGAAGTCGCGCCAGCGCCGCACTGCACGGAGTTTGGACACGTCTAATTTGCCGGGGAACTGGCTGTTTTTATGGCGTATTTTTTTTGCTAAAAAGGCCATAAAGCGTTTTTTGTAAATGATATTATCCCAGCGATCGAGCACGTCGGCGCCTGCGGCAATATCGCAGGGCGAAGAAAACGCCACGCCCGCTTTTATCTCCGGAGGCGCTGTGGCGCCATGCGTGCCGAGGTATTTCATCGTGATATTGCCGCCCATGCTGAACCCCACGAGCACCAGGGTATCATAGCGGCCTGTTGCGAGGGCATGGCTGATTACCGTGCTGATGTCTTCGGTGTCGCCGTGGTGGTACATGCGAAAATGGCGGTTCATTTCACCGGAGCAGGAACGGCAGTTCCAGGCCAGAGCGTCCCAGCCATGTTGGGTAAAATGCCTCGCCATTCCCCGAATATATTGTCCGCCTGAGTTGCCTTCCAGTCCGTGCGTCAGGATCACCAGCCGCCGGTTTTTATGTGGAAGCCAGTCGAGATCGAGAAAGTCGCCGTCGGAGGTTTCGATTCTTTCCCGTTGATAATCAATACCTTTTACGCGTCGCCAGATGCCGGGCGCCAGGGTTTGCAGGTGCCCGTTGAATTGCCAGAAAGGAGGGCCGGGAAAGGAGGATTGTTCGATAAGGGGCATGTGAGTGAAGGGCAAAAAGGCAAAAGACAAAGGGCAAAAGACAAAGGGCAAAGGGCAAAGGGCAAAAATAAGCGTGTGCGTGGGATATGAAACACACGCTTTTTGCTAAAAGTTGAATTTGTGGAAATATATAAACCGGCAAATTCCGGGCGGGCGCTACCTTTCGGGCAAATTGAACCACGAAGGGTGATTTTTACCACAAAGGACACCAAGTAACGCTCAAAAAACAACTTATGCTTTTGATTAACCCCCGCGCTTTGTGGTAAAACCCTATAGGATAATGAAAAGAATAAAGTACCCCTGGTGGTTGTTATTCGCCCTGGCCGGATGCCAGTCGGCAACAGATCAGTTGCGGGAAGCGGAGCACCGTTTTTTGCAGATCGTGGCTATCCCGGAGCGTTTGCAACTGGCTGTCGGAAACGATACCTTGTTTTTGCCGGTATTGCCTGCCCCGGAAGCTGCGGACGAGGCAAAAGCCGATGCTTTACAATTGCAGGCGCGTATACAAAAAATTGATATTCAAACACTTGAAATGAATGACAAGCAGCGGCTGGAAATACTAAAAAACGCCGTGGACGATCTGGTTTTACACGGGGTTTCCGTACCCGTCGATCAGATTTGCAGCCGGATTGCCGACCCTTTTCAGCAAGCCCTGCAACACAACAACCCAGAACTGACCGGGCGTTTTCTGGAACAAATCCCCGAATATTTTAGGGAAATGGAAGAGCGCTGGCACAAGCCGGCCCCGCATAAAATTCAGGACGCCATTTTGAAAGCAGATTCCGCTTTCGATGCCCTCCATCTGTTAGAACAGCAGTCGCCAACTTCCATGAAAAACAAGTTTATAACGGCCCGCTTCGCACTCAAAGACTATATCGGTCTCTGCCAAAGTGCCTTACTATAATCCGATTAAACCGACTCACGACTCACGACTCACCACTCACCACTCACCACTCACCATTGACATCCGTTGATCGCCTGCAACATATCGCAACCGGCTTAAAAAACCGCGTAGTCGCCTTCGCCCGCCGCCGTCCGAAGACGAGCGTTGCTGTGGTATTGTTGTTATTTGGGTGGTTGTTTTGCCTGCCCCGACCGCTGTTTGAGCAACCTTTGTCGGTGGTGCTGGAAGACCGCGACGGCCAGTTGCTGGGTGCGCGGATTGCCAAAGACGGGCAATGGCGGTTCCCCGAAAGTGATTCCATTCCAAAAAAATATGCAGCCTGCGTTATCGCTTTCGAGGACAAACGTTTTCGCTGGCACCCCGGCGTCGACCCCATCAGCCTGACACGCGCCACCTGGCTGAATATGCGCCGGGGAAAGGTGGTCAGCGGCGGCAGCACCCTTACCATGCAGGTGATTCGGATGGCCCGCGACAACCCGGCACGCACTGTTTGGGAAAAAATAGTGGAGGTTTTTATGGCTACCCGGCTCGAACTGACGTACTCCAAACGGGCCATTTTGAACCTCTACGCCTCCCACGCACCTTTCGGCGGCAATGTGGTGGGCATCGAAGCAGCTTCCTGGCGATATTACGGCAAAAGCCCGCACTTGCTGACCTGGGCGGAAGCGGCAACGATGGCCGTTTTGCCCAATAGTCCGGCACTGATCCACCCCGGCCGGAATCGCAACGCCCTGATGCTCAAGCGCAACCAATTGCTGGAGCGCCTGCGCGACAACGGCGACATCAGCGCGGCGGAATGCGAACTGTCGCAGGAAGAACCCCTGCCCGAACAACCCCTGCCGCTGCCGCAACTCGCGCCGCACCTGCTCGACCGGCTGGCAGCCACCGGCGCCGCGCGTTTTCATACCACGATCGACAAAGACCTGCAACAGCGGATCATAACCTTGCTGGCGCGCCGCCAGGAAATTTACCGGGGCAATGAAGTACACAACCTCGCCTCTATCATCATCGACGTAGCGACTGGCGAGGTGCTGGCCTATGTCGGCAATGTGGTCGGCGCCGGCAAGGAACACGGCGAATCGGTGGACATCCTCACTGCCCCGCGCAGCACCGGCAGCATTCTGAAACCCTACCTCTATGCCCTGGCCCTGGAAAACGGCGACATCCTGCCCAACAGCCTGCTGCACGACGTGCCGACCCAACTCGGCCAGTACAAACCCGAAAATTACTACGAAACATACGACGGGGCCGTGCCCGCTAAACGCGCCCTGATCCGCTCCCTGAACGTCCCTTTTGTGCTGCTGCTGCAACAATACGGTCTGGAAAAGTTCCATTTCAACCTGCAACGCCTCGGTCTGTCCACGCTCAATAAACCGCCCGCCCACTACGGGCTGTCGCTGATTCTGGGCGGCGCGGAGGCCAATTTGAGCGACATCACCAATGTTTATGCCTGTATGGCCCGCCGCCTCGGCAGTTTTTACGAGCGAAACGGACGTTACGCCACCGATGATTTTCGCGCGCCATCCGTATTAAAAAGTACGGGCGCCAAAAAGAACCGGGCCGAACAACGCGAAACCGATCTGCTCAGCGCTTCCTCCATCTGGTACACCTTCGAGGCCATGCGGGAAGTCGAACGCCCCAACAGCGCAGGAGAATGGGAACTGTTTCGCGCCGGGCAACCCATTGCCTGGAAAACGGGCACCAGCATCGGTTTCCGCGACGCCTGGGCTGCGGGTGTTACGCCGAGGTATGCCGTCGGCGTCTGGGCGGGCAATGCCGACGGAGAAGGTCGCCCAGGCCTCATCGGCGTGGATGTGGCTGCGCCGGTGTTGTTTGAAATATTCGAGCAATTGCCCGGCGGCGAACGCTGGTTCGATCCGCCGTACGACGATATGGCGCAGGCGCCGGTCTGCCGCCAAAGCGGTTTCCGCGCCGGCGATTTTTGTGAAAAAGATACGCTCTGGATACCGGAAACCGGGCTAAAAACGGCGGTGTGTTCTTTTCACCAACTGCTGCACCTCGATGCTACGGGGCAATGGCAGGTGAACAGCGATTGTGAATCGCCCGCCGCCATGCAGCACCGTCCCTGGTTTGTGCTGCCGCCCATCGAGGAGTTTTATTTTAAAAGTAAAAATCCCGGATACATGTCGCCGCCGCCGTTTCGGGCGGATTGCCTGGGTTCACAAATGGCTCATAATCAAACGCCTATGCAATTGATTTACCCGAAAAATCCGACCCGAATCTACGTGCCGGTCGATCTGGACGGCAAACTGAGCAGCACCGTTTTCCAGGTGGCGCACCGCTCGCCGGACGCTGAAATTTTCTGGCACCTCGACGGCGTTTACCTCGGCGCCACCCGCACTTTTCACCAAATGGCCCTGCAACCGCCTGTGGGCGCGCATGTACTGGCCCTGGTGGATAAGGACGGGTACCGGCTGGAGCAGAGATTTGAAATTGTGGGGAAGTAGCGTAAGGGAACACGGATGGAAAATCCGTGTCTCATCCTTTCCATCCGTGTTCCATTTAAATCCCTTTTATCCTGTGATCCATATATTCCCACGCATCAGGCATCTCTTTACCCGCCTACGCTACCCCGGCAGCCGCCGCTACTGGGAGCGCCGCTACGCCCAGGGCGGCGATTCCGGCGCAGGTTCATCCGGCGTATTGGCGGCATACAAATCCTCCGTTTTGAATGATTTTGCAAAAACGCAGCACATCCGCTCCGTCGTCGAACTGGGCTGCGGCGACGGGCAGCAACTGCAATTAGCCGAATACCCGGCCTACACCGGATTAGATATTGCCGCTTCAGCGGTGGCGCGCTGCCGGGATTTGTTTGCCGGAGACAGCAGCAAAAATTTTGCGCACTACGACCCATTCCATTTTGAACCCGCTGATTTTCAGGCGGATATGGCCATTTCACTGGAAGTTATTTTTCACCTGACGGAGGATAATCTGTATCGCTTTTACCTGCAACACCTGTTTGCGCTGTCGCGGCACTGGGTGATCGTTTTTTCCTCGGATGAAGCGGACCCCACCGGCGGCGTTTTCCCACATTTCCGGCAGCGGCAGTTCAGCGCAGATGTGCCGGAAGGCTGGGTGTTGCGTGAGCGGATGGCCAACCCGCACCGGGACAGGAGCGTGTCGGATTTTTTTGTTTTTGAGCGCCGGTAGCGCCGAACCCTGTTCGGCGCACAAAAAAGGGGTACCCCAGATCCGGGCGACCACAAGGGTCGCCCCTACCCAATCATTGGTTTGATTCTAATGTAGGAAAGGGTTTGGTTTGGTAGGGGCGACCCTTGTGGTCGCCAGACCTTGTGGTCGCCCGGGGCAATTGGGGTACAGTATGCGGATAATCAATAAAACAATATCTTTCGACCGTTTTTTCAATTAAATATAAAGTCGAAATCAGTTTGATTTATTACCTGTAATGCTAGAGTATCGAGCCTGATAACCAATAACGGATAACAGATAACCACTCGCCCACTCCCTATGAAACAAGCAAGCCTCTGCCTCTTGCTCTTCGCCGCCTTCGCACTTAGCAGCAGCGCCCCGAATGCATCCCTGCGCCCCGGCAAGGACTACGCCCTGTTCTTCGCCGTCAACGACTACGCGCCCGACTCCGGTTTCGACGACCTCAGCAAACCCATTGAAAATGCCGAAGCCATCGCCAAAGAACTGCGCGAGCGCTATGGTTTCCAGACCGAAATCGTGAAAAACCCAACGCTGGATCAGATCAGCGCCAAACTCCGCGAGTACCAGTCTTTTTATACCAAAAACCCGCAGGGACGCTACCCCAGCACAGGCCAGTTGCTGATCTATTTTACCGGACACGGCATCGCGGAAGACAACAACGGCTATTTTGTACCCACGGACGGGAATGTGAAAAAACTATACTCCACGGCCTTTGCATACGAGATTTGGCGGCCATTTATCAACAGAATTGATTGCCGGCATATTCTCCTGGCCATCGACGCCTGCTACTCGGTCACCTTCGACCCGGATTGGTACAACCGGAAAATGGATGGAGACAACTTCACACGCCCCGGCGAACTCAGCGAAGGCGACAAACTGCTGGTGACCAATGAAACGGACAAAAGCCGCATCGTTTTTACCTCCGACGGCTCGGAAGACAAGGTGCCAGAGCGCTCCAATTTCGCCCGGAAATTCCTGGAAGCCCTGCAAAAAGGCCCCCGGCAGGACGGTATCCTGACTTCGGAAGGCCTGGCGGGTTACCTGCGCTTTGCCGCTCCAAAACCCCGGCTGACAGAATTCGGCGACGACCAGAAAGGTTCGTTTTTGTTTGTTTCGGTAGCGCCTGTGGCGACCGACCCTGCAAAATCGGCAGCGGACGCCGCTGCGAATGACGAAATGGAAAAAGACCTGCAAGCCTGGAGAACCGCCAAAGCGGCCAATACCATAGCGGCATACCAGGATTATACCAGGCGCTTTCAAAACGGCGAGTTTCGGGAGCAGGCGCAGGCGAACATTCGGGCCATCGAACAGGACCTGGCGATCCGGCGGGATGACCTGGCCTGGCAGATGGCAGAGGAAAAAAACACGCCGGAAGGGTATCAGAAATACCTGGCAGACTACCCGAATGGGCGGCACAGGGCCGAAGCTGCAGAGAAAAATATCTCGGTTTCATCGTTGCCTACATCGCCTGCCGTAGCCAATGACGGCCTGATCCTGATTCGCGGCGGCACTTTTGAAATGGGATGCACCAGCGAGCAACAAGACTGCCATGATAGCGAAAAACCGGCGCACAGGGTTACAGTAGGCGATTTTTACCTCGGGAAATACGAAGTGACCCAAAAACTCTGGCAGGAAATCATGGGTAACAATCCATCAAATTTCAAAAACTGCGATAACTGCCCGGTGGAGCAGGTCAGTTGGGACGATGTGCAGGAATTCCTGCAAAAACTCAATGCCAAATACCCCGGGCGCAACTACCGCCTGCCCACCGAAGCCGAATGGGAATACGCTGCCCGGGGCGGCGGCAAAGCCATACTGTTTGGCAATGGGAGAAATATCGCCGATTCGAAAGAAATTAATTTTGATGCAAGTGCTTCTTACAAAAAATCCTATTCGCTTGCCGGCGAATACCGTGCAAAAACCGTTCCGGTGGGTAGCCTGAACAGCTCCAACGCCTTGGGCCTGCATGATATGAGCGGCAATGTGTGGGAATGGTGCAGCGACTGGTACGGGACTTACGCTTCGGGAAGCCAGACCAATCCGACCGGGCCTGCATCAGGCTCCTACCGCGTGTTGCGCGGCGGGTCGTGGAGCCTCTACCCGCAGGATTGCCGTGTGGCGAATCGCTACGACGCGCCCGGTAATCGCAAGCCCAGCTTGGGCTTCCGCCTTGCCAGGTCAAAATAACACTTTGAACAGGATTTCCAGGATTAAAGGATTTACAGGATTTCAGCAACCGGGTCGGCGCGTTGGAAATCCTGTAAAATCCTTTTTTTTCCTTTAAATCCTGGTTCGGACTTTAGCGGCTGCTTAGCGCCGGATGCCAAACGGGTAACATTTGCCGTTTTTCCACGCATTTTAATGGCCTGAGACCGCAAACACCGGACACCGAACCAGGATTACCGGGATTTAAAAAGGATTTACAGGATTTCAGCAACTCGGGTAGGCGCGTTGGGAAATCCTGTAAAATCCTTTTTTATTCCTTTAAATCCTGGTTCGGACTTTTATGGCCCGGACGTGCTCCGGCAGCTAAAGCAGCCGGTACGGCGCCGCCAGGGTTCTCGTTACTTTTTGCCCGGCGTAATCTTCAAATTCGCAAAATCCCCTTCCGTAGGGTCGCCCACCCACAGCCCCAGGCCGCCATGTGTGGTGTTGGTCATTTTTTGCGCCACCAGGCTGGGCTGCTCCGCATTGTTTACATAAACACTGACATTTTTATCATCGATCACCATTTTTGCATGAAACCAGTCTTCCGCGCCCGGCACGGGAATGACCTTTTTTTCATATCGTGCGGGGTAATCGGCCCTCAATTTTCGCCAGGTATACGTGGGCTGTGAAATATACTGCACCGTGCGCGTTCGGCGAACGCTATCTGCGTTGTGGAAATTGAAAGGCCTGAAATACACCGCATCGTAGGTGCTGTCGTTTTGAATATGAAAAGCAAAGCCTACAAAGCAGCGTTGGAGCACATCCCTGCCCCGAACATCAAATTCGATCGTTCCAGTAGAAAAGTCATAGTTTTTCAAAACAAGCAAAGCGACCGGCTCTTCGTACTGGAAGGATACACCCTTTTTTTCGTTATTGGTCAGGGTTTCCATATTGCGGCCCCATAAATCCCAGAGACTGCGATCCTGTAAATCTGGTTGAAAGGTCTGGGCTTCGAGTTGGGCCGTAACAAGCAGGGCAAGCAAGAGGAGGTGTTTCATGGTAACTGTGTTTATATTAAGGTTGATGAGGGTTGATAAGGGTTTATAAAGGTTGATAGGATATGCTCGTAAAAATAGATAGTTACTTCCAGGAGTGGCTATTATCAACCCTCATCAACCTGTATAAACCCTTCATCAACATAAATCAAGCCCTTCATCAACATAAATTTCCACGCCGAACAGGGTGCGGCGTTACTCGCTGCGAAGCGACTTCACCGGATTCGCCAATGCTGAACGTACTGCCTGCCCTGCCACCGTCAAAAAAGCAATGGCCGCTGCCACCAAACCCGCCAGCGCAAACATCCACCATTGCAGATCGATACGATAGGCAAAATCGGAAAGCCAGCCTTGCATAAAATACCAGGCCACCGGCGCGGCAATAACCACTGCGATAAAAACCAGTTTCAAAAAATCCCCGGAGAGCAGGCCGACAAGCGATCCGATGGAAGCGCCAAGCACTTTCCGGATACCGATTTCCTTCGTGCGTTGCTCAGCCATAAAGGCCGCCAGGCCGAACAGGCCCAGGCAAGCGATAAAAATGGCAAATCCCGCAAACGCGCCGAGGATGCCGCCAATGCGATGTTCGGAGATGTACAAGCGGTTAAACTCGTCGTCGAGAAAGCGGTAGTTGAACGGTTGTGCCGGCAGCGCTGCTTTGAACAATTGGCCCACAGCCGCCATCGTTTTTTCTGTATCGGCGTTTTTGGACAGCCGCAGCGCCATGGTGCCGCTGCCCCGGCCGATATTCATCACTATCGGTTCGATGTTTTGCCGGATACTTTCAAAGTGAAAATTTTCAACTACGCCGACAATTTCGAAAGTGGCCATGTTTTTTAGTTCGGGGTCGATGTAAGTCGAAATTTTGCGTCCGACCGGATCGCTCCAGCCGAATGCTTTGGCCGCCGCTTCATTGATCACACAAACAGCGGAATCCGTTTTCAAATTGGCGTCGAACCAGCGCCCGCTTTGCATGTTCATCCCCAAGGTGTTGAGGTAATCGAAATCCACTGCCCAGAGTTGGCTGGCAATGGATTCCGAGGCGACATCCGATCCTGCCGGCGTAAATGGAATGCTGTTGCGGCTGGATGGCGTCGGGAAATAATCCACGCAGGAAACGTGTTCGATGCCGGGAATCTGCTGCAATTGCGACTTGAAATCCAGGGTTTTGCCTTGCAGCCACCAGGTGTTGCGCAGCATAACAAGTTGTTCTTTTTCCCAGCCCAGTTTTTTGTTTTGAATAAAAGACAGTTGTTGCTGCACCACTAAAACTGACGTAATCAGCGCAATAGAAGCGCAAAACTGAAATACGACCAGGCTGCTTCTGAACTGGGAAGAGCCCTGCCCACCGGCGGAAATTTTACCTTTCAAGGTTTCAATCGGCCGGAATGCGGATAAAAAGAACGCCGGATAACTGCCCGCCACCAGCGCCGTCAGCCCTGCCAGGCCCGCCAAAACGCCCAGCATCGGCGCATCGGACAAAGAATAGGCGATTTCTTTTTCGGCAAAATGGTTGAAAGCGGGAAGCACCAGTTTTACCGCCGCCAATGCCAGGGCAAAAGACAAAATGGTGAGCACAAAACTCTCCGTCAAAAACTGATGAACGAGTGTGCTCCGCCTGGAACCAAGGGCCTTGCGCACACCTACTTCCCGGGCGCGACCTGAAGAACGGGCGGTGCTCAGGTTCATAAAATTGACACAGGCCAGCAAAAGCACAATCAGTGCCACCGCGCCAAAAATCCAGACATATTTGACGTCAGAATTGGCTTCGTGTTCGCCGCCCCGGTCGCTGTACAGGTGAATATCGCGGATGTTTTGCAGGCTGTACTTCATGAAATCTCCTGTCGCTTCAAAAGCCGCCAGGGTGCTGCCGGTAATCCGGTCGAACTGCGGGCGCAGGTATTTTTCCGTTATTTCCTTGAAATAGGCTGGAAATTGCGCCGCCGAAGCGCCAGGCCGCAGCAAAAGATAGGTCTGGAAATTGTTGGACAGCCACATATCATTATTCCCTTCTTCGATGGTCGACATGGAAAACAGGAAGTCATAATGAAAATGCGATTGCGCCGGGATGTTCTGCATCACGCCGGTAATGCGGCGGTCGCTGTGCTCGTTGATCCGCAAGGTTCGCCCGATTACGCCGGTGGTGCTGCCGAAGTATTTCTGCGCCATTTTTTCGGAAATGACCACAGTATTCGGCTCGATCAGCGCCGTCCGGGGATCACCTTCGATCAAAGGCATGGAAAAAATGGAGAAAAAACTATTGTCTACGTAGGTATTGTCGCCCTCTTCTATGGCCTCGTTCCCTTTTTTTACGGTAATAAAACCCCATTGCCGGAAGCGGCAAAAATCCTCCACTGCCGGGTAATCGCGCACAAAAGCCGCACCCATTGGCGCCGGCGAAACAGCCATGAGTTGTTCCTCGCCGCCCACCCGCGCATCGTAATTGATGCGGTAAATACGGTCGGCTTTTTCATGGAAGCGGTCGAACGACCATTCATCGCGGACGTACAATCCGATCAGCATGGTCACCGTCAGTCCGGTAGCCAGACCGACAATATTGAGCAATGAAAAAATGCGGTTTTTCGAGAGATTGCGGAAAGCGATGGTGAGGTGGTTGCGTAGCATTCTGGTTATCTGTTATTGGTTATCAGTTATCAGGCTGGTAGCCCTTGATTTAATTAACCACAATGGCTAAAGGTTACCAGCCTGATAACTGATAACCACTATAATATTGCCGGTGCGCTGCACCTCGCTTTTCTTGTTTTGCTGCGGGCTATAAATATTACCGCCGCTCTGCGGCTATACCACCCTGTAAGCATGAATTAAACATGGGAAGCCAAAGGCAACGCTTTCTCACTTCTCACTTCTCACCCTCTCACCTCTTTCTTTACTCGCTGCGCAGCGCCTTCACCGGATTCGACAGCGCCGCTTTCATGGCCTGCCCGGCCACCGTCAGAAATGCGATCGCGATAGCCAGCAAACCCGCCACAGCGAACATCCACCACTTCATATCGATGCTGTATTCGAAATCCTGGAGCCATTTATCCAGTCCCCACCAGGCCAGCGGTGACGCGATGAGAATGGCAATGGCTACCAGTTTCAGGAAATCTTTCGCCAGCAAACCCGTGATGCCCGCTACGCTGGCGCCCAGTACTTTCCGTATGCCGATTTCTTTTGTCCGGCGCTCTGCTGCGAAAGCGGCCAGGCCGAACAGTCCGAGGCAGGAGATCAGGATGGCGATGCCCGTAAAACTGCCGATCAGGCCGGCCATTTGCCGGTCCGTTTTATAGTTTTTTTGAAAATCCTCGTCCAGAAACGTGTATTCCAGCGGTTCGCCGGGCACCAGGCTTTTCCAGGTGTTTTCGATGGATTGCAGCAGGGCGGGTAAATCGGTACCGGCGTTGGCGTGTGCGATGAGGTAGTTATAATCCGGTACAGGGTGCATTTCAAACGCGAACGCGGCAATGGGTTCGTGCAGGCTTTCAAAATGAAAATCCTTTACCACGCCGATGATATCGTAGCGATAGTCCTGGCCGTTCCAACTGAACATGACCTTCTGCCCGATGGCTTCCTGCGGCGACGCGAAGCCGTATTTTTTAGCCGCCGTTTCATTAACCACTAATTTGAAAACCGTATCCGTCGGGAACTGCGGCGAAAACAAACGCCCGGCCACCGGCTGGAAACCCAGCGTGTTCAGGAAATCCACATCTACCCGGTTGCGGCGCGTCATGATCGACTCGTCTACCGATTGTCCTTCGCGGCGGAAGCCCGAATCGGAGGCATTCATAATGCCGGGATAGTAGCGTGCCGCGCCGACGGAACTGATCCGGCTGTCGCGGCTGATTTCCGCTTTCAGCGACGTATAGGCTGCCGAGGCGGCTCTGCTGGAAAGTGGCAGCACGATTTGCTGGTCTTTTTGAAAGCCCAGGTCGGTGGATTGTAAAAACTTCATTTGTTCGCTGATCACCAATGAAGCCAGGATCAGGCCCGCAGAAATCACGAACTGGAACACCACCAGGCCTTTGCGCAAAAAAGTCGCGGAAAGACTGTTGGAAAATTTCCCTTTCAACACTTCCACCGGTTTGAAGGACGACAGGTAAAACGCCGGATAAATGCCTGCCACGAGGCCGGTCAGGAGCGCGAGGCCGAAGAAACTGCCGAACAAGCCGAGATTTTTGGAGACCGAAAAAGTCAGGTGTTGTTCCGCCAGTTTGTTAAAAAAAGGCAGTGCTATCCAGGCCAGCGCCAGTGCCAGCACGAAGGAAATCATCGAAATCAGCATGGATTCGCCGAGGAACTGCCGCACCAGCTGCACTTTCCCCGCGCCCACCGATTTGCGTACGCCCACTTCGGCGGCCCTGCGCGCTGAACGCGCGGTAGACAGGTTCATAAAATTGACGCAGGCGATGAGCAAGGTGAAAAGGGCAATGGAACCGAGCAGGTAAAGGTATGTTTTACTGCCTGACATTTCGCCGCCGCTCATAGAACCGACACCCGAGAGGTGTACGTCGGGAACGGCCGTCAGGAATTGCTCCTTGCCGAATCCGCGCTCTTTCAGGTCTTTCGACATGTATTTGTCTATAAATGCGGGCAGTTTGGCTTCCAGGGCCTTGCCGTCGGAGCCGGGGCGCAGTTTCAGGTACGTAGAAAACATGTTGTTGGTAGCCAGGTTCGTGATTTCTTTTACGAATTGCCCCAGTTCGCCCGAATAGAGCGACATGTAAAAGTGCCCGTTGTGGAGGGAGGGCACATCCGGCTGCCGGAATACGCCGGTGATGCGAAAATCCAGGTCGCCGCCTTCGAACCAGCCGTTGCTGATGCGGATAATGCGCCCCAAAGCGGATTGGTTGCCGTATAATTTTCGGGCAACTTCTTCGGAAATCACCACTGTTTGAGGTTCGTTTAGTGCTTTGACGGCATTGCCTTCCAGAAAGTCGTATTGAAACATTTCAAAATACGTGGAATCGGCAAAGTATCCTTCCGGTTCGTTCAGGGCTTTTTGCACGACCCCGTTTTCCAGCGATTGAATCAGGGTTTTGTCGTGTTCAAAAATGACCTGGGTGCGCGCTGTTTTTTCAATTTCTCCGAATTCCTGTTTCAGGGCGGCGGCCAGCGGGGCGGGCGTATTGTATGTGGCATTTTCGCGGTCTTTGCCCTGTTCGCCCAGTTTAATAAAAGTGGTGCCGACCTTGTATAAGTCGCCGGCCCGATCGTGGTGGCGGTCGTAGTGGGTTTCTTCGTAAATAAAAAGTGCAACCAACATGCAACAAGCGAGCCCGACGGAAAGGCCGAAAATGTTGACAGCGGAAAAAAACTTGTTTTTCCGGAGGTTGCGGAGGGCGAGTACAAGGTAGTTTCTGATCATAAGAAGTTATTCGTTATTCGTTATTGGTTATTGGTTATCAGGTAAATAGCCCTCGGTTGGGTGAATTGAAAAGGCCAAAGGTTACCGACCTGATAACAGATAACTGATAACCAATGACTTACTTACTCGCTGCGCAGCGACTTCACCGGATTTGCCAGCGCTGCTTTCACACTTTGAAAACTCACCGTTAAAAATGCAACGAACGTGGCGGTCAAACCGCCAGCTACAAACATCGACCAGTGTATGTCGATGCGGTAGGCAAAATCAGCGAGCCATTGGTGCATGAAATACCAGGCAAGTGGAGCGGCAATGATGATAGCAATAGCAACTAGTTTCAAAAAGTCTTTAGCCAGCAGACCGGTAATGCCGGTCACAGATGCTCCCAATACTTTGCGTACGCCGATTTCCTTGGTGCGCTGTGCAATGGTTAGGGTTGCGATACCCAGCAGACCGAGGCAGGCGATCAAAATGGCCAGTCCGGTGGCGATACCCACCACCTGGCTCAGACGGATTTCGGCCTGGTATTGTTTGTCGATGGTATCGTCCAGAAAAGCATACTGGAAAGCCTGTTCGGGCGCTATCTTTTGCCAGGCCAGGCGCACCGTGGATAGGGTAGCCTGCAGGTTGTCGCCGGATATTTTGATGGATATTTTGGGGTTGGGCGTGTCATTGGACGACCAGTCGGACGCGGTGCGAATGACGGCCACCGGATCGTAAGCCATCACCAGGGGTTGCACCGTACTGTGCAGACTTTCAAAGTTGAAATCGCGGGTAATACCGATGACCTGAAATTCGCGGAAGGGTTCCGGCATGGGTTGTCCCGGCGATACATTGAATTGTTGTGCGTAGGCTTCATTCACGATCACCGCTTTGGCATCGGAGATATTTTCTTTTGAAAAATTGCGGCCCGACTGTAGCGCTACGCCGTGCATGGGTAAAAAGAGTTCGTCGATGCCGTTGAACATAAAACGCCGGAATTTCTGAGAGGCAGGTTCAGTGTAACCCAGATTGACCCAGCCGGGTGTGCCGAAGGTATGGGCCGACATGGCCAATTCCCGGATACCCGTTTTTCCGTTCAGTTCGTTGCGCATCAGTTCCGTTACTTTTTTTCCTTCCTCCCACAACTCAGACAAGCGCACACCCGAACGTTTGTAAGGAATGGAAACGACCTGATCTTTATTAAATCCCAGGTTTTTATTTTGTAAAAACTGCATCTGCTGCAACATCACAAGGGTACTGATAATCAGCAAAACAGAGAGTACAAACTGAAAAACCACCAGACTGTGCAGCACCCGGTGCCTGCCGCTGCTCATTTTTGAAACAGATCCGCGCAACACCAGCACGGGTTTGAAACCGGACAGCACCAGGGCGGGATAAATGCCCGAAACCAGACCTGTCACGAGCGCTAAACCTGTCAGTAACAACAGCGTCTTTGGCGAAAATTGTATCGCTAATTGTTTGTCTGACAAGGTGTTAAAAAATGGAAGCGCCAAACGTGCCAGCAACAATCCGGCCAGCACCGATACGGCTGAAGTGATGATCGCTTCGTTCCAGAACTGCGCCATCAACTGTCCGCGGGTAGCGCCGGTGGCCTTGCGGATACCCACTTCTTTCGCCCGCGTTACGGAACGACCTACCGCCAGGGTGGTAAAATTGATGCAGGCCAATAGCAGGATCAGCAGCGCAATTCCGGCCAGGATGTACGGATAGCGGCGGTCGCTTACTGCAGCAATGCCCGTGGGGAAATCTTTGTTCAGGTGAATGTCTGTGAGGGCTTGAAAACCCACCTGGTATTCGCCCGGTTTGTAATCGGAGGCTACTTTGCCATCCACGAAAGGCGCTACTTTGGCTTCGAGGTCGCGCACCTGATCCGGGGCCTGGAGCAAAATATAGGTCTCGACCAGCACATTCGTCCAGCTGGTTTGTGCCTCGGGATTTATCCAGGTTTTGGCTTTTTCAAACGATGTAACGATGCCATACTGAATACTTGAATTGCCGGGGGCTTTTTCAAGAATACCGCTCACCTTAAAATGCGTCCATGCTCCGCCGATCTGCATGGTGAGCGTTTGGCCGAGCGGTTCCGGGGTGCCAAAATATTTAACCGCCATTTCTTCGGTCAGAAGCGCCGAATTGGGATCGCTCAACCCGTCGAATGGTTCGCCTTTGAGCAGTTTGAAATCAAAAATTTGAAACAGCGAAGGTTCGGCGATATGGATTTCTTCCAGCTCTGAAAAGTTGCCTTTTTTAACCAGCGTATTCACGGTGAAATACCGCGCTACCTGCCCGATCTCTGGGAAATTATCGCGCAACTCCTGTCCCAGCACAATCGGCGTAACGGTGTTAAAAAACACATCCCCCCGGAAATGCTCCTTCACCCAGGCGCGGTAAATCCGGTCGGATTTGGAATGAAAACGATCATAGGTCCATTCATCCCAAACAAACAGCGACAGCAAAATAACAATGGCTGTTCCAATTGACAGGCCGGTAATATTGATGATACCTGCGCCTTTTTGTTTTTGGAGGTTGCGGAGTGCGAGGACCAGATAATTTCTAATCATAACGTTATTGAAAGTTAATATGGCTGATTTGGTCGGATCAAAGAACAGGTTGTGTCAAAAGTCAGATGTTTGAAAACCTGGCCAAAGGATACCAAATAAAGTTTTGGCCGGGTGCTAAATTTGACAACTTTTTGAAAGTTGTCAAATTTTCACATTGCATTTGGCAACGATAATTTGGCGCGAAAAAACATTTTTTCGCTTTAGTCGGATCAAGTCAGGCGGTGACTGCCAGTCACCGCCTGACTTCACTTGGCAGTCCGAACAGGGTTCGGACCTACTCGCTGCGCAGCGACTTCACCGGATTCGCCAGCGCTGCCCGTCCCGCCTGCACCCCGACCGTCAGCAGACCCAATGCCAGCAAAACCAACGCGCTACCGCCCAGGATCAACCCTCCCACATTAATTCGATAAACAAACAGCGTCAGAAACAAATTGGAAATCCAGTAACCTACCGGTAGGGCAATCGTCACGGCGATGGCCAGAAGCACAAAAAAACGGCGTGAAAGCAACAGCGTCACCTGTGCAGTAGTGGCGCCGACTACTTTACGGATGCCGATTTCTTTCACTTTCGAGGCGACCGACTGGGTGACCGAACCGAGCAGCCCCATACACGCCAGTGACAAGGACAAGAGTGCAAAAAAACTCACCAATCCGCCTACAAATGTCACATGACTGTATGCGTTTTGGATGGAATCATCCATGAACTCGGCTTCAAACGGGTGGACAATGTCTAATTTTTTCCAGACACTTTCGAGCGAGGCCATCGCTGCTACCGGGTCGCCTGCCGCCAATCGGACATGCAGGAGGCCGTATTCCATCGGCGCGTATCGCAGCGCAAAGGGTTCGATACCATGTTCCAGAATGCGGTAATGAAAGTCGCGCACCACGCCCCGTATGACCAGCGGAATCGAGTCCTGCATCCAAAGCGTTTGACCAACGGCTGCCTCTGCGGAGCCGAATTGGAAACGCGTGAGGGCTTTTTCATTCAAAATCAAAAATTGCTCCTGCCTGGCGGGGTTATTTTTGGGAAAATTCTCCCCGGCAATCAATTCCAGGCCCATCACCGGAATGTAGTTTTCATCCACGGAAGCGCTGTGTGTATCGAGCGATTCACCGCTGCGTTCTATTTTGAGTGCAATGCCCTGGAGGTTTGAACTGGCAATCATCACCGAACTGGCGCAAACGCCTGCAACGTGTGGGTCCTGCCTCATTTCAGCGGCAACAATGTCTGCTTTGTTGCCTTGCAATCTGACCGTCAGCATGTTTTCCTGTTGAAAACCGTAATCCGACAGGGTCATGTATTGCATTTGACTCCAGAGCGTGGTCACGAAAATCAGTATCACGAGCGAAACAGCAAACTGTCCCACGAGCATCATCGTTCTCCAACCGAAGCGGGAAGGGCGCCCTTGCTCGCCGGTGCTGCCACGAAGCGCTGCGCTGGGCTGCATTTTGGCCATACGCCGTGCCGGAAGCCAGCCCGCTAACAAGCCGACTGCAATACCAAAAACGATAAAAATGATCCAATCCAAACCTTTGGCCCCCAAATCCGCGAAATTTTCGGCGGCAGGAAAATACATTTTTACAAAATGAAGAAGCGGCAAATGAAGCGCACAAGCCACCGCAAGCGCCAGGAGCGATGTCAGTACCGACTCCGTCAAAACGAGGTTTTTTACGTCGCTGATACGGGCGCCGATTGCTTTACGGACACCGACTTCGCGCGTCCGTTCCAGCGCGCGGGCGACGGCCAGGTTGGCATAATTGAGACAAGGAAAAACGATCAGCACCAGCACAAACGCTCCGAGCCCCCAGATAAAAAACCACGGCGCTCCGCCGCCGATATCGTTGGCTAATCGCTCCGGTCTCGGCGAGATATTACCCAGATTTTGCGCAAAAAAGTGCACTTCGCTGTCCGATTTGCCTGCTTTTTGGCGCGCTGCGGTCACGATAGCAAGCGCATTGGAGAGATCAGTTTCCGTTTTTCCAGGGTTCAAACGCACATAAACGTATGACATATAGCGGTTTTCCCAATTGTCAATTGTTTTTTCTGCGGCCTCGGCAGGCGGGTAAGTTTGTTCCATCGCAGCCAAAGAGCCGATGGAAGCAAGGCAGTCGAATTTCAAATGAGATTTGCCTTTCGGCTGCGCCACCACGCCGGTCACGCGATAGGTGCCTTTGTTTTTTAACATAAGCGACGCGCCGACCGGATTGTTATGTCCAAAAAACCGTTCGGCCATTATTTTGGACAAAACGATTGTGTTGGGTTCGCTTAAAGCCGTTGCGGCATTGCCCGATTCCAGTTGGAAACCAAAAATGTTGAAAAAATCCGGCCCGGTATAAAAGCCGCTCAGGGGCAAGGTAAGATTGCCGGAAGTGGTTGCATCAACGTTCTGGATACTCCGGACCAGAGCCACTCCCGATTCGGCTATGCTGAAATCCTGCACGAGGGTAGCGGCAAGCGGCGCCGGAACGGAAGCTAATTTCATGCCATCGGCTTGGCGGCAATTGATGCGAAAAACGCGCTCGCTGTCCGGATGAAAAAGATCGTAACTCAACTGGTCGCGGATAATCAGGATGACAGTCAGGCAAGCCGACATGCCGAGCGCAAGGCCGGCAATGTTGAGCAAGGAGAAAAATTTGTGCGCCCGGAGGTTTCTGAATGCTATTTTGATGTCATTTTTTAACATGGATTTCTTTTTTCAACTGTATTTTAAATACTCACTCGTTCTGCAAGCTCTTCACCGGATTTGCCAGCGCTGCCTTTATGGATTGAACCCCCACCGTTAAAACCGCCACTACAAACGTCATTAACAAAGACAGCCCGAAAACGCTAATACCCAGGGGAATACGATAGTTATAATTGCCCAGCCATTTTTCCATAGCCCAGCCGGCGAGGGGCGCTGCCAGTACAAAGGCGACAACCAACAGCCGGACGTATTCTTTGCCAAACAGCCACAAAATACCTGCGATGCTCGCACCGAGCGTTTTGCGGATACCGATTTCCTTGCGTTTGCGCAGCACCAGGAAAGCCGCCAGCCCGTACAGACCCAGGCATCCGATAAACACCGCAATACCTGCAAACAGACGCATCAATTGCAGCACGATACTTTCCTGCTCATAAAATTTCGCGAGGCGCGTGTCCAGAAATTCGCTTTCAAAAAAGTATTCCGGGAAATGGTTCAGCCATATTTTTTCTACTTCCGCCAGTGCAGGTTGGGCGCTTTGCATGTTGAGGCGCAGCGCACAGGCGTCATAATTGCCGGCGTCGCTCATCATCACCTGTGGCATAATGGATGCGTGGAGCGAGCGGTTGTTGAAGTTTTTTACTACACCCACAACCGGGTATCCTTCGGCGCTTTGGTACAATTTTTTTCCCAGTATTTCTTCAGGCGAGGCAAGGCCGAGTTTGCGCACCAGTTCTTCGTTGACCAGCAATTCGCGTACGGTATCGCTGGGCTCGAGGTTGCGCCCGGCGATCACTTTCAAGCCGAATGTTTCCAGGTAGCTGTTGTCGAGCGATTTGAGATTGGCTTCCCATATCTCGTTTTCCATGCGACCCTCCATGCGCAGGCGGGTGATCCAGTTTGCGCTGGAGGCCGGTGGCTGGAAACAAAGGGAAACACTTTCCACTCCAGCGACGTTGCTGAGTTGTTGCCGCAAAGTGTGTTGTTTGATGGGGTCGTAACGTCCGGGCAGTGGCAAAATGGCGATACCATCGCGCTGAAAACCGAGATCGGCTTTCCGCGTGTATTCCATTTGTGCGGTCACTGTCACCGCTCCGATGATCAAAGCCTGTGAAATAGCGAATTGTGTGCCCACCAGCACCCGGCGGAGCGAAAACCCGCCCACCTGCTGCCCATCTACGGCGCCTTTGAGTGCCGCTACGGGCCTGAAACCGGACATGGCCATGCCCGGATAGGCGCCTGCCAGAAAGGCAACCGAAACCATGAGCGCTGCCAGGAATCCATAAAAAGTCGCGCCGCCCGCTACAGGCAAATGGAGGTTGGCACCGATCAGTTTATTCATAGCGGGCAAAGCCAGGTAAGCGCCTGCCAATCCGATCCCTGTCGAAATCAGGACGATCAACCCCGTTTCGGACATAAATTGCCAGAAAAGTTGCGCTCGGCTACTGCCGATCGCCTTGCGAACTCCTACTTCACGGGCGCGGGTGAGCGCCTGAGCGGTGGCCATATTAATAAAATTGACGCAGGCCGTCAGCAACAGAAAAAGTCCGATGAGCGCCAAAGCCCAGATGTAGGATTTGCGTGTGCCTGTGCCCAGATCGGGGTCGAAATGGACGCTGGACAGCGACGCCGCGTGGTAGTACCATTCGCGGACTTCCGGGTGAAAGTATTTCTCCCGGAAACCGACAAATGCCGTTTCCAGTTCTGATAATGCGTGGCCTTCACGCAATACCGCATAGCATTGCGTGCCGCCGTTGATGCCGCCCCAGTTGTTCAGCATCCGTTTCGCGTCAGGATCGCTGGTCAGCGTGGCCCAGGAACAATACATCTGGTAACGCAGGTCTGTATTTTCAGGGATATCGCGGAGGATGCCGACAACCTGGTAGTCGGCGAGGTTATTGACCCGGAAGGACTTGCCGACCGCATCGGTACTGCCGAAGTATTTGCGGGCGATTTTTTCGGTCAGCAGCACGGTGTTTGGCTGCCGGAAACCTTCCATACTGCCTTGTACGAGTGGCATGTCGAAAATCTCGAATAGTTCCGGCTCGGCGAAAGCGCGTACGTCAATTTCTTTGAATTTTACCGGCGCCTCGCCCGGCTTGCTCAAGGTGACCAGCGAGTTGTTGCGCCCGGATACCATGGCTGTTTTTTCCAAAAAAGCGTATTCTTGACGCAGGGCCACACCCATGGGGTAGGGCACGTTGCCTTCCCGCACAACAACTTCTCCTTTGGATTCAGTAGTGACCAGCACCGTCCTGTCTGCCTTGGCATGGTACAGGTCAATGCTCAAATGATGGTTCACCAGCAGAAAAATCAATACGCAGCAGGCGATACTCAGGCCAAGACCTAAAATGTTAAGGGTGGCGTAGGTGCTGTTGCGCCGGAGGTTACGGAAGGCGAGCAGTAAATTGTTTTTAATCATGGCAGCGCGGATGGTTTTTGACCTGCTTTACAGCTCCACAGTTCATGCCGGAATTAAAAAACGCTGACTATCAATAGTTTATAAATGTTATTCACTTCAAGCGATGTTCGGTATCGGACAACGATGTACGGACGCGTACGTATCTCCGAACCCTTTTCGGAGGCGCCGAACTAAGTGAGGCGGTGACTGTCAGTCTAATGTCGTCAACTTAGCGCTAGTGAAGAGGTGTCATCTCCAGGTACGAGCAGGTGACTCTGAGCAGTAAAATTTTGATGAGATGACGTCGTTTCGGGTCACCTGCTCGTACCTCGCAGAACCCTAGTTTGTATTCACACGGGGTGCACCGTGGTCTTAAGACCCGCCACGGGTGTTAGCAACAATAGATGACTGGTTATCGCTCTTTTGAGCCAAGCGTTACTGCCGTGCGTAAAAAAAACTCTTCGCGCTTGGTTAGCAACATAGAGGGATGACTCATGTTGACTTGGGCGCTTACATCTGTTGGGTGAACCGAACCCTGTTCGGGGCTACAGTTTCCGCACGTTCCCCGAACCCGACACCTGCTTCGTCACCTGCGGAGTGCCCTCATACTCCACGTCGCCGCTGCCGCTGATTGTCACGTCTAAGGTTTCAGTCACGTGCAGGCGCACATCGCCGCTGCCGGACACTGCCACAGTGGCGGTTTTGACCGGACAACCGAGCGCATTCACGTTGCCGCTGCCGCTTACGGTGCATTTTAGGTCGTCGGCTGAGCCGTCGAGGAACACATCGCCGCTGCCGCTCACCCGCGTTTCGATTTTGTTGAAATCGAGGTTGAACACTTTCAGGTTGCCGCTGCCGGAGACACCCACGTCTAGTTTGTTGCCGCTGATGGCATCTGGCACATCCACATCGGCGCTGCCGTTGATTTTAAATCCATCCCAGGAAGGCGCGGATACACGGATTTTCAGGTCGTCTACGTCGTACACGTCGCGGTCGAAATGGATTTTCAGTACGCCGTCGTCTTCCACCGTTTCCAGGTAAGCGATCAGGTTGCCTTCGCAGGTTACTTCCACGTAAAAAACGCTGTCGGTGCGCACTTCCACGTCGCCGGGTACATTTATTTCGAGGGCGTGGAAGTTGTCTACGTTGCGGATTTCGGTTTCCAGTTCGCCGGTACCGCGAATGCCGAGGATGTCGCAGGAAGGGATGGTGAATAATACCACTGCGAAAAAGAGGAGCAGGCCCGGGAAATTCATTTTGGTTGTCATAGCTTATGTGATCGTTTTTGTGTGTGAGTGATGTTTTAATACCCTGAGACACATAAGCGAAAAGTTACCCTGACGAGGGACCAATTTTTTTTCAGGCATTTTCCAGCACGCCCTGCAAAGCGCGTGCGTACGTTGAGCCTACCGGAATCTCCCTGCTTTCGATTGTGATTTTTTGAGCGCGTACGTATTTGATTTTATCTACGGCAACGATAAAAGAGCGGTGTACCCGTAAAAAACGCTGTGCCGGCAGCAGTTTTAGCACATTTTTGAGCGAAAGGAGCGTCAAAATGGGTTTTCCGGCAGTATGAATTTTGATGTAATCGTCAAACCCTTCTATAAAAACAATATCATCGAAAGGAATTTGCACGATGCTGTATTCCACTTTGACGAACAGGCTCGTAGCGCCTTCGTTTTTCTGGTGGTTTAAAAATTGCCGGTAGTCGCAGGCTTTCTGGACCGCTTTGGCAAAACGGTCAAAATCAAAAGGTTTCAGCAGGTAATCGACTGCATTGAGGTTGAAACCGTCGACGGCAAATTCGGCGTACGCTGTGGTGAAAATGACGATTGGCGGGTTGGTTAATTTTTTTAAAAACTGTAAACCGCTGATATCCGGCATCTGAATATCGAGGAAAAGCAGGTCGATATCGCCCGCTGAAAGGCGTTTTTGGGCCTCGTCGGGGTTGTTGAAAAAACCTTGTGGCGACAATATCGGGAGCTGCCTGGTATAGGAGGCGAGCAGTTGCAGCGCGAGGGGTTCGTCGTCGAGTGCGAGACAGGTCATAGTTCGATGTTTAACAGCACATTATAAATGCCTTTTTGTTCGGAAATATGCAGGCTGTAACGCCCATTATACAGCAGATCGAGCCGTCGGCGGGTGTTGGCAATCCCAATCCCACTGGAAACGGCTTGTGTATTACGGATATGGTTGCGGCAGGATAAGGTCAATTGTTTCTCTGTGATAACCACTGCGATCTGAACGGGCGACAAGTCCCGGGTGCTGCTACCGAATTTAAAAGCATTTTCCACAAAAGGTAAAAGCAGCAAAGGGGCCACCTGTTGCCCTGTGGGGTCGCCCTCGATGGTAAAAGTGACGGGCGTTTGTGCCGTCAGGCGCATCTGATGCAACGCCACAAAGTGCTGAAGGTGTTCCAGATCGCGGTCGAGCGGGACAAAATCATGTTGTGTTTCAGCCATCACATAACGCAGTAAGTGACTGAGTTGTAGTACCGCATTGGAGGCAGCGCCGGTTTTAGTCAGGGTGAGCGTATAAATACCGTTGAGCGTGTTGAATAAAAAGTGGGGATTCAGTTGGCTTTTCAACTGGTTTAATTCGGCTTTGAGCCGTTCGTTTTCACTTTCCCGGCGGCGTTTTTCCGCTTTGTGCCATTCCGTATTCAAGCGGATCCCACTGCTGGCAGCCCAGGCCAATCCGAAGAAAAAAATGGACGTTAAAAAACTGAATTTTTGAAAAAACTGCCGGTCCAGAGTACCCTGAGCCGGTGTGATCAATAGATTTTGCAATACCAAAACGAGTACCTGAAAAACAAGGAAACTCAGGAGTATTACGACAAGATAGGCCCATCGACGCCGCTGAATGGTCAGAAAACGCGGTATGAGTACGGCGTAATTCAGGTAGAAAAAAGCGATTAATACAACATTTTGCGCCAGAAAAAATATTTCCCTGCTGTAAGGCGCAGCCACGGGCATTCCCGGGGGCATGGGTCGCCCTGTCATGTCGGGTCGCAGCAAAAAAGGCAGGCTCAGCACTGCCAGCCAGACCGTCAGGTGGATCGCAACGCGCTGTAGAATCGTTGATTTAAAATAGTTGGTCAAAATAAATAAATAAAAGAAAGGCAAAGGACAAAAGGCAAAGAGCAAAAGGCAAGGGGCAAAAAGCAAAGGGCAAGGGCCTGTAAATCATTGGCTATCATTGCCTTTTGCCCTTTGCCTTTTGTCCTTTGCTTTTTGCCCTTTCACTTACTCACCTCACCATCAGGGTGTCGGCATTCAGCCCTGTAAAAATACCCAATCCACCCGCAACATTCGAATAAGGCGATGTCAGGTTTTGCGAACTGTTTCCATTGTCGTCGTACAAGGAGGCATATTCCGCATTGAGCCGGAAAAGAACAACGCGGTGCGTGCCATAATATTGAAAGTTCTGGAATCCGATTTCAAAGGTGTTGGTTTGTTCCGGCTCGCTTCGGAAAGTTGGCCGCGGCGGCCTGTTGGTAGTGCCGTTGTCTTCAAAAATGGCTTCCGGATTTGTTTCCAGGTTTTCCACTACTACGAGGTAATAAGCGCCGTCTGTATTTTCCCAGCCCAGTTCAATCGGATCCGGGAATGTGGGAAAAGTGCCGCTTCCCGGTGAAAACTGCGGTATCGCAATGCTGCCGGTCGAAGCGCTGAATCCTCCCGGTTTAGGTGGTATCACCGATTCAGCGGTGACTGTGCCGCCGTTGTAGTCGAAACGAAGGCGATAGGTTTGGCCTGCCTGCACCTGCCAGGAGCCGTCGGCCAGGTAGGCTGTGTCGCTGACGGAATAATTAAGCGGGTACGTTCCTCCATCCGTTTCAATGAAGACTTGCAGGTTGTCGATGGGTTTGACCAGGGTGTCGGAGCTGCCGAAAGCCAGTTGGTATGTGATTTTTACAGAAGGTGTCTGGCCTGGCGACAGGTAAGCCTCTACTACAGGGCGACCGATCGAGTCGGATGCTGTGGTGAGCGCGGTTTTTTCGCAGGCGGAAAGGAAAAAGAGGGCGAGTTGTATGGCCAATATTTTTTCATGGTGGTGAGTTTGTTTATCGGGGGGGGGGCCGGGGGGGGGGGGGGGGGGGGGTTAGTTTCACACCAAAAAAGCCGGCCGCCGTCGGCGGGGCGTCAGATTCGGCGTAATTCCCAGGTAGTTGACATCCGTTGCAATAACCTGGTTATCAAGGATTTCGAATTCTTTGTACCACACATTAGCGCGGTTGTACAGGTTGAAAATGCTGAACCCGAGGGTGGCGGGCGCTTTGCCGAACAGGAAGTTGTAGGTAGCAGCCACGTCGAAACGGTGGTAGTCGGGAAGCCGGTACGCATTTTTGGCCGACACATTGAGGAAATCCTGTGTTGTGCCGTCCAGCAGGGTAATCTGGTAGCCGCCTTCCGGCGCCGTGTAGGGTTTGCCGGATGCATAAATCCAGGTAGCGGAGAAATCCCATTTGCGCCAGTGGTAGAGACCGACCGCCTTGAATTCGTGTGTTACGTCATTGGAGGCATAAAAATCGGACGCGCCGTACACGGGGTAGTTTTGCCGGGTATCGCCGAGCGTATAGCCGAGCCAGCCATTGAAACGACCACTTTTTTTCTGAAGCAATAAGTCGATGCCGCGCGCGGTGCCGGTGCCATTGAAGAAATTTTCCTCATACTCGAACTGTCCGGGTCCGCCGGGCTGTCCAGGCCCGCCGGGTGTAAACCGCAACGAATATTCCGTGAGGCCGTCGAGGGTTTTGTAGTAGGCTTCGGCGTCGAAAAGCCAGTCTTTGTTTTCCCAGGCAAGGCCCGCCACGTATTGCCTGCTACTGGCAACAGGGAGTCGCTCGCCGTCGGTGAGCACCCAAAAATCGCGGCTGCCGCTCAGCACGTCTTCCCGGATCACCCGTTTGGCAAACTGGTAGTACAAGCCGGTGGCGCCTTTGATTTTGAATTGATCGGTTATTTTCAGTGTCATGTTTGCACTGGGTTCGTAGTACATTTTACCGGTCGGCGAAAAATGAGAGGCTCGGATGCCTGGGGTAAAAACGAGTTTTTCCTTAAAAAAACTGGCTTTATCCTGCAGGTACGCCATAGAGGTGCTTCCATTACTACTGCGGTCGAGCAGGGTAGCAGTATCGCTTTGGGCATACGTGTAGGCAATGTCGTTCTGGGTGGCGGAGGCGCCGAATTCGAGTTGATGACCGGGCAGAATTTTCCAGGCCCAGTCCGTTTTGGCGGAAAAATCCTTCAAGTTGTTGTTTTCGAAAGTACCACGCCTGATATCCTGCGATTCGCCGTCTCGTTCGAATACACCGCTCACTGAGCGATCGCGGTTGGAAAAATAATTGGAGTAACTGACGAGTGTATTGGTGTACAGCCGTTCACTCCATTTTCGACTCCATTTCAGGCTGGCGCCCGTATTCCCCCAGTTGGTCAGGTCGGTGATACCAAGGCTGAGTCGCCCGCCGCCGCCGCCGAAGCCGGAGGGAAGTTGCGGAGTGATCGAGTTGTCTAACTTGTCGGCGCCATTGTAGAAACTGAGCGAAAAAACATCCTTTTCATTGGGTTTCCAGGTTGCTTTGGCATTGATGTCGTAAAAATACGACGACACCTGTGCATTGCCGAATTGGCCGCCGAACGGGGTGTTTTGCGTATCGTCTTCTTCGCCGCTGAAACGGTCAAAAATCTTCTGATACAAGGGGCCTTTCCAACTCCGCCGGGCAGTGACGATGGTGGTGAATTTTTTCACTGAAGGGTTTTTCCAGCCAAACGTTGGCACTCAACAGGCTCAGGTCGCCGCCGGCATTGAAGCGCCGGTTATTGCCGTCTTTTCCGGTAATTTCCACTACGGAAGAGAGTCTGCCGCCGTATTTGGCATCAAAAACACCTTTGTACAACTGCACATCTTTGATAGAATTGGAGTTGAAAGCGGAGAAAAAACCGAACAGGTGATCGACATTGTACACCGTAAATCCATCGTAGAGGGTAAGGGCCTGGTCGGGCGTGCCACCACGCACGTACAACCCGCTGGTATGCTCATTTGCTGCGCTGATACCGGGCATCAACTGGAAGGACCGGAAAATATCCCGCTCGCCGAGCGAAGGCAGGGTGGCGAGTTTGGAAGGTGTCATTTTGAGCATCGATACCTGTTCGGAAGCTTTGAGTAATTCCTCGCGTTCGGCAGTGACGACGACTTCTTTGAGCATCGCCTCCGATTGCATGCTGACTTGTAACCCCATCAGGGGGGCATCATGGGAAAGGAAAATTTGTACCGGATCGTATCCGACGTACGTAAAAATCAGTGTGTTGGTGTCGGTAGGCACGTGCAGGAGGGTAAATTGGCCGTCCACATTAGCAGTAGCCCCAATCGGCTCCCCTAATACACGAACCGACACAAATGGTAGTGCTTCGCCGGAAGACCGATCGGTAATAATTCCGGCTACAGTGATGTTTTTTTGTTTCGCCCCCGTTCTGGCGGGAGACTTTCGGGTAAGCGCATCTGTCTCCGGGTTTTCATAAGCGCCGAGGATACGAATACTGCCGTCGGGCAGGCGCAAAAGTTTCAGGTCGTTGGGTCGGCAGACCTGCTCCAGAAAACGGATAAGTGGTTTGTCAAAAGGGCGTACTTCAAGTTTTACCTGAGCCATTGCCGCCCGGTCGAATACGATTCTGACCTTGTGTTCTGTGATGATTTCATCCAGTACTTTTTCCAAAGTACCGTAATAAAGTCTATTGACCCGGACGGAATCCTCGCGGGTTTGAGACGCAAGTATGCCTGCCCAGAGTAGGAGGGCAAAGAGTAGTAGTAGTTTTTGCATATCACTTTCCGTGTTGTTGCAACAAAACTATGGTCTCTTTTTGCTTTGGATAGAAAGGATAGGTGAGTGGCGGGAATGTGTCGGTAAACTTTCTAGGAATGCAAAATCAGGTACTTACAAAGGGGGGGGGGGGGGGGGGGGGGGGGGGTTTTGGTGGTCCTTTGGCTAAAGTATCTGCCAGGGAAAGGTACCCTAACAATAACTATAACTTACTTAGACATCATTGCCGTACTTTTACGGCAAATCCAACTTTATGATCCAACTGATTGTCGCCGATGATTCCCACACCGATGTTGTGGCCACCATGTTATCCACCCTTTTTGAAGAAGTGGGGCACACCCCGGACTACGATGCCATAGCCGCCATTTTTAATGAAATTGACGCAGACGACCGCCATTCTACCCTGCTGGCGATGGATGAAGATGAAGTGGTCGGGATTGTTACGTTGTCGGAATCCATTTCGCTCTATGCCGGCGGACATATCGGGGTCATCAACGAACTGTATGTCGTGCCGGAATACCGCTCGGAAGGCGTGGGCAAAATCCTGCTGGATGCCGCTAAAAACCTGGGCGAAGAACGTGGCTGGGTGCGCCTGGAAGTGACCACGCCCGGCGATGAATACGAACGCACGCTGCGGTTTTACGAGCGGGAAGGGTTTATTTCGATCGGGCCGAGGTATAAATACCTGATTGAGTAGTTATGAGAGATAAGTTATGAGTTATGAGTTATTGGAGTTTCAGGCTGGAAAAGGAAAAAATGCATCTGTCATTTCCCTATACTGTGTCAGTTATCTGTTATCTGTTATCAGGTTCAGCATAGGGAAATGACAGATACATTTTTCCCTTTTCCAGCCTGAAACTCCCATAACTCATAACTCATCACTCCTTCAACGTACCAGCACCCCTTCTTCCGTCAAATACTTTTTCAGTACTGGAACAGGTATTTCCCCAAAGTGAAAAATACTGGCGGCCAGTGCGGCGTCGGCTTTCCCGGCGTCAAATACTTCTTTAAAATGTTCTTTCAAACCCGCCCCGCCGGAGGCGATGACCGGAATAGAAACCGATTCTGAAATACGCCGGGTGATGTCGATGGCAAAGCCCGTTTTCATGCCGTCGTGGTTCATGGATGTGAGCAGAATCTCGCCTGCGCCGCGTTGAGCCGCTTCCTGCGCCCAATCGACCGCCAGGCGTTCGGTGGGAATGCGCCCGCCGTTCAGGTAGACATACCAGCGACCGTCTTCATGCAGCCGGGCATCAACAGCCACCACAACACATTGACTGCCAAACGTTTGGGCCAGTTCGTTGATTAATTCCGGTCGCCGGACGGCTGCCGAATTGATACTCACTTTGTCGGCGCCGGCCTGCAACAGCGCCCGCACCTGTTCCACTGAACTGATCCCTCCGCCCACGGTAAAAGGAATATCGAGCACCTGTGCGATGCGCCGCACCAATTCCACAAAAGTGGTTCGTTCTTCGTGGGTGGCTGTAATGTCGAGAAACACCAGTTCGTCTGCGCCTTGCAAAGCGTAGGCTTTGGCCAGTTCGACCGGATCGCCGGCCTGGCGCAGGTTTTCAAATTGGACACCCTTCACGGTTTGGCCGTCTTTGATGTCGAGACAGGGAATGATGCGTTTTGCGAGCATAGTTAAGTCGTCAGTCCGAAGTGCGAAGTCGTCAGTCCGTAGAATAAATAGTAACAAGTGCGAAGTCATCAGTCCGAAGTCTGTAGAGTACGCCGTTTCATGTTTGGGAAACCCCAATTTGAAACGGTGTACTCTACGGACTGACGACTTCGCACTTCGGACTTCGCACTTCTAAGTTTTTGAATGTATTCGGAAATAATCAATCGGCACCTTCCCTTCAAAAAATGCTTTTCCAACAATAGCGCCGGCGCAACCGATCGCGGTCAGGGCTTCCAGGTCGGCAATATCGCTGACGCCGCCGCTGGCAACAAGTTGCAGATCGGGGAATTCAGCCAGAATTTCGGTGTACAAGTCCAGCGCAGGGCCTGACAATTCACCGTCGCGGGCAATATCCGTCACCGAGATGTGGTGTATGCCGAGCGTGCCCATTTTTCGGATAAAATCGAACAGCGTCGTCTCGGTGGTTTCTTTCCAGCCGTGTACCGCAATGAGGCGGTCGCGCACATCGGCGCCCACCATAAATTTTTCGGGGCCGAATTTTTCCACCCAGGCGCCGAACTCATCCTGCGCCAAAACTGCCACACTGCCTACGGAAAAAAGCATGGCGCCTGCATCCCACACCTGTTTGAGGGCCGGGATCGACCGCAGTCCGCCGCCGTAGTCAATTTGCAGTCGGGTGCGGGCAGCAACCTGCGCCAGGATATGCAGGTTGGCAGGGCGGCCCGTTCGCGCGCCGTCCAGGTCGACCATGTGCAGTCGGCGGATACCGGCTGCTTCGAGGCGATAGGCCAGTTCAAGTGGGTCTGTCGGGTATTCCGTTTTTTGCTCAAAATCGCCTTGCCGCAAGCGCACCAACTTACCGTCTAATAAATCGAAGGAGGGAACAATTTCCATATTCGTATTTGAAAATCAAAGATTTAGAAAGTTTTGTAAAATTTTCTGGCCCAAGGGGCCTGATTTCTCCGGGTGAAACTGCACCGCGTGGAAATTGTTGTGTTGCAAGCCCGCGCTGAATCGCTCGCCGTACTCTGTCAGCACGGTTGCCTGCTCGCTTTCTTCTGCGTAGTAACTGTGTACAAAATAGACAAAACTACCTTCCGGAACCCCCACAAAAAGTGGTCCGCGGGGCGAAATCAACTGATTCCAGCCCATTTGGGGTACTTTCAGGCCACCTATACCGCTAAACTTCCGCACCGTTGCATCAAATATCCCCAGGCAGTCGGTATCGTTTTCTTCCGAATGCCTGCAAAATAACTGTAAACCGATACAAATGCCAAGCACAGGCTGTTGCAGCGAACGAATCACCGAATCAAGCCCGCGCTCCCGCAGGTACTGCATGGCAGAAGCCGCCTCGCCCTGTCCGGGGAAGATGACCTTGTCGGCAGCCTGCAAGGTATCCGGATCGTCGGTCCAGACGGCCTGCACGCCGAGGCGTTCGAGCGCAAAAAGTACCGACTGTACATTGCCGGCGTTGTATTTGAGAACTGCTACCATGTTCGTGTTTCGTGTTTGGTGTTTCGTGTTTGGAGTGGTAACGCCTGGCGTTTGTTTATAAGGTAATGAGAGGTTCTACGTCGAGGGCATCACGCTCGGTCATTCCTCATTCCTCATTCCCCATCCCTCATCCCTATTTTCTCCATGGCCCTTTCCGCAATCGCCGTAATTGACAAGGCGGGATTCACGCCGGGATTGGCGGAAACCATCGAGCCGTCGCAGACCAGCATGTTTTCGTAGCCAAAAACGTGATTATCCCGGTCGATCACGCCCGTTTCAGGCGTTTCACCCATTACCGCCCCGCCGAGAATATGGGCAGTTCCCGGAATACCGGCCAGTGGCGTCAGGCCGAAAGCCATAGCTTTGCCGTTCAGCATTTTTTCAAATTTTCGGGCCAGTTCAATCGCCCGCGGTATAAATGCCGTAGGTTGTTCATCGCCTACAACAGCGGTGCGCATACCGCCCCGGCGTGTGCGGGTGAACGTCACCGTGCTGTCCAGCGTTTGCATAAACAACATGACTGCCGAGCTCTTTGCCCAGTCTTTCACCATCAGGTATTTCCAGTATGTAACAGGGTGTAAAACAACATCTTGCAGCATTCTAAAAAAACGCACCCCCGCATTTTTCCCTTCTACAAAGGGTAAAAAACTGAGCCGCCACGCGCCCGATCCTGCGCCGTAGCGGCAAATTTCCAGGTGGCTGTGTTCGTCGGTATGCAGGATGGCGCCGATGGCAATACCTTTTGACAGGTCGGAAGAATGATCCAATTGCGTCACACAGATCAGGCTTTCATTGTTGGTGCGCACTTCACGACCCACCATATCGGAGAGCCGGGGCAAAGAAGATTGTTTCAGATTCAGTAGAAGTTGAACCGTGCCGAGAACGCCGCCGGAAAAAATAACCCCTTTGGTGCGCAGTGTTTTTGGGGTTTTTGAAAAACGCGTAGAAGACTGAAAACGCACTTCATATCCTTCCGAGCCGTCGGGTTTTCCGATCGGCCGGACATCGACCACCTCCTGCTCCGCCATAATTTCAGCGCCCAATTGCTGGGCTAAGTAGAGGTAGTTTTTGTCGAGCGTATTTTTGGCTTCGTGGCGGCAGCCCGTCATACACGCGCCGCAGAAGGTGCAGCCTGCCCGTTCCGGGCCTTTGCCTTCAAAATAGGGATCGGGGGCATTCACGCCGGGTTGGCCGAAATACACCGCCACATTGGTGGCGTCTAAGTGTTTTTCCTGGCCGATGTCTTTCGCCAGCGTTTCCAGGGCGTATTCTCCGTCGAAAAACTTCGGATTTTTGGCAGCGCCCAGCATGTGCAGCGCGCGCTGGTAGTACGGCGCCAGTTCCTGCTGCCAGTCGGCCAGTCCGGCCCAGCTGCCTGAACGGAAAAAAGTTGCTTTCGGCACCGGCAAGGTGTTGGCATACACCAGCGAACCTCCGCCCACGCCCGTGCCGGAAACGATGCCCACATGGCGGAAAATGGTGATTTTCATAATGCCGAACCAGCGAAACGACGGCAACCACAGCCATTTGGAGAATTGCCAGTTGGTCTTGGCAAAATCTTCCGCGCGGTACCATTTCCCTTTTTCAATCACCAGCACTTTGTATCCTTTTTCCGAAAGCCGCAGGGCGCTGACGGAACCGCCGAAACCGCTGCCTATGATGATGTAGTCGTATTGCATGGATGGAAAAGGTTTATTGGTTTATGGGTTTATGGTTTATAAGTTTATGATTTTGCTACAAAGAAACGGCTCTTTTTGTGTCTTTTGTAACGCTCAAAAAACAACTTATGCTGTTGGCTCCCCGCTTTGGGGGATCAGAAACCAAAACGGGGTTTTACCCCAGATCCTTATTTTGGGTTAAAACCCACCCTGTTTGTGTTATTCCCCGGCTAAACGGGAAAGTCAATCGGCACTTTTTTTAAGCGTTACTTTGTGGTAAAAATACAACGCCATGGAAGATATTTTTATGACCGACCGGCTTCGGAGCCTGCTTCCCACTGTCCGCCAGTTTATCGAAACCGAACTGATCCCGCTGGAAGCACAATTTTCTTACCACAACCTGCCCGAAATCATCCGAATATTAGATGAAAAGCGGGAAAAGGTAAAGTTAGCAGGACTTTGGGGTTTGCAGTTGCCGGAAAGTGAAGGCGGCCCCGGGCTGACGCTTTGCGAATTCGGGCAACTGAGCGAAGTGCTGGCCTCGGCGCCTTTTTTCGGCCATTATGTGTTCAATTGCCAGGCGCCCGATATCGGAAACATGGAACTGATCAGCAAATTCGGTTCTGCGGAAATAAAGGAGCAATTCCTGCAACCGCTCCACGAAGGGCATATCCGCAGTTGTTTTGCCATGACCGAGCCGGAGTTTGCGGGTTCCGACCCGACTCGGCTGGCTACTTCGGCGCTGCGTACAGGCGATGCATACATCCTGAACGGCCACAAATGGTTCACGTCTTCCGAAGAGGGCGCTGCTTTTGCCGTGGTGATGGCAGTTACCGACCCCGAAGCGGCCCCGCACCGGCGCGCCAGCATGATTATTGTACCCACCGACACGCCCGGATTTCAACGCATCCGCAAAATTCCGGTTTTTGGAGAGGCGGGCATGGGCTGGTTCAGCCATTCCGAAATACGGCTGACCGACTGCCGGGTACCGGTTTCCAACCTGATCGGTACGGAAGGTATGGGTTTTAAACTGGCGCAGGAGCGACTCGGCCCGGGCCGCATCCACCACTGTATGCGCTGGATCGGACACGCCGAAAAAGCGCTGGATATGATGTGTCGCCGCGCCGGCACCCGCGAAATAGAAACGGGCGTCATGCTGGGAGAAAAACAGTTTATCCAGGGCTTCATCGCTGAAAGTCGGGTGGAAATAGACGCCGCCCGCCTGCTGGTACTTCGCACGGCCCACAATATCGACCGCTTCGGTCAGGCGGAAGTGCGCAACCAGATTTCAGGCATCAAATTTTATGTAGCCAACGTGATGCTGCGCGTGCTCGACCGGTCGATCCAGGTACACGGCGCACTGGGTATGACAGACGATATTATCCTCTCGGCCATGTACCGCCACGAACGCGGCGCGCGGATATGGGATGGCGCCGACGAAGTACACAAACAGAGTATTGCCCTGCATATTTTGAAACAATACGGACTTGACCTGAAAAAGAAACGCAGCCATGTTAACACCGAGTCCTGATCTTCCGATTGCCCTGCGGCCCGAAGATGCGCCTGATTTGGCGGCAATCAATACCTTTTTGAGCATGGAAGCGCCCGAAATCGGCCCGGTTTTGAGCGTGACGCGTTTTCCCGGCGGTTTTTCCAACCTGACCTACTGCCTGCAAACGGCGGAAAAGGAATACGTGCTGCGCCGTCCACCGCTGGGCGCGGCCATCCAGTCGGCGCACGACATGGGCAGGGAATACCGCGTACTTCATTTGCTGAAACCGCATTACGCAAAAATTCCCACGCCGGTGGCTTTTTGCGACAATGCCGACCTGATCGGCGCGCCTTTTTACATCATGGAACGGTTGGAAGGCGTCATTTTGCGGGCGCACAATACGCCCGGGATGCAATTGGAACCTGATCTGTTGCGCCGTATTTCGGAGGCGCTCATCGACAACCTCGTGGTTTTACATGCCATCGATATTGAAAAAACGGGCTTGGCGCAATTGGGCAAACCGGAAGCTTACGTCCAACGCCAGGTGGATGGCTGGATCAAACGCTACTACAACGCCGAAACGGACAATATTCCGGCTATGAACGCGCTCGCCGAATGGATGCCCGCGCATCTGCCCGCCGGACAAGCCCCCACTTTGCTGCACAACGATTACAAACACGACAATGTGCTGCTCGACCCTAATAACCTGACCCAAATACGCGGCGTACTCGACTGGGAAATGGCGACCGTCGGCGATCCGCTGATGGACCTCGGCGCTACGCTCGCGTACTGGATCGAAGCAGGCGACCCGGAGATGATGCGCACCTATAATCTCACATGGCTGCCCGGCAATCTGACGCGCCGGGAAGTGATCGAACGGTACACTGAAAAAAGCGGGCGCGATGTAAAAGACATCCGGTTTTATTACGTGTTCGGAATGTTCAAAAATGCCGTGATCGGACAGCAGATTTATGCGCGCTGGAAAAAAGGGCAGGCGCAGGATCCGCGTTTCGGGAAGTTGATTGAGATGGTGAGGGTGCTGGGGGAAATGGGGGTTCGCGCTTTGGAAAAACCTATTTTTGTTTAGCCCATTTCCATAACTCAAACCATCCCACCGATACCAGCGCCGCCAGCATGCACCAGCCTGTTTCTGCAAGTGTCAGACGACCCAGTTGAAACAGATCGCGGGCCAGAGGCAGCACCAGAACCGCCACCAATAGAAGCACCGACACGCCCACCATCCACCACAACAGGCGGTTTCGGTAAAAAAGTGTCCGGGCAATCGTGTATTCAAAAGAGCGGTTGGCAAATGTCAGGAAAATATTGGCCAGCAGCATGGTGACAAAAACGAAAGAGCGGGTGGTTGCTTCATCTTTGCCTATCCATATAGCGTAATGGTACATGACAAAAACGCCGACCGTAATCAAAAAACCCTGAAAAAGACTCAATGAAAGTTCGGGCCAGGAGAATAGGTTGGCGCCTTCCGTTCGAGGCGGTTTTCGCAGTACGTTCGGTTCAGCCGGTTCATTTTCAAACGCAATGGCACAGGTAGGCCCCATAATCAGTTCCAGAAAAATGACATGAATCGGGGTGAGCATGTGCAGATAGGTCCAGTCAAATAACAGGGGGAACAGTACCACCAGCACAATCGGCAGGTGGATGGAAATAATGTATCGAATGGCTTTTCGAAGGTTGTAGTAAATAAGCCGCCCGGTTTTGATAGCGTTCACCATGTGCGCCAGATTATCGTCGAGCAGTATCATCGAAGCGGCGCCTTTGGCGATTTCCGTTCCCCGATGCCCCATCGCCACGCCCACCTGGGCTGCTTTGAGGGCCGGCGCGTCATTCACGCCGTCGCCGGTCATGGCCACGATTTCACCGTTTGCTTTCAGGGCTTCCACCACCCGCAATTTGGCTTCCGGGAACATACGCGCAAACACATCCGTGCCACCAACTATTTCCCGGAGTTGCGTTTCAGTCATTTGCATCACCGTCTCGCCGCTTACCACCTCGCCCCGCACCCGGATACCACTTTCCTGCGCAATATTCAGGGCGGTTTCCGGGTAATCGCCGGTGACCATTTTGACCGCGATGCCGGCCTGGTAAAAATCGTTCATCACCTTGCCGATACCCGCTTTGGGCGGGTCGTACAAACCTACCAGCCCTTCAAATGTCCAGGGAAAATCGCCCTGTTCTGCCGGGTATTTTTCATCTGTCCAGGCGGCGCTGCACACGCCGAGGATGCGGTAACCCTTGCGCGCCATTTCCTTTGTTTTGGCCAGAATATCCGCCTGTTGCGCGGCATCCATGTTGCAAACCTGCAAAATACGCTCCACAGCGCCTTTGGCTGCAACGATGCGTTCTGTTGTATCGGCGGGCAAAAACACGTGCGTCATCATGGGCGGCACACCGTTCAGCGGATATTCGTGTACCATTTGAACGGTAGCCCGGCGGTCTTTGGACGTTTCTTTTTCATACGCCAGGTGAATTGCCTTTTCCATTGCGTCGAAGGGCGTCGGTTCGCTGGCCCACATAGCGTATTCGAGCGTGCGGCCTTTGCCCGAATAGTCGGTTACCTCGGCGATGGTCATTTTACTTTCCGTAATAGTCCCCGTTTTATCGAGGCATATCACCGTTGCGGCGCCGAGGCTTTCCACGGTTTTGGGTTGTTTCACCAGCACGTGTTTGCGGGTCATGCGGTAAGCGCCCAAAGCCATAAATGTGGTAAATGCCACTGGAATCTCTTCCGGCACCAAAGCCATGGCAAAGGCGAGCGAATACAGCAAAGCGCTGAGGAAAGAACCGGAATAGGCATAATTGATAGCGCAAACGATCAAAAAAGCCACCAGGCCGGCCCACAACATTTGTCGCACAAACCGCGTAATCTGTCGCTGCAAAGGCGTGGGTTCGGTTTCGATGGACTCGATGGATTTGCCTAATTTGCCAAATTCGGTTTGAATGCCTACCGCCTGTACTTTCGCTACGCCCGCGCCGGAAGCCACGGTGGTGCCCTGGTACAACAGGTTGCGACCTGCTTCATCGGGGTTTTTACTGACGGGCAGCGATTCGCCGGTTAAAATGGCTTCATCTACACTCAGGTCGTTTTGTTGCACCAGCACACCGTCGGCAGCAATGCGCTCTCCTTCCTCAAAGGCAATCAGATCGTCCACAACGACATCTTCTACCGGAACCTCCTGCCGTTTCCCTGCCCGTATCACTACCACCCGCGGTTGCGACAACTGGCGCAGGGCAGAAAGGGCCTTCTCGCTGCGAAACTCCTGGACAATCTCGATCAGGGTAACAAAAATGACCGCCCCCACCATCAACCATGCTTCCGCTGCATCGCCGATCAGGAAATACAGGGTACATGCGATCACCAGTAACAAAAACATAGGCTCCGTACCTACATCTTTCAGCATGTGCCAGATGCGGCGTTGGGGGCGGACATATAACTGGTTGCTGCCATGGCGGGCGCGGCTTTCGGCTACCGCTTCCGGGCTTAGGCCTTGCAAATTAGGGGAGGGTTGAAGCATGTGGAGTTGGTTAGTTATCCGTTATCCGTTATTAGTGTGGTAGCGTTTGGTTATGACTTATATGTGTCAAAAAATATTGAAATGGCCCATTAGCTGTCATCGCGTATCCATCTAAAAATCCATATTGCGGTACGCTCTATGGTATACGCTACTTTTGTCATCCTGAAACATTAGTCATCCCAGATTTATAGTGACTCTTGGCACGCGCTAAAACATTTTTTATTGATGATTGCTTATTGAGGATGATTTTGATTAGCGGAGATGCCTCCTTACATTAAAAATCATCATTTAATCAATCATCAATAAATAAGTTTGACCTATATGTGGTTGTTTTGGATACAAAATCCGGATGACTCGCCGCTTCAGGATGACAAAAGTGTTTGCGCATTCGATTTGGCGACGTTTACTAAACTTTTAAAGTTTAGTAAACGTATCAACCGATTTATGAATTCAACTCACCTCCCGATAAGTTCGGCTTCCAGAGCGAGCGCCCGCGGAAACAGGATATTGTTTTCGAGGTGAATATGCTGGCGCATATCGGCATCAAATTCCTTGTGCAGTTCGTACCAGGTGGTGCATTCATCACAGACGCCATACGGCGGTTGAAAATGCAACGACAACTCCCTGATTTGTTTTAATACCAAAGCAGTCTGTTTGTGATCCTGTACGATGGATTGTATTGATTTTTCCAGCTTGCCGTATGTCGGAGCAATAAAAACCTGTTTACCGTTACGCAGCTTTTCCATTTCTAATATGTAAGGAAACAAGGCGTATTCTTCGCTGATTAGGTGCCTTTTGATCCGTTGATCGAGGTCAGTTAACAATACCCGGATCGACTTTAATTCGGGATGATTCGAACCTTCTTTGGCGACAACAATATCAGACAGCAGCAGTAGCCTGGGCAAGGTCTCCCGTATATAACTGTGATGGGTTCGGATGATAAAATCTACCAGATATTGTGTGTCCCACTTTGCATAATTTAAATGCGGGAACAAGGCAATGGGGCGCTCTTTCAAACTGACCAATGCCTGTTCAAGGATAAGCTGATCCAAATGCAACTCCGCAGAAGCCTCCTCCAGCGTCAGGTCGCCGGAACAACAGAAATCTATACCGTATGCATCCAGCAACCGGGCTGCCCGGTAGTCTGCCGTTACGATTTCGTTGATGGTAACACTTTGCATAGAAGTGAGACGTGAGACGTGAGAGGGTGAGATAGAAATGAGACGGCGTAAAGATGAGCAGTTGAAAATGGGTGGAAAATGATTTGAACAATGCTGTGTACATGACTTTTATCATCATGCACTGCCTAAACTACTCAGTTGCCAAAGGCGAAGTATCCCGAAACACCAAACACTAAACACTAACACGGCCTTTCTACAGGCTACGTTCATATTCAAATCAACCAGTTGTATGAGATTAATCATCTTGATTCGACTTGTATACCCTCATTTTTGTTGAGTAATCATTCACTAAAAAATTCGACACATGCAACGCTTACATAACAAAGTAGCCATTGTTACCGGCGCAGCAGGAGGTATGGGAGCGTCTGTCGCCCACCTGTTTGCCGAACAGGGCGCTCTGGTGCTCGCCACCGATATACAGTTTGAAAAAATGAATGCCTGGGTGCAGGAAAGCCGGAAGCATAGCCTGGCCATTGAATGTATCCGCCACGACGTAGGTTCTGAATCCGACTGGAAATCGGTTGTGGAAAAAGCGCTGCACCTCTACGCAAAAATTGATATTCTGATCAATAATGCCGGTGTGTACCAACCTATGGAAACTACGGAAGCGACGAGCCTCGAACGCTGGAACCAGATCCTGCAAATCAACCTGACCAGTGCTTTTCTGGGCGCTAAAGCCGTCTTGCCACACCTGAAAAAATCGGGCAAAGGCGCCATCGTCAATATTTCTTCTATCGCCGGTATCGTCGGCGGCAATGGTGCGGCTTATTCGGCCTCCAAAGCGGCCATGCGGCTGCTGACCAAAGACCAGGCCATCGAATTCGCGCCTTTTCATATCCGGGTCAATTCCATCCGCCCGGGCGGCGTCATGACGCCGATGGTCGAACCACTGATGCCTGCCGATCCGGCGGCCCGCGAAGCCATGATGAAAAACATGTGCCCACTTGGCCGTATCGGTGAGGCCATTGAAATTGCATACGGGGCTTTGTATCTTGCCTCCGACGAATCTTCTTACGTCACCGGCGCGGAATTAGTGATTGACGGCGGCTTGACAGCGCGGTAGTATTTTATGTACTTTTGTTGTCGTAACTACTTAAAATCCAATGACCAGACTTCCCGAAAATACACGCTTGTTCCTGCACGATGTGGGGGAAATAAGCCGTTTTGTCGCCCGATTTTTTGTGGAAGGGCTTCGGCCGCGCTATGAGGTGTACGAATTTGTGCGCCAGTGTTTTATCATCGGCTACAAATCGCTTCCCCTGGCTGCCCTCACGGCCTTTATCATGGGTTTGGTACTGACCATGCAATTGCGGCCCACCATGGTTTATTACGGGGTGGAGTCGCAAATCCCGGCTATGGTGGGCATTGCTATCGTGCGCGAAATCGGGCCGGTCATCACGGCGCTGATTTTTGCCGGTAAAATCGGCTCCAGCATCGGCGCCGAATTAGGCTCCATGAAAGTGACGGAACAAATTGACGCCATGGAAGTGTCGGGTACCAACCCGTTTAAATACCTCGTGGTGACGCGGACATTGGCCGCCACGCTGATGCTCCCGGTGCTGGTCATCCTCTCCGACGCTATTTCGCTGTACGGCTCTTACCTGGGGGTTAATATGTACGAAAAATTCAGTTTTTACCTGTTTTTTAAACAGATTTTTGACAATCTGGTGTACAATGACATCATCCCGGCAGTCGTTAAAACCTTCTTTTTCGGGTTTGCCGTCGGCATCATCGGTTGTTATAAAGGTTACCATTCCAGCAAAGGAACGGAGGGCGTCGGGCGTTCGGCCAATTCTGCCGTCGTGGTGTCTTCCGTCATGATATTTATCCTGGATTTACTGGCTGTCCAGGCGGCTAATTTGTTGTAAGTAAACAAAATCAGTTTTGGCTACTTTATTTGTAAATGCTTGATTTTCAGCACAGATAACAGATAACTAATAACGGATAACTATAAAACGCACATGGCGCAGGAAACAGGTTCGGGCGAAGCAGTGATTCAGGTGGACGGCCTGTACAAAACCTTTGGGAACAACCGGGTTTTGGAAAATTTCGACCTCGACCTGTATCGCGGAGAAAGCCTGGTGGTACTCGGCAAGTCGGGTTCCGGCAAATCGGTTTTGATCAAATGTATCATCGGACTGATCCGGCCCGACCAGGGCAGCATCCGGGTGCTGGGAGAGGATGTGCTGTCGATGAACCACCTGGAGTTGGACCGCATCCGCATGAAAGTGGGTTTCCTGTTTCAAAGCAATGCCCTGTACGATTCGATGACGGTACGGGAAAACCTCGAATTTCCCCTGCGCCGACATTCCGTCCACCTTAACCAGCAGGAAGTCAATGATTTAGTTGTGGAAGCCCTGCAAAACGTGGGCCTCGAACACACCATCGACATGATGCCCGCTGAACTGTCCGGCGGTATGCGCAAACGGATTGCCCTGGCCCGAACCCTGATCCTGAAACCGGAAATCATGTTGTACGACGAGCCTACTACCGGACTCGACGCCATTACCGGCCTGGAAATTATCAACCTGATGAATACCATCGGGCAGAAATACCACACCTCGTCTATCATCATTTCGCACGATATGCAATGTGTAAAACGCGCCGCGCAGCGTATTGCAATACTGATTGATAAAAAGTGTTATGTAACAGGTACTTATGAAGAATTAAAAAATTCGGAGGATGAAAAAATCCGGCCTTTTTTCAATAAAACATAACTGTTTAGCATAGGGGCAGCGCCCCGGTAATATTTGTAGCAAAATAGGAGAAATCAAGGTTGGAGGTGCAGCGCACCGGCAATATATTATCGGTGCGCTGCACCTCGTGGACACACGCTATCACTAAAACGCTACAAATATTATCGGGGCGCTGCCCCTATGCGAACCAGTTGCAATAAATCCTACTATGAAAAAACAAGCCATCAATACGGTAAAACTTGGAATTTTTGTACTGGCAGGCATTTTCCTGCTCATTTTTTCCCTGTACGTCCTTGGGAAAAATAGAAGCATGTTCGGCGCCGGTTTCGAGATAAAAGCGCATTTTCAATCCGTCAACGGACTGGTAGCGGGCAATAACGTGCGCTACTCCGGTATCCAGATCGGCAGCGTCAAAGAGGTCGCTTTTATCAACGACACCTTGATCGAGGTGACGATGAACATCCAGAAAAAGATGGCCGGTATCATCCGCCGCAATGCCGTGGCAAACCTCGGCACCGACGGCCTGATCGGCAACCGCCTGGTCAATATCGCTCCGGGTAAAGGAGATGCGCCGTTGATTCAGCCCGGCGACCTGCTGCCCAGCAAGGAAGAAATCGACACGGATGAAATGCTGCAAACCCTGCGCCGCACCAATGAAAATATCTCTACCATCTCGGAAGAACTGCTCAATACCGTGCACCAGGTCAGTACCAGTACCCAACTCGGCGCTATACTCAATGACCCGAGCCTGTCGGCCAATATCAAAGCCGCGCTGGAACACCTGCATGATGCCTCCCAAAAAGCCTCCATCCTGATGACCAATGCCAACAGAACGCTGGATATGGCCTCCAAAGGAAACGGAACCCTTGCCACCCTGCTGCGCGACTCGACTTTATCGCACGAACTGGAACAAGCCGTGCAAAAAATCCAGCAGATAGAAGCCAGCGCCGAAAAACTGACCGCCGACCTGAATCAGGTGGTGGCCTCCGTTGAAAAAGACCTCAACGCCGGTTCCGGCCCCGTCAATACCATGCTGAAAGACTCGATCATGGCGGAGCGCCTGCGCCGCACCATGGATAATATTGAACAAGGCACGGCGGGTTTCAACAAGAACATGGAGGCCCTGCAGCATAATTTTTTGCTGCGGCGGTATTTTAAGAAGGAAGCGAAGAAGGCGGGGAAAGAAGCAGATAAGGAGTGAAAAAAGGCAAAGGGCAAAAAGCAAAATGGCAAGGGCTTCGCGCTTGGGAAGTACTGTGTCAAAGGCTTGGCAATCTTTGCGGGTGGTGTATTTTGGTGCGCAATGCACCACCTGTCGGGATCCGTCCACTCTACGGTAAACTGGGTGAAACGGCATGTCCCGACGATGACAAAATCGTACTCATAAGCCGTAGGGTTTCCGCGATGCATACCGTAAGTGGACGGACGCGTCAGGATGCCAAGTAGGCTACTCCGCCTCGTGACCGTTCCGTACCTATCCTCCCTCACTCCTTACCTTCTTTCAATCGCTGGTCTAAAATTTCAAGGCTTTTTTAGACTCAGCGGTATCAGGATGCGCTGCGGGAAGAGATTTTTCCCTAATAGCCACCGCTTTCCGCATAAAATTACCGCCTTTTTGATATCGCCCAAATCACGGTATGTTCCAGGCGAGGTTGTTGTAAGAATTTGCCAAATCAGGATGATCCGAAGGCAACATTTTTCCCGAATAGAAAGGGCTTTTTCGTTGTATTCCAAACGCTTCCGGTGTTCGCCCAATGCGCCATAGGTTTCAGCCAGGTTGTTGTACGACAATGCCAAATCAGGATGATCCGAAGGCAACACTTTTCCCCAAATAGCCAGGGCTTTTTTCATGGTATTCCAAACTTTTTGATGCTCGCCCAAAGCGCCGTAGGTTAAGCCTGCAAGATTGTTGTATGACAATTGCCAAATCAGGATGATCCGAAGGCAACACTTTTTCCCAAATAGAAAGGGCTTTTTTCATTGTATTCCAAGCGCTTCCGATGCTCGCCCAATGCGCCGTAGGTTACGGCCAGGTTGTTGTACGACCGTGCCAAATCAGGATGATCCACCGGCAACACTTTTTCCCAAATGGAAAGGGCTTTTTCGTTGTATTCCAAACTTTCCGAAGATCGCCCAAGCGCCATAGTGTTGCCGCCAGGTTGTTGAACGAACGTGCCAAATCAGGATGATCCCTGGCAACACTTTTTCCCGAATAGCCAGGGCTTTTTCGTGGTATTCCAAACTTTTCTGATGCTCTCCCAACGCGCCGTAGGTTGAGCTCAGGTTGTTGTACGAAATTGCCAGATCAGGATGATCCATAGGCAACACTTTTTCCCAAATTGAAAGGGCTTTTTGATTGTATTCCAAAGATTTATGATTGTTTCCTGTATTACTGAATAAATTATCCAACCACACGCCAATCTTGCGCTTAGCCTGATCAGCCTCCTCAAAATCCCCCTTCTCCTTCCACACCCCTTTAAAAACCGCCTCCGCCAAGGGTGCGAAAGGCGCGCGTTTAATGCCAGGTTCATTCGTCTCCTTATCCGGTATCAACAACCTTGTCACATTTTTTATCAACACCCCACAATTCACCGCATCGGGCAGCAGCTGCGCTTTCGCCGTTTCGGCAATCACCGGATGGCAGCGGTATCCGCCCTGGCTTTCCACTAACCAGTTCATACGCGCGAGGCGGCGCAGGCGTTTTTTAAAGTCGGTTTCTCCTTCTTTTTTGCCAAATAAGTCACATAAACGGTCTTCACTCACCAAATCCGGGTCCAGCGGCACATTGGAAGTCGGCAGGATACAGCAGTTGCGCAAAATCTCCTGCTCGGCCGCATCCAGTTCCAGCAAAAAGACATCGCGCAGGTGGGCGGCAATGTCCTGGGTTTTGGCGGAGCGGGGCGTATTCACCTCGTAATCATCGAGCCGTGCGAGGCCCTTTTGCCGGAGCAGGTCGAGCAGCGCGGGCGGTTCGAGTTTTTTATCCCGGGCATATGCGGCCAGCAGTTCGATGGTCAGGGTGTGGTAGCCGATGTCGTTCAGGATGGTATCGAGCGGCTCTGATTGGGCGGGTTTTTCATATATCCGCTCGTACAGCTGGGTCGCTTCTTCCGGCGTCAGGGTGTCTAAGCGAAAAGTAGCAGTATTCGGAATGGCGGCGCGGCTGGTGAACAAAATACGCCAGTGCTCCAACTTACTGAGCTCTTCGAGATAGGCGGCGGCGGCTTCCGGAGCATTGTCTATCACCAGCAGGTTTTGCCCTTCCATGGCGGCGAGGGCGTCTATTGCCTGCCGGAAATGTTCGACCAGGGCGTTGCTGCGGATCAAAACTGAGATCGAGTTTTTTTCAGGGCCTGGTTGTCAATAAATGCGCGCAGGAAATATTCGGCGTTGTCTTCATAGTGGCCGCTGTCGCCCGTATACAACGCGGCGGCGCTGAGCCAGGCGACATGGTCGTATTCCGCGTGATGCCGCTGCCAGTACATCTGGCTGAAAGTCGTTTTGCCCAGACCGCCGACGCCGATAACGACAAGCGGCAGACGGGTTTTACCGAGTTGTGCATGTAACTTGATGAGTTCCTGCTCGCGGCCGATGGCATGGGCGGAGAGGTTGGCGGGCGGGCGGGAGATTTCTTTCATGTGATTTTACGCTGCGCGCCAACTGTGCGGTCATACGCGTATTTTTTTTACAAAGATACTTTTTTGAGGGAAACGAGACAATGCCGGGAGATCAAACCCCTTTTTTGTTTCCCCATATCTGTACATGCAGCCGGTCCGAATACCGGAACCCGAACGTTTTACAGATTTCAACGAGCCATTGTCGTTTTTCCTGGAGGGTTTCGCGTTGCGTGGCCTCCGGCATCAGCCATATTTTATCAGCGGGTATCCGGTAAGTTTCAACCAATTGCAGCACTTCTGCAAGGTCGGCTGCGGCAGCGAGCACAAATTTGAAACTTGCTTTCGGGTTCTGGCTGAAAAAATGATAGGCAGCCGGTTTTTCGCGCAGTTTGCGGGGGTTGTTGCTGTTCTCTAATTTGGGCGACACGTTGTACTGGTCCATAGCGGCATCAAAGTCGGCGCCTGGGATCAGGGTGCCGTTTGTTTCAATTTCAAAACGATAATCTGCTGATTTTGAACGCAGTATTTGCATTAATTCCAGGAGCGCCGGTTGTTGCAGCATGGGTTCTCCGCCGGTCAGTATCACATTTTTGCACCCGAAAGCGTGTACTTGTTCCGCTACCGCAGCCGTATCACATTCGGCGATCCACTCCTTTTTTTGAAACTTTTGATAACCCGGCAGGGCGTCGTTCTCATGTGGAAAACGGGTGCCCACCCAGTTCCAGGTGTAGTCCGTATCGCACCAGATACAATGCAAATTGCACAGGGACGTACGCACGAATACGGAAGGTATGCCGATGCTTTTACCTTCTCCCTGGATGGAATGGAAAATCTCGGGCAGGCCGTGGAGCCGCGCCAGTTTGAGCCGCCGACCTGGGGGTAAGGTGTGCATGGGTGTGTGTTGGTGTTTCGTGTATAGTGTTTAGTGTTTGGGGGTGCTTCGCTTTTGGTGCTTTATTTTAGGCAGTGTTTGTGTTTAAAAGTGCCAGGGGTAGTTTAAATTGTGTTGTGGTATAGGGTTCGCTTTTTTTATTCGATTTGAGAAAATTTGGCTCCAACTTCCCGAAAGTTTTAAACTTTGGGAAGTTTGAACGGTAGTAAAACTAAAATTGGTTTCTATTTTTGAATGTCGACTTGTAAGACACCTTCTAAGCATTGCGCGATGTCAAGCGATAATATGAAATGCCCCTGCCAAGCGTTACCGCCCTAAACACTAAACACCATACACTAAACACTCACCACAAAAACAGTCCCCTGCGGCATATTGTTGGCGACGGTAATCGTCCCGCCATGCGCTTTCACGACTTGCTGCACAATATAAAGCCCCAGGCCGGTGCCCGTACTACGGCGGGTTTCCTCGTTACCTAAGCGGTAAAATTTCTCAAAAACGGCCTTTTTTTCATGATCGGGGATACCGTGCCCCTGATCGGCGATGCGTATTTGTGTTTTGCCATCGTTGCGTTCGACCCGGCATTCGATGGGCGCGCCGGGCGGTGAATATTTCAGGGCATTTTCCAGGAGGTTCTGAATCACGGAACCCAGGCCTGGTTTATCGGCCTGAACGGGCGGCAAATTTTCAGGAAAATGTACCTGAATATCGGCTTGCGGGAAACGTATATGCAGCCGGGCGATCAATTCATTTATCAGCGCAGGCAGGTCGACCGGCTCGGGCAGGGGCCGCCAGTTGTCTTCGAGCCGGGCGGCCAGCAGGAGGTCTTCCACCAGGTTCTGCAGGCGGCTGACATCTTTAAGGCCGTTGGAAAGCAGTTGATCCCTTTGTTCGGGTTGCAGGCTGCGTTTGCTGAGCGTTTCGAGTTCGAGGCGCAGGGCAGCAATGGGCGACTTCAGTTCGTGGGTGATGCTGAGCAGAAAATTGCGGCGCTGACGCGCAAGGGTGATTTCCCGGTTGGCGCTGCGGTGTACAATCCACAAACCGAAAATAAGGCATGCGGTGAAAAACAGCCCCTCCGAAACGATCATCCGGCGGCTTTTTTGCCATGATTTTTGTGCCTTTTTGTACTCCGCCGTTTCATACAACTGGGTCAGGTTGACGCCCTGATTGGAGCGGGTGAACCGGGCTTCGATTGCCCGTCGTTCAGCATCAAAAAGCCGGTCGTTCTGCGACCAGAGGTGATAGGACCACCATCCGAATGCCAGCACCATGTAACCGATGACCAGGCTGGAAGCGAGTTTGACGGGTATTTTTTCGAGCAGCTTTAGCATGGTGTTTCGTGTATAGTGTTTAGTGTTTGGGGCACTTCGCTTTTGGCCCTTGTATGGTGTTTAGTGTTTGGTGTTTGGCGCCTTCGCCTTTGGTACGGTTTGTGAAAGTTCGGGCAAAATACAACTACTGCCAAAGGCGAAGCCAGGAAACACCAAACACCAAACACTAAATACCTCAAGGGCCAAAAGCGAAGCACCCCCAAACACTAAACACCAAACACCAAACACGAATCATCCCCAGCTCTTCCCAAAAAGCGCTTTCAAATTCCAGAAAAACAATCCGCCGGCCAGGGCCAGCCAAAGATACATCCAGACCTGGTGGGGAAAGATACCCACCACCTGCTCGTACATCGCGAGGTCGCTTTTAGGCCCTACCCTGAAATCCTGGATAATATAGAGTACTGTGGCAAGTCCCAGAAACATCAACGCGTCCTGATCCCAGTTGGTTCTGCGGGCAACAAAAAACAGGGTCGCCGCGAATCCGAACAACAAACCGGTACTGATAAATGATTCAAACCACAATATCCCTGCCAGCGCCATCAGAAAAGCCAGGGTAAGCAGCGCGTTTTGCGCCTGGGTGCGGTGTTTGACGCCGATCCTGAACAGCAGATTGCCCAGCAAAGCGCTCCCCAGGTAACCGCCCATCAGCACCACTGCCTGGCTGCCGCCCCGCGTAATGGTATATCCGCTGCCATCGGGGTTTATTTGCAAACCTTCGACGGAGCCGCCGGTCAGGATGGCGCCCAAAGCATGTCCAAATTCGTGCAAAAAAGTGACCAGCAGGGTAACGGGATACAACACCAGGCTGCCGAACGAACCGCCGAAAAATTTCAAAATCACATACACCAGTACCATGGCCAACAGCCGGGGAAGTAAGTTTTTATTCATTGTGGGAAAGGATTGATTTGAGGGGCAAAAGAACGGCTTTTTTATGGATAGTCTGATATTGCAATTGTCATGTTTATAGTCAGGTTTGATGGTTTGAAAGGGTTTGATGGTTTGAAGTTTTCGCTTTCAGGCACTTGTACTGACCTTTCGTTCAAAACCACTTTGTGTTGACTATAAGTACTGAAACCCAATACCTTTACGAGGTTTTTTTACCACAATGGGCACGAAGTGGTTTCACAAAGGACACTAAGCGTAGAGTTGACCACGTTTTTCAAGCCGACTTCAATGTTTAAGTCATACTTACAGTAAATACTAAGCGGGATGAGTCAACTCTACGCATTGTGTCCTTTGTGAAACCGCTTTGTGCACTTTGTGGTAAAATACATCGTGTTGATGTGGGCTAAAAAGTGCACCCGGAAAGAAATCCTTGCTTTTATACTCTTTTTTCGCCCGAAATTTCAAATTTTTGTCCCCGCAAACCCGAAACATGGCAAACAGCACCAAATACATCCGCGAACTCATCGGCGAAAATGAAATCGAGCAGGCGATCAACCAGTTGCTGGAGCACCTGTATAACAGCGCCGAACACGATCTCACCGACTCTGCCGTGCTTCAAAAAAGCCGTTGGGCCGAATATAAACGCAAGAATGTCAGCGGATTAGCCAAAAATGAAGACATAGATGGTATCCGTGATGCTTTGCTGAAAATCGTCCGGGAATTCGACAACAGGGCCTCCAAAGTGCATACGGTGCAGCAGCAACCGTATACGCCGCCGCGCCAACAGGAGGTTCCGCCACCGCCACCACCGCCGCCACAAAAAAACTATGTGGCGCAGTGTTTTTTTAACGGCGATCCGAATACGTATTATGTCACACCGAATAACCAGATCGTGGTGGTCAATCCCATGAGCAATTTTCCGGTCGTGGTGGCTACCCGTACAGCGTCCTTAAATCCCACTTTTGCGTGGATTTACCAATTTCCCAACGGATTTTATTACAGTATCGACCACAATGGCGCTATCTGGGGTGTCAATGCATTCGGGATGCCGGTGCAAATGGGTTATGTGCAATACCTATAAACGTTTGGCCTCTCCGAGGCCTTAAGTTGATGATTGGGGTGGAGGGTGTTGAATGTTGCGTTTTGTCTGCTGCCGAACGTTTGTCAACTATTTTCCCGCTTTTTTTCATCCGAAAGAGCCGGTTGTGTGTTTGTATCGTACATATTCAATGTCAATGATTTTCACAGCATTCAACCCACTTACAAATATGAAATTGATTAGCATCCTTTTAGTGTTTTTAGCCTGCAATACATCCAGCCGACCTGCCGATTCGGCGACAACTTCCCTCGATCCGACGCCTTCTGTTGAAATAACTTCCGACAGCATCGTGCCTCCACAATACGATGCACAGGGGAAACTGGTAAAAGTGACCAAAAACAAAGAGGAATGGAAAAAACAGCTCAGTTCCGAGGCCTATAAAGTGCTGCGGGAAGAAGGCACCGAACGGGCTTTCACCGGCACACTCTGGGACAACCACGAAAAAGGGACGTTTGTGTGCGCAGGTTGCGGATTGCCCCTGTTCTCCTCCGACACAAAATTTGACAGCGGTACGGGCTGGCCTTCTTTTTACCAGCCACTTAACAAAGACTGTATTACGGAAAATGAAGACCGCGCTTACGGCATGGTGCGCATCGAAGTGGAATGCGCCCGCTGCGGCGGGCACCAGGGCCACGTCTTCGACGACGGGCCGAAACCGACCGGGCTGCGGTATTGTATTAACTCGGTGTCGTTGAAGTTTGTGAAACAGTGAGTTGGTTATCGGTTATCAGTTATCCGTTATCTGGCTTTCAGGTAGGAATGGTCATAAAAGGGACATTTCATTTCCTCTTTGTTATCCGTTATCAGGTTCGGCTAAGGGGAAATGGATAAATACATAATCTTCTCTTTTCAGGTTGGCCTAGGAAACGCTTCACCATAAGCCCATAACTGATAACAAATAACTGATAACTTTAAACGCTCTGGCACAGCTCCACCAGCACCCCGTTGCTCGATTTGGGGTGTAGAAACGCTACAAGTTTGTTGTCGGCGCCGGGTTTGGGTTCGCGGTTGAGCGGAATAAATCCTTCCGCTTCCAGACGCGCAATTTCAGCCCGGATATCCTGTACTTCAAAGGCAATATGGTGCATGCCTTCGCCGCGTTTTTCGATAAACCGGGCGATCGGGCTTTCCGGATTGCTGGCTTCCAACAGTTCTATCTTGCTTTCTCCGATTTGAAAAAAGGAAGTGGTAACATGTTCGCTTTCAACAAGTTCCGTTTTGTAAGGCGCTGAACCCAGCAATTTCCGGAACAGTTCGTTGCTGTCAGCCAGATCGCGAACGGCAATGCCGATATGGTCGATACGAATCATAATTTATTTCTTTTTGATCCAGATTTGATCTTCTCCGGTCAGTTTGCTCAGGATATTGATGGTCTCCTGGATTTCACTCACCTGGACGTACTGGAACCTGACGCCCACCTGGTAGCCGTTTCTTTCTAAAAAATAAACTTCATGACCATCTTTTTTAAGCATTCTTACCAAGCGATCGGCGTTTGTTTTTTCCCGTAAAGTTGCAATAACAAGAATACATTCCCGGGCGCCGGCTTCTTTCGCCACCACGTCGCGGGCTGCTTCCATTTTTTCATCTGCCGATGTTTGTGCGGAAGGCGTCGTCGTTTCACTTACTGCCGGTTTGTCGGGAACAGAGGCTGCCGGTTCTTCTTTCGCCGGACGTTCGTCTGTCTGGCCGTTTTGGTCGCGCTGTGCCTGAAGGGCTTGTTTTTTCTTTTGTTGCCAATACCAGATGCCGATAGATAGCGACACGAACAGGAAAAGGATACCCAAAGCCAGTCCCCAGCGCGCGCCACCGTTGCGGGCTGTGGGCGTATACGTTTCGGCGGGCGGCGTATAGGCAGGCGTTGATGCCGGAGGAGTAGCCGCCAGTACAGAGTCGGCCGCCGGTTTATCCACGACTTCCCGCGAGCGGGCAATAGGTGAAAATTGCAAGGGCGGCAACCCGTAAGAGCTGGCGTTAAAATTGGTGGAATCCGGCAAAAACTGAATTTTTTGCACGTAATTCCGGTATAAACGACCTACTCCGGGCAATGTCACGATTTCGCGCTGGTTGAGCAGGGCCTGCATTTTTTCAACAAAATCAGCGATGGCTTTACGGGCATCGTCTAATGCGACGCCATGGGTTTGCGCGATATCGCCCACTAAAATGCCGTCATCGACAGTCAGGTTTTCACTGAATGCCAGCGTTTTGGCGGGCGGCGCCACAGACCCTCCCACATAATCTGCGGAAGCCGGCGTTCGGGTGGCCGTGAAGCCCCCGAATCCGGGAATAATCAGCGCGTCATGAAGGAAGAGCAGTTTTTCGATATGCGCTGGAATGTCAATTTGCATAGTCAGTGGGATGGAGCGATCTAAAATGAGCGAAAATCAGTCAAAATTAATTCGATTATGATAATCACCAAAACGGTATAAACCGACAAAATCGGAACAAAACAACCAATTTGATTGGGTCAATTTATAACATTCTGATTCCTAAGAGCAATTAGCTTGCCAAAACGTCTGCAAAAATAGGTTTTTTCACCCGATTTATGTGGTTTTCATTATTTGTTGCCCTTGAAAAAAAATCAACCGGGGGTTTGGTGTAAAAAAAACAATAAGACTGTATTTTTGGCCTCAACTATTAACAGACCTAAAAAATATGAGCGAAGTCGAAAGTTTTTTCAAATCGGCTTTTTCGGTTGATAATGTCATTTTCGGGTTCGATGGCGGCGATCTGAAAGTCCTGCTTATTCAGCGCGGGGCGGCTCCGTTCAGGGGCAAATGGGCTTTACCGGGCGATCTGGTTTACCCGAATGAAGACCTCGATACGGCAGCAGAACGCGTACTGGAACAACTCACCGGCCTTCGGGGCGTATACCTGGAGCAGGTCCGGACTTTTGGCGCTGTCGACCGCCACCCCCTGGGTCGCGTTATAACCATCGCTTATTTCTCTCTGATCAAGGTGAGCGATTTCGCCCTCACGCCGGCGTCGTTCGCGCAGTCTGCCCATTGGCACAGCATTTCCGATGTGGGTGAACTGGCTTTCGACCACAATGAAATCCTGGATATTTGCCTGCAACGCCTGCAACGAAAAGTGCGCAATGCACCCGTCGGCTTTGAATTGCTTCCTCAAAAATTTACCCTGACGGAACTCCAGCAATTGTACGAATCGGTACTCAACCTGCCCAAAAACAAGGGCTTAGACAAACGCAATTTCCGCAAAAAAATACTCTCCATGAACGTCCTCGTGGAATGCGAGGAAATGCAGGAGGGCGTCGCGCACCGGCCCGCCAAACTCTACCAGTTCGATCGCGAACGCTACGATCAGTTTGTGGCGGAAGGGTTTAGTTTTGATATTTAGTTTTTTTGGTGTTTAGTGTTTGGTGTTTGGTGTTTAGGGCGCTTCGCCTTTGGCTACTGTGTGTATTTTGACCGAATCTCACACAGTAGCCAAAGGCGAAGCGCCCTAAACACCAAACACTAAACACCAAACACTATTCCACCGCCACCTTCCGCGTCACCCGACCTGCTGCCACACTTATTTCAATAAAATAAATACCTGATTGCCAGTCTTTTGTGGAAATATTCACAGGACCGGCCGCGCTTTCGCCCATTGCCGCCAGCTGCCCCAGGGCATTCCGTGCGCGCCAGCGCAGCGCGCCGGCCGGTTGTACTGATATGCTTAACCAGTCGCGTGCAGGATTGGGGCTGATGTGTACCACAGGTTCGGGATTTGCCGGCTGTTGCAGCGCTACCGTACCGATGTTTGTTTTAAAAAGACTCAGACCGCCCCGCAGGTTACCCACCACCATTTCCAGTATACCGTCGTTGTCGAGGTCGGCAAAAGCCGGATGGGTGCGGCTGCCTTCGTCCACATTGCCCCACAGCGGATCCACGAGGTCAAAAGTGTCTGTCAGGCTAAAGTTTTGATAAGCCTCCAGTTGCCCGCTGTTGGTTCCGGCAACGAGCAGCAGCCCGGTGGGCGTGTTGATAAAAACGGGGGTGCTGAAACCGACCGCTTCGCCAAACAGGCGGGTGTCGACAAAGCCCAGTTTTTGTATGGTGGGCGTCGACGGATACTGCGGATTGGTGGCGCTGCCGGTATTTTCAAACAGGTTGATATTTCCGTTTCGTTCGCCCGCCACAATGTCCGGCAGGCCGTCGCCGGTCAGGTCGACCAGTGTCGGCGTAGCCACCAGGCCCACCACATCCATGTTCTGCCACATCGGGCTGAAATCGCGCGACAGGTTCATCGGGATGCCCGGCCCGGCGGCGTTGCGATAACAAAAAAAGCCGCCGTCGTTGTGCCCGACGATCAAATCCTGGTCGCCGTCGCCATCAACATCGCCAAAAGCAGGGCTGAAATCGTAGTTATCCGGGGTAAATTCTGATAATCCCAGCCAATCGGTATCGCTCAGCGTAAATTGCGGATTGGTACCCGTTCCGGTATTGAGCAACAGGTACAGGCGCGCATTGGTTGAAGCCTGGGGGCTGTAAAAACCATAAGTGCCCACCACCAGGTCTTCCAGTCCGTCTGCGTTCACGTCTGCAAAAGTCGGGTGCGTCGTGGAGCCGAGGTCGAGCATATCGCCGACGAGTAATGTTTTGTTTTGCAACTCGAAGGAGTGTCCGGTAGCAGCCGCATTGCGATAATACCACACGTTTTTCTGGTCTTCGCCGATGTTTCGGTTATTGGGCGAAACCACCATATCCTGTTTGCCGTCGTTGTTCAGGTCGAGGTAAAATGCGGCGGGAAAACTGGACAACGAAACGGGCGTATTGCCGGAAGGAAAATTTATATCCTGCGAAGTCATCCAGGCTGCTGCAGCCGAGCCGCCGTTGTTGAGCTGGTTCAGGCAATCAAAGGACACGTCGCCCAGCACAATTTCCTTGTCGTTGTCGCCATCCGCATCATACGTCATCAGCGTGGAGCCGGGGTGCCGGTCCGTTCGTTCTTCCAACTCGCCCAGCAGGCCATTTACACAAGCAGACTGATTGGGACTCAGATCGCTTTCACATGCGATCAAACCACTTTCGTAAAAACGCCCCCAGCATTTGTCTGCCAGCCGGAATCGGAGGCTGTCCGTTCCAAAACCGAGTTCTACCGACTGGTTTTGTACAAACCAGATATGGCCGCCTGCGGGATCGAAAGTCAGTATATCGAGATCGCCGTCGCCGTCTATATCGTCCACTGCGGGCATATCGGTGGGCGCAATGGGTAGGTTGTTCCAAAAACCCGGCTGATCCTGGTCGGGGAACCAGACCTGGAGCGGATTGCAATACGTACAATTGGGGTAGTTAAAATAGAAAGAATTGAATTTCAAGGTATTATCTTCAAAATAGCCTTGAAAAACCTGCATTTCCTGCGAACCCGGCGCCAGGGAGGCACAAAAAATATCAGCCGCCCCATCCTGGTTAAAATCGCGCATGAGCATATAATCCGTTACTTTGGGAAAGAAAGAAGCGTATTGCGGCGCATAACTGTAACTTGACTGGTTCGGGGTACCGGCGTTTAAAAAAGTCAATACTACATCGCCCGAGCGATCAAACGCCACCAGGTCATCCGTGCCGTCCCCGTTCAGGTCGGCCGCCGAAAACTGCGGCGTATTCAGTCCGCCGGCAAAAGCAAAAGGCAATGGCACCCCATTCTGAAAAATGGGGGCGGTCATTCGTTCAAAAGATTGATTTTGCCCTGTAATACATTGATTTACAAGGATAAAGCATAAAAAAAATACGTATCGCATGGAAAGTAGTTATCAGTTATCTGTTATTAGTTATCAGGGTGACAACGTTTGGCCAAAGTGGTTTGTTTGAGCAATGGTTGGCGCTCAACTATAAATTGCAAAGAACCGGCAATCCGACGACAAGCATTGGCCGAATAAGCTACTTTGGCCAAACATTTCCAAACAGATAACTAATAACGGATAACAGATAACTGTCTCCGAATTACTTACTTTGACCAAACATTTCCAAACGGATAACTAATAACGAAGCATGACCTACGAATTCAACGGCTATCAGCCGGTCGTCCATGAAAGCGCTTTTATTCATCCACAGGCGGCGGTAACCGGGAATGTTATCATTGGACGCCATGTATACATCGGACCGGGCGCCGCCATTCGCGGCGATTGGGGGCAGATCATCATCGAAGATGGCTGTAATGTGCAGGAAAATTGCACCATACACATGTTTCCGGGCATCACTGTGCTGCTGCGCGAAGCGGCGCATATCGGACATGGAGCCATCATCCACGGCGCTACCATCGGGCGCAACTGCTTAGTCGGCATGAATGCCGTTTTGATGGATGAGGTGGAATTGGGTGATGAAAGCATCGTCGGGGCGCTTTGTTTTTTAAAAAGTGGCGAAAAAATTCCGCCGCGCAGCCTTGTAGTGGGCAATCCAGGTAAAATCATCCGGGAAGTGAGCGACGACATGCTGGCCTGGAAAACGGAAGGTACCCGCATGTATCAGCAACTACCGGCCCAATGCCACGATAGCCTGCGCCCTTGCGAACCCCTGCGGAGCATTCCTGAAAACCGGCCCGAAATGGATAAAAATTATACGGTCTGGAAAGAAAGGAAGTAGTTTTACTGAACATTGTTGAGTATGTTGAGGGTTGAGAAGTTGAGGGTGGTAACTTAAAGCCTGAGTTACCACCCTCAACATCTCAACCCTCAAAACATACTTCAAACCTGATAAAGAACCCATTTACAGCGTGTTCCGATGATATTCGCCCGATCCTTTTCATCCGGTCTGGCCTGGCGTATTGCCGGGCTTTTTGTGGCTGCCATTGGCGCCGCAGCTGCTATTTCGTACCACAATCCGCAGTACTGGCTGGCCTTGCTGCTGCTGGCTGTGGCTATTCAGTTGAGCCTGAACCTGTTCCGTTATGTAAATGACACGAATCGCCGGCTGGCGCGTTTTTTCGAGAGCGTGCGTTACTCCGATTTTGCGATCCGTTTTTCCTCCGCGAAGGAAAAGGGTTCTTCTTTTGAAATGGTCAACAAACAATTCAATGAAGTCCTGGAGGCCTTTCGCCAGACCCGTGCTGAAAAAGAGGCTAATTTGTTGTTTCTCAATACAATGGTGCAGCACCTCAGCACGGGACTATTGGTTTTTGACGCACAAAACAACGTGCTGATTTCCAATAATGCAGCCTTGCAACTGCTGGGCCTGTACCGGCTGCATCACCTGAATGATTTGCCCGACCGGCACCGTACGCTGATTCAATTTATCCACCACCTGAATTCAAAAGGAAAAGTACTGTACCAGCCGGAAGCAAGCCGGCAGTTGTCGGTACAGGGTGTGGCGCTCAACCTCCAAGGCCGGGCTGTGCGCCTGCTCACCCTGCAAAACATACACCCGGAACTTCAGCGCAAGGAGGTGGATGCCTGGCGCAACCTGACCCGTGTGCTACGCCACGAAATGATGAATTCGATCACGCCCATCGTTTCGCTGGTGGAAACAGCCCAGGAAATTGTGCGGCTCGACCTGCCTGCCAACGAGGCCTCCGCCGATTTGTCCGAAGCGCTCGAAGTGGTGGCCGCCCGCAGCCGCGGATTGGTGAATTTTGTGGAGGCGTATCGCTCGTTTACGTCCGTACCGCAACCCAAAATGGAAGATATTCCCGTCAAGGCATTGCTCGACCGGGTGGTTTCGCTCACCAATGCCGATCATAAACAATTGAAAATCAAGACGGAAGTTTTTGTGCAACCTGAAAACCTGCGCTTGCAGGGCGATCCCGCGCAATTGGAAATGGTGCTGCTGAACTTAGTCAAAAACGCCCGCGAGGCATTCGGCAAAAAAACCGGCCACGAAGAAAATCGCATCACGTTGCGGGCGGGCGCCGACGCTAAAAACAAAGCGTTTATTGAAGTGGAAGACAACGGCGCGGGTATTTCGCCGGAATTGCTGGAAGAAATTTTTATCCCGTTTTTTACCACCAAACCCACCGGAACCGGCGTAGGCCTGAGTATTTCCCGGCAAATCATGCAATTGCACGGCGGCGATATCCGGGTGGGATCGGCTGTGGGAACGGGGGCGAGGTTTGTGCTGGATTTCTAATTGGTTATTAGTTTTGTTAGGTTATCAGTTATCGGGTTTGCTGGTGGTAGATAGGGTTGATCCTTTTCGCTGAGCAGGACCACCCAAACCATCAAAAACTGATAAACTAACAAACCTAACCTCACTTCAGTTGGAAATTAAACGTAATCGTGCCGCATTCCTGGGGGCTGCCGGAAGCCGCAAAACGGTAACCGCGCGCTGCCGCAAGGGCTTTGCTGCGGAGTTCGCTGTCGCTGGTTGTGGAGCCGCGCTGGGTATAAGAGGCGCTGATCACTTTTCCGGTTCCGTCGACACACACCTCGATGACCACCTTACCTTGTTTCTGTGAATTATCGTTGACGGCGCCGCGGCTGACCACTTTACGACCGCCCAGGCCGCCGCCGATGGATGCGCCGGTGCCGGTGCCGTCGCCGCCACCCGTGCCGCCGCCCGTGCCGGTGCTTTTACCAAAAGGATTGTCGCCTGTGCCGCCGGGAATACCCTGGTTACCGGGTTTTCCGGTATTGCCCTGGCCGGTGCCTGTATTGCCGGGTTTGCCAAAACTACCGCCAAACTGGCCTTTCTTTTTGTCTCTTTCCGCCTGTTCCTGGCGTTTCCGGTCTGCTTCGGCTTGTGCCGCCGCTTGTTGCTCCCTGCGAACGCGATCAGCCTCCGCCTGTTTCTGGCGATCTGCTTCCTGCTGTTTTTTGATAGCAGCCACTTCCGGGTCGCTCGTGGTCGGCGTATTCGGAGTGGACGTTTTTACGGGTTCCGAAGGCGCCGGTTTGGAACTGGGCGGCGTAGGCGTAGGTACCGGATCGGGTACTGGTTCGTTGACGGAAGGGTCTTCCATTTGCTGGCCCTGCTGCGCGGGGTCATCGCCCTGGCCTTCGTCCGGCAATCCGGCAGCAGCATCGTCGCCGCCGCCGCCCCATTCTAATTGAATAACCGGCTCATCCTCCAGCACATCGGAGGATGGGAAAGTGTAGAAAATCAGAAATGCCAGCAAGACGAGGTGAATAATCAGGCTGCCAATGGCTCCTTTGGAGTGATTTTCTTCGGTATTAATAGCCTCTTTCATGTGAACTGTGTTTTGGATATTGGATGCTTAGAGACTTGCATTTACATAAAAAGTTATCGGTTATTAGTTATCTGTTATCCGTGTTGATACTCAAGCATTTGTAAAAAAACTTAAGCAAAACTAATTTTGCACACCTATTTATCCGTTATTGGTTATTAATGCTAACAATCCAACCTGATAACGGATAACTAATAACGGATAACCGATAACTACTTGTCATCCTGCCTCGGATCAGTTGCCAGAATGGTCTTGAGTTTCAGTCTGTTGGCAACATCGAGGATCGTCACGACATATTCGATCGGCGCGCCTTTTTCGGCATTCACGGTAATGGTTGTTTTGTTCGGGTCTTCACCCAGGGCACGCACCCGCGCCCGGAGGCTGCTCTCCAGATTGGCTTCTGTTACAGGCGTTCTGTCAATATAATAACTGCCTTCTTTACGGACTGAAACGGACAGGGAAGGAGACGCCAGCGACTTGGATGTACTCGACGGCAACTGTAGATTGAGGGCATTCGGGGTGACCACATTGGAGGTCAGCATGAAAAACATCAGCAGCAGGAAGATGACGTCGATCATCGCTGCCAAACTGAATTCAGGCTCTACCCGGTTACGACGTTTAAGTGCCATATTTTCTTTTTTATGTGTTTCGTTTATGGTGTTTGGTGTTTGGGGGTGCTTCGCTTTCGGCAACCATTTATGGTGTTTGTGTGGTGTGGTGTTTGGGAGTGCTTCGCTTTCGGCAACTGTGTGTGGGTCAGGCAACGCCCCCCAAACACGAAACACGAAACACCATTTACCGCGATGGTTCCTGCAACAAATCCATAAACTGCACGGCGGTATTTTCCATTTTGAAAATAACTTTGTCGAGGTTCGACACCAGCAGGTTATAACCGGCCATGGCAATAATGGATACGAACAGACCGAAAGCCGTTGCTGTCAGGGCGTGGTAAATACCGTTGGACAGTACTTTTGGCGTCACCGTTTCGGCATTTGTCATATCCTGGAAGGAGATAATCAGACCGATAACCGTACCTAACAGACCGATCATCGGCGCGATACCCGAAATAGATGCCAGGGTCGAGAGGTTTTTCTCCAACTTTAATAATTCGAGGTTGCCCACATTTTCAATCGCGCGGTTGATATCGTCGAGCGGTTTGCCGATGCGATCCAATCCTTTTTCCACCATGCGGGCCATGGGCGCATCCACGCTCTGGCAGAGCGCTTTGGCCGCTTGCAGGTTGCCGTTTTCGACGCTGTTGCGAATGCTGTTCATAAAATTTTGATCCACTTGTCCTGCGCGTGTCAATGTGAAGTAGCGCTCGATGATGATATACATGGCATAAATGGACAGCAATGATAAAATACCAATCACGACCTGGCCGGAAAGACTGCTGCCTGTAATGATGTCAAAAAGGCTTTTGGTCTCTGCGGGTTTTACCTCGGAAAGTTTCGTGGCCGTTGTTTGCAGGAAAAAGAAGGATAGGAAGGCGTTCAGTGTCATAAAAACGTATAGCTGTTTACTGGTGAAACCGATTGTTTTCTTTTGCAGTGTTGCGAACGCCAAAAGTAGCGTATTTTGTATTCGACCAAGCAATTTCCTTAACATTTTTAGCCCCGTCCCTGTATTTTGCCACTTGAATGACAAAGTTCGGGGCTTGAAAATGAAGGAATTATGTGCGGCTGTGCCAATTGCCCCCGTGCAGTACATTTGCAAAACAATATTTTTCAAATGAAACAAAACCACTTTTTCTTTTGCCTGTTGCTCTTGCTTGCGGCCTGTAACAACAAGCCGAAACCCGACGGACAGACGTCTCCGGCTACTCCTGTCGCACCCACCGACCTGCGTCCCGTCGTCTACCTCGAAGGTTGTTACGCTACTTCCTCCCGGCCTGGCAATGATATTACGGCTCTGTTCGACGACAGCAGCGACAATTACTGGGAAACCAGGCCCGGCGCCGGCCCCGATGAAGGCATCATGTTGTATTTTCAAAATGCCGTGCCGCTTTCAGCCTTGCAAGTCGAGGGAGTCGAAGGTAGTTTCGATCCCGCCAAAGCCGCTATGCAGGTTTATGTAAATGGAAAGTCCAACGACCCCGCACTGCCCGGCAGTAAGGTTTCGCTGGGCAACCAACCCGTTAAATCGCTTTACCTGCGTTTCAACACGACCGGAAAAGAAAACGCCTTTGATGTAGTGGAAAACGACATGAAAACCGTGATCCGCACGTTTCCGGCCAACGCTTCCATCCGTGTGCGCGGTATCAAACTGTGGAATGATAAAAACGAAGAAGTACGTCTGGTGGCCCCTCAACAACAGAAAGGCGGCATTTCTGCAAGCACTACCCTCCAGCCCGAATCGGCTTTCAATGCCGCCAATCTTTTTGACGGCCGCAAGGAATTCGCCTGGGTGGAAGGCAACAACGCCACTTCGGGCGAAAATGAAATGCTGCGATTTGAATTCGACAGCGAGGTGCGGCTCACGACGATCCAGGTATGGAATGGTTACCAGCGCTCAGACGAACATTTCTCGGCCAACGCCCGCGTCCGTGATTTCAGTTTCGGCCCGGTAGGCGGCCCCGCGCATACCTATACCCTGCGCGATACCAAAGCGGGGCAAAAGATCGAACTCAGCACCGCCGCCCAGGGCAAGGCTTTTGAACTGAATGTCAAAAGCATCTATCCCGGAAAACGATACAAAGACCTGGCAATCAGTGAAATATTAGTTTTCGACGGCACAACGCCCCTTGCCCTGAAAAACCGATTTTACGGAACGAACCAGTACTGCCATTAAAACCGCTTCCGCCGCGTCGCCGCTCCAGGCGATACTCGACCGGCGGATCAGCAACCAGACGGCGGATTTTGAAACCACCAACAAATCCATTATCCTGCGCTCCGACGGCACTTTTGTGATGTACGAAGTGGTCGAGGACAGCGGCGACCAGATACTGGCCGATGGCAACTGGAAATTGGACAAAAGCGATGCGCGAAGCGCTACCATAACGGTTTTTGGTAAATGGTTCAGCCAGTACAACCTGGCCGCTTACTATGAAGGCAATACCCGCGAAGAGGCGACGCGCATTTTTAAAGACGAAGTGGTTATTACGGCTGAAGCGATCACGGGAACGAAGATGATCGGGGGATTTAGGGTGAAGTGAAAGGTTTGATGAGTTTGTTGAGATCGTTGAGAGGTTGAGGTGGAGAAAATAACTCAAGCCTGAGTTACCACCTCAACAATCTCAACCCTCAACAAATCAACAAAGAGTAGCCATGCATCTCAACCACAAATCCCTTTTCCCGCTTATCGGCCTGTCACTAGCCGCGCTATCCGCCCTGCTGCGTTTTTGGGCTTTGGATCAGACGCCCTATGCCAATGGCTGGGACAGTTATTTTTACCTGGTGCAATTGATATCGCTGGAAGAAACCGGGCAAATGCACTCGCCCGAGGCATCGCTGATTTACCCTTATTTGCGTTTATTTTACTGGCTGACAGGCGATTATGTGCGCGGTATAAAAACCGGCGTGGCGGTCTTGTGCGGACTCTGGGTAGCGGTCGTGTATGGTAGCACGGCCTTCAGGGCGTCGGGTTCAGCGCCCTTGCGGGCGCTTGTTACCAATGAAAAAGGCATCAATGCCTTTTTTCCCGACAGCCTGAAGGCTGTGCTACCGGCATTGATCGCCCTTTTTTCGCCCCACCTCACTTATTTCGCCGCCCAGTACCCCAAAAACCTGCTGGGACTGATTTTTTTGGGGTTGTTTGTCAACAGTTTACAGCGCCCGGTGGCTGGGCGATACGGCTGGTTGTTGCCCGCATTCTGCTTGATAATCAATTATTTCGGCCATCGCATGACTTTTGGACTGGCGGTGGTGTACCTTGTTTTACACCTGTTGTTTCAATTCCAGTGGGCAACGTTTACTAAACTTTTTAAGTTTAGTAAACGTGTTGTACCTGATTCAGAACGACCCGCGTTCAGCACGGGAACACTCAAAAAAATAATGTTTTACGGCGCTATCGCTGTGGGTTTATTTCTGTTGGCGGGGCAATTTTTCCCCGGACTGGCCAATATGGCGGATAGCGGGCGTTTGCAGGGTGTTATCAGCGCCGCGCCGCAGTTTGCACCCCGGTCATTTGTACAAACCTTTGGTTTTCAGCGCATTTCAGTATGGTGGCTGTTTGAAATAATAGCGATTACTGTTCTTTTTTTGTGGGCGCTTTTTCAGGCACTCCGGCGGCATGACCGCGAACGGCTGCCCTTATTGATGGTATGCGCCCTGCTGATTTTTCCGTTTCTGGAATGGTCGACCACGGGTATTGCCTGGCGTTTCTGGATGGTATTTGTATTGCTAATGCCGCTGGCAAACCCGAAGTCCTTAGCAAGTGCGAAGTCAGCAGTGCGAAGTCCGAAGTCTGAAGTCGACAGTGAAGCCGGCGTTTTCAGGATGGAAAATTTCAGTTAGAGCGGCAGGAATTTGGTTGTGTTGTGCGGCGTTGTTTGTGGCGGCTTTTTTCTCCTGGAAAAGTTACCAGCCGGCCTTGCATGATCCCGATTACGCACAATTTCAAAAAATGACGGAACGAACGCAGGTATATTTTGAGGGGCAACCCGCGCCCGAATTGGTGATTGCCCACAATGCGCTGGCGGAATATTTTACGTTTACTACAGGCATAGATGCCATGCCCTGGCTGCCGGAATACGAAATAGACTCCTTCCGGCTGTGGCGCATCGCGGCGGGCGTACACCAGCCTACCCTGCAATATTTTTCGGGAAAAGAGCATGCAGGGCATATCAAAAGCCTGGGCGGCAACTATTACCTGCTGCCGGAGTTTGTCTGGCGCCAAGCCCTGGTACGCGCGCATTCGGAACAGGATGAGGTATTTCTGGAAGTAGCCGAATCGTGGCGAAACCCGTGGCGGATGCGGCCGGGGTGGTTGTTGCGAAAAGTCAAACCCGCACCGACCCCAACAATTTACTGAAATTGGTCGGATCCATGCCGAGGTAATTGGCTAAATACTTGTGCGGCACCAGTTGCAGAATGTGTGGACTGCGGGTCAGCAAGGTACGGAACCGCTGCTCGGCGCTGAACGATTGCAGTTCGATTTGCCGCTGTAGTACGCCGGCTAAGGTGTGACTGAGCGCCAGCCGGATCATCCGTTCTATGCCGTGGTGCTTCAACATCAATTCGTCGAGTTGGCGAAACGTACTGCGCAGAAACCTGCCGGGTGTGAGGGTTTCAAAGTAGTAGCGCGAAGCCTGCTGGAGCAGCAGCGAATCCGCAACCCCCGAAAAAGAATAGGGATACGTAAAAACCAGGGTGGCTTCGCGCCCGTCTTCTCCCACGGCATAGGCACGCTGTACGCCTTCCAGCACAAAATAAATGTACTTTTCCACTTCTCCTTCCGAGGTCAGGATCACCTTGCGTTTGGCCTCAAAGGGTTGCCATATCTCCGAAAAATCTTCCCATTCCGGTGCTGCCAGGGGGAAAAACTGCCGCGTAGTGGCCTGTAAATGAGCAATATCTGTTGAAAAGGATGTTTGCATGGGGCAAAAATAGCATGGGGACAAGTCAGTTTATCATTTATGAGTGTAAAGGTTTCAGTGGGTTGATAACAGTTGATTAAGGGTGAATAAAGGTTTATTACGCCACCAAAGCTAAAAAGAGTGGCACCTATGTGCCTTGAAGCACGGAAATGAACACATTGGCACACCCAAGAACACAAAGCTCCTTAGAGTACGCTACGCTATGTGTTCTATGTGCCTATGTGTTTATTGCTCTACGCGTGTTTACCCCTCAAAGTCCACATAGTTTTGACTGCTCCGCAGTCTTTTTAACCCATGATTCGCATTATCAACTAATTTTGCGGCGCCCTCAACCCTCAACCCATAAACCCTCAACTTATAAACCATCAACCCATAAACA